>CAXULL010000004.1:0-175975 GCA_964251895.1 uncultured Friedmanniella sp.
CGACCCGGAGTACTACCGCTGGACGCAGTGGCTGTTCCTGCGCTTCCGCGAGCGCGGGCTGGCCTACCGCAAGGCGAGCTTCGTGAACTGGTGCCCCAAGGACCAGACGGTGCTGGCCAACGAGCAGGTCGTGCAGGGGATGTGCGAGCGCTGCGGCACCACGGTGACCAAGCGGCAGCTGACGCAGTGGTACTTCAAGGTCACCGAGTACGCGCAGCGGCTGCTGGACGACATGGGTGAGCTGGAGGGCGGCTGGCCCGACCGGGTGCTGGCCATGCAGCGCAACTGGATCGGCCGGTCCGAGGGCGCGTACGTCGACTTCGCGCTGACCCTGGGCGACGGGTCGCTGCGGGCCGAGCCGGTCCGGGTCTTCACCACCCGGCCCGACACCCTGTTCGGGGCGACCTTCTTCGTGGTCGCGCCGGAGGCCCCGCTGGCCGCGGAGATCGTCACCGACGAGCACCGCCCGGCCTTCGAGGCCTACCTGGAGCAGACCAAGCGGATCACCGAGATCGAGCGGCAGGCGACCGACCGGCCGAAGACGGGCGTGTTCCTGGGGGTGCACGCGACCAACCCGGCGGACGGCGAGCAGATCCCGGTCTACGCCGCCGACTACGTGCTGGCCGAGTACGGCACCGGCGCGGTGATGGGGGTCCCGGCGCACGACCAGCGTGACCTCGACTTCGCCCGTGCCCACGGCCTGCACGTCCGGATGGTCGTCGACACCGGCCAGCCCGACCCGGCGCAGACCGGGGTGGCGACCTCGGGCGACGGCACCTACGTCGCCTCCGGGCCGCTGGACGGGCTGACGGACAAGACGGCGGGCATCGCGCGCATCGTCGAGCAGCTGCAGGACGACGGGGTCGGCGAGACGGCGGTGACGTTCCGGCTGCGCGACTGGCTGCTGAGCCGTCAGCGCTACTGGGGCGCGCCGATCCCGATCATCCACTGCCCGGGCTGCGGCGAGGTCGCCGTGCCCGACGACCAGCTGCCCGTCGAGCTGCCGCACCTGAGCGGGGCCGCGCTGGCCCCGAAGGGCACCTCGCCGCTGGCCAGCGCCACCGACTGGGTGAACGTGGCCTGCCCGAGCTGCGGCGGACCGGCCAAGCGCGACACCGACACGATGGACACGTTCGTCGACTCGTCGTGGTACTTCTTCCGCTACTGCAGCCCGCACGACACGTCGGCACCCTTCGACCCCGACGACGTCCGCCGCTGGATGCCGGTCGCGCAGTACGTCGGCGGCGTCGAGCACGCGATCCTGCACCTGCTCTACATGCGCTTCTTCACCAAGGTGCTGTTCGACATGGGCCTGGTCGACTTCGTCGAGCCGATGCGCAAGCTGCTCAACCAGGGCCAGGTCATCAACCAGGGCCGGGCGATGAGCAAGTCGCTGGGCAACGGCGTCGACCTGGGGGCGCAGATCGACGCGTTCGGGGTCGACGCGGTCCGGCTGACCGTGGTCTTCGCCGGCCCCCCGGAGGAGGACATCGACTGGGCCGACGTGTCGCCGGCCGGGTCGCTGAAGTTCCTGCAGCGGGCCTACCGGGTGGCCACGGACGTGACGAGCGCGCCCGGGACCGACCCGGCGTCCGGCGACCGGACGCTGCGGCGCGAGACGCACCGGCTGCTGGCCGACGTGACCGCGGCGCTGGACAGCCAGCGCTTCAACGTGGCGGTGGCGCGGGTGATGGAGATGGTGAACGCGGCCCGGCGAGCGGTCGACTCCGGCCCGGGTGCGGGCGACGCGGCGGTCCGCGAGGCCGCCGAGGTGATCACGGTCGCGCTCAGCCTCGTCGCGCCGTACGTCGCGGAGGAGATGTGGGAGCGCCTGGGCCACGCCCCGTCGGTCGCCCACGCCCCCTGGCCGCAGGTCGACCCGTCGCTGCTGGTGGCGGAGACCGTGACGTGCGTGTTCCAGGTGCAGGGCAAGGTCCGGGGACGCATCGAGGTGGCGCCCGACGTCGCCGAGGACGTGCTGCGCGCGGCCGCGCTGGCGGACGAGGGCGTGCTGCGGGCCCTGGCGGGGCGCGAGGTCGCGAAGGTCATCGTGCGCGCACCGAAGCTCGTCAGCATCGTGCCGACCGCCTGACGCCGGGTCGGGCCGTGCGCGGGGTCCCCGGTGGGAAAACCTTGCGCAAATCTGCCTCCACCTGAGGCAGAGACAGACCCGGTCCGGTGGTTGATCGCTCAATCTTCAGGGGACAGCTTGTCCGCGAGCACCCTGACCCCGCAGGAGCACCGATGCGCACCCTTCCTCCCGACCAGGCCCCGCTCATGCTGAGCCACCTGGACCCGTGCGGCCTCGTGCTGAGCCGTCGGGGCGGGCAGGGCGGGGCCGGCGGGGTGCAGTGGGCCGCCCGGTCGACCAGCCACGCCGTGACCTGCGACTACCTCGTCGGACGCGGCCTGCGCGTCTGCAGCTGCCGGGCCTCGCGCGCCGCGACGCACTGAGCCGAGCCCGGCGCCGCTGGGACTCGGCAGAGCCGGCTCAGCGGGTCCCGGCGAGGGTGGCGAGCAGGCCGAGGTGGTCGCTGCCGGGCATCCGGACCGTCGTCAGCGACGTCGCGGTGAGCTGGTCGTTGACCAGCACGTGGTCGATGGGCAGCAGCGGCGGGAAGCCGCGGTCCGAGGGATAGGTCGGCACCCAGCCCGCGCCGACCAGGTCCGCCGCACTGCGCATCCCGTCCGCGTGCAGCCGCTGCAGCGGGGCGTGGTCGTCGATCGCGTTCAGGTCGCCGGCGACGACCAGCGGCGAGCCCAGGTCGGCGCGGACCGTCGCCTCGAGCACCGCGTGGTCGCGGGCGAACGCCCCGCCGCCGCAGTAGGGGTTGCACGGGTGGGTGCCCAGCAGCCGGACCGGCGTCCGGCCGGGCACGGCCAGCGTCATCACCCACTGGGGCGACGTCGACCCGGCCAGCAGGTGCGCGTCCGACAGCGGGTAGCGCGAGAACACGGTGGTGTCGGTCGGGGGGCCGGACAGGTCGCCGACGGCGTACGGGTAGCGCGCGTCCCAGGCCGGGGTCTGCAGGTCGCGCAGGAACGTCCGTGTCGTCTCGCTCAGCACGACGACGTCGGCGGTCTCGGCGACCTGCGTGATCCGGGTCGTGTCCGCCATGCCGAGGTGGACGTTCTGCGCGAGGACCGTGAAGGAGGGTCCGACGACGGGACGGCCGTCCGGCACGAAGAACGGCGCGAGCCAGCTGGCGTGCAGCCCGGTGAGCAGAGCGACGGCGACGGTCAGGACCGCCAGCGGGCGCCGGCGTCGGGCCCGGACGAGCGCGACGAGCAGCAGCACGAGAGCCAGCGCGTAGAGGACCAGCCCGTACGGCACGAAGGAGGCGAGCAGGGCACCACCGTCGTCGCTCGGCGGGAAGACCCGGAGCAGGGTCGTCCCGAGCGCGGGCACCAGCAGGACCAGGGCCACGACGACCGGTGCGGCGGGCACCCGCCGTCGGGCCGGGCTGCTGTCCCAGGCCGGGCGGGCGGCTGCCTCCGACCGCACGCCGCCCGCCGCCGCGCTCATGCCGACCTCACGCCGCGCGACGGGGGCGGTGCCGGACCTGCTTGACCATCCGGAGCTCCTCGGGGTGCGGCGGGTAGCGGCAGGGTCGCCGCTGCCCGGTCTCGGTCCAGCCGTGACGGCGGTAGAAGGCCCGCGCCCCCGCGTTCCCCTCCAGGACCCACAGGCCCGCCTCGGGCTCGCCGCTGTCGTGGATCTCACGAACGGCGAACTCCAGGAGTGCCGAGCCGTAGCCGAGCCGGGTGCGGTGCGGGGCCACGGCGAGGTGCAGGACCTCTCCGCCGGAGAACGCGACCAGACCGAGTGCTTCGCCCTCGGCCCCGTGCACCAGCACGAAGACCCGCGAGGCCGGGTCGTGCAGCAGCCGGCGCCAACGGGTCGTGACCTCGCGGACCGGGTAGGCGACCTCCTCGGGCGGGAACAGGTGCTCGAGGTGCTCCTCGCCCGCCGCGCGCTCGATCCGGGTGAGGAGGCGGGACTCGTCCGGCCGTGCCCGGCGGATGCGCAGCCCGGTCTCGCTGTCCTCCAGCGGGGGGTTGCGCAGCTCCAGGGCGTCGATGAGCTCGTGCGCCACCGCGTCCGCCCGGGTGAAGCGGCCGCGGCGCATCGAGAAGTTCGACTTCTGCACGCACCAGGCCTCGGCCACGCCGTCCTCGGAGCCGACGACCAGGCCGTTCTCGCCGGGCGCGATCAGCGTGATGTCGTGCCAGGCGAAGGAGCGGGTGGAGAACGGGTTGCGCACCTGCACCCCGTCGTCGTCGGCGACCAGCCGCGGGTGCAGGCCGAAGCGCCAGGCGTAGGCGAGCGCGAGGAGCACGAGCAGCCCGAGCGCCCCGGGGACCCACGGCGAGCCGTCGCGCAGGTGGACGAGGTACGCCAGGCCGGCGAGCGCCCCCGCGGCGAGCACCGTGAAGACCACGACCGCGGCCATCGTGCCGGGCGCCGCGCGCCAGACACGCCTCGACCCATCGGTCACCGGTTCGACTCTCTCTCGTCACCTGCCGTCCGGCCGGACTCTACGTCCTGGTGGCCGGCCGCGTCGTTCGTACGCCGCTCGGGACAGGGTAGGTGGCGCGGCCCGGCCGCCCCGCTCGTCCACAGGTCGGGTACGAGCCGCCCGGACCCGTCCACAGCCCGGTCTCCGGCCGGCCCGTCGGGTCGGCACGTCCTTAGAACTCTGGTGTGGCCCGACGACCCGCCCCACCCGACCCCGAGCTCGCCGCCCTGGCGCGCGAGCGGCTGGCGCGGCTGCTCGGCGACGGTGCACCTGCGCCCCGGCGAGCGACCCGCGTCGCAGGGCGCGAGGAGGTCGGCGAGGAGGGGGAGGTCACCCCCGCGCGGCACGATGCCCGCGCTGAGCGGCCGGTCGGGCTCGACGACCTCGAGCCCCCGCGCCGGTTCACCCGCTGGCACCTGGGGGTCGTCGCCGCGGTCCTGCTCGTCGGGCTCGTCTGGGGCGGGTGGTCCTGGGCCCGGGCCCGGCCCGAGGCCGTCGCCGCGCCGCCGCCGGTCCAGACCGCGAACGTGCCGGGGACGGCGGGGACGGCGGGGACGGCGGGGACGGCGGGACCGGAGGGATCGGCGAGCGGTGCGTCCGCGGGTCCGTCATCCCCGGCCTCCTCAGGTGCGGCTGCACCCGGCGCCACCCCCTCGGCCGCGGGGCTGGTCGTGCACGTGCTGGGTGCGGTGCGCCACCCGGGTCTGGTGCGGCTGCCGGTCGGGGCGCGGGTGGAGGACGCGATCGAGGCCGCCGGGGGCCTCCGACGCGACGCCGACCCCGACGAGCTCAACCTGGCGCAGCCCCTCGCGGACGGTGTCCAGGTCGTCGTCGGGACGCGGTCGCACCCGGCCGGCGAGGTCCGGTCGTCGGGCGGGTCCGGGGCCGGCACGGGCTCCGGCGGGGGAGCGGGTGGGTCGTCGACGGGGTCCGGCGGCGCGACCGTCGACCTCAACGCCGCGAGCGTCGACCAGCTGGACACGCTGCCCGGGGTGGGGCCGGTGACCGCTCAGAAGATCGTGGACTGGCGCGAGCAGCACGGTCGGTTCACCAAGGCCGACGAGCTGCAGGAGGTCGACGGGATCGGGCCCAAGACGTACGCCCGCATCGCGCCGCACGTACGGGTGTGAGCGCGCGCGACCTGCGGATGGTCCCGGTGGCGCTCGTCGCCTGGGTCGGCGCCTGGCTCGGCACCACCGGGTCGGGCACCGTGTGGGGCGGCACCGTGCTGGTGGCGGTCGGGCTCGCGATGCTCGCGTGGCGGCGACGTTCCGCGGTGCTGACCGCACTCGCCTGCGTGCTGCTGGCCGTCGGTGGCTCCGGCGGGGTCAGGGCGGCGGCGCTGACCTCGGGCCCGGTGGCGACGCTGGCCGCCCAGCGGGCCGTCGCCGACCTCGTCGTCGAGGTGCGGGGAGACGCGCGGGTGCATCCCGCCCAGGGAGTCCGGCCCCCGTACGCGAGCCTGGACGCGGTCGCCGTCGAGGTCGACGGGCGCGGTCGTTCCTGGCGGACCCGGACGCCGGTGCTCGTCGTCGTGACCGGTGCCGCCGTCCCCGGCTGGAGCCACTGGCCCGTCGGCTCCCGGCTGCGGGTCGGCGGCCGCCTCGAGAGCGCCGAGCCGGGGGACGCGTACGCCGCGGTCGTCCGGGTCCGGGAGCCAGCGACGCTGGTCCGGGCGCCGTCGGCGTCGCTCCGGCTGGTCGAGCGGGTCCGGGCCGGGCTGCGGGCGTCCGTGGCGCACCGCCGGCCGGAGCCCCGGGCGCTCGTGCCGGCGCTGGTGCTGGGCGACACGTCCGCGCTGACCCCGACGGTGGTCGACGACTTCCGCACCACGGGGCTGTCGCACCTCACCGCGGTCTCCGGGGCGAACCTCACGCTGCTGCTGGCCTTCTGCCTGGTGCTGGCCCGCTGGGCCGGCGTGCGTGGACGGGCGCTGCGGGCGGTGGGGCTCGCCACGGTCGCGGTGTTCGTGGCGCTCTGCCGGACGGAGCCGAGCGTGCTGCGGGCGGCCGCGATGGGCATCGTCGCGCTCGCGGCCCTGGGCGCCGGCGGGCGGCAGGCGGGGATGCGGCACCTCGCGGTCGCCGCGACGGCGCTGCTGCTGCTCGACCCGTTCCTGTCCCGCTCGGTCGGGTTCGTCCTGTCGGTGCTGGCCAGCGGCGGGATCGTGTGGTGGGCGCGGTCCTGGACGGCGCTGCTGCTGCGGTGGCTGCCGCGCGTGGTCGCCGAGTCCGTGGCCGTGCCGCTGGCGGCGCACCTCGCCACGCTGCCGGTCGTGGCGGCGATCTCCGGCCGGGTCAGCGTGTCCGGGCTGCTGACCAACGCGGTGGCGGGTCCGTTCGTCGGGCCGGCCACCGTCCTGGGCTTCGCGGCCGCCGCGGCCTCGCTGCTGAGCGCGCACGTCGCCGCCGTCCTGGGCTTCGGCGCCGCCTGGTCGGCGCAGCCGATCCTGTGGGTCGCGCACGCGGGCGCGGCGCTGCCGGGCTCGTCGCGGGACTGGCCGGCGTCGCCGTTCGCCCTGGTCTGGCTGGGCGCGGCGTCGCTGGCGACCGCCTTCGTGGTGCCGTCCGTCCTCGTCCGCCGCTGGCTCACCCTCGGCGTCGCCCTCGTGATGGTCGTGGCGCTGCTCGGGTCGCCGCGCCGGCCGGGCTGGCCGCCGTCGGACTGGGTCCTCGTCGCCTGCGACGTCGGCCAGGGCGACGGGTTGCTGCTGCGGGCCGGGCCGCACGACGCGGTCGTGGTCGACACCGGACCCGACCCGGCCCCGATCCGGCGCTGCCTCGGTGAGCTCGGGGTCCGCCGCGTGCCGCTGCTGGTCCTCACCCACTTCCACGACGACCACGTCGGCGGCCTCGAGGGCGTCCTCGGGGTGCGTCCGGTGGGGCAGGTCTGGGTGTGCCCGTTCGCGTCGCCGGACGCGGGCGTCGCGCGGGTGCACGCCGCCGCGGCAGCGCGGGGCGTGGCGGTGCTGACCCCGGCGGTGGGGGCGACCGGGACGGTCGGCGAGGTCGGGTGGCAGGTCCTCGGGCCACGGACCGGCCCTGCGGCCGAGGTTGAGGCCGAGGACGAGTCGGGGCGGCAGAACGACGCGAGCCTGGTGGTGATGATGACGGTGTCGGGGGTGCGCGTGCTGCTGAGCGGGGACGTGGAGCCGCCGGGCCAGGAGGCGATCGTCGCGGCCGGGTCCGACCTGCACGCGGACGTGCTCAAGGTGCCGCACCACGGTTCGTCGCGGCAGGACCAGGCGTTCCTGGCGGCGACGCACGCACGGCTGGCGATCGCCAGCGCGGGGGTCGACAACGACTACGGTCACCCCGCACCGGGCACGGTGGCGCGGCTCCGGGCGCTCGGGATGCAGGTCGTGGCGACGAACGAGCACGGCGGGGTGGCGGTGGAGGAGCGCCGCGGGCGGCTCACCGTGGCGACCGAGCGGTGACCGACCGGTGACCGAGCAGAGGATGCGGTGGAGAAGGAGTGGTGAGCGGATCAGCGGCTGGCGGTGAGCCCGGTGACCGGGTCGAGCCGCAGGCGTCGTCCGCCGCAGGTCAGGACCACCGCGTCGCCGGGGGACCCGGGCACGGTCGCGGTCGAGGTCGGGTCGGGCTGCCCGCCCGCGAACCGGGCGCGCACCTCCCGCTTGTCGCCGCAGATGAAGCGCCACAGCGCCGGCCCGCCGTGCACGGAGACCGCGACGAGCTGGTCGGCGGTGCGGTCGAAACGGTTCGAGCCGGCGAGCACGACGACGTCGCCGTAGCGGGCGCCGACGAGCGGGCGGGGGACCCCGGCGGGACCCGCGGCCGGTCGGGTCAGCAGCGGCCGGTCGGGCTCGTCGGACGCGCCCACCGCCGGCGTCCGCAGCGCGACCGGCGACACGGACACGCCCGCCGCCGACGTGCCCTGCTGGCGGTAGCCCGTGTAGGCCGTCACCGTCCCGCAGCCCGAGCCGCTGACGGCCACCGTCTGGGTCGGGGTGTCGGCGGGCTCGTCGGGCGTCGGCGGGTAGACCCAGGTCGCGCAGGTGAAGTGCAGGTCGTCGCCGGGGGTCCCGTAGCGGAGCTCGGTGACCCGTCGGTCCGCGACGGTCTGAGCGGTCCACCACAGCTCGACCACCGCCACGAACGCCAGGGCGAGGGCGGCGTACCACCTCCAGGAGCGTCGGCGGCCCGGACGGGGCCAGCACTGGTAGCCCAGCCAGACGAGGAGCCCGAGGAGCGCGCCGAAGAGGTAGAGCCGGACGGACGCCGACGTGAGCAGCGCCGCGTAGCGCAGGGCGACGGTGTTGCCCGCGAGCCTGGCGGCCTCCTCGCGGAGGCCGGGCGCCAGGAGCCAGCGCCCGAGCGCCAGCGGCCCCGGGACCAGTACGATCCAGGCGCCGACGAGGACGGCCCCCGTGCGCGGCGTCACCGGCGGCCGGGCGGCCAGACCGGCCAGAACCGCGTGGGCCACCGCCCACCAGGTCGAGGCGAGCCACACGAGCAGGACGATCACGGCCAGCGCGCCGCTCAGCGGCCCGCCCACCGCCTCCTCGGTCAGGACGACCAGCGCCACCACGGTGCCCAGGGCGGCCGGGACCGCCAGCCAGACGCGCGGCGCCCGGTGGCCGCGCCGCACGAGCAGGGCCAGGGCCGCGCTGGCCACCAGCAGCAGGCCGGCCGTGAGGGGGTGGTGCAGGACCGAGAGCGCGCCCAGCTGGTCCAGCCACCAGCGCTGGGCCGGCAGGGCGGTCGTCTCCGGCAGCCCGCCGGCCACGACGAACAGCCACTGCACCCCGAGCAGCACCGCCAGCGGCAGCGTCGCGGCGTGGCGGACCGTCCGGCGCAGGGCGCCGAGCTCCCGGCCGGGCCACGGCGAGCCGAGCGTGGGCTCGACCTCGCTCCTGGTGACGTAGTCGTGGACGAGGGTCATCGCGGGACCGGGCCCGGCTCGAGGACGGCGGGGGCGGGCACCGGTGGCGGCGCCGGCGCCCAGCCGCGGCCCTCGGTGGGCCAGTCCACGTCGACCACCTCGAGCTCCGACCGGTCGACCAGCCCGCCCAGGAACGTCGCCGGCAGCGCACCGTCGAGCAGCACACCCAGGCTGAGCCCGGTCAGCTCGGCCAGGGTGCGGCGGCGGACCGCCTCGGTGGTCCGTGCCGCGACCTCGCGCGTCAGCCGGTCCAGCAGGGCGTCGTCGAGGGTGCCGAGCCCCTCCGGGTCGGCGGCTTCGCAGTCCTTCGCCAGGTCGCGCAGGCCCGAGGGCGAGTCCGAGAGGGTCACCGTCAGCCGCAGCTCGACCTGCTGCACGACGCGCTCGTCGAGCGTCGCGAAGGGCCCGACCCGCAGCCTGAGCCCCACCGGCTCGTGGCTGAGGACCACGTACGTCGACGTACCGCCGCCGAGCAGCGTCGGCAGCACCAGACGACCGGCCGGCAGGAGCTGCAGACCGGCCCCTGGGCGCAGCAGCAGCACGGAGGTCCGGTCCGCGACGTACGCCACCGCGTCGACGACGTGCGGGCGCCCGACCAGCCGGGTGGGGTGCAACGACCTGACGGCGTCGGCCCGGCGGCGCATCACCCGGAGCAGCAGGGCCTCCACCAGCGGCGCGACCACGACGACCCCCTCGCCGAGACGGACCCGACCGACCGGTCAGGGTGGTGCGGAGCGCAGCGACGTGCGGCCCCTGCGGCGAGCACGCCCAGCGTATCGACCGAACGCCCGCGACCACCTCGTGGCGCGGGCGGCGGCACAGGCGTGTCGGAGGTGCCTGGCATGCTGACGCCGTGGCCGCAGCGACCCGGGGGCGTGACGCTCCGTCCCCGTTCGGCCGGACGACGCTGGTCGCCGGGCCGGAGGGGCTCCTCGCCGACCGCGCGGTCGCCGGACTGCTCTCCCGGGCGGCGAAGGAGTCGCCCGAGGTCGAGATCAGCCGGACCGAGGCGGCCGTCCTCGACGGCGGGCGGCTGACCGAGCTGAGCGGGTCGTCGCTCTTCGCCACGCGCAAGGCCGTCGTCGTGACCGACCTGGCCAACCTGGCGCCCGAGGTCGCGCCCGACCTGCTCGAGGTGGTGGCGGCCCGCCTGCCGGACGTCGCGCTGGTCCTCGTGCACGGCGGCGGTCAGAAGGGCAAGGGCGTCCTCGACAAGCTCAAGGCGCTCGAGGTCGCCGTCGTCGACTGCCCGCCGGTGAAGACCTGGGAGCTGCCGCAGTTCGTCGCGGCCGAGGTCCGTCAGGCCGGGGGCACGGTCGAAGCCGGCGCGGCCCAGGCGCTGGTCGACGCGGTCGGCAACGACCTCCGCGCGCTCGCAGCCGGTGCTGCCCAGCTGGTGTCCGACACCGAGGGCCACGTCGAGGCCGAGGACGTCCGGCGCTACTTCGGCGGGCGCGCCGACGTGACGAGCTTCGCGGTCGCCGACGCGGTGCTCTCGGGCCGGACGGGCGCGGCGATGGAACAGCTGCGGTGGGCCCTGACCACGGGTGTCCCCCCGGTCCTGGTGACCAGTGCGCTGGCGTCGGGCGTACGCGGGCTCGGCAAGCTCGTCGGCGCGGCACCCGGCCAGCGCGACGTCGACCTCGCTCGCGAGGTGGGCGTCCCGCCGTGGAAGCTGAAGTCGCTGCGTTCGCAGGCCCGCGGCTGGGACGCGCGGGGGCTCGCGACAGCGCTCAAGGCCGTGGCCGTGGCCGACGCCGACGTCAAGGGCGCGGCCGAGGACGCCGCCTTCTCCCTGGAACGTGCCGTCCTCGCCGTGGCCGCGGCCCGGCGCTCCTGACCGTCGTCAGCCGGACGGGCTGGCTCGACCGCCGCACACCTCGCGGCCGGCCGCACAGGCCGGAGCCTGTGCGGTTGACGGGCCGGTGCGCGGGTGCAACCAGCTCTGCGCGGGTGCGACCCACGGTGTGCGGCGCTGACGCAGGCGGTCCTGGATCGCCGTCGGCTCAGCGGGCCCGGACGCACGACGTCCCGGCCACCTCACGGTGACCGGGACGTCGAGGACGGCGCTGGAGGCGCTCAGACGAACGTGGCGGCCTTGCTGGCGATCGCCGACTTGCGGTTGGCGGCCTGGTTGGCGTGGATCACGCCACGCGAGGCAGCCTTGTCGAGCGCGCGGCTCGCGGCGCGGGCCGCGATCGTCGTCTTCTCGGCGTCGCCGGACTCGGCGGCCTCGCGGAACTTGCGCACCTGGGTGCGCAGGGCCGACTTGACGGCCTTGTTGCGCTGGCGCGCCTTCTCGTTCGTCTTGATGCGCTTGATCTGGGACTTGATGTTGGCCACGGGGTAATTGATCCTTGCGAGGCTGGCGTGGATGACAAGAACAGGGATGCCTGTTCCCAGGCACGATCTGTCAGACTACCAGCGCCTGGCCCTGACCCTCAACTCGACGGGTGGTCGCGGCGTCGGTTCAGGCTGCGGCCGCCTCCAGCCGGGACTCCAGGGCGTCGGCCTCGGACGCCTGGTCCGCCTCCCAGAGCCGGTCGACGAGCAGCCAGCCGCACCGGAACCACCCGTCGCTGCCCTCCGCCACCGCCAGGAACAGCGCCCGGAGCTCGTCGAGGTCCGCCCCCGTCGCCTCGATCCGCTGCAGCGCCGCCTCGGTGGCCAGGTCGGGCAGGCCGCCGCCGTGGAACGTCGCTTCCGCGCTGGCGTACGCCGCGAGCGCTGCCTCGCGTCGGTCGACGCGGAGGTGGACCCGCGCCCGGTCGAGCCAGAGCCAACCCTGGTGGAACCAGCGCTCGGGGTCGTCCTCGGCGATGCCCTCGGTGGCGGCGAACGCCTGCTCGGTCAGACCGGCCGCCTGCTCGAACGCGCCCTCACGGGTCGCGCAGTGCACCGCCCAGCGCAGCGCGCGGACCTGCGACCCGACGAGTCCCTCCCGGGCGTACGCGTCGGCCGCGGCCACCAGCGCGGGGATCGCCTCCGCCCACCGCTCGAGCCGGGCCGACAGCTCGCCCTTCTCCTCCAGCAGGCCGGCGCGGAAGCGGGGGTCCGTGTCGTCGGTCATCAGGTCCTCGACCGCGTGGACCTGCTCGAGGGCCAGCGCCGGCTCGGCGAGCTGCTTGTAGCCGCGCAGCAGCAGGAGCCGGGCGTGCTCGAGGGGCTGGGGGTCCTCCGGGTGGTCCCGGGCGAGCCGCAGCGCCACCTCTCCGGCCTCGACGGCGTCCGACGCGCGGTCGGCGGCGAGGTAGTCCTCGGCCAGCTCGAGCACCACGCGCGGGTCGCCGGCCGCGTCGGGGACGGTGGCCGTGCCCGCGAGCGCGTCCAGCCGGTCCTCGACCGCCCCGGCCCCGTCACCGAGCGCCCGCCGGGCGTCGGCCCGGAGGCGCCGGGCCCAGCGCCAGCGGAACGCGTCCCTCGAGCGCAGGGCCCGTCCGGCCGCGCCCGCCGCCTCCGCGTACCGGCCGCGCGCCAGCTCCTCCTGGGCGAGCACGAGCGCGACGTGCTCGTCCCGCTCGACCGTGCCGCTGCCCTCGGCGAAGAGGGTCCGCAGGCCGTCGTACGCCTGCTCCTCGCGACCGGCCGCACGGTCGAGCATCGTGCGCTGCAGCGCCCAGCGCCCGCGCCGGTCGGGTTCGTCGTGCTCGACCAGCCAGGCGAGGGCGTCGTCGGCGGTGGCCGCCGCCTCCTCCAGGGCCCCGGCCTGGGCCAGCAGGAGACCGAGGGTCGCCCGGGTCCGGTGCAGGCGGAGCTCGTCCCCGGCGGCGTCGAAGTGGGTCAGCGCGGCCCGCAGTGCGTCGCGGGCGTCGTCGCCCCGCCCGTCGACGTCGGCCAGCTCCGCGCGGGCGTAAGTGACCCGTCCGCGCTCCTGCTCGGTACGGTCCGGCTCGGGGCGCTGCGTCGTGAAGCGGTCGAGCGCGGCGCGGGCCGTCTCCGGCTCGCGCGCCCGCATGGCGTCACCGACGAGGTCGAGCAGGGCGTCGACCTCGACGGCCGCCGGGTCCGGCAGCGGCTCGGGCGAGGCCGGCGGGTCGACGACCTCCGGCTCGGCGGGGACCGCTGCACCGGCCGAGGCGGTCGCGGCCTCGCTCGCGTCGCCGGACGCGAGCACCTCGGTCCGCGCCGGCGATGCCGCCGGCAGCGCGAGCAGCGGCAGGTGGTCGACCCACCGCTCCTCGGCGATCAGCTGCTCGACCCGCTCGCTCTGGTGCGTCGTGGCGTTGCGGGCGTCGAAGCGGGCCGCCAGCCCGCGCGCCGCGGCGGCGTAGCGCCCGGCCAGGAGGCTGGCGTCGGTGGGGACGCCGTGCTCGTCGTCGGTCACGACCGTCGGGTCCGCCTCGGTCCGCTCGGCGAGCAGCCGCGCGGCGACCGCCTGGAACTCCATCGCCGAGAACGGGTCCTGCGCCTCGGC
The DNA here is from genome assembly GCA_964251895.1 of uncultured Friedmanniella sp. Classification (GTDB taxonomy): domain Bacteria; phylum Actinomycetota; class Actinomycetes; order Propionibacteriales; family Propionibacteriaceae; genus Microlunatus. Next base: position 13,840 of record CAXULL010000004.1, read on the forward strand.
GAGCTCGTGCACGTGGCGGGCGAAGATCTCGAGGGCCCGGTCCAGGTTGCCGGTCGCGGTGGCGAACCGCAGGTGGGCGGCGTAGCCGGGCAGCTGCCCGGAGCGGGTCCGCATGTCGCGGTAACCGCGCTGGTGGGCGTCGCGCGCCTCCGCGAACCGGCCCTCGGCGACCAGCGCGGGCAGCAGCGCGGTCTGCATCTCCCTCGGCTGGGCCTCGCAGGGCAGCTGCTGGGCCAGGGCCTGCAGGCCGAGGTCGACGGCCTCGGCGTGCTGCCCGACCCAGGTCAGGTGCCGGACCTTCTCGTTGGGGTCGCACCCGACGCAGTCGGAGAGCCCGTCGCGCGGCGTCGCCGACCAGGCCCGGAAGTGCCCGGCCGCCGCCTCGAGGTCGCCGACGTGGTGGGCCACGATCCAGCGGTGCTCGTGCACCGCGTGCAGGCCGTACCCCGCCGCCACGTAGCGCCGCTCCATCTCGTCGAGCATCGCCTGGGTCTGCGCCAGCCCGATCTCGGGGAAGTACGTCATCGAGTGGACGATCGCCTTGTAGCCCCAGAGCAGGGAGTGCTGCAGCTGGCCGTAGCGCTGCGGGTCGGCGTCGAGGTCCGCGACGCAGCGGGCGAACGGGGCGAAGGACAGCCGCGGCTCCCCGCCCTGGCTGTAGCCGAAGGCGAGGTCGATCCGGTAGCGGAAGGCCGCGAGGTCCTCGCCCTCCGCGTCGGCGCGGGCCACGGTCTGCTCGAGCAGCGCGGAGCGGGCCCGGCCGTACGGCAGCGCGTACGCGGCGCGGGCCAGCTCGTCCAGCTCCTGGCTCATCGGGGGACCTCCTGGTCGTGCGTCGGCTCCTGGGGGGCGGGATCGTCGTCCGGGCTCAGCAGCCCGAGCATCGTGCGGGTCAGCAGCGCCTGGTCGACCGGGCGGAGCGGGTGGCGGCCCTGCAGCAGCGCCTGGCCGTAGAGCGCCTCGAGCGCCGTCGCGGTGCGCGGGGTGTCGGCGCGGCCCACGAGCCGGCGCACCACCGGGTGGGCGTGGTTGAGGACCAGCTGCGGGCGGGTCGGCTCGGGGGTCGTGCCGAGGGAGTCCAGCACCGCTCCCCACAGCGCGTCGACGCGCCGGCGCGACGCGGAACGTTCCGCGTCCTGCCGGGCGGCCCGGTCCACGAGATAGAGCCCGGGCATGCTGACCGGCTCGAAGGTGCAGATCGCGACGTCGCACCCGAGCGGATCGAGGACGGTTGCCGCGACCTCGAGCAGGCGGGCCGCGGCCCGGGCGTCGGCCGGGTCCAGCGCGGTGAGGTCGGCCCGGAGGTCGGTGGGCTGCAGCTGGGTGGCGGGGACGCCCAGCACGTGCTGCATCCGGCTCAGCAGGTCGGCGTCGTAGACGTAGCCGGCGTTGACGACCACGAGGCCGCGTGCGCTCGCCACCTGGGCGACCTGGCGGAACTCGGCCGCCGAGGTGACGAAGCGGACCGTGCCGTGCTCGCGCTGGACGGCCTCGATGCTGCTCGGTCCGACGGTCGTCTCGAACGGGACCCAGCGGTGCACCAGGGCCAGCATCTCGTCGTCGTGCAGGGCGAGCGCCTTGACGCCGAGGTGGTGCACGTCCAGGAACGCGGCCAGCCGGTCCGGGTGGGTGGTGCCCAGCCGGACGATCCAGCGCCGCACGGCCTCGCCCAGCGCCTCCCGGGTGCGCCCCAGGTTCTCGTCGTCGAAGAGGGCCTCGCGACTCGCGGTCGGGCGCAGCTCGGTCGTGTCGATCGTGGCGCGCACGAAGTAGGCCCAGTCGGGCAGCAGGTTGTCGACCGAGTCGGACAGCAGCATCCGCTTGAGGTGCACCCGGTGCCGCGGACGTTCCGCGGGGTTCACCGGCACGGGCAGCACGTACGCCACCCCGCGCAGGCCGGCGGCCCGGTCGAGGAGCGGGATCGAGTCGAAGGGCGTGAGGCCCAGGTGGTCCTGCGCGTACGCCAGCAGCGCCGCGGGGCTCGACCCGGCCGGGTCCCAGGGGGCGACGCCCGCCGGCCGCACCGTGCCGTCGACCGTGATCGACACCTCCAGCAGGGAGCCGTACAGCTCGACGAGCTCGGCGACGGTGTCTGGGTCGAACCACGCCTCGGCCCCGGTTCGGGCGGTCAGGGTGACGGTGGTGCCGACCTCCGGGAACGCGGCCGACGGCGCCTCGACGTCGACGTCGACGACGTACGAGCCGCCCGACTCCGCGGTCCAGCGCACGACCGGGTGACCCGCGGCGCGGCTGTGGACGCAGACCGTGTCGGCGACCAGGAACGTGGCCAGCAGCCCGACGCCGAACTGGCCGATGAACTCGTGGCGGGAGAAGCCCCAGTCGTCACGCTTGGAGCTGCGCCCGATCGTCGCCAGCAGGTCGCGGACCTGGTCCGGCGCCAGGCCGACGCCGGTGTCGGTGACCGAGAGCGTGGAGCCGTGCGTGGACAGGGTGATCGAGGCCGGCGCGTCGGGCTCGGTGAGGCGCCGTGCGCTGATCGCGTCGACCGCGTTCTGCAGCAGCTCGCGGACGTAGACGCGGGGGCTGCTGTAGAGGTGGTGGCTGAAGAGGTCGACGATCCCGCGCAGGTCGACCTGGAAGTTCTCGACCGTCACGGGCGTCATGGTGCCAGCGTCTCGGCGCCCGGCCGGGGTCCTCCACAGATTTTCACACGACGAGAGCGCTGGGCCCGCATGGAATGATGGCTCGTTGTGATCCCTGCCCCGAGCCCCGGCCGCACCGATCCCGCGCTCATCCGGAACTTCTGCATCATCGCCCACATCGACCACGGCAAGTCGACGCTGGCGGACCGGATGCTCGGGCTGACCGGTGTCGTCGACGCACGTTCGGCGCGGGCGCAGTACCTCGACCGGATGGACATCGAGCGCGAGCGCGGCATCACCATCAAGTCCCAGGCCGTACGGCTGCCGTGGCGCGTCTCGACCACGGCCGCGGACGACCCCACGTACGTCCTCAACATGATCGACACCCCCGGCCACGTCGACTTCACGTACGAGGTCTCCCGCTCCCTCGCCGCGTGCGAGGGAGCCGTGCTGCTGGTCGACGCCGCGCAGGGCATCGAGGCGCAGACCCTGGCGAACCTCTACCTCGCCCTCGAGGCGGAACTGACGATCATCCCGGTGCTCAACAAGATCGACCTGCCGAGCGCGCAGCCGGACAAGTACGCCGCCGAGCTGGCCGGGATCATCGGCTGCGACCCGGGCGACGTGCTGCGGGTCTCGGCCAAGACCGGGATGGGCGTCGACACGCTGCTGGACGCCATCGTCGCCCAGGTCCCGCACCCGGTCGGTGACCCGACGGCCCCGGCCCGCGCGCTGATCTTCGACTCCGTCTACGACACCTATCGCGGCGTCGTCACCTACGTCCGCGTCGTCGACGGGGAGCTCAAGCACCGCGAGCAGGTGCAGATGATGTCGACGCGCTCGACCCACGAGGCCCTCGAGGTCGGCGTGATCTCGCCCGACCCGGTCAAGTCGGGATCGCTCGGCGTCGGCGAGGTCGGCTACCTGATCACCGGGGTCAAGGACGTCCGGCAGTCCCGCGTCGGCGACACGGTCACGACCCTGGGGCGGCCCGCGACGCAGGACCTCGGCGGCTACAAGACGCCCAACCCGATGGTCTACGCCGGGCTCTACCCGATCGACGGCGCCGACTACCCCGAGCTGCGCGAGGCCCTCGACAAGCTGCAGCTCAACGACGCGGCGCTGGTCTACGAGCCCGAGACGTCCGGGGCGCTGGGCTTCGGGTTCCGGATCGGCTTCCTGGGCCTGCTGCACATGGAGATCGTCCGGGAGCGGCTGGAGCGCGAGTTCAACCTCGACCTGATCTCCACCGCCCCGAGCGTGGTCTACCGCGTCGTCATGGAGAACGGGTCCGAGCTCACCGTGACCAACCCGTCGGAGTACCCGACCGGCGGCAAGATCGCCGAGGTCTACGAGCCCGTCGTCAAGGCGGCGATCCTCACCCCGGTCGACTACATCGGCACGATCCTCGAGCTGTGCCAGGCCCGCCGCGGCGTGCAGCACGGCATGGAGTACCTGTCGGCGGACCGGGTCGAGATCCGCTACACGCTGCCCCTCGCCGAGATCATCTTCGACTTCTTCGACGCCCTGAAGTCGCGGACCAAGGGCTACGCGAGCCTGGACTACGAGCCCGACGGCGAGCAGGAGTCGGACCTGGTCAAGGTGGACGTCCTGCTGCAGGGCGAGCCCGTCGACGCGTTCTCCGCGATCGTGCACAAGGACAAGGCGTACGCGTACGGGCTGCTGATGGCCGGCAAGCTCAAGGAGCTCATCCCGCGTCAGCAGTTCGAGGTGCCGATCCAGGCCGCGATCGGCGCCCGGGTGATCGCGCGGGAGACCATCAGCGCGATCCGCAAGGACGTGCTCGCCAAGTGCTACGGCGGTGACATCACCCGCAAGCGCAAGCTCCTCGAGAAGCAGAAGGAGGGCAAGAAGCGGATGAAGATGGTCGGTCGGGTCGAGGTCCCGCAGGAGGCCTTCGTCGCCGCGCTCTCGACCACGGAGCCCCCCAAGAAGTGACCCGGGCCAGCCGATGACGCAGGCGGCGGACGACGCCGAGGTCGCGGCCCGACGGGCGCGGGTGCAGGCGCTGCTCGACCGCCCGTCGAGCAAGGGCACGGTGCGCTTCGTCGTGTCGGTCGCCTCCGGCGTCGTCGTGTGCCTGGTCGTGTGGTGGGCGTCGGCGCTGCGCTACGGCGTCCTGACCGGTGTGATGACCATCGCCGCCGGCTACGTCGTGTGGACCTACCTGGCGGTGCGCCGGTTCAAGGGGCTGGGCACCTACGTGCACGCGGGCCGCGAGGACCCGAACATCCTGGTGCGCGACGTCGGCATCACGATGGTGATCGTCGGCAACCTCGGCGCGGTCGTCGCGCTGCTCGTGCTCGAGCAGGGCCGGGGCCACGACCTCGACGCCGGCCTCGCGGTCGGCAGCGTGCTGCTGTCCTGGTTCCTGCTGCACACCCTCTACGCCCCCCACTACGCCCGGATCTTCTACGGCCCGCCCGAGCCGGGCGTCCCCGCCCTGGTGCTCGCCGAGCACGGCACCGACAAGACCATCACCGTGGCCGGCGGCATCGACTTCAACGTGGACGGCTACTGGCCGATGTACGCCGACTTCACCTACTTCGCGTTCAACCTGGGGATGACGTTCCAGGTGTCGGACACCTCGGTCTCGAGCCCGACGATCCGCCGGCTCGTGCTCGGCCACTGCCTGCTGTCGTACTTCTTCGCCACCGCCATCACCGCGACCGTGATCAACCTGGTCATCGGCCTCGTCACCTGACCCTCGCTGTTCCTCCCTCCCGGCGCCCCTCGAAGAAAGTGGTCCATGCCGAGGGCGACACGCCGAAGTCAGGGGCCTGGATGGACCACTTTCTCCCCCTAGTCGATGCCGGATCGTTCCACGCCCTGCACGAGCTGACGCTGGAGCACGACGAAGACGATCAGGACGGGCAGGATCGCGACAGCGGAGCCCATGAAGACCTGGGCCGTGTCGACCCGTTGCGAGGACGTGTACGCGCTGAGCGCCACCTGGACGGTGCGGTAGGCCGGGTCCTGCCCGATGAGCAGCGGCCAGAGGAACGAGTTCCAGGCGTTGAGGAACGTGATGGTCCCGACCGCGGCGCAGATGCCCCACGCGTTGGGCAGGACGACGCGGGTGAACGTGCGCCAGCGCCCGGCCCCGTCGATCGCCGCGGCCTCCTCGAGCTCGACGGGGAAGCCCGAGAAGAACTGCCGGAACAGGAACGTCGCGAAGGCCGAGAACAGCACCGGCACGACCAGCCCGCGCAGGCTGGAGATCCAGCCGAGGCTGGAGACCATGACGAACGTCGGCACGAAGGTCACCGTCGTCGGCACCATCAGCGTCAGCACCGTCATGCCGAGCACCAGCCGGCTCGCCCGCGACGGGATGCGCGCGAGCCCGTAGCCGGCCATGGCCGAGATCGCGACGGTCAGGACGGTCTGCAGCACGGAGACGACGGCGGAGTTGAGCAGGCTCCGGGCGAACTGGACGTTCTCGTCGGCGAACAGCCGGCTCAGGTTCGCCAGCGACGGGTGGGCCGGCCACCACACCCAGGACGCGGACACCAGCTCGGAGGGCGAGGCGAGCGCGTTGCGCACCACCACGTAGAACGGCAGCAGGAAGACGAGCGCGAGCAGGGCGAGCAGCGCGTGCCGGGCCGCGTCCGGGCCGCGGCGGACGCGACCGCCGGGCACGCTCCTGCGGCGTCTCACGAGCGCCAGCGAGTGGAACCCACGCGGGGGTCTGGGGGTCGTCCCCCTCACGAGAGGGCTCACTGGTCGCCCCGACCGCGCAGCAGCCGCAGCTGCCCGATCCCGAGCACGGCGACGACCACGGTCAGGATGACCGTGCCGGCGCTGCCCAGCCCGAGGTCCTGGGTGCCCTGGCCGAGCGAGACCAGGTAGAGGTAGACCAGCGGCGGACGCGCGTACGGCGGGTAGCTGCCGACCGAGATCAGCGTGTTGTAGAACTCGTCGAAGGCCTGGAACGCACCGATCGTCAGCAGCAGGAGCACCGCGACCGACGTCGCCCGGAGCTGGGGCAGCGTGATCCACCGGACGACCCGCCAGCCGGTGGCGCCGTCGAGCGCGGCCGCTTCGTAGGTGTCGGTGGGGATGCGCTGCAGCCCGGCGAGGAACAGCACCATGTAGAAGCCCGCCTGCAGCCACAGCCGCAGCGACACGAGCACCACCCAGTAGAGGTAGTGCTCCCCGCTGAGCCAGGCGACCGGCTCGAGCCCGAGGGCCCGCAGGCCCGAGTTGATCAGGCCGAAACGGGCTCCGTTGAAGATCGACAGCCGCCACGCGAGGGCGGCGACGACGTACGAGCAGGCGGTGGGCAGGAAGAACGCCGACCGGAAGAACGCCTGCGCGTACCGCGCCCGGGCCACGAGCAGCGCCAGGCCGAGCGAGAGCGCGAACGTGGTCGGCACGATCAGGACGGCGAACACCACGAAGGTGCCCATGCTGACCAGGAACGCCCGGTCGCCGAGCAGGTACGCGTAGTTGCCCAGGCCGACGAAGCTCGTCGGCGTCACCGTGTTGCGGGCGTCGAAGAACGAGAGGTAGACGCTCCACAGCACCGGCACGTAGACGAAGACCAGCAGGCCGACGACGAACGGGCCGCAGAAGACCCAGAACCAGAGACGGTCCGAGCGCCCTCGGGCGGGCGCGGCGATGCTCACGGGGAGAGGGTGCCGCGGTGTCGAAGTGCCGTGGCGCTCGGCGACGCCCAGGCACGCACCTCGCGGCGTTCTCCTCGATCGAGACACGCCCGGTGTCCCTCACTCGTCGGCCTGGCGATGCACGCACCTGACCACCGCCGAGCGTCGAGGAACTTCAACACCACGTCACTACCCCTTGGCGCGGGCGATCTCGGCCTTGGCCGTCGCCGCGACCCGGCCGATCTCGGTGCGCGGGTCGGCGTCCTTGGTCACGACGCGGGTGAGGGCGGCGGTCAGCGCGTTCGACATGGCGGGCGTCCACAGCTTGCTCGGTGCGTGCCCGAGCTCGTCCACGAACTTCGCCGCCTCCGCGCCCGGACCGGTCGCGATCTTCGTCGCCTGCGGCACCAGCGCCGGCTTGGCCGGGATGTGCACGCCGTACGAGTTGGAGAAGTCCACCTGGTCGGCCTCCTGGTCGACCCAGAGCCAGCGGACGAACGCCTTGGCCGCGTCCGGGTCCTTGCCCTTGGCCGTCACGATCGACCCGTACGAGCCGAAGGGCACGCTCGGCCGGCCGTTCGCCCCGACCGAGGGGAACGGCAGCACGCCGAAGTCGTCGCCCAGCTTGTCCTGCACGTCGGGCAGCGTCCACAGGCCGGTCCACTGCATGGCCGTCTCGCCGTTGGTCAGCGGCGCCGCGTCGAACCAGTCCGCCGACGCGCTGCGGACCAGGCCACCCGAGGCCACGAGGTCGCGGTAGGCCGCGAAGGCCGCGTACCCGTCCGCGTCGTCGAAGCCGATCCCGGTGGAGTCGGCGTTCAGCTGCTCCTTCCCGGCCGACCAGATCAGCATCTGCGCCAGCGTGGCGACGCCGCTGTCGTTGCCGGCGAAGAAGCCGCCCATGTCCTTGGTGGTGACGGCCTTGGCCGCCGCCGTCAGCTCGGCCAGCGTCGTCGGCGGGGCGACGCCCGCCTTCTCCAGCACGCTCTTGCGGTAGAAGAGCAGCTGCATGTCGACGGTCTGGGGGATCGCGTAGACCTTGCCCTCCCACGTCATCGCGTCGAGCACGGGCTTGGAGAACTGGCTGGCCGCGTCACCGAGGGTGTCGGTGAGGTCGACGACCTGGCCCGCCCGGATCATGTCCAGGGTCGGACCGTTCCCGTACTCGAAGACGTCGGGGACGTTCGCGGTGAGCAGCGAGGCGGACGCGAGCTTGTCGTAGTCGCCCGGGTTCCAGCGCACCGTCACGCTCGCCTGGTCGTACGCGGCTGCGTAGCGCTTGACCGCCGCCTCGACGCCGTCCTCGCCGTACTCGTGGTACCACTGCGACAGGGCCGGCCGCGGGCCGCCGGAGCCGCTGGCCGCCCCGCTCGCGGAGGCGTCGGACGACGGACGGCCGTTGTTGGCGCCGCACCCGGCCAGGGCCGGGCCGATCCCGACGGCCAGCGCGGAGGCGCCCAGACCGGTCAGGAAGCGGCGCCGGGGCACCGTGGGACGGGGCGGTGTGGAGGGAATACCCATGCGCGGGACTCTAGTTACTTCGGTTGCCGCTGCCGTCAGCGACACAGACCCGAGGAGATCACCATGCGCGCCCTGACCTACACCGAGCACGGCGGTCCCGAGGTCCTGCACGTCGCCGCGGTGCCCGAGCCGCACGCCGGCCCCGGGCAGATCCGCGTCAAGGTCGCGGCGGCGGGGGTCAACCCGATCGACTGGAAGCTCCTCGGTGGCTTCATGCCCGGCAGCGAGGCGCCCACCGGGGCCACGGTCCCCGGCTTCGACGCGGCCGGCGTGGTCGACGAGGTCGGCGCGGGCGTGAGCGGGGTGTCGGTCGGTGACGACGTCTTCGGTCTCGGCCAGGCCACCCAGGCCGAGCTCGCGGTGCTGACCGCCTGGGCCCCCAAGCCGGCCTCGCTGGACTGGAGCGTCGCGGCTGCTGCGCCGAGCGCCCTCGAGACCACCGAGCGCGTCCTGCGCCTGCTCGGCGTCCAGCCCGGGCAGACCCTCTTCGTGGCCGGCGGCGCCGGTGGCGTGGGTGCCGTGCTCGTCCAGGTCGCCGTGGCCGCTGGCGTCACCGTGGTCGCCTCGGCGGGTGCGGACAACCAGGGCTACCTGACCGAGATCAGGGCGATCCCCGTGCTCTACGGCGACGGCCTGGTCGACCGGGTGCGGACCGCGGCCCCGGCCGGCGTGGACGCCGTCGTCGACGTGGCCGGCAAGACCCCGGCCGCCGACCTGTTCGCCGTCGCCCCGAGCCACGACAAGGTCATCTCGATCGCGAACTTCGACCTCGCCGCCGAGGGCGCCCTCGTCACCGGCGGCGACCCGACGGAGAGCCACGCGTCCGAGGCGCTGGCCCAGGGCGCGGACCTGCTCCGCGAGAACGAGGTCGTGATCAAGGTCCGGACCTTCCCGCTCGACCGGGCTCCGGAGGCGTACGCGACCAGCCTCTCGGGTCACGTGCGCGGCAAGCTCGTGCTGCTCCCGTGAGGCACCCCCGAGACAGGACCGCCGGTGCCCTCCGCGCTGCCTGAGGGCGACCCCGCCCCCGACGACGGGCGGCTGCCCGACGAGGTCGTGGCTCAGGTCGGGGAGCGGCCGTTCGGGATCTACCTGCACGTCCCGTTCTGCACCACCCGCTGCGGCTACTGCGACTTCAACACCTACACGGCGACCGAGCTGGGGCCCGACCCGGGCGCGAGCCGGCTCGGCTACATCGACCGGGCGATCACCGAGCTCGACCTCGCCGTCGCCCGCCTGGGTCCGACGACGCCTCCGGTGTCGACGGTCTTCGTGGGCGGCGGCACCCCGACCCTGCTGCCGCCGGCCGACCTGGCGCGCTTCCTCGCAGCCGTCGACGCACGCTTCGGGCTCGCGCCCGACGCCGAGGTGACGACGGAGTCCAACCCCGATTCGATCGACGCCGCCGGGCTGGCCACGCTGCGTGAGGCGGGCTTCACCCGGGTCTCGTTCGGCATGCAGTCCGCGGTCCCGCACGTGCTGGCGACCCTCGACCGGGTGCACACGCCGGGCCGCGCGCAGCAGGCCGTCGCCGACGCGTGGGCCGCGGGCTTCGACCACGTCAGCCTCGACCTCATCTACGGCACGCCGGGGGAGTCGGCGCCCGACTGGGCGACCAGCGTCGAGGCCGCCCTCGCGGCCGGGCCCGACCACGTCAGCGCGTACTCCCTGATCGTCGAGGAGGGCACCCGGCTCGCCGGCCGGGTCCGCCGCGGCGAGCTGCCGATGCCCGACGACGACGGGCTGGCCGACGCCTACGTCGCCGCGGACGAGGCGTTCGTGGCCGCCGGGCTCGCCGCGTACGAGGTTAGCAACTGGGCCCGCGACGACGCCGCCCGCTGCCGGCACAACCTCGGCTACTGGCGCGGCGACGACTGGTGGGGGGTCGGACCCGGCGCGCACAGCCACGTCGCCGGCCTGCGCTGGTGGAACGTCAAGCACCCGGCCCCGTACGCCGCCCGCCTCGCCTCGGGCCGCTCGCCCGCGGTGGCACGTGAGCTGCTCGACGCCGGCTCGCGCCGCGTCGAACGCGTGCTGCTCGAGGTCCGCCTGACCGAGGGCCTGGCCGTGGACGTGCTGACGGCCACCGAACGCCGCCGCCTGCCCGACCTGGCCCGGCGGGGGCTGGTCACCGACGCGTACGCCGCGCCGGCCGGCCGGGTGGTGCTCACCCGCTCCGGCCGGCTGCTGGCCGACGGCGTGGTCCGCGATCTCCTCGACTGAGAGGCCCTCTCCCAGCACCTGCGGATCGCCCGCGATCGGTAGGTTGCCGCGCGATTCTCGGCCGTTCGGGCGCGGCAAGCTACCGATGGTGGAAGGGCCGTCTGGCTCAGGAGCGGGTGTAGACGCCGCTGTCGAGGTCCTCGAGCAGGGTGGGACCGGTCGGGGTCCAGCCGAGGAGCTCCTGGGTCAGGGTGCTGGACGCCGCGAGGTCCATCGCGAAGAAGGTACCGAGGAAGCCGAAGTGCTCGACGGCGTCGTCCGGGGCGATCGAGGCGACGGGCAGGCCGAGCCCGCGACCGATGGCCTCGGCGATCGACCGGCTCGAGACGCTGGTCTCGGCCGTGGCGTGCAGCAGGCTGCCGGCGGGAGCGAGCTCGAGGCCGAGGCGGACCATCCGCGCGGCGTCGGAGCGGTGCACCGCCGACCACCCGGTGGAGCCGTCGCCGACGTAGCCGGAGAGCCCCTTCGTGCGCGCCGCGGCGACGAGGATGGCGATGAAGCCGTGGTCGCCGTCGCCGTGCACGGTCGGTGCGAAGCGGAGGCTGACCGACCGGACGCCCTTGTCGACGTAGTCCAGCGCCAGGTTCTCGGTGCCGCCCCGGGGGGAGTCCGGGCCGACGAAGGGCGAGGGGTCGGTCTCGGTCGACGGACGCCCGGGCACGAGGCCCGCGACCCCGGACGCGAGGAGGAACGGGCGGTCCGACCCGGCGAGCACGTCACCGATGGTCTGGACCGCCGTGCGCTCGGCGCGGTTCGACTCGGCGGGGTTGCCCCAGTCGTGCTTGTTGGCCAGGTGGATCGTCGCGTCGGCGCCGTCCGCCCCCTTGCGCAGGCTCTCGAGGTCGTCGAGGTCGCCGCGCAGCGACGTCGCCCCCTTGGCCTCGAGGGTGGCCGAGGCGGCGTCGGACCGGACGAGGCCGACGACCTCGTGCCCGGCGCCGAGCAGCTCGTCGACGGTGGCGGACCCGATCCAGCCGGACGCGCCGGTGACGAATACTCGCATGGTGATCTCCTTCGAGGTCGGGTCCGAAGCCCGGCCCACTGATGATGTCAGTCACTGATGTCGGTGACTGTCGTCAGCGTACGCCTCATTGCAGCGGCTGTCATCAGTCGCTGACATCACTAGACTGACGGCATGGTCCGATGGGAGCCCGGCGCGCAGGAACGGCTGCACGCGGCGGCGTTGGACCTCTACGCCGAGCGCGGGTTCGAGCAGACGACGGCGGCCGACATCGCCCAGTCGGTGGGGCTGACCGAACGCACCTTCTTCCGGTACTTCCCGGACAAGCGCGAGGTGCTGTTCGCCGGGCAGGAGCACTTCCAGCAGGTCTTCGTCGACGGGGTGGCCGCGGCCCCCGAGGACGCGTCGGCGCTGGGCGCCGTCGCCCACGCGCTCCAGGCCGCCGGCTCGTTCTTCCCCGACGACCGGCGGACGCACTCACGGCGGCGCCAGCTGATCATCGAGTCCAACCCGAGCCTGCACGAGCGCGAGCTGCTGAAGATGGCGTGGCTCTCCCGAGCCATCGCCGGAGCGCTGCGCGACCGCGGCGTCGCCGAGCCCCAGGCGACGCTCGCGGCCGAGACCGGCGTGACCGTCTTCGGCGTCGCCTACCGCCAGTGGCTCACCGAGGGCGAGGAACGTTCGCTGGGGGAGCTCGAGGCCGACGTGCTGGGCGAGATGCGCGCCCTGTCGGGCCGCGTGCCCTGACCGGGCGCGGCTCGTGCGACTACCGTCGTGGCCGTGCCTTCCGCTGAGCCCGCCCCCGAACATCCCGGACCGGCGATCCAGCTCGCCGACGCGGGCACCGACGACCTCGTCGCGCTGACCCCCGCGTCGTCACGGCCCGACGAGGACGGCAAGGGTGGCGGGGAGAGCCTGTTCACGGTCATCCTCGCCTTCTCCGCCAACCTCGTCATCGCGGTCGCCAAGTCGATCGCGGCCTACCTCACCGGCTCCGCCTCCATGCTCGCCGAGGCCGCCCACTCGTGGGCGGACACCGGCAACGAGATCTTCCTGCTGATCGCCCAGAAGCGTTCGTCCCGCGGCCGCGACGAGCGCCACCCGCTGGGCTACGGGCGCGAGGCGTTCGTGTGGTCGATGTTCGCGGCGTTCGGGCTCTTCACCGCCGGCGCCGTCGTGTCGATCAGCCACGGCATCAACGAGCTGCGCGACCCCGAGCCGGGCTCGGACTTCCTCGTCGCGTACATCGTGCTGGCGATCTCCTTCGTGCTCGAGGGCACGAGCTTCCTCCAGGCGTACCGGCAGTCGCGCAAGGACGCCGGCGGGTTCAACCGCAGCACGATCGGGTTCGTCCTCAACACGTCGAACACGACCCTGCGCGCGGTGTTCTTCGAGGACTCCGCGGCGCTGCTCGGCATCCTCATCGCGGGGAGCGGCATCGTGCTGCACCAGGTGACCGGGTCGCCGGTCCCGGACGCGCTCGGCTCCATCGGCGTCGGGGTGCTGCTCGGGGTCGTCGCGGTCATCCTCATCGACCGCAACCGTCGGTTCCTGGTCGGCGAGGCGGTCCCGGCCGACGCCCGGGCGCTGGTCCTGGGCTTCCTGCTCGCCCAGCCCGAGGTCGAGCGCGTGACCTACCTCCACCTGGAGTTCGTCGGGCCCGCGCGCTACTACTGCGTCGCCGCCGTCGACGTCGTCGGTGAGTCGACCGAGACGAAGGTCGCCTACCTGCTCCGCGAGATCGAGCGCGAGCTGGAGGCGCAGGAGGTCATCGAGGAAGCCGTGATCACCCTGAGCACGCCGGAGGACGCGTCCATCGCGGTCTGATCCCCGCTCGGGCCGCACCGCCTAGCCGCACACCGCCGCACATCGTCGGTCACCGCCGCACACCGTCGGTCACCGCCGCACACCGCCGAGCCAGCCGCACAGGTCGCGCCCTGTGCGGCTGACTCCCGCCTGTGCGGTTGACGCCGACACGGGGCGTACGAGCGTTCTGGAGCGGTCACGTCAGGCGGTGACCAGGGCCAGGGCCTCGTCGAGGTCGTCGACGACGTGCACCGCGCCGGCCATGGCGGAGTCCCGGGCAAGGGCCTGCAGGAGGGGCCAGGCGGGGAGCGTCCGGGTCCAGTGGTCGCCGCCGAGCAGCACCAGCGGCGCCGCGGCGGTCCCGCGCAGCCCGTAGTACCGGTCGTTCGCGGCCTGGAAGACCTCCTGGACGGTGCCGGCCGCGCCGGGGGCGAAGACGATCCCGCCGCGGCAGCGGTGCAGCAGCGTGTCCTCGCGCAGCGCGTTCGCGAAGTACTTGGCGACCTGCGTGCCGAAGACGTTCGTCGGCTCGTGGCCGTAGAACCAGGTCGGGATGCTCAGGCTCTGCCCGGCCTCGGCGCCGCGCCAGCGGTCCCGCACCGCGAACGCCGCCGTCGCCCAGGGGTCGGCCCCGTCCACGTAGTCGGGGGACGCGGCGAGGAGCGCGAGCGCCTCGGGCAGGGCGCCTGCCCACCCGCTCAGGTAGGCGCCGAGGTTGGCCGCCTCCATCGCGCCCGGCCCGCCGCCGGTGAGCACCGTGCGCCCGGCCCGGGCGAGCCCCTCACCCAGCCGGGCGGTCGCCGCGTACGCCGGGTCGCGCCGGCTCACCGCGTGCCCGCCCATCACCCCCACCACCCGTGCGGGCTCCAGCCGGTCGGTCACGTCGTCGAGCGCCCCGTCGATGCTGTGGTCGTGCAGCGTCGCGGCGAGGTCGGCGGTCAGCGTGCGGCCCGCCGGCGAGCGGGTCCAGGCGTAGACGACCGAGTCGGGGCTGCGGTCGTACGGGGGCCGGGCGCTCGAGGCCTGCCCGTCGGGCACGCCGTACAGCTGGTCGGGGGAGTAGAGCAGCGGCCGGTACGGGTCGAAGGGCACGTCGGGCAGCGCCGGGAAGATCAGCGCGCCGCCGGACCGCAACCGTTCCACCACGTCCACGCCGTCCCCGTCCGCGGCGAACCGGCACCCCAGGAACACCGCACCCCGCGGGTCGACCCGGAGCAGGGCCTCGGTCCGGTCCTGCAGGTCGAGGGAGGAGACGAACCAGCCGTCCAGCGCGCGCGTCCGCCCGATCCGGGCGTCGAAGTCGGTGAGGCTGTCGATCTCCACGCTCCGGCTCGTCACCCGGTCATCGTCGTCAGCCGACGCCGCGGAACCTGACCGCCGCGCCGAAGCACACGAAGGGCACCGGCCGGCCCGTCGCCGCCGACGCCTCGGCGAGCGCCACCGCGCTGTCCGCCCCGCCGGCCAGGCGCCGGTGGTAGTCGACCATGACCTCCGCGGCCAGCTCGTCGGCCACCTCCGCGACGCCGGACACCACGCAGCGCGCGCCGAGCTGGAGCAGCACGCTGGTCAGCCCCAGCGACTCCTCGCCGGGCCGCACGGTCGCCTGGCCCAGCTCGCACGCCGACAGCACGACGTGCTCGGGCACCTGCGCGGCGTCGAGCTCGTAGGCGAACAACGGCCCGTCGGCGAGGTCCAGGGACGAGAAGAGCGGGTTCTGCGCGACGTGGTGCCCGTGCGCGGCGAGGTGCGCGACCGTGGCCCCGGGGCCGTGCTCGACGAACGCCCGGCCCGTCGCGTCGGGCCCGGCGAGCACGCGCGTGCCCGGCCACGTCCCCGCCACACCCGCGACCTCCCCGACGGCGGCGGGCACCTCCGGTCCGGCGAGGGCGACGACCCTGGCCGGCAGCGGGTCGTCCCGGTCCTCGGACCCCTCCCCGTCCCCCGCCCGCTGCCACCAGGCGCTGGCCGTTGGTGCGACCTCGACGGGACGGCCGACCAGCGACGGCAGGCAGGTCCACGGGAGCGCGCTGAGGTCGGCGGTCGGGACCACGACCAGCGGGGCGTCCGACAGCTCGAGCGGGTCGAGCAGCAGGTGGTCGAGCACCGCGAGCTTGTGCGTCGCCGACGCGGAGGCGCTCGTCCGCAGCCGTGCCGGGACGCGGGAGCGGGCCACGACGTCGAGGTCCGCGCGGACGGTCCGGGCGAGGGCCGCGGCGTGGGTGGCCCCGGGCAGCCGCACCAGCCGCGGTCGCCCCGGGCCCACGACGACGGCGACGAGCGCGCCGGCGTGCCGCCCGAGCATCACCAGCTGGCGGCCCCGGACGTCCAGGCGCGCGCGGACCCGGGGGAGCGACGCGCTCGCGTGCGCCGGCCCGAGCCCGGCGCTCTGCCAGGACAGCCCGCGCAGCTGCTCCTGCACCCGGTGGACCCGCTCGCGCGCCGCCTGCGCCTCCGCCCGGCGGCCCGGGTCGGCCCCGATCTCGTGCAGCGTGGCGGTCAGCTGGCGCAGCTCGACCAGCGAGGTCGCCGACGCGCCGGCCGGCGGCGTCACCGGCACCAGGCGGCGGGACGAGGCGCGGCCGCGCTCGAGCGCCGCGAACACGTCCGCCGGGCGTCCCTGCTCCAGCGCTAGGTCCAGGTCGAGCGCGGCCAGGCGCCGGCCGTGCAGCGCGCTCGCGGTCTGCAGGTCGACGCTGCCGAACTGCGCCTGGTAGCGGACCAGCTCGTCCAGCCCGCGGCGGACGTGCCGCACGGCGGTGGCGCGGTCGCCCTCGGCCCGGGCCAGGCGGGCCGCCACCGTCCGGCGCTGCAGCCGCAGCTCGACCAGGTCGGTGCGCCGCGGCGGCGCGGTCGTGGCGAGCACGGACTCCGCCTCGGCCAGCCGGCCGGCGGAGAGCAGCGCCTCGCACCCGATCAGCCGCGCCGTGGTGGCGTACGGGGTCAGGCCGTCGAGGTCGAACTCGCCGGCCAGGCGCAGGGCCGGCCCGACGAGCAGCCCGGGCGGGCGTCCGGCGGCCAGGTCCCCGGCCAGCAGCACCAGCTCGGCGCGGCGGCGCCAGGGGACGTTCCCCCGGCGCCGGAAGCGGGTCCGGGCCGAGCCCGCGAGGCGGCGGACGAGGTCGAACCGGCCGGTCAGCAGGGCGAGCCGGGCGCCCGCCAGCTCCGTCTCCGCCAGCGAGGCCCAGGCCCGGCCCTGGCGGAACTGCTCGGCGGCCTCGCGCAGCGTCACGTCGGCGGCGTCGGTGAGCCCGGCCTCGATGAGGACCCGGGCGCGGTCGAGCAGCGACGTGGCGACCGTCGTCTGGTCGGCCCAGCGCAGCGCCTCGTCCATCAGCCGCAGGGCGGCGGGCAGGTCGCCGCCCAGGAACTCCACGTAGCCGAGGTTGTGGCGCGCCATCGCCCCGAACAGCTCGAGCGCGGGATCGCCCGCGGCCCGCGCCATGCAGCGCTCGAAGTCGCGCCGGGCCCCGGTCAGGTCGAGCTGCTCGAGCCGCAGCGTGCCGCGGTTGACGAGCATCTTGCACACGTCGAGGTCCGCCGCCGAGCCCAGCAGCTGCTCCGCCGTCGCGAAGTGGGCCAGCGCCTCGTCGACCGACCCGACGCGCAGGGCCCGCAGGGCGCGCGCCTGCCGGACGGCGAAGGTCAGGTCGTCCGACTGCAGCGCGACCGACTTGGCGAGGGCCGCGTCGAGGTGCTCCTGCCCCCCGCTGCCGCCCGAGAGCTCCTGCTCCATGGCCGCGAGGAGCATCAGCAGCCGGACCTCCAGCCGGGAGGTGACCGGGGCGCCGCGGGACGCGTCGAGCGGGCCCGCGAGGAGCTGGAGCGCAGCCTCGACCTGGCGACGGCTGAGGTCGTAGCGGCCGCGGTTGGCCCAGCCGAGCGCCTGCCGGTGCAGGGCCTCGGCGCGGGCCGCCGGGTCGACCGGGGGCGACGAGCGGACGGCGGTCAGGGTGCCTCCGGTGCTCTCACGTCCGGGTGCTCACGCCTGCGGCGCGGCACGGCGGAGTGCGTCACGGCACACCTCGACGGGGTCCTCGCGCTCCTCGGCGGAGCGCCGGAGCCGCCCGGACGCGTTCAGGCACTGCGCCAGGTCCCCGGCCAGCACCGGGGCGGCGAACGAGGTGCCGCTCCAGGTGGCGAAGCCGGAACGGAAGTCGTCCGGGTCGATGGTGGCCCGGACCGAGCCGTCGACGACGAGCTCGACGGTCGGTTCGCGTCCACCGTCGAAGGAGGTCGGCACGGTGCTGACGAGGCCGGCGCCGGGTCGCCAGGTCCGGACCCAGGGGCCCGCGTTGGAGAAGAGGGCGATCGTCCCGTCCGGGTTCGTCGCGCCGACGGCGACCAGCGGGATCGCGCCGTCGTCGGGTGCGGAACCTGCCGTCCAGGGTGCGAACGCGGCCGGGTAGCAGGCCCGCTCCGTCGCGTCGTTGCCGGCCGAGACCACGACCGCCACGCCCAGCCGGCCCAGGGCCCGCAGGGATGTGCGCATGACCGGGTCGAACGCGGCGTCCGTCGGCTCCTCGTGGTAGTAGCCGAGCGAGAGCGACACCACGTCGACGAGGTCCTCGGTGCGGTCCTCGGCCAGGGCCCGCGCCTGCCGGACCCACAGCAGGTTCAGGGCGCGGACGAGGTCGTACTCGTCGATCACCCCGTCGGGCTGGACGACCCGGACCGACAGGATGCGCGCGTCCGGGCACCGCTGGTGGACCAGCCCGGCGATGAACGTCCCGTGGCCCGCCTCGATGTCGAGCGAGCCCGTGTACCGGCCGGTGAGCACGCCGTGCCGTTCGACGTCGGTCTCGGGGTCCGTCAGCCCGATGGGCAGCTGCGCGCAGCGCGGGGTCCGTTCGACGACGTCGTCCAGCCAGGGGTGGACGCCCGTCCCGGTGTCCAGCACGGCGACGACCGGGCGGCGGGCGCCGTCGAGCTCGTCGTCGGCCCGGCGGGACGGCCGGGGCCCGAGCCAGGTGACCGGCATCCGGCCGCCCGAGCCGGGCTGCGCGTACTCCGCGGTGTAGGCGGCCCCGGGCGCCGGCGAGGACGAGCCCGAGCCCGCCCCGAACGCCACGTGGGGCAGGGGGGTGGCGCCGAAGGCGACGTGCGGGTTGCCGCCGATGCCGAAGGCGACGTGCGGCTTGGGCGTGATGCCCCACGGCACGTACGGCGCCGGTGCCACCCCGCCCGTGGTGAGCAGGTGCATCAGCGAGACCGCGCCGGACTCCGGGCGCCCGTACGTCCTGCGGCGGTACTCCTGCAGCACCGGCCACGCGTCCGGCGCCGGGCGCAGCGTCTCCTCGTCCGGCGGCGGCACCAGCCGGACGAGCAGCAGGAGCGGGGAGTCCGGACCGTCCAGCAGGCCGGCCTCGGCGGCCAGCCCGGCGAGCTCGGCGTCGTCGGCCTCGACGTGGAGCTCGTAGTCGGGCGCGGCGGACGCGCGCAGCGCCTGGAGCACCTCCGGGGCGATCTCGCCGTCGGGTCCGGGACGCACCAGCAGCTCGTCCGCGGCGTACGCGGTCGGGGCCAGGGTCTGGTGCGCGAACCGCTGGGCCCGGCTCGGGTCCAGGAACCGCGCGTTCCGCGGGTCCAGGTGGTCGCGACGCGGCCCGTGCCGGCGAGGGGTGGGCGCGAGGTCGAGCGCGGGACGGGAGGGTTCGTGCGGCATCGGCGGACCTTCTGAGCGAAGAGACAGGGACCTTTCTACCGGTCCTGAGCCGAAAGGGCGACGGCTGATACCTCCTTCGGGGTGGTGCGGGCGCCCCGAGCTCGCACGGGTAGCGTCAGGCGGATGGAAGAACGCGTGCTGGGCAAGACCGAACGTCCCGTCTCCGTCGTCGGGCTGGGGACCTGGCAGCTCGGGGCCGACTGGGGTGAGGTCGACGACCGCGACGCGCTCGCGGTCCTCGACGGCGCGGTCGAGGCGGGGGTCTCGTTCTTCGACACCGCCGACGTCTACGGCGACGGCCGCAGCGAGAAGCTGATCGGCAGCTACCTGGGCGAGCACGACGACCTGGAGCTGGTCGTGGCCACCAAGATGGGGCGTCGGGCCGACCAGGTGCCCGACAGCTACATCCTGGAGAACTTCCGCGCCTGGGTGGACCGGTCCCGGCGCAACCTCGAGGTGGACCGGCTCGACCTGGTCCAGCTGCACTGCCCGCCGACCTCGGTCTACTCCCACGACGCCGTCTACGACGCCCTCGACACCCTCGTGGAGGAGCAGTCGATCGCCGCGTACGGGGTCAGCGTCGAGACCGCGGACGAGGCGCTGACCGCGATCAGCCGGCGGGGGACCGCCTCGGTGCAGATCATCCTCAACGTGTTCCGGCGCAAGCCGCTCGAGTTCGTGCTGCCGGCGGCGGAGGCGGCCGGGGTCGGCGTCATCGCCCGGGTGCCGCTGGCCAGCGGGCTGCTGAGCGGCCGCTACGACGAGACCACGACGTTCGCGCCCGACGACCACCGCAGCTACAACCGCCACGGCGAGGCCTTCGACGTCGGCGAGACGTTCTCCGGCGTCGACTACGCGACCGGGGTCCGGGCGGCGCAGGAGTTCTCGCGGCTCGTCGCCGCCCTTCCCTTCGAGGCCACGCCGGCCCAGGCCGCGCTCGCCTGGGTCGTCCAGCAGCCGGGCGTCACCACGGTGATCCCGGGGGCCCGGTCGCCCGAGCAGGCCCGGGCCAACGCGGCCGCCGGCGAGCTGCCGCCGCTCGGCGCGGACTTCATGGCCGCGGTCGAGGAGCTCTACGACCGCGAGATCGCCGCGCTCGTCGGCGGCCGATGGTGACCGCCGACCGCGGGTGAGCGGTCCCGCCGCCGCCCTCAGGGCAGCAGCGGGAGCCGCCCCACGACCTTGTCCACCCGGTTCCGCGGGCCGACGATGCTGACCGCGAGCAGCTCGAGCTCGCCCGAGGTGTGCTCGGCCACCCGCTCGAGGTAGCCGTCGTACACGCGGGTGAGCTGGGCGTGGGTCGGCATGTCCGCGACGAAGAGGTCGGGCCTGGACACCGCGCGCGCCCGGACCGCGGCGAGCTCGGTGGTCGTCGCGGCCAGGACCGAGCACCCCGCCCAGGGCAGGCCGGGGTGGACGGAGCCGTCGGCGTCGACCGCGTCCGGCCCGAGCAGGCCGTCGACCCCGGTGGCCGTCGCCGCCGCCACGCAGACCGCGGCGTTCGCGGCCCGTCCGGGCGGCAGCGAGGCGTCCACGACCACGACCCACTTGAGCCGGGCCGCGCGGGTGGGGGCGTCCGTGCTGATCTCGTCCGGGGTGAAGCCGATGCGTACGCTCACGGGTGGTCCTTGCCGTCGAAGGTGCGGAGAAGCACCCCGAACCTCCCTTGGCGGAGGGCGGACGTCCAGCGACTCCGTACGACGTCCGGCTACCCTGCTCCGATGGCGGACTTCGACGTCCTTGATACGGCGATCCTGGCCGCGCTGCAGGTCGACGCACGGCGGACGAACCGCGACGTGGCCGCGGCGGTCGGGGTCGCCCCCACGACCGCGCTGGACCGGACGCGGGCCCTGCGGGACCGCGGGGTCATCACCGGCGCCCGGCTGGAGGTCGACCTCGCGGCGGTCGGGCGCCCGGTGCAGGCGCTGGTGGCGGTCCGCGTCCGGCCGCCCACGCGGACGAACATCGAGCGGTTCCGCGGCTGGGCCGCCGCGCTGCCCGAGACCCTCGGCGTGTTCGTCACCAGCGGCACCGAGGACTTCCTCCTGCACGTCGCGGTGCCCGGCACCGACAGCCTCTACGCCTTCGTCGTCGACCGCCTGACCACCCGGCCCGAGGTGAGCGACGTGCGCACCTCCGTGGTCTACGAGCACCTGCGCAGCGACGTCCTGCCGCCCACGCCGACCCGCCGGTCCCGCTGAGTCAGAGGCTCCCGGCCCCCGCCGGCTCGGCGGCGGGCTGCTCGTCGAACGCGGCGAACAGCTCGACGAGACCCCGCGGGCTGTCGGGGGAGAAGATCACGTCCAGGCTCTGCGCCGACTCGACCGCCGAGGCGGTGGCACTGGCGAACATCGCCTCCTCGTACGCGGCCAGCCCCGCCTCCAGGTCGCCCGGGTGGGCCAGGACCGCCAGGGCCAGCTCGGCGCCGTCGTGCAGGGCGAGGTTGGCGCCCTCGCCGGCGAACGGGGACATGAGGTGGGCGGCGTCGCCCAGCAGGGTCACGCCGGGGACGCGGGGCCAGGACAGGCCGGCGGGCAGCGCGTGGATCCGGCGCGGCGTCAGGTCGGTGTCGGCGTCGGCGACCACCCCCCGCAGGGCGTCGTCCCAGCCGTCCAGCAGCGCGAGGACGGCGGTCCGCGCCGCGTCCGGGTCGGCCCAGTCCACGGTGTCGACCCAGCCCTCGTCGCACCGGTGGCCGAGGTAGACGTGCAGGCTGTCGTCGGGCTCGCGGTGCGCCAGGATCCCCACCTCGCCCTGCAGGGCGAAGAGCATCCCGCCGCCCACGGCAGCGGCCTGCGCCGGGTGGGCCGTGTCGGCGTCGAACAGGTCCGCCTCCACGAACGACACGCCGGCGTAGGCGGGCCGGGCACCGGTCAGCAGCGGGCGGACCCGGGACCATGCCCCGTCGGCACCGACGAGCAGGTCGGTGGTGAAGGCGGTGCCGTCGGCGAGGTCGACCCGGTGCCGGCCCGACCGTCCGGGGTCCGGGCCCACCGCCACGACCCGGGCACCCCAGCGCATCGTGCCGGCGGGCAGCGCGTCGAGCAGCAGGTCCCGCAGCCGGCCCCGGTCGACCTCGGGCCGGTCGCCCGTCCCGTCGTCCGGGTCGTCGCGCAGCACCGTGGCCCGACCGTCCAGGATGCGCATCGCCTCTCCGCCGGGGTGGACGGTCGCGCGGAACGCGTCGAGCAGGCCGGCCGCCCGGAGCGCGTGCTGCCCGGTGTCGGCGTGGACGTCCAGCATCCCGCCCTGCGTCCGGGCCGCCCGCGAGCCCTCGCCCTCGAACACGACCGCGCGGAGGCCGTGGACGTGCAGGACCCGGGCCGCGACCAGGCCCCCGAGGCCGGCACCGACGATCGCGACGGGGTGGTGCGGCAGCCCGGCGTGGTAAGGCAGCCCGGCGACGTCGTGGTCCCGCGCGCTCATCGGTGGACCTCCACGTCCGGCAGCGGCGTCACGTGGCTGCCGGCGAGGATGGCGCGGACCTGCCACAGCGCGCGCGAACGAGGCGTCCCCGACAGCGCTTCGCCGGCGTGGGCGACGAGGTGCGGCAGCACCGCGGGGCTCGAGGCCTCGAGGGTGCTCCGGAGCCCGTCCAGCCAGTCGCCCGGGTCGGCCGGCGCGTCGACGTCGTCCGGACCCGGTTCGGCGTGCTCGGCCGCGGCCGCGGTGACGACGAGCAGCAGCAGGTCGACGCTCCAGGTGGCACGGCCGGGCTCCATCCCGCCCTCGACCAGGAGCCCGAGGAGGGCGTCGAAGAGCCGCAGCATCCCGGGCCTCGTCGGACGGACCACGAGAGCCGAACGGGCCAGGCCCCGGTGGGCGCCCAGCACGGCGCCGTAGCCCAGCAGCAGCTGTTCGGCGCGTTCCTGCCACGAGCCCTGCTGGGGCAGGACGAGCTCGGCCACGACCCGGTCCAGGACCTCGCCGTGCAGGGCGACGCTGTTGGCCACGTAGACGTAGAGCGACGCGGGCCCGGTGTCTAGGGCGCTCGCGACCCGGCGCATCGTCACCCGGTCCAGGCCCTCGGAGCGCATCAGGTCGACGGCCACGTCGACCACGGCGTCCTTGGACAGGGGTGGTTTGGCCGGGCGAGCCCGGCGGCTGACCGGGACGGGAGCTGGAGTCATGGCTGGAGGTTAGCACGAACATGTTCGTGACGAACATGTTCGCTGAGTGGTTGTCCTTCAGAGGAGAGCGTCCGGCGCTCGACGCCGGACGCCGTCGAGGAGACGGTCGAGGACCAGGGCGAGGCCGAGGACCACGGCGACCGCGGTGCCGACGCCGCCGGCGGTGTCGCTCGGGTAGTGCGCGTCGAGCGCGACCTGGTCCAGGGCCATGAGCCCGCCGGCCACGAGCGCCGGTCCGAGGAGCAGCACCACCGCGACGCCCCGGGCAGGACGGACCAGGCTCGCGAGCAGGAGCCCGAGCACCAGGCCGACGGCGGTCGCGTACGCGGTGTGGCCGCTGGGGAACGACAGGTTCGCGCCGTGGATGGTCCGACCCACGACGGGCTTCAGCGCGGTGGTGGCGGCCGCCACGCCGCACGGCGCGAGCAGGGCCAGCAGGGCCAGGCGGCGTCGACCGGCGCGCAGGCAGGCCGCGCCGAGCACCGCGAGGGTGACGACCATCGGGCCCACGGTGACCAGCCCGTCGACCCCGTACGCCAGGGTGTCGGCCGGCC
This sequence comes from uncultured Friedmanniella sp., assembly GCA_964251895.1. Lineage (GTDB taxonomy): Bacteria > Actinomycetota > Actinomycetes > Propionibacteriales > Propionibacteriaceae > Microlunatus. The sequence goes on from CAXULL010000004.1 coordinate 37,928, forward strand.
AGCGGGCCTGCACCGACCTCGTCACGGCGAGGTCCGCCGCACCCGGCCCGGACGACCCGTGGTGCACAGCTCCGAGGAGGGCGACGACGAGCGCGGCGACGACGGCCAGGACCACCACGACCGGACGGAGCCCGGCCGGCACGAGAGCGACGCCGGACGGGTGCGGCAGCATCGCACGGCCACGGCCACGGCGCGTCTGCTCGGCCGGCCTCATCCCGCGCGCAGCAGCCCGGCCTCGCGCAGCGCCCGGGCGGCCTCCTCCAGCCGCTCGAACGGGACCCCGGAACGTTCCGCGATGTCCAGCGTGCTGTGCTCGCCGTCGGAGCAGCCGAGCATCCACAGCATGGCCATCACGGTGTCGCTCGCGGACTGCCCGCCGGTCGTCGGGTAGAGGCCGTAGCGACCGAGCTGGGGCTCGCCGTACGGCTTGAGGTTGGTGTGGCGCACGTCGCGCTCGAGCACGTCGAGGATCTCCAGCGCCGCCTCGAAGGACTCGTCCAGCTCCTCGGGCCCGACGAAGGACAGGTCGTCGGCGGAGGTGTGGTACTCCGCGAACTCCCCGTGCGGGGTCCGCGAGAGCCGGCCCACGTCGAGACCGAAGCCGACGGCGTTGTACTGGCGCTCGTCGTAGCCGTAGGGCGAGTAGGGCCGCAGCTCGCCGCCGCGGCGGGTGACCACGTGCCCGGCGGCCCGGTCGACCGGCGCGGTGGCCCGCCGGGTCTGCTTGTAGGTCAGGGGTCCGCCGCCGCCCAGGCCGGTGAGGACGAGGCCGTGGCGCACCCGCGGCCAGACGTCGGGGTTCTGGCTCAGCCAGAGCAGCGAGCCGATCGTCCCGGGGGCGAACACGAACCGGTAGGTGTAGCGGCGCCGGTCCCGGGCCAGCAGGGTCTTCGCCAGCTCCGTGGCCACGACGATCCCCGACAGGTTGTCGTTGGCCAGCGAGGGGTGGCACACGTGCGCGCTGACCAGGACCTCGTCGGTCGAGTCGCCGGGCACGACCAGCTCGCCGTAGCTCATCACCCCCGGCGCGATCGTCGTGTCGACCACGACGTCGTAAGGGCCCGGACCCAGCGCCTCGAGCTGGCGGTGGGGCAGGCAGAAGCCCCAGGTGCGGTGGTAGTAGGTGGTGCGGTAGGGGATCCAGTCGGGGCTGTCCGGGAGGCTGTGCAGGTGCGGACGCAGCTCCTCCAGGCTCATCCTGGCCCGCACCGGGGTGCTGTAGCCGACCAGGTGCAGGTTGTGCGCCCGGAAGTCGACGACCCGGTTCCCGTCGAGGTCGGCGACGTAGGCGTCGCGGACCTCCCACTCGTCGTTCACGGTCCAGTCGAAGACCGGCGTGCCCGTGGGCACCGCGTGCACCGTGATCGGGACCTGCGCGCGGACCAGGTCCAACGTCTGGCGCAGGCCGGGGCCGGTGATGCTGCGGCAGATCGGGTAGAGCTCGGCCATCCGTGCGTGCAGGGTCTCCCCGCGGCCGGACGTCACCGGGTCGGGAGCCGGCGGGGTGCGGCGTACGCGCGGACGGCGGGCGCGACCGGGCGGCCCCGCAGCCAGCGGTCGGGCGTGCCCTCGGCGATCGCGCGGGCGTAGACCTGCAGCGCCGCGGTGCAGGCCTCCACCGTCTGCTCCACGTCGGCGTCGGTGTGCGCCGCCGAGATGACGAACGACTGCGCCAGCACGCCGCGGTCCAGCAGCTCCTGCAGGAACAGCGTCCGGTACGCCTGGGAGGGCGCCCCGTCCGGCCCGGCGGTGGTGAAGACGAGGCACGACGGCCGGCCCCGGACCTGCACGTACGCCTCCAGGCCCGCCGCGCGTGCCGCCGCGTTCACCCCGGCCGCCAGCCTGGTGCCCTGCCGCTCCATCGTGGCGACGACGTCCTGCTCCCGGTAAGCCTGCGCGACGGCCAGGTAGGCGGCGAGGCTCATCACCTCGGCGCCGTGCGTCGTGGAGAGCAGGAACGCGCGCGGGGCGTCGGTGTTGAGCCCGCCGACCTCCATGATCTCGCGGCGGCCGGCGAGCGCCGAGACCGGGAAGCCGTTGCCCAGCGCCTTGCCCCAGGTCGACAGGTCCGGCGTGACCCCGTAGACCGCCTGGGCGCCGCCGGCCGCCCAGCGCATGCCGGTGATCATCTCGTCGAAGACCAGCACGAAGCCGTCGGCGTCCGCCAGGTCGCGCAGGCCCTGCAGGTAGCCGGGCGCGGGCTCGGCCAGGCCGGTGGCGGCCTCGAGGATGACGCAGGCGACCTGGCCCGGGTGGGCGTCGAGGAGCGCACGCAGCGCGGGCAGGTCGTTGTAGGGGAACGAGACGGTGGTGCTTCGGTGCTCGGCCGGGATGCCCGCGGCCATCGCGGTGGTCTGGATGAACCAGTCGTCGGTGGAGAAGAAGGGCTGGCTGCCGCAGATCGCCACCAGCGGCCGGCCGGTCACCGCCCGGGCGGCCTTGACGGCCGCGGTCGTCGCGTCGGAACCGTTCTTGGCGAACTTGACCATCTCGGCCCCGGGCACGGCGGCCAGGAACGCCTCCGCGGCCCGCAGCTCCCAGACCGTCGGGCGCGAGAAGCTCATCCCGTCGGCGGCGGCCCGGGCCGCCGCCTCGACGACCGGCGCGTAGCCGTGGCCGAGCGTCACCGAGCGCAGGCCCATGCCGTACTCGACGAAGGTGTTGCCGTCCAGGTCCTCGACGCGGGCGCCGTGCCCGCGCACGAGCACCGGGGCCATCCCCTCCGGGTACTGGTCGGCCCCCCGTGCGTACGTGTGGGCGCCGCCCGGGACCAGCGCGTGCAGGCGCGCCTGCGCCTCGTTCGACCGGGCGAAGGACCGCAGCCCCGGGCCGGGAGTGATGCTCTCGGTCGGCTGGACCGTCTCCACGACGCTCATGACGTCCCCTCCGCGGGGACCAGCCCCAGGTTGACCTTCGCCGAGAAGAACCCCTCGGCGTACCGGTTGCGGCTCTCCGCGCCGCGCAGCCGCAGGAGCCCGAGGAAGAGCTCGGCGTCCCACCAGTCGCGGCCGCGCTGGCTCGGGAAGCTCCGGTCGAGCAGCTCGACCTTGCGCCGCGCGTTCGCCTCGGACACGGCGACGTAGTGCGTCGGCGGCACGAGGTCGGCGTCCCACTTGGGGATCTCGTAGTGCAGCAGCAGCGAGTCGCGCCAGACGGTGCTGGCCAGCCGGCCCACGAGCCGGTGGTCCTGGTGGGCGTCGTCGACGCGGGGCAGCAGCACCAGGTCCGGCTTGTCGCCGCCGGCCGCCACGTCCTCGAGCGCCTGCTTGGTGTCGTTCCAGTGCTCGGGGAGCCGGCTGTCGGGCAGGTCGAGGACCGTGAGGCTCGAGCCGGGGGAGAAGTGCTCCGCCGCGGCCTCGGCCTCGCGGCGGCGGGCCGGGTCGGCGGCCGTCAGCACGACGGTCCGGACGGTGGTCTGCGGGCGCGCGGCGAGCTCGAGCAGCGTGCCGCCGCACCCGATCTCGACGTCGTCGGGGTGCGCGCCGAGGCAGAGCACGTGGAGCGGGCCGGGGGCAGGCCCCAGCGCGATCATCGCGTCCCCCCGCCCCGTCGCCGCACGCCCCGATGCTAGGGAGCGTGGGCGGCGCCGCACCTCGCGTGTGAGAAATTGACCGAGCAGGTCACGCCCGTGCCTCGATCCGTGCCAGGTCCGCCGTGAGTTGCGCCAGGGGCGGGGCGCCGGCGTCGGCGGCCGACTGCAGCGAGACCGGCAGGGGCCAGGGGATCGCCAGCCCGGGGTCGTCGTGGGCGATGGTCAGGTCCTGCGTCGGGTCGTGCGCGGCGTCGATGCGGTACGACGTGTCGGCCGTCGCGGTCAGCGACTGGAAGCCGTGGGCGCAGCCCGCCGGCACGTAGATCGAGCGCTGCGTCTGGTCGTCGAGGTCGAACGAGAGCCACCGGCGGTAGGTGGGCGAGCCGGGCCTCAGGTCGACGACCACGTCGAAGACCGCTCCCGACGAGCAGCGCACCAGCTTGTTCTCCCCGGCCCCCACGCGCACGTGCAGCCCGCGGACCACGCCCTGCACGGAGCGCGACACGCTGTCCTGCAGGAAGGCGTGCGGGTCGATGCCCGCGCCGCGGGCGACGTCGGCGTCGAAGGTGCGGCTGAAGAAGCCGCGGGCGTCGCGGTGCGGCTCCGGGGTGAACAGGACCAGGCCCGCGATGGCGGTCGTCGAGACGTGCATGCGGGGATGCTGCCCCAATTCCGCAGAGTCCGCACGCGATCACGGCGGCTGTGCCAGCATCGAGCGCATCACGAACGCTCAAGGCCTCGGGGGGGAGCCTTATGTCGTTTCCATCATGTCGTCTGTGCGGTGCCGAGCTGCGCCGGACCTTCGTCGACCTCGGGATGTCGCCACCGTGCGAGCTGATCCTGACGGCCGACCAGCTGGACGTCGGCGAGACGTTCTACCCGCTGCACGTGCGGATCTGCGAGCAGTGCCTGCTCGTGCAGCTGCCGGCGTACATCCCGGCTGACGAGATCTTCACCGACGAGTACGCGTACTACTCGTCCTACTCCGACTCCTGGGTGCAGCACGCACGCCGGTTCGTCGAGGACACGGCCCGCCGGCTGGACCTCGGTCCGGACTCGTTCGTCGTCGAGGTCGCGAGCAACGACGGCTACCTGCTGCAGCACAGCGTCGCGCTCGGCATCCGCTCGCTCGGCATCGAGCCGACCGCGAACACGGCGAAGGTCGCCCGGGACAAGGGCGTGGCCACCGAGGTGACGTTCCTCGGTGAGGCGACCGGCACCGACGTCGCGGCCCGGCACGGGCGGGCCGACCTGGTCGTCGCGAACAACGTGTTCGCGCACGTGCCCGACATCGTCGACTTCGCCAAGGGCCTGCGGGCCCTGGTCGCCGACCACGGGGTGGTGAGCATCGAGATCCCGCACCTGCTCCAGCTCATCGCGCACTCCGAGTACGACACGATCTACCACGAGCACTTCTCCTACCTGTCCGTGCTGACCGCGCAGCGGGTGCTCGCGGCGGCCGGGCTGACGCTGTTCGACGTGGACGAGCTCCCGACGCACGGCGGGTCGATGCGGCTGTGGTCGATGCCGGCGGAGGCCGAGCCCCGGATCCGCGCCTCGGTGCCCCGGCTGCTCGCCACCGAGGCGGCCGCCGGCCTGGACACGGTCGAGGGCCACGCGGGCTTCGCCCGCCAGGTCGCGAAGATCCGGAACGACTTCGTGGAGTTCCTCGTCGGGTGCCAGCGCCAGGGCCTGCGGGTCGCCGGCTACGGCGCCCCGGGCAAGGGCAACACCCTGCTCAACCACTGCGGGGTCCGCGCCGACCTGATCGAGTTCGTGGTCGACCGCAACCCGCACAAGCACGGCAAGTTCCTGCCGGGCACCCACATCCCGATCCACCCGGTCGAGCGGCTCGACGCCGAGCAGCCCGACTACGTGGTGATCATGCCCTGGAACCTGCGCAAGGAGATCAGCGCGCAGCTCCACCACGTCCGCGCCTGGGGCGGTGAGCTCGTCGTGGCCCTGCCGCGGCTCGAGGTCATCGACAGCATCCGCGCCGTCGAGAGGAACGCGTCGTGAAGGTCGTCCTGTTCTGCGGTGGGCTCGGGATGCGGATGCGTTCCGACAACAGCTCGCTGCCCAAGCCCATGGCCACCGTCGGCACCCGCCCGGTGCTGTGGCACGTGATGCGCTACTACGCCCACTTCGGGCACACGGAGTTCATCCTCTGCCTGGGCTACGGCGCCGAGGCGGTCAAGGAGTACTTCCTCAACTACCGCGAGACCGCCTCGAACGACTTCGTGCTGCGACGCGGCGGCGACGACGTGGAGCTGCTGAGCACCGACATCAGCGACTGGACGATCACCTTCGTCGACACCGGCATCGACACCCCGATCGGGGAGCGGCTGCGCCGGGTCCGGCCCTACCTCGAGGGCGACGAGATGTTCCTCGCCAACTACGGCGACGTGCTCACCGACGCGCCGATGAACGAGCTCATCGACGAGTTCAGCGAGAGCCAGGCGGTCGCCCAGCTGCTCGCCGTCTCCCCGCAGGACTCGTTCCACGTCGTCAGCATGGACGGGCCGACGACCGTCACCGGGCTGGTGGCGGTGGCGGACCTCGACATGCGCATCAACGGCGGGTACTTCGTCCTGCGCCAGGGCATCTTCGCCTACCTCGACGAGGGCGACGACCTGGTCATGGACGGTTGCGTCCGTGCGGCCCGGGACGGGCGGCTGCGGGCCAAGCGCTACGACGGCTTCTGGGCGCCGATGGACACGCTCAAGGAACGCACCCAGCTCGAGCAGATGTACCGCAGCGGGAACAGCCCGTGGGCCGTGTGGCGCAACAAGCCCGTCGACCCGGGCCTGCCCGTGGTCTCCATCCCGGACCTCGTCCCGGCGGTCTAGATGTCGACGCTGCCCGACGAGAGCCGGACCTACTGGAACACCTGGAACGCCCGCTGGCGCGAGGGCGGGCAGGACCGGACATCGCTCGACCAGGCCCGGGTCGTCGAGGGCTGGCTCGGGGACCGGCGGGGGCTGCGCATCCTCGACGCCGGCTGCGGGACCGGGTGGATGTCGGAGCGGCTGTCCGCGTACGGGTCGGTCGTCGCGGTCGACCTGGCCGACGGGGTGGTCGAGCGCGCGCGGCGGCGTGCGCCCCAGGTCGACTTCCGGGCGGGCGACCTGATGACCGTCGACCTGGGCCACGACCACGACGTGGTCGTCAGCCTCGAGGTGCTCTCGCACGTGCCCGACCTGCTGGGCTACCTCACCCGGCTGCGCACGGCCCTGCGACCGGGCGGCCAGCTGTTCCTGGCCACGCAGAACAAGGTCGTGCTGTCGCGCTTCAACCACATCCCGCCGCCCGGTCCGGGACAGCTGCGGCACTGGGTGGACCGCCCCGAGCTCCGCCGGCTCGTCGTCGACGCAGGTCTCACCGTCGAGGAGATGTTCGTGGTCACGCCGCGGGCGAACTTCGGGCTCATGCGCGTCGTCGCCAAAGCCGGCCGGATGACCCGGACCGACCGGCTGCTCGCCCGCCTCGGCTTCGGCGGCACGATCATGCTCTCCGCCCGCCGGCACTGACCCTCGACCCGAGGGTCAGACCTTCGCCCGCGTCCGTCGGAGGTCGGCGAGGTCCAGCTCGCCGCGGGCGGCGAGCTGCTGGATCCGCTGCAGCCGGACGAAGCGCGGACCCTCGAAGTCCTCGGTGGTCAGGCCCCGCTCGGCCGCGTCCGCCCAGATCTCCTCGATGCCCTGCCGGGTCGTCCAGGCCGGGCGGAAGGCGGGCAGCAGCGCGCCGATCTTGGTGAAGTTGACCTGGTAGTTGCGCGCGTCCGGGCCGGCGCCCGCGGCGAAGGTCACCGGCGCGCCGGTCACCTCGCTGACCTGCTCGGCGACCGTCCGGATCTGCACCACGTCCTCGTCGCGCCCGACGTTGAAGGCCTGGTCGTGCACCACGTCGCGCGGGGCGTCCAGGACGGCGGCGAAGGCACGCGCGATGTCCTCGACGTGCACGAGCGGGCGCCACGGGCTGCCGTCCGACTGCAGGCGGACCGCGCCCTGGGTGAAGGCGGTGCCGGTCAGGTTGTTCACCACGATGTCGGCGCGCAGCCGCGGGGACGACCCGTACGCGGTCGCGTTGCGCAGGTAGGTCGGGCTGAAGTCGTCGTCGGCGAGGGCGCTCAGCCCGGCCTCGGCCATCGCCTTGCTCTCCCCGTAGGGCGTGACCGGGTTGAACGCGGCCGTCTCGTCGACCGGTGCGTCGCCCGCGGCCCCGTACAGCGAGCAGGACGAGGAGAAGAGGAAGCGCGGCACCCCGGCGGCCTTGGCCACCTCGGCGAGGTGCACGGCCCCGTAGGCGTTGACCGCGTACGTCGCGTGCGGGTTCAGGTGCCCGATCGGGTCGTTCGAGATCGCGGCGAGGTGCACCACGGCCTCGAACCCCTCGAGGTCGGCGGCCACGGCGTCGCGGATGTCGCCCGTGCGCTGCTCGTAGGAGTCCGGCTGGACGCCGAAGTCGCAGCCGTCGTACCAACCGGCGTCGAGCCCGACCACCTCGTGGCCCAGCCCCATCAGGTAGGGGACCAGGACCGCCCCCACGTAGCCGCGGTCACCGTCGACCAGGACCCTCATCGTGCCTCCCCGAGCTCGTCGCACCTGCTGCTGCCGACCCTAGAAGGAACCCCGGGCGCGCGCGTGGGTTACCAGAAACTTCCCTTATCAATTTGCGGAAGAAACTAAATCCAATTCCCTCCTGGATTTGACAAGGATTATCACGATTCGGTTAAGGTCCCTCTCAACGTGCGTGGGGGCCGCGCTCCAGTGCTCCGGGTCGACCGACCCGGACCGAACAGGAAGACCAGCTGTTGCGACGATCTGCCGCTACCTTGCTCACGCTCGCCCTCGCCGGACCACTCGCCCTCGTGGCGGCTGGAACCGCGTCGGCGGCCACCACCCAGACCGCGTCGTGCACCGACGGGGGGGACCACGCCTGGCAGGCCAGGTCCGTCTGGGGAAAGACCTACAAGGAGGACGACGGCTCCACCCGGGTGACCAACAACGCGGTCAGCTTCAGCTCGGCCGCCTCGGACGCCACCACCGTCGACTACACCGTGACCACGTACGACGGTTCGGGCAGGGTCGTCAAGGCGTTCTCGGAGTCCGACGAGAAGTTCGACTTCGACGGTGGTTCGCGCTACCTCAAGGTCGACCCGCGCAACCCGCCGAACGACCCGGGCCGGTCCAAGATCGTGCTCGAGGTCGGTGACGGCAACGACGGCGAGTCCGGCTGCAAGATCACCTTCACCCAGCCGGGTGCCGCAGCCGCACCGCCGCCTGCCGCGCCGCCGGCCACCCCGTCCGCCGGGACGTGCGCGGCCGGGGACGAGATCGTCAAGTTCGACGGGCAGGGCTCGGCCGACCTCGGCCAGTACGGCCAGGGCGGCTACAACGCCTCCGCCGAGCTGTGGGGCGTCAACGGCTACAGCTACGACCAGACGATGGGTGTCTGCTCCAGCGACAGCTGGTACGTGAACGTGAAGACCGACAACTCCAAGGGCGACGGCGCGGTCAAGGCCTACCCGTCGATGCGCCGGATCTACCACGACTGGTCGACCACGGACTTCTCGAAGGACCCGCTGGTCTCCTCGTTCCCGCAGCTGGACGTCTCGTTCGCCTCCAAGGACCCGTCGTCCTGCTCCGGCTGCATCTACGACACGGCGTTCGACCTCTGGCTGAACGGGATCGGCAACGGCAAGGCCAACGAGGTCATGATCTGGACGCACAACGTCAACCAGAGGCCGTACGGCGACCGCGTCGGTTCCGGGATCAAGATCGCCGGGCACACCTGGGAGCTGTGGTCGGGCAACGACGACCACTACCTCGCGTTCGTGCCGACCGACACCGACAACATCCCGTCGGCGACGTTCGACCTGCAGGACTTCACCGATTACCTGGCCGACCACGACCGGATCGTGGAGAACAGCAGGCTCGGACAGATCAGCTACGGCGTCGAGACCGTGTCGACCGACGCGGTCTCGCGCCGGTGGGACTTCACCAGGTTCGACGTCGACGACAGCTGATCTGACGGCCGACGGCTGACGGCCGGCAGGCAGCACGGCTGGACAGCGACCGGACGACCGGTGACGGGGCCCGCGGGGGGGAGACCTCCGCGGGCCCTTCGTCGTCCCCGTCGGGCTGTTCTCTCTGATCCGGCCGTTTCTCGACCTGCCACGCCAACGGCGGGCTACAGTCCCTGTGGCGCCGGGGGCAGCGTCCCATCCTTCCGGCCGTGGCCGGACGAACGAGGAGATCTCTCCGGTGCGTCGTGTCCCCCTTGCCCTGGTCGCCCTGACCCTCCTGGCGCCGCTGCTGCTGGCCGCCGGACCTGCGGCCGCCTCCACCACCAAGACCGGCTCGTGCACCGACGGCGGCGGGCACACGTGGAAGGCCCGGGCGGTCTGGGGGAGCGTCTACTCCGACCACGGCGGGACGAAGCGGGTCCGCGTGGAGTCGGTGAAGTTCACGACCAGGTCCCGTGCCGTGAAGCACGTCGCCTACGTGGTCGCGGTCGTCGACGGGTCCGGTCGCACCGTGCAGACCATCCGTCGCGGCGATCGCAAGTTCAGCTTCAAGCAGGGCAAGAAGTACCTCCGTGTCGTCCCGAAGGCCCCGCGGAGCGCGCCGGGTCGGACGAAGGTCGAGCTGACGGTGGGCGACGCCCGCGACGGCAAGAGCGACTGCAGGCTCACGTTCGTCCAGCCGGGTGGTTCCAGCACCCCGGCCGCCGGTCCGTGCACGCCGGGCCACGAGGTGGTCACGTTCCGAGGTCAGGGGTCGGCCGGTCTGGCGCAGTACGGCCAGGGCAACTACGACGCCTCCACCGAGCTGTGGGGCGTCAACGGCTACCACTACGCCCAGACCATGGGCGTCTGCACCCACGACGCCTGGTACGTCGACGTGAAGACCGACAACGCCAAGGGCGACGGCGCCGTCAAGGCCTACCCCTCGATGCGGCGGATCTACCACGACTGGAGCACGTCGAACTTCTCGCGCGACCCGCGCGTGTCCTCCTTCCCGCGCCTGGACGTGACCTTCGGGGTCAAGGACCCGGCCAGCTGCTCGCGCTGCATCTACGACACCGCGTTCGACATCTGGCTGAACGGCATCGGCAACGGCAAGGCCAACGAGCTGATGATCTGGACCCACAACGTGAACCAGACCCCGTACGGCAAGAAGGTCGGTTCCAAGATCAAGATCGCCGGTCACACCTGGGACCTGTACTCCGGGAACGCCAACCACTACCTCGCGTTCGTGCCGACCGACACGTCGAACATCCCGAACGGCACCTTCGACGTCCGGGACTTCACCGGCTACCTGGCCGACCGTGGCCGGATCTCGAGGTCCAGCACGCTGGGCCAGATCAGCTTCGGGGTGGAGACCGTCTCGACCGACGACGTCTCCCGCCACTGGGACTTCACCAGGTTCAGCGTCCAGGACGGGTGACGGGGCGTCGAACGAGCGGGTTCCGAGGGTGCGTCGCCGCTCCTGTGAATCCGCCCGATGAGCCTCCCGGCCACGATGATGGGCTATACCATGAGGCGCGGATTGTGGGCCAAGACCAGTGGGCCGGCTCCGCCGACCGGGGGGTTTCGATGTTGTCTCGCCGCGCGAGCTTCGGCGTCCGTACCGTGGGCCCGCTGCCCGAGGTGGGTGGCGACGGCCCGGTGGTGCGGACGGTGCGCAGGCTGTCTGCGCAGGGCGTGTTCCTCGCCTCGACCGTGCTGGGAGACGACGTCCTGGGCCGTCGGGCACGCGTGTGGCTGCTGCGGAGGGCCGGCGCACGGCTGGCGCCCGGTGCGATGCTCCACGGCGGCACGTTCATCACCTGCCCCGACCGGCTGGTCGTCGGGCCGGACACGTTCCTCAGCCGCAGCTGCTACCTCGACCTCGAGGCCAACCTGGTGCTGGGTGCGCGCGTCACGGTCGGGCACGGGACGAGCTTCATCACCACCCGCCACCAGCTCGGCCCGGCCGAGCTGCGGTGCGGCGGCTTCGCCGGCGAGTCGATCACCGTCGGTGACGGGGCCTGGCTGGGCGCCAACGTGACCGTCCTGCCCGGGGTGCGCATCGGGAGCGGCGCGGTCGTGGCCGCGGGCGCGGTCGTCACCGCCGACGTCCCGGACAACGTCATGGTCGCGGGGGTGCCCGCCCACGCGGTCCGCTCGCTCGGTCCCGGCCGCGAGTAGAGCCGGGGCGGGGTCGGCCCGGCCGGGCTGCTCCTCGCCGGACCCCCGAGCGGCTGACCTGCGAGGGACCGGCGCTCAGCCGCCCGTGCTGCCCACGTCCTGGTTGTAGGGCGCGGCGCGCCAGACGTCCCAGTCGACGGCGTTGCCCATCTCCTCGGCGACGAACTGCCAGTCCCCGACGTAGGTGTTGCGCTTCCACACGTTGTTCTGCTTGAAGGTCAGGTTCTGGGCCACGACCTCCCCGCGGTACGGCGACCAGCGCGGGTAGGTGCCGTAGTTGGAGAACAGCCCGTTGAAGCCGCAGCTGGTGGCGTGCGCGCACAGCGAGATGTTGTTCGGGTCGATCGAGAAGACGTTGCCCTCGACGACGACGTTCTGCGTCTTCCAGCGGCAGTCGTCCAGGTACGGCTGCCTGGTGACGTTGGCGCGCTCCGAGCACGAGGCCGCCGTGACGACCCCGGGGTTGACCAGGGGGGCCTGGCCCGTGCTGGTGTTGGCCGGCGAGCCCGCGAAGCGGTCCGCGTTCTCCCAGGCGACGACGCCGGACCAGTTGTCGACGAACCGGTTCCCGGCGACGCGGATGGCGTCGTCGTGCGCCGTCGGCACCCGCGTGTCACCGCCCGACTCGGAGATGTAGACCGCGGCCGTCGGGAAGCGCCGGTTCGTGGGGCCCTTGACCAGGCCGTTGCGCTCGAAGGTGTTGTCGACGATCGAGGCGTTGTAGCTGGTCTCGTACATGACGCCCTCGGCGTCGTTCCCGGTCACCCAGTTGCCCTGGATCAGGAACCCGGCGTTGTTGTTGTCCACCCAGATCCCGACGCCGTGGTTGTCGTGCACGTTGTTGCCGGTGACCGTGGCCCCCGTGGTCGACCAGAACTTCCCGCCCCCGGTGCAGCCGCAGCCCTTGACGCGGGACTCCCAGTCGTCGGTGTTGTTGCCGGTGATCTCGTTGCCCTCGAGCGTCACGTCCTGCACGCCGTCGACGGCGTACGCGTTGAAGCCGTACTGGCCGTTGTCGCGCAGGCAGCTGGCGACCACGCGGTCGCGCGGGCCGAGCATCACCGCGGCACCGGCGTTGCGCTGCAACGTGCTCGACTCGATCGTCCAGCCGACGGCGGAGTCGTGGTTGACCACGCCCTCGTTGTTGTTCTCGCCCGCAGCGCCGAAGCCTTGCACCGTGAGGTGGGAGATCGTGACGCCCGTCGCGTGCCCGCCGAACGCGTACCGGTTCTTCTGCCGCCCGTCGAGGACGGCTCCCGGTGCCCCGACGAAGTGGTCGCCGTCGCGCGGGAGCACCTGGTCGAAGGCGCCGTCGGCGAGGTGGTGCTCACCGGGGGCCAGCCAGTAGGTGGTGCCGGGCAGGTTCTTCGCGACGACCTCGGAGAGGCGTTCCTGCGGCGTGACGACGACGGCTCCCGCGGGTGCGGTCGCCGGTCCGGCGAGCGCGGCCGCGTCGCAGACGCGGACCGCGGCGTCCTGGGCCCCCGAGGTCGACGGCGCGGACGCGGCGGCGTCGTCCTCGTCGACGCCTGACAACCAGCCGCCCGGGCGGAAGGCCAGCACCGCGAGCACGGCGAGCAGCACGGCCACCGCGGTCGCGACGACCGGGAGGACGTAGGAGCGGAACAACGATCGGTGGTACGTGGTGCTCACCTCATGGGTAGGGGGTGGGGGCGACGGTCCGGTCGTGGCGGGCGGGTGCGGTCGGTGGGCCCGCGGCCGGGGCCAGCCGGAGGTTCTCGCGGGCGAGCCGGTCGAGCAGCGCGCCCACCTGGTCGGACCAGGGTCGGGTGGTCTCGGCGACGGCGGCCGAGATCGACGCGGCGTGGCGACGGGCGGTCCGCACCTGGGCGACCAGCACGTCGGCGTCGAGCCGGTCGATGTCCTGCACGGCGTCGGCGAGACCGGCCGCCCGCATGAGGTCGTCGGACTTGACCGCGTAGCCGACCGACACCGTCGGCCGCGCCAGGCGCAGGGCGGCGACCACGTTGTGGAAGCGGGAGGCGACAACCACCTCCGCGCGGGCCATCTCGCTCGTCAGCGCGGCGAACGTGGTGACCGGGCGGACCGCCACCGCGTCGGCCGGCGTGCCCGGACGCAGCCCCCGGACGGTGCGCTCGACCTCGTGCGCAACGTCGGCGTCGACCCGGTCGCCGACGACCAGCACGACCCGGGCGCCGTCGTCGAGGAGCCGGGCCAGCGCGTGCGCGAGGACGTCGACGTAGCGGGCGCGCACCGGGGCACCGGCCACCGGGTCGTCCTGCACCCCGTAGTAGGCCATCACGCCGACGACCAGCCGACCGGGCTCGGGGTCCGCCTCGACCGGCGCCGGGTGCGCGAACGCCAGGTCGGGGGCCACCTCCGCGGGCGCCGGGGCGCCGTTCGCGACCAGCGCCTCGGCGCTGCGCCGGTCCCGGACGCTGACGTGGCTCGCCAGCCGGACCGTGGCGACCTGCAGCCACCGGCTGGCCCGGCTGATGCACGGGTCGGCCCCGACGTCGAGCAGCACGAACGACCGTCCGCGGGCCCGGCAGGCGAGCGCGGCGAGGAACAGCCACAGCGGCAGCCCCCAGGGCCGGACGCCGATCGTCTCCTCCAGGACGCCCATCCCGGGCACGACCACCGCGTCCACGCGACCGGCGAGGGCCAGGCTGCGGCCGGCGTCCACGAGCCGCCCGAGCGCACGACCGGGGAGGGCGGGCAGCCACCCGGGTGCGGCCCACGCCAGCGGGGAGGCCGGGATGCCGTAGCGCGCGGTCAGCTGCTCGGGCGTGATGGTGACGCCGCAGAGCTCCACCTCGGGGTGGGAGCGGGCGAACCACGCGAGCACCGTCTCCAGGCTCGCGTCGTTGCCCAGGTTCCCGCTGGCGAGGAAGCCGTAGAGGGCCACGCGGCGTGCGGGCCGGCTCACGACCGCACCCCGGCGGGTCGGTCGTCCTCCCGTCGCTGCCCGCCGCGGCCCAGGTGACCCAGCCGGCCCGTCCGGACGCGGCGGACGCGCTCGGTCACCCGGCTCGCCAGCGAGCCCTGCCCGATGGCGGCGAAGGCCGGGTCCGGGCTGCTCAGCATCGCGTTGCGGTACATCGGGTTGACGTGGGAGACGAGCCAGACGGCCAGCTCGAGGTAGCAGCGCAGGCGGTCGCCGGCGCTCAGCGGTGCGCGCCAGACCGCGCCGACGAAGCCCAGCACGTACTCGCCCAGCAGCCGGACCATGGGGTGGCGCCAGCGGTTGGCGCGCGCGGGGTCGAGGTGGCTGCACCGACGCCGGATGTAGCGCCCGACGCGCGAGGCGCGGGCCGGGTGGTCTCGGCGGAAGTAGAGGTGCGCTGGCACGTTGTGGAACGGCCCGTGCAGCAGCAGCTCGGCGACGAAGGTGCGGTCGGCCATGTGGTAGCTGCCGAACAGCCTGACCTGGCTGAGCACCGACATCCGGATGACGCCGTAGATGTCGTCACCGCCCTGGGTGTGCAGCAGGCTGCGGAACCGCTTCGCCGGGTCCGGCAGGTCGGTGACCAGCGGGTACGGGGGCCGGGCCACCACCTCTCCGTCCTCGTCGAGGTAGGCCGTCCAGGCGTGCGCCACCGTCACCTCCGGGCGCGCGTCCAGCGCCGCGACGCAGCGCTCGAGCAGCTCGGGGGCGTACAGGTCGTCGTCGGAGACCCACTTGAAGAGCTCGCCGCGCGCCTCGTGGATGACGAAGTTGTGGTTGAACGTCGAGCCGCGGTTGACCGGGTGGCGCACGTAGCGCACCCGCGGGTCGCGCTCGGCGTACGCCTGCGCGATGGCGCTCGTCGAGTCCGTCGAGGCGTTGTCGGAGATGATCAGCTCGAAGTCGGTGTACGTCTGCGCGAGCAGGGCGTCCAACGACTCGGCGAGGAAGCGTTCGCCGTCGTAGACCGGCAGGCCGAGCGTCAGGCGGGGCGGGCGTCCCTCGCGCGCCGGGCTGCCGTCCTCGCGCTGGGGCCGGACGCTCCCTCCGCTCACGGTGGCGTCGACCGTCTCGATGGTGCGGGCGGACCCGACGGCGGCGTCGTCGATGGTCATGGCGTGGTCACGGACCTCTCGTGCTCGGCCAGGCCCCTGCGGAGCTGGTACCAGCAGACCAGGGCGCCGATCGACTGGGCGACGGTGACCCCCCAGCTCGTCCCGGTCGCCCCGGCGACGACGGCTCCCACGGAACCGAGGGAGGCGTACAGGGTGGCGTTGACGAGCTGGGCCCGCAGGCTGCGTCGGGCGCGACCCGTGGCGCGCAGCCCGGCGTTCGCCGCGGTGATGAAGGACGCGGCGCAGACCGTCAGCGTGATCGGCGGGATCAGGTGCGAGGTCGGTCCCCAGATGTCGCCGAGCAGGGCCCGGCCCGGCCCGAGCGGGAAGACGGTGAGCAGCACCGCGCCCCACAGGACCGCCGCACCGGCCTGCACCGCGCCCAGCCGCAGGCAGAAGGTCCGGAGCCGGTCCGGCCCCGCGGCGAGCGCCCGGGACGCCTCGGGCACCGCGACCTGGCTCAGCCCCATCAGCAGCACCAGGAACGGGCCCATCAGGATCTCCGACGACCGTACGTAGCCGACGGCGGCGAGGCCGACCACGCCGCCCACCACGAACGAGCGGATCTGCGCCGCCATGCTCTGGCTGACGTTCTCGAGCAGGTAGCGGAACGACAGCGCGCGGTGGGTGCGCAGCCAGGAGCCGATGCGGACCGGCCGGGGCACGACGCGCGCCTGGAGCGCACCGACCACCGCCGCGAGGGTCGCGGTCGCACCGAAGACGAGCAGGCAGACCGACGCGCTCCCGGCCCCGGTCGCGTGCAGCACGCCGAGGGTGGCGACCAGCAGCAGGGTCCAGACGACGTCGTTGGTGAACGCGGCGCGGCCCCGCCCGCAGGCGAAGAAGGCGAAGCGGAAGCTGTCCTGCAGCATCAGCCCCGGCAGCCCGAGGCCCAGCACGAGGAAGCCGCCGCCGATCGCGCTCGGCAGCAGCAGGCCGGCGACGACGCACGCGAGACCGCCCACCACGCCCACCGTCAGCGCGGTGCCGGTGGCCGAGCCGGTGGCCCGGCGCCAGACCTCGTCGGCCGGGCCCGTGTGCCGCACGAGCAGCGGGTCGGTGCCCAGGCCGCGGGCGGCGTTCAGCACGACGGAGTAGGTCACGAAGGCGAGCGTGAACGCGCCGAACCCGCCCGCGCCGTACGTCCGCGCGACGAAGAGCCCGAGGGCGAAGTTGCTGAGGCTGGAGATGCCCTGGTCGGCGACGCCCCAGCCGAGCCGGCGCAGCGCCCGGGTGAGGGTGTGCTGGTCCGAGGCCGTGCCGTCGAGCACCGGTGCCGGGGCGCTCACGAGACCTCCTCGGCCAGGGTCGCGGGCGACCGGGTCTCCGCGTGCGCCGCCGGGTCGGCGTGCACCGGGTGGGCGACCGCGAAGGCGTAGATCTCCTCGAGCCGGGCGAGGCCCACCGCCGGGCTGAAGCGGGCCGCGTACGTCTCGCGCGCCCGCTCCCCGCGGGCGTCCCAGCGCGCGGGCTGGTCGTCGACGTCGGCGAGGACGCGGACCAGGGCCTCCACGTCGTGCGGCGCGAAGAGCTCTCCGTCGACACCCGGCGTGATCAGCTCGGGGAAGGCGCCGTGGGCGGTGGCCACCGGCGCGGTGCCTGCGGCCATCGCCTCGATGGCGACCATGCCGAAGGTCTCCTCCCACTGCGACGGCGCGAGCACCGCGCGCGAGGAGGCCATCAGCGCCGACACCTCGGGGCGCGCCAGCCGCCCGGCGATCCGGACCGAGGCACGTCCGTGCGCCCAGCCCTCGAGCTCGGCGGCGAGCGTCCCGCCCCCGGCCACCACCAGCCGCAGGGTCGACCGCGGCCGACGTGCGCGGAGCAGGTCCCAGGCCCGCATCACCAGCCGTGCGCCCTTGGCCTCGTCCAGCCGCGCGACGAAGGCGACCTGGTGCTCGGTGCGCGTGCCGACGGAGGCCGGGGCCTGGGGGACGAAGTTCCCCTTGACGAAGCTCCGGTCGGCGGGCAGCCCGACGGGGGCGAGCAGGTCGCGCTGCGCGGCCGACAGGAAGGCGTACGCCGACACCATCGTGCGCCAGGCCCGGGCGTGCACGAGCATGCCGAGCGCGACCGGCGCGGTGGCGAGCGACGACCCGCGGTAGCAGCCGTGGGCGACCGCGGGCAGCGACGTCGGGTGGCCCAGGCAGTCGTGGCAGACGCGGCCGTCGCGGAACAGCTCGCCGTTGGCGCAGCCGAGCTTGTAGTTGTGGATCGAGGCGACGACGGGCACGCGCGCGTCCCGGCAGGCGCGGAGCACCGACGGCGTGAGCAGCGGGAACAGGTTGTGGACGTGCACGACGTCGGGGCGGTGCTCGGCCAGTGAGGACGCCAGGCTGCGGCGCGACTCCTCGCTCCACAGCACCCGGGCCGGCAGGGTGGCGCGGCGTACGGCCGACCAGGAGGCGACCTCCTCGCTGTGCCGCTGCTCGACGACCACCTCGTGGCCCCGGTCCGCGAGGGCCGCGGACTCCTGGTCGACCACGACGTTCTCGCCGCTGGGCGCCGTGGGGCGGTAGCGGTTGTGCAGCACGAGGACCTTCATCGGTTCTCCCGCCCGGCCGGCGCGGCGAGGAGCGACGCGGCCAGCACCAGCTCCAGCAGGTAGGGCGACGCGTCACCCAGCCCGGTCTCGGTGAACGAGGCGATGATGCAGTACGTCACCAGGAACAGCGCCAGCGCGCGGCGCGCACCGCGCCGGTGGGTCGCCGCCCACAGGATGATCACCAGCAGCACGGCCGCCACCACGACGGTGCCGAAGTAGCCCTGGTCGAGGTAGATCGAGAGCCAGCTGCTGTCGATCGGCAGGCCGTCGAACGACTTGTTCGACAGGCCCGAGCCGAAGAGCTCCTCCAGCCGCGGCCGCTGCAGCGCCGAGATCGACGACCACACCTTCGTGCGTCCGGTGAGCTGGCTGGCCTCCTCCAGCGACTGGCCGCGCCACAGCCATCCCACGATGAACGGGGAGAACAGCGTGCCCGCGGTCACCGCGAGACCCCCGACGAGCGCCGTCGTACGCCGGACCCGCGCGTGACCGAGGAACATGCTGGCGCCTGCCACCGCCAGGCCCGCGACGAGCGCGAGCAGGGCGGTCCGGGTGTGGGTGAGCAGCAGCACCGGCGTCGCCGCGACCAGGGTGACGAGCGCCGTCCGGCCGCGGGTCCGCTCGGCGAACCACAGGACGACCGTGCACCCGATGAGCACGGCGGCGTAGTGCGCCACCTGCGTGGGCGGGATGGGCCAGAGGGCGCCGGACAGCCGGTCGCCGTAGGAGAAGGCGGACCCGGGGGCGAGCACCGCCCCGAGCAGCACCGAGGCGAGCACCACGCGCAGGCAGGTGATGTGGGCGCGCAGCAGGGCGAAGTCCGAGCGGCCCCACCACGGCGTGAGCAGCCAGAGGGTGGCGATGAACCCGAGCAGCCGGCAGGCGCGGAAGATCGAGCCGGCCAGGAACTCGTTGTGCACGCTGGCCATCAGCGACACGACCGCGAGCAGGGTCAGCAGACCCAGCAGCAGGTTGGGCCGCACGACGACGCTCCGGTTGGCCAGCAGGGCGAGCAGCAGGGCGGCCAGCAGCGCGCCCTGCGTGACCAGCTGGCCCACGCTGCCCGGGATCGGGACCAGCGTCGGGAGGCCGGAGAACGCGAGGACGTTGAGGAAGAGCGCGGTCCAGGCCAGCCGCGGGCTGGTGATGAGGCCCGGCAGCGGGACGGCCCCGCCGAGGCCCGGGGCGTCGAGCCGGGCCAGCGCGGTGCTGCTCACTGCGCCTCGTACCTCTCCGCCGGTCGTTCGGTGCCGAGCAGCTCGAGCAGCTGGACGGAGGCGACCGACGGGGCCGGGACCGGTCGTGCGGGCGAGTCGTCCATCCGGTCGGTCCGCAGCAGCGCGGCGAAGGGGACGTCCATCCCCGCCGCCCGGACCTGGTCGGCGACGGTCCGCAGCCGTTCCGCGCTCGCCCCGCCGGCCCGCATCGAGATGACGGCGCGGTCGGCCCAGAAGCGCAGGTGGGCCGCGCCCACCGCGGGCTCCAGGTCGGCCAGCGTGACGACGACGTCGGTCAGGTCGGGGACCGCCGCGTCCTCCGTGCCCGCCCAGGAACCGACCGGCGACAGCTCGTCGGTGCTCGAGGCGAGCGCGGGCGTGCCGGACGGGCGGAGCACCTGGGGCGCGCCGGGGTCGGCGAGCGGGAGCGCGCCGCGCAGCACCCGGCTGCCCTCCTCGGTGACGTCCACGACCGTGACGTGGTGACCGGCGGCGTGCAGGGTCCGGGCGAGCTGGGCCACCGCGTGGCTGACCTCGTCGCGACGGTCCGCGCGGGCCACCACGAGGCGGGTGGGCTTGCCGGGGGCGAGCAGCTCGGCCTCCAGCGCGCGGGCCAGCCGTCCGCGTTCGCGGTCCCGACGGCGCCGGACCGGCGCGAGCGGCGGCAGCACCCGCACCACGGCGGGCAGCGGGTCGATCCGGCCGACGCTGATCTCGACCGGGGCGCCGAGGACGGCGGCGACGTCGGCGCGGCGACGCAGCCGGTCCGAGGTCACGGCCACGAACATGACCGCCCCCCAGCCGAGCGCGGTCCCGCCCACCAGGCCGGAGACCAGCGTGAGCGCGGTGCTGCGGAGCGCCCGGCCGGGCACGGCGGCGGCGGGGTCGAGCAGCCGGCTCGACAGCACGATCGAGCTGTTCTTCAGCGTCTCGTCCTGCACCTGCTCCTGCAGCGTCTGGATCTGCGACAGGAAGACGGCGCGCTGGGTGTTGAGCTCCTGGATCCGCTGCGTGCCCGCGGTCGTCGCCGGCACCTTCTCGATCTGGGCGTTCAGGGCCGACACCTGGTCCTGCAGCCCCTGGATCCGGGTGCGCAGGCCCTCGACCAGCACCGTCGACTGGAACGACAGCTGCTCGCCGCGGAACGCGAGGAACGTCGTGGTCAGGCCCTCCAGCCGGCGTACGGCTTCCGCGTCGGTCGGTGCGGTCAGCGTGAGCGTCAGCAGGTCGTTGCCCTCGGCCTCGATGGTGACCGTCGCGTTGAAGGCGTCCGGGTCCATCGGCAGGCCCAGGGCCGCCGTGGTCCGGGCGGCCAGCGTCTCGGTCTGCAGCAGGCTGACGTTCGTCGCCATCGCCCGCGTGGGGTCGACCTGCGGGTCGGACGGCAGCACCAGCGAGGCGCGGGCGGCGTGCGCCGGCGGGAAGGCGAGCAGCACGCCTCCGGCGAGCAGCAGGCCCACGAGCGGGCTCAGCACGAAGACCACCGGGTGGCGGCGCAGCGCGGCCCACAGGAAGTGCAGGCTGACCAGGACGGGGCTCGTCCGCTCGCCCAGGGCCGTGTCGTCGTCGTCGCCGTCGGCGTCGCGCAGCGACTGCCAGGGTGCCGGCCTCATGGCCGCACCGCCGAGGCGTCGTCGCCGGCCGTGGCCAGCCCGGTCAGCCGGGTCGGGAACGAGCGCCACGTGGAGCGCTCGGCCACCGAGTGGCGTCCGGAGGTCTTGTCGGACTGGTCCGGGTCGGTCACGACCACCCCGTCGATCGCCCGACCGGCGCTGTCGATGGCCACGGCCGCACGGGCCAGCTCCTGCACGGTGGCGCTGCCGGAGGAGACGACGAGGACGGTGGCGCCGCCGGGCGGCAGGGTCCCGAGGTCCGGGGTCCGCCGGTCGAGGACCGCGAGGTGCACGGTCAGCTCGGCCGGGGTGTCGTCGCCGGCGTCGGCGGCGCCCGCCCAGAGGGCCGGCGCGAGCTCCTGGCCCGCCAGCGGGACGAGCCGGGTCGCGATGCCCAGGGACGTGGTGAAGCCGGTCAGCTGCGGGGCGAGCGACATCCCGCGCTCGTCGCCGGCCAGGCAGACGATGGTGAGCGAGTCCGGGTGGTCCAGGCGTCCGGGGACCCGCTGGCCCTTGCCCGGGCCGAGGCCGCGCAGCACCTGGCGCAGCGCCCACGACTCGGTGGGCGGGCCCTGGAACGAGGTCGTCAGGGCCGACCAGCCGGACACGGAGCGCTGCGGGCGGCTGCGCAGCGAGGCGAGCACCGGGCTGCCGATGGCGTCGGCGATCTCGTCCCGGCTGCGGACCCGGGTGTCGTTGCGCGAGGCGACCAGGATCACCGCGGCGGCCAGCAGCAGCGCGGCCAGGCCGCTCGCCGGCGCCCAGACGGCGATGCGCTCGAGCGCGGAGGGGCCGTCCGGCACGGTGGCCTGCTGGACCACGAGCGTGCCGTTGGCCGAGCTGCCGGCCGGGGTGCCGGCCGCGATCGTCTGCTTGACCTTGTCCAGCTGGAGCAGCAGGTCGGTCTGCTCGGTCGTCAGCGAGGCCAGCAGCTGCTCCTCGGCGAGGGCGGCGGCGGAGCCCGGCACGTCGGCCTTCTGCCGGTTCGTGGTGGCGTCGATCTCCGCGTCCAGCTTGACGAGCTGGGTCTGCAGGTCGTTGCGGCGCTGGTTGAGGTCCGCCAGCGCGGCCGACGTGACCTGCTGCCCGGCGTCGCGGACGTAGGTCACGTACGCCTCCGCCGCGGCCTGGGTGAGCTGCTGCGCCTGGGCCCCGTTCGTCGAGGTGACCTTGATCTCGAGCAGCTGGTTGGTCGACGCGTCCACCTTCACCAGCTTTTCCACGCGGTGCGCGGACAGCGCGGGGGTGAGCGTGGCACCCGCCCGCGCCAGCACGTCGGCGCTCTGCGCGATCCGGACCTGCGTGGTCACGTCGGAGCTCGCGCTCTCGGCCAAGGCCGGGGTCGGCAGCAGCACCAGCGCGGTGCTGGTCATCGGCGTGGGGGAGGTCATCGCCCAGGCGGTGCCGCCGGCGACGCCCACGAGCGCGGCAGCGACCAGCACGCCGGCCCGGCGGCGCAGCGCGCCCAGCCGGGCCCGGACCTCGACCGGGGCGCTCACGGCAGGTCCAGGGTGGTGCGCAGGGTCGTCGTCGTGGCCACGGAACCGTGGCCCGCGAGCAGGGTGGCCGGGACGCGGTCGCCGAACCGGGGGGCGTACCAGCCCCGGACCGGTGCGGTCTCGCCGCGGTGCGCGGTCCAGACGAGCTCGGGCGCGAGCTCCAGCGTCGCGTGCCGGGTCTCGCCGGCGACGTCCCAGCTGAGGTCGGCGCGGGTGCCGTCGAGCCGGACGTCCACGTCCGGTCCGAGCTGCCAGGTCGCGACGACGTCGACGGGCGAGCCGTGGACGAGCTGGCGACCCGCTCCCGGCCCCTCGACCTCGAGGGTGTCGGTGACGCTGAGCCGGCGGGCGGGCGAGTCGAGGACGGCGCTGCGGCGGTGGGTCACCGGGGTCTCCAGACGGTGGTAGCCGTCGTGCTCCGCGCTCCAGGACTGGAGGGAGGGGTCGTCGACGCTGTGGTCCAGGGTCTGCGTCGACGCGTGCGTGGTCCACATGAACGGTCCTCCGGAGGCCGAGGAGTCGACGCCACCGACCTGGACCGTGTTGTGCGCGGCGGTCGAGCGGCACCAGTCGCGCCACGCGGGCTCGCCGTGGTAGCAGTACGTGCCCGGGTCGGCCAGGAGGTCGACGCCGTCGTGGCGCACCTCGAGCGAGAGGGCGTCGGCGTGCGCGTGCGCGGCGATGGAGCCGAACCCGTGCGGCCCGCCGTCGCAGCGGCACCAGATCTCCGCACCGTCCTGCGGCGCCGAGCGCAGCAGCGCCGTGCCGGCGTCCGCGAACCAGCGGGCGGCGCTCGACGGGCGGGGCAGGAACCGCGGGACGCTCATCGCGCCGAGCAGGGTGGCCTGCACGCTGCTCGGGACCGGCGGCCACCAGGCGGGGGCGGGGAGCAGCGCGGCGCCGGCGCCCAGGGCGGCGACCCAGGGGTCGGCACCGGGGTCGAGCACGAGCGCCCGGCCCTCGTCGCCGTCGCCCTGGCGCGGGGCCCGGCCGGTGGCGTCGAGCAGCGCGGCGCCTGCGTCGAGCATGGCCGCGATCCTGGTCCAGGTGCCGCTCGGGAGCGGGTGCCCGGCGGCGTCGGCCTCGACGCCGGCGACGAGGGCCAGCTCGATCACGAAGCGGTGGTAGTCGCTGGCCAGCTCGGCGTTGACGCCGTCCTCGAGGGTGTTCGTGGCGAGGGCCTGCGCGAGGGCAGCCGTCGCGTCGCGGCGCCAGGCGTCGCTGCGGGCGTACCAGGGGAACGCGCACGCCGCGGCGACCCGTCCGGCGGCCTCGGCGACGAGGTGGTTGTTGGCGGAGGAGCCGCGGCTCGGGAACCCGGCCAGGAACTCCTGGTGCCAGCCGATCTGGGCGACCGCGTCCTCGTCGTGCTCGAAGAGGTCGCCGACCTTGGGCCAGTCGGCCAGCAGCCGCCGAACCCACGTCCACGCGAGCAGCCGGACGCCGACCTCGATCCCGCTGGTCCAGTGGACCCCGGTCAGGAACGGGTTCGCGCGCCACCACGAACGGAGCTGGTCGGCCACGGCCTCCGCGTAGCGCTCGTCGTGGGTCAGCCAGTACGCGGTCGCCAGCACCGTGAGGTGGTGGTGCCGGGAGAGCTCCCAGACCTGCTTGACGTTGCCGGTCTCGTTCTCGTCGCGGTGGTGCACGCGGAAGGCCAGCTTGCTGTCCGGCGCCCGCCGGCCGGTGACCGGGTCGAAGAACCAGTCGGGGTCGGCCAGGTCGGTCCGGGTGACGCCGAGCACCGTCCACGCACCCTCGAGGAGGGTGTCGGCGGCGGCGACCACCCCTGCGGCGAGCTCGGGGGCCACCTCCGCGCGGGCCGTCTCGGGCAGCAGGGAGGTGAACTCACGCTCGGCCAGCGTGCCGCGCACCGTCGCACCGACGGTGCCGGGCCGGACCTGACGGCGCGCCCAGGTCAGCCGGCGCACCGTGTCCTGGGTGCGGCCCACGATCTCGTCGGGCGACATCGCGCGCAGCCGCCGGACGTACCAGGTGAGGCTCGGCGCGCTCACCAGGTCACCGGGAGGCCGGAGGCGAGGCTCGTGTCGACGGCGAGCGTCGCCCGGGTGGTCGCGACCAGCGAGTCGAGGCCGATCGGCATCGGCGCACCGTCACGGACCGCCTGCACGAACGCAGCCAGCTGGGCCCGCTGGCCCTTGTCCTGGCCGGCCAGCGTGCGCTTGCCGCCCTTGGTCCGCCCGGACCACACGGTGACGCGCTGGAAGTTGTCGAGGCGGCCGGTGGACCCGTCCACGCTGACGTCCAGCGTCTCCTTCGGGTAGCGGCTGCTGCCCTCGGTGAGGTACGCGATCGAGGCGACGGAGCCGCCGTCGAGGCGCAGCGTCAGCTGCACGCTGTCGCCGGCCGCGGTCGCGTACACCGAGGTCGGGAGCTCCGACGTCAGCGCCGCGACGGTGTCGATGAAGTGGCCGCCCTCGCCCGCGAACCGCGAGCCCTCGAGCGACTCCTGCAGGTACCAGCTGCTCGGGTCGAGCCGGCCGGCGTTGACCAGGTAGCGCGCGGACCACGGCCCGCGGGCGGCGCCGAGGCGCTCCTTGAGGTCGACGAAGAGCGGGGCGAAGCGGCGGTTGAAGCCGACCATGATCTTGTCGTTGCCGGTCCGCTGCACGGTCGCGACGACGTCGTCGACCTGCTCGGGCGTCAGGGCGAGCGGCTTCTCGACGAACACGGCCAGGCCGCGCTCGAGCGCCTCGCAGACCAGCCGGGCGTGCGAGTGGTGCCGCGTCACCACGAACACCGCGTCGAGGCTGTCGTCGTCGAGGACCGACGTCGAGTCCGTGGTCATCGTGTCGAAGCCGAACTTGCGCTGGGCGTTGAGCCCGGACAGGGCCCGGTTCGTCGCCACCGTCGCGAGCTCGACCTGCGGGTTGTCGCGCAGGTGCGGCAGCAGCATCGAGCTGGCGTAGTTGCCGGCCCCGAGGAAGCCGAGCCGCACCGGCCGGGTGGACGGCCGCGTCGTCCGTGCGGTCGTCGGCGCCGAGCGGGTGACGGCGACCGTGGTCACCGGGACCTCGTCGGCCTCGACCGGCTGGGTGTAGGAGAGCAGGAAGCCCAGACCCCGGACCGAGCCGTCGACCAGGGCGCTGTAGAGCGGGGCGGCTTCCTCGACGGGCCGGACGTCGGACACGAGCGGGGTGACGTCGACCGAGCCGTCGGCCAGGAGGTCGAGGAAGCAGGACAGGTTGCGGCGCTCGGTCCAGCGGACGTAGCCCGCGGGGTAGTCGATGCCCTCGAGCTCGTAGCGGTCGTCGTAGCGACCGGGCCCGTACGAGCGGGAGAACCGGACGTCCAGCTCCTTCTCGTAGTACGCGTTCCACGGCAGGTCGAGCTTGGTCTTGCCGATGTCGACGATCCGGCCGCGGTCGCGGGCGACCTTGGCGGCGATCTCGGTCGGCCCGTTGGAGTCCCCGCCGGCCGCGAGCAGCACGTGGTCGGCGCCGATGCCGCCCGTCCGCTCGAGCAGCACCCGGGTGATCTCCGCGACCCCGGCGTCGTCGGGCGAGGCGCACAGCAGCGCGCCCGCCTTCTCCGCCGCCCGGCAGCGCTCGGCGACCGGGTCGAGGCCGACGACCTGCACGCCGGACGCGGCGAGCAGGCGGACGACGATCTGGCCGATCAGGCCGAGGCCGATCACGCAGGCCGTCTCGCCGAGGGCGACCTCGGCGCGGCGGACGCCCTGCATGGCGATGGCCCCCACGGTCGCGAACGCGGCGTGCTCGGGCGCGACACCCGCCGGCACCGGCACGCAGAGGTTGGTGGGCACCCAGTTGACCTCGGCGTGGAGCGCGTGCTCGTTGCCGGCGGCGGCGACGACCTGGCCGACGTGGAACTGCTCCGCGCCGGCACCGACCTCCACGACGACGCCGGCGAGCGAGTAGCCCAGCGGGGTGTAGCTGTCGAGGCGGTTCATGGCCTTCTGGTACGTGGCGACCGCGCCCTGCTGGGCCACGCCGTCCAGCACCTTGCGGACCTGGTCGGGACGCGCCCGGACCTTGCCCAGCAGCGACATGCGGGCCTCGTTGACCTTCATCAGCTCGGTGCCGGTGGAGATCAGCGAGAACAGCGAGCGGACGAGCACCCCACCCGGGAGGCACGAGGGTGCCGGGACGTCGACGACGTCGAGGTCTCCGGTCTTGTAGTTCTGGGCAACCTGCTTCATGCGAGCGTCCTTGGTCGGTTCGAGATGAGGGATCGGGCTCGACTCACCACGCCGCCACCCCCGAGGCGAGAACACCGCGGTACCAGAGCTCCATCGACAGCAGCTGCCATAGCTGCTTGGACTGATCGGTTCGCCCCGTCCGCTGCGATATCACCATTTCAGAAAGCGACTCGCGCCGCAGGAATCCTGACGAAACGAGCTCGCCGTCCAGCAGGATGTCGTCGATCATCGGCCCGAGGTCGTTGGTGACCCAGGCGCGCAGCGGCGCGCCGAAGGACGCCTTGGGCCGGTTGACCACGTCGTGGGGGAGCCACTCCTCGGCGACGGCGCGCAGCGGCGCCTTCTGCGTACGGCCCTTGATCTTGTCCGCCCCGCTGAACCCGAAGGCCGCACGGAACACCACCGGGTCGACGAACGGGACGCGGACCTCGGTCGACGCGGCCATGCTCGCGCGGTCGGTGTAGGTGAGGTTGAGCCCGGTCATGAAGAGCTGGGAGTCGGTGAGGCACATCCGGTTGACGTGGTCGCCCATGACGCTGGCGGCCGCGTACAGGTCGCGGTGCGCGCGGAGCACGTCGTCCACCGCCGGCTCCAGGCCGGGGCCGAGCAGGTTCGTCAGGTCGGCCGGGTCGTAGAGGGTGTAGCTGCGGCGGAACGCCGCCTCCTCGCCGAGCTCGGCGAAGCTGAGGAACCGCTTGGCCCAGCGCGTGTAGCGCAGGCCCCGGCCGCCGATCGCGACGGGCAGGTGCTCGAGCCCGCGGCGCAGCGCACCGCTGACCGGGCGCGGCAGCTTCTGGTACTGGGCGCCGAGCAGGCAGGCCAGGTGCTTGCGGTAGCCGCCGAACAGCTCGTCGGCGCCCATCCCGGACAGGATCACCTTGACCCCGCTCTGCCGGGCGGCGACGCACATCAGCTCGGTGTTGATGGCGGCCGGGTCGCCGATCGGCTCGTCGAGGGTCTCCACCATCCGCGGCAGCATGTCGACCACGTCGGGGCTGATCTCGATCTCGTGCAGCCGGATGCCGAGGTTGGCCGCCATCTTGCGGGCGTACACGGCGTCGTCGGGCATCGCCTCGAGGCGCTGGTCCTCCGCCCGGAAGACGATGGTGTACGCCTCGATGCCCGGGTCGTGCCGCGCCGCCATGGCCGTGATCAGGCTCGAGTCGAGCCCGCCCGACAGGAACGAGGCGACGCCCACGTCGGAGACCATGTGCGCCTCGACCGACTCCTCGAGGACCCGGCCCAGGTCGGGCCGCGGTCCCTCGGCCGCCGCGACGGCCTCGGCCACGGGGTCGAAGTAGCGGCCCTCGCGCACCGGGGCACCCTCGCGCCACTGCGACCAGGAGCCGGCCGGCAGCTTGGCGACGCCCTGCAGGACGGGTCGGTCCTCGGGCAGGAAGTAGAAGAGCGTGGACGCGACCATCGCGCTGGCGTCGACCCGCAGCTCGCGCCCGGCGACCGCCACGATCGCCTTGAGCTCGGAGGCGAAGAGCACGCCGTCGCCGCGCGGCATCACGTAGAGGGGCTTCACGCCCAGCGGGTCGCGCACCAGGGTCAGGGACCGGTCGGACTCGTCGTAGACGGCGAAGGCGAACATCCCCCGCAGCCGGGACAGGCCCTCCACCCCGTAGCGGCGCCACCACTCCAGCACCACCTCGGTGTCGGAGCTCGTCCGGAAGTGCACGCCGTGCGAGCGCAGCACGTCGCGCAGCTCGCGGTAGTTGTACAGCTCGCCGTTGTAGACCAGGTGCAGCCCGCCCGAGACGAAGGGCTGGTCCGCGGCGGACGACAGGTCGATGATCGACAGCCGGCGCTGCCCGAGCTGGACCGGGGCGGCGGGCGTCAGGTCCTCGAACCCGTCGGCGTCCGGCCCGCGGTGCGCGATCCGGTCGGTCATGGTGCGGACGAGGACCGCCCCGTCGCGCTGCCCGAAGGCGCCAGCGATGCCACACACGTCAGGTCACCAGGCTCTTGGTCGGAGGGGTGCGGGCGACGAGGGACTCCATGACCCCCACGTACGCCTCGCTCTGGAAGGACCAGCTGAGCCCGTGCTCGATGCGGAGGCGGCCCTCGCCGCCCATCCGCTCGCGCCGGTCCGGGTCGTCGAGGAGGTCGACGATCGCGCGGGCGTAGCCGGGGATGTCCCCGTCGGTCACGTAGACCGCACCGTCGCCGGCGGAGACGCGGGTCTCCTTGAGGTCGAAGGCGACGACCGGCAGGCCGAACGACATGTACTCGAGCGTCTTGTTCATCGTCGAGAGGTCGTTCAGCGGGTTGCACGGGTCGGGGGAGAGCCCGACGGCCGAGGTCGACATGACGTCGAAGACGAACTCGTCCGGCACCCGGCCCGGCAGGTCGACGTGGTCGGTCAGGCCGAGCTCGTCGCGCAGGGCGACCAGGTCGTGCCAGCTGTCGCCGGCCCCCATGAACGTGAAGGACACGTCGTCGCGGCCGAGGTCGTGCACGACGTACGCCGCGGCGCGGACCGCGAGGTCGACGCCGTCCTGCGGGCCCATCACGCCGATGTAGGTGACCAGGTGCTCCCGACCCCGCCGCAGCGCCGGCACGGCGTCGCGCCGCTGGAGCCGCTTCTCGTCGGGACCGGTGCGCACGACCGTCACGTCGCTCCGCGGCTTGCCGCCGCGACGGACCGCGATCGCCGCGTACGAGTCGTTGGTCGACACGACGTGGTCCGCCGTGCGGAACGTCGCCCGCTCGAGCGCGACCAGGCCGCGCCGGGGGAGCGAGTCGCCCGGGGTGAACCGGGAGTCGTACAGCTCCGGGCACAGGTCGTGGTGGTCGAAGACGAAGCGGGTCCCGTCCACCGCGCGCAGCCAGCGCGCGATCGGCCAGAAGATGTCCGGCGGGTTGCAGGCCTGCACCACGTCGAACGCCCCGGCCTGCCGCGCGCGGTTGACCAGGGCGAGCGTGCGCACGAAGGAGTAGGCGTACTCGGTGACGAAGCCGGCGGCGCTGCCGCCCGGGGCGTACGGGCGGTACTTGAGCAGGCGGACCCCGTCCACGACGGACTCCGTCTCGTCCCCCTTGCCCTTGGGGCAGACCACCGTGACGTCGTAGCCGGCCTCGGTCAGCGCGCCGCACTCCAGCCACACCCGACGGTCGAACGGCACCGGCAGGTTCTGGACGATGATCAGGATCCGCGACCGGCGAGACCCTCCGGGACCAGCCGCGTCCGTGCGGGCGTCGGCGGGGGTGTCGGTCGGGGTGTCGGCGGCGGGCGGCCGCTGCGTCGTGCTGGGGCGCGCGTCGACAGCGGTCACGCCGCCCACCCGATCCCCTCGTAGCCCGGCAGCTCCTCGATCGCCGCGCCGAGCCGGCCGCTGAGGTCGAGCACGTAGCCCGGGGCCGACGTCTGCAGCACGTCCAGCACGCCGCGGTCCGACGTCGACACCACGGCCGCCTCGGCGCCGGCCAGCGCCTCCTCCGGCGTGCTGGCGAGCAGCCGCGTGAGGTGCGGCAGCCGCTCCTGCACGTAGCGCAGGTTGGAGCCGATGAGACGAGCCGGGTTGATGATGGGGTCGTAGATCCGCACCTCGAAGCCCTTGCCGAGCAGCCGCTCGACGAGCTCGACGTTCGGGCTCTCCCGCAGGTCGTCGGTGTTCATCTTGAAGCTCAGGCCGAGCACCGCGACCTTGCGGTGCGGGCTGGCGATCAGCCGGTCGACGGCGTCGCGGATGACGAGCTCGTTGGAGTGCAGCGTGCCGGTGAGCAGGGGGACGTCCAAGGAGTTCTGCCGCGCCATGTCGACCAGGGCGCGCAGGTCCTTCGGCAGGCACGAGCCGCCGAAGGCGAAGCCCGGGGCCAGGTAGGCCGGCGAGACGTTCAGCACCGTGTCGGTGGTGAAGACGCGCATCACCTCGCGCGTGTCGACCCCGTACGCCCGGAAGACCCGGGCCATCTCGTTGGCGAAGGAGATCTTGGTGGCGTGGAAGGCGTTGCACGCGTACTTGAGCGACTCGGCGCTCTTGACGTCGACCCGGGTCAGCTCGCGACCCAGGAACGCGAACATCCGGCCGACCGTGGCGTGCACCTCGTCGTCCGCGGTGCCCAGCACCACGAACGGGGGTGCGAAGAAGTCGGCGACGCCGGAGCCCTCCCGCAGGAACTCCGGGCACATCGCGGTGCCCACGCGGACGCCGCCCGCGGGCAGGTCGGCGAAGACCGGCGCGACGACCTCGTCGCCCGTGCCCGGGGGCACGGTGCTGCGCACGACCACGGCGTGGAAGCCGGAGGCCGGCGGCGGCGCCACGTCGAGCGCGGCCCGGATGTCGGCGACCGCCCGGGCGATGTAGGCGAGGTTCGTCCCGCCCTGCGGCTTGGACGGCGTGCCGACGCAGACCAGCGAGACGTCGGCACCGCTCACGGCCTCGACCGGGTCCGTCGTCGCCGACAGCAGCCCGTCGGCGATCGCGGTGGTGATGAGGGCGTCGATGCCGGGCTCGACCACCGGGCTCTGGCCGGCGTTGAGGCTGGCGACCTTGAGGGGGTCGACGTCGACGCCGCAGACGGTGTGGCCCTGCGAGGCGAGGCCGGCGGCGGTGACGGCCCCGACGTAGCCCAGGCCGAAGATCGCGATCTTCATCGCGCGCCCCCCGCCCGGAGCGGCTGGGCAGCCGAGGTGCGGGTGGCCCGCGCGGCTGAGAAGCAGACGGCCGCCAAGGCCGAGAAGAAGTTGGGCAGACGCGTGCGCGTGTTCATCGACACCCCCCGTGTTCGATCCGGGAGCGTCGGTGCCCCCGGTGGCCCGACGACACAGCAGATGGAGACCGACGATGCCGGCCGTCTGCCCACTCTCCCCCGAGAGCTCGGCTGTCGAGCGATCTGAAGGTAGCCCCGCGGATGCGGCCGTCAGCGGAATGTCAAAAGTTCCCCTCGTTCTGCTCCGGACGTAGGTTTCAGCCCGGATCAAGTCGCTGCGGCGGCGTTCCGGCGGCCCTGTCGGCCGCCCGTTCGGCGACTCCCTCGGCGGCTCTCTCGGCCGCCCTGGGAGGGACGTTCCGGGCGCGTTCGGCACGACCCCCGTCCAGGCCCCGGGACGACAAGACGCCCGCGTCGGCCAACCCTCGGCGGAGGGTCGACCGACGCGGGCGCCGGGTCAGGTGCAGGTGGAGGTCAGGCGGCGATCTTGTTGCGCCGGCGGCTCAGCTCGGCGCCGTGCTGGCGGGCGAGGGCCTCGGAGTCGGCGCGCATCTGCGCCGCCAGGTCCTTGAAGTGGTCCATCGCCGGGTTGACGCCGACCAGGGTGAGCTCGGTCTCGGTCACGGTGAGGTCGAGGCCCCAGAGGTCGGCGAGGATGCGGCGCATCCACGGGGTGGCGTGGTCCCAGCCCTCGCGCGGCGTGCCGGCCTGGTAGCTCCCGCCGCGCACGACGACGAGCTCGGCCGGCTTGCCGGCCAGCGTCGTGGTCCCCGGGCTCATCCGCGGGTCGGTGATCACCAGGTCGACCCAGGCCTTGAAGTGCTGCGAGACGCCGTAGTTGAACAGCGGGACGGCGAACAGCAGCGCGTCGGCCGCGACGAGCTCGTCGACCAGGGTCGCGGCCAGGGCCACCGCCTCGCGCTGGGCGGGGGTGCGCTGGTCCTCGGGCAGGTACGCGGACGTGACGGCGTCGCCCCAGGCGGTGGCGGGGATGACGTCGGTGCCGACGTGGCGGCGCTCGACGAGCTCGCCCGGGTTGGCCTCGGTCCAGGCGGCCTCCACGATGTCGCCGATCGCGCGGCTGTGGGAGCCCTCGACACGGAAGCTGGCGTCCAGTCGGAACAGGGTCATGGTGATCTCCACTAGTGTGATCTGAGTTACTAGGAATTCCCTAGTAGATAGTCCGATGCTAGCACGGGTAGGCTGGGGGCAGGGAAGAGCGAGGAGCACCACGATGAGCGAGACCACCACCGACGACGGCGCGGGCACCTGCGCTCCGCAGGAAGGTCCGGCCTGCCCCTCGGTCACGCCCGGGCTGGTCCGCTGCGACGCCGCCCTGTCCAACGTGTTCGAGATCCTCGGCAAGCGGTGGAACGGCGTCATCGTGGGCGCCCTGACCCACGGTCCCGCCAGCTTCTCCCAGCTGGGTCGTGGGGTGACCGGCATCAGCGACTCGGTGCTGTCCGACCGCCTCTCCGGCCTGGCCGCCGCCGGGATCGTGACGCGGCTCGTCGACAGCGGCCCGCCCGTCTCGGTGACGTACGCCCTCAGCGACGCCGGTCGTGCCCTGGTCCCGGCGATGGACGAGCTCAAGCACTGGGCCGAGCAGCACCTGTCCGTCGGCTGACCGTCCGGTCCGGCCCGAGGCCGGCCTCTTCTTCTACGTCAGACATTTACGCTCCCGAGGTTCTTGGGTTGCTTCCTGCGTTCTGCGCCCGGCGCCGCCCGGCCTCGACAGACTCCTGGTGGGCGACCGGAGCCCCACGCCCGCGGCTCAATGCCCCCGCCGCGGGCGTGGCCGCGGTCCTCCCCGGCCGCAGGCCGACCGGGCCCCGGTCCCGCTGCGCCCTGCCACACTGGCGAGATGCGTGACGTCGTGGTCCTGGGCAGCACCGGTTCGATCGGGACCCAGGCCCTGGAGGTCATGGCCCGGCACCCGGAGGAGTTCCGCGTCGTCGGGCTCGCCGCCGGCGGGGCGTCGGCGCCGCTGCTGGCCCGCCAGGCGCTGGAGACCGGCGCGCAGGTCGTCGCCGTCGCCCGTGCCACGACCGTCCAGGACCTGCAGCTCGCCTTCTACGCCGAGGCCCAGCGGCGCGGCTGGTCCACCGGCGACACGCGGCTGCCCCGGATCGTCGCCGGTCCGGACGCGGCGACCGAGCTGGCCGCGTACCCCTGCGACGTCGTCCTCAACGGCATGACCGGCTCGGCCGGGCTCGCGCCCACCCTCGCCGCGCTGAGGTCGGGGGCCGTCCTCGCCCTGGCCAACAAGGAGTCCCTCGTCGTCGGTGGCCCGCTGGTCCTCGCCGCGGCCGCGCCCGACCAGATCGTCGCCGTCGACTCCGAGCACTCGGCCATCGCCCAGTGCCTGCGCGGCGGGCGTGCGGTCGAGGTGGACCGGCTCGTCCTGACCGCCAGCGGGGGACCGTTCCGCGGGCGCACGCGGGCGGAGATGGCCGAGGTGACGCCGGCGCAGGCGCTGGCCCACCCGACATGGGACATGGGCCGGGTCATCACCACGAACTCGGCCACCCTGGTCAACAAGGGTCTCGAGCTGCTCGAGGCCCACCTGCTCTACGGCGTCCCGCTCGACCGCATCGACGTCGTCGTGCACCCGCAGTCGCTGGTGCACTCGATGGTGCAGTTCGTCGACGGCTCGACCATCGCCCAGTGCTCGCCTCCCGACATGCGCCTGCCCATCGCCCTGGCCCTCGGCTGGCCCGACCGGGTGCCCGGTGCCGCGGCCGCGTGCGACTGGTCGCGCGCCCAGGAGTGGACGTTCGAGCCGCTGGACTCGGAGGCGTTCCCGGCCGTCGAGCTCGCCCGGACGGCCGGGCGGCACGGGGGCAGCGCGCCCGCGGTCTACAACGCCGCCAACGAGGTGTGCGTCGACGCCTTCCACGAGGGCCGGCTGTCCTTCCTCGCCATCGTCGACGTGATCACGACCGTGCTGCAGGAGCACGTCGCGACGCCTGAGGGACGCCCCAGCACGGACGTACGCTCGTCGTTGGTCGTGGGCGCCGACCTCACGCTGGACGCGGTGCTCGGGGCCGACGCCTGGGCACGGGTCCGTGCGGCAGAGCTGGTCGACGCGTCAGGAGTGGCGGGCATCTGATGGACATCGTCGTGTACGTCCTCGGCGCCGTCGTCTTCTTCGCGCTGGTGATGGCCTCGATCGGGCTGCACGAGATCGGCCACCTCGTCCCCGGCAAGCTCTTCGGGGTCAAGACCACGCAGTACTTCGTCGGCTTCGGCCGCACCCTGTGGTCGACCCGGCGTGGCGAGACCGAGTACGGCGTCAAGGCCATCCCGCTTGGGGGCTACGTCCGCTTCGTCGGCATGTACCCGCCGAGCAAGGAGCACCCCGACCAGGTCCGCAAGACCCGGACGGGCATGTTCCAGACGATGGCCGACCAGGCCCGCTCCGTGGAGTGGGAGGACATCACGCCCGCCGACGAGGGGCGGCTGTTCTACCAGAAGCGGTCCTGGCAGAAGATGATCATCATGGCCGGTGGGCCGACCATGAACATCCTGCTCGCGTTCGGCCTGCTGCTCGGGGTGACGGCGACGTACGGCGTCTCGCGTCCCCAGCTGACGGTGTCCGAGGTCCAGGCGTGCATCGTCCCCGGCGACGCGGCCGACACGAGCTGCACGGGCAAGGCGCCGACGCCGGCCGCGCAGATGGGCCTGCAGCCCGGCGACCGGGTCGTCGCCTTCAACGGTCGGTCCGTGGGTTCGTGGGCCGACGTGTCGTCCCTGATCCGCGCCAACCTCGACCGGCCGGCCTCGCTGACGGTCGTGCGCGGCGGCCAGCAGGTCCAGCTGCCGACCGTGAGCACCGTCGTCCAGGGCGTGCCCGACGCGCTCGACCCGTCCAAGCGTGTCGCCGCCGGGTTCCTCGGCGTGGTGCCGACGGTGGAGCGGGTGCGGGGCGGTCCCGTGGCGGTGGTGCAGGACATGTGGACCATGACCGAGCAGACCGCCGTCGCGCTGGTGCACTTCCCCGCCAAGGTCTTCTACACGGGCTACAACCTCGTCACGGGCAAGCCGCGTGACCTCTACGGGCCCATGAGCATCCTCGGCGCCAGCCGCGCCGCGGGCGAGATCGCCTCGACCGACAAGATCGACGCCGCCGACAAGGCCGCGGCGCTCTTCACCGTCCTCGGCTCGGTCAACCTCTTCGTCGCGCTGTTCAACTTCGTGCCCCTGCTCCCGCTCGACGGCGGGCACATCGCCGGCGCCCTCTACGAGGCGGTCCGGCGCCGGCTCGCGGCCCTCTTCAAGCGACCCGACCCGGGCTTCGTCGACACCGCCCGGATGCTGCCGGTCGCGTACGTCGTCGGCTCGCTCATCGCCGTGTCGGGCTTCGTCCTGATCCTCGCCGACGTGATCGACCCGATCCGGCTGTTCTAGGTCCGGTCGGGGGTACGGCCGTGCCCGCGGGGCGAGGTGTCGCGGCTACGCTGAAAGCGCCATGACAATCAACCTGGGTCTGCCCTCCCTGCCCCCGCCCACGCTCGCGCCGCGCCGCAAGACGCGGAAGATCAAGGTGGGCAAGGTCGACGTCGGCGGTGACGCCCCGGTGAGCGTCCAGTCCATGACGACGACGCTGACCTCCAACATCAACGCGACGCTGCAGCAGATCGCCGAGCTGACCGCCACGGGCTGCGACATCGTGCGCGTCGCCGTGCCCAGCCAGGACGACGCGGACGCGCTCCCGGCGATCGCGCACAAGTCGCAGATCCCCGTGATCGCCGACATCCACTTCCAGCCCAAGTACGTCTTCGCCGCCATCGAGGCGGGCTGCGCGGCCGTGCGGGTCAACCCGGGCAACATCCGGGCGTTCGACGACCAGGTGAAGCAGATCGCGGCGGCCGCCAAGGACCACGGCACCTCGATCCGGATCGGCGTCAACGCCGGCTCGCTCGACAAGCGGCTGCTGGCCAAGTACGGCAAGGCCACGCCGGAGGCGCTCGTCGAGTCGGCGCTGTGGGAGGCGAGCCTGTTCGAGGAGCACGACTTCCGCGAGTTCAAGATCAGCGTCAAGCACAACGACCCGGTGATCATGGTCCGCGCGTACGAGCTCCTGAGCGAGTCCTGCGACTACCCGCTGCACCTCGGGGTCACCGAGGCGGGCCCGGCGTTCCAGGGGACGATCAAGTCCTCCGTCGCGTTCGGCTCGCTCCTGAGCCGCGGGATCGGGGACACCATCCGCGTCTCGCTCTCGGCCCCGCCGGTCGAGGAGGTCAAGGTCGGCCTGCAGATCCTGCAGTCGCTCAACCTGCGCCCGCGCAAGCTCGAGATCGTCTCCTGCCCCTCGTGCGGGCGGGCCCAGGTCGACGTCTACAAGCTCGCCGACGCGGTCACCGCCGGGCTGGAGGGCATGACCGTCCCGCTGCGCGTCGCGGTCATGGGCTGCGTCGTCAACGGTCCGGGCGAGGCCCGCGAGGCCGACCTCGGGGTCGCGTCCGGCAACGGCAAGGGCCAGATCTTCGTCCGCGGGCAGGTGATCAAGACCGTGCCGGAGGCCGACATCGTCGAGACCCTCATCGAGGAGGCCATGCGCCTCGCCGACGAGATGCCCCCCGGCGAGGAGAGCGGCGCGCCCGAGGTCCTGGTCGCGGGCAGCGCGCCGGCCCGGGTCTGAAGGACGTGAGCACCCGGTGACGTCGACCCGGGCCGGGGAGGGGACCGGCCTGAGCGACCGCGGTTCCGTGCGGGTCCTCGGTCGCGACGACGTCCCGGCCGCGGTGCGGGTGCTGTCGGCGCGTCCGGTGGAGAACGTCTTCGTCGCCGCCCGCGTCCGCGCGGCCGGGCTCGACCCGGCGACGCTGGGCTGCCAGGTCTGGGGCTACGAGCGGGACGGGGCGTTGACGGCGCTCTGCCACGCGGGCTCCAACCTCGTGCCCGTGAACGCGGACGACGACGCCCTGCGCGCCTGGACCGAGTACGCCGGCCGGCAGCGCATGTGCGCCTCGATCATCGGGCCGGCGGAGACGGCGACACGCTTCTGGCACATGCTGGGCGACCGCTGGGGCCCGACCTGGTCGGAGGTGCGTGACGTCCGCCCGCACCAGCCCGTCATGACGATCGTCGGCGACCCTCTCGTCGCCCCCGACCCGCGCGTGCGCCGGGTGACGCTGGAGCACTGGGACGCCTACACCGAGGCGGCGATCAAGATGTACACCGAGGAGATCGGGGTGTCCCCGGTCTCCGGCAACT
Organism: uncultured Friedmanniella sp.; assembly: GCA_964251895.1. Taxonomy (GTDB): domain Bacteria; phylum Actinomycetota; class Actinomycetes; order Propionibacteriales; family Propionibacteriaceae; genus Microlunatus. Next base: position 75,633 of record CAXULL010000004.1, read on the forward strand.
CGGCGGGCTACCGCTTCTACGTCCGCCAGCTGATCACCAGCGGGCGCGCGTTCGCGCTGTTCGACGGCAACAAGGTGCTGTTCAAGGCCGACCTCGGCTCGGTCTCGGGCTCGGTCTGCCAGGTGCAGGGCGTGTGGCTCGACCCGGCGCTGCGCGGCCGGGGGATGGCCCCCGCCGCGATGGCCGCCGTGGTCAAGCTCGCGCGGACCGTCGTCCCGACCGTCTCGCTCTACGTCAACGACTACAACCACGCCGCGCGCGCCACGTACGACCGGGTCGGGTTCACCCAGGTCGGCGAGTTCGCGACGATCCACTACTGACCGCAGCGGGTGGAATCGTGCACCGTGGTGGTGCACGATCCCGCCCACTGTCGTGCCCGTCGTCCGCGTCGCCGCGCCCGATAGCGTGGGGGGATGTCCAAGGTCCTCACGAGCCTGCCCGTCGGTCAACGGGTCGGGATCGCCTTCTCCGGCGGCCTCGACACCTCCTGCGCGGTCGCCTGGATGCGCGACGCAGGCGCCGTCCCGTACACCTACACCGCCGACCTCGGCCAGTACGACGAGGACGACCTCGTCGGCGTGCCCGGCCGGGCCAAGGTGTACGGCGCGGAGGAGGCACGGCTCGTCGACTGCCGTGCGGCGCTCGTCAACGAGGGCCTGGCGGCCATGACCTGCGGCGCGTTCCACATCCGCTCGGGCGCGCAGACCTACTTCAACACCACCCCGCTCGGCCGTGCCGTGACCGGCACCCTGCTGGTCCGGGCGATGCACGAGGACGGCGTCTCCATCTGGGGCGACGGCTCGACCTTCAAGGGCAACGACATCGAGCGGTTCTACCGCTACGGCCTGCTGGCCAACCCCGGGCTGCGCATCTACAAGCCGTGGCTCGACGAGCGGTTCGTCAACGAGCTTGGCGGGCGCAAGGAGATGTCGGAGTGGCTCATCGCCCACGACCTGCCCTACCGCGACCCGACGGAGAAGGCGTACTCGACCGACGCGAACATCTGGGGTGCCACCCACGAGGCCAAGCAGCTCGAGCAGCTCGACACCTCGATGGAGATCGTCGAGCCGATCATGGGCGTGCGCTTCTGGGACCCGGCGGTGGAGATCGAGGCCGAGGACGTGACGCTCACGTTCGAGGGCGGCCAGCCGGTGGCGATCAACGGGGAGAGCTTCGCCTCCGACGTCGACCTCGTGATCGCCGCGAACACGGTCGGCGGTCGCCACGGGCTGGGGATGTCCGACCAGATCGAGAACCGGATCATCGAGGCCAAGAGCCGCGGCGTGTACGAGGCGCCCGGGATGGCGCTGCTGGTGCTCGGCTACGAGCGGCTGCTGTCGGCGATCCACAACGAGGACACGCTCGACGCGTACTTCTCCCAGGGCCGCAAGCTCGGCCGGTTCCTCTACGAGGGCCGCTGGTTCGACCCGCAGGCGCTGATGATCCGCGAGGGCCTGCAGCGCTGGATCGCCTCGCCGGTCAGCGGGACCGTGACCCTGCGGCTGCGCCGCGGCAACGACTACACCGTGCTCGACACGACCGGCCCGGGCCTGTCCTACTCGCCTGACCGGCTGTCGATGGAGCGCAACGCGAACGCCGCCTTCGGACCGACCGACCGGATCGGCCAGCTGACGATGCGCAACCTCGACATCGCCGACACCCGGACCCGGCTCCAGGGCTACGCCAACCGCGGTCAGCTGGTATCGGAGGACCACCTGCGCTCCGACATCACCCTGCACCTCGACCTCGGCGACGTCACGGACAACCTCACCGCGTACGCGAGCAGCTCCGAGCTCGAGAGCGGGAACGACGGCGACCCCGAGACCCTCGACCGGGCGGCGCTGGAGTCCGGCACCGACTGAGGTGTACAGAACGTTCCCCGAGCCCTTCGACAAGCTCAGGACAGGCTTCGTCGAAGGGCTCAGGGTGCGTTTCCGCGGCGCTCCTCGACCCGGGACCGTTGTTCTGACGGTTGACGTTTAAAGCCTGGATCGTCCGTTTGGGAACGTTCCCGCTCGGTTAACAACGACCCAGAACATGGCAGCGCTGCCGGACTTCCACCCGACGTCGGCGCGCGGTGGGTCGCCTCCAGGCGGCTCGTGCCACCGAGGTCTGGAGCACCGTGACACTTCGTTCCCTCCGCCGGGGCTCTGCCGCCCTGGCCGGCGCCGCCCTGCTGGCGGCCGCGCCCTTCGCCGCGACCCCGGCCTCCGCGGTCACGGTCGACCCGCTGCCGGGTCGCACCCACTTCTACGTCCCACCGGCCCCGGACGGTGCCCAGCAGCAGATCAAGCGGCTGAAGGCCGACGACCGCGACCGGGACGCGGCGCTGGTCAAGGCCGAGGTCAGCACGCCGCAGGCGGTCTGGTTCACCAGCGGCACCCCCAAGCAGGTCCGCAAGGCGGTGCGCAAGGTCAGCGACCGCGCGGCGGACAAGAAGGCCGTGCCGACGCTCGTCGTCTACAACGTCCCCGGACGCGACTGCTCCCAGTACTCGTCCGGCGGGGCCGGCTCGGACGTCGCGTACCGCGCCTGGATCGACGGCTTCGCCAAGGGTCTCAAGAAGAAGCAGAAGGTCATCGTCGTCGTCGAGCCGGACGGGCTCACCAACCTGCCGGCCGACTGTCCCGGGGCCTACCCGGGGCAGGACGCCGGCACGTTCCCGAACCCGGCGCCCGGCACCCTCACGGCCGGGCGCATCGCCGACATCGCGTACGCCGGCAAGACCATCCGCAAGGCCGACAGCAAGGCGCTCGTCTACCTCGACTCCGGTCACAGCGCGTGGAAGAGCGTCGCGGACGCGACGGCACGCCTGACGGCGGCCGGGGTGCAGAAGGTGCAGGGCTTCTCGCTGAACGTCTCGAACTACCAGTGGACCCCGAACCTGTCCGAGTACGGCACCTGGATCTCGAGCTGCCTCGCGCTGCACCCGGACGCGGCGACGAAGACCCCGACCGACTGCGGCGACCAGTACTACAGCGGCGGCCCGGCGAACGCGAACGTCGGCGTGGCGCTCGACCCGCAGCAGGTCTGGAGCTACTCGGCGTCCGACCCGACCGCGAACACGTCGGGGATCGGCTCCCGGTACCTCGCCGAGCTCACGGCGGCCGGCGTGCAGCCGAAGGCGCACTTCGTCGTCGACACCAGCCGCAACGGGCGCGGTCCGTGGGCGCCGGCTGCCGGCACGTACGCGAACGACGCCCAGGTCTGGTGCAACCCGCCGGGACGCGGCCTCGGTGAGCGACCGAAGGCGCACCCGGCGGAGGAGGCGTACGCCCAGCTCGACGCGTACCTGTGGATCAAGACGCCCGGCCAGTCCGACGGGCAGTGCAACCGCGGCGTCACCGGCGCCACGACCGACCCGGAGTGGGGCGGCAAGACCGACCCGGCCGCCGGGGCGTGGTTCGGCGGGCAGGCGCTCCAGCTGGCGCAGCTCGCCTCGCCCGAGCTGCAGCCCAAGCGGTAGCGGTCGTCCTACCCCGCGGACGGGGCGGAGACGCGACTCACGAACTCGGTGATCTCGCGCTCCGCCTCGGTCCGCGTGGTGGGCTCGTTGTGCACCTCGTGCCGGACCCCGGGGAACACGCGTGTGCGCACGTCCGCGTGCCCGGAGGCGACCAGCCGGTTGGCGACGTGGTAGGCGCCCTCGCCGTAGTGGGCCACGGGGTCCTGGTCGCCGGCGAGGACCAGCACCGGGAGCCCCACCGGGACCTCCGCGTACCACTCCTCGCCGTTGACCTGGTCGTAGAGGTCGACGAAGCCCTGGAGGAACCGTGCGCTCAACGGGGCGCCGAAGTTGTTGAACGGGTCGCGCGCGTGGTCGGCGACCACGTCGGCGTCCAGGGCCACCCACGCGGTGGGACCGGGGTCGACCCCGAACCGCTCGAGGAAGCCGTCGAAGAGCTGGCCCACCAGGTGGGCCGGTGCCGGCTCGGCGGCCTGGTCACCCGAGGCGAGCCGGGCGAGCGCGGGCCGGTCGACCACCTCCTCGATGCCGCGCATCTGCGCGGCGATCCCGCCCAGCACCAGCCCGGCGAGCGCCGACCGCTCGTCGGTCGCCATGGCCCGCGCGATCATCGAGCCCCAGCTGTGGCCGTAGACCACCCACGGCAACCCGGTCGCGCCGGCCGGGCCGGCGAGCCGCCCGCGCGCCTCGGACTGCAGCTGCAGCGCGTCGCTGACGACGACGTGGGCCGCGTCGTCACCCGCGTCCGCCCACACCCCCGACTGCGTGGCCGTCCGGCCGTGCCCGGCGTGGTCGCCGGCCACGACGACGAACCCGGCGTCGAGCAGGGTCGAGACCAGGTGGAGGTAGCGCCGGGAGTGCTCGCCCAGGCCGTGCACGACCTGCACGACCGCGGTCGGCGTGCCGATGGGCTCGTAGACCCAGGCCTGGATGGTGTCCCGGCCGTTCGCCGAGGTGAACGTGATCTCCTGCAGGGCCACGAGGACCGCCTCTCCCCGGCTCCGCTGCCGGCGTCACGGCGAACGGTAGGCCCTCGGCCCGGGCTCCGGCCGCCCGGCGCACGAGCGCCCGCCGAGGGTCACGCCGCCGACCGGGCCTCGTGCTCGGCGCGCAGGACCTCGGGGGTCCGCTGGCCGTAGCGGACGGCCCAGACGCAGGCCAGCGTGATCACCACGGGGGTGAGGACCGGCGACACCACGGCCATCACGTCGATCGGCAGCACGAAGACGAAGGGGATCCGGACGAGCGCCTCGGCCAGGAGCGCCCCGCCGATGACCAGCGACATCACCGTGAAGCGGTGACGGAAGGTCGGCTCGGTCGTCCACAGCACCTCCCACTCGGCCCGCTCCTCCTGCGTGGGCGCCGCGACTCGGGCCGACGCGTGGTAGGCCAGCGGCTTGCCCCGCAGGCAGGTGAGCAGGAAGGCCAGGCCCGCAGCCCCGGTGCCGAACGACTCCTTCACCAGCAGGAACCGGGGGCTGCCCGTGAAGAGCGACGTGACGAGCCCGACGGCGTAGATCCCGACCATGAACAGCGCGAACGGGTCGACCTGGCGTCGACGCAGCAGCACCCAGCCGGCGCGGCCGAGGGCCACCAGCGCACCGACGACGAGCGCGAGGAACGGCGTCGCGCCGGCGAGGCGGGCGATCCCGTACGCGACGACCGACAGCCCGGCGTCGAGGAACAGGGTGACGACGGTGGCGCCGAGCAGCTGGGCGCTGCCGGGATCCTCGCCCGGCGGCGTCGGTGCGGCCGGCGTCGCGGGCACCGGCGAGGTGCTGGTGATGGTCTCGGCGAGTGCGTGGTCGGCGGGCGGCATGCAGAAAATCTGACATGTCTGCTTCGACATGTCAAGGTGGGTAGGTCATGATGGCTCACGAACAGGAGGACGTCATGTCGCTGCGCTTCGCGCTGCTCGGCCTGCTCGCCGAGGGCCCGGCGAGCGGTTACGAGCTGACCCAGCGGTTCGGAGAGGGCATCGGCTCCTTCGCCTGGACCGCCGGGCACAGCCAGATCTATCCCGAGCTGGCCCGGCTGGTGGCCGACGGCCTGGTCGAGGTCGTGGCCGAGGGCCCGCGGGGCCGGCGGGACCACGCGGTCACCGACGCCGGACGGGAGGCGCTCCGGACCTGGCTGATGGGCCCGCGGCCCGGCGGTCGGACGGTGCGCAACGAGTTCGTGCTGCGACTGTTCCTGCTGTCCGTGCTCGACCCGGCCGACGCCACCCAGGTGCTCGACGACGTCGAGCGGTTCGTCGGGGACCAGACCGTCCAGATCGAGGCGGCCCAGCGCGAGATCCGCGAGGCGGGCCTCCCGACCAGCTACGGACCCAACATGGCCGCCGAGTTCGGCGTCCGGTCCAACCGGGCGACCCAGGAGTGGGCGCGCTGGGCGAGGGAGCAGCTGGCGGAGCGCGTGGCGACCCGGCACTAGGGTGAACCGGTGATTTCCCGGATGTCCCAGCTGTTCGTGCGCACCCTCCGGGAGGACCCGGCCGACGCCGAGGTGCCGAGCCACACCTGGCTCGTCCGTGCCGGCTACATCCGCCGCACGGCCCCCGGCATCTACTCCTGGCTGCCGCTCGGGCTCAAGGTCCTGCAGAACGTCGAGCGCATCGTCCGCGAGGAGATGGACGCCATCGGCGGTCAGGAGGTGCGCTTCCCCGCGCTGCTCCCGCGCGAGCCGTACGACGCGAGCGGGCGCTGGACCGACTACGGGCCCAACATCTTCCGCCTCAAGGACCGCAAGGGCGCCGACTACCTGCTCGGGCCGACGCACGAGGAGATGTTCACGCTCCTGGTCAAGGACCTCTACTCCTCGTACAAGGACCTGCCGCTCACGCTCTACCAGATCCAGACCAAGTACCGCGACGAGCCACGGCCCCGCGCCGGCATCCTGCGCGGGCGCGAGTTCGTCATGAAGGACTCCTACACGTTCGACATCGACGTGGCCTCGTTCCGCCAGCAGTACGCGGCGCACCGGGCGGCGTACATCAAGATCTTCGACCGGCTGGGCTTCGAGTACGCCGTCGTCTCCGCGATGTCGGGAGCGATGGGCGGCTCGGCGAGCGAGGAGTTCCTCGCGCTGTCGGAGACCGGCGAGGACACCTTCGTGCGCTCGCCCGGCGGCTACGCGGCCAACGTCGAGGCCGTCCGCACCCCGACCCCCGACGACCTCCCGTACGACGACGTCCCGGCCGCGCACGTCGAGGACACCCCCGACACCCCGACCATCGCGAGCCTGGTCGCGCTCGCCAACGAACGCTTCCCGCGCGACGACCGTCCCTGGACCGGCGCCGACACGCTCAAGAACGTCGTCCTCATGGTCACCCAGCCCGACGGCAAGCAGGCGCCGCTCGTGCTCGGCCTGCCCGGCGACCGCGAGGTCGACCTCAAGCGCGTCCAGGCGCAGCTCGAGCCGGCCGAGGTCGAGGTGTTCGACGCGTTCGCGGACTACCCGATGCTGGTCAAGGGCTACATCGGGCCGGAGGCGCTGGGCGAGGAGTCCGGCAGCGGCATCCGCTACCTCGTCGACCCGCGGGTGGGGGTCGGCACCCGGTGGATCACCGGCGCGAACGTCAACGGCCAGCACGTCTTCGACCTGGTCTACGGGCGCGACTTCACCGCGGACGGGTTCCTCGAGGCGGCCGAGCTGCGCGAGGGCGACCCCGCCCCGGACGGCTCGGGTCCGCTGGAGCTGGCCCGCGGCATCGAGATGGGCCACATCTTCCAGCTCGACACGAAGTTCTCCGACGCGCTCGGGCTCAAGGTGCTCGACCAGAACGGCAAGCTCGTGACGGTCACGATGGGCTCGTACGGGCTGGGGTGCTCGCGCGCGGTCGCGGCCGTCGCCGACAACACCTGCGACGAGAAGGGCCTGGCCTGGCCGCGCGAGCTCGCGCCGTACCTGGTGCACGTCGTCGTCGCGGGCAAGGACGCCGCCGCGCTCGCCTGGGCGACACGGTTGGCTGAGCAGCTGGACGAGGCGGGGGTGACCGTGCTCCTGGACGACCGCAAGGCGAGCCCGGGGGTCAAGTTCGCCGACGCCGAGATCCTCGGCATGCCCACCATCGTCGTCGTCGGTCGGGGCTTCGTGGACGGCACCGTCGAGCTGCGCGACCGGCGCAGCGGCGAGCGGGGCGAGGTGGGTGTGGACGACGCGCTGGGCGAGGTCGTGGCCGAGGCGCACGGCCGGCCGAGCGTGCTGGTCCCCGAGCAGGGCTGACACCGGAGTGCTCTCGGGTCTCGACCTCCCGGTCGCGACCCTCGTCCTGCTCGTCGCCGTCGCGTTCGTCGCGGGGTGGGTCGACGCGGTGGTGGGGGGCGGCGGCCTCATCCAGCTCCCGGCGCTGCTGATCGGGCTGCCGCCCGGCACGCCGCCGGCCGCGGTCCTCGGCACGAACAAGCTGTCCTCGATGTGGGGGACCGCGACGAGCTCGCTCACGTACGCCCGACGCGTCCGGCTCGACTGGCGCACGGTGCTGCCGCTGGCGGCCAGCGCCGCCGTCGGCTCCGCGGCCGGGGCGCAGCTGGCCAAGCTGCTGCCCGAGCAGGCGTTCACGCCCATCGTGCTCGTGGCCCTGGTCGGGGTCGGCCTCTACACCTGGCGCCGGCCCGACCTCGGGCTCGTCAACGCCGTGCGGCACACCGGCGGAGCCCACTACGGGCGGACGGCCGTCATCGGCCTGGTGATCGGGGCGTACGACGGCTTCCTGGGCCCCGGGACGGGTTCGTTCTTCGTGATCGCGCTGGTCGGCGTGCTCGGCTACGGCTTCCTCGAGGCGAGCGCCAAGGCCAAGGTCGCCAACCTCGTCACCAACCTGGCCGCGATCACCGTGTTCGCCGTGCACGGCACGATCCTGTGGGGCCTCGGCCTGTCGATGGGCGCGGCCAACCTGCTCGGCGGCTACCTCGGCGCCCGGACCGCGATCGCCCGCGGCAACCGCTTCGTGCGGCGGGTGTTCCTGGTCGTGATCGCGGCGCTGGCGATCAAGCTGGCGTACGACATCGTCCGCGGGTGGGTGGCGTGAGCAGGCGCCCGTGGACGATTCGGCTGGCCGTGGCCCTGGGGCTGCTGGTCGCCCTCACCGGGCTCGTCTCCACCGTCTGGTGGCTCGTCCTCGCCGGGCAGCGGCCCGCCGGGCCGGTCCTGGGCCTGCCGCATCGCCTCGGTGTCCTCTTCCTCCTCGGTCGGTTGCCGGTGGCGGTGCTCGAGACGGTGCTGGCGGTCGGGGTCTGGCGGGGAGCGCGGGCGGCCCGCACGGCACAGATGGTCTGGTCGGGCGTGGTCGCCGGGTCCGCCGTCTTCACCTCGCTCACCCCCGCCGCCGGCGGTTCGAGGGCCGGAGCCACAGGGGTCGTCACCGTGGTCGCGAGCGCGGCCGTGCTCGCGCTCCTCTGGCTCCCGGTCTCTCGCTCGTGGTTCCGTCCGGCCTCAGTCGGGCCAGCCCGGCCAGGTCTGTAGCGGCGCTCCCCAGGTGCGCGCTCGCTTGCTGGTGGTCGTCAGCAGCGCGAGCGCCTGCGCCCGGGCCTTCGGCGTGGCGGCCGCGGCGAGCGTGAGGCCGACGAACGGTTCCAGCCGGGCCTGCATCGTCCGAGCCAGACGCCGCGCGTCGTCGGCGGAGCGCACGTCGAAGCCGATGGCGTACGCGGGCTCGGCCGCCGGGACGTCGGCCTTGCGGCTCAGCAGGAACGTGATCTGGGTGTCGAGCAGCGTGCGCGCGGCCGCGAGCTCGGCGACGGCCCGGGGCCGGGCGGCGCTGGCGTACTTCAGCTTGCCGATCGCCAGCTGGTAGCCGAAGACCACCGCGTGCAGCTGGGCCACGAGCTGCTGGACGGACGCGACGTCGGTCAGCAGCGCGGCCGGCTTGCGCGCCTTCTCGGCGCTGACCGACGGCGGGTCGGAGGCTCGGAGCGCCGCGGCGTACGCGTCGGCCGCCACGGCGAGCGATCCGGAGACCAGGGCCGCCAGGCCGGAGGCGGAGGTGGCCGTGCGCCGGTGGGCGGCGGCCTGCGTCGCCTCCTGCCGGGCGAGCCGCTCCAGCGAGTTCTTGAGGCTCAGCCCCTTCAGGTTCGGGGCGCCGGCGCTGGGCGGGTGCCCGCTGGTCGTGGGCCGCGCGCTGGGGTCGGCGCTGGCGAGGACGGAGCCGTGGTCGGTGTGTGCGTCCCGCAGGAAGGTCAGCAGGCGGCGCTGCCCGCCGCTCAGGTCCTTGCGGTGCGACCCCGACAGCACGGCCCCGGCGAAGGCCGACAGCCGGAGCTCGGCGACCGCGGCGGGCGGGAGGCTCGGCGCCGGACCTGGCGCGGGGGAGGGTCCGAGCGGCGTCGTCGGTCCGGAGGCACCCGACGGCCCCGGCAGGGGCGCGGACGCGGGCGAGGCCGAGCAGCCGGCGAGCAGCGGGAGTGCGAGGCCGAGCCGCAGGAGGTCCCGCCGTCCCCAGCGGGCCGTCGACGCTTCGGGCACCGCCTGAACGTACCCGAGGCCGGCTCCGGCCTCGCTATGCTCGGAGGTCTGGCCACGTGTTCTGCGGCCGGGACAGACAGAGCGTCACCGACAGTGCGTGACCGACAACTGCTGGACACAACCGGATCAAGGGGCGGCGCGACGCGATGAAGGATGCAGCGATCGAGGCCGTGGTGATCCCGGTCCTGGAGGGGTACGGGCTCGAGCTCGACGCCCTCGAGGTGATGCCCGCCGGCAAGCGCCGGGTGGTGCGGATCGTCGTCGACGGCGACGGGCCCAAGGGCCGTGGACCGCTGCTCGACGACATCGCCTCGGCGAGCCGGGCCGTGTCGGACGCGCTGGACGGCTCCGAGGCCATGGGCCAGGCGGCGTACACGCTCGAGGTCTCCTCGCGGGGCGTGGGCCGGCCGCTGACGGAGACCCGGCACTGGCGGCGCAACACCGACCGCCTCGTCCGGGTCGACCTGGCCGGTGGCGGTCAGGTGACGGGACGGATCACCTCCGCCGGCGCGGACGCGGTCGAGCTCGACGTGGACGGGACGCCGCGCGAGATCCCGTACGCCGACATGACGAAGGCCCTGGTGCAGGTCGAGCTCAACCGCAAGGTGAGCCCGGCCGAGGAGGACGCCGACGACGCGGACGAGTCCGACGAGGACGTCGACGACGACGAGGACGACGACCAGGACGACGACGAGGACGACGAGCCCGTCGAGACGCACGACGAGGACGAGGACGACAGCTGATGGACATCGACATCTCCGTGCTACGCCTGATGGAGCGCGAGAAGGACGTCCCGTTCGAGCTGCTGGCCAGCGCGATCGAGGAGGCGCTGCTCTCCGCGTACGAGAAGACCGACGACCCGGTCGCGGGGGCCCGAGTCGAGCTCAACCGGCGCAACGGCCACGTGGCGGTCATGGTCCCCGAGCGCGACGAGGCGGGCGAGACCGTCGCCGAGTACGACGGGACGCCCGACGGCTTCGGTCGGGTGGCCGCGGCGACCGCGCGCCAGGTGATCTTCCAGCGGCTGCGCGACGCCGAGGACGACCAGAAGTACGGCCACTTCTCCGCCGTCGAGGGCGACATCGTCGCCGGCGTCGTCCAGCAGGGGCGTGACTCGCGCACCGTGCTCGTCGACCTGGGCAAGACCGAGGCGATCATGCCGCTGGCCGAGCAGGTGCCCGGCGAGCGCTACACCCACGGCACCCGGCTGCGGGTGTACGTCGTGGCGGTGCGTCGCGAGCTGCGCGGGCTGCAGGTGGTCGTGAGCCGGACGCACCCGGCGCTGGTCGAGCGGCTCTTCGCCCTCGAGGTGCCCGAGATCGCCGACGGCACCGTCGAGATCAAGGCCACCGCCCGCGAGGCGGGGCACCGCAGCAAGATCGCGGTCACGAGCCACAACCCCGACGTGAGCGCCAAGGGCGCCTGCATCGGCCCGATGGGGTCCCGCGTGCGGGCGATCATGCACGAGCTCAACGACGAGAAGATCGACATCATCGACTGGTCGCCGGACTCGGCGACGTTCGTCGGGCAGGCGCTCTCGCCGGCCAAGGTCAGCTCCGTGACGGTCGTCGACGAGGCGCTGCGCTCGGCGCGCGTCGTGGTCCCGGACTACCAGCTGTCGCTGGCCATCGGCCGCGAGGGCCAGAACGCGCGGCTCGCCGCCCGGCTGACCGGCTGGCGGATCGACATCCGGCCGGACACCGAGGCTCAGCCGGACGGTGCGCCGGAGCGGCGTGGCCCGGGTCCGGGAACACCGACGGGTGCCTAGCGGCACGCCCGCCGAGGGCCCGGTCCGCACCTGCATCGGCTGCCGCCGGCGCGACGCGGCCGGTCGCCTGCTGCGGGTGGTCGCCGACGGCACGACCGTCATCGTCGACCCGCGCCGCCGAGCCCCGGGACGGGGGGCGCACGTGCACCCCGACGCGGCGTGCGTCGCGCTGGCGGTCAAGAAGCGCGCGTTCGGGCGTACGTTACGGGCCCCGGTCGAGGCCGCTGCCGCCGGCGCCGTGGTCACCGCCTACCTCGAGGGCCTCGGTTCGACCTCCACCTGAGCCCCTGTTGGGCAGACCTGTCGGCACCGGCTAGAGTTGGGGACTGTGATCGGGCTGGTTCCGGTCCGCGCCCGGGCCTCGTTCGAGGTCCGCAGACACCAGGAAGTGAGCGCTCGCTCATGAACTCGCGATGAAGACTGCTCAATGAGCATTTTCGGCTAACTGGTTCGCGACAAACAGGGTCGCGGGCCGACTACGTAGGAGATTCGTGCCCAAGACCCGTGTCTACGAGCTCGCCAAGGAGCTCGGAGTCGACAGCAAGGCCGTCCTTTCGATGGCCAAGGACATGGGGGAGTTCGTCAAGTCCCCCTCGTCCACCCTGGAAGCGCCCGTGATCCGGCGCCTCCGCGAAAAGCTCACCCCGTCCGAGGCACCCGCCGAGCGTCCCGCTCCGGCCGCCCCCGCCGCCCGCAACGGCGGCACGCCCTCGGCCCCCAGCCCCACGACCCTCGCCCCCGGCGCCCCGCGTCCGGGTGTGCCCGGTCAGTCTTCGGCGCCGCGGCCCGGTCCGGCACCGTCGCCGGCCTCGAGCCGTCCGTCGGCCACGCCCGCCACGCCTGCTGCTCCGGCAGCCCGTACGCCCGCACCTGCGGCTCCGGCGGCCCGCACCGCGGCCGAGCAGTCGGCTCCCTCCACCCGGACGCCCCCGGCCCCGTCGCCCAGCACGGCGCCGTCGACCCGCAACCCTCCGACCGCCGCACCGGGCACCCCCGGTGCCTCGACGACCCGGAGCGCCACCCCGAGCTCCGCGCGTCCCGGCGCGCCGCGTCCGTCGTCTCCCGCTCCGGCGGGGCGCCAGGACGAGCGTCCGTCGACCTCGGCCCCCCGCCCGGGTGGCACCAGCACGGGTGCCGGCCCCACGCCCAGCCGTCCGCCGGCACGTCCGGGCACCCCTGGTGCCGGCACCGGCACGCCCGGTGGTCCCGCCCCGCGTGACCGTCGTCCGGGTACGGCCCGCCCGGGCAACAACCCGTTCGCACCTTCCCAGGGCATGGGCGCCTCGCGTCCGCCCCGGCCCGGCGCGCCCGCTGCCCCGAGCGAGGCCGCCCGTCCGGGTGGTCCCCGTCCGCCGGCCAGCCGTGCACCCGGCGCTCCGGGGGCACGTCCGGGCGCCGGCGGCGTTCCCGGCATGCCCCGCCCCAACCCGGCGATGATGCCGCGTCAGGCCTCCGGCCAGCTCGGCGCACCCGCCGGCCCCGGTGCGCGTGGTCGCGGTGCACCCGCCGGTCGCGGTCGCCCCGGTGGCGGCCCCGGCGGTGCTCCCGGTCGTCCCGGTGGCGGTGGCGGTCCCGGTGGTCCTCCGGCCGGTCGCGGTGGCCGCGGTGGCCGTGGTGGCACGCAGGGTGCCTTCGGTCGCGCGGGCGGTCCCGTCCGTCGTGGGCGCAAGTCGAAGCGTCAGCGTCGTCAAGAGTTCGACCAGATGCAGGCGCCGGAGATCGGTGGCGTCCGCGTCCGTCAGGGTGACGGGTCCACGGTCCGGCTTGCCCGCGGCGCGTCGCTGACCGACCTGTCCGAGAAGATCAACGTCGACGTGTCGAACCTGGTCCAGGTGCTGTTCAACCTGGGCGAGATGGTGACGGCCACGCAGACGGTGGCCGAGGACACGCTCGCGGTGCTGGCGACCGAGCTCAACTACAAGATCGAGATCGTCTCGCCCGAGGACGAGGACCGCGAGCTGCTCGAGAGCTTCGACATCGAGTTCGGCGAGAACGAGGGTGGCGAGGACGACCTCGCGGCCCGCCCGCCGGTCGTCACCGTCATGGGTCACGTCGACCACGGCAAGACGAAGCTGCTGGACGCGATCCGCAAGACCAACGTGGTCGCCGGCGAGGCCGGTGGCATCACGCAGGCCATCGGTGCCTACCAGGTCGCCACCGAGGTGGAGGGCCAGGAGCGCAAGATCACCTTCATCGACACCCCGGGTCACGAGGCGTTCACCGCCATGCGAGCCCGTGGTGCGAAGTCGACCGACATCGCCGTGCTGGTCGTGGCGGCGGACGACGGCGTGATGCCGCAGACGATCGAGGCGCTCAACCACGCCCTGGCCGCCGAGGTGCCGATCGTGGTCGCGGTGAACAAGATCGACCGCGAGGGTGCGGACCCGACCAAGGTCCGCGGCCAGCTGGCCGAGTACGGCCTGGTGCCCGAGGAGTACGGCGGCGACACGATGTTCGTCGACGTCTCCGCGATCACCGGCGTCGGCCTCGACGAGCTGCTCGAGGCGGTCGTCCTGACCGCCGACGCGGCCCTCGACCTGCGGGCCAACCCGGACATGGACGGTCAGGGTGTGGCCATCGAGGCCCACCTCGACAAGGGCCGCGGCCCTGTCGCGACCGTCCTGGTCCAGCGCGGGACCCTGCACGTCGGTGACTCGATCGTCGCCGGCACCGGCTACGGCCGGGTCCGGGCGCTGCTCGACGACCACGGTCACAACGTCGACGAGGCGCCGCCGTCGTTCCCGGTCCAGGTGCTCGGCCTCACGGCCGTCCCCGGCGCGGGCGACAGCTTCATCGTCGTCGACGACGACCGGATGGCCCGGCAGATCGCCGAGCGGCGGGCCTCGCGGCTCCGGATGGCGGCCCAGGCGGCCGGCACCCGGCGCAAGACGCTGGACCAGCTGTTCGACTCGCTCGAGAAGGGCGAGGAGCAGGAGCTGCGCCTCATCCTCAAGGGCGACGGTGCGGGTTCGGTCGAGGCGCTCGAGGACGCGCTGGCCAAGATCGACGTCGGCGACGAGGTCAGCCTGCGCGTCATCGACCGCGGTGTCGGTGCGATCACCGAGACCAACGTCAGCCTGGCGGCGGCCTCGAACGCGGTCATCGTCGGCTTCAACGTCAGGCCGCAGGGCAAGGCGACGGAGATGGCGGACCGCGAGGGCGTCGACATCCGCTACTACTCGGTGATCTACGCCGCGATCGACGAGATCGAGGCGGCCCTCAAGGGTCTGCTCAAGCCGATCTACGAGGAGGCCACCCTCGGGCAGGCGGAGATCCGCGAGATCTTCCGCAGCTCGCGGGCCGGCATCATCGCGGGTTGCATGGTCACCAGCGGCAGCATCCGGCGCAACTCCAAGGCCCGGCTGCTGCGCGAGGGTGTCGTCATCACCGAGTCGAGCATCAGCTCGCTGCGGCGGGAGAAGGACGACGCCACCGAGGTGCGCGAAGGGTTCGAGTGCGGTATCACGATCGCGAACTACTCCGACATCCGGACCGGCGACATCATCGAGACCTTCGAGCTGCGCGAGAAGGCGCGCTCGTAGGGGCTTGATCTGAAGAACGGGGAGGGTCCGGCACCGAGACGGTGCCGGATCCTCCCCGTTCTGGTTCCCGGTGACGAGTCGTCGCAGGATCGGGTCATGGATCGAGAACGGATCAGCGCCACCGTCGACGGGGACCTGCTCGCGGCCGTACGTGAGCGGCGACCCGGGGTCGACGACTCCTCGCTCCTCGAAGAAGCGCTCGGTGCCCTCCTGTCGGAGCCCCGAAGGAGCGAGATCGACGCCTCCTACCGCGAGGCCTACGACCGGGTGCCGTTCGACGCTGCCGACGCCTGGGGCGACCTCGTCTCGTTCGGGACGGCAGCCGACGCCTCGTGAACGAGCACCCTCGCCACGGAGAGGTGCTGCGCCCGTGGCGGCCGTCGGGTTCGTCCGACGGCCCGGTCGGCTGAGCCCGGTGCGGATGCAAGCGATCTGCGACGCGCTCGGCGTGGCGGTCGACCGCGGCTGAGTCGTTCCGTGGATTGAGGCACCATGGGGTGTTCCCCATCCGACGACCGAGGAGGACGCATGCCGTCGCCGAGAGTGCTCAAGCTGGCCGATCAGATCAAGGAGATCGCCGCCGCGATGCTGGAGCGTCGGATCAAGGACCCGAGGCTCGGCTTCGTGACCATCACCGACGTCCGCCTGACGGGGGACAGCCGTGACGCCAGCATCTTCTACACGGTGCTGGGTGGGAACGCCGACTACGCCTCGTCGGCCGCCGCCCTGCAGTCGGCCACCGGGCTCATCCGCTCCCAGGTCGGCAAGCAGCTCGGGCTGAAGTTCACCCCGACGCTCGTCTTCATCCCCGACGTCGTCCCGGAGAGCGCACGTCAGCTCGACGAGGCGCTCGCCGCCGCCCGCGAGGTCGACGCCCGCGTCGCGGCGGTCGCCGAGGGGAAGACGTACGCGGGGGAGCCCGACCCGTACAAGCACGACGAGCCGGAGGACGACGAGCCGGACGAGGCTGTCGACGTGTCGGACGACCCGGCCGAGGTCGACCGCCCTGCCCGCTGACGTCAGGCCTGCGGTGGCGTCGGGGGTCGTCGTCGTCGACAAGGCGGCGGGGATCACGTCGCACGGCGTGGTCGCCCGCGTCCGCCGGTTGCTCGGCACCCGCAAGGTGGGCCACGCGGGCACGCTCGACCCGATGGCCACCGGCGTGCTGGTCGTCGGGGTCGAACGCGCGACGCGCCTGCTCGGGCACCTGACCCTGACCGACAAGACGTACGCGGCGACGATCCGCCTCGGCGTCGGCACGGTCACCGACGACGCAGAGGGCGACGTCGTCACGACGCCCGGCCTCGGCGAGGTCGACGACGCCCGGCTGGAGCAGGCCCTGGCCGCGTTCCGTGGGCCGATCCTCCAGGTCCCGACGGCCGTCTCGGCGATCAAGGTCGACGGCGTCCGCTCGTACGCCCGGGTCCGGGCCGGCGAAGAGGTCGCGCTGGTGCCACGGCCGGTCACCGTGCACCGCTTCGAGGTCGTCGCCCGGCGCACCGACGTCGTGGACGGCGTGCCGGTCGTCGACCTGGACGTGGTCGTCGACTGCTCGTCGGGCACCTATATCCGCGCACTGGCCCGCGATCTCGGCACGTCCCTGGGCAGCGCCGGGCACCTCACGGCGCTGCGCCGGACCCGCGTGGGCCCCTTCACCCTGGACGACGCCGTGGTCCTGCCCGAGCCGGGTCCTGACGCCGTCGCCCCCACGGTCGAGCCGATCGCCGCGGTCGCGACGCGTTCCTTCCCGGTGCTCCGGCTGGCGCCCGCCCAGGCGGCGGAGGTCCGGGTGGGCCGGCGCCTGCCCGACCTGGCCCTCGAGGGGCTGACGGCCCTGTTCGACCCGGACGGGACGTTCCTCGCGCTCTACCGACCCGCCCCCGACGGCGCGCGGCCCGAGGCCGTGTTCGTCGGCTGACCACGCCGGTTCTCGGCGCGCGCCAGGGCTGCACCCCACGTCCGACCCGCAGGTACGCTCCCGGGGTGGTCGAGGCCGGAGCAGGACGGGTGGACGAGCGCCCGGTGGTCGTCATCGGGAACTTCGACGGCGTGCACCGCGGCCACGTCGAGCTGCTGCGCACCGCCCAGGCCCTCGAGCCCGAGGCGCCGCTCGTCGTCGTCACCTTCTGGCCGCACCCGATGTCGGTCGTCCGTCCGGACCAGACCCCGCTGCTGCTCGCGCCGCTGGACCGTCGCACCGAGCTGCTGCGCTCGTACGGCGCCAGCGACGTCGTGGTCGTCGAGTTCACCCCCGAGGTGGCCGGCTGGAGCCCCGCACGGTTCGTCGACGAGGTGATCCGGCCGCTGCACCCGCGCCGGGTGGTGGTGGGGGAGAACTTCCGCTTCGGCTTCCGCGCCGCCGGCACCCTGGCCACCCTCATCGAGCTCGGTCACGGCCAGTTCGCCATCACCGGCGTGCCGCTGCTGACCGACGGCACGCAGCCGAGCTCCTCCACGCTCATCCGTCAGGCGGTCGCCGAGGGCGACCTCGGGCGCGTGCGCGAGCTCAGCGACCACGGGTTCCGCTTCGACGGGGTGGTGGTCAAGGGGGACCAGCGGGGTCGCGAGCTCGGTTACCCGACCGCGAACATCGCCGTCCCGCCGGGGCTCGCCGTGCCCGCCGACGGCGTCTACGCCGGTTGGGTCACCCGGCTCGACCTGCCCGACGCCGACCGCTGGCCGGCCGCCATCTCGGTCGGCACCAACCCGACCTTCGACGGGCTGGAACGTCGCGTGGAGGCGTACGTCCTGGACCGCGACGACCTCGAGCTCTACGGCGTCGAGATCGCGGTGGAGTTCTACGCCCGCCTGCGCGGTCAGGTGAAGTACGCCGGGATCGACGCGCTGGTCGTGCAGATGCACGCCGACGTCGAGCACGCGCGCCAGCTGCTGCACGCGTCCTGACCCTCGCTGGTCCGCCGGTCTCTGCGGAAAGTGGTCGCTCCCGGCTCCGTCCGGGGCCCCGGCGCCGGGCGGAGCGACCCCTCGCGCGGGGAGGCGAGGACAGGAGCGGCGTCACGCCGGGTTGGGGTTGTGCGGACGGCCCCGGTAGGGTGGGGCCTGCCGTTCGATCGGCCGCGGACGCCCAAGAGCTCCCTCGCACACCGAGTGCAGACCCTTCTCACCCAGATGGTTCGCCGGGAGCGCCGCGCAACGAGATCCCTTGGAGGGGAAACATGGCGCTCGACGCTGCCGAGAAGAAGTCCATCATGGAGCAGTACGCCACGCACCCCGGTGACACGGGGTCTCCCGAGGTCCAGGTGGCGCTGCTCAGCCGGCGCATCGCGATGCTGACCGAGCACCTCAAGGAGCACAAGCACGACCACCACACGCGTCGTGGCCTGATGCTGCTCGTCGGTCAGCGCCGTCGGCTGCTCAACTACGCCGCCAAGACCGACATCAACCGTTACCGCTCGATCATCGAGCGCCTCGGTCTGCGTCGGTGACGACCGAGCGGTCCGGCGGGTGAGAGCCCGCCCGGCCCGCTCGCTGCTCCACCGGGCCTGCCGCTGCACCGGGCAGGCCTGACAACTTCATACCTCGGCCCACCAGCCGAACCCACGACAGACCGCATCCCGCACCGCTCGAACTCGTTCGAGCACCTCGACCGCCCTGGTTCAGGGCCGTCGGGCACGAGAAGCCCGGTCTCCGGTAGTGGCCCCCGGGAGGGACCCAGCTCCACCAGGAGCTGGCCCCGACCCGCGGACCTCGATCGAAGACCGGCTCCCGATGCGAGCCGTGGGTGCGGCGCAGGTGCCCGCACTCCCCGCGAGGGGACGCGCGCCGCGCCGCACCCGACACACCGGTGCGTGATGTGGTCCCCATCCGGCACGACCCCTGATCGGGGCGTGCCAGCGAGAAAGGACCCCCATGGAGGGACCCAACCTTCGGTTCACCGAAGCCGTGATCGACAACGGTGCCCACGGGCGCCACGTCGTCCGTTTCGAGACGGGCCTGCTGGCCCAGCAGGCCGCCGGATCGGCGACCGTCTACCTCGACGACGACACCATGCTGCTCTCGGCCACGACGGCCCAGAGCAAGCCGCGTGACGCCATCGACTTCTTCCCCCTGACGGTGGACGTCGAGGAGCGCATGTACGCCGCGGGCAAGATCCCC
This sequence comes from uncultured Friedmanniella sp., assembly GCA_964251895.1. GTDB lineage: Bacteria > Actinomycetota > Actinomycetes > Propionibacteriales > Propionibacteriaceae > Microlunatus. The sequence goes on from CAXULL010000004.1 coordinate 94,987, forward strand.
GGCTCGTTCTTCCGCCGCGAGGGCCGCCCGAGCGAGGGCGCGATCCTCACCTGCCGCCTCATCGACCGCCCGCTGCGCCCCTGCTTCGTCAAGGGTCTGCGCAACGAGGTCCAGGTCGTCGTGACGGTCATGGCGCTCAACCCGAACAAGACGTACGACGTCGTCGCGATCAACGCCGCGTCGCTGTCCACCCAGCTCGCCGGCCTGCCGTTCACCGGCCCGGTCGGTGGCGTCCGCGTCGCCCTCATCGGTGACGACTGGGTCGGCTTCCCCGACGTCTCCCAGCTCGCCGAGTCGACCTTCGACATGGTCGTCGCCGGCCGCGTCACCGCCACCGGTGACGTCGCCATCGCGATGGTCGAGGCCGAGTCCACGCAGCAGACGTGGAACTTCGTCCGCTCCGGCAAGACCGCGCCGACCGAGCAGGTCGTCGCCGCCGGGCTCGAGGCGGCCAAGCCGTTCATCAAGATCCTCTGCGACGCGCAGGCCGAGCTGGCCGCGCAGTTCCCGAAGGACACCGCGGACTTCCCGATCTTCCTGGACTACCAGGACGACGTGTTCGCGGCCGTCTCGGACGCGGCGAGCAGCGAGCTGTCCGACGTCATGTCGATCGCGGACAAGCAGTCCCGCGAGGACGCGACCGACGCGCTCAAGGACAAGGTCAAGGGCCACCTCGTCGAGAACGGCTTCGAGGGCCGCGACAAGGAGATCAGCGGTGCCTTCCGCGCGCTGACCAAGAAGCTCGTGCGCCAGAAGATCCTGGCGGACGGCTTCCGCATCGACGGTCGGGGCGTGCGGGACATCCGCACCCTGTCGGCCGAGGTCGCCGTCGTTCCCCGCGTGCACGGCTCGGCGCTGTTCCAGCGTGGCGAGACCCAGATCCTGGGCATCTCGACGCTGAACATGCTGGGCATGGAGCAGAAGCTCGACACGCTGGCGCCGGAGACGACGAAGCGCTACATGCACAACTACAACTTCCCGCCGTACAGCACGGGTGAGACCGGCCGCGTGGGTTCGCCCAAGCGCCGCGAGATCGGCCACGGAGCGCTCGCCGAGCGCGCCCTGCTGCCGGTGCTGCCGACGCGCGAGGAGTTCCCGTACGCCATCCGCCAGGTCTCGGAGGCGCTGAGCTCGAACGGCTCGACGTCGATGGGCTCGGTCTGCGCCTCGACGCTGGCCCTGCTGAACGCCGGGGTGCCGCTGCGCGCGCCGGTCGCCGGGATCGCCATGGGCCTGGTCAGCGACACCGTCGACTCAGGAAACGGCCCAGAGACCCGCTACGTCGCGCTGACCGACATCCTGGGTGCCGAGGACGCGTTCGGCGACATGGACTTCAAGGTCGCCGGCACAGCTGAGTTCATCACCGCCCTGCAGCTCGACACCAAGCTCGACGGCGTCCCGTCCGACGTGCTCGCCGGCGCGCTCAGCCAGGCCAAGGAGGCGCGCACCACGCTCCTCGAGGTCATGGCCGAGGCGATCGACACCCCGGACGAGATGAGCCTCTTCGCGCCGCGGATCATCACGATCAACATCCCCGTGGACAAGATCGGCGAGGTCATCGGCCCGAAGGGCAAGGTGATCAACCAGATCCAGGACGACACCGGTGCGCAGATCAGCATCGAGGACGACGGCACGATCTACGTCGGCGCCGACTCCGGCGAGAAGGCCGAAGCCGCGCGTTCGTTGATCAACGCCATCGCCAACCCGACGATGCCGGAGCGGGGTGAGCGCTACCTGGGCACGGTCGTCAAGATCACGGCGTTCGGCGCCTTCGTCTCGCTGCTGCCGGGCAAGGACGGCCTGCTGCACATCTCCAAGCTCCGCCCGCTGGCCGGTGGCTCGCGCGTGGAGAGCGTGGAGGACGTGCTGAGCGTCGGCCAGAAGCTCCAGGTCGAGATCAGCGACATCGACGACCGGGGCAAGCTGTCGCTCGTCCCCGTGGTCGAGGAGCCGGCTGCGGTTTGAGCCGACCAGTCCTGACCCCTGCGAAGCAGGGTCCTGAGCCTGTCGAAGGGGGGACCTCCCCTTCGCCGGACCAGAGCGACACCGTACGGCGCCGTCCCGACGTGGACGGCGCCGTTCGGCGTACCGTGCTGCCGCACGGGCTGACCGTGGTCAGCGAACGGATGGCGTCGAGCCGGACCTTCTGCGTCGGGATCTACGCCGGCGTCGGCTCCCGGCAGGAGAGCGCGACGCGCCACGGGGCCTCGCACTTCCTCGAGCACGTCCTGTTCAAGGGCACCCGGCGGCGTACGGCGGAGCAGATCTCGGCGGCCGTGGAGTCGCGCGGCGGCGAGCTGAACGCGTACACCACCAAGGAGTACACGTGCTTCTACGCGCGTGTGCTCGCGGCCGACGCCGACCTGGCGACCGACGTGCTGACCGACATGGTCACCGAGTCGCGGGTGCGCACGGCCGACGTCGACGCGGAGCGGGCCGTCATCCTCGACGAGATCGCCATGCACGCCGACGACCCGTCCGAGGTGATCGCCGAGCAGGTCGCGGACGCGGTGTTCTCCGGCTCCGGGCTCGGCAAGATGGTGATCGGCTCGCCCGCCTCGATCGAGGCGCTGTCGCGCGACACCGTCGTGCGTCACTGGCGCCAGCACTACCGCCCCGGTTCGCTGGTGGTGGCCGCGGCCGGCGACGTCGACCACGACCGCCTCGTCGAGCAGGTCGCCGCGCTCGACGCGATGCCCCAGTCGGGCAGCGGCCCGCGCCCGGACGTGCCCACGCTCGACACCAGCCAGACCGGCCTGGTCGTCACCCGGCGCCGCATCGAGCAGGTGCAGGCCGTCCTGGCCTACCGCTCCGGCGGGCTCTTCGACGACCGCCGCTACGCCTCCGGCCTGCTGGCCGCCGTCCTCGGCGGCGGGATGGCCTCGCGGCTGTTCGTCGAGGTCCGCGAACGTCGCGGGCTCACCTACGGGATCGACGCGGGGGAGACGACCTACTCCGACGCGGGCATGTGGAGCGTCGAGTTCGCCTGCGCGCCGGAACGTCTCGGCCCGATCCTCGACGTCGTCCGCAGCCAGCTCGACTCGGTCGCCGAGCACGGCGTGACCGCGACCGAGCTCGCCGACGCCAAGACCCAGATGCGCGGCCAGACCGTGCTGTCGTACGAGGGCCCCTCCAGCCGGATGGGCCGGCTCGGCACCACCGCGCTGCTGAGAGACGAACGTTCCCTGGACGACGTCCTGGCGCAGTACGACGCCGTCACCCCCGACGAGCTCCGCGCCGAGGCCGCCCGCATCTTCGGTTCTCGCCCGACCCTCGGCCTGATCGGCCCCAAGGTCTCCGCAGCCGCCACCCGCCCCTGGTCCTGACCGGTCCTCTGGCGCCACCGGACACGCGATCTCGCCAGACGCGTGCGTCCTGGAGCCAGAGGTCGCGCCCGACCGCAGAATGGTGCGATGTCGAGCGAGGGCGTGCCGGGCTACATCCATCCGAGGTTCGCGGAGCACTTCACGGACCCGTTGTACGACGATCCGGCGGACGACTTCGCGCCGTTCGGCTCCGACGAGGGGTCTGACGTCTTCGTCGAGGCCGAGGAGCACCGCACCGAGCTGGGTCCGGCGGCAACCGTCGCCGACCTGCTCGGGCTCACCGCGGCCGAGGACGGCGCCGCGTTCGTGGACGAGATCGAGGAGGGGTCTTCCGATCTCGACGGCTTCGTCATCGGCGCCGGCTTCGCCCTGCTGCGGCTGACCGGGCAGATCGACGTCCAGGGGAGGCGGTGGCTGCAGGACGCGCTCGACCGGACGCTGCGCTTCTACGGCGACGGCTACGCCGACCAGCACGCGCTCATGACGCGAGACCTCGCCTCCTTCGGCTGAGACGCGGACGACGACTCGCGAACGGCTAGGTTGGTCGTCCGCACAACGACCGACCGCTGGGAGCCACGTGACGATCAAGGTCGCCGTCTTCGGTGCCCGCGGGCGGATGGGGACGGAGGTCTGCCGGGCCGTCGAGGGGGCCGACGACCTCGAGCTCGTCGCCGCGCTCGACGCGGGCGACGACCGCACGCCCGCCGAGGCCGCAGACGTCGCCGTCGACTTCACCCACCCTGACGCCGTCCTGGAGAACCTGACCTGGTGCGTCCAGCACGGGATCGGGGTCGTGGTCGGCACGACCGGGTTCACCCCGGAACGTCTCGGCCGCGTCAACGAGCTGCTGGGCCACCACCCGGGTGTCGGGGTCCTCGTCGCCGCGAACTTCTCCGTCGGCGCGGTGCTGATGATGCACTTCGCCGAGCAGGCGGCCGCGTTCTACGAGAGCGTCGAGATCATCGAGCTGCACCACCCGGGCAAGGCCGACGCGCCGTCGGGCACCGCCGCGGCCACGGCGGGCCGCGTCGCTGCCGCCCGGGCGGCCGCCGGCCTGGAAGCACCCCCGGACGCGACCTCCTCGGGGCTGGAGGGCGCCCGTGGGGCGCGCGCAGACGGCATCGCCGTGCACAGCGTCCGCCTCCGCGGGCTCGTCGCCCACCAGGAGGTCCTCTTCGGCGCCGAGGGCGAGACCCTGACCATCCGGCACGACTCGCTCGACCGCGCCTCCTTCATGCCCGGGGTCCTGGCCGCGGTCCGCGCGCTGCCCGGCACGCCGGGCCTGACCGTCGGCATCGAGTCCGTCCTCGGGCTCACGTGAGCAGCGCCCTGCCCGTCGGGCCCCGCCGCGGCCAGCGCGGTGCGGCCGGTGCGCGCTTCGCGATCGTCTTCGTCATCGTCGCCGCCGTCCTGGCGGTCGCGTTCTACTCCGCCGACGCGTACGCCCACGGCCGCGTGGAGCGCGAGGTCGCGAGCTCGCTGCAGGGCGAGCTGGGGACGCCCCAGGCTCCCGCCGTCGAGATCGAGGGGCGCCCCTTCCTCACCCAGATCGCCGCCCGCCGGCTCCGCGAGGTGCACGTCCTCGCCGACGACCTCGGTCAGACCAACGATGCGGAGCTGCCCATCCAGCACGTCGACCTGACCCTGCACGACGTGACCACCACGGACTGGTGGAAGACGATGAACGTCGCCCGCGCGGACGGCACCGCGCTGGTCGACTACGAGGCGCTCCAGCGGGCCGCGGGAGTGCCCCTGGTCTACTCCGGCAACGGCCGCTTCACGGTCAAGGACACCCAGCGGCTCTACGGGCTGGCGGTCGACGCCACCGTCACCGGACGGCTCGACCTCGACGTCGGCCAGCAGACCGTGTCGCTCGCCGACGCGACCGTCCAGGTCGCGGGCTACACCCTGCCCGACGTCGTCGCGCAGCAGCTGATCAAGGCGGTGGTGCGCCCGATCCCGCTCGAGGGGATCCCCTTCGACCTCCGCGTCGCGTCGATCAGCGCGCAGGACGACGGTCTGCACGTCGGCCTCGACGGGGCCGACATCCCGATCAAGCGCTGAGGGGCGGACCCGACCCGGTGAGCCGGCGGCCCGGCAGGCTCAGCCGGCGTCCTCGGTGTCCAGGCTCGTGTGCAGCCGGACCTGGTCGATCGTCACGGTGCCGTCCTCGGCCCCGATCGTCCGGGTGGCGCCGTCCGGCGCCCAGCCCGCCGCGGCCAGGAAGCCCCGTAGCACCGCGTCCGGGGCCAGCACCCACCAGCGCGCGTGCGTGAAGCCGTCCGCGCGCAGGGTGTCGGCGCAGGCGTTGAGCATCCGCGAACCGTGCCCGCGCCGCTGCGCCGGCGGGTCGACCCAGAACTCGTCGACCTCGCCGTCGACGCCCGTCTCGGCGTCGACGTCGGTCGACGGGCCGGTCGTGGCGAAACCCACCACCCGGCCCCCGTCCCCGACCGCCACGAGGACCCGCTGCCGGGCGTCCGCGGGGCGCGCCACGACCCGTTCCCAGGCCTGCACCATGGCCGGCTCGTCGACCTCGGAGAGCAGCGTGTCGGCCAGGGGAGCGGGCAGGGTGACCCATCCGCGCCGCTGCAGGGCGGCGATGGCGGGCGCCTCGGTGGGCCAGGCCAGCCGTACGGAGTCGGCGACCTGAGCGGGCTGGGGCATCCGGTGATGCTACCCAGGAGGGTGTGTGACACAGGTCACGGCGCGCGCACGTAACGGACGCGCCGGCCGAGCGATGTCTCCCGTGAAGGTCGGCGCCCTACCTGAACCCCCGAGCAGGCATGGCGCCGGCCTTTCTGCACGCCCGGGGCCGCGCGGCTCGACACGCTGACCACCCCCGGATGCACCCGCGGCTTCTGCGTAGGGTTTCGCCGTCGCCCAACGTGGGGCGCACGACGCGAGGAGCAGCGATGGCCGCGGACACCGACCGGACGACGACCCGGGGTGCGAACCGCCCCGACGGGTCCGGGAGCACGCAGGGGGTCTCGCAGGCCCTGACGGGCCGGATGCTGATGGCCGCCGTGGTCTCGGCGATCTCCGCTCTGCTCTACGGCTACGACACCGGCATCATCTCGGGCGCCCTCCTGCAGATCCGCCGCGACTTCCAGACCGGCAGCGGCATGGAGCAGGTGATCGCAGCCAGCATCCTGTTCGGGGCTGTGCTCGGCGCGTTCACCTGCAGCCAGCTGTCCGAACGGCAGGGCCGGCGCAAGACGATCCTGATCGTGTCCGGGGTGTTCATCGTCGGGACGCTCCTCTGCTCGGTCGCACCGAGCGCGACCACGCTGTCGCTGGCCCGGATCGTGCTGGGCTTCGCCGTCGGTGGTGCGACGCAGGTCGTGCCGATGTACGTGGCCGAGCTCGCGCCGGCGAGCAAGCGCGGCCGGCTGGTCCTCACGTTCCAGCTGGGCATCGGCGTGGGGATCGTGCTGGCCACGCTGGTCGGGGCGAGCGAGGCCTCGCCGTGGCGGGTCTCGGTGGGTTCCGCGGCGGTGCCGGCGGCCATCATGCTCATCCTCATGCTGCGGCTCCCGGAGAGCCCGCGCTGGCTGGTCAAGGCCGAGCGCCGCGACGACGCCCGGGAGGCGCTGCGCGGCGTCCGGGAGGACGGCAGCGACCTCGACACCGAGCTGGACGAGATCGTCGGGCTCGAGAAGGAGGAGCGTTCCGCCGGGCGGGACAACCGCGGCTGGCGCGGTCTGCGCAAGCCGTGGGTGCGTCCGGCCCTGGTCGTGGGCTGCGGGATCGCGGTGTTCACCCAGCTCAGCGGCATCGAGATGATCATCTACTACGCCCCGACGATCCTGACGAACAACGGGTTCTCCGAGAGCGCCGCGCTGCGGGTCAGCCTGGCGCTGGGCATCACGTACCTGGTGATGATGATCGTCGGCCTCGCGATCGTCGACAAGGTCGGCCGTCGCCGGCTGACGCTGATCATGGTGCCCGGGGCGGCCCTGGCGCTCGCGGTGCTCGGGGCCCTGTTCGTCACGGGCCACAGCGGCCGCGACAGCATCCCGGTCATCGTCGCCTGCCTGATCGTCTTCATGTTCTTCAACGCCGGCGGCCTGCAGCTGATGGGCTGGCTGACGGGGTCGGAGATCTACCCGCTCGGCGTGCGCAGCGCGGGGACGAGCGCCCAGTCGATGACGCTGTGGACCACGAACATGCTGATCACCCTGACCGTGCTCACCACGATCGAGGGCATCGGCGTCGGCCCGACCATGTGGCTGTACGCGCTCTTCAACGTCGCCGCCTGGATCTTCGTCTTCTTCCGGATGCCCGAGCTGACCGGGCACAGCCTGGAGGACATCGAGGGCCGGCTGCGCAAGGGCAAGTTCCGTCCGAAGGACTTCGCGACCAAGGCCTGACCCGGGCCGCGCCGCTAGGAGTACGAGGGCTGGTGCTCGGCGGGCTCGGCGCGCACGACGTCGAGCCCCGGCTCTGCGAGCAGGGCGCGTACGGCCTGCTGGTCGGCGCCGATACCGGCCCAGTGCGGGTCGACGTCGCTGGCCAGGCACCAGCGACGGTCCTCGGGCCAGACGAACGCCGGCCCCACGGCCAGGTCGCTGCCGAGCGCACGCTGCCACTCGTCGACGTCGGCGAGGCTGCCGCGGAGCAGCCCGTAGCTGCGGTGGGGGAGCTCCAGCAGAGGCAGACCCCTGGGGATCTCGAGGCCGTGGCCCCAGCCGTCCCAGACGGCGAACACGCAGTCGTGCGGCGTGCCCGTGAACGGGGCGAGCACCCGCAGGGCCAGGCGCACCTGGTCGAGGTCGGAGGGGTGCAGGTCACCGAGCTCGGCGTCGGACTCCGTCTGGCCGGGTCGCCCCGGGTCGGGGTCCGGGATGAAGCGGAGCCGCGCGTACGCGTCGAAGCCGGCCGGACCGAACCCCACCAGCTGCGACCACGGCGTTCCCGAGGCTCCGAGCCAGTCGCCCACGGACGTCTCACGGGTCCAGGTGATCGTCATCCGAGGACCGTACGACGGGACCTCGCGCCCGGCGCGGTCACGGTCCAGAGGGCAAAGAAAAGTCCGCAGGCTGTCTGAACCCCCGAGCAGCCAGCCTGCGGACCTTCCTATCTTCTCGTAACGCGCGACGCGGCACGGCAGTTCCGCAGAACATTCAGGATCCATCGGACAGGTAGGGTCGTCCGACGTGGTTGGTTCCCGTCTGCACACTCCTCCGCCGCTGTCGCGGTCCGCAATGCGCATCACGCCCCTGGGCGGTCTGGGCGACATCGGTCGCAACATGACCGTCGTCGAGTACCACGGCCAGCTCCTGGTCGTGGACTGCGGCGTGCTGTTCCCCGAAGACAACCATCCGGGGGTCGATCTGATCCTGCCCGGGTTCGGGGCGATCGCGGACCGGTTGGACGACGTGGTAGGCCTCGTGCTCACCCACGGTCACGAGGACCACATCGGTGCCGTGCCCTACCTGCTCAAGCAGCGTCCGGACATCCCCCTGATCGGGTCGAAGCTCACGCTCGCCCTGCTGCGGGAGAAGTTCAAGGAGCACCGCCTCCGCAACACCGTCGAGCTGGTGGTGACCGACGGCGAGCAGACCCAGGTGGGCGCGTTCGACCTCGAGTTCGTCGCCGTCAACCACTCGATCCCCGACGCCCTCGCCGTGGCCATCAGCACGCCGGCGGGCCGGCTGCTGCACACCGGCGACTTCAAGATGGACCAGCTCCCGCTGGACGGCCGCCTCACCGACCTGCGGGCGTTCGCCCGGCTGGGGGAGGCGGGCGTCGACCTCTTCCTCGTCGACTCGACCAACGCCGAGGTCCCCGGCTTCACCACGCCCGAGCGGGACATCGCCCCGGCGCTGGACCGGGTCTTCGACCGCAGCAAGCAGCGCGTGATCGTGGCCTGCTTCGCCTCGCACGTGCACCGCGTCCAGCAGGTGCTGGACTCCGCGGTCGCCCACGGGCGCAAGGTCGTCTACGTCGGCCGCTCGATGGTCCGCAACATGGGCGTCGCGCGCGACCTCGGCTACCTGCACGTGCCGGCCAACACGCTCATCGAGATGCGCGACCTCGAGAAGTACAAGCCCGAGGACGTCGTCATCGTCTGCACCGGGTCGCAGGGCGAGCCGATGTCGGCCCTGTCGCGGATCGCCGCTAGCGAGCACCCGGTCATCGACCTGAAGCCGGGCGACACCGTCGTGCTGGCCAGCTCCCTGATCCCCGGCAACGAGAACTCGGTCTACCGCGTCATCAACGGCCTGACCCGCCTCGGCGCGAAGGTTGTCCACAAGGGCAACGCCCTGGTCCACGTCTCCGGCCACGCCAGCGCGGGCGAGCTCCTCTACTGCTACAACATCGTCAAGCCGCGCAACGTGATGCCCGTGCACGGCGAGGCGCGCCACCTGGTCGCCAACGCCGAGCTCGCGATCCAGACCGGCATCCCGCGCAAGCGGACGATCCTCGCCGAGGACGGCACGGTCATCGACCTCGAGCGCGGCAAGGCGTCGGTGGTCGGCAAGGTCGACGCGGGCTACATCTTCGTCGACGGCACGACGGTCGGCGACATCTCCGAGGCGTCGCTGACCGACCGCAAGATTCTGGGCGAGGAGGGCTTCATCTCCGTCGTCGTGGTCGTCGACACCCGCAGCCGCAAGGTGATCACCGGCCCCGACATCCACGCGCGCGGCTTCGTGGAGGGCGACAAGATCTTCGACGCCGTACGCCCCCGCATCACCGAGGCGTTGGAGGCCGCCCTCACCGAGGGCACCGACGACGCCTACCAGCTGCAGCAGGTCATCCGGCGCCGGCTGGGCCGCTGGGTCAACGACACGCACCGCCGCCGCCCGATGATCGTCCCCGTGGTCGTCCTCACGTAGCCGACCGGGTCCGGAGCTCGGGCCACCGGACGACGCCCACGCACGCGCCTGGGCGTCGCCGGAGGTCGACGGGCTTCGGACCGGCCCGACCGGGGCCGGACGTGGCAAGAGTCAGCGGACGTCTGCTCGGGGGGTCAGATGTCCGCTGACTGCTCGACCATTACATCGCGCACGCGATCCCGGCGTTACACACGCCTCCACCCGCAGCCGCACACCTCCGGCCGCAGCCGCACACCTCCGGTCGCAGCCGCTCACCTCCGGTCGCGGCCGCGCACCTCCGGTTGCAGCCGCACGCCTCCGCCCGTAGCCGCACACGTTGCAGTCAGCCGCACATGCTGCGGCCTGTGCGGCTGGCTCGGAGGTGTGCGGCTGTACGGAAGCTGGCGTGGGTCAGGCTCGCGCTCACGAGAACCGGAGACGCCAAAGACCCGTCCCTCCCGGAGGAGGAACGGGTCTGGAGCTCACACTGGTCTGGACCAGCAGCGGTGCGAGCTCAGCTCGCGACGGCGACCTTGCCGGCCTTGATGCACGAGGTGCACGCGTTGATCCGCTTGGCGCGGCCGCTGACGGCGGCGCTCACGGTCTGGATGTTCGGGTCCCACCGCCGGTTGGTCTTCTTCTTCGACCAGGGCTTGTTGTGGCCGAAGCCAGGCCTCTTGCCGCACACGTCGCACACCGCAGCCACTTGGTTTCACTCCCACGAAAGACGAACTGGATCAGGGTCTCGCACCGTTCACGCACACTGCACAAACCACATGCACGTGGCGTCCGGGGCAACTGCCCCAGCGTACCCGACAGGCCCGAGGCCGGTCGAATCAGCAAGACTGCCCGCTGGAACCAGCAGCGTACCCACCAGCCAGCAGAAGGCCCTCATGACCGCGGACGTCCGACCCTTCGACCTGCACGTGCCGCAGCAGGCCCTCGACGACCTGCGCGACCGGCTGCGGAACACGCGCTGGCCCGAGGCCGAGACCGTCGCCCGCGGGGACGGCGTCCCCGACTGGTCCCAGGGACCGCCCCTCGCGTACGTCCGCGCCCTGGTCGAGCACTGGGGGACCGCGTACGACTGGCGCCGGGTCGAGTCCGCGCTCAACACGCACGGCCAGGCACTCACCGAGGTCGGCGGGCTCGACCTGCACCTGCTGCACGTGCGTTCGCCCCGGCCGGACGCGCGGCCGCTGGTGATCACGCACGGCTGGCCGGGCTCGGTGCTGGAACCGCTCGCGGTCATGGACACGCTCGCCGACCCCGGCGACGCTGATCCTGGCGGCACGAGCATGCCCGCCTTCCACGTCGTCGCGCCCTCGCTGCCGGGCTTCGGCTTCGGCGGGCGGCCGGTGGAGACGGGGTGGGACGTCGACCGGACGGCGGACGCCTGGGTCGAGCTGATGGCGCGCCTCGGCTACGACCGCTTCTACGCCGCCGGTGGCGACTGGGGCGGGCGGGTGACGGCCGCGCTCGGGCGCCGGCACCCCGACCGGGTCGCCGGGCTGCACAGCGTCACGCCGTACGTCGTGGCGCCCGACCCGCCCGGCGCGCTCACCGAGACCGAGCAGCGCTGGGTCGAGGGCACGGCCGAGTTCCGCCGGGTCGGCGGCGGCTACTCCCTCGAGCAGTCCACCCGGCCGCAGACCGTCGGCTACCTGCTCACCGACTCCCCGGTGGCGCAGCTGACCTGGCTGCTCGACAAGTTCTGGGCCTGGACCGACCACGACGGCGACCTCGAGTCAGCGGTCAGCCGCGACCAGGTGCTCGACATGGTCACCCTCTACTGGCTCTCCGCGACCGGTGGCTCCTCGGCACGCTTCTACTGGGAGAACTTCCCGCCGGACAACACCGGTGAGGTCACCGTGCCCTCGGCCGCGACGATCTTCCCGGCCGACATCGAGCGGGTGCCCCGGCCCTGGGTCGAACGGCGCTTCACCGACCTGCGCTCCTTCACCGTCGCGCCGCGCGGCGGCCACTTCCCGATGCTCGAGGTGCCCGACGCGTACGCGGCGGAGCTGCGGCACGCGCTCGGCTCGATGCCCTGGTGACCGCCGACGTGACCGCCGACGTGACCGCCGACGTGCCCGACCCGGCGGCCGACGCCGCACGGCTGGCCGCGGTCCGCGCCGAGACCCGCTCCGAGCTCGGGCTGCTGCACGACCGGATCAACGCCCTGCTCGCGGCCGAGGCGTTCCTGACCATCGCCTACACGGCGGCGATGAGCAACGGCGCGGCCTGGGGCCGGGTGTTCGCGGTCGTGGCCGCCCCTGTCCTCGCGGTGCTGGGGCTCCTGCTCGCTCTCCTGATGCTGCCCGGGGTGGCGACGACGACGCGGATCGTGCTCGCCCAGACGGCGCTGCAGGACGAGCTGTTCGAGCGGCTTCGGGGTACCGCCTCGGACTACCACGGCGCCGCGGGCCGCCCGCTGGCCGTGGTCGACCAGCGGCGCGGCCTGCTGTTCTTCCGCGCGGTGCCGGTGCTGTTCGCGGCGGTCTGGGTCGTGCTGCTGGTCCTGTCGCTCGTCCTGCTGTCGTAGGCGGGCCTTACGGTGGTGGCGTGGCCGGGCGTACGGGGGCGGTGCAGCCGGAGCGGCACCTCAAGGTCGTGCCGGACACCCCGCCGAAGAACCCAGCCAAGAAGGCGCCCAAGCAGCAGCCCGACGTACGCCCTGCGGACACGGCGTGGCGGACGGCCACGTTCCGCGAGCTGGACGCCCGCCTCGACTCCCTGGTCGGCGGGCGGACCGCGACCCAGCTCGAGGGCCTGCGGCTGCGGACGGTCGGGGACCTGCTCCACCTGCTGCCGCGCAAGTACTTCTCCGGCACCGAGCTCTCCGACCTCTCCCTGCTGCAGCCGGACGAGGAGGTGGCGGTGCTGGCGGAGGTCCGCTCCGTGCGCGCCCACAACCTGCCCAGCGTCGGGCAGCGCACGGACCGCAAGCCGCGGCTCGAGGTCGTGGTCACCGACCGGCGCGGTTATCTGACGCTGACCTTCTTCGGCGCCCCGCACCTGATCCGCTACTGGCAGAACGACCTCCAGGTGGGGGCCCGCGGCCTCTTCGCGGGCAAGGTGCGGGTGTTCAACTCGACGCTGCAGCTCGCGCACCCCGACTTCGTGATCCTCGGCGACGACGGGTCGGTGGTCGGCGGCGCGGCGCGCAACGAGGACATGGCCAAGATCACCGGCAGCGCGCTGGTCCCGATCTATCCCCAGACCGGCAAGCTGCGGACCTGGACGATCGGCTCGTGCGTGGGGCTGGCGCTGGACGCGGTCGCCCGTCGGCCAGACCCGCTGCCCGAGGTGATCCGGGCCGAGGCCGGCGTCGTCGAGCTCGGGGAGGCGTTCCGGGCGGTGCACCAGCCGCAGGACCGGCACCGGGCCGAGCAGGGCCGCGACCGCCTGCGCTTCGACGAGGCGTTCGCGCTGCAGCTGACCATGGCCCGGCGCCGGGCCGATGCCGCCACCCACGGCGCTGTGCCGCGACCGCGGCGCTCGGGCGGGCTGCTCGAGGCGTTCGACGCGCGCCTGCCCTTCGTCCTGACCGAGGGGCAGGTCGAGATCGGGGAGCTGCTGTTCGGCGAGCTCGCGGGCACGACCCCGATGCAGCGGCTGCTGCAGGGCGAGGTCGGTTCCGGCAAGACCCTGGTCGCCCTGCGGGCCATGCTCGCGGTCGTCGACGCCGGCGGCCAGGCGGCGCTGCTCGCCCCCACCGAGGTGCTCGCCACGCAGCACCTCCACACGATCACGCGGATGCTCGGGGACCTGGCCGAGGCCGGGACGCTCGGGGCCGCGGAGCACGCGACCGGCGTCGTCCTGCTGACCGGCTCGCTCGGCGCGGCCCGTCGACGCGAGGCCCTCGCCGAGGTGGCCTCCGGCTCGGCCGGTCTCGTGGTCGGGACGCACGCGCTGCTCAGCTCCGACGTCGCCTTCGCCGACCTCGGGCTGGTCGTGGTCGACGAGCAGCACCGCTTCGGGGTGGAGCAGCGGGCCGCGCTCGGCGCCAAGGCTGCCGGCGGAGCCCGGCCGCACGTGCTCGTCATGACGGCCACGCCCATCCCGCGCTCGGTGGCCATGACCGTGTTCGGCGACCTGGAGACGTCGACCCTGCGCGAGCTTCCGGCGGGCCGGGCCGAGGTGAGCACGGTCGTCGTGGACGTACGCCGCCAGCCGACCTGGGTCGACCGGGCCTGGGACCGCGTCCGCGAGGAGGTCGCCGCCGGCCGGCAGGCGTACGTCGTGTGCGCGCGGATCTCCTCGACCAAGGACAAGGGCAGGACCGGTGCGTCCAAGGAGGGGATCAGCGACAGCGACGGCAGCGACTTCGCGGACGAGGACGCGCCGCCGGCCGCCGCGGTCGAGGACCTCTACGCCGAGCTCTCGACCGGCCCGCTGTCCGGGGTCACGGTCGAGATGCTGCACGGCCAGCTGCCGACCGAGGACAAGGACGCGGTGATGGGTCGCTTCGCGGTGGGCGAGACCGACGTCCTCGTGGCGACCACGGTGATCGAGGTGGGCGTCGACGTGCCGAACGCCACCGTCATGGTCATCTGCGACGCCGACCGCTTCGGGATCTCCCAGCTGCACCAGCTGCGCGGTCGGATCGGCCGGGGCGGGCACACGGGCGTCTGCCTGCTCCTCACGTCCGCCCACCCGGGGACGCCCGCCCGTGACCGGCTGGCCGCCGTCGCCGGGACCCGGGACGGCTTCGCGCTCGCCGAGGTCGACCTCGAGCAGCGTCGCGAGGGCGACGTGCTCGGCTCGAGCCAGTCCGGCGCCCGGTCGAGCCTGCGGCTGCTGCGGGTGCTCGACGACGCGGAGCTCATCGGGCAGGCGCGCGAGCTGGCCGCCCGCTGCGTGGCCGACCCGACGCTGGCCGACGACCCCGGCCTGGCCGACATCGTCACCGACGTCGAACGCCGCGCCGCCGGGGACTGGCTGGAGCGCACGTGAGCCGGATCGTGGCCGGCCGCCACCGCGGCCGTCGGCTGGAGACCCCGACGGGGGCGACGACCCGACCGACCTCCGACCGGGTGCGCGAGGCGCTGTTCTCGGCGCTCACCTCCTGGGGGGGCACGGCGGCCGTGCCACCGGAGGACGCACTGACGGGCCTGGCCTTCCTCGACCTCTACGCCGGCTCCGGGGCCATCGGCCTCGAGGCGGCCAGCCGCGGCGCCGCGCCCGTGCTCCTCGTCGAGTCCGACGCGCGGACGGCCGCGCTCGCCCGGCGGAACGTGGCCGCCCTCGCCCTCCCCGCCACCCTCCGCACGATGTCGGTCGAGACCCTGGCCCGGGCCGGCGCCGAGCGGGCGTACGACGTCGTGTTCGCCGACCCGCCGTACGCGCTCGCGGCTGACCGCCTCGACATGGTGGTCGCTGACCTCGTGACGAACGGCTGGCTGGCGCCCGACGGCCTGCTCGTGCTCGAGCGGTCCAGCCGTACGCCCGCCCCGCGCTGGCCGCCGCAGGTCGCGGACGCCTGGGACCGGTCGTACGGCGAGACCGTCCTGCACTACGCCACCCTGGCGCGCGGCGACGAGATGCCGGACGACGAGCCGGATAGCGTCGGAGCATGACGATCGCGGTCTGCCCGGGCTCCTTCGACCCGGTCACCCTGGGCCACCTCGACGTGATCGGCCGCGCGGCCGCGCTGGTCGACCAGCTGGTGGTCGCGGTGGGCCGCAACTCGGGCAAGCGCTCGCTCTTCAGCGTGGGGGAGCGGGTGGAGATGCTC
Source organism: uncultured Friedmanniella sp. (assembly GCA_964251895.1). Classification (GTDB taxonomy): domain Bacteria; phylum Actinomycetota; class Actinomycetes; order Propionibacteriales; family Propionibacteriaceae; genus Microlunatus. The sequence goes on from CAXULL010000004.1 coordinate 110,877, forward strand.
GAGCAGGTGTGCGTCCCCTTCGCGAACGTGACGGTCGAGGAGTTCGACGGCCTGCTGGTCGAGTTCTGCGCCGTCCGCGGCGCCACGGTCATCTGCAAGGGCCTGCGGGGTGCGTCCGACACCGACTACGAGGTCCAGATGGCCCAGCTCAACCGTCGGCTGAGCGGGGTCGACACCGTCTTCCTGCCGACGGCGCCGGAGCTGTCGTTCGTCTCCTCGACCCGCGTCCGCGAGCTGGCGGCGCTCGGTGGCGATCTCGCGGACCTGGTGCCGGCGACAGTCGCCGCCCGGACGCGGGACAAGGTGCGGGCCGCGCGCTGAGCCGCGCGACGGTCGGCGCGCGGCGCCCCGCGTGCCTATGCTGGACGTTTCGCGGGGCCGCGCACGTGACCCCCGCCGGAGGCGCCTGACGGGGACGCGGCGCCGGCAGCACCGAAGGAGCAGAGGACGACATGGCGGACACCACGACCGCGGAGGAAAAGCTGACGCACCTGCGCCAGCTGGTCCTGAACGCCCGCTCGATGCCGATGTCGGCGTCCTGCGTGATCAACCGCGGCGAGGTCCTGGACGCGATCGACGCCGTGATCGCCAACCTGCCCGACGAGATCGCCGACGCGCAGCAGGTCATCGACGAGCGCCAGTCGGCCATCGCCGAGGGGGAGGCCGAGGCCGCCCGTTTGCGGGAGCAGGCCCGCCAGGAGGCGGGTGCCCTGGCCCGCAGCAGCGAGGTCGTCCGGGAGGCCGAGGGGATCGCGGCCAAGATCAAGGCCGACGCCGAGGACGAGGCGGCCGCCCTGCGCCGCGAGACCGACCTCTTCATCGACTCGCGGATGGCGAGCTTCGAGTCGGTGCTGCACAAGACCACCAGCCAGGTGCACACCGCGCGCGCCCGGCTCGCCGACCGGAGCGGGCTCGACCCGGTCCGCGGCGGTTGAGACGGGCTCCTGCCCCGGCTAAGATCAAAGGTCGGCCCACCCGCTGAGGACAGATCTCGGTGAGGTGAGTCGGACCGAGGGGTGACGTACGCGACCCCTCCCCACCACGAGGTCGACCGAGGAGCAGTCATGAGAGCGCCGCAACGCTCCGCCGACCGGCGCTCCCCGCTGGTCTTCGACACCCGGGTCCTGGGCCGTCGCGCGGGTGCGATGAGCACCGTGGAGACGACCGTCCCCGCTCCGGCCGGCCTCGGCATCGAGGTCATCGGTGTGCCCGAGGGTGCGCCCATCGAGCTCGACCTGCGTCTCGAGTCGGTCGTCGAGGGCGTCCTGGTCACCGGCACGGCCCAGATGGAGGCGGTCGGGGAGTGCGTCCGGTGCCTGCGTGAGGTCACGGTGCCGATCGAGGTCGACGTCCAGGAGCTGTTCGTCCACGACGCGAGCCGCGACTCCGGCTACGACGACGACGAGGAGGTCAGCCTGCTCCAGGGCGACCTCATCGACCTCGAGCCGGTGATCCGCGACGACGTCGTGCTTGACCTACCCTTCCAGCCGCTGTGCAGCCCGGACTGCTCCGGTCTGTGCGCGACCTGCGGCGCACGCCTCGACGACGATCCCGGCCACCACCACGACGCCGTCGTGGACCCCCGGTGGGCCGCGCTCGGGTCGTTGACCCCCGGCTCCGACACCGATCAGGTGGAGCCCCCCGAATTTCATCCGTACAATCAGTCCGGCCCTGCGCAGGGCGAGGACGCGACCCGCTGAGGCGGGCGAGCGAGGAGAGATCATGGCAGTCCCGAAGCGGCGGATGTCGCGGAGCAACACGCGGAGCCGACGCGCGCAGTGGAAGGCCACCGCGCCGACCCTCGTGGTCTGCGAGAACCCCGCCTGCCGGCAGAAGCACCTGCCGCACACGGCCTGCCCGAGCTGCGGGACGTACGGCCCCCGGGCCAACCGTCGTCAGGTCCTGGAGTCCTGACCACCTCTCCCGTGGTGCAGCCGTCCGCGGTCGAGCTGCTCGAGCAGCTGGGGCTCGTCCTCGCTCCCGAGCTGCTCGACCGCACGCTCACGCACCGCTCGTACGCGTACGAGCAGGGCGGTCTGCCCACGAACGAGCGCCTGGAGTTCCTCGGGGACTCCGTGCTCGGGCTCGTGGTGACGGAACATCTGTTCACCACCTTCCCTGACCTGTCGGAGGGTCAGCTCGCCAAGCTGCGGGCCGCGGTCGTCAACTCGCGCGCGCTCGCCGAGGTGGCGCGCGGGCTCGACCTCGGCGCGATCGTCCACCTCGGACGCGGCGAGGAGACCACCGGCGGGCGGGACAAGTCCTCGATCCTCGCCGACACGATGGAGGCGCTGATCGGGGCCGTGTTCCTCGAGCACGGGATCGACAGCGCCCGGCGCTTCGTGCACCACCTGTTCGACTCGATGATGGTCGACGTCTCCACCCGCGGTGCCGGGCTGGACTGGAAGACGAGCCTGCAGGAGATCGCCTCGCTCTCCGGCCTCGGCGTCCCCGTCTACCACGTCGCCGAGTCGGGTCCCGACCACGCGAAGTCGTTCCTGGCCAGCGTCTCGGTCGACGCGCTCGACTACGGCCCCGGTGCCGGACGGAACAAGAAGGAGGCCGAGCAGAACGCAGCCGCCCTCGCGTTCGCCGACCTCAAGGACCGGCAGACGGCCCTCGCCGAGGCTGCGGCGACCGAGGCCGCGTCCGCGGTGCTCGAGACCCCCGTGCCCGACGCCGCCTCGGCCTGACCGCCACGCTGCTCGTCGCTCTGCCCCGCCCCTCGACCCCCGCACCGGGAGAGCACCGTGCCTGAGCTGCCCGAGGTCGAGACCGTACGTCGTGGCCTCGCCACCCTTGTGACAGGCGCCCGGGTCGAACGGGTCCAGGTGCTTCACCCGCGTTCGGTCCGACGCCACCTCGCCGGGCCCGACGACTTCGCGGCCACACTCACCGGCCGGACCTTCACCGAGCCCGCCCGGCGCGGCAAGTACCTCTGGCTCCCGTTCGCCGACGGCGACGCGCTGCTCGCGCACCTCGGCATGAGCGGGCAGTTCCGCCTCGACACCCCCGACGCGGCCCTCGCCCCCAACACCCGCGTGCTGTTCGACCTGGACTCCGGCGCCCAGCTGCGCTTCGTGGACCAGCGGATGTTCGGCGGGCTGTCGCTGGCGCCGGGCGGGGCCGAGCTCCCCGCGGAGGTCGCCCACATCGGCCGCGACCCGTTCGACCCCCAGTTCGACCTCGCCGCCGCCGTGCGCCGGATCCGGGCCCGGCGTACGGGGATCAAGCGCGCGCTGCTCGACCAGCAGCTCGTCTCCGGCATCGGCAACATCTACGCCGACGAGGCGCTCTGGCTCGCGCGCACGCACTACGCCCGCGGGACCTGGGCGTTGTCCGCGGCGAAGGCCCGCGAGGTGCTGGTCGCGGCCACGACGGTCATGACCAAGGCGCTCGCGGTGGGCGGGACGTCGTTCGACGCGCTGTACGTCGACGTCAACGGCTCCAGCGGCTACTTCGACCGCGCGCTGGCGGTCTACGGCCAGGAGGGCCGGCCCTGCCTGCGGTGCGGGACGGCAATCCGACGGGAGCCGTTCATGAACCGGTCGTCCTACCGCTGCCCACGCTGCCAGCGCTCGCCGATCGCGTCCGCCCGCGCTGTGTGACGCCGGTTGCAGCGCCAGTCTCAGCAGCGCGGAACCATCCGCGTGCCGCTATCGTCGAGCACATCGTGAGTCGTCTGAGCCACTACGTGTTCGTGCGCCACCGCCACAACTGGAACCTGCTGTTCCGGTTCGGGCTGGTCGGCGGCTCCGGCGTGCTCGTCAACCTGCTCGTGAGCGTGCTGCTCAAGCGCACGGGCCCCAACTTCGAGTCGGTCGCGGTCGACCTGCCGCTCACCGCGTTCAACATCCGCTGGTACCACCTGTTCTCGATGGTCGCCTTCCTCGTGGCGAACGTCTGGAACTTCCAGCTCAACCGCCGGTTCACGTTCCGCAGCGCCGAGCACTCCGGGTGGTGGCGCGAGTACGGGCCCTTCCTGGCCGTCGGCCTGGCCGCTCAGATCGTCGGCCTGGGCATCCTCACCCTGCTGATGCACCCCGGGTCCTTCCTGTCGCTGCCCTCCGACGTGTTCGACAACTCCACGGGCCTGCGCACGAAGTTCTACTGGGCGCAGCTCATCGTCATCGCCGTCACCGTCCCGGTCTCGTTCGTGCTGAACAAGCTCTGGACCTTCTCCGCCGTCCGGGGTGGCGTGCACCCCAGCCTCACCGACGAGGAGATCGCCGAGGAGCGCGACGGCACAGCCCCCGCTCCCACCCTGGCCGAGCCGGTCCCGGGCCCCGACCGCTCCGTCTGACACCGTCCGTGCCCCTGAAGCGGGAACGCAAGAACGTTCCCTGAGCCTGTCGAAGGGCGAGGCAGACCAGGCACGCTCGCAGAACCCGCGGAACGCCCCTGAGCTCCGCCGGAAGGGCCTCGACGAGGGCGACCCCTCTCCTCGACCGCCCCACGCCACGCCGTCGCGGTGAACCCTCCCGGCCCGCCCCTCCGGATAACCTGACGCCCTCAGACCGGGGCTTCCTCCGGCGGGTCGTCTCGTGCGGCTCTCCGCCCCGCGGGTCGTGCGTCGTGCACGTGCGGCCGAACCGTACGACCGCTCGGCTCGAGCGGATCCGGAGAGGCAACGCCCGTGTACCTGAAGAACCTCACCCTGCGGGGGTTCAAGTCGTTCGCCTCGGCGACGTCGTTGACCTTCGAGCCGGGCATCACCTGCGTCGTCGGCCCCAACGGGTCCGGCAAGTCGAACGTGGTCGACGCCCTCGCCTGGGTCATGGGGGAGCAGGGCGTCAAGTCGCTGCGCGGCGGCAAGATGGAGGACGTCATCTTCGCCGGGACCGCCGGCCGCGCGCCGCTGGGCCGGGCCGAGGTCGCGCTCACCATCGACAACTCCGACGGGGCCCTGCCGGTCGAGTACGCCGAGGTGACGATCTCGCGGACCATGTTCCGCAGCGGGGGCTCGGAGTACCAGATCAACGGCCGACCCGCACGCCTGCTGGACGTGCAGGAGCTGCTGAGCGACTCCGGCATCGGCCGCGAGATGCACGTCATCGTCGGCCAGGGCCAGCTCGACACGATCCTGCAGGCGACGCCGGAGGTGCGCCGCGGCTTCGTCGAGGAGGCCGCCGGGGTCCTCAAGCACCGCAAGCGCAAGGAGAAGGCGCTCCGCAAGCTCGAGGCCTGCGAGGGCAACCTCGAACGCCTCGCCGACCTGCTCACCGAGATCCGCCGCCAGCTCAAGCCGCTGGGCCGCCAGGCCGAGGTCGCGCGCAAGGCCGCCGTCGTCCAGGCCGAGGCCCGCGACGCCCGCGCCCGGCTGCTCGCCGACGACCTCGTGCAGGCGACGCTGGCCCTGGAGTCCGAGGTCGCCGGCGCCGAGGCGCTGCTGTCCCGACGGGCCACCGTGGAGGCCTCGTTGGCGCAGGCCCGCGAGGCCGAGGCCGCTGCGGAGGAGCGGCTGCGCGAGGCGGCGCCGCGGCAGCGTACGGCGCAGGAGACCTGGTACGCCCTCGCCGCGGTCAAGGAGCGGGTGACGAGCACGATCTCGATCGCCACCGAGCGCGTACGCCACGCCAGCGACCAGCCCGACGACGTCCGCACGGGCCGTGATCCCGACGCGCTGGAGGCCGAGGCCGCGGTCGTCGCCGGCCAGGAGGCGGAGCTGCTCGCCGAGGTCGGGCGACGTTCCGCGGCCCTGACCGAGGCCACCGCCGTGCGCGCCGCCGCCGAGGAGGCGCACCGGGCCGAGGAGGCACGCTTCACCGCGCTGGTCCGGGCCGCGGCCGACCGGCGCGAGGGCCTCGTCCGCCTGCACGGGCAGGTCGAGGCGCTGCGCAGCCGGGGCGAGGCCGCCGACGCCGAGCTGGCCCGGCTGGCCACGGCCCGCAGCGAGGCGGAACGTCGCGCCGAGCAGGCGACGCTCGCGTTCACCGCGCTGGAGTCGCGGATCGCCGGGCTCGACGACGGCGAGCTGGGCCTGGACAGCCGGCACGAGGAGGCCGTCGAGGCGTTCGAGGCCGTGGCCGCGCGCCGCCGCGAGCTCCGCGACGCCGAGAACGCCGCCGCCCAGGAACGGGCCGCCCTCGCCGCCCGGGTCGACGCGCTCGGCCTCGGCCTGCAGCGCAAGGACGCCGCCGCCGCACTCCTCGCCGAAGGGGCGGCGACGATCGGCCTGCTCGGCTCGCTGTCGTCGCTGCTCCGCGTCGAGGCGGGCCTCGAGACCGCCGTCGCCGCCGCGCTCGGGACGATCGCCGACGCGGTCGCGGTCAACGGCATGGACGCCGCCTTCGCCGCCGTCGACCACCTCAAGGCCGAGGACCTCGGCCGTGCCGGCCTGCTGATCGCGGACGACACCGAAGAACGTCCCCTGGGCTCGTCGAAGCGGAGTCCTGAGCTCGTCGAAGGGGGCCTCGAAGAGGTCGGCGCCCTCCCCGCTGGCGCCCGCTGGGCCGTCGACGTCGTCGAGGCTCCCGACGCCCTCCGGCCGGCGGTCCGCCGGGCCCTGCACCTGGTCGCGGTCGTCGACGGCCTCGCGGCCGCCCGGTCGCTCGTCGAGGCGCACCCGGAGGTCGTCGCGGTCACCCGCGACGGCGACCTCGTCGCGCGGCACCTGGTCAGCGGCGGGTCCAGCGCCCAGCCGAGCCTCATCGAGGCGCAGGCCGTCTTCGACGAGGCCGGGGACCGGCTGGCCGAGGCTGAGCACACGCTCGAGCGGCTCCGGTTCGCCCGGTCCGCGGTCGAGGAGGAGCACCGCGACGCTGCCGCCGCCGTCGAGGTCGCCCTGGCGCAGCTGCACGAGTCGGACGCGGTGATGTCCGCCCTGGCTGAGGAGCTGGGCCAGCACAGCGCGCAGGCGCGAGGTTCCGCGGCGGAGGCCGGCCGGCTGGGCAACGCGATCGCCCAGGCCGAGGCGGCGCGCGAGTCGGCGGCCGCCGACCTGGTCGCCCTGCAGGAACGCGTCGCCGCGGCCGAGCAGTCGACCGGGGACGAGGAACCCGACCCCGGGCCCCGGCACGAGCTGGGGGAGCAGGCCCGCAACGCGCGCTCGACGGAGATGGACGCCCGCCTCGCCCTGCGCACGCAGGAGGAGCGCGTACGGGCCCTGTCCGGTCGCGCCGAGACGCTGCGCCGCGCGGCCCGGGCGGAACGTGACGCCCGCGCCAAGGCCCTCGCCCGCCGGGAGCGGATGCAGCGCGAGGCGCGCGTCGCGGGCGCCGTCCGGACCGGTGCCGAGCACCTGCTCGCCCTGGTCGAGCGGTCCCTGACCGCCGCCGCGGCGCAGCGGGCCGAGGTCGACGCCGTCCGCGCTGACGCTGACGCCGCCCTGGGGGAGAGCCGGTCGCGCGTACGCCGGCTCGCCGCCGAGCTGGAGACGCTGGTGAACGAGGCGCACCGCGACGAGATGGCCCGCACCGAGCAGCGGCTCCGGGTAGAGAACCTGGTGGAGAAGGCGGTCACCGAGCTGTCGCTGGACGCCGAGGTGCTCGTCGCCGAGTTCGGGCCCGACCAGCTCGTCCCGGTCATCGCCCGCCCGGACGGTTCGGCGCTGCCGGCCGTCGAGGACCTCGAGGAGGGCGAGGAGCTGCCGAGCCCGCGCCCGTACGTCCGCGAGGAGCAGGCCGCGCGACTCCGGAAGGCCGAGCGCGCGCTCGCCGTGCTGGGCCGGGTCAACCCGCTGGCGCTCGAGGAGTTCGACGCGATGGAGGAGCGGCACCGCTTCCTCGCCGAGCAGCTGAAGGACCTGCGCCGCACCCGCAAGGACCTCGTCGACATCATCGCCGACGTCGACACGCGCGTGGAACAGGTCTTCGCGGAGGCGTACGCCGACGTCGAGGTCGCGTTCGAGCGGGTGTTCTCGCGGCTGTTCCCGGGCGGGGAGGGTCGGCTGGTGCTGACCGAGCCGGGCAACTGGCTGACCACCGGCATCGACGTCGAGGCGCGGCCGGCGGGCAAGAAGGTCAAGCGTCTCTCGCTGCTGTCCGGCGGCGAACGTTCGCTGGTCGCGGTCGCGTTCCTGGTCTCGCTCTTCATCGCCCGGCCGAGCCCGTTCTACATCCTCGACGAGGTCGAGGCGGCGCTGGACGACACCAACCTCGGGCGGCTGCTCGACATCTACACCGAGCTGCGTGCGAGCAGCCAGCTTCTGGTGATCACCCACCAGAAGCGGACGATGGAGATCGCGGACGCCCTGTACGGCGTGACCATGCGCGGCGACGGCGTCTCCGCGGTCATCTCCCAGCGCCTGCGCGAGGTGGAGGCGGTCGCCTGACCGCCTGGTCGGGAGGTGTGCGGCTGACACTCATCCCGAACAACCGCACACCTGCCAGCCAGCCGCACAGGTCCCGGCCTGTGCGGCTGGGCCTGAGGTGTGCGGCTGTAGCCGAGGCTCGGAGCAGGCCCCTCCCTAGTGGACCGCGTGCTTGTCGTCGGTCACGTGGGTGACGGGTAGCCCGAACTGCTCGAGCCGGTGGGGCAGGTCCTGGTGCAGCCACTTCGAGACACGATGCGGCAGCGTGGAGACGATGATCTCGTCGAACTCGGCGCCTCTGAGCGCACTGTCCACGGCATGCACCGGGTCGCGGTCGCCCACCCGGCCGTCCACGGTGGCGCCGATCGCCCGGAGTTGAGCGGTGGCCTCGGCCAGTCGGTCCTGGGCCAGCTCTCGCGCGTGCTCGAACGAGTTCACCTCGTACGGGACGCCGCAGTACGGCATCGCCATCGCCTCCACCCACATCTCGAGGACCGGCGTGGCCGGGACGACGATGAAGAACTCCGAGGGTTCTGCTTCTGCGCACCCTGCGATCACGCGCACGAGCTCGTCGCCCTGTAGCGTCTGGTTCGCCACCACTAGATATCGACGCATGGCCGCCTCCGTTGGCTTCCCGTTCAGACATCGTGCTCTGGTTTTCCACGTTAGACCCGACCCGCACCGTTCGACCGACGGGGCGAGCTGACGCCGCGTCCCGACCGGTGCGGGACCATGGCCAGCATGGGCACGAGGAACTGGCACGTCGAGCACAAGCGGTCGCTGACCAGAGGTCAGCGCGCGGCGGACGCGTTGCGGAACGGGATGGGGAGCTGGCCCTTCATCGGCACCTTCGTCGCGGTGATGCTGGTCTGGGCGGGTCTCAACTCGCTGGTGCTGCTCCGAGCCGCGTGGGACCCGTACCCGTACATCCTGCTCAACCTGTTCCTGTCCATGCTGGCCGGCTTGCAGGGTGCGATCCTGCTGATCGCGGCCAAGCGGCAGGACGCGATCGCCGCCGCGATGGCGCAGCACGACTACGACACCAACGTGGCCGCCAAGGTCGAGATCGAGCGGCTGATCACGCTGTGCGAGCAGCAGACGCAGATGATGACGGAGATCCAGGCGCTGGTCCGTCGGGTCCCGGGGGTCGAGTGAGCGCGGGCTGCGCACCGTCGAGGCCCGCCGTTACCTGATCGAAAGCAGCAGGCGAGCGTGTCCGTCGGCCCGACGGGCCTCCTCCGACCGACGATCGTCCACGTCGCCCCGCGAGCTCGGGACGACGGCCAAGGCAGTTCCTTCCCCGGAGCACCCGACTGTCGAAAGAGGCAACCGCCATGATCAGGATCTTCTCCGCATGACCGCGATCGTCGTCGCCAGCGCCCTGCTGCTCGTCCTCATTCTCGGGATCGTCGGCGTCGTCGTCGTCGGTCTCGAGGGACGCGGCAGCGAGCACCTCGCACGTCTGCGGCCCAAGCTCGCCAAGGCGGGCCAGCACCTGAACGGGGACGGCAACCCGCCGCCTGCCTTCTTGCGGTTGCTGCAGCGGCTGCACCTGCACGCGGGCTAGGTGTGATGCACGACTCACCGTCGTGCCCGGTCCTTCGTCGGTCTGCGACGTCCCGACAAAACTAGCGGCTGCCGAAAAAATAGCCTACGTTGACCTGAACGCGTGCTGAGTCACGCTCCTGTTCGCCTCGGGGGAGGTCGAAAGGCTCCTCTCCCTCGTGCCCGACTCATGGTGGCATCGCCGCTTCCTCCGCATCCTGTGGGACGGCATGTCGTGGGTGCTCGCCACCGTGCTCGTCGTGTTCGCTCGGTACGACTTCCATCTCGCCCCAACCCTGGTCCGATCGCTGGTCCTCTACGCCTTGCTCGCCGTGGTGCTGCAGGCAGCCGTCGGCGCGGCGATGATGCTCTACCGAGGCCGTTACCGGACGGCGAGCTTCGAGGAGACCCTCGGGCTCTGCCTGACCGCCGGTGTGGTCAGCGTCCTGCTGCTCGTCGTCGCGTGGGGCATCCTCGGCTCTGACGACTTCCCGCGGGCCAGCGCCGTGCTGATCCCGCCCATCGCTCTCGTGCTCATGGCCGGTGCTCGCTGGGGGTACCGGGCGTGGAAGGACCGACGCTGCCCGCCCGGAGAATCCGTCGAGCGAGCCCTCGTCTACGGAGCGGGTCAGGCCGGCTACCAGCTGGTGCGCGCCGTCGCGCTCGACCCGACCTCGTCGTACGAGGTGGTCGGCCTGATCGACGACGCGCGCGACAAGCGCAACCTCCGTCTGGTGGGGATCCCCGTCCTGGGCGGTCGTCAGCAGCTGCTGCGCGTCGCCGCCGAGCGCGACGTCTCCGTGGTGATCCTGGCGGTCTCGACGGCCGACGCCGGCATGGTCCGGGCGCTGTCGGACCTCTGCGAAGGAGCCGGGCTGCGCTTTCTGGTCCTGCCCCCGGTCAAGGAGCTCTTCGGCCGCCGGGTCAGCGTCGAGGACGTCCGTGAAGTCGATATCGCCGACCTCCTCGGTCGCCACCAGGTCAGCACCGACGTCGCCGGCATCGCCGACTACGTGACGGGCAAGCGGGTCCTGGTGACCGGTGCCGGCGGGTCCATCGGCTCGGAGCTGGCCCGCCAGATCCACGGCTACGGACCGAGCGAGCTCATCCTGCTCGACCGGGACGAGTCCGCCCTGCACGCGGTGCAGCTGTCCATCTACGGCCAGGGTCTGCTCGACACGCCCGACATGGTCCTCGCGGACATCCGAGACGAGCAGCGCGTGGCCGAGGTCTTCGGACGGCACCGCCCCGAGGTCGTGTTCCACGCCGCCGCGCTCAAGCACCTCCCGATGCTGGAGCAGTATCCCGACGAGGGCTGGAAGACCAACGTCCTCGGCACCCGGAACGTGCTGCGCGCGGCGCGAGCGCACGGCTGCAGCCGGTTCGTCAACATCTCCACCGACAAGGCCGCGGACCCGACGAGCGTGCTCGGGCAGACGAAGCGCGTGGCCGAGCAGCTGACGGCCTGGTACGCGGAGGGTGCCGGCGGCACCTATCTGTCGGTGCGGTTCGGCAACGTCCTGGGCAGTCGCGGCTCGATGCTGCACACCTTCACCAGCCAGATCCGGATGGGAGGCCCGGTGACGGTGACGCACCCCGAGGTGACCCGCTTCTTCATGACCATCCCGGAGGCGTGCGAGCTCGTCGTCCAGGCCGGCGCGGTGGGCAGCGCCGGCGAGGTCCTGGTCCTCGACATGGGGGAGCCGGTGAGCATCCTCGACGTCGCGCGCCGGCTGATCGCCCGGTCCGGCAAGCCGATCGAGATCGTCTTCACCGGCCTCCGTCCCGGGGAGAAGATGCACGAGGCGCTGCTCAGTCACGACGAGCAGGGCAGCCACCGCTCGCACCCGCTGATCACCCACGTCACGGTGCCGCCCCTGTCACCCGCCGACCTCGGGGGGCAGCACCACGTCGAGCCGGCTCTCTGGCTCAGCGCGTCGATCCCGGTCGGGGCGACGCCGTGATGGCGCAGGAGAACGATCGAGGTCTCCGCGCGGGCGACGGCTCGGTGCACGTCCAACCGTCGGCCGACGTGGACGAGCGGGCGACCCTCGGACCCGGCGTCACCGTCTGGCACCTCGCGCAGGTGCGGGAGTGGGCCGAGCTGGGCCGCGACTGCACGATCGGGCGCGGCGCCTACATCGGCACCGGCGTACGCCTGGGCGACAGCTGCAAGGTGCAGAACCACGCCCTGGTCTACGAGCCCGCGACGCTCGGCGACGGTGTGTTCGTCGGTCCGGCCGCCGTCCTCACCAACGACCACTTCCCGCGGGCCGTCACGTCCGACGGCAAGCTCAAGAACGCTGAGGACTGGGACCCGGTCGGAGTCACCGTACGGAGCGGTGCCTCCATCGGCGCCCGCGCCGTCTGCGTCGCGCCGATCACGATCGGGGCCTGGGCCATGGTGGCCGCGGGGGCCGTGGTGACCCGAGACGTCCCCGACCACGCGCTCGTCGTGGGGGTCCCGGCCCGTCAGGTCGGCTGGGTCGGACGTGCGGGGCAGCGGCTGGAGCCGGCGGGCGAGCACCGCTGGCGTTGCCCCGAGACCGACGAGATCTACCGCGAGACCGACGACGGCCTTGCGCTGCTGAGCGACACCCCCGCAGGAGCACCTCGTGCCTGACCTCATCCCGCAGGCGCGTCCCCTCATCGGTGAGGAGGAGCGAGCGGCCGTGGACCGCGTGCTCCGTAGCGGCATGCTCGCCCAGGGGCCTGAGGTGGCGGCCTTCGAGCAGGAGTACGCCGCCCACTTCGGGCTCGAACGCCCCTGCGTCGCGGTGAACTCAGGGACCTCCGCCCTGCACCTCGGCCTGCTGGCCTGCGGGGTCGGCGCCGGCGACGAGGTGATCGTGCCCTCGTTCACCTTCGCCGCCACGGCCAACGCCGTGGCTCTCACCGGCGCGACCCCCGTGTTCGCCGACATCGACCCGGTCACCTTCTGTCTCGACCCCGTGGCCGTGGCCGGAGCCGTCACCCGCCGCACCGTCGGCGTCCTACCGGTCCACCTCTACGGGCACCCGGCCGACATGCCCGGGCTCCAGGTCGTGGCCGACCGCCACGGGTTGCAGCTGTTCGAGGACGCGGCCCAGGCCCACGGCGCCGAGCTCGACGGGACACCGGTCGGCGCGTTCGGCTCGTTCGGAGCCTTCTCGCTCTACCCGACGAAGAACATGACTTCGGGTGAAGGCGGCATGGTCTCGGTCGCCCAGCCCGCGGTCGAACGACTGGTCCGGCTCTACCGCAACCAGGGCATGGAACGGCAGTACGCCAACGAGGTCGTCGGCCTCAACAACCGGATGACCGACATCCACGCGGCCATCGGGCGGGTGCAGCTGACCAAGGTCGGCGCCTGGACCCGTCAGCGACAGCAGCACGCGGCCTTCCTCAGCGCGCACCTCATCGGAGTCACAACGCCGACCACGAAGCCAGGAGCGACCCACGTGTTCCACCAGTACACGATCCGCATCCCTCAGGACCGCGACGGTTTCGCCCGCGCGCTGCGCGAGGAGCACGGCATCGCCTCCGGAGCCTTCTACCCGACGCCCGTGCACCGGCTGGCGTCCTTCACGTCGGACGCAGAGCTGCGCGAGACGGAGGTCGCCGCCCGCGAGTGCCTCTCGCTGCCGGTGCACCCGTCGCTGTCCTCGAACGACCTGGAGCGCATCGTGACGGCCGTCAACGCCCTCGCCATGGCCGGGGCCTCCGCATGACAGGCCTGCGTGCCGGGCTCGTGGGCCTGGGGATGATGGGACGCAACCACGCCCGAGTGCTGCGCGGCCTCGACGGCGTCGAGCTCGTCGGGGTGGCGGACCCCTGCGGCGACCCGAACGAGGTTGCGGGGGAGACCGACGTGGTCTGCGACGTGCAAGACCTCATCGACCTCGGCATCGACTACTGCGTCGTCGCCGCCCCCACCGCGTGCCACCTGGACGTCGGCCTGCAGCTCGCGGAGGCGGGCGTGCACACCCTGATCGAGAAGCCGCTCGCGCAGGACCACCCATCCGCGCGCAAGCTGGCCGAGGCGTTCGCCGAGAAGGGCCTCGTCGGCGCCGTCGGCCACATCGAGCGCTACAACCCTGCCCTGCAAGCGGCCCGGCAGCGCCTCGAAGCGGGCGAGCTCGGCGATGTCTACCAGATCGTCACCCGGCGTCAGGGTCCGTTCCCCGGCCGGATCGCCGACGTGGGTGTGGTCAAGGACCTCGCGACCCACGACATCGACCTCACAGCCTGGGTGGTGCAGCAGCCGTTCCGGTCGGTGTCGGCCCGGACCGCCTTCCGCAGCGGCCGCACGCACGAGGACCTGGTCGTGGTGGTGGGCATGCTGGCCGACCAGACGATCACCAATCACCTCGTCAACTGGCTGTCCCCGCTCAAGGAACGGGTCACGATCATCACCGGCGAGCGGGGCGCCTTCGTCGCCGACACCCTCACCGCGGACCTCACCTTCTACGCCAACGGGTCGGTGCCCACGACCTGGGACGGCCTGCAGCAGTTCCGTGGGGTGTCGGAGGGCGACATGATCCGTTACGCCATCCACAAGCCGGAGCCGCTCCGCGTCGAGCACGAGAACTTCCGCGACGCGGTGCTGGGGCTGCCCGCCAACATCGTGACGATGGACGAGGGTCTGACCACCGTGATGGTGGCCGAGGCCGTTCTCGAGTCGGCGGCCATGGGCACGACGGTCACGTTCGGGAGGAACTGGTGAGGATCTGCGTCGTCGGTCTCGGCAAGATCGGGTTGCCGCTGGCCGTGCAGTACGCCGGCCGCGGCCATGAGGTCGTGGGCGCCGACGTCAACCCCGCCGTGGTCGAGCAGGTCAACCGCGGGCAGGAGCCGTTCCCGGGAGAGGACGAGCTCGCCGAGCGGCTCGCTGATGTGGTCGGCTCCGGTCAGCTTCGGGCCACGACCGCCACCAGCACGGCAGTCGCGGACGCGAACGTGGTCGTGGTGGTCGTCCCGCTGTTCGTCGGGGCCGACGACGCGCCGGACTTCGGATGGCTGGACTCCGCCACCGCCGACATCGCGCGCGGACTTCGTCCGGGGACGCTGGTCTGCTACGAGACCACGCTCCCGGTGGGTACGACCCGAGACCGCTGGAAGCCCCGGCTGGAGCAGGGCTCGGGTCTCGTGGAGGGCGACGACTTCCACCTGGCCTTCTCCCCGGAGCGGGTGCTGACCGGCCGCGTCTTCGCCGACCTGCGTAAGTACCCCAAGCTCGTCGGGGGCCTGTCGGACGTGGGCGCCAAGCAGGCGGTCGCCTTCTACGAGGCGGTGCTGGAGTTCGACCCGCGTCCCGACCTCGGTCGCAGCAACGGCGTCTGGGACTTGGGGAGCGCTGAGGCGGCCGAGCTGGCG
Organism: uncultured Friedmanniella sp.; assembly: GCA_964251895.1. Taxonomy (GTDB): domain Bacteria; phylum Actinomycetota; class Actinomycetes; order Propionibacteriales; family Propionibacteriaceae; genus Microlunatus. Next base: position 126,028 of record CAXULL010000004.1, read on the forward strand.
AAGTTGGCCGAGACGACGTACCGCGACGTGAACATCGGTCTGGCGAACCAGTTCGCGAGGTTTGCCGACGACCACGGCATCGACGTCTACCAGGTCATCGAGGCCTGCAACTCCCAGCCGTACAGCCACATCCACAGTCCCGGCATCGCCGTCGGCGGTCACTGCATCCCGGTCTACCCGCGCCTCTACCTGTGGAACGACCCAGCCGCCACCGTCGTCCGGGCCGCACGTGAGGCCAACGCAGGGATGCCGGCCTACGCCGTCCAGCTGGCGGCATCCGCTTATGGCGATCTCCGTGACGCCCGCGTGGTCGTCCTTGGCGCCGCCTACCGGGGCGGGGTCAAGGAGACGGCGTTCTCAGGGGTCTTTCCGCTAGTGACCGCGCTCGCGGCACGCGGTGCGGTTGTCCGGGTGCATGACCCGCTCTACACGGACGACGAGCTCGTCGGCCTCGGCCTCGCGCCGCACCGGATGGGCGACGAGGTGGACGTGGCCATCGTGCAGGCCGACCATGCGGAGTACGCAGGCCTGGGCCAGAGCGATTTGCCCGGCGTTCGGGTTCTCGTCGACGGTCGCCGGGTGCTGAACCGGGGTCGCTTTTCGTCTGTCTCCTTCCTCACCATCGGAGCCCCCTGAGCGCTCACGAGCCTAGGGAACTACATGTCGCAGTCGGCGGAGCTTTGAGTAATTCTCCCGACGAGGGGTCGGAGACCGGGTCGCCGTCGTCGCTGACTCGTCGCCGGTTGGTCGTCGGGGGAGCGATGCTCGGCGTCGGCGCGACTTTGGGCGTAGTGACGAGCAGGAAGCCCGCGCCCCGAGACGACATCGCTCGTACGTCGGCAACTTCTCGAGCTTCGGCGGGAACACGACCGGGCAATCTGCTAAGTCGAGAGGCTTTTGACACCGCAGAAGCCGCGTACCGCCGCGCGCAGAGGGACCATGCTGCCGCGCCCGTCGGCGGGGGAGCGCTGGCCTGGGGCCAGTCCCGGATTTTGTCGTCCTATCTCAGCATGTACGAAGCGACCCGAGACCCGTCCTACCTCGACACGTTTGTAATCGCGAGCGACGCGGTGCTTGCGGCGCGGGACGACCAGACCGGTCAGGTGGACTACCGAGGTCAGTCGCTCAGCGCGTGGACGGCTGCCGATCCCTACACCGTGTCGCGGATCGATCTCGACGGTGTGGACGGCCTACCCGCGCTGCGGCTGACAAGCACCACGGCCCGACCGGGCGCGACGGTCAGCGTCCGTCAACGGGACCCTGGCCTTTTCGACCTCGTCGTGAACGACTCGACGCCCCACACCGAGGTTGTCCCCGCGTTGTCGCTCGACCCTGAGCACCCTCGTTACGTCGTCTCGACGCTGGCGCGGCGCTACCCGGGCGCCGCCGGCCTTACAGCAGCTGATCTCCGCCGCGGTCCTAGCCCTTCGCGGCTCCTTGCTGGCGCGACACCCGCGCCGCTGGTCGCGCAACGGTACGTCTTCGCGGTGCATACCGGGATGATCTGCACGCCGTTCGCCCAGTTTGGGGAACTGCTCGTTCGTGAGCCCGACCTGAGTCGACGCTATGCCCGACCGGCGAGAGACCTGCTCCGGGCCGTCGAGGCGGCTGTGCACGTCCACGACGCCGATTGGCGACGACTGAGCGCGAAAGTTGGCCTTTACGCGTTCGGTGTGGCCGCTCCCGTTCAAGCGGACGGGACCGTACTTCCTCACAACCAGTACCTGGCCATGGCACGGTGCCAGGCACTGCTCTTCCTCGCGACAGGCGACCCCGGGTATGGAAGCCGGACGAGGTTGATGCTGAACCTCTTTCAGTCCGACCTGGGTACGAAGGCCGCGCCCACCTGGGCCTACTACTGGACTGGCAGCGAGGTCTACCGAGGCTACGGGCCGGGCGGCTCGAGTTCCTTGTACTCGCCCCAAATGACCCCTAACCGCGCGCCTGAAGATCCATCCCACGGGGCGCTCGACGTCGACGCGGTGGTGGCAGGTTTTGATGCTGGCCTCGGTGTGCCTCGCGCGCTGCTGGCGCGCTTGACCGCGACCTTCTTGGCCCGTGTCGTACGTCGAGGGTCGGACGGAAGGTGGACTACGCGCGCCCGGTTCAGCTCGGCCGACGATCTGCCCAGCAACGACCTGGCCGGGACAAGATGGCTCGAGCTCGCCCGCTGGGACCGAAGGGTCTACACCGTCGTCAGCGCCTTGCTTGAGCAGGCACGGCCACCGACGGCGAATGGTCAAGTCCTGCCAGTGATCGCTCAGCTCATGCGCCTCTCCTGACGACGAGGCCGGTCAGGCACGCCGGGCGCAGCCGTCAGGTAAGGCGGGACAAGGCGCCCGACAGATACCAGGAGCCCAGTACGCCGATTCCAAAGACGAGGATCAGCAGGAAATACCTCCGGCGGTGGCTCCCGAGCAGCGAGAAGGTCGTCGCCATGTCGAGCGCCATGAACAGAGACGAGCCCACCGTGAGGCAGAAAACCGCGCCGGTGAGCGTGCCGAACCAGGCGTGGCCGGCGACCAGCGAGAGCAGGGCGATGGCCAGGCGCACTGCGCTGAGGCCTGCGTTGGTGCGTTGCTGACCAATCACCACGCGGCAGTTGCTGACCGAGGTGCGGCACAGGGTAAGCACGTAGAGCGGAACCAAAAAGCCGCTGAGAATGCCGGCCTCGCTCCACTGCGGGCCAAGGGCCCAACCGAAAAGATCCGCTCCGAAGAAGATCAGAACGATCATCGGCACCGACGCTGCGAGCGTCACCCTGCTGACGATCGTGAACGTCAGGGGTGCAAGTTTCCGACCTGCACGGAAGGATTCCGAAGTGCTGCGGAAGTAGACCGTGCTCAGCGGGGCGCCAATGAGGCGAAGCGGAACACCGAGCAGTCGTTCGTTCATGGAGTACGAGCCCAGCATGCTACTTCCGTAAAGGCCGCCGAGCACCTGTGTTGGAAGTTGCGCCCCTGCGGCCTCCATCAGGTTGGCTGGATACTGGTAGACCACGAAGCCCCGGTAGGTACGAAGGGTGGCCCTCACGGAACTCCACGAGACGCGATGGCGGAAGGGGTTGACCTGAAGAAACATCTGAAGGCTGCAGATCACTCCTGCAGCCAGGCCGGACAGGATCAGCCCCAGGCTGCCGTGCGCTAGAAGCCCAAACGGTACGGCGATGACGAGGGTGGACAAGGACGACAAGATCGAATTCAGGGCGAGCGTGCGGTTGAGTCCACGCCGATTGGTGTGCACACGCAGCAAGGCCAGCACGACGCCAACGACGGTCATCGCGTACACCCACAGGCACACCTGCCAGACGGGCATTCCGACAGCCTGTAGGGGCAGGACGGGCGCTAGGGCGAGCCCCACGATGGTGATCACGGTTGCGAGGCCCACTGAACAAACCAGCGCAACGCTGACTATGCGTTCGGCTTCGCGGTCATCGTCCGGAGCCATCACTGCTGAGGACAGGCCGAGCGTGGTAACGATGATCAACAAGGCACTCAGCGAACTCAGCAGCGCGTACTGGCCGAACGCTTCCGGCGCGTAGAGCCGACTGATGACGGGCAGAGTGACCAGACTGATGCCCTGCCCCAGGATCGTGCCGGTCATGATGACGGCAACGCTGCGACGGAAGGCCGTGGGTCCAGGGTCCGTCGGTCGCCGAAGACTGATCCGGCTCGGCATCAGTGAGCCCTCGTCTTCACCAATGCGCGGTCACTTGCCGCGGGCTGATTCAGCGTCTTTTTCGTCGCCCGAGGTGACGAGACGCAGAAGCCGACCAAGGCGAAAAATAGTGGCGATGTGAGGTAGCTGCCGGAGACGAACAGCGGAAATAGGCCGATTCCCCCGAAGAGGAGAACGACTCGCGCCCGCTCGGGATCGGCCTTGTTCAGCACCGAGCGCAATAGAATTACCGCGAGAAGCAGAACCAGTGCCCCTCCAAGGAAGATGCCGTATTGCAGGAGCAGCTCCAGGACGACGTTGTGGGGATACCAACCTTGGACGGTCTCCGGATCACTCACTCCCATCGCTCTTGCCAGGAGCAGTCGGTCTCGCGCAACACCGACGCCGGTGAGAGGATGCTGCAAAATGAGGTCCCACGAGAGTCGAGCTACCGCGCTCCGCGTTCGATCTTGGAGAAAGTCTCCTTCAACGAGGCGGTCAAGGGAACGGGTACTGAACCCACGGCTGATGAATGCTTGGCTCAAAGGAGCCGATAACGCGCGCAGGACGATGTCGAACGCCTGTGTGACCACGAGGCCAGCGGCCAGCAGGAAGACCGCTGCTCGTGGGCGGCCACGCAGCGCTAGCACTCCCCGTGCCAAGCCGTACAGCACCACGGCGACGAGGGGGCCCCGTGCACCGGAGGCAAGCATGAGCACGAGGGCCGCAACAGCGAGCAGACCGGTCCTCAGTCGCGGACGCCGCACGAGAGCGTCAACGAAGATCACCGCGGCTGGCAGCACCTGGTAGCCGTCGTATTGCGAATAACTTGCAGCGTGTACCGCTTCCCCTGGTAGCAGTATACGAACTGCGCCAGCGACCACTACCGCAACTGCCGCCCCGTAGAGATAGCGCAGAAAGTGCCCGTAGCTCTCCACGGAGTTCGCCACGAACATCCAGGGCACCGCGAGGACCAGGCATTCAACGGCTATAGCGAGGTAATGGTTGGCATGCCCCTGGTCGACCGTCACCATCAGCCCGAGCGCGAGCGACAGCAGGAGGGCGATCCCCACCGTCCAAAAGGTGAGGCGGGCGAGGACGGCGCGCAATGACGTGATCACCGCGACGGCGAAGCACCCGTAAACCACCACCGCGCCTACAGGAAGCGGTAGGTTCCCCAGTCGGGGAACTAGAGCGCTGACCAGCAGCACCAGACTCGGTGCCACGATGGGGTAGCACGCGGCCACCGCGACGAGGTGATCAAGGTGCCGAGGTGTCGGCTGCCGCGTCATGGCCGGCGTTAGGTTAACCAAGGGAGGGCCCCACTCCTAGCAGGTCGGCGTATCTGTCCTTGAGGACGACTTGTTCGCGTTCCCAGCACAGCTCATCCTTCGCAACCCGAAGGTTTCGCTTGAACTGTTCATATAGCTGTTGGTCGTCGGCTATTCGCCGCAGGGCCGCAGCGATGGCTTGAGGGCTTTCGGGATCGACCGTGAGACCAATGCGGTAACCATCGATGATTCGGGTCAGTTCGGGGTAAGCGCTCCCGATCACAGGTGTGAGCGCTTGGATATTCTCGAACAACTTGTTCGGCAGTGACAAGAGGTTGTTCTGGCTAACGGCGCGTATAGGCATCACGCCGACGTCAGCCGAGGCCACATAGTGCCTGAGCTGGTCCACCGGTACCGCGGGATGGAAGAGCACCCGATTCCCGACTCCATTCGCCTTGGCGAGCAGCTTCAACTCGTCCAGATACGTCGACGAGCCGTCGCCGAGGACTATGGCCGCGACGTCCGGAGCGTCGACGAGAGCACGCAGGAAGTTCTCGATCCCTCGGTTGGGCACCACGCCGCCGTGGTACATGGCGATGAATGCAGGAGGTTCCGCGCCCAACATTGAACAGAGGTTTTCGCGACAGGCTCGTATTGCACTCGCGTCTAGCAACCAGGTCAACGGAGTGCTTCGGACGACCAGCGGTCGTTGCTCCAGATTGTGGACATCCTGAAGCAGGCCCGCGATCGAGTCGTTGACCGAAATCACAAATGCGCATCGACTGATCAGAAATCGCTCCCAGAGCTTGATGAGTCCCATCCGCACTGCCGACCTTGGTCTTGCCCTAGTACGCCCGAGTTCGAATTCGTGGGAGTCGTACACCAGTTGAGGCCGCCGACTCCTAGATGTAGGCAGTGTGGAGAACCAACCGATGCTGAGGGCGATCAGGTCGTGGCAGCTCAAGCACCGTGCCTCGAAACTGCGCAGGTGGATAGGAACGCGCCATACCCAGTCGAACAAGATGAGCCCGCGGCGGACCGGGGCCCAAGGGTGTGTTGCCTTGCGACGATGGTGGACGATTACTGAGCCGTCGTGCTCGATACGGGCCTCCTTTCCGACATCGCTGACTGCGACCGAGTGTCCCAGGCTGGACACCACCGCGACTTCCCTGCGATTACGGCTCGCAAACTCATAGGAACTGATCATGAATTTTACGTACTTGGTCACGGGCGTCTCCTCAAGACCGTGCTTGCGATGGGCTTCACGCAAGGGTCACGCGGTCGTTGTCGGGGATCCACCAACCGTTCCAGATCCCGTCGAGGATCTTGTGATGGAGTTGTCCGTTCTGAACGAGCCGCTGACTTGTGTGGGCGGCCGACGGCCCGTTGAGGGTCTGGGTCTTTTGCTGCACGGAGGTGCCGTCAGCGCCGAACTTGTGCCCTGTGAACGCGCCCTGCGCGAACTGAAGCAGCCTGGGGTGGGCGTACCAGTAGCCCTCGATGGCGCCCGTGATGTACGAGTGCTCTGCCACCTCTCGGACCCAGAGGCCCTTGTAGGGCCCAGATGATAGCCGCAGGTACACCCCGGGCGCGCCAGCTAGGCCCGCGCGACTATCGCAGTCGAAGGTTGCGGCCTGCTTGAGAACAACGGTGCTTGAAGAGGCTCCTCCCGCACTTAGCGACCGGAGTGAGTGAGTGCCCGCTTGAAGGTGGCACCGCCCCCCGCCTTGTGCGGTTGGGTAATCTGCAATGAACTGGTCGGCCTCTTGGGCGAAAGCGGAAGAACCTGTGTAGGTGAAGAGTTGGTAGAGCTGGCCGACATGAACCTTGTGATAGCTCGGCGAGGTGACCTTGTGCGTCAAGCAGTAGTGGCTTATCCAGGAAGGGTTGCGAAAAGCGGTAATGTGCGCCGATACGGCCGACATCCCGCCGATAACGTAGTCTCGAGCTAGACGGGACTGCGTCAGCTGCCAGTAATCGTACAGTCCGTACACGGCGAAGATATGGCCATTGAGCGCCCGACACGAACCACCTGTTTTTTCCGGATACTCCTCGAACCATAGGGCGTTGTCGGCGTCCACCACCGGCGTCCACGGAGCGCGCGCGTCATTAGCCCGGTTGAAACTAGCGAAAAGCGCGTCAGCGAATTCCCGGTGCTGCTTGCTACCGGTAACTCGCGCAAGGCGGGAGAACGCTCCGAGCGCCTGGCCCTGAGCCATCCCTGAGTACCAAGGCGCGCTCAAACTGAGCGCGGCCTTGCCGTGGAGATTGAAGGGGAACGAGTATGGAAGAAAGGCCGCGCCCCCGAAGTTCACAGCGTACGACTCCATGCGAGCCGCATGTGCGTCGACCTCAGCTAGGTACTTACTGTCGTGGTTGATGGTGTAGCTGGCAAGGATCTGCATCATGTGCTGGGCCTGCAGCACAGGGTGATCGTACGGCTTCCCGTCGATGACCCGGACTACAATCCCGTCCGTGTCTACGGGCGTGCTGCTCCTCAATGGACGAATGGTCGACGAATAATAGGGAAGCTGCTTCTCGGCGACGTCGTAAAGCTGTAGTTTGTCGAGTCGAAAACTCCGCGACATCGGTATAGCCTCTGCCCGGACTGCGCGTCCAGCGAGCGCTGCTACGCCAAGCACTCCTCCGGTACTGGCAGCGATGAAGGTTCTTCGGTCAAGCTGGCTCACGATGCCACCGGTCCTTCGTGGGTAGGAGGTGTCGGGATCCCGTTGGCGGTCGAGAGATTGAAGTGTTGCCGCATTGCAGTGATAGTTCGCGCGGCAGCACGCCCGTCGCCGTAGTGCTCGACGGGCGTTTGCTGGGGGCGCAGGCGTGCAGCAGAGGTCTGTAAATGAGACAGGTCGGGGTCCAGGACGTTCCAGCCGTCGACCAAGGTCTCCACCCACTCAGTCTCGGACCTCAGTGTCGTGCAAGGCACCCCAAGCAGGTATGCCTCCTTCTGCAGCCCCCCCGAGTCGGTCACGACTCCGACCGAGCCCATGAGGGCCTCAACCATCTCCGGATATCCCATTGGAGACAGAGTGGTCAGCGCACCGCCGGCAAGTGCAATGCCATAGGCTTCCGCGCGGTTCCGCAGCCGTGGGTGAGCCACGAGAACGACTTGAGCGGGCACACCTCTGAGGGCCTCGATGATCTGTGCGAGGCGATCAGGGTCGTCGGTGTTCTCGGCCCGGTGAATCGTGGCAACGACGTACGGCTCTGGGTCGATCGGTCTCTGACTGTGCCTAAGTACGCGGTTGCGGACAGATAGGCACACATCCGTCATCACGTCGCCGACGAGCTCAACTCGTTCGCCAAGGCCCTCCCGCTCGAGGTGTCTCACGGCGGTGTGGGTAGGTGCGAGCAGAAGGTCGGCGGCGTGGTCGACCATGACCCGGTTGTGCTCCTCCGGCATCCTGCGGTTGAAGCTGCGGAGTCCAGCCTCTAGGTGTGCGACCGGGATATGCAGTTTCACGGCCGCGATGGTGGCCGCCAATGTTGAGTTGGTATCGCCGTACACCAGCACGACGTCCGGACGATACCGCTCGAGCACCGGGTCCATCGCTGCGAGCATCCGTCCGGTTTGTACCCCGTGGGTCTCGGAACCCACGTTTAAGTGCTCGTCCGGTGCTGGGATGTCGAGGTCTCGGAAGAAAACGTCTGAGAGAGCAGGGTCGTAGTGCTGTCCCGTGTGCACGATCAGGTGCTCGACATCGTCATGTAGCGCCGACGCATGCGCTATCGGAGCAAGTTTCACGAACTGTGGACGCGCGCCCACCACGCTCATCACCCTCATGCGGCCAGCAGGCTCTCGGTCATGTACACCAAGCGGCGTGACTCCTTCTCAAAGGTGAAGTGCTCAACAAGCGCTACGCGACCTCGTAACCCCATCGCCTCCGCCTCGGACGGCGACGTGTCGACATGCTCGATGGCGGACGTCAGTGCCGTGACGTCGAGGGGGTCAATGAAGTAGCAACAATCAAACGCTGCAAGGAGGTTGACCCAAGCGGTGAAGTTGGATGCTACAAACGGTCGGCCCGCCGCCATGTACTCAAAGAGCTTGGTGGGTTGACACTCCAGATGATTGGGCAGGGGATGAAAGAGCACCAGCCCGAGTTGGCAACTAGAAATAAGCTCAGGTACCCGTTCGGCTGGTAAGAGGCCCTCGTAGTGCACGCGGCCCGAGACGTCGGCTGCGATCGCCTCACCCATTCCTGCTGTGGTCGGTCCCGCCATCACTAGTTCGGCTGTTCGAGGTGAGCGTTGCACCGCCTCAAGCATCTCCATGCCGCCGCGCTCTTCGGAGATTCCGCCGATGTAGCACAACTGGGGCCCGTCAGAAGGCGGCCACGGCGCAGGGGAAGGAAAGTCGGAGAGCCAGGGAAAGTTCTGCACCAGAGTTACGGGGGTTTTCGTGAAGTTTCGAGCGATCGACGGTGTGGCCGCCACGACGCCGTCAAGTAAACGATCAGCGGCACCTTCTAGCCCAGCGGCAAGCTTGGCAGCCACGGGCCGCACGAACTTTGGAATGTAGGCCTTGCCGGCTACCTGCTTGGGCAGGTCTTCATGCGCATCAAAAACAGCCGGCCGACGGTGGACAAGACGCCACAGGATGGCGAGCGGCACGAGTTCTGGGTCGTGCACGTGCACGAGCGCCGGCTTAACGTGCCCGAGGGCACGCCACGCGTCCACCGGCCCAAGAAGCATTCGTCGCAGGCGTCCGAGGCGGCGCGGCAAGGCTGAGATGTGGACGCCGTGGCGTTCCTCGTCGGCAGGAGCCACCGCGATCAGCCAGACGTCGAGACCGGCTGCCGCTAATGCCGCGCACTCCTTGCGCAAGATCCGGTTGTCCGTGTAAGGGTGCGCGGTTGTGACATGCGCGACACGGTTCGACGAGGTCATGCGTTCACCCCCGCGACGGTCTTGCTGTTGATCGCCCGGTCGAGGGTTTGGCCAAGTAGCGACGCGGCCGTTCGACGGCTAAATCGCTCACGAAGGATCTCCCCTGAGCGCCGTCCCCAAACCTGGCGCTGTTCCGCGGATGCCTCATACACCGCGGCCACGCAGTCCGCTAGGTCCGTCGGTCCACCTATCCGGCCGCATTCCTGGTCCCGCAGGACGCGACGAAGGGGGCCTGCGGCGTTACTCACGACCGGGAGCTCAGCGGCCATGTAGTCGAACAGCTTGTTCGGGCTCATGCCGTGGTCGAAGACCGACAAGGGGGCTACGGCGTGGATGCCGACATCGCAGGCCCTGAGCAGCGCGGGTAGTTCCGTTTTCGGCACGGGTTCGCGGAACTCCAGATTCGGGAGTTGTTCCTGCCGCGCTCGTTCAGCCGCTTCTGACTTGGCCGGACCGGATCCGACGAGGAGGAAGTTGACCTGAGGTAGCCGTCGAGCTGCGTCGATGATGAGGTCGAGCCCGTCCTTAGGTCCGTGGGCGCCGGCGAAGACGGCGGTGAATCCGGGACGCACATAGCGCAGGACGAGCTCCTCGCGCGGGGCGTCAACGATGAAGTCCGACGGTTCGGTGCCGTTCGGGACCACTACCAGTCGGTTCCTTTGCACGCCGAGATGCTCGAAGTGCTCCTCCCAGCCCTCGGTGACGCAGACGACCACGCGGGCGTTACGGGCGAGGAGCCGCTCAAGCCGCAGGAAAAGACGGTGTACGAGGCCACCCTCCGAGAGCCGGCCGGCCGAAACCATTGACGCGGGCCAGAGGTCCCTCACCTCGAGGACGAACGGGCGCCTGCGGACGCGTGCCGCCGCGAGGGCCGCGAGCGCCGCAAAGGGTTGCGGGGAGGAACCAAGGACGAGATCGACTCGCCGGCGAGTGACGCACACAGTAAACGCCTGGATCCCGAAGGCGATCCAGCCGACCAGCCGGCCCGATGCACCGCCGCTCTGGCGGGGAACACGGAGCAGTCTGAACCGGTCATCCTGCGTTGAATAGCGGTTCTGCGAGTAGTGGTTCCGATCACCCGCCACGATGAGGGGTCGCCACTGCTCGAGCCGTGAGAACAGGTCGATGTGGCGCGTGCCTCCGGCTTCGCTCCGAGGGAGGGCGAACTGGTTGACGACGAGTACGTGCTTCATCGCGCGGGCACACCTTTCACGATCGTGTCGGCGGGGACGTCGCGCACGACGCAGGCGCCCGCACCTACAGTCGCGCGGCCTCCTACCGTCAGCCCTTGCAGCACGGTCGCGTTGGCGCCGATCAGGACGCCTTCGCAGACGCTGACGTCACCGGAAATACAGGCCTGCGGATTCAGCCGGGCGAAGGCCCCGATCGTGGTGTCGTGCCCGACGGTCACGTTCTGGTCGAGGTGGACCTGGTCACCGACGCGCACGTTGGTGCTGACCCGGGCACCGGGCGCCACGACGACACCCTCGCCTAGCAGCGCGTGCGCACTGATGGTGGTGTCGGGGTGGATGACGCGGGGATAGCTGACGGGTGTGCTCGAGAGGGCGGCGTGCACGTGCTCACGAGCAGTGGGTGAACCGATCGCGAGGACCGCGGAGAAGGGCGTCCGTCGCGCGGCCAGCGCGCTGACGCCTCCGAGGACTGAGAGTCCTAGCGCACGAACCCGGTCTAGGGCAGTCGCGCTGGGGGAGTCGTCGTAAAAGCCCTCGACACACCAGGACTCGCCCTGAGCGCGCAGCGCCTGGATGATCGACCACACCTCGCGACCAAATCCTCCGCAGCCGACGATCACCACCGGGCGCGGCGTCACGCCGGACTCTCCGCCACGTCTCCGACGAACTCCGCGACTGTGGCCTCACCGGCACCCGTGATGCCGTCTCGGCACAGCACCGCCCGGATCGTCCTGATGATGATCGCCAGATCGAGGCGGGCGTCGTGACGGTCGACGTAATCGACATCAAGGCGGAGCCGGTCGGCCCAGTCGAGCGCGTTGCGGCCGGATACCTGCGCAAGACCGGTGAGCCCGGGCCGCACCTGGTGACGCCGCGCCTGCTCCGAGCTGTACAGCGGGAGGTACTGCATGAGCAACGGACGCGGCCCGACCAGCGACATGTCGCCGCGCACCACGTTCCACAGGGTCGGCAGCTCGTCGAGGCTCGTACTGCGGAGCGCCGCCCCGAAGCGAGTCAACCGAGAAGCGTCGTCCGTCCACCCCCGGGTGGGATCGACCAGCCGCATCGTGCGGAACTTGACGAGCTCGAACGGGCGTGCACCGAGCCCGGGCCGCATCTGACGGAACAACACGGGCTGCCCGAGCTGGCGGGCCACCAGACCGGCAACGACGGCTTGGACAGGCAAGGACGCGACCAGCGCTGGCACGGCGACGGCAAGGTCGAAGAGGCGCTTGCCTGTGACGCGCGGCATCAGGCCGCCAGTCCGTGCACGAGCGCGTCAACAACCCTGTCGAGCTCCTCGTCCGTCATCGAGGAGCCGCTGGGAAGCGCTACCCCGTGATCGAAGAGCTGCTCGGCCGCGCCGGTGACGAAGCATCGCTCGCCAGCGAACACCGGCTGGAGGTGCATGGGTTTCCAGACATGTCGAGCTTCGATGTCTTCTGCGCCGAGCTTCGCCACCAGCTCGTCAGGCCGGAGCCGTGCAGCGCCTGGGTCGAGGACCAGGACTGTAAGCCAGCAGTTGTCGACCCGCCGTGCAACGACATCGGGAGCGGGGAGCAGTCGAGCGCCAGGCAGATCGGCGACCGCCTCGGCGTAGCGGCGACGGGCCTCACGGCGTCGAGCGATCATCGCATCGAGGCGGATGAGCTGGCCCCGGCCCAGGGCGGCAAGCAGATTCGACAGCCGGTAGTTGTAGCCGATGTCGGTGTGCTCGTACCAGGGCACGGGCTGCCGGGCCTGCGTTGCGAGGTAACGGGCCCGCTCGACAAGCTCGTGGTCGTTGCTCAGGAGCATCCCGCCACCCGAGGTGGTCATCACCTTGTTGCCGTTGAACGACAAGACGCCAGCGTGTCCGAAGGATCCTGCAGGCACGCCCTCGAACGTCGCTCCGAGGGACTCGGCGGCGTCCTCGACCAGCGGCACCCCTCGCGCCGCTAGACCTTCGACAAGCACTCCGTAGTCGGCGCAACGACCGAAAAGATCGACGATTACGGCCGCAGCCACCTCGGCTCCCTCGGCCCTCAGGGTGTCGACAGCGTCGAGCAGGAGGTGGGCGTCGACGTTGCCGTCGGCATTATCCGAGTCGATGAAGACCGGCGTTGCTCCCGTGTAGACGATCGCGTTGGCGGAAGCGGCGAAGGTCATCGTGGGGCAGAGCACGACAGTCCCTTCGCGGGCGCCAACGCCGAGCAGAGCCAGGTGCAGTGCGGCGGTGCCTGAGGAGAGGGCCAGCGCGAAGGAAACGTCCGTTCGCTCGGCCATCTCACGCTCGAAGGCGTCGACGTGGGGACCGAGCGGCGCGACCCAGCCGGAGCGGAGCGCGTCGAGAACGAAGTCCGCCTCGAGCTGAGTGACGTCGGCCTTCGAGAGGTGGACGCGCGTCACGCGTGCGTCCCAGGGGGAGGGAGGAGCTCAGCGCTCTGCAGGCCGGCCTCTTGCGGGGTCTCCACGTAATGCCTTCATCCTGGATCTCCCCCGAGAAGCAGTGGCGGGCGCAACATTGCTCCGCTGCTCAGACCATAGCCGTAGATACGGCTTCCGATGTAATGGCTGTCAGCGGCGGGTTGCTTCCCTACCGAGGTGTGTCACTATGAAATCGCCTTGTGTCCGGTCGGGGGATTGAACAGAGGAATCTCTGTGGTCCTGCGCGACTACTTCACCATCCTGCGACGCCGCTGGTTGACCGTGGCTGTCGTCGCCTTCATATGTTTCGCGGCGATGACTGCTGTCACCCTGGTGTCGACGCCGCGCTACACCGCGACGACCGGGCTCTTCTTTGGCGTCCAGGGCACCGGGTCGGCGGTCGAGCTGGCCCAGGGATCGAACTTCGCCGAGCAGCAGATGACGTCGTACGTCAAGGTGGCCACCTCCCCGCTCGTCTTGGATCCCGTCATTCAGCAGCTTGGGCTCGGCATCTCCCCGGGAGTGCTGGCCAAGCAGGTGACCGTCGTCGTGCCGGCGGAAACCGCGATCCTCGAGCTGTCCGTGACCGACGTGAACCCTGAGCAGGCGGCGCGCATCGCGAACGCGGTGGGAACGACGCTCGCGCAGACGGCAGCCTCGCTGAGCCCCGATCGCGCCGACGGGAGTCAGGCGGTCCGCGTCACCATCCTGGCGGGCGCTGCAGTTCCCTTGGCGGCTTCCTCGCCGAACATCTTGCGCAACCTCTCGGTGGGCTTGGCGCTCGGGGTGCTGCTCGCCTTCGGGCTGGCACTGCTGCGCGACGCACTCGACACCAAGCTGCGGAGTGCGTCTGACGTTCGTGCGTTGACCGACTCCTCGATCCTCGGTGTGATCGGGTTCAGCGAGGACGTCCCTCGGCATCCGGTCATCCTGCGCAGCAGCCCGCGCAGTGCAGCGGCTGAGGCGGTGCGCCGCCTGCGGACAAACCTGCAGTTCGTCGATGTCGCCGAGCAGTGCCGCTCGATCGTCGTCAGCTCGTCCGTGCCTGGTGAGGGCAAGACCACGACAGCCATCAACCTGGCGGTCGCGCTGGCCGACGACGGCTCACGCGTGCTACTGATCGACGCCGACCTTCGTCGACCGTCGGTTGCGGAGTACTTAGGGCTGGAGAGCGGCGCCGGGCTGACCACCGTCCTCATTGGCAAGGCGGACGTCGAGGACGTCGTACAGCCGTGGGGTGACAGCAGCCTCGACGTGCTGGCCGCAGGCCAGATCCCGCCTAACCCCAGTGAGCTGCTCGGCTCGACCGCCATGCGCACCCTTATCCGCCGGCTCGCCGAGCGTTACGACACGGTCGTCATCGACAGCCCGCCCGTGCTGCCGGTCACCGATGCAGCGGTCCTGGGTCGGCAGGCGGGCGGCGTGCTGCTTGTGGCGGGTGTCGACCGCATCCATCGCTCGCAGCTGAAGGAGACGCTGGAGTCGCTCGACACGGCTGGCGCGCACCTCCTCGGGCTGGTGGTCAACAAGATCGCGCGTCGTGAGGTGGCGTCATACGCCTACGAGCGCTACTACTCAACGGAATCGGTGCGGCAGGTCGAGCTCGACGGCGACGTTCCGGAGGCCTCAGATGCGCCAGCCGCCGAGGAGAAGGCGGCTGCGTCGCTGCCGGGTGCGGTCGTCGCGATCCGGGGCGAACCGCGTAGCCAGTGAAGGTTGGACGGGTCGGTCGATTCCTCGCCGCCGCCTCACAGGAGTCCGGAATCGGCGGTCGCCGGGACCGCTCAGAGTTCGCCGTCCTGTGCGTCTGCACCGGGAACGTCTGCCGCTCGCCTGCAACCCAGCTCCTCCTTCAGCGGGCGCTCGGGCCAACGGTCGAGGTACGTTCCGCAGGCACCTACGCCCTGGTGGGCGAACCGATCGACCCTCCGGTAGCCAACCTGCTGACGCAGGCAGGTGGTAACCCCAAAGGCTTCGTCGCCCGCGAGCTCGTAGCCGCTGATGTGCTGGCCGCAGACCTGGTGCTGGCACTCACGCGCGAGCACCGGACCGCCGTCGTCGAGCTCGTCCCCAGCGCTGTCCGGCGCACCTTCACGCTGCGCGAGCTTGCTCGGATCCTCGGGTCGGTCGAGCCCGACGAGCTGTTCGGCACCGACCTGCCCGACCGGCTCCAAGCAGCCGTCCCCCTCGCGGCAAGTCGGCGGCGGCGCTCGACCCCGGCCGAGGATGACGTGCTCGACCCCTACCGGGGCTCGTCCGAGCGGCACCAGCTGGTCTTCGACCAGATCCGCTCAGCCGTCGACCGGATCGCGGGTGTCGTCGTGGGGAACCAGCCCGCTCAGCCGTTGGGATAGCGCGCGGCGTAGTCCTCCATGCCGTCGTCCTTCAGGGCCTTCTTCAGCTCCTTCAGCCGGTCGGTGTCGACCTTGTCGATGCTCTGGCCGGACGGTGAGGTGCCGAAGCCGTCGATCGGGGCCTGGATCGAGATGATGTCGGCCGGCTTGAAGCGGACGGAGACCGCGGTCTTGCGCAGCTGGGCCGTGGTGAGGTCCTTGTCCACGGTGACCTGCCGGGCGGCGGCGCTCACGAACCGGTTGAGCTTCACCGGGTTGAGCAGCACGTCCCTGCTCCCCACCTTCGCCAGCATCGCCTGCACCACGAGCCGCTGACGCTCGGCGCGACCGAGGTCGCCGTTCGGCAGCTGGTGGCGCTCACGCACGTACGCCAGGGCCTGCTCCCCGCGCACGGTCACCTCGCCCACAGGGAAGTCGTAGCCCTGCGAGACCGACGCGTACGGGTTGTCGACGGTGACGCCGCCGAGCTCGTCGGTGAGCGCGATGAAGCCGGCGAAGTCGATGATCGCCACGTGGTCCATCCGGACGTCGAGGAAGCCCTCCAGGGTCCGCACGGTGAGCGGTGCGCCGCCGAAGGCGTACGCAGCGTTGATCTTGTTCTTGCCCTTGCCCGGGATGGAGACGTACAGGTCGCGGGGGAAGGAGATCAGCGAGGCCCCGCGCCGGTCGCCGTCGAGGTGGAGCAGCATCAGCACGTCGCTGCGACCCTGGCCGGCGTCGGCGGTGCGGCTGTCCGAGCCGATGATGACGTAGTTGATCGCAGCCTTCGCCGTGGCCGACTTGGGCGGGCGGGGCGCGTCGGCCGGGTCCTCGGGGATGTCGGGGGGAAGCTCCTCGGCCTGCTGCAGGTTGGTCTCGACCGCGTGGTCGACCGACCCGGCGTAGGTGAAGACGCCGACCAGCACGACGACCAGCAGCAGAGCCGCACCGATCGACACCAGCGGCAGCGCCCGGCGCCAGAAGCCTCGCCTGGAGGTCTTCGCATCCTCGGACCCGGACGCGTGGGACGACCGTTGGCTCATGCGGGGGCCTCTCGTCGGGTGCACCAGCAACGCCAGGAGAACCCCCGAACTCTGCGCCGCTGCCTCCAGGGTACGAGCACGGTGGCCTCCGTCACACCACCCGACGGCGAGCTCGCGGCCGGTCGGGTCGACGCCCCTACGATGACCCGGTGAACGGCACCGAGCTCTGGTACATCGCGGGCGCGATCCTCGTCGCGGCGTTCGTCGTCGTCGGCCTGATCGCCGGCACCCGACGACGTGCGCTGCGCCGGGGTGCGGACACGCGCTCCATCACGGGCGCCCCCGGCCACCCGGGCCTGCAGGACGACGCGGACGCACGCGCCGGGTCGGTCGGCCTGCTCGACCGCCCCGACGCGGAGGCGCCGGAGGCCGTCGAGGTCGAGCCGATGATCCCGCCGCTCGTCCACGAGCGGCCGGAGACCGCGGAGAGCCGGCTGGCGCGGCTGCGCCGTCGCCTGGCCGGGCGAGACAGCAGCCTCAGCCGAGGTCTGCTGCTGCTGCTCAGCCGCGACCGGATCGACGAGCAGACGTGGGAGGACTTCGAGGACACCCTCATCGCCTCCGACCTGGGCGTCGGCCCGACCACCGAGCTCGTCGAACGGCTGCGGACCCGCTTCCGGATCGAGGGCGTGGCCCAGCCCGGGCAGGCGAAGGCGATCCTGCGCGAGGAGCTGCTGGCCCTGGTCGACCCGACCATGGACCGCACGCTCGCCACCACGCGGACGGACGTGCCGGCGATGGTCATGGTGGTCGGGGTCAACGGGACCGGCAAGACGACGACGGTCGGCAAGCTCGCGCGGGTGCTGGTCGCTGAGGACAAGGACGTGCTGCTCGGCGCGGCGGACACGTTTCGTGCGGCGGCGGCCGACCAGCTCGAGACCTGGGGCGACCGGGTCGGGGTGCCCACGATCCGCGGTGCCGAGGGGGCCGACCCGGCCAGCGTCGCGTACGAGGCGGCCCGCGCCGGCGTGGAGCAGGAGGTGGACGTCGTCATCGTCGACACCGCCGGCCGGCTGCACACCAAGACGGGTCTGATGGACGAGCTCGGCAAGGTCAAGCGCGTCATCGAGCGGCAGGCCCCGGTCGGGGAGGTGCTGCTCGTCCTCGACGCCACCACCGGGCAGAACGGGCTGATCCAGGCGCGCATCTTCCGCGAGGTCGTCCAGGTGACCGGCATCGTGCTGACCAAGCTCGACGGCAGCGCCAAAGGCGGCATCGTGGTGGCGGTCCAGCGCGAGCTGGGCGTGCCGGTCAAGCTCGTCGGCATCGGCGAGGGCGTCGACGACCTCGCGCCGTTCGACGCCGAGGTGTTCGTCGACGCGCTGCTGGATCCCGCGTCCTGAGCCGGGGAGCCGCCGTGGGCAGTGCCCGGCCTGTGCTTCGCTGGGGCGATGACAGCGGACGACGACGACCGTGACCTCGACGTGGTGCTGCTCGGGGCCACCGGCTTCGCCGGCCGGCTGACGGCTGCGCACCTGGCCCTGTCCGCGCCGCCCGGTGCCCGGATCGCCCTGGCGGGACGCTCGGGCGAACGCCTGCGTGCGTTGCGCGACGACCTCGGGGCGGCGGCCGAGTCGTGGGAGCTGCGCACCGCCGACGTGACGAGCCAGCCGGCCCTCGACCGCCTCGCGGCGCAGACGCGGGTGCTGACGACGACCGTCGGGCCGTACACCCGCTGGGGCCTGCCGGTCGTGGACGCGTGCGCGCGGCTCGGCACGCACTACGCCGACCTGACCGGCGAGACGCTCTTCGCCCGGGACAGCATCGCGGCGTCGCACGTCACCGCGCAGTCGTCGGGCGCGAGGATCGTGCACTCCTGCGGCTTCGACTCGGTGCCGTCCGACCTCGGTGTCGCGCTCGTGGCCGAGCAGGCCGCGGCGGACGGGGAAGGCACCCCGGGGGAGACGGCGCTGCACGTCCGCACGATGCGCGGCGGGCTGAGCGGCGGGACGGTCGACTCGCTGCGCCAGATGCTCGTCGACGTGCAGGGCCGCCCGGACCGGCGCCGCCTCCTCGCCGACCCCGAGGCCCTCACGGGCGCGATCGCGTCCGGTCATTCGCCCCGGCTGCACGCGACGATCGGCCGGGACCCAGCGAACGGCACCTGGACGGCCCCGTTCGTGATGAGCCCGTACAACCGGCAGGTGGTGCTGCGCACCGACGCGCTGCGCGACGGCGCCTACGGGCCGACCTTCGACTACCGCGAGGTGGTCGACACCGTGCGCGGGCCGGTCGGTGCCGCCGCGGCGCTCGTGCTGGCCGGGGTGCAGGGGGTGCTGGTCGGCTCGCTGGCCAACCGGCTCACCCGCCCGCTCGCCGACCGGGTGCTGCCCGACCCGGGCGAGGGCCCGAGCGAGCGGCAGCGGCGTCGCGGTCGGTTCGGGGTCGAGGTGGTCACGACCACCACGAGCGGCGCCCGGTACGCCGCCACCGTCGCCGCCCCCTACGACCCTGGCTACGACGGGACGGCGGTGATGCTCGGCGAGTCCGCCCTGGCGCTGGCGTTCGACGACCAGCTGCCGGACGCCGCCGGCGTCCTGACCCCGATGACCGGGATCGGCACCGGGCTGGCGCGCAGGCTCCGGGCGTACGAGTTCGAGATCGGCGTCCGGCGGGTTCAGGCTGCCTGAGTCTTCGAGCGGCTCAGGCAGCGACGTCGAGGATCAGGCCTCGATGGCCGTCACCGTCGTCGGCACGTTGCCGCGGATGGCGTTGCTGTAGGGGCAGACCTGGTGGGCGACCTCGGCGAGCTCCTGGACCTTGGCGAGCTCGACGCCGGCGACGGAGACCTGGAGGTCGACGGTGAGGGCGTAGCCCTGGCCGGCGGGGCCGAAGCCGACGTTGGCGGTGACGTGCGCGTCGTCGGCCTTGACGCCGGCCTGCTTGGCGACCATCACGAACGCGGAGTTGAAGCAGGCGGAGTAGCCGGCGGCGAAGAGCTGCTCGGGGTTGGTCCCGGTGCCCGGCCCACCCGTCTCCTTGGGAGCGGTGAGCGTGAGGTCGAGGATGCCGTCGCTGGAGGTGGCGTGCCCGCCGCGGCGGCCGCCGACGGTGGTGGCGACAGCGGTGTAGAGGATCTTCTCAGGAGTCGTGGTCATGCTGACTCAACGGCGGCGGGCGGGCTGCGCTTCCCGGAGCCTCCTGAGGATCAGCGGCTGAGACGTCGAGCGAGGCAGACGATGCCCGGCGCGTCCGCCCAGTGGCCGAACGGCGCGATGTCGACGTAGCCGCAGGCGCGGTAGAAGGCGACCGCGTCGGCCTGGATCCCGCCCGTGGACAGGACCATCACGTCGGCCCCGTGCTCGGCCGCCGTCCGCTCGAGCTCGGTCAGCAGGGCCCGGGCGACGCCGCGGTGACGGGCGGCGGGCGCGGTGTACATCCGGCGCAGCTCGGCCGGGTGCCCACCGCCGAGCGCCGGCACGTCACGGACCTTGCGCCACCCGCCCATGCCCACGGGTTCACCGTCGAGGCGGGCGAGCAGGAACAGCCCGGCCGGGGGGACGAGCTGCTCATCGGGCAGCGGGGAGTCGTCCGGCCCGCCGTAGATCTGGCGGTAGTAGTCCTGGACCTCTGCTGTGAGCGCCACCACGGCGGGGTCGGCGTACGGCACGCGGAGCAGCGTCAGGTCGGGCACGCGTCCTTCTTATCCGAGACGCGAGCGGTCCAGCTCCACGACCAGCGCCCGGTGGTCCGACATCGGCAGCTCGACGGCGCGGGCGTCGACGACGGCGCCGACGTCGCCGCGGGCCAGCACGTGGTCGATCTGGAACGCGGGTCGGTCGCCCGGGAACGTCGGGGCCGTGGCGAGCGGGCGGAACCGGGTGACCGCGCGCGCCGGGCGCGGCGTCATGTTGAGGTCGCCCATCAGCACGGCGGGCGTACGCGCGCCGAAGCCGGCGGTCAGGGCCCGGCGCAGGGCGAAGAGCTGCAGCTGGCTCCAGCCGGGCATGAAGGAGAGGTGCGCGCTCGCGACGACCAGCGGGCCCTCGGGCGTCTCGAGCCGGGCGACCACCGCCGTACGGAGCTCCTCGTGCACCAGCTCGACGCGCCGGGGATGGCGCCGCAGGCGCGGGACCAGCGGCTTGATCCGGGGCAGGTGGAGGTCGCGCCAGCCGACGAGGGGATAGCGCGAGAGGAGGGCGACCCCGTACGCCGCCGCTCCCGGGTCGAGCCCGCGCGGAGCGGGACCCCACCGCTGGCCCGGGTCGCCGGTCATGGACGCGACGAAGCGGGTGGTGGCCGCGCCCATCGCCTCAGCGGCGACGGCGGCGAGGTCGGCGCGCAGCGAACGTTCCTGCCCGCGGTCGACCTCCTGCAGCGCGAGGACGTCCGGGTCGAGCGCGACGATGGCGCGGGCGAAGCGGTCCAGGTCCACCACGCCGTCGAGGCCCGCACCGTGCAAGACGTTGAACGTCACCAGCCGCACGCTCACGACACTACGGCGCAAGACGCCGCTGGGTAGGCTGCTTCCGTGTTCGACACCCTCTCCGACCGCCTGGCCGCGACGTTCAAGAACCTGCGCGGCAAGACGCGGCTCAGCGAGGCCGACATCGATGCGACCGCGCGGGAGATCCGCGTCGCGCTGCTCGAGGCGGACGTCAACCTCGCGGTGGTCCGTGACTTCGTCGCGCGGGTGCGCGAACGGGCCAAGGGCGCCGAGCTGACCGGTGCGCTCAACCCGTCGCAGGCGATCATCAAGATCGTCGACGACGAGCTCGTCAACATCCTCGGCGGCGACACCCGCACCATCCGGTTCGCGAAGAACCCGCCGACCGTGATCATGCTCGCCGGCCTCCAGGGCGCCGGCAAGACGACGCTGGCCGGCAAGCTCGCGCTCTGGCTCAAGTCGCAGGGCCGTTCGCCATTGCTCGTCGCGGCCGACCTCCAGCGCCCGAACGCGGTCAACCAGCTGCAGGTCGTCGGCCAGCGCGCCGGCGTGCAGGTCTTCGCCCCCGAGCCCGGCAACGGCGTCGGTGACCCGGTCGCCGTGGCCAAGGCCTCGATCGCCGAGGCGCAGCGCCGGCTCTTCGACGTGGTCGTCGTCGACACCGCCGGTCGCCTCGGCATCGACGCCGACCTGATGCAGCAGGCCGCCGACATCCGCGACGCGGTCAACCCCGACGAGGTGCTGTTCGTCGTCGACGCGATGATCGGCCAGGACGCGGTCAACACCGCGAACGCGTTCGCCGAGGGCGTCGGCTTCGACGGCGTCGTGCTCACCAAGCTCGACGGCGACGCCCGCGGTGGTGCCGCGCTGTCGATCGCGCGGGCGACCGGCAAGCCGATCATGTTCGCCTCCAACGGCGAGGCGCTCACCGAGTTCGACGTCTTCCACCCCGACCGGATGGCCAGCCGCATCCTCGGCATGGGCGACGTCCTCACCCTCATCGAGCAGGCCGAGAAGACCTTCGACGCCGAGCAGTCGGCCAAGGCGGCGGCCAAGCTCACCTCTCGTGAGGGGCGCGACTTCGGCCTCGCCGACTTCCTGCAGCAGATGCAGATGGTCCGCAAGATGGGCCCGCTGTCCAAGATCTTCGGGATGCTGCCGGGGATGGGCGACTTCAAGGACCAGATCGCCAACATCGACGAGCGCGAGGTCGACCGGCTCGAGGCGATCATCCACTCGATGACCCCGGCCGAGCGCGACGACCCCAAGATCATCGACGGCTCGCGCCGGGCGCGCATCGCCAAGGGTGCGGGGGTCCAGGTCTCCGACGTCAACGGGCTGGTCAACCGCTTCTTCGAGGCCCGCAAGATGATGAGCTCGCTGGCCGGCGGCAAGATGCCCGGGATGCCGGGCCTGCCGGGTTCGGGCGGCGGCGCCAAGAAGCAGCCGGCCAAGGCGGCGGCGAAGAAGAAGGGCCACAAGGTCTCGGGCAACCCGGCCAAGCGCAACGGCTCCGCCGACGCCCGGCCCGCCGTCGACGCCGGTGCCGCTGCTGCTTTCGGGGGTGGCGCGGACCCGGCGATGGACGAGAAGGCGCTGCAGGAGGCCATGCAGAACTTCCAGCTCCCGGCCAACCTGCGTGACCGGCTCGGCCGCTAGTCCGGGACCGAGGAACGTTCCCTGAGCTTGTCGAAGGGCCTCTGCACGCCAGAGCCCGAGCGCCTGCACCTCTCCGCCGTCGTGCTCCCCGAGGGTGAGCGGCGTGAGCTGTGGGTGCTCGACGGGCGCGTGACGTACGAGCCGGTGCGCGACGCCGAGGAGGTCCCGGGCGCGTACGTCATGCCCGGGCTGGTCGACGCGCACTGCCACGTGGGGCTGGAGAGCGACGGTGCTGTGCCCGACGACGTCGCCGAGCAGCACGCCCTGGCGGAACGTTCTGCCGGAGCGCTGCTGCTGCGCGACGCCGGCAGCCCGGCCGACACGCGTTGGATGGACGAGCGCGAGGACCTGCCGAGGATCGTCCGCGCGGGTCGCCACATCGCGCGTCCGAAGCGCTACCTGCGCAACTACGCCGACGAGGTCGAGCCGGACGCGCTCGTCACCGCGGTCGAGCGGCAGGCGGCGCGCGGCGACGGCTGGGTCAAGCTGGTGGGGGACTGGATCGACCGCGAGGTCGGCGACCTGACGCCGCTGTGGCCCGCGGAGGTCGCGAAGGCGGGCATCGACCGCGCGCACGAGCTGGGCTGCCGGGTGACGGCGCACGTGTTCGGCGAGCAGGCGGTGGCCGAGCTGGTCGAGGCGGGCATCGACGGGATCGAGCACGGCACCGGGCTGGACGAGGCGACCATCGCGCTCATGGCGGAACGGCAGGTCGCGCTGGTGCCGACGATGATCCAGCTGGAGAACTTCCCCGGCTTCGCGACCGCGGCGGAGGCGAAGTTCCCCGCGTACGCGCGCCGGATCCGTTCGCTCTACGACCGGCGCGTGGCGACGTTCGGCGCGGCGGTCGACGCGGGCGTGCCGGTCTACGCCGGCACGGACGCGGGCGGCTACCTGCCGCACGGGATCGTCGGGAAGGAGATCGCCGCGATGGGCGCGTTCATGAGCCCCGAGCAGGCGCTCGGCGCGGGGTCCTGGCGGGCGCGGGCCTGGCTCGGGCGTCCCGACGTGCTCGCCGAGGGCTCCCCGGCCGACCTGGTCACCTTCGACGAGGATCCTCGCGTCGACCTCTCCGTGCTCAGCGCTCCCGCCGCCGTCGTCCTCCGTGGACGTCGTGTCGCCTAGGCGCGGGCCGAGCCTGCTGGCGGGACTCGCCCTCGGGCTCCTCCCGCTGCTGGCCGCCGTCCCCGCGCAGGCAGCCGACGAGCGCGTGGTCGAGACCGTCCTCAGCGTCCCGGGCACCCCCGAGGCGGGGCAGCCCGTCACGCTCGACGCCACCCTGCTCACGACCGACCCCGGCGTGGCCCGGCCCGCGATCGTGCTGGCGCACGGCCTCGGCGGCACCAAGGCCGACAGCCTGCCGACCGCACGGTCCCTGGCCCGGGACGGCTACGCGGTCCTCGTCTACACCGCCCGCGGCTTCGGCGCCTCCGGCGGCCTGGTGCACCTCGACGACCCCGACTACGAGGGTCGCGACGCGGTGGCCGTCGTCGACGCCGCGGCGCATCGGCCCGAGGTCGAACGAACCGGCGACGACCCCGTGGTCGGCTTCGCCGGCGTCAGCTACGGCGGGGCGGTCGCGCTGGAGGCGGCGGCGCTCGACCCGCGCATCGACGCGATCGTGCCCGCGTTCACGTACGCCGACCTCACGACCGCGCTGATCCCGCAGCACGAGGTGGCCGGTGGACCGGGCTCGCTCGGAGACGTGACGCCGACCGGCGGGACCGGGGTGCTCAAGGCCGCGTGGGCGGCGGCGCTGTTCACGAGCACGGCCTCGGCCGGTTCCTCCACGTCCGCACCGGACACCGGCGGCGCCGGGCCGGATCCCACGCCGAGCGTCTGCGGACGGTTCGCGGCGGACGTGTGCGCGGCGTACGTCTCCACGGCCCGCACCGGCACCCCGAGCGGCGCCCTGCTCGCGCTGACGCGGCAGTCGTCGCCGGCCCGGCTCCTCGACCGGGTGCACGCCCCGACGCTGATGCTGCAGGGCGAGGACGACACGCTCTTCGGCCTCGACCAGGCCGACCGGGTGATGCGCGGCCTGCCGCCCACCACGCCCGCCGCGACGGCCTGGGTGCCGGGCGGGCACGACGCGACCATCTCGGTCGACGCGGAGCTCGACCGGGTGACCGCCTGGTTCGACCGCTACCTCAAGCACGACACGACCGCGCCTCCGGTGCCGACCTTCGCGGTGACCGTGCCCGAGACCTCGCTCGTCGCCCAGGGCGGCGACGACGACGGCGCGCCCCGGGTGCTGACCTCCGACACCTACCCGGGCCGGGGGAGCGCGGGCCCGGCCACCCGGACGGTGCCGCTCGACGGCGGCGAGCAGACCGTCGTCAACCCGGCCGGCGCCCGGCCCGGCGCCCTGACGAACCTGCCCGGCAGCGGCGCCCTCGGCGCGGCGGCCGCGGCGGCGGGCTACCCGTTGGCCGTGCTGGCAGGGCAGGCGGCGACGTTCACCAGCGCGCCGGTGACTCGCCCGTACGACCTGGTCGGCAGCGGGCGCGTGCGGGTCGGCGTGACCTCGTCCACCACGGAGGCCGTGCTCTACGCGAGCGTGTGGGACCTGGGTCCCGACGACCCGCAGACGCACCGCCCGACCTCGACCGTGCTGCCCGGTCGTGCCGTCGCGCCCGTCCGGCTCACCGGTCTCACCCCCGGCCAGCCGACGACCGTCGAGGTCGCCCTGCCGGTCGTGTCCCACACGGTGCCTGTCGGGCACCGGATGCGGCTCGTGCTCGCGACGACGGACGGCGCGTACGCCGGGCCGCTCGCCCCGGCGACGTACCGGGTCTCGCTGGTCGCGCCCGAGCTGGTGCTGCCCGACCTCGGGGGGCTGGGCGCGAGCGGGGGCAGCCGGCTGGACGTCCCGCTGCCGCTGGTGATCGGGGTCGGCGT
This sequence comes from uncultured Friedmanniella sp., assembly GCA_964251895.1. GTDB lineage: Bacteria > Actinomycetota > Actinomycetes > Propionibacteriales > Propionibacteriaceae > Microlunatus. Next base: position 151,783 of record CAXULL010000004.1, read on the forward strand.
CGTCCTGCTCGCCGCGCTGGTCGGGCTGGTGCTGCTGCGCCGGTCGCGACGTTCCGCCGTCGACCGGCCCGACCTGGCCGACGTGCCGCTGGTCGTCGAGGGCCTGGTCAAGACGTACGCCGACGGCCTCCGCGCGGTGGACGGGGTCTCGTTCCGGGCCGAGCGCGGCCAGGTCGTCGGGATGCTCGGCCCCAACGGGGCGGGCAAGACGACCACGCTGCGGATGGTCGTCGGCCTGATCCGCCCCGACGAGGGCGAGGTCTGGGTGGAGGGACGCCCGGTGCACGCGGGGGCCGACGTGCTCGCCTCGGTCGGTGCGCTGATCGAGGGCCCCGGGTTCCTGCCGCACCTCTCCGGGCGGGCCAACCTCGACGCGTACTGGGAGGCGACCGGGCGCCCGGACGAGGAGTCGCACCTCGACGAGGTGCTGGAGATCGCGGGGCTGGGCAGCGCGATCGACCGGCGCGTGCGTGGCTACAGCCAGGGGATGCGGCAGCGCCTCGGCATCGCGCAGGCGATGCTCGGCCTTCCGCCGCTGCTGCTGCTCGACGAGCCGACGAACGGTCTCGACCCGCCCCAGATCACCGCGATGCGCACGGTGCTGGCCGACTACGCGGCCGCCGGGCGCACGGTGGTCGTGTCCTCGCACATGCTGGCCGAGGTCGAGCAGACCTGCGACCACGTCGTGGTGATGGCCCGCGGCCACGTGCTGCTGTCGGAGGCGACCGCCACGCTGACCGGTGACGGCCGGCGCCGGCTCGAGGAGGCGTTCCTGGACCTGCTGGACGCCGAGACCGCGGGGGCGACGTCATGAGCGGCGTCAGGACCCCTCGACGGGCGGACGTGCGTCCAGGACATGCGCTCCCGCTGACCGCCGAGATCCGCCGGCAGCTGTCCCGGCGCCGGACGCTCGTCGTCTTCGCGGTGCTCGTGGCGCTGCCGCTGGTCCTGGTCGCGGCCTTCGCGTTCGGTGGGAGCGACGACGGCACGGGGCAGCGCGGGTTCGTGGACCTGGCCCAGGACAGCGGGGCCAACCTCGTCGTCTTCGCCCTGTTCGCCTCGACCGGCTTCCTGCTGGTGGTCGTCGTCGCGCTGTTCACGGGCGACCCCGTGCCCAGCGAGGCGAGCTGGTCGAGCCTGCGCTACCTGCTCACCGCGCCCGTGCGCCGCGAACGGCTGCTGCGGCAGAAGCTCGTCGCCGCCGCGCTGTTCACCCTCGCCGCGTTCGTGTTCCTGCCGGTGTGGACGCTCCTGGTCGGCGGGGTCGCGTACGGGTGGGGTCCCTACGTCGGACCGACCGGCGACCAGCTCGCGTACCCGCTGCTGCTGGGCCGCCTGGCGGTCGTGGTGGTCTACCTGTTCGTGTCGCTGGCCGTGGTCGGGGCGTTCGCGTTCCTGCTCGGCACGACCACCGACGCCCCGCTGGCCGCGGTCGGCGGGGGCGTCGTGCTGTGGATCGTCTGCGCGATCCTCGACCAGATCACCGCCCTCGGCGGGCTGCGCCAGGCGCTGCCCGGGCACTTCGCGTTCGCCTGGGCGGACGCGCTGGCGCCGACGGTCGACTGGTCGGCGATGGCCCAGGGTGCGCTGTGGTCGATCGGCTACACCGTCGTCCTCGTCGGCGTGGCCGTGTGGCGGTTCCTGCGCAAGGACGTCACGAGCTGACCGCACGCCCGCGCGCACCGTCCGCGAGCGGTACGCCTTCCCGGTCCTGGACCCTTGTGGACCGGGAAGGCGTACCGCTCGGCCGAGCTGGGTACCGCTCGTGCCAACGCTGGATCTCGCGGTTCGCGTGCCTCTGGTCCGGTCTGGCATGATGGGGGCCGCATCCGTGCTGGTCGGCGCCCTCTCATCGCTGCCCGGCTCGGGTCCCTCGAGCCCTGGCGGACGCGACACCCACCGCGACGTCTGAGCTCACCCACCTCGTGACCGGTGCGTGCTGCGTCCGGTCGCGTACACATACAGGAGTATCCACACACGTGGCTGTCAAGATCCGTCTGAAGCGCCTCGGCAAGATCCGGTCGCCGCACTACCGCATCGTCGTCGCCGACTCGCGCACCAAGCGTGACGGTCGGGCGATCGAGGAGATCGGCAAGTACCACCCCAAGAACGACCCGTCGGTCATCGAGGTCGACTCGGAGCGCGCGCAGTACTGGCTCTCCGTCGGCGCGCAGCCGTCCGAGGCCGTCGTCGCGATCCTCAAGCGCACGGGTGACTGGCAGAAGTTCTCCGGCGACACCTCGCCCTCGGGCGTCGAGCCGCAGAAGGTCAAGCCCAACAAGCTCGACCTCTTCAACGCCGCCCTGGCCGAGGCCGGCTCCGAGGTGCGGACCCCCACCCCGACCAGCTCCGCCGCTGACACGGCGCCCGAGGCTGAGGTCGAGGGCACCCCGGCCGAGGCCCAGCAGGCCGCTGACGCCGGTGCTGCTGCCGCCAAGACCCCCGGCAAAGCTTTCTGATGCTCACCGAGGCGCTGGAGCACCTGGTCCGGGGGATCGTCAACCACCCGGACGACGTCGCCGTCCGGGACAAGGACCAGCGCCGCGGCGGCCGGATGCTCGAGGTGCGCGTCAACCCCGAGGACATCGGCAAGGTGATCGGTCGTCAGGGCCGCACCGCGACCGCGCTCCGTACGGTCGTGGGCGCGCTGGCCGGGCGCGACCCGGTTCGCATCGACTTCGTCGACGTGGACCGACCTGCCCGTCGTCCGCGCTCCTGATCACCGACGCACTGACGTCAGCAGCGTGACCGCTACGCCCTCCGACGACCCCGACCAGCTGGTCGAGGTCGTCGTCGGCGTTGTCGGGGGTGCCCACGGCATCCGCGGCGACGTCGCGATCGGGGTCCGCACCGACGAGCCGGAACGGCGCTTCGTGCCCGGCGCGCGGCTGCGGATCGAAGGTTCGTCCAGGGTGCTGACCGTCGCCACGGCGCGGGACCACTCGGGGCGCCTGCTCGTCCGCTTCGAGGAGATGGACGACCGCAACGCCGCCGAAGCCGCCCGCGGCCTGGTCCTCGTGACCGATGTCCCCGCGAGCGAGCTGCCCTCCGACGAGGGCGAGTACTACGACCGCCAGCTCGTCGGCCTCGAGGCCGTGACCGGGGCGGGCACGTCGATCGGCCGGGTTCTCGCCGTGCTGCACCCTGCCGGCCAGGACCTGCTGGAGATCAGCACCGCGAACGGGCCCCGGCTCGTCCCGTTCGTGGAGGCCCTCGTCCCCGAGGTCGACCTCCCCGGCGGCCGGCTGGTCGTCGCCGACGTTCCCGGCCTGCTGACCGACGAGGACCTCGACGAGCCCGACGCGCCTCGGTGACGGCGCTGCTGCGGGCCGACGTCGTCTCGATCTTCCCCGACTACCTCGCGCCGCTCCGGCTCTCGCTGATCGGCAAGGCGATCGAGACCGGCCTCGTCGAGCTCGGCGTCCACGACCTGCGCACCTGGACCCACGACCGCCACCGCACCGTCGACGACACCCCGTACGGCGGGGGCGCCGGCATGGTCATGAAACCCGAGCCGTGGGGCGCGGCGCTGGACGCGCTGGTCCCGCCCGGGTCCGAGGCCACCACCCGGCTCGTCGTCCCCACGCCCTCGGGGCGCCGCTTCACGCAGGCGGTCGCGGCCGAGCTCGCCGCCGAGCAGCACCTCGTCTTCGCCTGTGGTCGCTACGAGGGCATCGACGCCCGCGTGATGACCGACGCCGCCACCCGCCTGCGCGTCGACGAGATCAGCATCGGCGACTACGTCCTCAACGGCGGCGAGGCCGCGGTGCTCGTCATCCTCGAGGCCGTCGTCCGGCTGCTGCCCGGCGTCATCGGCAACCCGGAGTCGCTGACCGAGGAGTCGCACGCCGCCGAGCACGACGGTCTGCTCGAGGGCCCCGTCTACACCAAGCCGACGTCGTGGCGCGGCCTCGACGTGCCGCCCGTCCTGCTGTCGGGCCACCACGGTGCGATCGCCGCCTGGCGTCGGGCGCAGGCGCTGGAACGTACGCGCCGGGTCCGGCCCGATCTCGCGCCCACGGCGCTGGACGGCGTGGACGGTGTCGTGGTCGGCGCCGCGTCGCCGGCGGACGCCGGTGAGCTGTTCACGCTGCAGCGGGCCGCGTTCGTGAGCGAGGGGCGGCTCAACGGCTCGATGGACATCCCGCCGCTCACCCAGACCCTCGACGAGCTGGCCGCGTCCCTGCGGACCCCCGGCACCGTGCTCGTCGCCCGGGCCGGGACCCGCATCGTCGCCACGGTCCGCGGGACCTTGCGCGAGGACGGCACCTGGTGGGTCAGCCGGCTGATGGTGGCCCCCGACCAGCAGCGTCGCGGCCTCGGCTCCTCGTTGCTGCGCCAGATCCTGGCTGCCGCGCCTCCGGGAGCCCCCGCCGGGCTCCTCACCGGCGCAGCCAGCCGGCGGAACCTCGACCTCTACCGGCGCTTCGGCTTCAGGATCGTGGAGGAGGGCGTCGACGAGGTCGGCGTACCCGTGGTCACCCTGCGCCGTGAACCTGCCCGCACCTGACCCTGCTGCCCCTGCTGCCCCTGCTGCCCTGCCCCTGCTCCGCCCCGCCCCAGCCCCTGCTCCGCCCCGCCCCAGCCCCGACGGAGAAAACGCTGACTCCCGACAGCGATCTCGCAACCTGAGGTGTCGGGAGTCAGCGTTTCCTCGGATGTGACGGGGGCGAGCTGCTTCCGGGGGCGTGAGGGCGTGACAGCGCCGTGTGCGTGCCGTGTCAGGCACGCCGCGCACGCTGGCACCATGAACGCGATCGAAGCATCCGGGCTGCGCAAGCGGTTCGGCACCACCCAGGCCCTCGACGGCGTCGACCTCGTCGCCCCGGAGGGCACCGTCCTCGGCGTCCTCGGGCCGAACGGGGCCGGCAAGACCACCGCCGTACGCGTGCTCGCCACGCTGCTGCGCCCCGACAGCGGCTCCGCTCGCGTCGCGGGCCACGACGTCACGACCGAAGCGGGCCGCGTGCGGGCCAGCATCGGGCTGACCGGCCAGTACGCGTCGGTCGACGAGGACCTCACCGGCACCCAGAACCTGGTGATGATCGGCGAGCTGCTCGACCTCCGCCCGCGTGAGGCGCGCGCCCGCGCGAAAGAGCTGCTGGCCTGGTTCGACCTGTCCGACGCGGCCGGCAAGCGGGCCAAGCAGTACTCCGGCGGCATGCGCCGTCGGCTCGACCTCGCGGCCAGCCTCGTCGGGCGCCCCGCCGTGATCTTCCTCGACGAGCCCACCACCGGGCTCGACCCGGCCAAGCGCGAGGAGATGTGGGACGTCATCCGCACGCTCGTCACGCAGGGCTCGACGGTGCTGCTCACGACGCAGTACCTCGAGGAGGCGGACGCGCTCGCCGACTCCATCACCGTCATCGACCACGGGCGGGTGATCGCCGACGACACCCCGGACGGGCTCAAGCGCATCCTCGGCGGGTTCCGGCTCGCGGTCCGGCCCACCGACCCGACCCGGCTGGGTGATACGGCCGCGATCCTGCACACCCTCTCCGGCGCCGAGCCGGAGACCACCGGCCGCCACCGGCTGACCGTCCCCGTGGTCGGCGAGACGGTGCTGCCGCTCGCCGTGGAGCGTTTCGCCGCCGCCGGCATCGGCCTCACCGAGCTCTCGTTGCACCTGCCGAGCCTCGACGAGGTCTTCCTCTCCCTGACCGGGCGCCCGGTCGACGACAGCACCACCAGCGAGTCCCAGGAGGACGCAGCATGACCACCCCGACCCTCGTCCGGCACTCGCCCTCGGCGGCGGCGGAGCTCCCCGCCGAACCTCGCGGCGGCGTCGCCCGCTACGTCCGGCACGCCGTGGTCCTCGCCCGGCGCAGCCTGATCAAGACCTGGCGCACGCCGGAGGCCCTGATCGACGTCACCGTGCAGCCGATCATCTTCCTGGCGCTGTTCACCTTCATCTTCGGCGGCGCGATCGCCGGCGGCGACCGGGGCGCGTACCTGCAGTTCCTGCTGCCGGGCATCCTCGGCCAGTCCATCGCCCTGGCCGGGATCGCGCTGGGCACCAACCTCAACACCGACATCGAGAAGGGCGTCTTCGACCGGTTCCGGTCGCTCCCGATCGGGCGCTCGATCCCGCTGGTCGGGGCGGTGCTCGCCGACCTGGCGCGCTACGTCGTCCTCTGCGCCATCACCGTCGGGTTCGGCACGCTGCTGGGCTTCCGCGTCCAGACCGACGGCCTGCACGCGCTGGCCGCGATGCTGCTGGCCATCGCGTTCGCGCTGTGCTTCTGCTGGATCTCGGTGTTCGTCGGGATGGTCGCTCGGACGTCGGGGTCGGTGCAGGGGATCGGCTTCCTGCTCGTGCTGCCGCTCAGCTTCGGCAGCAACACCTTCGTCGCGACCGAGACGATGCCGGGCTGGCTGCAGGCCTTCGTGCACGTGAACCCGATCTCGCACCTGGTGTCGACGATGCGCGCGCTGATGACGGGCGGCCCGTACGCCCACGACCTCGTGTGGACGCTGGGCTGGATGGCCCTGCTGCTGGTCGTCTTCGTCCCGCTGGCGCTGCGCGCCTACGGCCGGCGGGCCTGAGGGTCGAACCGCACGGCGGCCGCCTCCACGTCGAGGGCCCTGCCGGCCGCGTACGCCGCGTCGAAGGCGTCGCCGAGCTGGTCGCGCAGGACGCCGGTCAGCCGGGCGACCGTCGGCTCTGTCGGGTCCTCGGCGCCCCGCACCCGTGCGGCGGCGCCGAGGACGGTGGCCGCCTCGACCGGTTCGGCCCGCGCGAGCGCCAGGGCCGCGGCCGCCACCCCGATGGTCGCGAGGATCGGCATGTCGTGGGTCTCGCGGGCGGTCGGGTAGGCCCGGGCCAGGTCCTCGGCCGCCAGGTCCGGGTCGCCCGCGATCGCCTCCACGGCCGCCGTCGTGCCGAGGCAGATCGAGACCAGGTGACCGTCCAGGGCCGCGGCGTACGGCCTCGACCCCAGGCGCTGCCGGAGCTCCGCCGCCGCAGCCAGTGCCGTTGCGACCTGTCCGGCCTGCAGGTCGAGCCCGACCAGCACCGCCTGGGCGACGAGCTCCCGCTCGACGGTCATCCGCGGGTCCACCCCGCCCGACAAGAACTCGGCCACGGTGGCCCGGGCCTCGTCGACGCGGCCCTGCCGGGCCTGCAGGTCAGCCAGCCTGATCCGCAGGTAGAGGTCGTCCTCGGCGGACCCCAGCGCCTCGATGTGACCGAGGGCCTCCGCGTACGCGGCCGCCGCGGCGTCGAGCTCGCCGTCGAAGACGGCGATCCCGGCGAGGACCAGCAACGCCGACGACAGGCCCCACCGGTCGCCGAGCACCTGGAAGCCCGCGTACGAGGTCGTGGCCGCCCGCCGCATCGCGTCGACGTCGCCGGAGTTCTCGGCGATGCTCGCGACGCTGCTCTGGATCGCCGCCCGCACCCAGGGGTCGGGGTCGGTCTCGGCCTGCGCCACGCACCGCTCGACGAGGTCGGGCCGGGCGGCGAAGGACGACACGTTCGCCCGCAGCACGGCGAGGCCCGGGAACGGCGCCGGCACGACCGCGAGCCGCTCGGCCACCGCGGACAGCCGCGTCCGGGCGTCCGTCCAGCCGCCCAGGGCGAAGTTCTGGGCGCCGAAGGCCTCGGACACGACCAGCCCGGCCTCGGCGTACGCGAGCTCGGGCAGGGCCCGCCCGGCGTTCGCCTCGACCACGGCACGCAGCCACGTCGCCGCCTCGTCACCGCTGTCGACGAGGGTCCAGTACCAGGTCAGCGCGAGGCACATCCGCAGCGCCGCCGGTCCCTCGTCGGCGTCGACCAGGTGGCGCAGCGCGGCGACGACGTTCTCGCGCTCGCGCGCCAGCCGGTCGAGCGCGCCCAGCTGGTCACGGCCGCGCAGCACCGGCTCCAGCCGTTCGACGAGGCCGGCGAAGTACGTGGCGTGCGCGAGCCTCGCCGCGGCCAGCTCGCCGTGGTCGGCGAGCTGCTCCGTGCCGTACTCGCGCAGCGTCTCCAGCATCGTGAGCCGCAGCCGCCCGTCGGCCGAGCTCGCCTGCAGCAGCGACTTCTCCACCAGCGCGAGCAGCAGCGCGTCGACCTCGTCGGCGCGCAGGCGGGCGTCGGCACAGACCGCGACCGCCGCCTCGGTGTCGGTGCCGGCGGGGAAGACCGCCAGCCGCTCCGCGAGCAGCCGTTCGGCGGGGGAGAGCAGGTCCCAGCTCCACCCGACGACGGCGCGCAGCGTGCGGTGCCGGGGCAGGCCGGCGCGGTTGCCGCCGGTCAGGAGCCGGAAGCGGTCCGAGAGCCGCCGCGCGACGTCGTCGACCGGGAGCACGCCGAGCCGGGCCGCGGCCAGCTCGATGGCCAGCGGCAGTCCGTCCAGGCGGCGCACGATCTCGACGACCGGGCCGACGGTCTGCGCGTCGAGGACGAAGCCGGGCGCCACGGCGGCGGCCCGGTCGAGCCAGAGGCGGACGGCGGGGTGCGTGGCCGCGGTCCGGACGTCGGCGTCGGCCGGGGGGAGCGGCAGGGGCGCGAGCGGGGCGAGGACCTCGCCGTCGACCGCGAGCGCCTCGCGGCTGGTCGCGAGCACCCGCACGTCTCCGACCTCGCGCAGCAGCCGGTCGACGAGGGCGGCGGCCGCGTCCACCAGGTGCTCGCAGTTGTCGACCACGAGCAGGCATCGGCGTTCGCGCAGGGCGCTGACCAGGCGTTCCGTCGCGTCCGAGGGCGCCCGCTCGGCCCGGTCGGTCACGCGCGCGTCGCGCAGCCCGAGGGCGCCGAGCGCGGCGTCGGCCACCCCGCCGGGCTCGGTGACCGGGGCCAGCTCGACCAGCCAGGCGGAACCGTCACCGGCCTCGAGCCAACGCGTCGCCGCCTCCACGGCCAGGCGCGTCTTGCCCGCGCCGCCGGTGCCGACGACCGTGACGAGGCGGCTCGTCCCCAGGGCGCCCAGCACGCGGTCGAGGTCGGCCTGCCGGCCGACGAAGCTGGTCCGACGGGCGGGGAGGTTGCTGCGGCGGGCGCTCGCGCGTTCGGGCGGTACCGGCGCCGGCTCGACCTCGCCGCGCAGCAGCTGCAGGTGCAGCGCGCCGAGCGCGGGCCCGGGGTCGGTGCCGAGCTCGTCGGCGAGCACCCGGCGGGCGTCCTCGTACGCGGCCAGCGCCTCGGCGCTGCGCCCGGTCGCGGCGAGCGCGCGCATCAGCAGCAGCCGGAGACGTTCGTCGAGCGGGTGCGCCTCGACCAGCTCGACCAGCGGGTCGACGACGCTCCCGGCCGTCCCGGTCGCCAACGCGCACTCGGCTCGGCCGCGCGCGGCGTCGAGGCGCAGCGCCTCCCAGCCGCGGACCTGGGCGGAGACGTACGCCGCGTCCCCGGCGTCGACCAGCGGGTCGCCCCGCCACAGCGCGAGGGCTGCGGCGTACGCGGCCGCGGCGTCGTCCAGGTCACCGGCGGCCTGCGCGGCGACCCCCCGGGCGACCTCGAGCCGCAACCGCGCGGCGTCCACGTCCTCCTCGGCCACCGCGAGCCGGTAGCCCGTCGGCTCCTGGGTCACGAGGCCGGCGGACCCGAGCGCGCGCCGCAGCCGCGAGACCAGCGACTGCAGCGCGTTCGTCGGCTCGCTCGGCAGCGCGTCCGCCCAGACCGCCTCCGCGAGCTCGTCGGCGCTGACCCGGCGACCGGCATCGACGGCGAGGCGGCACAGCAGCGCCCGCAGGCGTACGCCCGGCGGCGTCACGTCCTGGCCGTCGCGGAGCACCTGCAGCGGGCCGAGCAGGCCGACCGAGATCCCGCTGCTCACGCTGTGCTCACCGCGCCACGCTATCCGCCGGAACTCGTGGTCCCGGCCGGAAGTTCAACGACGTGGGGCCCGCGTCGGTGCGGACCAGAAGGAGCGAACGGTGAGCCTCACCGGCCTGCCACTGCTGCTGCTCGTCGGGACGTTGACGGTCGCGGCACCGCTGATCACCACCTGGACCTGGCGGCGAAGAGGATCGCGCTGGTCGTCGGTCCTGGGTCGGGTCGCCGCTGTGCTCGGCTGCCAGGCCCTCGCCGTGGCGACGACGTTCCTCGCGGTCAACCGTGACTTCGTCTTCTACGCCTCCTGGTCCGACGTGCTCGGGACCTCCGCGCCCACGACGGCGACGATCCAGACCAAGAACCTCGTGGGGCCGGGCGAGGGGAGCGTCCAGGTCGTGCCGGTGCACGGGGCCGTGTCCGGGGCGGACGGTCAGGTGCTCGTCTGGCACCCGTCGCAGTACGACCAGCCCGCGTACGCGCGCACCCGGTTCCCGGTGCTGATGGTGCTGCCCGGCCAGCCGTCGACGCCGTCGGTCATGTTCTCCCACTTCGACTTCGGGGCCGTGGCGACCCGGGCGATCGCCGAGCACCTGGTCAAGCCGTTCGTGGCGGTGTTCCCGCCGCTGATGACCAACCCGCCGCGCGACACCGAGTGCACCGACGTGGCCCGCGGGCCTCGGGCCGAGAGCTGGCTGGCCGACGACGTGCGGACGGCGGTGCTGCGGCACGAGCGCGTCACGCCGGCGCGCACGACCTGGGCGGTGGCCGGCTACAGCACGGGAGCGTTCTGCGCGGCCAAGCTGATGCTCGCCCACCCCGCGCTGTTCAGCCAGGCGGCCGCGTTCGGCGGCTACTACTCCCCGCTCACCGACCGCACGACCGGGAACCTGTTCGGCGGCTCGCGCACCCGCTTCGACGACAACTCGCCCGAGTGGCTCTACGAGCGGCGCGGCGGCCTGGAGCCCGGCCACCGGCTGCTGCTGATCACCGGGCAGCAGGACCCGGACAGCTACGCCTCGACCGAGCGGATGCTCGCGGTGACGCACGGCGACCCCGCCGTCTCCTCGCTCGTCTTCCCGACGGGCGGGCACAACTACAAGAACTACGCGGGCTCGATGCCGGAGGTCCTGCGCTGGCTGGGCCAGGGCGGCTTCGGGGGGTGACCCGCGTCAGGCGGTGAGGGCTACTCGGCAGCTCACCCCGAACCCTGCGTCTTCAGACCGGTGCGGGGTTCCGTGGGGCGTGCGGAGCTCGCGAGCCCGGCGCCGTCGGACCGGGTCCGCACCTCGGGACCGGGGACGCGACGAGCGACGCGGTCAGCGACCCGCCGTCAGCGACTCGTCTCGTACGCGGCCAGCACGGTGCGGCTGATGAGGGCGGTCCCGGCGGCGTCGGGGTGGTCGCCGTCGGGCGCCAGCAGGTCGGTCGGGTCGGCGGCGCCGTCGCCCTTGAACGGTGCGTAGAGGTCGACCAGGGTCGCTCCGTGCGCCGTGCCGACCCGCGCGATGGCCGCGTTCGCCCGGCGGGTGACGGCGTCGCTCCACGCGAGGTAGCCCGGGCGCTCAGCCCTGCGGGCCACGTCGCCGTCGGTGAAGACGTTCCAGTAGGTGGTGACGAGGAGCCGGGGTCGGCCGCCGGCCGGTCGAGCCGGGTCCAGCCGCTGGACCGTGTCGAGCACCCGGCCCAGGTCGACCCGCATCGTCTCGATCGCGGGGTCGGAGCAGCGGCGCGGGCAGGAACCCGCCCGCCAGGCCGCCAGCGCGGGAGCCAGGTCGTTGGCCCCCATGGTCACGACCACGACGTCGGCGCGGCCCACGTCGGCCCGCAGGTCGTCGTCGGTGCCCAGGTCGTGGCCGAGCCCGGCGCTGGTCGACCCGCTCTCGCCGTCGTCGGTGACGTGCACCCGGACGCCGTCACGGGCCTGCAGCAGGCGCCCGAAGCCGGTGACGTAGTCGTCGCAGGCGCAGTGCTCGCCGGAGGTCACGGAGTCGCCCAGCCCGACCACCCGGAGCGGACCCGCGGCCGGGGTGGCGCGCGAGGTCGCCGGGGCGAGAGCTGTCGGTGTCGCGGTCCCGGCGGCCGCGTGCACCGGCACCGTCCCGCAGCCGGCCAGCAGGCCCACGGTGACGAGCACCGCGCCGAGGGCAGCCGTCCGGCCGCTCGGTCGGCCGCTCGGTCGGCCGCTCGTCCCCGTCCGGTGCCGCACGGTCGCGACGCTAGGAGGCGAACCTGTGACCAGCGCGCGAACACCAGGGGACGCGCGGATGCGAGCAGGCGCGTGACGAATGACACCAGTGAGGTGACTGGCCTTATTCGTGCCTCGCCGGGTGATCGCTCTATCGTGGCCTGGTGGCAACAACGACGCTGACCACGTCGCAACGCGCGGCGCGGTCCACGGTCGCGCTCAAGGCCCTGATGGCCGTGAGCGGGATCATCCTCATCGGTTACCTGCTGGCGCACATGTACGGCAACCTCAAGGTGTTCGCCGGCCAGGCCGCCTTCGACGAGTACGCGCACCACCTGCGCACCATCGGCGAACCCATCCTCCCGCACACCGGGCTGCTGTGGATCATCCGCGTGGTGCTGCTGGCCGCGGTCGTCGCCCACGCGTACGCGGCCTTCAAGCTCTGGGCCCGCAACCACCGCGGGCGGGGCGGCGCCAAGCGCTACCACTCGGCCCGTGCGGCGCGTGGTGTCCAGCGCTCGTACAGCTCGTTCACGCTGCGCTGGGGCGGCATCATCATCGCCGTCTTCGTCGTGTTCCACCTGCTGAACTTCACCTGGCAGGTCATCAACCCCGGCGGCGCGTCGGCCAGCCCCTACCAGCGCGTGGTCAACGGCTTCAGCGTCTGGTGGCTCGTGGTGGCGTACACGGTCGCGATGCTGGCGGTCGGGTTCCACCTGCGCCACGGCACCTGGAGCGCGCTGACGACGCTCGGGCTGAACACCTCGACCGTCGCCCGCCGCCGGCTGAACCTGATCGCGTACGCCGTCGCCGGCGTCGTGACGGTCGGGTTTCTGCTGCCCCCCTACTCCATCCTGTTCGGGCTCGTCGGATGACCGACCAGCCGTCCCACCAGTCCACGACGAGAGTGACGGAGACCCGATGAGCGACCAGGGTGAAGCGAAGCACGGTCTGCGTGACCGTGTCGTGGGGACGTGGCGGCACGCGGTCGACTCGGCCAAGGACTCGGTCGGCGACCTGATCAACTCGGTCGACGCCGACCTGCTCTTCGACACCGGTGACGACATCGCCGACACGAAGGCGCCCAAGGTCGACATCGCGCAGCGCTGGGACGAGCGCAAGTTCAGCGCGCGGCTCGTCAACCCGGCCAACCGCCGCAAGCTCAGCGTGATCATCGTCGGCACCGGCCTGGCCGGAGCCTCCGCCGCCGCGACCCTCGGCGAGGCCGGCTACAACGTCACGAGCTTCTGCTACCAGGACAGCCCGCGGCGCGCGCACTCGATTGCCGCCCAGGGCGGCATCAACGCGGCCAAGAACTACCGCAACGACGGCGACTCGACCTACCGGCTGTTCTACGACACGGTCAAGGGCGGCGACTTCCGTTCGCGGGAGTCGAACGTCTACCGCCTCGCCCAGGTCAGCACCAACATCATCGACCAGTGCGTCGCGCAGGGCGTGCCCTTCGCCCGCGAGTACGGCGGGCTGCTCGACAACCGCTCCTTCGGCGGCGTGCAGGTGTCGCGCACCTTCTACGCCCGTGGGCAGACGGGCCAGCAGCTGCTGCTCGGCGCGTACCAGGCGCTGGAGCGCCAGATCGCGGCCGGCACGGTCAAGATGCACACTCGCCACGAGATGCTCGAGCTGATCGTCGTCGACGGCAAGGCCCGCGGCATCGTCGTGCGCAACATGGTCAGCGGCGAGATCGAGACGCACATGGCCGACGCCGTGGTGCTCGCGAGCGGCGGCTACGGCAACGTCTTCTACCTCTCGACGAACGCCATGGGCTGCAACGTCACGGCGACCTGGCGGGCGCACCGCAAGGGCGCGCACTTCGCCAACCCGTGCTACACGCAGATCCACCCGACCTGCATCCCGGTGAGCGGGGACTACCAGTCCAAGCTGACGCTGATGAGCGAGTCGCTGCGCAACGACGGCCGCATCTGGGTGCCGAAGTCGGGCGAGGACAAGCGCGACCCGCGCGAGATCCCCGAGTCCGACCGCGACTACTACCTGGAGCGCATCTACCCGGCGTTCGGCAACCTGGTGCCGCGCGACATCGCTTCGCGCGCCGCCAAGAACGTCTGCGACGAGGGTCGTGGCGTGGGTCCGGGCGGGCTCGGGGTCTACCTCGACTTCGCCGACGCGATCGACCGGCTGGGCCGCAAGAGCGTCGAGGCGAAGTACGGCAACCTCTTCGACATGTACGCCCAGATCACGGGCGAGAACCCGTACGAGACGCCGATGCGGATCTACCCCGCGGTGCACTACACGATGGGCGGGCTCTGGGTCGACTACGACCTGCAGAGCTCGATCCCGGGGCTGTTCGTGACCGGCGAGGCGAACTTCTCCGACCATGGCGCCAACCGGCTGGGCGCGAGCGCGCTCATGCAGGGCCTGGCGGACGGCTACTTCGTGCTGCCGAACACGATCAACGACTACCTGGCGGCCGGACCGTTCCCGAAGGTGGAGGCGTCCGACCCGGCGGTGGCCGAGGCGGTCGGCTCGGTCAAGGGCCGGATCGACAAGCTGCTCTCGATCAAGGGAAGCCGCACGGTCGACTCCTTCCACAAGGAGCTCGGCCACATCATGTGGGACTACTGCGGCATGGAGCGCAGCGAGGAGGGCCTGCGCAAGGCCATCTCGCGGATCCGTGAGCTGAAGACCGAGTTCTGGTCCGACGTCCGCGTGCTCGGCACGGGAGAGGGCCTCAACCAGGCCCTCGAGCGGGCCGGCCGTGTGGCCGACTTCATCGAGCTGAGCGAGCTCATGTGCATCGACGCGCTCCACCGGCGCGAATCATGTGGTGGGCACTTCCGTGCCGAGTCCCAGACCGAGGACGGCGAGGCTCTGCGCCACGACGACGAGTACGCCTACGTCGCCGCCTGGGAGTTCGCCGGCGAGGACCGCCGTCCGGTCCTGCACAAGGAACCACTCGTCTACGAGTACGTCGAGCTGAAGTCGAGGTCTTACAAGTAATGCAGATCACCGTCAACGTCTGGCGCCAGGACGGCCCGGACGCCAAGGGCCGCATGGTCCCGTACGAGGTCGACGACGTCTCGGAGCACATGAGCTTCCTCGAGATGCTCGACGTCCTGAACGAGCGGCTGACGATGCAGGGCGAGGAGCCGATCACCTTCGACCACGACTGCCGCGAGGGCATCTGCGGCAGCTGCGACCTGGTCATCGACGGAGTCCCGCACGGGCCGCAGCAGACGACCACCTGCCAGCTGCACATGCGCAGCTTCAACGACGGCGACACGATCGACGTCGAGCCGTTCCGGGCCGGGCCGTTCCCGATCATCAAGGACCTGATGGTCGACCGCAGCGCGCTCGACCGGATCATCCAGGCGGGCGGGTTCATCTCGGCGCCGACCGGCACCGCACCCGACGCCCACGCGGCGCCGGTGGCCAAGAACGACGCCGACCACGCCTTCGACGCCGCCACCTGCATCGGCTGCGGCGCCTGCGTCGCGGTCTGCCCGAACGGCTCGTCGATGCTCTTCACCTCCGCGAAGGTCACCCACCTCGGCCTGCTCCCGCAGGGCCAGCCGGAGCGCAAGAGCCGAGTGGTCAACATGCTCGCCCAGCAGGACGCCGAAGGCTTCGGCGGCTGCACGAACCTCGGCGAGTGCACGGCCGTCTGCCCCAAGGGCATCCCGTTCGAGACGATCAGCCGCCTCAACCGCGACCTGCTCGGCTCGCTCGCCCGTGGTCGCGACTGAGCCTGCCTCTTGCACGACGGTGACGTTCCCCGAGCTCGCCGAAGGGCCGCGCACCACGACGCCGCGCCGCTCCGCCGCCTACGCCCTCACCAGAGGGTGCAGGCGGTCGGAGCGGGGCGGCGTCACCCGTTCCGGCGTCTGACGGGGCTGTCGCGGGTCCTGTCGCGCTCGCATACGCGCGGCGTTTCGGTGGCCTGCCCCGCTGTGGCAGACTTGCTCGCTGTTGCCCACGTACCGCCCACCTGCCACAGGGGGAGCGAAGCGGAACGAGCGGGCCTCCCCAGAATCCGAGCACGACACGAGCATGGTGACCTGTGGCACCGGCGAGGAAAGCATCATGAGCAGACTGATCGACGAGCTGGACCGCGCCTCTCTGCGCGACGACGTCCCGATCTTCCGTCCCGGTGACTCCGTCAAGGTGCACGTGAAGGTCGTCGAGGGCAACCGCTCCCGCGTCCAGGTCTTCGCCGGCGTCGTCATCTCCCGTGCGGGTGACGGCCTGCGCGAGGCGTTCACCGTCCGCAAGGTCAGCTTCGGTGTCGGCGTCGAGCGCACCTTCCCGGTGCACTCCCCGATCATCGACAAGATCGAGATCGACCGTCGCGGCGACGTGCGGCGCGCCAAGCTCTACTACCTCCGCGGTCTGCGCGGCAAGGCTGCCAAGATCAAGGAGAAGCGCGACCGCTGAACCCGGTCGGCTCGGCATCAGCGACGGCGCGGCGGAACGGGATCGATGACGAGCACGGAGCAGAAGAGCGGTCGCCCGGTGCGGGCGCACCACATCGCTGGTCTGGTGTTCCTCAAGGAGCTCGTCTTCGTCGTCGTCGGCGCGATCATCGTCAGCTCGCTGCTGCGGGCGTTCGTCGGGCAGATGTTCATCATCCCGTCCGCGTCGATGGAGAACACGCTGCTGATCGGCGACCGGGTGGTCGTGCAGAAGATCACCGACTTCCACCGTGGCGACGTCGTGGTGTTCAAGGACCCGGCCGACTGGCTGGGTGACGAGCCCACCGAGGACCCGACCCTGGGCGACCGGGTCCTCGAGTTCGTCGGGATCCCCACTGCGAGCTCACCGGGTCACCTGATCAAGCGGGTCATCGGGATGCCGGGGGACACGGTGGTCTGCTGCGACGACAGCGGCCGGCTGACCGTCAACGGGGCCGCGCTCGACGAGACCTCGTACCTGTACACGAGCTCCTCGGGCACGCAGGTCGCGCCGTCCGAGGTCGACTTCACCGTCGTCGTCCCGCGCGACCACATCTTCGTCATGGGCGACCACCGCGACCTCAGCGCCGACTCGCGCTGCCACCTGTCGGACATCTCGCCGGAGGGACGCGGGCAGGCGGCGTTCGTGCCCGTCTCCGACGTCGTGGGGCCGGCCTTCGCGATCGCGTCGCCCTTCGACCGGGCCAAGCGGCTACGGGCGCCGGCCACGTTCGCCGAGGTCCCGGCGCCGACCGGGACGGCACCCGAGCGGGGCGAGATCAAGCCTGCAGGCGTGAGCTGTTGACCACCACCGTCCCTGAGCCGGGCAGCATCCGGCTGCGTCGTGACAGCGGGCTCTACGGCTACGAAAGGGCGCTGCACCGGGCCGGGCTCGACCCCGTCGCCGGGGCCGACGAGGCGGGTCGTGGAGCGTGCGCCGGACCGCTGGTGGCGGGCGCGGTTATCCTCGGCGAGTCCAAGGCCCGCCGCATCGAGGGGCTGCGCGACTCCAAGCTGCTGACCCCCCTCGCCCGCGAGCGGCTGTACGACGAGATCACCCGCAAGGCGCTGGCCTGGTCCGTGGTCGCCGTGCCGCCCGAGGAGTGCGACCGCCTGGGCATGCACGTCGCCAACCTCGCAGCCCTGCGACGGGCGCTGCTCCGGCTCGACCTGCCCCCGACGTACGTCCTGACCGACGGCTTCAGCGTCGACGGGCTCGGCGTGCCGGGCCTGGCGGTCTGGAAGGGCGACCGGGTGGCCGCCTGCGTCGCCGCCGCGTCGATCGTGGCCAAGGTGACGCGCGACCGGATCATGGTGGCGGAGCACCTGGTCTACCCGGAGTACGCGTTCGACGTGCACAAGGGCTACTGCACCCCGCTGCACCAGGAGCGGCTGGACGCGTACGGGCCCTCGCCCACGCACCGACGCCGGTTCGTCAACGTGCGCCGGGCTACTAAGGTCGACAGTGCTGAGGCGCCGGTGCAGGACGAGGCGCACGAGCACGACGGGAACGACGAGCAGGGAGAAGTCAGGGCGTCATGAGCGCGGAAGACCTCGAGCAGTACGAGAGCGAGCTGGAGCTCCAGCTCTACCGCGAGTACAAGGACGTCGTCGGTATCTTCACCTACGCCGTCGAGACCGAGCGACGCTTCTACCTCTGCAACGCCGTGGACCTCAAGGTCCGCACCGAGGGCGGCGACGTCTACTACGAGGTGTCCATGGGCGACGCCTGGGTCTGGGACATGTACCGACCGGCCCGCTTCGTGAAGAGCGCCAAGGTGCTGACGTTCCGCGACGTCTCCATCGAGGAGATCGCCCACTCCGACCTCCAGGTCCCCAAGAGCGTGACCGAGGGCTGAGGCCCCCGGGCGGTTCGCCCGCCGCCCCTCCTGGAGTCGTCTCCCGCCTGGCTCGAGATCCGCCTGGCCCCGTCCCACCCGTCGCAGGACTTTCATGCTGGCATGAGACTTCGACGCTCACCACGGCAGATCTGCCGTGGTGAGCGGCAAGCTGCCGTGGTCACCTCGGAGCGACGCCGGTGAGTCCCCTGGTGCGAACCCACGGCCCCGTCGCCGGCACCAGCCGTGCCGCTCGTCCACAGCTCACGTTCCGGTCGGCTGTCGTCGTCCACAGCCCACCGGACGTCCGGCACGAACCGGCCCTGCCTGACCACGCTGTCGGTGGAGGTGAGCGATGGGGACGGACAAGCAGGCGGTCGGGCGGCGCGGGGAGGATCTCGCGGTCGCGGAGCTGCAGCGGCAGGGGATGGAGGTCCTCGCCCGCAACTGGCGGTGCGGGCGGCTGGGCGAGGTGGACGTGGTCGCGCTCGACCGGGGGACCGCGGTGCCGACGGTCGTGATCTGCGAGGTGAAGTGCCGATCGGGGCTCGGCTACGGGCACCCGTTGGAGGCGATCACCTGGGCCAAGCTGCGCACCCTGCGCCAGCTGGCCGTGGAGTGGGTGCGTGACCACCCGAGCGGACCGGTCCGGGTCCGCATCGACGCGATCGGCGTCGTGCTGCTCCCCGGTCGGGAGCCGCAGCTGACGCACGCCCGGGGGGTGGGCTGATGCTCGCGAGCACGTGGTCGGTCGCACTCGTCGGCGTCGAGGGACGGATGGTGCAGGTCGAGGCGGACATCGGCGGTGGTCTGCCGAAGACGATTCTCGTCGGGCTGCCCGACGCCGCGCTCTACCAGTCCCGCGACCGGTGCAAGGCAGCGGTCACCAACTCGGGGCACACCTGGCCGGTCGCGCTGCTGACCATCAACCTCAGCCCGGCGACGCTGCCGAAGGCGGGCAGCCATTACGACCTGGCCATCGCCTCGGCCGTCCTGGCCGCGTCTGGTGTCATCCCCCTCGACGCCCTGTCCCGTACGGCGCTGCTGGGCGAGCTGGGGCTGGACGGTCGTCTGCGCCCGGTGCCGGGTGTCCTGCCGGCCACGCTCGCGGCAGCGCGAGCCGGCTTCACCCGGGTCGTCGTGCCGCTGCGGCAGGCGCCGGAGGCGAGCCTCGTCGACGGTGTCGACGTGCTCGGCCTGGCCTCGCTCAGCCAGCTGGTCGCCGAGCTGCGCGGCGACCCCGTCCCCCTGGTCGAGCCGGTCGAGCTGACTGTGACCTCGTCCGGCGACGACCGGGTCGGCACGCTCGACCTGGCCGACGTGATCGGGCAGGAGGAGGCCAAGTGGGCGCTCGAGGTCGCCGCGGCCGGCCGGCACCACATGTTCCTTCACGGGCCCCCGGGGGCCGGCAAGACGATGCTGGCCACCCGGCTGCCCGGGCTGCTGCCCGACCTCGAACCGGTCGACGCGCTCGAGGTGTCCGCGGTGCACTCCCTGGCCGGCTTCGACCTGTCGGGAGGTCTCCTGACCCGTCCGCCGTACGTCGACCCGCACCACTCGGCGAGCGTGGCGAGCATCGTCGGCGGCGGACCCCGGATCGCTCGGCCCGGGGCGATCTCGTGCGCGCACCGCGGTGTCCTGTTCCTGGACGAGGCACCCGAGTTCGCGCCGCAGGTGCTCGACGCGCTCCGGACCCCGCTGGAGTCGGGAACCGTCAGCATCGCCCGCAGCGAGCTCAACGCCCGCTTCCCGGCCGCGTTCCAGCTCGTCCTCGCGGCCAACCCGTGCCCCTGCGGGATGGCGTCCACCCCGGGCGCGGAGTGCCGCTGCCCGCCCGCTGCCGTACGCCGGTACGCCGACAAGATCAGCGGCCCCGTCCGCGACCGCGTCGACATCGCTCAGGCGTTCCTGCCGCTGCGGCGCTCCCACCTCAAGGCGGCGGGTGCGGACGGCGAGGCCTCGACCCGGGTGGCGGCGCGGGTCGTCGAGGCCCGCGCGCGCCAGCGCCACCGGCTGCGGGGGACGCCGTGGCGGACCAACGGCGAGGTTCCGGGGCCGTACCTGCGGCGGGGGCTCCCGGTGCCGCACGGCGCCCAGCTCGCCTGGGACGCGCTGGACCGCGGGCGGCTCAGCGCCCGCGGGGTCGACAAGGTGTTCCGGCTGGCGTGGTCCGTCGCCGACCTGGCCGGCCGGGACCGGCCGAACCGGGACGACACCGCGCTCGCGCTGGCCATGCGTCGGGGCGAGCAGCCCGGCACCCTCACCCGGGAGGTCGGGTGAGCACGCCGGGCTGGACCAACCCGGGCCCGACCGCACCGGGCTCGACCGCACCGGGATCGACGGGGACAGACAGGACGGCGCGGCGCGCTCTCGGCTGGGTGGTCGACGCCGGTGACCCGGAGGTCGCCGACCTCGTCGCACGCCTCGGGGCCACCGAGGCGTGGGCCGCCGTGCGGGAGGGGGTGCTGGGGCAGGCCGCGGCCGACCGGGCTGCCGCCGTCGACCCGGACCGCTGCCGCACGGAGGAGGAGGCGGCGGGTGTGCGGTTCGTCGTGCCGGGCGACGAGGAGTGGCCGGCCGGGCTCGACGACCTCGCCGGGCTCGACCCGGTGCAGCGCCGCGGGGGTGTGCCGCTCGGGCTGTGGCTGCGCGGCCCCGGTCACCTGGTCAGCCTGACCGAGCGCTCCGTCGCCGTCGTCGGCTCCCGAGCGGCCACGGCGTACGGCAACGGGGTGGCGGCCGACCTGGCGGCCGACCTCGCCGACGCCGGAGTGACGGTCGTGTCCGGCGGCGCCTTCGGGATCGACGCCGCCGCCCATCGCGGTGCGCTGGCGGTGGGCGGGCCGAGCGTCGGGGTGGTGGCGAACGGCGTCGACGTCGCCTACCCGCCCGGCAACGCGCGGATCTTCGAGACCCTCGCCGACCGGCACCTCGTGGTGTCCGAGCTGCCGCCCGGGTCGCACCCGACCAGGGTGCGGTTCCTGGCTCGCAACCGGCTGATCGCGGCGCTCAGCCGGGGGACGGTCGTGGTCGAAGCAGCGATACGATCCGGCGCCCGGAACACGGCCAGCTGGGCCTCGGCGCTGAGCCGGCCGCTGATGGCCGTGCCCGGGCCGGTCCACTCGGCCGCCTCGGTGGGTCCGCACCTGATGGTGCGCAGCGGGCAGGCGGTCCTCGTCACCCGAGCGGCGGAGGTGCTCGAGCTGGTCTCGACCGCCGGGCAGCACCTGCTTCCGCAGGACCAGGGGCTCCGACGACGGACCGACGCGCTGGACCCGATCCGGCTCAGCGTGTTCGAGGCCCTCTCGGCCCGGCGGTGGCGGACCCCCGGAGAGCTCGCGACGGCGTCGGGCGTCCGGGTGCCCGTGTGCCTCGCGGCGCTGAGCGAGCTGGAGTCGCTCGGACTGGCGACCGGGGACGCTCGCGGGTGGCGGGCGACTCCGACCGGTACCGGGGGAGGTGAGCCGCGATGAGCGACTCGGCGCCCTCAGCGGGCCCCGCGCAGGAACGCCTCGAGCAGCGGGCCAGCGGTGCCGGAGCCCGAGTCTCCGTCCTGCACGTACACGGCGACGGCGAGGTCCCCCTGCCCGGCGATCATCCACGCGTGCGTCTGGGGCGGGGTCTTGCTGCCGTACTCGGCGGTCCCCGTCTTGGCGACCACCTCCGGCCCGTCCAGCCCGGCCAGCCGCCGACCGCTGCCCTCGGTGACCACGCCGCGCATCAGCTGCTTGAGCGTCGCCGCCTCGGCGCTGGTCAGCGGCTCGGCCTTCGACGTCGGGCGCTGGCCCGCGAGCAGGGTCGGCAGCACGGTGCGACCAGCCTCGACGCTGGCGGCGACGAGGGCCATCGCCATGGGCGACACCTGGTCCTTGCCCTGCCCGAAGATGGCCTCGGCCCTGGCGTTGTCGTTGCCGCCGGCCGGGACGGCGCCGAAGTAGGCCGGGAACCCGACGTCGTAGTCCGTGCCCACCCCCAGCGACCCGGCCGCCGACGCGAGGTCCTGGGACTTCAGCTTGTCGCGCTCGCCGATGAACGCGGTGTTGCAGGACTGGGCGAAGGCGGTGCGTAGGTCGATGCGCCCGAGGTGGGCGCTCGGGTAGTCGTCGTAGTTCTCGTACGTCCGCCCGCCGACCTTGATCGTGCGCGGGCACTCGACCCGGGAGGCGGGCGTCTGACCCGCGCGGAGCAGTGCGAGGGCGGAGACGACCTTGAAGGTCGACCCGGGCTGCACCTGCCCGGACGTCGCCACCAGCCGGCCGTCGGTCGCCTCGTTGTTCGCTGCGGCCAGCACAGCGCCTGTCGACGGCCGGATCGCCACGAGCGACGCGCCGCTGGAGGACTTGCCCAACGCCTTCTCGGCGAGCTGCTGCAGGCCGATGTTGAGCGTGGTCTCGAGCGGCTTGCCCGCGACGGCCTTGACCTCGAACGCGGTCGTCGGCTTCGATCCGATCGGCGTGCCCGACGCCGACGCCGAGGGCGACTGGCCGGGGGACGAGCTGGACGACGCGGTAGCGCCCGCGACGAGCTGCACGCTGACGCCGGGCGTCCCACGCAGCTGCTCGTCGTAGCGCTTCTGCAGACCGCTGAGTCCGACCTCGTCCCCGTCGGTCACCGCTCCGCGCGAGGCCTTGACCACCTCGGCGGTCGCCGGACCGACCTGTCCGACGAGGGCGGCGGCGAAGTCCCGGGACGGCGCCAGCATCGCGTCGTCCTGGATCGGCAGCGCGCCCGGGATGGCGAAGACCTCCCGGTTGGCCGGCCGGTCGGGGTCGGACGCACGAAAGACGATGGCCGGCACGAACGCCTGGGCCCCGGCCGCCGCGACCAGGCGGGCGTACGCCTTGGCGTCGACGCCGACCAGCCGGGCCAGCTTCGTCGCCGACGCCTCCTGGCGTCCCACGGCCAGGTTGGCCTTGTCGATCCCGATCCGCACCACGGAGCGCTGCTTGACGATCGCGTCGCCGTCCTCGCCGAGCAGCTCCCCGCGCGCCGGGTAGAGGCGGTGCTGCGAGAGCCGGTTCGTCCCGTCCAGGTCGGGCTCGACGAGGCTGGGGGACCAGACCGGCCGCCACGTCCCGTCCGCACGGGTCAGGGCGACGGTGGTGTCGTACGCCCAGGGCTGCGGCACGCCGGGAAACGTCCAGCGGTAGGCGAGCGTGGCGCTCCCACCGGTCACCGCGGTGACGTCGACCTGGGGCGCGACCGGTCCCATGCCGCGGACGAGGGGTTGGAAGAGCGCGTCGGTCTGGGTGCCATCGGCCCCGGCGAACGTGACGGGGGTCAGGTCCTTCTTCTCCAGCGCGTCGGCGAGCTGGGTGGCGGCCTGCCGGGCGCCGTCGGTGTCCGGCGGCGGCGGCGAGGGCGCGGGGCCGCCGCTGCACCCTGCGGTGATCAACGCCAGCACGAGCAGCCCTGCTCTTCTTCGCACCGGCCATATCCTGCCAGCCGGAGGTGGCGGGATGAGGATCTACGCGGAGCGGCGCGGCCAGCTGGCGGGACAGCTGGCCGGCGACGTCGCGGCGCTCGTCTGGACCGTCGCGTGGGCGGTGGTCGGGTTCCTCGTGGACGGTGCGGTCGCGGCGCTCGCCGGTCCGGCACGCGAGACGGCACGGACCGCCCGCGACCTGGCGAACCAGTTCGGCGACGCCGCGAGCTCGGCCGCGCAGGTCCCGGGCCTCGGCGACCAGCTGCGGCGGCCGTTCGACGCGGCGTCGGGGAGCCTGGGCAGTCTGGTGGCCACGGCGGACCACCAGGCCGCGAGCATCGAACGGCTGGCGACCGTGACGGGCTTGCTGGTGTTCTTGATCCCGGTGGCCACGGTGCTGGCCGTGTGGCTGCCGCGCCGGGTCCGCTTCGTCCGGCGCGCGCGGGCGGCGCAGCGCTTCATCGACACGGCCGCCGACCTCGACCTGTTCGCGCTGCGGGCGATGGCCAACCAGCCCATGCACGTGCTCGCCGCCATCAGCGACGACCCGGTGCGCGC
>CAXULL010000004.1:176075-257877 GCA_964251895.1 uncultured Friedmanniella sp.
GGCAGCTAGGCCAGCAGGTCGGCGTACTCCGGGTGGTCGTCGAGGAACGTGACCGCGAACGGGCAGGACGGGCGTACCTTTTCGCCCCGACGACGGATGTCGTCGAGCGCGTCCCGGGTGACGGCGCCGGCCAGCCCGCGGTGGCGGAACTCCGGCTCGGTCCCGGTGTGGGTCAGGTCGAGGACGTCGCCGTGGCGGGTGAACGCGAGCACGGTGACGAGCTCGCCGTCGACCCGACCCTCGTAGCGGGAGCGGTCGTCGTCACGGACGGTCTGGACGTCGGCGCTCATCGAGCGTCTCGGCGGCTGCACATGCGGTCCATCCTGTCGTTCATCCCTGCGGCTGCTCGAGCCGGTCCTGCAGGCGAGCCCGGACCTCCGGCCACTCGTCGGCGAGCATCGCGAGCTGCACGGTGTCGCGCCAGCTCCCGTCGTTGCGGATGCGGTGGTGGCGCAGCACCCCCTCGCGCTGCGCGCCGAGCCGGGCGATCGCCTCCTGCGAGCGGACGTTGCGGATGTCGGTGTGCCAGACGACCCGCTCCGCGCCGAGCGAGTCGAAGGCGTGGGTGAGCATCGCCAGCTTGGACTCGGTGTTGACGAACGTCCGCCACCACGGACGGGCGACCCAGGTGTGCCCGATGGCCACCGCCCGGACGGCTGGGGCGATCTCGTAGAAGGAGGTCGTCCCGACGAACGTCCCGTCCGCGAGCCGCTGCGCGTACGGCACCCGGCCGGGCTCGGTCAACGCTGCGGCCACCACCGCGCGTGCGTCGGCGAGGTCGATCAGGGGCGGCAGCCGCAGGTGGTTGAGCACCGCCATCCGCTCCTCGGGGCTGCCGAGCGCGGCCAGGTACGCCGGCGCGTCGGCCAGGCGCAGCGCGTCGAGGCGCAGCCGGGCGGTCCGCAGCGGTGGGGCGGCGAACCAGTCCGGAGTGCTCACGACGGCCGGCTCGGGGACCCGTCGGCGGGTGGCGAGCCGTCCTGGCGCTGCGCGACGACGAAGAGGCGCCGGAACGGCAGCACCGTGCCCCAGGCCTGCGCGGGGTAGGCCAGGGCCAGCCGTCGTCCCAGCTCCGCGGTGAACGACGCCCGCAGCGTCTGCGGCAGCCCGTCGAGGTACGGGCGCGCGCCGGTGCCCTGCAGCCAGCGCAGCACCGGGTCGGGTCCCGCGAGCACGTGCAGGTAGGTCGTCTCCCACGCGTCGACCCGGCAGCCGAGCCCGACGAGGTCGGTGAGGTAGTCGGACGGCTCGGCGACGCCGGGTCGCACCAGGCCGCCCGTGTGCTCGGCGTACGGGGGTTCCGCGGCGACCGCACGCAACGTCGCGTGGCTGGCGGCCTCGAAGTTCCCCGGCACCTGGAACGCCAGCCAGCCGTCGGGGGCGAGGGCGTCCACGAGACCCGGCAGGAGCCGGCGGTGCTCGGGCACCCACTGCAGCGCCGCGTTGCTGACCAGCACGTCGACCGCCTGCTCGGGTCGCCACCGGGCGAGGTCGCCGAGCACGAACGAGACGCGCGGGCCGGCGTACGCCCCTGCGGCCTCGATCATCGTGGGGGAGGAGTCGACGCCGGTGACGCGGGCGGTCGGCCACCGCTGCGCGAGACCGGCCGTCAGCGGTCCCGGGCCGCACCCCAGGTCGACGACGTCTCGCGGGCTCTCGGCGCCGACCCGGGCCAGCAGGTCGACGAACGGCCGGGAGCGCTCGTCGGAGAAGGCTGCGTAGACCTGCGCGTCCCAGGTGGGCACCGTTGCTCCCTCCCGCTCTCGATCGGCCCGGACCAGCCCGGACCAGCCCGGACCAGCCCGGACCGGCGTCGTGCCGCCCGTCCGACGGGCGACGCCACCGGTCACACCGTAGCCAGGCTGTGCACCTCCGCAGACACCGCCCGCACCTCCCGCGAGGCGCCCGGAGGTCAGCGCGAGGACGCCGTCAGGAGGCGCGAGGACGCCGTCCCGGGTGGTCACGAGTTTTTGTCCGAACGAGGAACGCGAACACCTTCCGGGTCGTAAGATCCCGAGCAAGACACACAGTCAGGGGGGCGATGTGTCAACAACTGATTTCGGCATGCGCAGACCACCGGTTCGCCCGGGGTCTGGGGTGGGACATCTCCCACGGACGGACGGCAGCAGGCCGTCCCGCCCAGCCACCAGCACCAGCACCAGCACCACCGCGGCCGTTCCGGGCCGCTCGTCACTGTCCGTGCTGATCCGGGTCCGGGGGGCGCAGCCGAGCCTGCGACCGGCCGAGCAACGGGTCGCCGAGGCTGTCCTGGCCGATCCGGCCGGGGTCAGCGAACGTTCCATCACCTCGCTCGCCCGGCTGTGCCGCACGTCGGAGACGACCGTGCTGCGCTTCTGCCGGGCGCTCGGCCTGGCCGGCTACCCCGAGCTCCGCATCGCGCTCGCGCGGGCGGCGCAGGGCGAGGAGAACGACCGTGCCGCCGGGACCACGCTGGACAGCGTGATCGCCGCGACCGACTCGATGGCCGAGATGGTCGCCAAGATCACCTACGCCGACCAGCGGTCGGTGGCGGACACGGGGGCCGCGGTGGACGTCAGGTCGCTGCAGGCCGCGGTGGAGGCCATCGTCGGTGCCCGGCGGGTCGACGTGTACGGCGTGGGGGCGAGCGCGCTGGTGGGGCAGGAGCTCCACGGCAAGCTGCACCGGCTGGGGGTCGCCAGCTGCGTGTGGGCCGACCCGCACGCGGCCCTGTCGTCCGCGGCCGGGCTCGCACCCGGCGACGTGGCGATCGGCATCTCGCACACGGGCACGACGATCGACGTCATCGACTCGTTGCGCGTCGCGCGTGCCCAGGGCGCGACGACGATCGGGATCACGAACTTCGACCGGGCGCCGATCGTGGGCCAGAGCGATGTCGTGCTCACCACGGCCGCGCGGGAGACGACGTTCCGCACCGGGGCGATGTCCAGCCGGGTGTCGCAGCTGGTGCTGGTCGACTGCCTCTTCACCGGGGTCGCGATGCGCTCGTACGACCGCTCCGTCTCCGCGCTCGACTCGGCGCGCGCGGTGCTGCGGGCCCGGCACACCGAGCGGCACGAACGGCCCACGGGACTGGTCGGCGCACGACCGGTCGCGTCGACGGGCTGAGCGGGTCCGGCCGGTCGGGACCGGGTCGACAGGGACCAGCTGACGACGAGCCGCCGGGCACCCTCCTGGGAGGGTGCCCGGTCGCTCACGTCCGCCGGTGGTAGGCCTCGCGCCAGGTCGGCACGTGCGGGGCGCGCCGCAGCGGCATGCCGGCCTCGGACGGGGTCCGGTTGGCCTTGACGTTGTTGCAGCGCGTGCAGGCGGCCACCGTGTTCTGCCACGTGTTGGCGCCCCCGCGCGACTGCGGCATCAGGTGGTCGACGGTGTCGGCGGCGTTCCCGCAGTACGCGCAGCGGTGCGCGTCGCGACGCAGCACGCCCCGCTTGGACCAGGCCGGCGCAGCGGCGTAGAGGAACGTCGTCTTGACGTAGCGGATCAGCCGCAGCACGACGGGCCACGGGTAGGGGCCGATGGAGGCGCCGACCCGGGACTCCTCGACGACGGCCACCTCGCGCACCAGCATCTTGATGGCGTGCTTCACCGAGACGGTGTGCAGCGCGGTGTTGTCCGTGTTGAGCACGATGACCGTCGACATGAGCACACCTCCCCTTCGCCTCGTGCGCGCTGGCCGGACGTGGCCTGGCTGGTCACGGGGCTCGATCAGGGTGCACGAGGGACGTCTTGGCTGTCAGCAGGATTATGGGCCTCGACGGGCCGCGCGAGAAGGAGGGCTGGCACTCCGACACCCTGACGTAACCCGACGGCCGCGCGTGGTCGCTGCACGGTCGTGGCACGGGCACCGGTGTCGACCTCTCCTTGAGGCCTTTCGGTGGACGGGCTTGACCTTCTCGAACACGTGTTCGAATATAGCGAGGTGTCAGTCGCAGCCGTCCTCGACGAGGTACCCGACCTGCCGGTCCGCGGTCTTCCGGCGGGTCCGCGCGACGCGCACCGCGCCACGAGCGCCAGCACCCTCGACGAGCTGCGGCAGCGGGTGCACCGGATGCAGGGCGGATCGAGCGGGCGCCGGCTGCCCGGCCTGACCCCCGAGCTCGACCTGGCGACCGGGGCGGCGTACGCCACCGACAGCGCCGGCCTGGCCCTCGCCCTCCTGGCGGGTCCCTCGTCCGCGGGGGAGTGGGTCGGGGTCGTGGGGGCGCCCGACCTGGGCTACGAGGCGGCGGCGTCGCTAGGCGTGGACCTCGAGCGCACGATCGTCGTGCCGCACCCGGGCGAGCACTGGCTGAGCGTCGTCGCGGCGCTGGTCGACGTCGCGTCGGTGGTGCTGGTGCGACCGTCCGTCGCCGTGGGCGAGCACCCCGCCGAGCGGTTGCGGGCGCGGCTGCGCACCAAGGACGCCGCGCTGGTGTGCTGGGGCGAGTGGCCGCGGTGCTCGGCACGGTTCCGGGTGCGGGAGTCGGTCTGGTCCGGGCTGGGCCGCGGGCACGGGCACCTCTCGGGTCGCCGGATGGTCGTGGAGGTGGGCCGTACGGGCTCGCCGCGGCAGACGTTCGGGCTGGACCTGCCTGCCCGCGGCGGCGTGGAGCCCGTGCGCGGGACGTCCCCCGTCGAAGGGCGTGCGCCCCTGGTCGTCGGAGGTTCCTGGTGAGCGCGCTGCTGGTCGGTGACCAGACCGCGAAGGACCGGACGGACGCTCCCGTCCAGGACGACCGGGGAGCCGACCGTGGAGCTGACCGGGAAGCCGACCGGGGAGGGGCGCCCCGGGTGATGGTGGTCTGGTGCCCCGACTGGCCGGTCGTGGCCGCGGCCGCCGAGCTCGGGCTGGCCGTGACCGACCCGGTCGCCGTGGTCGAGGGGGGCGAGGTGTTCGCCTGCTCGGAGGAGGCCCGGCGAGACGGGGTCCGGCGGGGCATGCGGCGTCGCGACGCCGTCGCCCGCTGCCCCGAGCTGGTCGTGGCCGACCACAGCCCCGAGCGCGACGTCCGGGCGTTCGAGGCGGTGCTGACCGCGGTCGAGCAGGTCAGCGCCACCGTCACCCCGATCCGGCCGGGGCTGTGCGCGCTCACGGTGCCGCGCCGCTTCTACGGCGGGGAGGCAGAGGCCGCGGCGGTCGTGGCCGAGCACCTGGTCGCCGCCGGGGTGTGGGACTGCCGCGCCGGGATCGCCGACGGCATGTTCACCGCGGAGCAGGCGGCCAAGCAGGCCGCGCCGCAGGACAGCGTCGTCGTCGAGGTGGGCGGCTCGCGCCGCTTCCTGTCGCGGCTGCCGGTCGCGGTCCTCGACGACCTCGAGCAGGTGAGCCTGTTCCGTCGGCTCGGGCTGCGGACCCTGGGTGACCTGGCGGCGCTGCCGGTGCGCGACGTGGCGACCCGGTTCGGCGCCTCGGGCGCCTGGCTGCACCGGCTGGCGCGTGGTGCGGACGCCCGCCCGGCGGTGGCTCGGCGGCCGCCCCGCGAGCTCGACGCGCAGGTGAGCTTCGCCCCCGGGCTGGAGACCATCGAGCCGATCGCCTTCAGCACCCGCCGCACCGCCGAGGCGTTCGTCGCCGAGCTGTCCCGCCACGGGCTCGTGTGCGGCGAGGTGCGCATCGAGGTCAGCGGCGAGCGCGGCTGGCTCGGCTCCCGGGTCTGGGCGCACCCCCGCTGGTTCAGCGCGGCCGACCTGGTCGACCGCCTCTACTGGCAGCTCCAGGGTGACCCGGCGCCCGAGCCGGTGGAGACGGTGCGTCTGATCCCCGAGGCGGTGGAGTCGCTGGCCGACCACGGCGAGGGGCTGTGGGGCAGCGCGCCGGACGAGCGGATCGTGCGCGGCGTGGCCCGGCTCCAGGGGATGCTCGGGCCCGAGCAGGTGCTCACCCCCTCGCTGCAGGGAGGCCGCAGCCCGCGCGACCGGCAGGCGCTCACCCCGTGGGGCGAACGAGCCGGCGACCGCCGCCCCGCCGGGCTGCCGTGGCCGGGCAGCATCCCGCCCCCGGCGCCGGCTCGCGTCCTCGCCGAGCCGCTCCCCGCCACGGTGCTCTCGGCGGAGGGGATGCCCGTCCGCCTCACCGGTCGTGGCGCCGTCTCGGCCGAGCCCGTCCGGGTGCGCGTCCGGCCCTCCTCGGACCGACCCTCCGCGCAACGGCAGTCGACGGACTGGGCGGCCGACCTGGTCGTCGACGCCTGGGCCGGTCCCTGGCCGATCGACGAGCTCTGGTGGGACCCGCTGGCCGCCCGGGCGGTCGCCCGTTTCCAGGTCGTCGCCGTCGACGGCACCGCCTGGCTGCTGATGGTCGAGGGCAGCCAGTGGTGGGTCGAGGCGCGCTATGAGTAGGCCGACCCCGACGGTCCGCCCGCGAGGGGTGGGTCGCTAGATGGGATGGAGCAACCCGCCGCAGAGCTGGTCAGACCTCGAGCGGGCGCTGTCGGGCCGGCCGGCGCCGAAGACGGAGCCGGCCCCGCCGGAACGCCGGCCGAGCCTGGACCACCCGGGCGACGACAGCGCGCCCGGCTACTCGCACAAGCGCCCGGCCTACCGGGTGCCGGAGGGGCGGCCGGGCTCGCCCGACGAGCCGTACGTGCCGTACGCGGAGCTGCACGTGCACAGCGACTTCAGCTTCCTCGACGGTGCGAGCGACCCCGAGTCGCTCATCGAGGAGGCGGCCCGGCTGCGGCTGGCGGGCCTCGCCCTCACCGACCACGACGGCTTCTACGCCGCGGCCCGGTTCGCCGAGGCGGCCAAGGCGTACGACCTGCCCACCGTCTACGGCGCCGAGCTGTCGCTGGGCCTGACCGGGCCGCAGAACGGTGCCGCCGACCCCGAGGGCGAGCACCTGCTGGTGCTGGCCCGCGGGGTCGAGGGCTACCACCGGCTGTCCGCGGCCATCACCGCCGCGCAGCTGCGCGGCGACGAGAAGGGTCGTCCGGTCTACGACCTCGACGAGCTGGGGCAGCGGGCTGAGGGGCACTGGCTGGTGCTCACCGGGTGCCGCAAGGGTCCCTTGCGCGCCGCGCTGACCCGGCACAGCGAGGCGGGCAGACCCACCCGGGTGGGGACCACCGCCGCCGCCCGCGCGCTGGACGACCTGGTCACCCTCTTCGGCCGCGAGCACGTGGCGGTGGAGATCAGCGACGCCGGCCTGCCGACCGACTCGACGACCAACGACGTGCTGGCGGCCCTGGCCGCCGAGCAGCGGCTGCCGCTGGTCGCCACCCAGAACGTGCACTTCGCCACCCCCGAGGAACGTCGCCTGGCCGCCGCGATGGCGGCGGTCCGGGCGCGACGCAGCCTGGCCGACATGGACGGCTGGCTGCCTCCGCCCGGGGCCCACCTGCGTTCGGGCCACGAGATGGCGCAGCGCTTCGCCCGCTACCCGGGTGCGGTGGCGACCTCGGTCCGGCTGGCGACCGAGTGCACCTTCAACCTGCAGCAGGCCAAGCCCCGGCTGCCCAAGCAGCAGGTCCCGCCCGGCCACACCCCCGCCACGTGGCTGCGCGAGCTGTGCCGCAGCGGGCTGGAGGAGCGCTACCCGCCGGAGCGGCACGCGGTCGCCCGGCAGCGGCTGGAGCGCGAGCTCGCGGTCATCGAGGAGAAGGACTTCCCCGGCTACTTCCTCATCGTCCGCGACATGGTCGCCTTCGCCCGCGAGCAGGGCATCCTCTGCCAGGGCCGGGGCTCGGCGGCCAACTCCGTCGTCTGCTACGTCCTGATGATCACCGCGGTGGACCCGATCCTCTACGACCTGCCGTTCGAGCGGTTCCTCTCGGTCAACCGGGACGAGGAGCCCGACATCGACGTCGACTTCGACTCCGACCGGCGCGAGGAGGTGATCCAGGAGGTCTACCGCCGCTACGGCCGGCTCAACGCGGCCCAGGTCGCCAACGTCATCAGCTACCGCCCCAAGTCGGCGGTGCGCGACATGGCCAAGGCGCTCGGCTACTCGACCGGGCAGCAGGACGCCTGGTCCAAGCAGATCGACTCGTGGGGCTCGGTCACGATCAACGGTCACCACGAGGCGCACGACCACGACATCCCGCAGACCGTCGTCGACCTGGCCGAGCAGCTGCTGCGCGCACCCCGGCACCTCGGCATCCACTCCGGCGGGATGGTCCTCACCGAGCGACCGGTCGGGGAGGTGGTGCCGATCGAGCGCGGGCGGATGGACCAGCGCACCGTCCTGCAGTGGGACAAGGACTCCTGCGCGTGGATGGGGCTGGTCAAGTTCGACTTCCTCGGGCTCGGGATCCTCGCCGCGATCCAGTACACCCTCGACCTCGCCGCCGACCGGGTCGGCGAGCGCCTCGACCTCGACTCCATCCCCAAGGAGGAGCAGGGCGTCTACGACATGCTGTGCCGCGCCGACTCGATCGGGGTGTTCCAGGTCGAGAGCCGCGCCCAGGTCGGCACCCTGCCGCGCCTCCAGCCGCGCCGCTTCTACGACCTCGTGGTCGAGATCGGCCTGATCCGGCCCGGCCCGATCCAGGGCGGGGCCGTGCACCCCTACATCCGCCGCGCCACCGGCAAGGAGGAGATCACCTACCTGCACCCGGCGCTCAAGCCGGTGCTCGAGCGCACCAAGGGCATCCCGCTCTTCCAGGAGCAGCTGATGCAGATCGCCATGACCGTGGGCGGCTGCACCGGTGACGACGCCGACCTGCTGCGCCGGGCGATGGGCTCCAAGCGCGGGATCGAGAAGATCGAGCGGCTGCGCACCACGCTCTACGAGGGCATGGCCACGCACGGCATCGTCGGCGACCTGGCCGACGACATCTACGCCCGGATCAAGGCGTTCGCCAACTTCGGCTTCGCCGAGAGCCACTCGATCAGCTTCGCGCTGCTGGTCTACGCCTCCTCCTGGCTCAAGCTGCACTACCCGGGAGCGTTCCTCGCCGGCCTGCTGCGGGCCCAGCCGATGGGCTTCTACTCGTCGCAGTCGCTGGTGGCCGACGGCCGGCGGCACGGGGTCGAGGTGCGCCGTCCCGACATCGTGGCCTCCGGGGTCGACGCCGGCCTGGAGCTGCTGGACGGGGAGGTCGGGAGCGGGGGCAGAGGTGGGGCCGACGGTGCGGGCGAGAGCCTCGCGACCGGGATGCCCGGCTGCCTGGACCGTGACCAGCCGCCGGTGGGGCCGTGGGTCCGCAGCGCCCCAGACCTGACCCGTACCCACCGCCGAGACGGCCGGTTCGCCGTCCGGCTGGGGCTGACCGAGGTGCAGGGGATCGGCCAGGCCCAGGCGCAGCGCATCGTCGACGCCCGGGCCGACGGGCCGTACACGAGCATCAACGACGTCGTCCGGCGGACGGGGCTCACCGTGGCCCAGACCGAGGCGCTGGCCACGGCCGGCGCGTTCGACTCCTTCGGGCTCTCCCGGCGCCAGGCGCTGTGGAACGCGGGGTACGCCGACAGCGCCGACACCCTCCCTGGGACGGCCGTGGACGCGGCGCCGCCGGAGCTGCCGGGCATGAGCGCGGCGGAGCTGACCCTGGCCGACCTGTGGGCGACGCAGATCAGCCCCGACGACCACCCGGTCGGCCACCTGCGCCCGGTGCTGGACACCCACGAGGTGGTCCCGATCAGCGCGCTGGGCGCGGAGCACGACCGCACGCGGGTCCGGGTCGCCG
This sequence comes from uncultured Friedmanniella sp., assembly GCA_964251895.1. GTDB lineage: Bacteria > Actinomycetota > Actinomycetes > Propionibacteriales > Propionibacteriaceae > Microlunatus. The sequence continues at coordinate 185,684 of CAXULL010000004.1, forward strand.
GGCTGGTCACCCACCGGCAGCGGCCGTCGACCGCCGGCGGGGTCACGTTCCTCAACCTGGAGGACGAGACCGGGATGCTCAACATCGTCTGCTCACGACCGATGTGGCAGCGCTTCGTCCGGGTGGGCCGGCGGACCAACGCGATGCTGGTGCGCGGCACGATCGAGCACTCCGAGGGGGTGACCAACCTGGTCGCCGACAAGCTGGAACCGCTGAGCGGGCTCTTCCCGGCCGCGACCGCCGCCGCCATCCCGCAGAGCTACCGGTCGCGCGACTTCCGCTGAGCGAGGACCTGCGCCGGGTGAGGACCTCCACCAGGCAGCGGGGTGGGCCTCAGGTGACCAGCCACCACACGAGGGCGATCACCAGACCCGCCGACAACCCGGCGAGCAGCAGCCCGAGCCACAGGAGGTCGCCGTCGCGCCACGTCGCGCTCGTCCGGCGACGTTCGGCAAGGCGGGATCTCCCCGACACATGGACCCGATCGATGACGTGCGTCCCCGACCACCTCGAGGTGGTCACACGCGTGAATCCTATCAAGGCTCGGCCTGGATCAGCCCTCTCCAGGAGCGGGAAAAACTTCACCTGCTCGAGGGTCGCGAGGGGTGGTCCTGCCGGACCTGAGGTGCGGCCGCAAGGCCACGGCTCGTCCGACCCGCAGGCTGCTGCGGACGGGCTCGTCGGCGTTGTCCTGACAGGCCGAGAGCAGGCTGGACCTGGAACCGCGGCCCTGTGATTGACATCTCAACCTTCAGAGGATCGTACGGAGCCGTGGGCGTCGCCAAAAAGTTGAGGACGTCCTATGATCGTCTCAGTCCTGGGGGCAGGACTTCTTGCTGGACGTCGACGCTGATGTCACGTGTCCGTTCTTGCGGTCTTGTTCTCGGGGGGGAACTCATGTCTCAGTCGTTCGCGCTCACGCGTGTCCAACGCCAGATGGCCTTTACTGCGGTCACCGTGGTGGTCGACGTCTTCGCACTCTTCGTCGCGTGCATCGCGGCCTACGAGCTGCGGGTCTCGACGCCCAAGCCCTGGTCCCAGGTCGTCACGCTCGGGCAGTTCGTCGCCATCGTCAGCATCGCCGCTCCGGCCTGGGCCCTGATCTTTGCAGCCTGCGGCCTCTACTCGTCGCGCCAGAGCTGGGGTCGCGCCACCGAGCTGTCGCGGGTGATGGCCGGGATCGGGATCGGCGTCGCCTCCCTGATCCTCATCGACTACTTCTGGCTCGGCATGTCGCTCTTCCCGGGGCGCGCGGTCCCCGTGTACTCCTTCGTCTTCGGGTCCGTGCTGGTCATGGCGGGCCGGTACGCCATCCGTGCGGTCCTGCGCCGCGCCCACACCCGGGGCCGGGCGCTGCACAACGTCATCGTCGTGGGCACCGGTCCGATCGCCGAGCGGGTGGCGGCGAGCCTGACGAAGTCGGGCCGCGGGCACTCGGTCATCGCCGCGGTCTCGGCCTCGGAGGCCGGCGGTGTGTTCCTGGGTGACCGGCCGGTCTACGGGACGATCGAGCAGGCGCTGGACTCCCACCGGGTGCGCATCGACGAGATCGTGCAGACCGACACGACGCTGACCCGGGACGAGGCCACCCGGCTGATGACCCTCGCCAACGACCGGGGCATGGGCTACCGCTTCGTCCCCGACCTCTTTGGTGTCTTCGCCGCCAGCTCGACCATGTCGACCGTCGACGGCATCCCCGTCATGGAGGTCCGGCTCACCTCGCTCGACGGGTGGGCCACCGTCGGCAAGCGTGTCGTCGACATCGTGGGTTCGATCGTCGGGCTCCTGCTGCTCGCGCCGCTGCTCCTGGTCGTCGCGTCGCTGGTCAAGATCACCGACCCGGCGGGTCCGGTGCTCTACCGCCAGCACCGGCTCGGCCGCGGCGGCCGGGCGATCGGGGTCTTCAAGTTCCGGTCGATGCTGTGGGAGTACTCCACGGGCGCCGACCGGCCCTACCAGACCGCCGAGCAGGCGTTCATCGCCATGGGCCGCGAGGACCTCGTCGAGGAGTTCGCCATCGACCAGAAGGTCGCCGACGACCCCCGCGTGTCCTCGCTGGGCAAGTTCCTGCGGCGCACCAGCCTCGACGAGCTGCCCCAGCTGTTCAACTCGCTGCTGGGTCACCTGTCGCTGGTCGGGCCGCGTCCCATCACGCCGGTCGAGCTCGATCGCTACGGCGTGCACCAGCGGAGCTTCCTGGCGCTCAAGCCCGGCATCACCGGGCTGTGGCAGGTCTCCGGGCGCAGCGACGTCGGCTACGACCAGCGGGTCAAGCTGGACGTGTTCTACGCCGAGAACTGGAGCACGATGCTCGACGTCAGCATCCTGGCGCGCACCTTCACCACCGTGGCCGCCCGTCGCGGGGCCTACTGACCGCCGCTTCTCCCCTCATCCCCGGGCTGGGGCCCGTCCCCGCGTGACCCCAGCCCCTGGGTCGAGGAGCGGCTAGGAGAGTCCGGTCGGCCTCGGCCGGCCGGGCTCTTCGTCTGTCTCGTGCAGGCTCGGCCCCGCGGGCAGGTCCCAGGGCCCGACGTACCGGCTGGACACCTCGGGCCGCGCCCGCTCCGGCTCGTACGTGCGTCGCAGCCCGGCCCGCGACACCCAGAGCCAGAGCGAACCCGCGCTGAGCAGCAGGATCACGGCCGGCAGCAGCACGGACGGGCCGGCGCTGCCCGCGCCGCGGTCGAACACCGACGAGGTGTCCTGCTGCAGCAGGACGAGACCGCCGAAGGCCACGAGGTTGTTGGCGGTGTGCAGCAGGACCGCCAGCTCCAGCCCGCCGCTGCGCCAGGTGATCAGCGACAGCACCACGGCGAAGGCGAAGTAGAAGGCGATCAGCCAGGGGTCGCCCGCCCCGTGGGCGAGCGTGAACACGGCGCCCGACAGCACCGTGCCGACCAGCAGGGCGGTCCGGGGCGAGGCGAACCACGAACCGGCTCCCCGGGTGATCAGGCCCCGTGCGCCGTACTCCTCGCCCGCCGCCTGGAACGGGGTGGTCAGGACGACGACGACCAGCAGCGCCAGGTAGGTCCCGGTCGGCGTCTTGACCGTCTCGGGTGCGGCGACCAGCGTGATCACGAGGTACGCCGCCCAGAACGGCAGCACGATCAGAGCGCCACGACCGAGCACCCGCCAGCGGAACCGTCCGGTCACCGAGTGCAGCCAGCGGCCGCGCTGGCCGAAGAACGCCCGCTGCAGCAGCATGCTCAGCGGGATGCTCGCCGCGTTGGACAGGTTCACGGCCACCAGCAGCGCGGGCGTGAGGTCGAGCCGCATGGCCAGCAGGTCGGCCACGGTGGTCCGGCCGCGGTAGATGTCCCAGCCGATCGCGCCGCCCTGCAGGACGGTGCTCACGATCAGGTAGCCCACGACGAAGCAGACGATCATCAGCACGCCCCGGCCGACGGTGGCGCGCGGCGTGCGCAGCATCTGCGGGTAGGCGACGGGGGCCACCGGCATCGGGTCGCGAACCACGGGCACGGGCGGCAGCCCGGATGGTCCGTAGGGTCCATACGGCGCGGGGTCGGTCACGACATCCTCCAGCTCCGGGACCGGGTGGCACCGGACGTCCAGTCTGCCTGCGGGGAGGGCACGCGGCGGAGCCGCAGGGTGAGGGTCACGGACCTTCCCGGGAGGAGCCCTGCCGGACCCCGTGTAACGACCGGCGGGCGGTCGACGACTAAGAGGGCAGCGGGATCCCCGCGCACGCCGCCCGTCGCGGCGTGGGACCTCTCAGGAGCGCCGATGCTGCCCAGACCCTCGTCCCCGCTCGTCCGACGCCTGGTGGGTGTCCTCTCCGGTGCGGTGGCGGTCGGCGTGATCGCCGTCCCGGTCGTCGGTCCCGGCGCCTCCGCGCAGCTGGCCGCCGCGAGCGTCCGCCCGTCCGGCACCACGACCGTCACGGTGGCGAGAGCCGCCGTCTCCGCACCCCTGCGCGTCGCCACGTACAACATCCGGTGCGCCACCTGCTTCGAGGGCCGACCGAACGAGAAGCCGTGGGCCGACCGTCGCGGGGCGGTGGTCGCGGCGATCAAGGGCCAGCACCTGGACGTGCTGGCGATCCAGGAGGCGAGCCAGGGGCTGCTGCACGACAAGGTGTCCGAGCCGCGCAAGATCAGCCAGTTCGACGACCTCGTCGAGCGCCTCGGCGGCAGCTGGCGCCTCACCAACGCCACCCGCTACAACTGCGTGAAGGACACCTCGCCGAACCGGTGCGCGTACGCCGACAAGGGGGCGAGCGAGGGTCAGCGGATCCTGTACGACGCCGCCCGCGTCGAGCTGGTCGCTCAGGGCTCGAGGCTGCTGCCGGTGCCCAAGGGCAAGGGCGACAACTACATGACGTGGGCCGAGCTGCGCCAGCGCAGCACCGGCAAGCGCTTCATGTTCTCCGACCTGCACGTGGTCGGCAGCGACAAGGACTTCAAGGTCAAGCGCAAGCAGGCGCAGGTCGCGCTCGCCGAGCTCGAGGCGCACAACCCGCACCGGCTGCCCATGATCGCCGTCGGCGACTGGAACTCGAGCCGCTTCGAGAAGCCGAGCAACGTCCCGTACGACGTCTACGTCAAGGCCGGGTTCGTGGACCCGCTCGGCGGGAAGTACAAGACGCACAAGCCGAAGGGCGCGACGGTCGAGCACAAGGTGCACACCTGGCTGAACAGCTCGAACAGCGGCTGGGCGCGCAAGGCGCCGGGTCACAAGAGCTGGGGCCTGGGCAGCTACATCGACTACATCCTGACCACCGAGATGCGCGTCAGCGAGTGGGAGACGGTGGCCCGGCTCGACAAGTCGGGCAAGCTCGTCGGCACGATCCCGTCGGACCACTTCATGGTCCGGGCCACCGTCTGGCTGCCGAACCAGTAGCGGGTCGGAGCCTCAGGCGCGGCGGGCGTGCGCCACCGTCTCCTCGCCGTCGTCCGCGATCCCGGTGGAGGGTGCGCCCGGTCCGGCCCCGGTGATACGGGCGTACGACGCCCCGGCGATGACGGCGCCGACGATCGGGGCGACGATGAACAGCCAGACCTGGCTCAGGGCCGGGCCGCCGACGTACCAGGCGACGCCGAGGGAGCGCGCCGGGTTCACCGAGGTGTTGGTGACCGGGATGCTGATCAGGTGGATCAGGGTCAGGGCGAGGCCGATCGCGATGGGCGCGAAGGCCTTGTTCGTCCGGTCGTCGGTGGCGCCGAGGATCACGTACAGGAACGCGGCCGTGAGCACGATCTCGGTGAGCAGGGCCGCGCCGAGGCTGTAGTGGGCCGGCGAGTGGAGCCCGTAGCCGTTGGTCGCGAACCCGGACGCGCGCAGCTGCTCGGCGGTCGTGCTGGGGCTGCCCGTGGCGATGATGAAGAGGACCCCGCCGGCCACGCTCGCGGCCACGACCTGGGTGGCGATGTAGGGCAGCACGTCCGACCAGCGGAAGCGGCGCGCCACCGCGAGCCCGATCGTCACGGCCGGGTTGAAGTGGCCACCCGACACGTGCCCGAACGCGAAGGCCCCGGTCAGCACGGTGAGACCGAAGGCGAGCGCCACCCCGACGAAGCCGATGCCGAGCTGGACCGAGTCCTCGGTCAGGAACTTCGCGGCGAGCACGGCGCTGCCGCAGCCGCCGAAGACGAGGCCGAAGGTGCCGAGGAACTCAGCACCCAGCCTCCCGCCCAGGCGGACGTCGGACGGCGGGGTGGGAGCGGGAGGCATGGTCGACTCGCTTCGTGCTGGAGGGTGGGTGCTGCACGGATCAGCCGGCGCAGCGGTGCGGCGGGACGACAGCGCCTAGACAACTATCACGATGCGGCCGGTGGCCACGGGGACCAGCCTCAGCGGCCGCGGCCGCGGCGGCTGAACCGCGCGACCAGCGCGGCGACGGTGACGCCGAGCGCCGCCCCGCCGAAGGACCACGACAGGCCGGCGACGTCGATGACCACGCCGGCGACCGCGGTGCCCAGGGCGGCCCCGGCGGTGTTGGACGCGGAGAGGAAGGCCTGCGCCTCGTTCAGCCGGGCGGGTGGGACGAGCTGGTCGAGCATCGCCTGCTGCATGATCAGCGTGGGAGCGATGGCGAGCCCGGTGAGGAACAGGACCGGCAGCAGCACGACCAGGCTCGACGTCCCCGTCCCGAGCAGCACCGCGAGCACGGACAGCAGCACGGCGAACGCCGCGAGCAGGCGCGGCACCGCCCGCCGCTCGCTGATCGACCAGGACCGTGACCCGTACGCCAGCCCGCCGAGCGTGCTGCCACCCGCGATCGCGGCGAAGAGGATGCCGACCCGCTCGGTGCTGCCGAGCGCGAGGTCCGCGGTGCCGGCCATCGAGGTGTCGAGCTGGCCGAAGCCGATGCTGATCACCAGCATCACGGCGAGCACGAGCGGGACGCCCGTGGCGGTCAGCGCGGTGCGGGGTCCGGCCGCGGCCGTGGCGGGGTCGTGACCGGCCGCAGCCCGCTGGGTCGTGGCGTTCGCCCGGCGTGCGACCCCGGTGAAGCAGTAGCCGGCGCCGCCGACGACGAGCAGGCCGGCCGTGACGAGCAGCGGCAGCGCGGCGACCCCGGGCAGCAGGAGGGCCGAGAGCAGCAGCGGGCCGCAGACGAAGGCCAGCTCCACCGAGGTCGCGTCCAGCGCGAACGCCACGCGCCGGTCGCTCGGGTCGGGCAGCACGATGCGAAAGCTGGAGCGCAGCGCCGGTCCGATGGCCGGATAGCTGAGCCCGACCCCCACCGCGAGGGCGACCAGGGTGCTCGCGGGTGCGCCGCCCGTCGTGGCCAGCGCCAGGCCCGCCAGCAGGGTCGCGCTGACGAGCGCGGTGGGCAGCAGGACCCGCAGCTGCCCGAAGCGGTCCATGAGCCGGCCCCAGAGCGGCGTGCCGAGGGCGGCCCCGACCGCGTAGACCCCGCTGACCAGGCCGGCGAGCGCGTAGGTCCCGCGCTCGTGCTCGACCAGGATGAGGATCCCGAGCGGGATCATGGCCAGCGTCAGCCGCGCGAGGGCCGCCAGCAGGAAGGGTCGGGCCGCGGGCCCGTGCCGCAGCAGGCGGCCGTACGCCCCGACGCCCGTGCCCAGGTCGACACCGCCGCCAGGCTCGTGTTCGGTCCGGATTCCCGCCACGGTGGTCGGCTCCTCGGCCAGGAGGTCGGAGCGACAGCTTTCGCGGGGAGGCTGCTCGGGAGGTGTGTTCGTCGTGATGTGTCCGAGGGGGGACTTGAACCCCCATTCCCCGTAAAGGGAACTAGCACCTCAAGCTAGCGCGTCTACCTATTCCGCCACCCGGACCGGTGTCGGCCCGTTCCCGGGCCGAGGGATGACTATACCCGGGTCGGGGCGGCTCCGACCAACTCGCGGGTTCGTGGACGCGACGGCCACGACGCTCCGGGCTCAGCTGCTGCGGTCGTGCCAGTGCCGGGCGATGGCGTGCGGGAGGGTGTCGACGACGTCGCCCTGCTCGGCCATCCCGGCGCGCGTCAGCCGACGGCTGCGGATCACGGCGAAGAACCCGAACGCCCACGGCAGGTACTGGAAGCAGAAGCCGAGCTTGAAGTCGTTCAGCGTGTACGCGCCGTCCGGGGCCAGCACGTCCAGCACGATCCCGATCACCAGGATCGTCGTGAGCGAGGCCGTGAAGCCGCCGACGTTGACGATGCCCGAGGCCACGCCGAGCCGGGGCGACGGGTTGAAGGAACGGGCGAAGTCGAAGCCCACCGCGGACGCGGGACCGTTCGCCGAGAGCACGAGCATCAGGACCACGACGACGGGCAGCGGCGCCGGACCCGGCCAGAGCAGCACCACGGTCCAGATCACGACCGTCGCGACGAGCACCGTGAGCACCAGGTTGGACCGACGTCGTGGGTAGGCGGCCGTGAGCTGGCCCAGGACCGGGGCCACCACGAGGCCGGCGAGGACCATCACGGTCAGCAGGGAGCCGGCGGCGGTCGCGCTGTAGCCCAGCCCGAGGGTGAGGAAGGGGAAGCCCCAGAGCAGCGCGAAGACCATCTGGGAGAACTGCGAGGTGAAGTGCGACCACAGGCCCAGCCGGGTCCCCGGTTCCGCGAAGGACGACCGGAGCTGACCGACCGCCTCGCGCCAGGTGATCGGCGGCGACGCCTGGGCGCCGATCGGGGAGTCCCGGATCCCCGCGAGGACGGCGACACCCACCAGCAGCCCGATCGCCGCCGCGCCGAGGTAGGCGGTGCTCCACCCGTAGTCGTGCAGCACGAGGACCAGGGGGATCGTCGCCGCGACCTGACCCAGCTGGCCGAGCAGGCCGGTGACCTGGGTGAGGATCGGCACCCGACGTGCCGGGAACCACGACGGGATCAGCCGCAGCACGCTGACGAAGGTCATCGCGTCACCCGTGCCGACGAGCATCCGGGCGACGATCGCGCCGCCGGCCGAGGTCGTGAGGCCCATCAGCACCTGCCCGCCGGCCATGACCAGCGCGCCGAGGGCCACCATGCGGCGCGAGCCGATCCGGTCGACGAGCACGCCGACGGGGACCTGCATGACCGCGTACATGACGAGCTGCAGCACCGCGAAGACCGAGAACAGCGACGCGCCGATCCCGAACCGGACCGTCGCGAACTCGGCGGCGACGCTGAGGGAGGAGCGCTGGAACACGGCCAGGCCGTACGCGAGGACGCCCACGCCCCACACGAACCAGGCTCGGGACGGGAGGCGCACGCGCCTCATTCTCGCCCCTGCGCGCAGGTCGTCGCCAGGCGTCGGACGACAATGAGGCGGTGAGCGACGCGAGGCGGACGAACGAGCACGGCCTGGACGCAGCCCCGGACGGCGAGGTGGTCGAGCTCTGCCAGGAGCTGATCCGCATCGACACCACGAACTTCGGGTCCGAGCCCGGTCCGGGCGAGCGCGACGCCGCCGAGCGGGTGGCCGGCTGGCTCGACGAGGTGGGGATCGCGAGCGAGCTCTACGAGTCCGCTCCCCGGCGTACGTCGGTGGTGGCGCACTGGTCGCCCGAGGGCACGGACGAGAGCCTGCCGCCGCTGCTGGTGCACGGCCACCTCGACGTGGTCCCGGCGAACGCCGACGACTGGAGCGTCGACCCGTTCTCCGGCGAGATCCAGGACGGCTGCGTCTGGGGCCGCGGCGCGGTGGACATGAAGGACTTCGACGCGATGGTGCTCAGCGTCGTCCGCGACCGCGTCCGCACCGGACGCGCACCCCGGCGCCCGATCCGGCTGATCTTCACCGCCGACGAGGAGGCCGGCAGCGGGCTGGGCGGGCGCTGGCTGGTCGAGCACCACCCCGAGGTGGTCGAGGGGTGCAGGGAGGCGATCGGCGAGGTCGGCGGCTTCTCGCTGACGGTCCGCGACGACCTGCGGCTCTACCTGGTCCAGACCGCCGAGAAGGGTCTGGCCTGGCTCAACCTCATCGCCGACGGGCGCGCCGGGCACGGGTCGTTCCGCAACGACGACAACGCGGTGACCGAGCTGGCCGCGGCGGTCGGGCGGATCGGTGAGTACGCGTGGCCCAACCGGATCACCGCGGCGCAGCAGGCGTTCCTCGAGGCGGTGTCGGAGGCGCTCGGGGTCGAGCTCGACACGAACGACGTGGAGCCCACCCTGGCCAAGCTGGGCAGCATCGCCCGGATGGTCGGCGCGACCATGGGCAACACGGCCAACCCGACGATGCTGAACGCCGGCTACAAGCACAACGTGATCCCGGGTCGGGCCACCGCGTCGGTGGACGGGCGGTTCGTGCCCGGTGGGCAGGACGCGTTCTTCGAGACGATCACCGAGCTGCTGGGCGAGAAGGTCCGCTACGAGATCGAGAACGTCCAGCCCGCGGTGGAGACGGAGTTCTCGGGCGCCCTGGTCGAGGCGATGCAGTCCTGCCTCGCCGCCGAGGACCCCGGGGCCAAGGCCGTGCCGTTCCTCATGAGCGGCGGCACGGACGCCAAGGCGTGGGACGCGCTCGGCGTGCGCTGCTTCGGCTTCGCGCCGCTGCGGCTGCCGCCGGACCTCGACTTCGTGGGCATGTTCCACGGGGTGGACGAGCGCGTGCCCGTCGAGTCGCTGAAGTTCGGCGCGCGCGTGCTCGACCGGTTCCTCGACCAGGCCTGAGACGCCGCCCGGATCTCGCGCCGGCCAAGTCGTGCAGGGGTTCCAGGAGCGCCAGCGACTGGAACCCATTCGGGGGGTGTGGGGGGTCGTCCCCCACAGGACACCGATTACCCTCGTCCACGATGATCACGAGCTACGCCGACGCACGGTCGGTCGACTACGAGGTTGAGAAGGTCCGCCTGTCGCGCGACCTGTCCCGGGGCGCCGTCCGCCAGCTGCTGACGGAACGCTGCGAGCACGGTGGCTGGGAGCTGACGAGGCTCCGGCGCTACCGCGACGGGACGCGCGACGTCTGGGTGCGCCGCAAGATCATCCGCGCGCGCCTGACCGTCTGAGAGCAGACGGCGCCTCCCGGCGTACGAGTGGCGCCAGCGGGCACGCGACACGCCGTCCGAGCGTGTCCGGCGGCGCCGTTCGCGGCTGGACTTGGAGCTAGCGGCCGGGCGCGACCGGGTGGGGGCGTAGCGCGTTCGGCCCGCCGGAGACGTCGTCGAGCGCCGACGCGATCTCGGGCGGCAGCGACAGCACCTCGGTCGCGAGCGCGGGCGCGAGCTGGCCGGCGGTCCGGGCGCCGAGCAGGGGAGCGGTGACGCCGGGCGCGTCGCGGACCCACAGCAGCGCCACCTGGAGCGGGGTCAGGTCGAGGCCCTCGGCCGCGCGGCTGACGGCCTCGACGACACCGCGGCTGCGCGGCTCCAGGTAGGGCTCGACGAACCAGGCGAAGTGGTCGGTCGCGGCCCGCGAGCCGCGGGGCGTCCTCACCCGGTACTGCCCCGTGAGCACGCCGCGACCCAGCGGTGACCAGGGGAAGCACCCCATCCCGAACGCGTGCAGCGCCGGCAGCACCTCCACCTCGGCCCGGCGGGCCAGCAGCGAGTACTCGACCTGGGCGCTGACCAGCGGGCTCCGACCGGGCACGGCCCGCTGCCACGTCGCGGCCTGCGCGGTCTGCCAGCCGACGAAGTTCGACACCCCGGCGTAGCGGACCCGACCGCTGCTGACCGCCTGGTCGATGGCGCTGAGCGACTCCTCCAGCGGCGCCGCGCCCCAGGCGTGCACCTGCCACAGGTCCAGGTGGTCGGTGCCGAGCCGTGCCAGCGAGGCGTCCAGGTCACGCAGCAGCGCGCGCCGGGACGTGTCCACCACCCGTTCGCCGCGCCGCACCACGAAGCCGGCCTTGCTCGCGATCACCACGTCGTCGCGGTCGCTGACCTCGTCGACCAGCCGGCCGACCAGCCGCTCGGCGTCGCCGGCCCCGTACGCGGCCGCCGTGTCGATCAGCGTCCCGCCGGCCTCGCAGAACGTCTCGAGCAGCCCGCGCGCGGCCTGCTCGTCGGTGTCGCGGCCCCAGGTCAGGGTGCCGAGGCCCAGCCGGGAGACGACCAGCCCGCTGTCCCCGACCCGTCTGGACTCCACGAGGCCCGACCCTATGGGAGGTCGGGGCACGTTCGCTGAGCCCGCCGAAGGGCGGCATACCGTCGGACCATGCGGCTGGCACTCAACCTCGGCTACCTGTCCGGGCGGGCCGACCCGGCCGAGGCCCTGGCGCTGGCGCAGCACGCCGAACGGCTGGGTTTCGCCTCCGTGTGGGCCGCGGAGGCGTACGGCTCGGACAGCCCGAGCGTGCTGGCCTGGCTCGCCGGGCAGACGACGACGATCGACCTCGGGTCCGCCGTCATGCAGATCCCCGGGCGGTCCCCGGCGATGACGGCGATGACGGCCGCGACGATCGACCTGCTGAGCGGCGGACGCTTCCGGCTGGGTCTCGGGGTGTCCGGGCCGCAGGTGTCGGAGGGCTGGCACGGCGTGCGGTTCGCCCAGCCCTTGGCCCGCACCCGCGCGTACGTCGAGGTGGTCCGCTCGGCGCTGGCCCGCGAGACCGTGCGCCACCCGGGGCCGCACCACCCGCTGCCGCTGCCCGACGGCCCGGGCAAGGCCCTGCGCCTCGGGTTGCGTCCGCTGCGCGAGCACGTGCCGCTCTACCTGGCCGCCGTCGGGCCCCGGAACCTCGAGCTGGCCGGGGAGGTCGCGGACGGCTGGCTGGCCGTGTTCTTCGACCCCGGTCTCGGCCCCGAGCAGCTTGGGCACGTCCGCGCCGGGCGTGCCACGGTCGGGCTCGACCTGACCGGGTTCGACGTGGTGGCCACCGTGCCGCTGTCGGTCGGGCCCGACCCGCAGCGCTGCGCGGACCCGGTCCGCGCGTACGCCGCGCTCTACGTCGGCGGGATGGGCAGCCGCGAGCAGAACTTCTACTTCTCGTCCGCCGTCCGGATGGGCTTCGCCGACGAGGCCGCCGAGATCCAGGACCTCTACCTGTCCGGACGTCCCCGCGACGCCGAGGCCGCCGTCCCGTACGCGCTCGTCGACCGCACGTCGCTCCTCGGGGACCGCGCCCGGGTCGCCGACGGCCTGGCCCGGCTGGCGGCGTCGGGCGTGACGACCTGCGCGCTCGTGCCGTACGGCACGACCCTCGCCGACCGCCTCGACGCGCTGACCCTCGCCGCCGAGGCGCTACAACTGAGCACATGACGATCCACAGCGAGCACCCCTTCGCCGACGCTGCGGGCGACCGCAGCCCGCTGCGCCGGTTCCGCGGGCGGATGGTGTCCCCGGTCAGCGTCTGGACCGCCCTCGGGGCGGGACGACGCGCGGGCTGGACGGTCTCGTCGTTCCTGGTCGCGGACGGCGAGCCCGGGGAGGTGGTCGGGATCGTCGACGAGGACAGCGAGCTGGGTGAGCTGCTCGCCCACCCGGAGGCCCAGCCCGCCGTAGTCGTCAACCTGCTGACCTGGGAGCAGCGCCAGCTGGCCGACGCCTTCGCCGGCCAGGCGCCGGCCCCGGGCGGCGTGTTCCGGCTGGGGGAGTGGACCGAGTCGGAGTGGGGTCCGGTGCTCCTCGGCTCGGCCGGCTGGATCGGCGCCCGTCTCAGCGCGGAGCCGCCCGGGCACGCCGGGTGGGGCCTGCTGGTGCGCGCCACGGTCGAGCTCGTCGAGCTGTTCGACGTGGCGGAGGACGGTCTGCTGACGCACGTCCGCGGCCGCTACCGGGCGGTCTGAGCCAGACCCCTGTGCGACCGGCCCTTGACGTCGGCGGCCGGGACGCGGGACCGTCGGGCATGACCAGGCAGGCCGTCACGAGCCCGGACGCGCCGGCGGCGCTGGGGCCCTACAGCCAGGCGATCGTGGCCGGGGGCTTCGTGTTCTGCTCGGGCACGGCCGGCATCGACCCGGCGACCGGGTCGGCGCGAAAGGGGATCGAGGCCCAGACCGAGCAGGCGCTGGTCAACCTCGCCGCGGTCCTGGCGGCGGCGGGGGCCTCGATGGACGATCTGGTCAGGACGACGATCTTCTACGCCGACGTCGACGACTTCGCCGCGCTCAACGCGGTGTACGCCCGCCACATGCCCGACCCGCCCCCGGCCCGCTCCGCCCCGGCGAACGTACGGCTGCCGCGCGGGCTGCTGATCTCCATCGACGCGATCGCCGTACTGCCGCCCGGCTAGCCTGTGCCCGTGACGACCGTCCTGCTGATCCGGCACGGACGTACGTCCGCCAACACCGCCGGCGTCCTCGCCGGCCGCTCCTCCGGCGTGGAGCTCGACGAGACCGGCCGGACGCAGGTGGCCGCGCTGGGCGAGCGGATCGCCGGCGTCCCGCTCGTGGCCCTCGTCAGCTCGCCGCTGCGCCGCTGCCGGCAGACGAGCCAGGCGTTGCTCTCCGCCCGGCCGGACGGCCTCGGCCTGACGATCGAGCAGGGTCTGACCGAGTGCGGCTACGGGGACTGGACCGGCAAGTCCTTGCGCGACCTGGCCAAGGAGGACCTCTGGAAGACGGTGCAGACGCAGCCGTCCGCGGTCCGCTTCCCGGGTGGGGAGTCGATGACCGAGATGTCGTCCCGGGTGGTCCAGGCGATCCGGCGCTGGGACGCGCAGATCGCCGCCGAGCACGGTGACGACGCGGTCTGGGCCGCCGTCTCCCACGGCGACCCGATCAAGGCGATCCTGGCCGACGCGCTGGGGCTCCACCTCGACAGCTTCCAGCGCATCATGGTCGACCCGGCCTCGCTTTCGGTCATCCGCTACACCGCGACCCGCCCGTACGTGGTCACGACCAACTCGACCAACGCGGACCTCGCCAAGCTCCTGGCCCCGCCGCCCAAGAAGGCGTCGGAGAACGACACCTCGGCCGACGACGCGGCGGTCGGCGGCGGCCTCGGCGCCGGCGGGCACGCGTAGCCGGTGTCGACGCTCCGAGGCTGACCTCGACGGAGGTCCGCGAGGAGGTGGGCCCGGGCCGACCCGCGCGTTCCGCCACGGGCCCGGGCTCTCGTCCCGGGCGCACTAGGCTTGGGCCATGGCGATTCTCGTGCACCGCTACGACGCGCCGGACCGGTTCGTCGCCGGGACCGTCGGCACCCCCGGGGAGCGCACCTTCTTCCTCCAGGCGCGGGAGGGCAACCGCATCACCAGCGTGGCCTGCGAGAAGCAGCAGGTCTCCGTGCTCGCCGAGCACCTCGACCGGGTCCTCGACGAGATCGTGCGGCGCGGCGTCGCCGGCTCCGGCTCCTCGGTCGGCACCGGCAAGGCGAAGGACGTCGACCCGCTGGACGCACCCATCGCGGAGGAGTTCCGCGTCGGGACCATGACGATCGCCTGGGACCCGAGCATCGACCGCATCGTCATCGAGCTCTTCTCCAACGTCGACCGCGACGCCGAGGAGCCCGAGCCCGAGCCGGGCGAGCGCTCCACCGGGACGACGGCCGACGTGGACGCCGAGATCGAGGCCGACGAGGTGTTCGTCGTCAAGATCACCGCGTCGTACGCGCGCGAGTTCGTGACGCGCGCCCAGGCGCTGATCGCCGCGGGCCGCCCGCCGTGCCCCTTCTGCCTGCAGCCGATCGAACCGACCGGGCACATCTGCCCGCGGTCCAACGGCTACCGGCGCGCGCTGTTCTCCTGATCCCGCGCCACCTCCCGAGACGACGGACCCCGTGACCGACGCTGCGCGCGAACCGCACGACCCCAGCTCCTCCGGCCCGCGACCGGACGCCGGCGACACCCGGCACCCGGCGCTCACCGCCGCCCTGCGCAGCGGCCGCCTGGAGCGTGACGAGCTCGAGATCACCGGCCGCCTGCTGAGCGCGTCGAACGCGACGTTCCTGGGTCAGCTGCGGACCGACGACCTCGACCTGCAGTGCGTCTACAAGCCGACCCAGGGCGAGCGCCCGCTGTGGGACTTCCCGACCGACACGCTCGGGCGGCGGGAGGTGGCGGCGTACGAGGTGTCCCGGGCCGCGGGCTTCGACTGCGTCCCGGTGACCGTGTTCATCGACGGCCCGCTCGGGCCGGGCTCGCTGCAGGTGTGGGTGGAGTCCGAGGACGACGCCGTCGCCCGGCTGGTCGACCTGGTGCCCAGCCGGAAGGTGCCGAAGCAGGGGTGGTTCCGCTGCGTGGAGGGGCTCGGCGCCGACGACTCGGCCGTCGCCGTGATCCACGCCGACGACCCGGCGCTGCGGCGGCTGGCCGTGTTCGACGTGCTGGTGAACAACGCCGACCGCAAGGGCGGGCACATCCTCTCCAGCGAGGGCCACCTCTTCGGCATCGACCACGGCGTGACCTTCAACGTCGAGAACAAGCTGCGCACCCTCCTGTGGGGCTGGGGTGGGGCCGAGCTGACCGAGGACGAGCGCGACCTGGTCCGCCGGGCCCGGGACGAGGCGCCGGCCGCCCTGGTCGGGCTGCTGGACGACGAGGAGGTGGACGTCTTCACCCGCCGGGCCGACCGCCTGCTCGACCGGAACCATTTCCCACGGGCCCCCCGCGGCCAGTGGCCGTCGATCCCGTGGCCGCCCTTCTGAATCTTCTGTCGCTCTGAACGCGGTTCGCCTTGATCTGCCGCCTTCGTCTCTCCTCGTGAAGCACGGCTGATGCTGTGGTTGAGAGAGCGGGCTTCACGATCCGTTCCTCCAGGCGGCAGAGGCGAACCACGTCCATAGCTCCGTGTCGCGCCGGTAGGGTGCTGCGGTGCAGGCCTGGCGTTCCCGTCCCGTTCCCGAGCTACCGGCCCCCGAGGCGCGAGGTGCGATCCGGGCGTACGACTCGAAGGCCCAGGCGCTCGTCGAGGTGGGGCCGACCGACGGGACCGCGCGGATGTACGTCTGCGGCATCACCCCGTACGACGCGACCCACATCGGGCACGCGAACACCTACGTCGCCTTCGACCTGCTCAACCGGGCCTGGCGCGACGCCGGGCTGCTCGTGAACTACGTCCAGAACGTCACCGACGTCGACGACCCGCTGATCGAGCGCGCCGACCGTGACGGGGTGGGCTGGCGCGAGCTCGCGGACTCCCAGATCGCCCTGTTCCGCGAGGACATGGAGGCGCTGAACGTGCTCGCCCCCGCCAGCTACGTCGGCGCGGTGGAGGCGATCCCGCTGATCGTCGAGCTGATCGAGCGGCACCAGCGCGAGGGCATCGTCTACGCCGTCGACGACCCGGCCGACCCCGAGCACCCCGACCTCTACTTCGAGCAGGCGGCCGACCCCTCGTTCCTGTCGCTCTCCCACCTCACGCCCGAGCAGGCCCGGCCCGTGTTCGCCGAGCGGGGCGGCGACCCCGACCGGCAGGGCAAGCGCGACCCGCTCGACGCGCTCGTGTGGCGCCTCGAGCGTCCGGGTGAGCCCGCGTGGGACTCGCCCTTCGGCCGCGGGCGGCCCGGCTGGCACGTCGAGTGCACGGCCATCGCGCTCGACCGGCTCGGCCCGGCGTTCGACGTGCAGGCCGGGGGGAGCGACCTCGTCTTCCCGCACCACGAGATGTGTGCGGCCGACGGCCAGGCCACGACCGACGAGGTGTTCGCGCGGGCGTACCTGCACAGCGGCATGGTCGGCCTGGACGGGGAGAAGATGAGCAAGTCCCGCGGCAACCTCGTCTTCGTCTCCGCGCTGCGGCGCGAGGGCGTCGACCCGATGGCGATCCGGCTCGCGCTGCTCTCCCAGCACTACCGCACGGACTGGATGTGGACGCCGGACCTGCTCGGCGCCGCCCAGGACCGGCTGGCCTCCTGGCGCGAAGCGGTCCGCCTCGACAGCGGCCTGAACGCCGACGGCGTCCTGGCCGAGGTCCGGGCCGCGCTGGCCGACGACCTCGACGCGCCGCGGGCGCTGGCCGCCGTCGACGCCTGGGCGGACGCCTCGCTCGCGGTCGACGACGACGACGCGTACGCCCCGGCCCTGGTCGCGCAGACCGTCGACGCCCTGCTCGGTGTCGTCCTCTGACGTCGTCCTCTGACCCCGCCGCGAAAGTTCTCGCCGTCCGACCACCTGACAGGTGGTCAGGGGGCGAGAAGTTCCCAGCGACCTCGTACGCTTGGTCTCAACGAGTTGAACAAGCTCGCGCGTGTTCCGGGGTCGGTGAAAGTCCGAGCCGGCGGTGACAGTCCGCGACCCGTACGCAGCTCCAGCAGGAGCCGTGTCCGGTTGATGTGGTGAAACTCCACGACCGACGGTGAAAGTCCGGATGGGAGGACCACGCCGCAGCCTGTCCACGCGCCTGCTCGGAGCCGAGCGCGTGCGGGGGCGTGCCTGCGCACCCCGGACGCCCGCGGCGTACCGAGCGGAGCACGAACATGGACCTGCTGAACCGGCTGCTGGAAGCCAAGCTCGACTGGGGCCCCGGCGTCTACTGGCGTGAGATCGTCGGCAACGTCTTCGGCCTGGCGAGCGCCCTGCTCGGGATGCGGCGCCGCGTCTCCGCCTGGCCCGTCGGGATCGTCGGGAACGTCCTGCTCTTCACCGTCTTCGTCGGCGGCGCCCTCGGCGGTCCCTTCGACGAGGCCGGCAAGGACGACCTGTGGGGTCAGGCCGGCCGGCAGGTGTTCTTCGTGATCGTCAGCGTCTACGGTTGGATCCGCTGGTCGCAGTTCCGCCGGCAGGGCGGGTCGGGTGGCGCGGGTGTCACCCCGAAGTGGGCCGGGACGCGTGGCCGCCTCGAGCTGCTCGTCGGCGCGGTCGTGCTGTGGGTGGCGTTCTACTTCATCCTCGGGGCGCTGCACTCCTACAACGCCCCGGCCGACGCCTGGATCCTCACCGGCTCGATCCTCGCCACGTACGGGATGGCGCGCGGCTGGGTCGAGTTCTGGCTGGTCTGGGTCGCCGTCGACGTGGTCGGCGTGCCGCTGCTCCTCGTGGCCGGCTACTACCCGTCCGCGATCATGTACATCGTCTACGGCGCCTTCTGCGTCTTCGGCTTCGTGTCGTGGCTCCGCCTCGAGCGGGCCGGCCGTCAGGCCACCGAGGCGGGCGTCGCCGACCCGGTGGTCGAGACCGTCGGCTGAGCCTCGTCCCTGAGTCCTGGCGCGACTTCTGACGCGGGAACCATCTCTGGTGCGGTTCCCGCGTCAGAAGTTCAGCAGGCAGGCAGCCGCCACTAGGGTGGCCCACCGTGACGAAGAGCTTCGAGAGCCTGTACGCCGAGCTGGCCGCCAAGGCGGCCGCGCGCGAGCCCGGCTCGTCGACCGTCGCCCGGCTCGACGCCGGGGTGCACGAGATCGGCAAGAAGGTCGTCGAGGAGGCCGCCGAGGTCTGGATGGCGGCGGAGTTCCAGTCGAAGGACGACGCGGCCATGGAGATCAGCCAGCTGCTGTACCACCTGCAGGTGATGATGCTGGCGCTCGACCTGTCGCTCGAGGACGTCTACTCCCACCTCTGAGCAGTTCCGGGCCTCTGAGCGGTTCCGGGCCGCCTGAGAACCCGGGCAGCCCTCGTGGGCGCCCACCTAGGATGACGGCCGTGACGAGCCTGGGGACCAGCATCGACCGCGGGGTCGACGGAGGGGTCGACGCGGGGCGCCGGCTGATCCGTGTGGCGGTCCCGAACAAGGGCGCCCTGTCGGAGTCCGCCTCGGCCATGCTGCGCGAGGCCGGCTACCGGCAGCGGACCGACACCAAGGAGCTCGTCCTGCTGGACGAGGCGAACGGCGTCGAGTTCTTCTACCTCCGGCCCCGCGACATCGCCGTCTACGTGGGGGAGGGCACCCTCGACGTCGGCATCACCGGCCGCGACATGCTGCTCGACTCGGCCGCACCGGTCACGGAGGTGCTGCCGCTCGGCTTCGGGCGCAGCCGGTTCCGCTTCGCCGCGCCCACGGGCAGCGGTCTCGACGTCGCGTCCCTCCAGGGCCTGCGCATCGCCACCTCGTACGCCGGCCTGGTCGGCGCTTACCTGGCCGAGCGCGGCGTCACCGCCCGGCTCATCTCCCTCGACGGCGCGGTCGAGACCGCCATCCGGCTCGGGGTCGCCGACGTCGTCGCCGACGTGGTCGAGACCGGGACGACCCTGCGCCAGGCCGGGCTGGAGCTGTTCGGCGAGCCGCTGCTGCTCAGCGAGGCCGTGCTCATCCGGCGCCGCGACGTGGCCGTCCCCGACGGGCTCGAGGGTCTCGAACGCCGGCTCAACGGCGTCCTCATAGCCCGGAACTACGTGATGATGGACTACGACGTCGCCGACACGGTGATCGACGCCGCCTGCGCCATCACCCCGGGCTTCGAGGGGCCGACGGTCTCGCCGCTCGCCCGCGAGGGGTGGAAGGCGGTGCGCGCGCTGGTGCCGCGTCGCGACGCCCAGCAGGTGATGGACGACCTCTGGGGTCTTGGGGCCCGCGCCATCCTGGTCACCGACATCGCCGCCTGCCGGTTCTGACGCCGGTGCCCGCCCAGCCGACGTCGGCCGCCCCGGTCCGCCCCGTGGTCTTCGCGCCGCGTCGCCTGCGGGTCGTCGGGATCGTGGTGGCGGTGGCCCTCGTGGTGCTCACCTTCTACGGCTGGTTCGCGCTTCCGGGGGAGGTCCGGGTGCTCTTCACGTTCTCCCAGCTGCTCACCCTGCTCGGCTGCCTGGCCACCCTGGTGCTCGTGGTGCTGGGGGTGGCCGCCAGCTCGGTCCGTGCGGACGCCGACGGGCTGCGCGTCCGCAATGGGCTCCGCGTCCACCACGTCCCGTGGCGCCGGGTCCACCAGATCGTGCTGCGGCCGGGCGACGCCTGGGCGTTCGCGCTGGTGCGGCCCGAGGAGGGCCTGGACGAGCCGTTCACCGCGGACATGGACACGCAGAAGCGCTTCCTCGTGGGCATCCAGGCCGGCGACGGCGCGTACGCCCAGCAGGCGGTCGGCGAGCTGCGCCGCCGCCTGGTCGCCTCGCGGGCTACTGGATCCCGCGCGACTTGAGCAGGGCCTCGATCTCGGCCATGTCGTCGTCCTGGGCGGCGGGCTGCTTCGCGGGCGCCTTCCCTGTGGTGCGGCCCGCCGGCTGACCTGCCGGAACCCTGCCGGTGGCCACCTGGCCCTGCGCCTTGCTCTCGGCGGAGACGGCCTTCGCGCGACGACGACCGCGCCGGGCCAGCACCCGGCCGACGAGCCAGAGCACGATGCACAGCGCCAGGACGCCGAAGCCGATCCAGGCCTTGAGGTCGAAGACGTTCCCGGTCGCCCAGCGGACGACCGCGACGACGGCGTCCCAGACGAGGAGCAGCAGACCGGTGAGGTAGAGCCCCACGGGCGCGAGGGCCAGCGCGAGCCCCTGGACGGCGCGCCCGCGATGACCGCGGGTGAAGGCGACCACGGTGATCACCACCCCGATCAGGCCTAGGCCGATGCAGAGGGGCAGGAGGACTTCTTGCGCGGCGGGCATCACCCCAGCCTGCCACCGGAAGTCGCCCGGAGCATCGGGGAGAGCACCCGCTCGACCCTTGTGCCCGCGTACGGTGGCCGGCATGGCCGACGCCGCGCACCCGCCGCACCTCGAGCGCACGCTGGCGCCGTCGCCGTTCCCCGGCGACGACGGTCTCGCCGACCCCGCCACCCGCCGGGCGCTCGCCGCCGCCGTCCGCGAGCCCGGCACGGAGACGTACCTGCGGGCGGTCGCGACGCTGTGCACCACCCGCGTCCTGGTCCCGGTCGTCGCGACGGCGACCCGGGTCGGGACCACCGCCGGCGGGCTGGCCTCCGACAAGGAGGCCGACATGTCGGTCGTCATGCTCGAGGCGGCCGACGGACGGCGCGCGCTGCTCGGCTTCACCGGGCTCGACGCGCTGAAGGCGTGGCGGGCCGACGCCCGGCCGGTGCCCGTCACGCTCGACCTGGCGGCGAAGACCGCGCGGGCCGAGGGCGTGGAGACGGTGCTGGTCGACGTCGCCGGGCCGCACCCCCTGGTCGTCGAGGGCGAGGTCCTGGACGCGCTCGCCGTCGGGCACCGCCTCGTCGAGGTGGAGCCGGGGGAGTTCGGCTGGGCCGTGCAGGTGGGCGACCCGTCGGAATAGCCCGCCGGGCGCAGGACGTTGTGTCAGGCGTCGGAGGTCCGTGCAGACATGCCCGGTCACCGTCACCGGTGATACCATCGGTGCCGACCGATCTGGCGTCCGCGCCGGATCCGCAAGTGGAGACCTGATCTCCCACCCGTTCGACTCCTGCGGCTCCGCCGCACGGCAGTGTCGGGTCGGTCCATCGCCACCGGCGCACGCCGCCGGTCGCTGTGGTGTTCAGGGTCTTCGCTGCGAGCGAGGGCCCTTTTCCTCGTTCCGGGCGGGTCCGTCCGAGGCCGGCTCGGTGAGCGAGCGCCCGAGACCGACGACAGCACCCAGAGCACCACCACAACTGGAGGACATATCAGCACCGAACCGCGAATCAACGACCGCATTCGCGTCCCCGAGGTCCGCCTCGTCGGACCCGCGGGTGAGCAGGTCGGGATCGTGAAGATCGAGACCGCGCTGCAGCTGGCCACGGACTCCGAGCTCGACCTGGTCGAGGTCGCACCCATGGCCCGGCCGCCGGTCGCCAAGCTCATGGACTACGGCAAGTTCAAGTACGAGAACGCGCAGAAGGCGCGGGACAGCCGTCGTAACCAGACGAACACGATCATCAAAGAGATGAAGCTCCGCCCCAAGATCGACGTGCACGACTACGAGACCAAGAAGGGTCACGTCGTGCGGTTCCTCAAGGGTGGGGACAAGGTCAAGATCACGATCATGTTCCGCGGCCGTGAGCAGTCGCGTCCCGAGCTGGGCTACAACCTGCTCAAGAAGCTCTCCGCCGACGTCGACGAGTTCGGCTTCGTGGAGTCCTCGCCCAAGCAGGACGGGCGCAACATGATCATGGTCCTCGGTCCGCACAAGAAGAAGACCGAGGCCAAGGTCGACATCGCGGCCGAGCGAGACCGCCGGATGGCCGCGCGCGCCGAGAACCTCGCGGCCGACGAGCAGGCCGCCGCCGAGCAGCGCGCGCAGCACGCCGCCCAGCCGGTGGTCCCGCGTCGACGCGGTCCCGCCGACAACATGGACCCCGACATCGACCTCTGAGTCGGGTCCTCCCAGACAGCACGACCCGCAGCACCAGCACGACCAGCAGGACCCGCCGGGGGCAGCCCCCCGGCGGGACGTGACACGCCCACGTCCGCGTGGGTGGGGAAAGAGATGGAGCGGCAGATGCCGAAGATGAAGACGCACTCCGGTGCCAAGAAGCGGTTCCGGTTCACGGGCACCGGCAAGGTCATGCACCGCAAGGCCGGCAAGATGCACCTGAACGAGCACAAGCCGAGCTCGCAGACCCGCCGGCTCACCGGCGACGCCCAGCTCGCGCCGGGCGACGCGGCCCGGGTCCGCAAGATGCTCGGCACGCGCGGCTGACGCCTCCTCCCTCCTCTCCCCGCCGGGTCCCTGACGTCCTCAGGCCCGGCCCACATCTGAAGTAAGGAACACCGATGGCACGCGTCAAGCGCGCAGTCAACGCGCACAAGAAGCGTCGTGAGGTCCTCGAGCAGGCGTCCGGCTACCGCGGGCAGCGCTCGCGTCTGTACCGCAAGGCGAAGGAGCAGGTCACCCACTCCCTCGTCTACGCGTACCGCGACCGCCGCGCCCGCAAGGGCGACTTCCGCAAGCTCTGGATCCAGCGGATCAACGCCGCCGCCCGCGCGGAGGGCATGACCTACAACCGCTTCATCTCCGGCCTCAAGGCCGCCGGTGTCGAGGTCGACCGCAAGATCCTCGCCGAGCTCGCCGTGTCGGACGCGCCCGCGTTCGCCACGCTCGTCGCCGTGGCCAAGGCGGCAGCGCCCGCCGAGGCGCCGGTCGCCACCACCGCGGCCTGAGGCACGTCCCCTGACCGGGACCCGCTCCACCCCCGGCCGTCTCCGGCTCCGCAAGGACCGCGAGGCGGCCGGGCTCTTTCTCGCCGAGGGCCCGCAGGCCGTCCGTGAGGCCCTGCGTGCCGGAGCCGTCGTCGACCTCTACGTCGACCCGGCCACCAGCGACCGGCTCACCGCGCTGGTCGACGAGGCGTTCGACCTCGGGATCGTCCCGCGCGAGCTCGGCGGCCGGGACCTCGCCGCCCTGACCGATACGGTCACGCCGCAGGGGATCGTCGCGGTCTGCCGGCGGGTGGACGTCGGACTGGCCGACGTCGTCCGGACGGGTGCGCGGCTCGTCGTCTGCTGCGTCCAGGTGCGCGACCCCGGCAACGCGGGCACCGTGGTGCGGTGCGCCGACGCGTTCGGTGCCGACGGGGTCGTCTTCAGCAGGGGTTC
Organism: uncultured Friedmanniella sp.; assembly: GCA_964251895.1. Classification (GTDB taxonomy): domain Bacteria; phylum Actinomycetota; class Actinomycetes; order Propionibacteriales; family Propionibacteriaceae; genus Microlunatus. The sequence continues at coordinate 209,317 of CAXULL010000004.1, forward strand.
CGTCGAGCTCACCAACCCCAAGACCGTCCGGGCCAGCGTCGGCAGCCTCTTCCACCTGCCCGTCTCGGTCGGTGCCGACCTGCCCGCCGTGGTGGCCACCGCCCACGACGCGGGGCTCCAGGTGCTGGCGGCCGACGGCGCCGGCGACGTCGAGCTGTCGGAGCTGACCCGTACGGGCGGCCTCGCCGGACCGACCCTGTGGCTCTTCGGCAACGAGGCCTGGGGGATGCCGGCGGAGGACCGTGCGCTCGCCGACCGCGTCGTGCGGGTCCCGCTCTACGGTGCCGCCGAGAGCCTGAACCTCGCCACGGCCGCCGCCGTGTGCCTCTACACCACCGCCACCGCCCAGCGCGGCGGGTGACTCAGCCCGGCGGCCGGTCCGGGGCCGGCTCGGGCGGGTCGACCGGTCCCGTGGGTCCGTCCCCGCGCACGAGCGTGAGCATCTGCGCCTTCGACGACACCCCGAGCTTCGCGTAGATCCGCGTGAGCGACTTCTCGAGGCTGCGCAGGGACACGTAGAGCCGGTCGGCCACGTCCTGGTTCCTGTGGCCCAGCAGCAGCAGGGAGACGATGCCGCTCTCGTGGTCGTCGAGCCGGGTGGTGAGCATCCGGCCCCGCGCGTCGGCGGGCGGCGCTTCCCAGCCCAGCCTCGACGCGTGGCGTCGCCAACCCTCGAGCCCGTGGTGGGCGAAGTGCAGGGCTGCCTCGTCGCGGACCTGCTCGGCCTCCGGGCGGGCCTCGGTCGGACCGAGCCGGCGCGCCAGCGCGAGCAGGGTCCGCCCTCGTTCCACCAGCCCGTCCGCGGACTCGGCCACCGCCAGGGCGTGGGCGAAGGCGGCGCGCGCCTCGAGGGAGGACGAGACCAGGGCGGCGACCCGGGCGGCCACGGCCGCGCTCCCGGGCGGCGGGTCGAGCAGGCCGGCGCCGTCGGCGCTGCGCCGCGCGGCGGCCAGGTCGCCCTGCGCCACCTGAGCCTCCACGAGGTCGGCCAGGACCTGCCAGCGCTGCTCGGCCGGCAGGGCCGGCTGCCGACGGACCAGCGCCTGCAGGCCGACTGCCGCCTCCGGGTACCGCCCGTCCACCAGCAGCCGTTCCGCGTGGGCCCGCGCCAGGGCCGTGGCCTCCGAGTCGTACGAGGTGCGGACCTGGCCGAAGGCACCGTCCGGCAGACCGGCGAGCGTCGCGAGACGTACCAGTGCAGGGTCGAGCCCACGCACGTGGACCGGGCGCGGCAGGGCCAGGTCCTCCAGCGCGCTCGCGGTGCGGAGCGCGGCCGGGACCTGGTAAGTCGCGACCTCGAGCATCATCCGCGCGGCCGTGAAGAAGTAGACGGCGTGGCGGCCGGCGTCGCGGTGGGCGCTGGCCGCCTCGAACAGGTGCTGCCGGGCGTCTGCGTGGGCACCGGCCTCGATCAGGACCGTCACCACCAGGAAGTCGTCGTACCACCCACGACCCTCGGAGGAGTCGCACCAGCGCAGCGCGGCCTCCCGCAGCGTCTCGCCCCGCGCCGACCCGTTCGTCCGCTGCCAGCCCACGTCGACCAGGCGCCACAGCGCCCGGTCCCCGGGACGCGCGGCCCGGCTGGACTGCCGGGCCCGGTCGAGATAGCTGCGAGCTTGCGCGTGGGCGCCGACGAGAAGGCTGTTCCAGGCCGTCTGGGTCATGGTCTCGAACACGACCGCCGGGCGGACGAGCTCGAGCGCCGACAGCAGCTTGGTGGAGGGGACCGCGAGGGTACGGTCGTCGGCCACCTGGCTGAGGAACCCGCGCCAGCGGGTCAGCTCCGGGAGGTCGGCCTCGTCGACGCCGGGTGCGCGGACGGCCTGCTCGAACGCGTCACGCGCGTCGAGCAGGTGCCCGGCGCGCTCGGCCCGGGCGGTGAGGGCCAGCCAGTCGTGCGTGGTGGGTGGGTCGGCGTGCCCGACGACCGCCCAGGCGAGGGCCTCGGCGAGCTGGTCGTCGGCGGTGGCCTCCGGGCGGCTCAGCGCCCGGCGGCCCTGCTCGACCACCTCGGGCCCCGGTCCGACGGCGTCGGCCGCGTGCAGCGCGGCCCGGAGGGGGTCGAGGAGCCGCCAGGCGTCCGCCAGGACGGCCGCCAGGGCGCGCCGCGCCGGCGGGCCCAGCAGCGCCTCGGCCAGCCAGCCCAGTGCGGCCCGCGACGGCCGGTAGCCGCCGGGCAGAGCCTCGACCAGGTGTCGGTCGAGCAGCGCACCCACCGGTCCCGGGCCGCTCACGCCGTCCAGCACGACCGACGGCACCTCGCGGGCCAGGGCGAAGGACGCGAGGGTCTGGAGCTCGTCGTGCGGGAGGTTCTCGAGCACGGGTGCGACGGCGGCCAGGCTGGCGGCGCTGGCGGTGAGCCGGACCGGGAGGGCGCGCCGGCCCTCCAGCTGCTCCGGACCGAGGTGCGCGGCGGCCTCGCGCAGCAGCAGCGGGTTCCCGTCGGTGCGGGAGACGAGCAGGTCGGCGACCGGCAGGGCGACCAGGTGCCCGCTCCAGGCGCTCAGCGCCTCCCGCGCGGCCGGGGCGTCGAGACCTCGGAGCTCGACCCGGTCGAGGTCGAGGAGCCCGTCGGGCAGCTCGTCGTCCAGGCAGCCGAGCACGTAGGAGACGTCGAAGGTGTGGTTGCGGTGCGCCAGGAAGACGAGGAGCTCCAGGGAGTACGGGTCGCACCGGTGGAGGTCGTCGGCGACCACGACGGCGGGCCGCGCACGACGCGGCGGCGTGCGGTAGCGCTCCGCCACCAGCCGACCGACCTCGGCCGGGGCGAGCCCCTCCTGCACCGCTCCGGCGGCGAGGTCGGTCGCACCCGACCGCGCGAAGTCCTCGACCGCATCGACGGCGGCCCTCGCGTTGCGGAGCGCGGCCCACGGCTCGGCTCCGCTGCTCCGTCCGCCGGACAGCCACATCAGGTCGCCGGCGAAGTCGCCGAGCGCCGCCCGCAGCAGGCTCGACTTGCCTGACCCGTTCGGACCGGTCACCAGCAGCGTGCGGCCGACCGCGCCGCGCGCACCCGCGACGGTGCGGACGCGCGCCAGCTCGTCGGTCCGGCCCACGAACCCGCCGATGCCGCTCGCGCTCCCCGTCACGTGCCCCCTCCGACGACGCTGTCCGCACCCATCTTCCGGCTCGCGACGCCACGCGCAGCCACCGACCCCCGCGGGTCCGCACGACAACCGTACGAAGCCCGCCCGAAAGCCCGCCCGGTCCCGCACAACACGACCTCCAGAAGTTCGCGGCGCCCGTGTGGTCATAACTTCTCGACCCGGACGATGCCGTACGGCCTGGTCCGGGCCACGACGACGCCGAGGGAGGAGGAGCGTGACCGCAGCCGTGGAGGGGCTCGGCCCCGCGCTGGCGTCCTGGAACGACTTCGTCGGCACCGCAGCGGCCGACGAGTCGGGTCCGACCACCACGGGTCCGACGACCACCGGTCCGACCACAGATCCGACCACTGGTCCGACCACGCAGGGTCCGAGCCTGTACGAGGTCGCTGGCCTGGACCCTGCGTCCTGGGTCATCCTCGGTGTCGACCTGGACACCGCCGGCCAGGCGTCGCGCCTGGTCGTCTACGCCTTGGACCGTCGGGTGCACGGCGTCGCCTCGCACGCCGAGGTGATCGAGCTCGGCCACCAGAGGGGCGAGCTGCCCGTCACCGCGTTCGAGCTGGTGGGCGTCGACGCGCTCCGTCTCGGCAGCGCGGCCTTCGAGCGGCTGTCCGTCCGCCTCGTGGCCCGGCCGTTCCACGACCAGCGCCTCGTCGTGCAGGCCCGTCGTCCGCTCCCGGACGCCCGCCCTCTCCCCGCCGCCGGGTCCGGCTGAGCCCGCGGCCGACCGCCCGTACGTCGCCACCCACCCCCGGAGTCCCGTGTCCGAGAACGCCCCCACCCCCGCCCTGTCCGCCCGGCCGCACCGTCGGCACCGGACGTTTCTGTGGGGTCGGATGAGCATCCGCTCCAAGCTGCTCGCCATGCTGCTGGTCGTCAGCATCCTGTCGATCCTCACCGCGAGCTACTTCGCGTACCGCTCCTCCAGCCGAGCGCTGACGGCGCAGGCGACCGAGCAGCTGACGTCGATCCGGGACGCCCGGACGCGGCAGATCCAGCAGAGCTTCACGAGCCTCGGGCGCTCGGCGGTCCTGAACAGCGCCAACGCCACGGCCACCGAGGCGATGACCGCCTTCACCCGCGACTACGCCGAGCTGCAGGGGCGCACGACCTCGACCGCCGACCAGTCCGCACTGGACGGCTACTACAGCGACGTCTTCCTGCCCGAGCTGCGCAAGAACACCGACGGCGAGGTGACCGCCCAGAGCTTCGAGCCCACCACGAACGCGGCGCGGTACCTGCAGTCGCGCTACACCGTGCCCGCGAAGGGCGACTTCGACCAGGCGATCACGGTGGCCGACGCCGGCGACGGGTCGGCCTGGTCGGCCGACCACGCGAAGTACCACCCGTTCTTCCGCCAGGTCGTCGAGTCCTACGGCTACGACGACGCCCTGCTCGTCGACCCCGACGGCAACGTGGTCTACAGCGCGTACAAGGGCGTGGACCTCGGGACCAACCTGCTCACCGGGCCCTACAAGGACAGCGGGCTGGAGACCGCGTTCCGCGAGGTGCTGCGCTCCAACACGGTGAATGACGTGAGCATCGTGGACTTCGAGCCGTACGCGCCCTCGTACGACGTCCCGATCGGCTTCGCGCTGTCGCCCATCGGGGTGGACGGCCGGCTGACCGGCGTCCTCGTGGTCCAGCTGCCCTCCGCGGCCATCAACGACGTGATGACGTCGAACGGCCAGTGGGCCGAGACGGGGTTGGGCGAGAGCGGCGAGAGCTACCTCGTCGGGCCGGACGGGACGATGCGCTCGACCTCCCGGCTGCTCGAGGAGGACCCGGAGGCCTACCGGGCGGCCGTCGTCGACCAGGGCACGCCCCCGCAGGTGGCGGACCGGATCGTGGCGGACAAGAACCCGATCCTGCGCCAGGACGTGGACTCGCCCGCGGTCCAGGCGGCGCTGCGCGGGCAGACGGGGACCGCGATCGAGACCGACTACCTCGGGCGCCAGGTGCTGACCTCGTACGCGCCGGTCGCGGTCGACGGGATCAACTGGGCGGTGATCAGCCAGATCGACGTGGACGAGGCGCTCCGCCCGGTCAGCGACCTGCTGCGCACCCTCGGGCTCACCACGCTCGGCATCGTCCTGGTCATCACGCTGGCCTCCCTGCTGCTCGCGCGCGTCTTCACCCGGCCGGTGGACCGGCTCGTCAGCGGGGTGCGGAGGGTCGCGGGCGGCGACCTGGACGCCCGCGTGGAGAGCCGGGGGCAGGACGAGTTCGCCGACCTCGCGACCGCGTTCAACGACATGGGCTCCAGCCTCAGCACCAAGCAGGAGCTGCTGGACGCCGAGATGGCCGAGAACGACCGGTTGCTGGCCACGCTGATGCCGGCGGCGGTGGCCGAGCGCTACCGCACCGGCGAGACGAACATCGCCGACGAGCACACGGACGTCTCGGTGCTCTACGCCACGATCGACAACCTCGACGAACTGGGGCACGGCCAGGACGCCTCGGCGGGGGTCGGGCTGCTCAACGAGCTCGTGGCGAGCTTCGACCGGGCCGCGGAACGGACCGGGGTCGAGAAGGTGCGCGTGCTCCGGTCGGGCTACATCGCCAGCTGCGGTCTGGTCGTCCCGCGGGTCGACCACGCGCTGCGCTCGGTGGACTTCGCCCGCGAGATGTGGGAGGCCGTGCGGCTGTTCAGCGCCCAGCAGGGTGTGCAGCTCGGCCTGCGGGTCGGCATCGACTCGGGCTCGGTCACGAGCGGGCTCGTCGGCGGCGCCGCCATCTACGACCTCTGGGGGGACAGCGTGAACCTCGCCTTCCGGGCCCAGGCCGCCAACACCGAGCCGGGCATCTACCTGACCGAGGCCGTGCACCAGCGGGTGCGCGACGCCGCCACCTTCAGCCCGGCCGGCGAGGTGTCGACCAAGTCGGGGACCGAGGCCGTCTGGCGTTTGGAGGTGGGGGCCCGTGTCTGACCTGACCAGGATCAGCCAGCAGCCGTGGTTCGGCTGGGCGCTGCTCGTCGTCATCGGCCTGCCGGTGCTGACCATCGTGCTCACCGAGGTCGAGGCCCGGCTCGTCCGGCGCCGCAGCTCGATGGCCCGGCCGGTGCGGATGCTGCGGGCGTTCGTCCTGCCCGTGGGGGCGCTGCTGGTGCTGCTGACCCAGATCCCGAACTCCGTCGTCTCCAACGAGGGCGGGATCGTCAAGATCACCGCGACGGTGCTCGGGCTGCTGGTGCTGGTCTTCGTGCTGTCCGGGCTCAACACGGCCTTGTTCCTCAACGCCTCGGCGGCGTCCTGGCGCGGGCGGATGCCGTCGATCTTCATCGACATCGTCCGCATCATCATCATCGGCGTCGGGCTCGCCGTGCTGCTCTCGGTGGTCTGGGGTGCCGACGTCGGCGGGCTCTTCGCCGCGCTCGGGGTGACCTCGATCGTCCTCGGCCTGATCCTGCAGAACGCGCTCGGCTCCATCGTCGGCGGCCTGCTCCTGCTCTTCGAGCAGCCGTTCAAGCTCGGCGACTGGATCGAGTACAGCAAGGTGCGCGGCCGGATCGTCGGCGTCAACTGGCGTGCGGTCCACATCGAGGTCGAGAACGGCATCCAGATCGTGCCGAACTCCTCGCTCGCCGAGGGTGCCTTCACCAACCTGAGCCGCCCGACGACGCACTTCGTCGAGACGGTCGAGCTGACGTTCACCGAGAACGACCCGCCCCGCGACGTCATCGACCTCTGCAACGAGGTCGCCCGCGGGCTGCCGAGGCTCGCCCCCGGGCACGAGGTCGGCACGGTCAGGACCGGGTCCGGCACGTACGCCACGTCGATCCCGCTCGTCACGTTCGCCGACAGCGGCGAGGCGCGCGCCGAGCTGCTGACCCGGCTCTGGTACGCGGCACGGCGCGCCAACCTGGCCCTGAACGGTGCCGACATCTGGCAGGGGGAGAGCACGGCGGACGTGCAGGTCCTGCTGGAGCGCGCCGCCGCCCGGCTCCGGCTCGTCCCGGACCGGCTGGCCGAGCTCGCCCCGCGGATGGACCTCGAGCGCTGGGCCCCCGGGGAGGTGCTGCAGCGGGTCGGTCAGGTGCCGGACGCCATGCGTTGGATCAGCGAGGGCACGGTCGCCCTCCGCGTGCCCGCACCGCTCGACGGCGAGCTCGGCGTGCTCACCCTGTCCGCGGGCGACCTGCTCGGCCAGACCTCGCTGACCAGGACGGGGACGCCCTGGTCGCTCACCGCGGTGACCGAGGTGACCGTCCTGGTCGTGCCGTACGAGGTGCTGACCGACCTGGTCCGGCAGGACAACCGGCTGGCCCGCGAGCTGGGGGTCGAGATCGACCAGCGCAAGGAGGCCGTGGAGGCGGCACGGGCACAGGACGAGCACCAGCGCCCGCGGGTGCTCGCCCCGGGAGCCGCCGCGCGAGCCTGACCGTTTCCGGGCCCGACCTCCAGCACACTGGCGCCCAGCCCGATTTTGACTCCGCTCGACTCAATCCGTCTCTCGAAGAGTTAGGACACCTCCAATGAACGAACCCGCACTGGGAGCCAAGCTCGGCGCCGAGTTCCTCGGCACCTTCGGCCTCGTCTTCGGCGGCTGCGGCAGCGCCGTGCTCGCCGCCAAGTTCCTCACCGACGACAACGTGCAGCTCGGCATCGGCTTCGTCGGCGTGGCGCTCGCCTTCGGGCTGACCGTGCTCACCGGCGCGTACGCCTTCGGCCACGTCTCCGGCGGCCACTTCAACCCGGCCGTCACGATCGGCCTCGCCGTCGCCAAGCGGTTCGAGTGGAAGGGCGTGCTGCCCTACATCGTCACCCAGATCGTGGCCGGCACGGTCGCCGCGCTGGTGCTCTACCTCATCGCGAGCGGCAAGTCGGGCTTCAGCGCGAGCGAGAGCGGCTTCGCCTCGAACGGCTACGGGGCCCACTCACCGGGCGGCTACGGGCTCGGCGCCGCCCTGCTGACCGAGATCGTCATGACCGCGGCGTTCCTCTACGTGATCCTCGGCGCGACCGACGACCGGGCGCCCAAGGGCTTCGCCCCGATCGCCATCGGCCTCGCCCTGACCCTCATCCACCTGATCAGCATCCCGGTGACCAACACCTCGGTGAACCCGGCGCGCTCGATCGCCGTCGCCTGGTTCGCGGGGAGCGCCGCGCTGTCCCAGCTGTGGCTGTTCATCGTCGCCCCGATCATCGGTGCGGTCATCGCCGGTGCCAGCTACGCCGCCATCACGGGCGCCCGGCCGAGCGCCGTGGACGTCGGCGTCGCGAACAACCCGCAGGTGGGCACGGCCAAGAAAGCCTGACGCGGAGCACTCGACCCGGAGCACCCGACCCGGTGCACCCGACCCGGTGCACCCCCACCAGGGGCCGCAGCCCCTCCTGAGCCTGTCGAGGACCTCCTTCGACAGGCTCAGGTGCGTCCGGCGTCTCGGCGGGTGCTAGGTCGTCCGGCCCACCCGGTAGCGCACGTGGGTCGCGAGCGGGGACGTGCTGACCCCCACCGGTTCGAGGCCCGGGTCGGCGACCCCGTCGAACAACCGCTCGCCGGCACCGAGCAGGACGGGCGCCACGTCGAGGGTGAGCTCGTCCAGCACCCCGGCCGCGAACGCCTGCCGCAGCGTCGCCGCCCCGCCGGTGATCCGTACGTCACCGCCTCCCGCCGTCTCGAGCGCCCGTGCGTACGCCGCCTCGAACCCGTCGGTGACGAAGTGGAACGTGGTGCCCCCGCCCATGACGATCGGCTCGTGCGCGTGGTGGGTGAGCACGAACACCGGTGCGTGGTAGGGCGGCTCCTCGCCCCACCAGCCGCGCCAGTCGCCCGCGAACGAGCTCCAGGGACCACGGACCGGTCCGAACATGTTGCGCCCCATCACGTACGCGGCCCGCGGCGTCAGCAGGTCTGCCGTGGCCGCCACGTCCGCCTCGCCGCTGGACTCCTGCCCGGGCCAGTGCCACGCGTGCACCCGCTCTCCCCCCAGCCCGAGCGGGGCGTCGAGGCTCTGGTCGGGGCCGGCGAGGTAGCCGTCGAGCGAGATCGAGACGTGGGCGTCGGTGGTCATGCCGGTCTGACCCGTCGGGTTCGTCCGACTCATCGGGCAGGGATCACAGGCCCTTCACGGTCACCTGGTCGACGAGCAGCTGGGCCGGAGCGACGGCCTTGCCGTCCTGCTGACCACTGGCGCCGCCGATGGCGAGCGTGAGCAGCAGCCAGCTCCCGCGGCTGACGTCAGGTCCGAACGCGTACGGGTTCGCGCTCTCGGCCTTCGAGGTGACGGCCCCGCACTGCTGCCCGTCGAAGAAGAACGTGATCTTGCCCGGTTCCACCGTCGCCGCGTAGTCGTGCCACTCGCCCAGGACGTGGCCGGAACCGCAGATCGGGCCGCTGGCCGGGCTCCAGGACGTGGCTCCCGACCAGTTGTGGACGGCGCGGCGATATCCGTTCGCCAGCGCCGTGTAGGACTCGAGCACGTCGACCTCGCCGACCGTCGTGTCGTTCGGCCGCCCCGTCGGGTTGTTGTTCAACGTCCAGAACGCCGGCCAGTAACCGCCCTCGCTGGGCACCTTCATCCGGGCGGTGACGGTGCCGTACGTGAAGGCGAAGCGGCCGGCGGTGCTGAGCGAGGTGCCCGTGGTCGGGGTGGCCGGGATGACGAGGTGACCGGCGCCGTCGAGCGTGGACCGCTCTCCGCACTTGATCCCCCCGTACGCGGCGCTGCCGTTGTAGGTGCACGACGACCACTCGCCCCACTTGGCGGCGTCCGGCCTGGTGCCCCCGGCGCCGGTGAAGTCGTCGGAGAACAGCACCTTCGGCGCGGTCGGCGCGACGGTGACGGTCTTCGCCGACCCGACGGTGGTCGTCCTCCCGGCCAGGGTGACGCAGGGGGCGAAGGAGTAGGTGCCGGCGGGCAGCTCGACGCTGACCCTGGTCGTCAGGCTCGTCGACGGGATCGTCGCCGCCGGCCGTTCACCGAGACCGACCGAGGCGCCCGCGGCGTCGGTCGCGCACAGCCCGAAGGCGTCGACGCGGACGCTCGGCGACGCCCCGATGTTGGCCACCGCGGTGACCGTGGAGCCGGACGCTCGCACCGACAGCGCGTTCTGGGTGAACGTGGACGCCGCGTCGGCGGTCACGGGCAGGCTCGAGACCACGAGCGCGGCGGTCAGGGCAGCCAGGATCGATGGGCGGCGCATGGTGCTCCTTGAGGTTGTCCCGAGTCGGCTTCATGCGGTCCACACCGCCCGTGCGGCAGCTACCTCCCCACATCGCGCGCCGCTGACGGGTGTTACACGGGTCACCGGTCGAGGGGCCGCAGGTGTCGGGCGGGACGAGGTGCCGCGCGGAACGTGGTCGCGCGCGCCACCGGAACCTTCCTAGACTGGCGGGGTTTGTGACGAGCACTGCTTCTAGGAGGTCGAGCGCGCGATGTCGGGCCCGAACAAGGTCTACGACCCGGTCCAGGTGACCCCGTTGGACGCCGAGCACGTCGAGGCGATGGTGGCGGACGCCCTCGCAGCCTTCGCGGCGGCGACCAGCACCGAGGAGCTGAAGGCCGCGCGCCTGGCGCACGCGGGCGACCGGTCGCCGATCGCGCTGGCCAACCGCGAGATCGGCGCGCTGCCCCCGCAGGCCCGCAAGGAGGTCGGCGCCCGGGTCGGACGAGCGAAGGGCGCGGTGAACGCCGCCCTCAAGGCGCGCGAGGCCGAGATCGGCGCCGTGGAGCTGGAGCGTCGGCTGCGCGAGGAGCGGGTGGACGTGACCCTGCCGGTCGCGCTGGGCCCGGTCGGGGCCGTGCACCCCATCACCGCGCTCATGCACCTCATGGAGGACGTGTTCGTCGCCATGGGCTGGGAGGTCGCCGAGGGACCCGAGCTCGAGGCCGAGTGGCTGAACTTCGACGCGCTCAACTTCGTCCCGGACCACCCGGCCCGCACCATGCAGGACACGCTGTTCGTCGAGCCGGAGGGCAGCAACCTCGTGCTGCGCACCCACACCTCGCCGGTGCAGGCGCGCACGATGCTCACCCGCGAGCCCCCGATCTACGTCGTGTGCCCGGGCAAGGTCTACCGGGCCGACGAGTACGACGCGACGCACACCCCGGTCTTCCACCAGCTCGAGGGCCTCGTCGTCGACCGCGGCATCACGCTGGCGCACCTGCGCGGCACGCTCGACCACTTCGCGAAGGCGATGTTCGGCGACACCCGGACGCGCATGCGGCCCAACTACTTCCCGTTCACCGAGCCGTCGGCCGAGGTAGACCTGCTCTGCTTCGTCTGCCACGGCGACTCGGTCGGCAACCCCGACGCCCCGTGCAAGACCTGTCGCAGCGAGGGCTGGATCGAGTGGGGCGGCTGCGGCGTGGTCAACCCGCGCGTGCTGGCGGCCTGCGGGATCGAGCCGGAGGTCTACTCGGGCTTCGCCTTCGGCATGGGGGTGGAGCGGACGCTGATGTTCCGGAACGCGGCGGAGGACATGCGCGACATGGTCGAGGGTGACGTCCGGTTCTCCCGGTCTCTCGTCGGGACGGCACGATGAGGGCCCCGGTCTCCTGGCTGCGCGAGCACGCGGCCCTGCCCGCCGACCTGACCGGCCGGCAGCTCTCCGACGCGCTCGTGCGCGCCGGCCTCGAGGTCGAGGCCGTCGACGAGGTCGGAGGTGACGTCCAGGGCCCCGTCGTCGTGGGCCGGGTCCTCGACTTCACGCCGGAGGAGCACAGCAACGGCAAGACCATCCGCTGGTGCTCCGTCGACGTGGGGGAGCCCGAACCCAGGGGCATCGTGTGCGGCGCCCCCAACTTCGCCGTCGGCGACCTCGTCGTCGTCGCCCTGCCCGGGGCCCGGCTGCCCGGCGACTTCGAGATCGCGGCGCGCAAGACGTACGGCCACGTGTCCGACGGGATGATCTGCTCCGCCGCGGAGCTGGGGCTCGGCGACGACCACTCCGGGATCATCGTGCTGCACGCCTCGCCCGGCGAGCCCGAGCCGCTCCCCGGCCAGGACGCACGCCCCGTCCTGCACGTCGACGACGAGGTCCTCGACATCGCCGTCACCCCGGACCGCGGCTACTGCCTCTCCGTCCGCGGGCTCGCCCGCGAGGCGGCGCAGGCCACGGGCACGGCGTTCATGGACCCCGTCGACCGGCCCGTCCCGGCCCCGAGGTCCGACGGCTACCCCGTCGAGATCGCGTCGGACGCGTGCACCGTCTTCACCGCGCTCACCGTCGACGGGCTCGACCCGACGCAGCCCAGCCCGCGCTGGCTGACGCGCCGCGTCCAGCTCGCGGGGATGCGCCCGATCTCGCTCGTGGTCGACGTGGCCAACTACGTGATGCTGCAGACCGGTCAGCCGCTGCACACCTACGACGCCTCGTCGCTGACCGGGACGGTCGTCGCCCGCCAGGCGGCGGTGGGGGAGAAGCTGCGGACCCTCGACGACAGCGTCCGTCCGCTCGACCCGGCCGACCTGGTCATCGCCGACGACTCCGGCCCGATCGGCCTGGCCGGCGTCATGGGCGGCGCCGCGACCGAGGTGCGCAGCACCACGACCTCGGTCGTCATCGAGGCCGCCTGTTTCGACGCGCTGACGCTGGCCCGGACGTCGCGACGTCACAAGCTCTCGTCGGAGGCGTCGCGGCGCTACGAGCGCGGGGTCGACCCGGCCGCCGGGTACGCCGCCGCCCACCGTGCGGCCGCCCTGCTGGTCGAGCTCGGCGGCGGCACGCTGCAGGCGGGGGAGACCGTCGTCGGCACGGTCGGCGTCCCGCCGACCACCCGCCTCGACGTGACGCTGCCGGAACGCATCCTCGGCACCCCGGTCGACCGGGCCCGGGTGGAGGAGCTGCTCGTCGCCGTCGGCGCCACCGTGCGCGACGACGCCTCGGGCGTCCTCACCGTCCTCCCGCCGACCTGGCGCCCGGACCTGCGGGACCCGTACGACTACGTCGAGGAGGTCGGCCGGCTGGTCGGCTTCGAGAACATCACCCCGGTCGTGCCGCTGGCGCCCCCGGGCCGGGGTCTCACGCGTACGCAGCGCGACCGGCGGGCCGTGACGACCCGGCTCGCCGCGGTCGGCGGCGTCGAGGTGCTCAACTTCCCGTTCGTCTCGGTCGCCGAGCTCGACCGCCTGGGCCTGCCCGGCGACGACCGTCGCCGATCGCTGAACGTCCTCGCCAACCCGCTCTCCGACACGCAGCCGGCGCTGCGGACGACGTTGCTGCCGGGCTTGTTCGGCGCCGTCACGCGCAACACCAGCCGCGGGCTCGACGACCTCGCCCTGTTCGAGACCGGGTCGGTGTTCTTCGCGGCCGTCCCGTCGATCCCCGCTCCGCGCCCGTCGGTCGACCACCGGCCCGACGCGCTGGCCCTGGAGCAGATGGACGACGCGCTGGGCGACCAGCCCCGGATGCTGGCCGCCGTGCTCACGGGGAGCTGGGTGCGAGCGGGTTGGCAGGGACCGGCCCGGCCGGCGTCCTGGACCCAGGCGGTCGCGCTCGCCGAGGAGGCGGCCGCCGCGGTGGGCACCTCGCTCGACCGGCACCCGGCCGAGCGTGCCCCGTGGCACCCGGGGCGGTGCGCGGAGCTGCGGCTGACGCAGACCGACGTCGTGGTCGGCCACGCGGGCGAGCTGCACCCGCAGGTCTGCGCGGCGTTCGGGCTGCCGCCGCGGACGAGCGCGCTGGAGCTCGAGCTCGACGTGCTCCTGGCCGGGGCTCCCGAGCGGGGCGAGGTGGCGCCGCTGTCGTCGTACCCGGTGGCCAAGGAGGACGTGGCACTCGTCGTGGACGAGTCGGTGACCGCCGAGGACGTCGCCGACGCGCTCCGACGCGGGGGCGGGGCGCTGCTGGAGTCGCTGGAGCTGTTCGACGTCTTCCGCGGCACGCAGATCGGCGAGGGCAAGAAGTCGCTGGCGTACGCGCTCCGGTTCCGGGCGTTCGGCCGCACGCTCGCGTCGGCCGAGGTCAGCGCCGCCCGCGACGCGGCGGTCGCGGCCACGGCCGAGCTCGGGGCGGTGCAGCGGACGGAGTGAGGGCGGACCTGGCTCGCCGCGGCCGGGGTCGGGCGTGCGTCGCCCGGCGTCGGCGGGGCGGCTGCACCGGGTGCTCTCCGATCGGCTCGGGAAGGGCGTAGTCCCTGTTAGGGTTGCTCCCGTTCAGACCGGGGTGTCTGACGGGGGAAATCACTGCTGTGCAGGAGTCCGCGCGCACCAAGGGGGCGTGCGCCGGACGTTCTGGTGCCGCTACGACGTGCCGCGAGGCGCCGTCGGGACGCGGAGCTGTCCGGACCTGCGAGCGGTGCACGTCTCGAGCCATGTCGCCCTTCGTCGTGAGAGCCCACCGGTGCGCTGAGCGACCAACTGCCCGTCCACGGGCATGATCGAGCGAACGGGGACCAGGTGGAGATCCGCGACTACCTCCGCATGCTGCGGCGGGGATGGCTGACCATCGTCCTGCTCACCGCCATCGGGGTCGGGCTGGCGCTGGGCTACCTCGCCATCGCCCCGAAGCGCTACGAGGCGACCGCCGTGCTCTACGTCTCCGCCGTGGCCCCGGAGTCCACGACCGATCTCCAGCTCGGGCTCCAGTTCGCGGTGAACGCCGCCCCGACGTACGCCGACATCGTCCGCTCGCCCGAGGTCCTCGGGCCGGTGGCCGAGCAGCTGATGCCCAACCGCAGCCTCGCCGACCTCGAGCAGATGGTGCAGGCCAACGCCCGCGAGTCCACGGCACTGATCGACGTCACGGTGTCGGCCAGCACGGCGAGCGAGGCGGCGAACATCGCGAACGCGGTCGCCACCACCGCCGGCGACGTCATCCCGACGCTGACGCCTCCGCCGCGGTCCGCGTCGACGCGTCCCATCGTCCAGCTGACCACGGTCCGCAACGCGCCGGAGCCGGAGACGCCGGTCAGTCCGAACGCCAAGCGGGTGCTGGCCATCGGGTTCATCGTCGGGCTGGCGCTCGGGCTCGGTCTCGCGATCGCCCGGCAGGCGCTCGACACCCGCCTGCGGCGCCCCGAGGACTTCCAGCACGTGGGCAGCGTGCCGCTGCTCGCGGTGGTGCAGCGGCCCAAGCGGTCCGAGCGGACCCACATCGTGGTGCGCGACGACCCCGCGAGCTCGGCGGTCGAGGCCTACCGCTCGTTGCGCACCAACCTGGCCTACCTCGAACCGGGTGAACGGCGCAGCCTGCTGTTCACGGGCGTCGGGCACCGTGACGAGGCCAAGGTCCCGGTGAACCTGGCCTGGTCCATCGCGCAGGCCGGGCGGCGGGTGCTGCTCGTCGACCTCGACCTGCGGCAGTCGACCGTCCAGGACCTGCTGCACCTGCAGCCCGGCGACGGGATGTCGGACGTCCTCGCCGGGAACGCGGACCTGCACGGGATCGTGCACCCGACGTCCCAGTCCGGTCTCGACGTCGCCGTGGCTGGCTCCACCCGGCTCAACCCGTCGGACCTGCTGAGCAGCCCGGTCATGGACCGGGTGCTCCGGCAGGCGGAGGCCGAGTACGACTACGTCGTGCTGCACGCGCCGCCGCTGCTGGCCTACACGGACGCAGCCGTGGTGTCGCGGGTCGCGGGGCAGACGCTGCTCACCGTCCGTTCGGGCACGCGTGCCATCGATCTCGCCACCTCGCTGGGGGCGCTCCGCAACGTCCGGGTCGAACCGCTCGGGCTGGTGCTCGTGGGCGCGCCGGCCCACGTCGGCGACATGAGCAAGGTCCGAGGCATCTGGACACGGCCTCGCCCGTTGGCACGCCCGCAGTGGGACACGCACGACCTGGAGACACCGTCGACCCGGGAGGAAGGCCTGTGAGCGGGGTGGCCGCATGACGGGCGTCCTCGTCCACGAGTGGATCGCCCAGGACGGCGGCTCCGAGAACGTGCTCCAGGCGATGAGCCGGATCTTCCCCGACGCGCCCGTGGTCTGTCTGTGGAACGACTCCGTCGGCCGGTTCGCCCCCGAGCGGGTGCACGAGTCGTGGCTGGCCCGCACGCCGTTGCGGAGGTCCAAGGCCCTCTCGCTGCCGCTCATGCCGCTGACCTGGCGCCTGATGCGCGACCAGGGCTACGACTGGGCCCTGATCAGCTCCCACGCGTTCGCCCACCACGCGAAGTTCCGCGGGGCGCCCGAGCTGCGCCGGATGGTCTACGTGCACACCCCGGCCCGCTACGTGTGGACCCCGGAGCTCGACGGACGGGGCGACCGGCTGAGCGCCCGTCTCATGTCGCGCGCCCTGCAGCCGGTGGACCGGCGGCGCGCGCACCAAGGGGCCGAGTTCGCGGCGAACAGCGCGTACGTGAGCGAGCGGATCGCCCGGACCTGGGGGGTCGAGGCTCGCGTCATCCACCCGCCGGTCGAGGTCGAGCAGATCATGTCCGTGCCCGACTGGGCCACCCGGCTCGAGCCGGCGGAGGCCGAGGTGCTCGACCGGCTGCCCGAGGGCTTCGTGCTGGGCGCCTCACGGTTCATCCCGTACAAGCGGCTGGAGGAGGTCATCGCCGTCGGCGAGGCCACCGGACGCCCCGTCGTGCTGGCCGGCCACGGGCCCTCCCGCGCGATGCTGGAGGAGCGCGCGGCACGGTCGTCGGTGCCGGTGGAGTTCGTCCACGCGCCGTCGGACGCGCTCCTGTTCGCGCTGTACCAGCGCACGGCGCTCTACGTCTTCCCCGCGGTCGAGGACTTCGGGATCATGCCGGTCGAGGCGATGGCCGCCGGGGCCCCGGTCCTCGCCCAGTCCGTGGGAGGTGCCGCCGAGAGCACCGTGGCCGGTGTCACGGGTGCGCTCGTCGACTTCTCGTCCCCCGGAGTGATCAAGGAGGGGGCCGAGATCGCCATGGCGACCGACCGGGCCGACCGGCTCCGGCGGGCCGAGGAGTTCAGCGCGGCCCGCTTCGCCCGCCAGATCGCGGGCTGGGTGGAGGAACGGTGACCGGCGTCGTCGTCAACCAGAGCTACGCCGGGCAGCGCGTCAGCGGGCAGCAGCGCTACGCCGCGGAGATCTCGGCCCGCCTGCCCGCGGAGTTCGTCCGACGTCGTCCCGGTGGTGCCTGGGCGCGCTCGACCGCACGGGTCTGGGCGTGGGTCCAGCTGGTGCTCCCGGTGCTGGCCGGGTCGTCCGTGCTGCTGTCGATGACGGCCCGGGCCCCGCTGTGGTGCCGGCGTCACGTCGTGGTGGTCCACGACCTGTTCGTCCTCGAGCACCCCGAGTGGTTCTCGCGCTCCTACGTGCTGACGCACGCACCGCTCCTGCGCGCCCAGATCAGAGCGGCCCGCGCCGTGGTCGCCGTCAGCCAGCCGGTCGCCGACCAGCTCGCGGCCCTGCGCGCCGACGAGGTCGCGGTGGCCCCCAATGCACCCAGCGGTGTCTTCGCCGTGGCCGACACCAGCCCCTCGACCGTGCTGGCCGAGCGCGGGATCGCGCCGGGCAGCTACTTCCTGGCCGTCGGCAACCGGGATCCGCGCAAGAACCTCGCCGGCCTCGCCAGGGCGTACGCCCTGCTGAGCGAGGAGGAGCGCGAGCAGCACGCGCTCGTCCTGATCGGTGGTGGCGCGGGGGTCTTCCGCGACGAGGAGATCGGGTGGCCCGCCGGCACGGTCGACGCCGGCTACGTCGACGACGACGAGCTGCGCCGGCTCTACCGCGACGCCGGTGCGGTCGTGTTCGTGAGCCTGGCCGAGGGGTTCGGACTGCCGCTCGTCGAGGCGGCGGCGGCCGGGGCCCGGAGCTTCGTGATCTCCGACCTGCCGGTCTTCCGCTGGATCTGCGCCGACAGCGCGCGCTACGTCGACCCGCTGGACGCCGCGGACGTCGCACGCGGGATGCGTGAGGGTCTGGCAGGGCCGACGTCGACCGCGCTCGACGTCGGGCGCTTCAGCTGGGACAGCAGTGCCGCGGTCGTCGCCGAGACGTGCCGCCGCGTGGCGGAAGGAGCAGGTGCCCGATGACGCTGCGTACAGCGGTGGTGCTGGCCTCGGCAGGCCGCCCGAACCTGCTCGAGGACATCCTCGCGTCCTGCGCCGCGCAGGTCGGGGCCCAGTTCGAGACGGTGGTCTCGGTCCCCGACGACCGCAGCCTCCCGACCGACCGCTCCCGGTTGGCCGGCGTGACCGTGGTGACCGGGACCCGAGGGCTCGCGGCCCAGCGGAACGCGGCGCTGGACGCGCTGCCGGGGGTCGAGGTCGTCGTCTTCTTCGACGACGACGCGGTCGTGCGTCCGGACTACGTCGCCCGCGCGCTGGCGTTCCTCGAGGCGCACCCCGACGTCGTGGGTCTGACCGGGCAGGTGCTCCTCGACGGCGCGGTCAGCGGCGAGGTCCCGCCCGACGTCGCCCAGGCCGCGCTCGACCGGTCCGCCTCCGAGCCGTCGAGCGAGCGCTGGCGGCCCACCCGTGAGCTGTACGGCTGCAACTTCGTCGTGCGCGTCGACCGCGCCCCCGAGCTCCGTTTCGACGCCCGGCTCCCGCTCTACTCCTGGCTCGAGGACCACGACTTCGCGCGCCGCCTGATGACGGTGGGCCCGCTCGCGCACGTGGACGACTGCGTGATCGTCCACCGCGCCGCGGCGTCGGGCGGGCGGCAGTCGCACGCGCGGCTCGGGTACTCCCAGGTCATGAACCCGGTGTACCTGCGCCAGAAGGGCAGCTTTCCCGCCTGGCTCGCCGCGCAGCAGATCTTCCGGCCCGTCGCCAAGAACATCGCGCTCTCCCTCGCGGGACCGGCACGGCAGTGGCGCCGGGAGCGGTTGCGCGGCAACGCCATGGCGGCCGCCGACGCTGTGCGCGGACGGATCACGCCGGAGCGGATCCTCGAGCTGTGACGACCACGAGTGAGGAGATGGTGACGGTTACCGACCGCTTTTCCGACCGCTTTCCCGAGACGGCGCAGGCCGGGCGTCCCACCGATGCGCCGGCTCTGAGCTTCAGCGTCGTGATGCCGAACTACAACTACGGTCGCTTCGTCGGCGACGCCGTGCGCAGCGCGCTCGCCATCGACTGGCCGGCGGTCGAGGTCATCGTCGTGGACGACGGCTCGACGGACGACTCGCTGGACGTGCTGGCGCAGTTCGGCGACCGGATCACCGTCATCAGCCAGGAGAACGCCGGCCCACGGGCCGCCATCAACCGCGGGTACGCGGCCAGCTCCGGCGACGTCGTCATCTTCCTCGACTCCGACGACCAGCTCGAGCCGTCGATCGCGCACGAGGTCGCCCGGGTCTGGCGGGGCGGCATCAGCAAGGTGCAGGCGGAGATGCTCCGGGTCGACAGCTCCGGCGCTCCGGCGGGTGGTCTCCTGCCCCGGCTCGACCCCGTCCCCACCTCCGAGCAGGTCCGCCGGTGGATGGCGGCGACCGGTGAGTACCCCACCCCGCCGGGCTCGGGCAACGTCTACGCACGCTCGTTCCTCGAGAGGCTCTTCCCGCTCGACGACAGCGCCGGCGACGCGACCGACTCGTACACCCTCGCTGCGGCACCCTTCCTCGGCGACGTCGTGTCGATCCCGAAGCCGCTGTCGCGCTACCGGGTGCACGACGACAACCGGAGCAAGCTGAGCAACCCGAAGCGGTTCACCCACCACATCCAGCGGGCCTTCCTGCGGCACCGGTTCGCCCTGCGGGTCTCCGGGCAGCCGTTCGACGACGTCTCCGTCGCCGCTCCGCTGCGCCGCGGACGGCATCTCCTGCAGCTCCGCGTGGCCGAGCGTCGTCTCGTCGGCGGCACGCCTCCGCTGGCCGGCGACACCAGGGCCCGCCTCGTCGCCGACGCCCTGCTCAGCGTCTTCGCGCCGGGTCCGGAACGTCCGGCGAGACGGCTCCTCGTCGTGGCGTGGTGCTGGGCGGTCCTGCTGGCGCCGAGGTCGCTCGCCCTGGCGCTCATCAGCCGTCGGTTCGACCCTTCGACGAGCACGCTCAAGAGCTCGCTCCTTCGCCAGCTGACGACGAGACGGAGGACGCCCGATGCCGGTCGTTGACCTACGGCAGGTGGGACACACCCTTCCCGAGGCGCTGCGCGAGGTCGACGTCTGCGTGGTCGGCAGCGGTCCCGCGGGTGCGACGCTGGCGCAGGAGCTGTCCACCTCCCGGCTGCGCGTCCTGGTCCTCGAGAGCGGCGAGCTCGAACGGTCCGAGGCGGCCGACCGGCTGAACGACATCGAGAACGTGGGCCGGCCGCGGGTCCCCGACCAGTGGTCGGTGCGCAACCGGATCGTCGGCGGGAGCTCGCACACCTGGGGCGGTCGCTCGGCCCCCTTCGACGAGATCGACTACGAGGCGCGTTCGTGGGTCCCGGACTCGGGCTGGCCCTTCGGTCCCGACGAGATGGAGCCGTACCTGGACCGGAGCGCGGGCCACCTCGGCCTCGCCGTGGGAACGGGGTTCAGCGACGACCGGTTCTGGTCGATCGCCGGTCGGCCGGTGCCCGAGCGCAACCCCGACCCCTCGGTCCTGCTGCCCTTCTTCTGGCAGTTCAGCCGTGACCCGGAGGAGTCCTACCCGTTCGAGTACGTGCGGTTCGGCCGCGGGCTGGCGAACCGGCTGGGCCCTGACGTCACGCTGGTCACGAACGCCAACGTCCTGACGGTGGAGCCGGACGACTCGGGGCAGCGGGTGGACCGCGTCGAGGTCGCGGACCCGGACGGACGTCGTCACCACATCACCGCGCGCGTCGTCGTGCTCGCCGCCGGTGGGATCGAGAACGCTCGCATCCTGCTGAACTCCGACAGCCGGACTCCGGCGGGCCTGGGCAACGGCCACGACCTCGTGGGCCGCTACCTGATGGACCACCTGCGGGGACCGGTGGCCGAGTTCGAGGTGCCGCGCACCGCTGAGCTGGTGAAGCGGCTCGGCCGCTACAACGTGCGGGGCCACCTGTTCCGGGCCGGGTTCCGGCTGAGCCCCGAGGTGCAGCGCGAGGAGCGCCTCCTGAACTGCGCGGCCTGGATCGGCGAGGAGGTCGGCGCCGACGACCCCTGGGACGCGATGCGTCGCCTTCTTCGCGGCGCTCCCCAGCTGCCCGCGGACGCCGTCGCGCTGGTCAAGGGTCTGCCGTTGTTCGCCCGCGGGGTCCGGGACTACTTCGTCGAGCGCAACGGCATCCCCCGGCGCTTCCGCTCCGTGACGCTGCTGGCCATGGTGGAGCAGGTGCCGGACCCCGAGAGCCGGGTCGTGCTGTCCGAGCGTCGCGACGCCTTCGGGATGCGGCTGCCGCGGGTCGACTGGCGGTCCCACCCCGACGAGGCCCGCACGATGCGGCGCACCGGCGAGATCGTGGCCGAGCAGCTGGCCCGGATGGGCCTGCCCGTCCCCGACCCCGCGCCGTGGGTCCGCTCGGGCGGGCCGGTCCCGGACTCCTTCGTCGACGTCGCCCACCCGACCGGGACCACGCGCATGTCCGATGACGCGGCGACCGGGGTGGTCGACCGCGACAGCCAGGTCCACGGTGTCGCCGGTCTGTACGTCACCGGGAGCTCGGTCTTCCCCACGGCGGGCCACTGCAACCCCACCCAGATGATCGTCGCGCTCGCGGTCCGGCTCGCCGACCACCTGCGCGAGCAGCACCCGAGGTCCGTGACGGTCGGCGCCGTCCCGATCGAGGAGCCGGCGACGCAGGTCACCGCGGTCCCGGACGAGGGTCCGACCGTGGTCGTGACGGGCGGGACCGGGCGCATCGGACGGGTCCTCGTCCCGGCCCTGCTGGAGCGCGGCTACCAGGTGCGGGCGACCACCTCCCGACCCGAGCTGCCGGCCGGTGGCCCGGGCCTCACCTGGCACCGGGTGGACCTCCGCAGCGTCGAGGCGGAGGGTCTGTCCGACCTCGTCGCGGGGGCCGACGCCGTGCTGCACCTCGCCGCCGAGATCGGTCGGCAGGACGTGATGGAGCAGATCAACGTCGGTGCCACCCGAGCGCTGGCCGTGGCCGCCGAGCAGGCCGGTGTCGAGGCGTTCGTCTACACCAGCACCGTCTCGGTCTACGGCAGCGGCCGTCGCCGGACGGCGACGGAGGACGCACCGACCCTGACGGTCGAGCAGGACGTGCCGTCGGAGTACCTGGCGATGGACTACGTCCGGGCCTACGGCCGCACCAAGCTGGCCGGCGAGCACGCCCTGCGTGCCGCGGCGCAGGCGGTGCGCTACGTCGTGCTGCGGCCCACCGTGGTGGTCGACGAGGCCGCCCTCGTCGGCATCCGTGACTGGGGTCGCGGCAAGCGGCTGCTGGCCGCCCACCGGCACGCGCACCACGTCTACGTCGGCGACGTGGCCGAGGCCATCATCTGGTCGATGGAGCGTGGCCTGCGCCACGAGCTCGCGGCGGGCGGGGTCGAGACGTACAACGTCTCGCAGGACGAGTACGCGACGCCGACCCACCGGGCCTTCCTGCGCAGGGCCTTCGAGGCGACCGGGGACCCGCGGTTCAAGGTGCCGCCCGTCCCGGGTCTGCTGGACTGGGTGCACGACGTCGTCCGGTTCCGCCGGCCGTCGCTCCGCAACCCCTTGTGGCGGATGCGCTTCCCCGCGGCCAGGCTGTACGCGGCGGGCTACCGGCACCGCTACGGGATGAGGTACGCCGACGACCGGGCCCTGGCGATGCTGCGGGCAGGGGAGACCTCCGCCGCGCCCACTCATGAGCTCGACCCGTCGGCGACGCTCGACCCCGCGGGCTCGCGGCGGTGACGGGTCGGCAGGAGGGCGAAGGGTCGGGGGGCTGGTCGTCAGCGGTTGCGCGTGGGCTGGAGCCGGCGCAGCACCAGCATCCCCTCGTCCCAGGCCCGCCGTACGTCGGACCCTCTGACCAGGACGAACGAGGTGGCCCGCACCTGCAGCACCTTGCGACAGGCGATGATCATGAAGCCCGACATCACGACGTTGCTGACGAGACTGGTCCAGCACGCGCCGTAGACCCCGAACCGCGGCACCAGCAGGACGAAGGTCGCGACGTTGGCCACCAGCGTGACGGTGAGCCCGAGGCTGCGCAGGCCCGGGCGGCCCCAGGCGCTCAGGCCGGTGGCCGCCATCAGACCGGGGATGCAGACCAGGGCCGAGGCCAGGAGCATCAGGGTCGGGACCAGCGCGGGAGCGAACTCGCGACCGAAGAGCGGGCTGATCCAGAACGGCAGCGTCCCCGCCATCACGACGACGCCCACCAGGGCGACCAGCAGGGTGAGCCGCGAGGTGCCGGTGATCTGGTCCGCGTCGCGAGCCTTGCTGTTGACCCCGAACAGCGCACCCTGGATCGCCAGGGCCACGATCAGGGGCAGGTCCGAGATGGTGGTGGCCACCGAGTAGAGACCGAGGTCCTCCACGCTGGACAGCGGCGTCATCAGCAGCGGCGCGGCGCGGGAGAGCAGCATGCTGGCGACGCTCCCGAGCCAGACGCGGCTGCCGAAGGCCACGAGCGTCGGGAGGACCCCGCGGGCCCCGCCGAGCTCGCCTGTCGGCGTCTCGACCTCCTCCACGTCGGCGGTCTCGCCCTCCAGCAGCGGGTCGGGCGGGGGAGCGACCGGTCTGCGCAGGAGGGGCCAGTACACGATGCCGGCGATGATCGGGGTGACCACGTTGACCAAGACGGCGGCGAGCACCGTCAGGTCGCTGGCGAGGAAGAGCAGCCCGAAGCCGAGGACGCGGACGGCCGTGATGATCACGCGCTCCACCGCGACCCGGTTCCAGAGCTGACGACCCATGGCTGCGCCGCGGAACACGTTCACCGCGAGCGCCGGCACGGTGAGCGCCGTGGCCAGCAGGATGAGCTGGCCGAGCGTCCGGCTGCCGCCCGACAGGAAGTCGAGCGCCAGCCACGTGGCGAGGAGGCAGACGATCCCGAGGCTGAGCGTGATCAGCGTGGCCCACTTCAGGGCTGCACGGGTGAAGAGCGGCTGCTTGGCGAGGTGGTAGGTGAGGGCGTCAGGCAGGCCGAGGGTCGCCGCGGCCAGCATGAGGCCGGCGGGAGCGATGGCAGCGGCGAGCTCGCCGCGTCCGTCCGTGCTGAGCGCACGAGCGAGGAGGGGAGCGGTCAGCAGGCCGCCCGCCGGCACCAGGAAGCTCGACACGGTCATCAAGATCGCCGCACGCCGGAGCGTGGTCGGTGGTTTGATCGTGCTCGACACGACGTCAGCGTACGGGCCCGAGGCCGTGCCGGATCTCGTCACGACTGTGCGACGAAGCACAGTGCGCCCCACCGGCACAGCACCACCCGGGCAGCCGTGCACGGCTGCCCCACGAGCAGGACTGAGGTCACGTGAGCTACGAGCAGCTCGTCGAGCTGGCGGCCGGACCGAGCTGCCGCCTCGTCTCCAGCGACATCTTCGACACCGTCGTGTTCCGCGACACCACCACCGAGACCCAGCGACTGGCGGAGGCGTCGAGGCTTGCGGCCCGGCAGCTCGGGCTCGACCCGGAGACCGTGACGCGGTTGCGCTGGTCGCTGCAGTCCAGCGCCTACCAGGCGGTGGCCCTCGAGCGACCCTCGGGTGACGCCTCCTTGAACCGGGTGTGCGCCGTCATGGCCGAGGCGCTGGGGCTGCCGGTCGAGGCCGCCGACACGCTCAGGGTCGCGGAGGTCGACACGGACATCCGTCACCTCCGCCCGAACTCCCGCCTGCTGGAGGTCCTCGACCAGATCCGGGCCACGGGCCGGCGCATCGTGGCCGTCTCCGACACCTACTACTCCGCGGACGACCTGCGCCGCATGCTCGTCGCGGTCCTCGGTCAGGATCCCTTCGCCACCGTCTACTCCAGCGCCGACCTCGGCGCGACCAAGCACAGCGGCAGCATCTTCGAGGTCGTCACCCGGTCCGAAGGGGTCGAGCCGGCGGCGGTCGTCCACGTCGGGGACGACCACGGCGCCGACGTCGTCCGCGCGAGCGCCGCCGCCTGGTCCCCGCTCCACGTCCGACGCGACCGTCGGCACCGGGCCGGTCGGCGCCTCGGTCGGCTGCGTGTCATCCCCCTCGCCCTACGGAGGACCTCGTGAGCACCCCCCCGGACGACGTCGCGGTCTTCGGTGAGCAGGTGCTCGGGCCGGTCGTCGCGGAGTTCTGCCTGCGGCTGTGGCAGCTCGGAGCGATGCTCGAGTCCCCCGAGGACGCAGTCCTTCTGTTCTGCGCGCGCGGAGGGCTGCGCATGCGGCTGGCCTACGAGCAGTTCCTGCAGGCGTCCGGGCTGCAGACCGGGATCGCGTCGAAGCCGTTGATGGTGTCCCGGGTCGTCGCGATGCGGTCGGCCCTGGCGCACGCCGTCGCCAGCCCTGCGGGAAGCCTCGGTCCGGGCACGGTGCGCACGCTGGGGCACGAGTTCGGCCGCTCGACCGTGGCCGACCTCGCCCGGGCGGTGTCGGGGCAGACGCCGGGCGGGGCCGCGGGTGCGTGGGACGTCCCGGTGACGGGGCAGTCGGTGGAGGCCCTGTTCCGGTCTCCGGACGGAGCTGCCGTCACCGCGGTCGTGCAGGAGCAGGCGGGGCTCTTCGAGACCCACCTGAGCAGCCTGCGTGACGGTCGGCCCCACGTCGTCCTCGTGGACACCGGGCTCCACGGCACGACCACGCTGCTGCTGCAGGAAGCTCTTCCGGAGCTGACCTTCGGCTCGGCGCTGATGGCGAGCTACTACCCCCCGACCCGGAACGAACGACCTGCGCGGACGTTCGGCCTGAGCCTGGAGGCCGACGGGTACGCACCCTGGCACCGGCGCAGCGTGCTCCTGCGCTACTGGCACCTGATCGAGTGGCTGTTCGAGCCGGCGCTGCCGTCGGTGCAGCGGTTCTCGACCGGCGCCGACGGCGCCGTCCGCAGCAACCTCGAGTCGGACGGGTGGGAGGAGCAGGTGCTGCCGGAGCCGGGCACGCTCTTCGGCGGGGTGATGACGTACCTGTCAGGGCTGGGCCCGGGCGTGGCCCGGGAGGTGGTCCCCGCGGCTGCCGCGGCCTGGAAGCGACTGCACCGGACCCTGGTGCTGCCCGGCCGTGCTGAGGCGGAGAACCTCGTGGTCCACGACCGGAGCCACGACTTCGGCCGCACGGACACGTTCGGTGCCCGGCCCTGGCGGGGCGCGGCCGCGGCGCTCCGCGGAGCGGCGATGTGGCGGGAGGGCGAGATCGCCCGGGCGGGCACACCCCTGCGCGTCCCGCTGCTCCTCGGGATCGAGGCGGCGTACGGCGCACGGCGCGTCTCGCGCAAGCTGTCGGAGAAGACCCATGGAGGAGGTCGAGATGGACACCGAGGGTGATCAGACCCGGGCCGACGTCGTCGTGCTCGGCGCGGGGATGAGCGGGCTCGTCGGGACGTCGGTCCTGCTCGACCAGGGCGCTGAACGGGTGGTCGTGCTCGACACCTACCCGGCGGTCGGTGGCAACCACCTCGACGTCAGGGTGGGACCGTTCACGTACGACGTCGGCAGCTTCATCTTCCAGGACGACTCCCCACTGCTGGTGCACTTCCCGGAGCTGCTGGAGCTGTACGTCCCGATCAAGCCGTCCTGGAGCCGGATCAACCCCCAGGGCGTCGTGACGGAGTACCCGTTCTCGGTGCGGGTGGACGTGCTCGACGCCGGCCCGTGGGCGATCCTGCGCATCCTCGGCTCGGCGCTGCGCGGACGGCTCGACCGGCGGCCGATGCGCAACGCGCACGACTTCGCCCGGCACTGGATCGGCGCCTACTTCCTGCACCGCTCCGGGCTCGAGAACTACATGGCGCGCTTCTGTGGCTGCCCCATCGACCAGATCGACCTCACCTTCGCCGAGAGCCGGATGCTCTGGCTCAGCGACCACACGCGGCTGCCCGCGCTCCTGCAGAAGCTGCGCGACCTCGTCCGGCCACCCGCACCCCAGCCCCCGGTGAACCAGCAGCTGGCGCGCCCACCCGAGGGCTTCTCGCACCTCTACGCGCCCGTCGTGCGCAAGCTCGAGTCCCGCGGGGCCGAGTTCCGGCTCGGCGCAGACCTGGCCCGGGTGACCCGCGAGCCCGGCGGTGACTTCGTGGTGACGGCCGGAGGGAGGACGATCACGACCCCGAGGGTCGTCTCCACCATCCCGCTCGACCTCGCGGCCGCGGCGTGCGGCGCTCCTTCGGAGAACCTGCCGTACGTGACCCTGGTGTCGCTCTTCTACAGCTTCGCGGGCGAGCGCGGCTTCGACGAGTCGGTGCTCTACAACTTCTCCTACGACGCCCGCTGGAAGCGGCTCACCGTCTACTCGGACTTCTACGGGACGGCCGAGGGCCGGGTCTTCTTCGCCGTCGAGGTCGTGGCCGACCCGGAGGGGACCAGCCCCGAGGAGGCGGACGCAGAGTTCCGGCGCCACGTCGCCGCGAACGGCCTGCTCCGCGGCGACCTCCGGCTGGAGGGCAGCCACGAGCTGGCGCACGCGTACCCGATCTACACCCAGGGCAGCGCCGAGCGGGCCGCCAGGTCCGTTGCGGCCCTCGGGGCGCTGGGGGTCGAGTCCTTCGGTCGTCAGGGGAGCTTCCGCTACCAACCGACGGCGCGGGTCTCGACGTTGGACGCCGAAGCGGCACTCAGCCCGCCCGCGGCCACCTGAGCCGGCGATCGGCCGGTGGCACCCGGTGCCGGCCGCTAGCATCATCCAGCCGGCTCGCGGTCGGGCAAGGGGGCACGTGACCGCGGACGCCAGACTTTTCGCAGCACCCAGGGGGTCGGATGCGCATCATCCACATGCTCAAGCACGGGGTCAGGGGCAACGGGCACGTGCACGTGGCCGTCGACCTCGCCTGTGCCCAGGTGGAGGCCGGTCACGACGTCGTCTTCGCGGCGGCGCGGTCGTCCTACGCCGACCTCATGCGCGAGCGCGGCGTGGACGTGGTCGACCTGCCCGAACCGAGCCGGGTCACCGACGTCCCGCGGGCGGCCGCGGCGTTCTGGGCGCTCTGCCGGCGCTTCCGCCCCGATGTCGTCAACGCGCACATGATGTCGTCCGCGGTGCTGGCGTACCCGGTCACCAAGGCCCGTCGGATCCCGCTGGTCACGACGATGCACAACTCCTTCGACACGCACTCGTTCCTGATGCGGCTCGGAGACGTGGTCGTGGCGGTCAGCGAGGCCGAGCGCCAGCTCCTGCTGTCGCGCGGCTACCCGCCGGACAAGGTCGTCACCATCTTCAACGGGGCGGCCGGGTCGCCGCGGGAGGCGCCGGAGGCCGACACGCCCGACCTCCAGACACCCTGCGTCATGACGCTGTCGGGCCTGCACCCCCGCAAGGCCGTGACCGACGTCATCAGCGCCTTCGCCCTGGTCGCGCCCGCGCACCCGGCGTGGCACCTCAACGTGGTCGGCTGGGGAGCGGAGCGCGACCGGCTCGAGGTGCAGGTCGCCGAGCTCGCCCTGCAGGACCGGGTGCACTTCCTCGGCTCCACGACCTCCCCGAGGCGGCTCCTCGAGCAGGCGGACGTCTTCGCCACGGCGACCCTGGCCGACCCCTGCCCCCTCACGGTGATGGAGGCCCGGGCCACGGGCTGCGCGATCATCGGGACGCGGGTCGGCGGCATCCCCGAGACGTTGGAGCAGGGTGCCGCGGGGATCCTCGTCCCGGTGCACGACCCCTCGGCGATGGCCGTCGCGATGGACCGGCTGATGAGCGACCCGTCCGAGCTCGCCCGGCTCCGCGCCGCGGCGCTCGAGGGATCCTCGTACTTCCAGGTGGACCGGATGGCCCGTGACTACCTCGACCTCTTCGCGAGGCTGACGGGCAAGCCGGCCGTGCTCGCCGGCGCGAGCGCCGCGTGACCGCCTCCGACGAGGAGTCGTTGAGGCGGCTCAGCGTCGCCTACTTCGTCCCGCCCTCGGTCCACTTCGCGGGCATCGAACGCGTGACGCACGAGATCGCGACGGGTCTGGCGACGGCGCACCCGCTGCTGCTCGACGTCCACGTCGTCTACTCGTCGGACTACGACGAGCCGTTGCTGGCCGAGACCGCGTACACCAAGCACGTCCTCGGGGTCGACCGGCTGCGGCGGCTGGGGTCCGCGCTGCGGCGGATCGTGGAGGAGCACGGGTTCGACGTGCTGGTGGTGCCGCAGGTCGAGGCGTCCGTGATCGCCTGGGTCGCGACGCGTGGCACCGGGCTCGGTGCGCTGGTGCCGCACCTGCACGGCAACCCGCGCCTCGAGTTCGAGGACGGGACCAGGCGGACCCGTGCTGCGTTCCGCGTCTTCCGGGCCGTGGTGGCACGCCAGGTCCCCGTGGTCCTCGCGGTGTCCCCGTCCCTGCGGGACTACGCCGCGGCGACGGTCGCGCAGCACGCCAAGGTGGTGTTCGCCAAGAACCCGGTGCGCCGGCTCGAGCCGGTGGCCCGCACGGCAGCGGACGACGGCCGGTTCCGGATGGTCTGCGTCGCGCGCCTGTCCGTGCAGAAGGGCCAGGACGTGCTGCTCCGCGCCGTGGCGCTGGCCCGTGCGGAGCTGCCCCCCTTCCAGCTGACCCTCGTGGGCCAGGGCGACCAGGAGCACGCGCTCCGTGAGCTGGCCCAGGAGCTGGGGCTCGACGACGTGGTCGTCTTCGCGGGCTACAGCGCGGAGCCGGCCCACCAGCTGGCCTCGGCGGACTGCTTCGTCCTCGCCTCCCGCTGGGAGGGGTTCGGGGTGGCGCTGGTCGAGGCGCTGCAGGCCGGTCTGCCGCTCGTCGCGGCGGACTGCGAGTTCGGCCCGGCCGACATCATCACCGATCCCGTCCTCGGCGAGCTGGCGGGGCGGGACGACCCCGCGAGCCTCGGCGCAGCCCTGGTCCGCGCCGCTCGTCGGACCTGGGACCCGATGGAGGTCGAGCAGCGCCGACGAGCGGCGGAGGCGTACGCGCCCGACGTGGCGATCGCTGGACACTTCTCGGTCCTGCAGTCGCTCCGTGGCTAGCACCGACACGTCGGCGCCGGTGTGGGGACCCAGGCGTGCGGGGCGGGCGTTCCGGCTGGTGCTCGTGAACAGCGTCGCGATGGCCTTCGCCACGCCGCACCCGGTACGTCTGTCGCTGCTGCGGGCGGCCGGCTACGACATCGGGAGGGTGGGGTTCAACTCGCACTCGATCATCCGGTGCCTGTCCCTGCGCGTGGGCGACGGCAGCTACGTCAACCACCGCTGCCTGTTCGACCGCGGCGACATCGAGCTCGGGCGGAACGTCTACGTGAGCACCGGCGTGACCTTCGCCACCGGCAACCACGAGATCGGCACCCACGACAAGCGAGCGGGGTCCGACTACTCGCGGCCCATCGTGGTCGAGGACGGCTGCTGGATCGGAGCCAACGTGGTCCTGCTGAGCGGCGTGCGCGTCGCGGCCGGCTGCATCATCGGGGCGGGGGCCGTCGTCACGTCGGACACCGAGCCCGACGGGGTCTACGTCGGGGTCCCGGCCCGCCGGGTGCGCGACCTGACCTGAAGCGACTGCGCCTGCTGGCCGACCCGCCGGGCGAGCAGGTGAGCCGGCCTCTCCACGCCCCGGTAGAAGAGGAACGCGAGGACCAGCGACGCCGGTCCGGCGACGCCGAGCACCAGCAGCGGGTCGGTGCTCCGCAGGAGCAGGGCGGCGCTCGTCACGACCGGCTCGTGCACCAGGTAGAGGCTGAAGGACACCAGACCCAGCCACTGGACCCCGCGGTGCTCGCCCAGCCGGACCGCGGGGCCCCAGCACGCGAAGAGGGCCACGACCACCGCGGCGCCGAGGACTGTCGGTCCGGAGAGGAAGGAGCCCGTGACCCAGCGCGACCCGAGCAGCAGCACGAGCGCCACGGCCAGCACCGCCCAGGTGCGACGGCCCAGCGTGGAGACCCAGGTCTCGATGCGCCCGAGCTCGACGGCGACCACGACGCCGACGCCGAAGACCGGCAGGTAGCGCAGGCTGTCGTGCCCGGTCAGGTCGCCGACCTGGACGAGCGCGAGCAGCAGCGCGAGCTTGAGCAGGGGCCACCGGCGGTGCCGGACGAGGGCCAGCAGGTAGAGCGGCAGCAGCAGCGAGAACCAGATCTCCCACTTCAGCGACCACAGCACGCTGTTCAGCCAGGTCGTGCCCACCACCAGCGTCATGTCGCCGCCGAAGCCCATGACCGACAGGTGGAAGTCGTGGCCGTTCACCCACCAGGAGGATCCCGGCGACGAGACGCGGGGCACGAGCGTCGTCCACAGCAGGGCGAGCAGCACCGAGCCCCAGACGGGGACGTAGATGCGGAGCAGCCGACGTGGGTAGAACGTGACGGCGTCGAAGCGGCGGTGCAGGAACGGCAGCGTCAGCACGGTCCCGGACAGCACGAAGAAGATCACCACCGCCTCCTGGCCCGCCCAGAGCAGGCGGAGCGGCGTGAAGGAGACGAGCTCGACCCAGGGCAGGGGTGACCGGCCGTCCCGCACGAGATCGGCCAGGGGTGGTGAGACGAGCATGGCGTGGAAGAAGACCACCTGGAGCGCGGCGATCCCGCGCAGGCCGTCGAGCGAACGGATCCTCATGGCAGGCCCCCTCCTGTCGTGCGCCAACCTAGGTGGCGGTGAGCCCGGGTGACCAGTTGTTACGTGATGCTGAGGAATTCCAGAGGGTAGCCGTGTGCACTTTCCCGGAGCCGGCGTGAGAAGACCTCGTGCCGGTTAGGGTGTCAAGGCGCGGAGGGGGCTCCGGGGCGGACATGTCGTGGGGGGAGGGCGCCGCCGTGCAAAGGATCAGCGTCGTCATCTCCAACTACAACTACGCCGACTTCGTCGGCGCCGCGATCGAGAGCGCGCTGGCGCTCGACTGGCCGGACGTCGAGGTCGTCGTCGTCGACGACGGTTCGACCGACGAGTCGTTGCGGGTCATCGAGGTCTACGCCGACCGGGTGACCGTGCTGGCGACCGAGAACGCGACGCAGCGGGTGGCGGCGAACCGGGGCTTCGCGGCCTGCACGGGTGACGTGGTCATCTTCCTGGACTCCGACGACCTGCTCCCGCCCGACCTGCCCACGCGGATGGTCGCCGTCTGGAACGACCGGGTGAGCAAGGCCCAGTTCAGGATGCAGCGCATCAGCCGCGACGGCGTGCCGATCGGCCGGCCGTTCCCCGACTACGACCCCGTCCCGACGCCCGGGCAGATCCGGCGGTGGGTCGAGCAGACCACCGCCTACCCGACCCCGCCCGGGTCGGCGAACGCGTACGCGCGCTGGTTCCTGTCTGCGGTCATGCCCGTGGGCCCCGAGGTGGGGGACGCGGCCGACTCGGCGCTGCTGGCCGCTGCGCCGTTCTTCGGTGACGTGGTGACGGTTCCCGAGGTCGTGGTGTCGTACCGCCGCCACGACGCCAACGACAGCTCGCTCCTCGACGACGTCAGCCGGTTCCCCCGCGAGGTGGTCCGTGCCCGGGCGCGCTGGACCTTCGCCTCGCTCGCCCACGGCTCGACGGTCGACGAGCGGCCGCTGTTCCAGAGCCGGGAGCTCCTGCAGCTGCGGATCGCGTCGCGCGTCTTCGTGCCGTCCGCCCATCCGCTGGGCGGGGACGGGCCCGTGCGGATGGCGCTCGACAGCTTGAGCTCGCCGTGGCGGCCGGGACCGGAGGGCCTGCTCCGGCGACTGACGATCGCCGCCTGGTGCCTGGTCACCCTGGCCTCACCCTTCCCCCTCGCCCGGCGCTCGGTGCTGATGCGCTACCGCGGCGCACACTGAGCGCGGGCTGACGTGTCGATCCTGACCTTCATCACCGCTGCGGTGGTCGTCTACGGGCTGCTGGGGCGGCACGGCTACGGGCGAGCGCTGGCCCTGGGCGGTTCGACCGCCGCGGGCTCGGCGATCGCCGTCGGGGGGACGGCCGTCCCCACGTTCTACGCCGTCGCGATCGGTGCTGCCGTGGCCCTGGGGATCAAGCTCCTGGGCGACGGTCGTGCACCCGCCCATCCTCAGGAGCAGCTCCCGCCGGGCACGTCGATGCTCCTGCTGTTCCTGGTGTGGTCGTCCGTGGTGACCCTCGTCGCCCCGTTGCTGTTCGACGGCCTGGTCACCGTCACCCCGGGGTCGACCCCGCTCGTCGCCGGCGTCGTGACGGCGTCGAACGTCGCGCAGATCGGCTACCTGGGCCTCGGGTTCTTCGTGGTCGTCTACCTCGCGAGGTCGACGAAGGCGGGACCCGAGCTGATCGGCCTCTCGGTCGGTGCGGGGATCGTCCTGTCGGCCTGGCGATACCTGAACCAGCTCGTCAGCCTGCCCTTCCCCGAGGGCGTCTTCGACAACTCACCCTCCTTCGCCTACATCGAGACGGCGGCGGGCGGGATAGCGAGGTTCCGCGGCATCTTCTCCGAGCCGTCCAGCCTGGCCGGCGCCTGCCTGATCGCCATCGCGTACATGCTCCCGCGGGCCGCGCTGGTCAGGGGCTGGCGCCGCGTGGGTGCGCTGGTCGTGGCCGGGGTCGCGATCTACCTCGGTGTGGTGTCGACCTCCGCCACCTTCGTCGTCGCCGGGCTCGTGACCGCTCTCATCGCGGCCGTGGCGAGCATCGTCGGGTTCCTCTCCCGGCGTACGTCGCTCAGCCGGCTGCTGAGCCTGATCGGCTGCGCGGCCGTGATCGTGGCCATCTGGGCGCTGCCGACCATCTTCGCGTTCGTGGGGCAGACCGTGAACGACAAGGTCAGCTCGTCGTCCTACACCGAGCGCTCGTCGGCGAACGGCGACGCCCTCAACATCTTCCTCGACACCTACGGCTTCGGGGTCGGGCTCGGGTCGGCCCGGGCCTCGTCCTTCCTGCCCACCCTGCTCTGCGCGACCGGGGCGATCGGGGCCCTGCTCCTGGTGGCCTCGGTGACGACCCTGATCTACCGGTCGAGCGGGCTCCGTGAGTACCGTCCCGTGCTGTGGGCGCTGGTCTCGCTACTGGTGATCAAGATCGCCGCCGGTCCTGACCTGTCGGACAGCACCGGGATCTTCTGGATGTCGCTCGGCCTGCTCTCGCGCGGGATCCTCCAGGCCCGAAGACAGCACACCCTCCCGCCTGCGGTGCTCGAGGTCGACCCAGCGCTGCCGTGGTCCCCGTCTCGGTGAGGAGACCGTCCCGGTCCGCTCGGTGGCTCGTCGCGGGGGTCGTCCTCGTCGTCCTCGCGCTCGTCGTTACGGCCGTCGTCGTCCGCCGGACCGGTGCCGTGGGAGACGGGCTCGCCGGTGCGGCCGCGGTGAGCGCGAGCTCCTCGGCCCTCGGTTCCTCCCCGAGGAACGCCGTGTCGGCCTCGCGGGGCCAGGGTGCGCGGGGCTGGACGTCGGGCTCGGAGACGGTGGGTGCGTGGATCGAGCTGTCCTGGCGCGCACCGGTCACCGTCCGGCGCGTGACGCTCGAGCGCAACGCGCTGAGCAGCCCCGGGATGCTGGCCGGCTACCTGAGCTTCTCCGACGGGTCGAACGTGCAGGTGCAGCTGTCCACCACCTCGTCCACGACCGTGCTTCCCGTGACGGCCCGTACGGTCGACCGGCTCCGCTTCACGGTGACCCAGGCGGCGCCCGGGGCCTCGAGCGTGCGGCTGGTGCGGCTCCGGGTCGAGGACGGGGCGCAGCAGGACGACGTCGTCACGTCCGCCGAGCCGGACGGCGACGTCGCGAGGGCGGCCACGCTCTCGAGCTCCGACTCCGCCGGGAGTGGTCTGCAGGCCCTGACCGACGGGAACGCCTCAGGTCATGATCCGGGAGAGGTCTGGCGTTCGACGCTGACGAGACCGGGGTGGGTGCAGCTGACGTGGTCGGCGCCGCGCGAGCTGACCACGGTCGCCGTGGCCGGCGCTCGGTCGGGATCCGGGCTGCGCCGGGGGACGGTCGAGTTCTCCGACGGGTCCTCCCTGCAGCTGGGCGCGGTGCTGGAGGACCCGGCCAGGCCGACGGTGGTCAGCTTTCTGCCGAGAGTGACGACCTCGCTCAGGCTGACCCTGGATCCGGCTCCCGGGTCGGAACCTCTCGCCCTCTCCGAGCTGTCGGCCTACCAGCGCTCCGCCCCTCCGCTCGTGCCCGCGGGTGCAGCGAGCCCGGTTCCGACGCCGCCTGCGCCGACCTGCGCACCAGCAGGTGCCCGACCGTCCGACAGCACAGGTCTGGTGGTCCGCTGCCCGGACGTCGGCGCCGTGGTCGATGCGTCCGTGTCTCTCCAGCTGGCCGTCGGACCGGCGTACTCGGCCGTCGTCGCCTCCATCTGGAGCGGGGACGGCAAGGAGGCGCCGGTGGCGACGCGCGCGGCGGCGGCTGCCGACGGCGGCGTCCTGCTCACCTTGGACCTGAGCGGAGTTCCGGCTGGGCCCTTCGCGGTCCAGCTGAGAGCGACGTCGGACCGCCGGAGCGAGCGGGTCGTGCTGCTGCAGCTCTACCGCAGCGGAGCCGTCGCCCCCGAACCTGCGGCGCCGGCCTCCGTCGACGGTCGGTCCCTGGTCTTCGACGACGAGTTCGACAGGGGCGTCTCGGTCAGCGCGACCGGCGCGGATGCCGACTACACCGCCGCGAAGCCGGAGTCGACGGGCGTGAGCCAGTTCGGGGACGCTCCCTTCGCCGACCCCGCCGCCGACCCCCTCGCCGCTGCGGCGACCGAGGGCGGGCAGTACCTCGAGCTGCCGGTGACCCCGTCCCCGACGGGTGGCTCCACCGGAGCGCTCGTCGCCTCGGCTCGCCCGGGTGGGTCCGGGTTCTCCGCCCAGTACGGGTACTTCGAGGCCCGCATGATGGCCCCCGCGGCTCCCGGGACCTGGCCCGCCTTCTGGATGCTGTCGACGCCGAACCTGATCGAGCCGCAGCCGGCCGTCGCCGAGGTCGACGCGGTCGAGCTCTACGGGCACAACCCGCAGGGCGCGTGCCACACCACCCACGAGTACGTCGGCGGCAAGGACGTGGACGCCAGTCCGGCCGACTGCGGGATGCGGTGGGCCACCAGCCGGGAGGCAGCCGCGTGGCACGTGTACGGGGTCGCCGTCGCACCGACGCTGATCAGCTTCTACATCGACGGCGAGCTGGTGGCGACGGCCCCGCAGGTCCGGGGAGGCGGCGAGCCCTTGTTCTTCCTGCTCAACCTCGCGCTCGGTGGCGGCTGGCCCGTCGACCTCTCCCGCGTCCAGGGACGCGCTCAGCTCTACGTCGACTACGTACGGGTCTATGTGTAGCCCCGTCCGCCGTACCGACGCGACGGCCTCAGCGTGAGTCGATCGCCACGGCGAGAAGCGTGCTTCGGGCAGAGCACGCGGCGCAGCTTCCTGGCCGTGAGCGCGCTCTCGGTCGCCGCGCTCTCCGGGTGCGGCTCCCTGGGGCTCCGGTCACCCAGGCCTGCCCCCAGCAGACCGGTCGACGGGCTCATCTTCGACGCCGACATGTCGAGCGACCACGACGACGTCGGAGCCATCGCCACCCTGCACGCTCTGGCCGACCTGGGCGAGTGCCGCATCCTCGCCATGATGGTCTCGTCGACCAACGGCAGCACGGCCACCTGCATGGACGCCATCAACACCTACTACGGCCGACCAGAGATCCCGATCGGCGTCCGGCCGGACGTCGGCGGTGGCGAGGCCTACGCCAGCACCATCTCCGAGGAGTTCCCGCACGCTCTGGCGTCATCGGCCGACTGTCTGCACGCCGTCGACCTGTACCGGAAGACTCTGGCCTCTCAACCGGACCAGAGCGTCAGCATCGTGACGACCGGCTACCTGACCAACCTCGAGGCTCTGCTGCGGTCCCCGGCCGACAGCTTCAGCTCGCTCAGCGGTCGTGACCTGATTCGGCAGAAGGTCAAGACCTGGTTCTGCATGGGTGGCGACTACCCCAGCGGCAAGGAGTTCAACTTCCGCGCTTCCGGCGACGACTCGGCCTATGTCGTCGTCAACGGCTGGCCGGTCGGCGCCGTCTTCAGCGGCTTCGCCGTCGGGACCGGGATCGTCACCGGAGGGCGACTACAGCAGACACCAGCGACCAACCCCATCCGCCGTGTCTACGAGATCAAGGGCGGCGGTGGCCACCCCAGCTACGACCAGACGGCCGTCTACGCCGCCGTCAGGCTGTCGGAAGGGCTCTGGGGGGCGGTCGACGTCGGTCACAACACCACCGACCCGGCGGGTGGTAACGCCTGGAAGGACGACGTCGACCCGGTCGGGCTGCAGAACCAGAGCTACCTCGTCGAGCGGTCGAGGTCGCCGGTCCAGTCGGCGATCGACGCGCTGATGATGGCGCCGCCGAAGAAGAACGGCGCCGGTACGGTCCCGACCCAGCCGACCAACCTGCGCGCCACAGCCTTCGGCGACCGTCGCATCGACCTGCGGTGGACGAACAACGCGTACGACGCAGCCGGGTTCGTCGTCGAACGCCTGGTCGGAGGCCGTTACCAGCAGGTGGCGAACCCGGGCGCAGAGGCCCGCGGCTGCTCGCTGACCGACCTGGAGAGCACCGCCGACACGGCTCTGCGCGTCAAGGCCGTCAACGAGGCCGGCAGCTCGACCTACTGCTACGTCCGGCTGTACAGCGGCTGGACCGAGCACGACCGGGACACGGCGGGCAGCAGGCCGCTCTACGACTACTTCAGCGACGGCAACCTGAGGTGGGCCAGCCCCGGCGACTTCCAGCCCGACCACCTGACGGTCAACAACGACTCGAGCCACGGGCCCACGGTCAAGATCCACGTCGATGTCGGCTCCATCGACGCTGACGGGCGCTTGTACGTCTACTTCTTCTACCAGGACCCCAAGAACTGGTACCGGCTGAGCTACGACGACGACAACGTGGCCTTCGAGAAGTGTCTGGCGGGGATCGTCAGCCAGATCGGGGCCAGCGCAGCGATCGGCAAGCTCGGCGACGGCGCCCTGGTCAGCTGGGAGCTCGCGGTCACACCGCACACCCTCACCTTCAGCTCTCAGGGGCGTACCGCGCTGAGGACCCACCATGACCCGAGCCTGGACAGCGGCAGGATCGGCCTGGGAGGGGCCGGCCGCAACCCCATCTGGGAGAACTTCTCCTTCTCCTGAGAAGGTTCACCACCTCCGTACCGCCGTCTGGGCACGCGGCGGCACGCAGACAGCACCGTGACGACCTCGCCGGCGCTGTTCTCGGTGCCTGCAGTGTCACGCTTCC
Source organism: uncultured Friedmanniella sp. (assembly GCA_964251895.1). Classification (GTDB taxonomy): domain Bacteria; phylum Actinomycetota; class Actinomycetes; order Propionibacteriales; family Propionibacteriaceae; genus Microlunatus. The sequence goes on from CAXULL010000004.1 coordinate 247,379, forward strand.
TCAGCGGGTCGCGAGGTACGCCTGGCTCAGGGCCGGGTAGAGGACGTCGGCCATCTTCTGGTAGCCCTCGGCGTCGGGGTGCAGGGAGTCCGCGAAGTCGCGCGGCTGACGCAGCGCCGACGCGAGGTCGACTACCTGGATCTGCCGCCCCTGCTCGCGGTAGCGCTGAGCGATCAGGGGGACCAGGCGGTTGTACTCGGCCCAGGGCTTCGTCACGTCCTTCATCGGGACGATCGTCGCCACCACGACGTAGGCGCTCGGGTCGTCGCGGTAGATCTGCGCGATGGTCTCGTCCAGGCCATAGGCCACGACCGCCCCGCTCGCGCCGAACTTGAGGTCGTTGGTTCCGAGATGGATCGAGACGATGTCAGGGCGGTACGTCGTCATCCACTCGTGCACGTGGGGGTAGATCAGCTCGTCGGTGTTCCCGCCGCACGGACCGTCGATGCACCATCCGGGGTGGCCCTCGTTGTCCTTGTCCTCGAGCGCCTTGGGCCCGGACGACCGCGAGCCCACGAAGTCGATCTTGTCGCCGTCCTTCTCGACCAGGCGCGTCCACAGCGCGGTCCGGAAGCCACCGGCGACGGTGAAGCCGTCCGTGATCGAGTCACCCAGGGGCAGGTACCGGACCGTCGAGGCCGCGGACCCGCGCGCCGTGGGCGGGGTCGAGGACGGCGTCACGCTTGCCGAGCCGGCAGGCTGCACGGGCGTCCCGCAGGCCCCCAGCCACGCGCACCCGAAGGACGCGAGCAAGGCCACGGCGGTGCGCCGAACACGCGATCGATCCGTCAACGTCCGTCCCCTCGGGCCTGATGAACCACGAGCCTAGCGACGCTGAGCCCCCGTAGCCCCGGTTTCGCCGGGCTGTTACAGCATCGACCTACACGGTCTCGACGGACGGTCCCGCGGCGACCCGCTTTGCATAGGTTGCTGGAGCACGGCATAATCATGCACATGGTTCTTCGGGTGGCGGTCGCGGGTGCGACCGGGTACGCGGGTGGTGAGCTGCTCCGGCTGCTGCTCGCGCACCCGCACGTCGAGATCGGCGCGCTGACGGCGGCGAGCAGCGCCGGGTCCCGCCTCGGCGACGTCGCACCGCACCTGACCCCGCTGGCCGACCGCGTGATCGAGGCGACGACGCCCGAGACGCTGGCCGGGCACGACGTCGTCTTCCTCGCTCTGCCGCACGGGACGTCCGCGGCCGTGGCCGAGGCCCTGGGTCCCGAGGTGCTCGTCGTCGACTGCGGCGCCGACTTCCGCCTCACCGACCCGGTCGCCTGGGAGCAGTTCTACGGCTCGCCGCACGCGGGCTCCTGGCCGTACGGGCTGCCCGAGCTGCCCGGGCAGCGCGATCTGCTCGCCGGCAGCCGGCGCGTGGCCGTGCCGGGCTGCTACCCGACGGCGACCACCCTGGCGCTGCTGCCGGCCGTGGCGAGCGGGCTGGTCGACGGCCGCGACGTCGTCGTGGTGGCCGCCAGCGGGCCGTCGGGAGCCGGGAAGTCGCTCAAGCCGCACCTCCTGGGCGCGGAGCTGATGGGCTCGGCCAGCGCGTACGGCGTGGGCGGCGGCCACCGGCACACTCCCGAGATCATGCAGAACCTGCGCGCCGCCGGTGCCACGGCCGCGCCGACGGTGTCGTTCACGCCGGTCCTCGTCCCGATGTCGCGCGGGATCCTGGCCACCTGCACGGCGCCGCTCGCCGACCCCGACGTCACGCCGGAGGCGGCGTACGCGGTCTACGCCGAGACGTTCGCCTCCGAGCCGTTCGTGCAGGTGCTGCCGTTCGGGACCTGGCCGCAGACGCAGTCGGTGCTCGGCTCGAACGTCGCGCAGGTCCAGGTCACCGTGGACCGGGCCGCCGGTCGGCTCGTCGCCGTCGCGGCCATCGACAACCTGACCAAGGGCACGGCCGGGGGCGCGGTCCAGTGCATGAACCTCGCGCTCGGCCTGCCCGAGACCACCGGGCTGCCCCGGGTAGGAGTAGCCCCATGAGCGTCACCCGAGCCGTCGGCTTCCGTGCCGCGGGCGTCACCGCCGGCCTCAAGCCGAGCGGCAAGCCGGACCTCGCGCTGGTCGTCAACACGGGCCCCGACCACGTCGCGGCCGCCGTGTTCACCTCCAACCGGGTCAAGGCCGCGCCCGTGCTCTGGTCGCAGCAGGCCGTGGCAGACGGTCGCCTGGCCGCGGTGGTCCTCAACTCCGGCGGCGCCAACGCGTGCACCGGGCCGGCGGGGTTCGCCGACACGCACCGCACGGCCGAGCTCGTCGCCGCAGCCCTCTCCACGAGCGGGGTCGAGGTGGGGGCCGGTGACGTCGCGGTCTGCTCCACGGGCCTGATCGGCACGCGACTGCCGATGGACCTGATCGAGGCCGGGGTCACCGCCGCGGCGGGCGCGCTCGACGACGAGGGCGGGCCCGAGGCGGCCCGCGCAATCATGACCACCGACACCGTGGCCAAGACGGCTGCGTACGTCGACGAGGGCTGGTCGGTCGGCGGGATGGCCAAGGGCGCCGGGATGCTCGCGCCGGGCCTGGCCACGATGCTGGTCGTGATCACGACCGACGCGGTGCTCGACGCCGAGGCGGCCGACACCCACCTCCGTGCGGCGTGCTCGACGACCTTCGACCGGGTCGACAGCGACGGCTGCATGTCCACCAACGACACCGTGGTGCTGATGAGCAGCGGGGCGTCCGGCGTACGCCCGACCCCGCACGACTTCCAGGCCGCCCTAGACGAGACCTGCCACGACCTGGCCATGCAGCTGCTCCGCGACGCCGAGGGCGCCGCGCACGACATCACCATCGAGGTGCAGCACGCCGCGAACGACGACGACGCGGTCGAGGTGGCCCGGGCGGTCGCGCGCAGCAACCTCTTCAAGTGCGCCGTGTTCGGCGGCGACCCCAACTGGGGCCGCGTGCTGGCCGCGCTGGGCACGACCCGCGCGGACTTCGAGCCCGACCGGATCGACGTCGCGTTCAACGGGGTCGAGGTCTGCCGGGACGGCGCCATCGGCGAGGACCGCAGCCAGGTGGACCTCTCCGCCCGCGACGTCCGCGTGGTGATCAACCTGCGGAACGGTCGCGGCAGGGCGACCGTCTGGACCAACGACCTGACGTACGACTACGTCAAGGAGAACGCGGAGTACTCCACATGAGCAACGCGGCCCCCCGGGCCCTCGAGCAGCTGAGCCTGATCGAGAAGGCGTCGATCCTGACCGAGGCGCTGCCCTGGCTGGAGACGTACGTCGGCAAGACCGTGGTAATCAAGTACGGCGGCAACGCCATGATCGACGAGGACCTCAAGCGCGCCTTCGCCTCCGACATCGTCTTCATGAAGCGCTGCGGCGTGCACCCCGTGGTCGTGCACGGCGGCGGTCCGCAGATCTCCTCGATGCTCGGCCGGCTGGGCATCCCGTCGGAGTTCCGGGGCGGTCTGCGGGTCACCACGCCCGAGGCGATGGAGGTCGTCCGGATGGTGCTCGTCGGCCAGGTCGGGCGCGACCTGGTCGGGCTGATCAACCGGCACAGCACGCTCGCCGTGGGCCTCTCCGGCGAGGACGGCGGCCTCTTCACGGCCGTCCGTCGGGGGACCGTGGTCGACGGCGAGCAGATCGACCTCGGGCTGGTCGGCGACGTCGTCTCCGTGCGGACGGAGGCGATCCGCGGGCTGATCGACGCGGGCAGCGTCCCCGTCGTGGCCAGCATCGCCCCCGACGCCGACGGTGTCGTGCACAACGTGAACGCCGACACCGCGGCTGCGGCGCTCGCCGTCGCGCTGGGTGCGGAACGTCTCGTCGTCCTCACCGACGTCGAAGGGCTCTACCGCGACTGGCCGAGCTCGACCGAGGTGATCGAGGAGCTGAGCGCGTCCGAGCTGCGCGAGCTGATGCCGGCGCTGCAGTCGGGCATGGTGCCCAAGATGGAGGCCTGCCTGCGCGCGGTCGAGGGCGGGCTGACCCGCGCCACGGTCACCGACGGACGGGTCCCGCACGCGCTGCTGCTCGAGATCTTCACCAACGCCGGGATCGGCACGATGGTGACCCAGGACGGTCTCGTGCGGCTCGGCAGCCGGGTCTTCTCCGCCGCCGACGGCATCCCGGCGCACGAGTACGAGAACGGCGACTTCGCTCCCATCCCAGCCGCTCCCGCGTTCGAACGAGCGCACGAACCGGAACCGTCCGCTCTCTCCGACACGGCAGGTCTTTCATGAGCACGCAGCTGAGCCCGCTCGACCCCGGCCGGGAGGCGCTGGTCAGCGCCGAGCTGGCCGGTCCGGCGCCGCGGGGTTCCGCAGGCGTGCTGGAGGGCTACGCGCAGTCCGTGATGAACACGTTCGGCCCGCCCAAGCGTGTGTTCGTCCGTGGCGAGGGCTGCTACGTCTGGGACGCCGACGGGCGTCGGCACCTCGACCTGCTCGCGGGCATCGCGGTCAACGCCCTCGGCCACGCGCACCCCACGGTGCTGGCGGCGGTGACCGGGCAGATCTCCACGCTCGGGCACGTGTCGAACTTCTTCGCCACGCCGGCCCAGGTCGCCCTGGCCACCCGGCTCGCCGGCCTGACCGGTGACCCGGACGCCAAGGTGTTCTTCACCAACTCCGGCACCGAGGCCAACGAGGCCGCGTTCAAGCTCACCCGGATGACCGGGCGCACGAAGATCATCTCCACGGAGGGCGCGTTCCACGGGCGATCGATGGGCGCGCTCGCGATCACGCACAACCCGAAGTACCGCGCACCGTTCGAGCCCCTGCCGGGTGACGTCACCTTCGTCCCGTACGGCGACGTCGAGGCCCTCGCGGCCGTGGTCGACGAGACGGTGGCCGCGGTGGTGCTCGAGCCGATCCAGGGGGAGAACGGCATCGTCGTGCCCCCCGACGGCTACCTCGCGCGGGCCCGAGAGCTGTGCGACGCGGCCGGTGCGCTGCTCTGGATCGACGAGGTGCAGACCGGCATGGGCCGGACCGGCTCCTGGTTGGTCCACACGGCGCAGGGCGTGCGCGCCGACGTGATCACGGTGGCCAAGGGGCTCGGCAACGGCTTCCCGGTCGGGGCGTGCCTCGCCACCGGTCGTGCGTCGCGGCTGCTCGGGCCGGGGAGCCACGGCTCGACGTTCGGGGGCAACCCGGTCGCGTCGATCGCGGGTCTCGCGGTCATCAACGTGATCGAGCGCGACGGTCTGCTCGACCACGTCACCGCGATGGGCGAGCACCTCGTGCGCTCGGTCGAGGCCCTGGGTCACCCGCTCGTGACGGAGGTCCGCGGGCGCGGCCTGCTGCGCGGGATCGTGCTCGCCGCCGACGTCGCACCCGCGGTCGCGGACCTCGCGCTCGAGGCCGGGTTCGTGATCAACGCGCCCCGCCCGCACGTGCTGCGGATCGCCCCGCCGTTGATCATCACCGCCGCGCAGCTGGACACGTTCGTGGCGGCGCTCCCCGGGTTCCTCGACGCCGCCGCAGCCGGGGCCCCGTCGTGACCGGCGCGGTCGCTGGACCCGGGGTGCGCCACCTGCTCGCCGACGACGACCTCAGCGCGGCCGAGCAGACGGTCGTCCTCGACCTCGCGGAGCGTCTCCGGCTCGACCCGTACGCGGCGCGCCCGCTCGCCGGTCCGCGCAGCGTCGCGGTGATCTTCGACAAGCCGACCCTGCGGACGCAGGCGTCGTTCAGCGCGGGCATCGCCGAGCTCGGCGGGTTCCCGATGATGGTGGACGGCCGGCTCGCGGCGATCGGCCAGCGCGAGTCCATCCCCGACGTCGCCCGCGTGATCGGGCGCCAGGCGTCGGCGATCGTCTGGCGGACCTTCGCGCAGGCCGACCTGGCGACGATGGCTGCGTACGCCGGGGTGCCGGTGGTCAACGCGCTCACCGACGACTTCCACCCCTGCCAGATCCTGGCCGACCTGCAGACCCTGCGCCAGCACGGACGGTCCCTGCCCGGCCTCACGTTCGCCTACGTCGGCGACGGCGCGAACAACATGGCCGCCTCGTACGTCCTCGGCGGTGTCACCGCGGGGATGCACGTACGGGTCGGTGCACCGGAGGGCTTCCACCCGGCGGCGGAGCTGCTCGCCCGCGCCGGACGCATCGGTGCGGTCACCGGAGGCACCGTCTCGGTCACCGACTCCGCGAGCGAGGCCGTCGCCGGCGCCGACGCGGTGGCCACGGACACGTGGGTCTCCATGGGCCAGGAGGAGGACGGGCTCGACCGCGCGGCCGCATTCGCCCCGTTCCAGGTGGACGAGGCGCTGCTGGGTCGCGCGGACCCCGACGCCCTGTTCCTGCACTGCCTGCCGGCGTACCGGGGCAAGGAGGTCAGCGACGCGGTCCTCGAGGGCGCACGTTCCGTGGTTTGGGACGAGGCGGAGAACCGCCGGCACGCCCAGAAGGCCGTGCTGACCTTCCTGCTCGAGCGCTCCGGGCTCGTCGAGCCGTCCGGCCTGCTCGAGCCGTCCGAGACGACGGCGTGACGGGGGTGCCCGAGGTGACCCACGCCGCGCCGCCGACCAAGACCGCCCGGCACGCCCGCGTCGTCGGGCTGCTGGGGACGCACCAGGTCCGGTCGCAGGCCGAGCTGGCCGAGCTCCTGGCCGCCGAGGGGCTGCACGTCACCCAGGGCACCCTGTCGCGCGACCTCGTCGAGCTGGGGGCCTCCCGCGTCCGCGGGGCCTCCGGCCACCTCGTCTACGCCGTCCCCGGGGACGGGGGAGACCGCACGCCGATGGTGGGGGAGTTCGCGACCTTCGAGACGCGGCTCGCACGGCTCTGCCAGGAGGTGCTCGTCTCCGCCGAGGCCTCGGCCAACCTCGTCGTGCTCCGGACCCCGCCGGGTGCGGCCCAGTACTTCGCCTCCGCCCTCGACCGGGTCGGCTGGGTGTCGGTGCTCGGCACCATCGCCGGGGACGACACCATCCTGCTGATCAGCCGCAGCCCCGGCGGCGGTGACCAGCTGGCGCGCGACCTGGTGCGGATGAGCGAGACGGGCAAGCCCCTCACCGCTGCCCCCGACCCCGCGTCCCGAGCACAGGAAGTGACGAAGTGAGCGAGCACGAGGCCCATGCCGGACGACTCTGGGGCGGGCGCTTCGCCGGGCGGACCGCACCGGCGATGGCCGCGCTGAGCCGCTCGACGCAGTTCGACTGGCGGCTGGCGGCGTACGACCTCGCCGGTTCGGTGGCCCACGCCCGGGCCCTGCACCGGGCCGGGCTGCTGACCGACGACGAGCTCGCCGGGATGCTCGACGCGCTCGACACGCTGCGCGGCGAGGTCGCCTCCGGCGCCTTCGCGCCCGGACCCGACGACGAGGACGTGCACGGGGCGCTCGAGCGTCGCCTGACCGAGGTCGTCGGTGCCGAGCTCGGCGGTCGGCTGCGTGCCGGGCGTTCCCGCAACGACCAGGTCGCGACCCTGCTGCGCCTCTGGCTGCGGGACCACCTCCGCTCGGTGGCCGCGGCGGTCGCCGACGTGGTCACCGCCCTGCACGACCAGGCCACCACGCACCTCGGCGTCCCCATGCCGGGGCGCACGCACCTGCAGCACGCCCAGCCGGTGCTCCTGTCGCACCACCTCCTGGCGCACGCCTGGCCGCTGCTGCGCGACGTCGACCGGATGCGCGACCTGGACGCGCGGCTGGCCCTCAGCCCCTACGGTTCCGGGGCGCTCGCCGGCACCTCGCTCGGGCTGGACCCGTCGTTCGTCGCGCACGAGCTCGGCTTCGACGACGCGGTCCCGAACTCCATCGACGGCACCTCCGCCCGGGACCTGGCGGCGGAGGCCGCGTACGTCCTGGCCCAGGTCGGCGTCGACCTGTCGCGCCTGTCGGAGGACGTGATCCTGTGGTGCACCTACGAGTTCGGCTTCGCCCGGCTCGACGACGCCTGGTCCACCGGGTCGAGCATCATGCCCCAGAAGAAGAATCCCGACGTCGCCGAGCTCGCCCGCGGCAAGGCCGGGCGCCTGGTCGGCAACCTGACGGGCCTCCTCACCACGCTCAAAGGCCTGCCGCTGGCGTACGCCCGCGACCTGCAGGAGGACAAGGAGCCGCTCTTCGACTCCGTAGACCAGCTGCTGGTCCTCCTGCCCGCCGTGGCCGGCATGGTCGGGACCTTGACGTTCGACGCCGAGCGGCTCGCGAGCCTCGCCCCGCGGGGGTTCTCCCTGGCCACCGACCTCGCCGACTGGCTCGTCCGCCAGCGGGTGCCCTTCGCGGTCGCCCACGACGTCGCGGGGGAGGCGGTGCGCTACTGCGAGGAGCACGGGCTTGAGCTCTCCGAGCTGACGCCCGGGCAGCTCGCGACGATCTCGCCGCTGCTGCGGCCCGAGGTGCTGGACGTCCTCACCGTGGCCGGGTCCATCGACAGCCGGAACGGTCGGGGTGGGACCGCGACCGTACGCGTGGCCGAGCAGCTCCACGAGGTGGCCGCCGCACGAGATGCCGCCTCGGAATGGGCTGTCCGAAGGGGCGCCTGAGCCTCGTCCACAGGTGGCGGCCGGACCGGCACGAACAGGGCTGACCTGGCCATGCTCCCGGTGACCGCACGGCCGGGAAGAACCACCATGGGCGTCACCAACCCCCGTGGGGCCTGCCCCACGGTTGCTGCCGTCGATGGTCGGAAGCGACAGCCACGGCACCGGCGCCGAGGGGCTTCAGCCGCTCGTCGACCACTTCCTGTCGCCCGACGATCCTGCCGGCTCGTCCGACGACGCCGAGCTCGCCGGCTTCACGTCCGACCACGACACAAGGGCGACCCTCGCGAAACCGAGGTCGTCCAGGAGCGTCGGGGGAGGATGATGAGCGGCTGGGACGGGTGCGCCGGGCGCTCGTCGGGCAGCGAGGAGACGCGCACGTGTCAGAGGTCCTGGACGAGCTGAGGTGGCGGGGACTGCTCGCCAACTCGACCGACGAGGAGGCGCTGGCGGCGCACCTCGACGCGGGGCCGGTGACCTTCTACGTCGGCTTCGACCCGACGGCGCCGAGCCTGCACTTCGGCAACCTGGTCCAGCTGGTCGTGGCCCGGATCCTCCAGCGGGCCGGTCATCGGCCGCTGCTGCTGGTCGGTGGGTCGACCGGGTTGATCGGTGACCCGAAGGAGTCGGGTGAGCGGGTGATGAGCAGCCCCGAGGTCGTCGCCGGCCGGGTCGAGCAGATCCGCGCCCAGGTCTCGCGCTTCATCGAGCTGGAGGGCGACAACCCCGCGCGACTGGTCAACAACCTCGACTGGACCGCGCCGATGTCGGTGCTCACCTTCCTGCGCGACGTCGGCAAGCACTTCCCGGTGAACCGGATGCTGGCCCGCGACGTCGTGCGCAACCGCCTCGAGGACGGCATCTCCTACACCGAGTTCTCCTACGTGCTGCTGCAGTCGATGGACTTCCTCGAGCTGTTCCGTTCGTACGGCTGCACCCTCCAGTTCGGGGGGAGCGACCAGTGGGGCAACATCACCGCCGGTGTCGAGCTGGTCCGCCGTGCCGAGAGCGCCCGGGTGCATGCGCTGGCGACGCCGCTGCTCACCAAGGCGGACGGGACGAAGTTCGGCAAGACCGAGGGCGGCACGGTGTGGCTCGATCCCGGGATGACGTCGCCGTACGCCTTCCACCAGTTCTTCCTCCAGGCGGAGGACGAGAAGGTGATCGACTACCTCAAGGTCTTCTCGCCCCGCACCCGGGACGAGATCGCCGAGCTGGAGCGGCAGACCCGGGAGGAGCCGTTCCGGCGGGCGGCGCAGAAGGCCCTGGCCGACGACGTCACCGCCCTCGTGCACGGGGCGGCGGAGCGGGACGCCGCGGTCGCCGCCGGGCAGGCTCTGTTCGGCCAGCTCGACCTCGCCGAGCTGTCCGAGTCCGTGGTCGCGGGGGTGGTGGCCGAGCTCGGCGGGGGAGAGATCGACGTGGACGCCGGCTGGCCCACGGTCGCGGAGGTCCTGCAGACGGGTGGCGTCGTCCCCAGCCGTTCGGCCGGCCGTCGTGCGGCGACCGAGGGGGGTGCGTACCTCAACAACGTCCGCGCGACCGACGGGGACGCCACGCTGTCCGAGGACGATCTGCTGCACGGTCGCTGGGTGATCGTGCGGAGGGGGAAGCGCACCGTCGGTGCGGTCACCGTCGTCGGGACCTGACCCTCGACCTGTGACCCGAGGAGAGCCGTCAGGGACGGTGTGACGGTGAGCACCCGACTGCGACTTGACCGCCCTGTCACACGGGCGTAATGTTCTTTCTCGCCCCCCGGGGCAGCGGACGAGCAAGACGGAGGCCTTCGGGCCACCGAGCGACTCGGCCGGAACCGGGAGGGACCCACTGGGCCATGAAGGACCGGATTGGTGCGCGCTCTCGACGAGCCCACCGAAGATCCGGTACTCGAGTGACTCCGGAGGGGGTCAAGATCGGCGAGTTTGATTCGCTGGTGTTGATCGGGTAATGTTTCACGAGTTGCCCCAAGTCGGTCTTGATGGCCGGTGCGGTGTGCGAGCGAAGTTTGAGAACTCAACAGCGTGCTTAAAAGTCAATGC
>CAXULL010000005.1:0-242521 GCA_964251895.1 uncultured Friedmanniella sp.
GCCATGGTCAGCGCCGACAGCGCCACCCGCAGCCGGGTGCCCGGCGGCTCGTCCATCTGCCCGAAGACGAGGGCGGTGTCCTTGAGGACGCCGGCCTCCTCCATCTCGTTGATGAGGTCGTTGCCCTCGCGGGTGCGCTCCCCCACGCCGGCGAACACCGAGGTGCCACCGAAGTTGTGGGCGATCCGGTAGATCATCTCCTGGATCATGACCGTCTTGCCGACCCCGGCCCCGCCGAACAGGCCGATCTTGCCGCCGGTCACGTACGGGGTGAGCAGGTCCAGCACCTTGATGCCGGTCTCCAGCATCTCGGTCTTGGACTCGAGCTGGTCGAACTTGGGCGGCGGCCGGTGGATGGACCAGCGCTCGTCGATCTGGATGGTCGACGGGTCGACGTCCAGCACGTTTCCGGTCACGTCCCAGACGTGACCCTTGGTGACGTTGCCGACCGGCACCGCGATCGGGCCGCCGGTGTCCCGCACCTCGGACCCGCGGCGCATGCCGTCGGTCGGCTTCAGCGCGATGGCGCGGACGAGGTTGTCGCCGATCTGCAGCGCCACCTCCATCGTCATCGTGCGGGTCTGGTCACCGATGGTGATGTCGACCTGCAGCGCGTTGTAGATGTCGGGCATCTGGTCGACGGGGAACTCGACGTCGACGACCGGACCGATCACCCGCGACACCCGTCCGACGCCACCGGCGACGGGGTGCTGGTCGGTCTCGTTGGCGAAATCTACGCTCATGGTGCTCCTTCTTCCTACGTCTTAGTCGCTGCCGGCAGAGGCGTCGGCCAGAGCGGCGGCCCCCCCGACGATCTCCGAGATCTCCTGCGTGATCTCGGCCTGTCGTGCCTGGTTGGCCTCGCGGGTCAGCCGTTCGATCAGCTGCTGCGCGTTGTCGGTGGCCGACTTCATGGCCCGCTGACGGCTGGCCAGCTCCGACGCGGCGCCCTGCAGCAGGCAGTACTGGATCCGGCTCGCCACGTAGAGCGGCAGCAGCTCGTCCAGCACGGTCTCCGCGTCCGGCTCGAAGTCGTACAGCGGCAGCAGCTCGCTGTCGGGCGGGGGCTCCTCGCCCTCCACGACCTCCAGCGGCAGCAGCCGGATGACCTCCGCCGTCTGCGTCAGCATCGAGACGAACCGGGTGTAGACGACGTGGATCTCGTCCACCCCGCCCTCCTCGGTGGGCTTCAGGAACGCCTCGATCAGGGCGTCCGCGATCTCGCGGGCCTGCGCGTACGACGGCGCCTCGGAGAAGCCTTCCCACTGTCCGGCGATCGCGCGCTGCCGGAACTTGTAGAACGCGGCCGCCTTGCGTCCCGCCAGGTACGGCACCGCGGTCTTGCCGCTCTCACGGAGCAGCTGGGTGAGCTCCTCGCCCTGCCGGATGACGGAAGACGAGTACGCACCGGCCAGACCGCGGTCGGACGTGATCAGCAGCACCGCGGCGCGGGTCGGGTTCTCCGCCTCGGTGGTCAGCGGGTGCTCCACGTTGGAGAACGTGGCCACCGCCGACACCGCGCGCGTCAGCTCCCGGGCGTACGGCGCGGACGACTGGGCGCGCTGCTGCGCCTTGACGATCCGTGACGCCGCGATGAGCTCCATCGCCCGGGTGACCTTCTTGGTGGTCGTCACCGAGCTCCGGCGCTCGCGCAGCTCTCTCAGGCTGGCGGGCACCTCAGCTTCTCCGCTGCTTGACGATCTGCTCCTGGTTCACGTCGTCCGGGTCCGTCGCGTCGTGCTCCTCGCGCCCGGCGAGGAGCTTGCCCTCGCTGGTCTGGAAGCCGCGCTTGAACTCGGCGACCTGCTCGCGCAGCCCCTCGGCGGTGTCGTCGTCGAACTGCTTCGTCTCCCGGATGTTCGCCAGGGCGGAGCCGTTGTGCTTGAGGTAGTCCAGCAGCTCGCGCTCGAAGCGGAGCACGTCGTCGACGGGCACCTCGTCCAGCAGCCCCTGCAGGCCGGCCCAGACCGAGACGACCTGCTCCTCGATCGGGTACGGCGAGAACTGCGGCTGGCGCAGCAGCTCGGTCAGCCGCGAGCCGCGGTCCAGCTGGCGCCGGGTGGTGGCGTCGAGGTCGGAGGCGAACATGGCGAACGCCTGCATGTCGCGGAACTGGGCGAGCTCCAGCTTGAGCGAGCCCGAGACCTTCTTCATGGCCTTGATCTGCGCGGCTCCGCCGACCCGCGACACCGAGATGCCGACGTCGATGGCGGGACGCTGGTTGGCGTTGAAGAGGTCCGACTGCAGGAAGATCTGCCCGTCGGTGATGGAGATGACGTTGGTCGGGATGAAGGCCGACACGTCGTTGGCCTTGGTCTCGATGACCGGCAGCCCCGTCATCGAACCGCCGCCGAGCTCCTTGGAGAGCTTGGCGCAGCGCTCGAGCAGCCGCGAGTGCAGGTAGAAGACGTCGCCGGGGTAGGCCTCGCGGCCCGGGGGCCGGCGCAGCAGCAGCGACATCGCGCGGTACGCCTCGGCGTGCTTGGTCAGGTCGTCGAAGACGATCAGGACGTGCTTGCCCTGGTACATCCAGTGCTGGCCGATGGCCGAGCCGGTGTAGGGCGCGACGTACTTGAAGCCCGCGGCGTCCGACGCGGGCGCGTGCACGATCGTCGTGTACTCCAGCGCGCCGGCCTCTTCCAGCTGGCCGCGGATGCCGGCGACGGTCGAGCCCTTCTGGCCGATCGCGACGTAGATGCAGCGCACCTGCTGCTCGGGGTCGCCGCTCGCCCAGGCGGCGCGCTGGTTGATGATCGTGTCGAGCGCGATGGCCGACTTGCCGGTCTTGCGGTCACCGATGATGAGCTGGCGCTGGCCACGGCCGATCGGGATCATGGCGTCGATGGCCTTGATGCCGGTCTGGAGCGGCTGGCGGACCTCCTGGCGGTCCATCACGCCGGCGGCCTGCAGCTCGAGCTGGCGCCGTCCGTCGAGGTCGGTGATCTCGCCGAGGCCGTCGATCGGGTTGCCGAGCGCGTCGACCGTACGGCCGAGGTAGCCGTCGCCGACCGGGACCGAGAGGACGTCGCCCGTCCGGCGGACGACCTGGCCCTCCTCGATGCCCTCGGAGTCCCCCATCACGACGACGCCGATCTCGCGGACGTCGAGGTTCAGGGCGATGCCCAGGGTGCCGTTCTCGAAGGTCAGGAGCTCGTTCGCCATGGCGGACGGCAGACCCTCGACCCGGGCGATGCCGTCGCCGGAGCTGACGACGCTGCCGACCTCCTCGCGGCTGGACGTGTCCGGGGTGTAGCCAGCCACGAAGCGGTCCAGGGCCTCCCGGATCTCTTCGGGACGGATCGTCAGTTCTGCCATCGCCTGCTGCCTGCTCTCGTCTGTGGTGTCGTCACTCGTGCTGCGTGCTTGGTGCTGCTCAATTCTGCCCGGCCCTCACGTGGTGCCGAAGAGCCGCCGTGCCTCGTCGAGCCGGCCGGCCACGGTTCCCTCGACAACCTCGTCGCCGAGCTCCACGCGGACCCCGCCGAGCACGTCCGGGTCGATGACCTCCTGCAGCACGAGGTCCCGCCCGACCTGCCGGGCCAGCGCGGCCTGCAACCGGCGACGCTGGTCGTCGTCGAGCGGTCGGGCGACCCGGACCGTCGCCACGACGCGGTTCTTCTGCGCGGCGGCCAGGTCGACGTAGCCCTCGATCGTGTGGGCGAAGGTCCGCTCCCGCGCGACCACCGCCCGTCGGGCGAGGGCCACCGTCGCGACGCCGGCGCGCCCGTTCAGCAGGTCGGAGACCAGGTCCTGGCGCGCGGCCAGCGGCATCGAGTGGTCGGAAAACGCGTTGCGCAGCTCCGGGTCGGACTCGACCAGGCGGGCGAAGCGGAACAGCTCGTCCTCGGTCTCGTCCAGCGTGCCCGCCCGGTCCGCGGCCAGCAGCTGGGCGCGGACGGCCTGGCGCTCGAGCGCCGCGACGAACGTCTGCCCGCTCGACCAGCGCATCCCGGCACCGTCGACGACCACGTTGACCGCCGTCCGCGACACCTTGCCGTCGAGCAGCCCGTGGACCAGCGCCTGGCGCTGCTCGGGCTGGGCCCCCGGGTCGGTGACCGCGCGGCGCAGCGCGACCGAGGACGTCAGCGCGTCCACGACCGCGAAGAGGTCGCCCGCCAGCGTGTCCAGGTCGGCAGGGTCGGCCGCGTTGGTCACCGCACCGACGACCCGGCTGATCAGCCCGGCGTCGGTCCGGCTGCTGGCCCGGCCGTAGTGCTCGTCGAGCACCCCGTCGAGCGCGTGCAGCTGCGTGTCGCCGACCGTCACGAGAGGCCTGCGGTGCTCGGCTCGCCGGACGTGCCGGCCGGGTCGGACTCGAGGTCGGCGATGAAGCGGTCGACCGTGCGCCGAGCGCGCTCGTCGTCGTCGAGGCTCTCCCCGACGATCCGACCGGCCAGGGTCGTGGCCATGCCGCCGATCTCGTTGCGGAGCTGCGTCATCACCTGCGTGCGCTCCGCCTCCAGCTGCGCCTGCGTCTGGGTGCGGATGCGGTTCGCCTCGGCCTGGGCCTGCTCGCGCATCTCGGCCAGGATCTGCGTGCCCTGCGTCTTGGCGTCCTCGCGGATCTTGGCCGCCTCGCTGCGCGACTCGGCCAGCTGCGCCTGGTACTGGTCGAGCGCCGCCTGGGCCTCGGCCTGGGCGCGCTCGGCCTTCTCGATGCCGCCCTGGATCGCCTCGGTGCGCTCGGCGTAGGTCTTCTCGAAGCCGGGCACGACGTACTTGGCGATGAGGAACCACAGCCCGAGCGCGAAGAGGATCGCCATGACGATCTCGAGCCACTCGGGACGCAGCGGGTTCTCCGCCAACGGGATGAGGAGGGGGGTCATCAGGACCTCAGCCTCAGGCCTGACCGACGAAGCCGAACACGAAGGCGAGCGCGATGCCGATGATCGCGAGCGCCTCGGTCAGCGCGAACCCGATGAACGCGGTGCTGAGCATCGCGCCGCGGGCCTCGGGCTGGCGGGCGGTGCCCTCGATGACGGCGGCGAAGATCAGACCCACGCCGATACCGGGGCCGATGGCGCCGAGGCCGTAGCCGACGATGCCGAGCGAGCCGACGAGCTCCAGGGGAGTCATGTGGTGGTTCCTTTCGATGCTCCGCTGGCGGTCAGCGGAGAGGTGGTGGTCAGTGCTCCTCGGCGCTGGCCGAGGAGATGTACTGGGCGGTGAGCATCGTGAAGATGTACGCCTGCAGCGACTGGACGAACAGCTCCAGGCCGAAGATCAGCAGGCTGAACAGCAGCGAGGCGACGCCCGCCACCTTGTTGACGACCGGGTCGCTGTGCAGCAGCAGGTACTCCCCGCCCAGCACGAACACGAGCACCAGCAGGTGGCCCGCGAACATGTTGGCGAAGAGTCGCAGCGACAGCGTCGCCGGCCGGACGATGATGTTGGACAGGAACTCCAGCGGAGCCACGATGATCAACATCGGGCCCGGGACGCCGGGGGGCATCGTCGCGTGCTTGAGGTAGCCGAGCGGCCCGAACTTCTTGATCCCGATGCCGTTGTAGATCAGCCACACCAGCCCGGCCAGCCCGTACGCCCACCCGACGTGCGCGGCGGTGGGCATCAGGGTCAGCGGGAAGACGCCCCACAGGTTGTTGACCAGCACGAAGCTGAACAGCGCGATCAGCAACGGGACCCAGCGCTTGAAGTCGTGGCCGATGACGTCCCGGGCGATGGAGTTGCGCACGAACATGTACGCGTACTCGCCGACGAACTGGCCGCGGCTGGGCACCATGGCGTTCTTGCGGGACATGACGACCCAGAAGCCCAGGATGATGAGGGTCGAGAGCGCCGCCTGGAGCAGGTACTTGGTCAGCCACGCCTGACCGAAGAGGCCGGGAAGGTCAAAGCTCTCGACCCCGGGTGGCTGATAGCCCTCCAGGGGAATCAGCGCGGCGAACCCGCTCAACGTTCTCCCTCCGTCACCTTCGTGCTGGGCTGCGGCTCCGAGGCCTGCAACCGCTTGATCGTCAGATAGATCCCGAGCCCTGCTCCGAGCACGATGCCGATCGGCAGCAGAAAGCTCGTCCGCAGGAAGTGGTCGCCCACCCAGCCCAGGGCGCCGTAGAAGATCACGCCCGAGATCAGGTAGGAGAGCACACGCATGCCCTGGTCCATCGCCGTGCTGTCCGGCGCGGACCCGCTCTGGTCTGGCTGCACCCGCTGCGTCATGGAGCCCCTCACGCTAGCAGTCGCACCGGGGAGCCCCGCCTGCCGGGACGCTCTCACGGGACGCTCTCGTGCTCGGGCGCGGCGGCGTCCTCGGGCGTGTCGTAGACGTTGATCCGCAGCCGGGAGAAGACGATCACCTCGACGACGAGCCAGCCGACCACGACGGCGATCGTCGACAGGAACACCACCAGCGGGAGCACGGGGAAGCGGTTGGCGAACCGCGCGTAGAGCAGCAGCACGAGCCCGAGCACGACCACCCGGCCGGTGTAGCTCGCCAGCGCCACGGACAGCAGCAGCCGGGCCCCCGCGTCGGCGAACCTGACCATGACGAGCTGCCCGACGCTGTAGAAGAAGAGAACCATCACCGAGGCGAGGGCCGCGCTGGCGAGGCCGCGCAGGCCCATCCCGATGCCGAAGCCGATCATGGTCAGCACGGCCGCCGAGACCCCGCCGATCAGCCCGCCGACGAGGAGCTTGCGCGCCCGCTCGACGTGCACGCTCGGGCGCGGACGGGGACGTCCGGCTCGATGGGTCGACATGGGGATCGGGCAGTCCTTGCTGGTCGGGGCGCCGTTGCGCGAGGAGCGAGAGGCGGTGAGGCCTGGGCTGCGAGGGCAGAAAGTTAGCACGATCTGGGCCCCGGCCCTGACCGCGACCCACGCGGCGGGCGCCCCCTGGAGCTCGGTCGGTGGCCCGGCGGGGGCGTGGTCGGAGGCGCTCAGTCGCGCAGCGCGACCCCGGCGGGGGCAGGTTCGGGCGACGCCTCGACGGGACGCACCGGTCGGCGCCCCAGCGTGACCAGCAGCAGGACGAAGGCGAGGACCGCCACCACCGCGGCGACCGTCCACTGCCGGCCCCCGTGCACGAGACCGAGCCCGATCACCCCGAACGACACGAGCGCGGACCAGACGTACATGAGCAGGACGGCCCGGCGCTGGCTGTGGCCCCGCTGCAGCAGGCGGTGGTGCAGGTGCTGCTTGTCGGGCAGGAACCACCACTTGCCGGCGTACGTGCGTCGGACGAAGGCCAGCACGAGGTCGAGGAACGGCAGGGCCAGGATCGCCAGCGGCAGCACGAGAGGCAGGATGGTCGGCACCAGGCCGCGGTCGGTGTCGAGCTGGGACGGGTCGATCTGGCCGGTCAGGCTGACCGTGCTCGTGGCGAGCAGCAGACCGAGCAGCATCGACCCGGAGTCGCCCATGAACATCCGGGCCGGGAAGAAGTTGTGCGGCAGGAAGCCGAGGCAGACCCCGACGATCACCACGCTGATGAGGCTCGACGTCGTGGCCCGGGTGAGGCCCTGGCTGACCGTGTAGACGTACGCGTAGGTGAAGAACGCGAAGGCCCCGATCCCGACCACCCCCGTGGCCAGGCCGTCGAGGCCGTCCACGAAGTTCACCGCGTTGCAGCACACCAGGATGAAGAACGCGGTGATCGCGATCGAGGAGAACTGGTCCAGCGAGACCACCCGCCCCGGCAGCGGGATCCACAGGACCTTGACCCCCAGCCCCACGGCCACGCCGGCGGCCAGCACCTGCCCGGCGAACTTCGCCAGGGCGGGCAGCTCGTACACGTCGTCGAGGACGCCGACCACGCCGATCACGGCCGCGGCGACCAGCACCGCCCGGGAGTCCTGCTGCACGGTCGCCTGGCTGCCGAGGAACGGCAGCTGCCACGACAGCAGCAGCGCCGCGGTGACGCCGCCCAGCATCGCGATGCCGCCGAAGTAGGGCATCTCGATCGTGTGCACGTCCCGGTCGCGGACCCGCGCGAGCGCCCCGACCCGGAAGGCGAGCCGCCGGCAGAACGCGCTGCCGAGATAGGTGACCGCCGCGGCGACCAGCAGGACGAGCAGGTACTCGCGCACGCGGAGGCCTCAGCTCTCCGGCTCGGGCTCGATGCGCGGCTCGTCGGGCTGGGGCTCGGGCACCGCGGCGGGCTCGTCGAGGTCGCGCAGGCCGGGGACCACCAGACGCAGGGTCTCCAGGTCGAGCGCTCCGCGACGCAGGATCTGGCCGTCGTCGTGGCGGGTGAAGTCGACGATCGTCGAGGGCAGCGCGTGCCGCGCCTCCGCGCCCTCCTGGGTGCCGAGCGGGCCGCCGTCCAGGTAGACCGCCACGCGGTCCCCCAGCTGCTCGACCGCCTCGTCGCAGGTCAGGGCGGCGGGCCGGCCCGAGAGGTTCGCGCTGCTGACCGCGAGCGGTCCGGTGCGCCGCAGGATCTCGCGCGCCAGCGCGTGGTCGGGGACGCGCAGGGCGATCGTGCCGTCGGTGTCCCCCAGGTCCATCCGCAGGCTCGGCTGGATGCGGCACACGATCGTGAGCGGACCGGGCCAGTGCACCTCGACGAGCTCGCGCGCCTGGTCGGGCACGTCGGAGGCCAGCGCCCGGACCAGGCTCGCGTCGCCGACCAGCACGGGCGGGGGCATGTCGCGGCCCCGGTCCTTCGCGTCCAGCAGGCCCTGCACGGCGTCGGCGCTGAAGGCGTCCGCGCCGATGCCGTAGACGGTGTCGGTCGGCAGCACGATGCAGTCGCCCGCCTCGACGGCGCGCCGGGCGGCGTCCACCGCGGCCGCCGTGTCGGCAGGGTCCGTGGAGGTGCAGTCGAAGCGCAGGTAGGTGTCGTCCTCGATGTCGCGGTCCTCGAGCTCGACGCTCTCGCCCTCGTCGTCCGCGTCGCTCTCCCGCTCGTCGCTCTCCCGCTGGACGTTCCGGGGGTCGTCGCTGACGTCGGGTTCGTCGGGTGCGGGCACGCTCACCCGCCCATCCTGCCAGCGGTCCGTCGCACCGCCGTGACGAAGCGCGGCCGACCCGTCAGGTCGACCTGGTCGCGGATGCCGGTGAACGCCCGGCTCGCGGTCACGACGGCGGGGGCGGACTCCCCCTGGACGTCGGCGTGCTCGAAGCACAGCAGCCCGCCGGGCCGGAGCAGCCGCGTCGCCACCGCGGTGACGACCCGGATGGCGTCGAGGCCGTCGTCGCCGGAGAAGAGGGCGGCCAGCGGGTCGTGGTCGCGCACCTCCGGGGCGACGGAGGCGTACGCGTCGAGGGGGATGTACGGCGGGTTGGCGATGACGAGGTCGACCTGCCCGTCGAGCACGTGCAGCGCGTCGGCCATGTCGCCCACGTAGAGCTCGACGAGGGTGTCGGCGAGGTTCCGACGGGCGTACGCCGCCGCGTCGGGCGAGACCTCCACCGCGTACACGTCGAGGTAGGTCAGCTCCGTGACGAGCGCCTTGGCGATCGCCCCGGACCCGCTGCAGAGCTCCACGACCCGTGGCCGGCCGCCGACGGCGATCGCCGGGCGCAGCGCGTCGACCGCCCACCCGGTCATGACCTCCGTCTCGGGCCGGGGCACGAAGACGCCGGGGCCGACCTCGAGCTCGACGTGGCGGAAGTAGGCCCGCCCGGTCAGGTGCTGGAGCGGCACGCGGGCCGCACGGCTGGTGACGAGGGTCTGGAACGCCTCGGCGGCGCGGTCGTCCACCCCGTCGAGCAGCGGGATGCGGGCCGGCTCGATGCCGCAGGCGAACGCGAGCAGCGTCCTCGCGTCGGCCTCGGGAGAGCCGACCCCGGCCGTCCGCAGGCGAGCCGCGGCGTCGCTGAGCAGCGCACGGACCGGGTGCCCCGCGCCGGTCATCGGGACCGACCCACGATCAGGCCGTCTCGCCGACCGCGGCGAGCCGCGCGGCGGTGTCGGCCTCCTGCAGCGCCGTGACGACGGGCTGGAGCTCGCCGTTCAGCACCTGGTCCAGGTTGTAGGCCTTGAAGCCGATCCGGTGGTCGGAGATCCGGTTCTCCGGGTAGTTGTAGGTGCGGATCCGCTCGGACCGGTCGACCGTCCGCACCTGGCTGCGCCGCGCCGCGGAGGCCGAGCTCGCGGCCTCCTCCTCGGCGGCGGCGATGAGCCGGGCCCGGAGCATGCGCATGGCCTGCTCCCGGTTCTGCAGCTGGGAGCGTTCGTTCTGCATGGAGACGACGATGCCGGTCGGCAGGTGCGTGATGCGGACGGCGGAGTCGGTCGTGTTGACGCCCTGGCCGCCGGGGCCCGAGCTGCGGTAGACGTCGATCCGCAGGTCGTCGGGGTTGATCTCGACCTCGGTCTCCTCGACCTCGGGCATGACGAGGACGCCGGCCGCGGAGGTGTGCACGCGGCCCTGGGACTCGGTCACCGGCACACGCTGCACGCGGTGCACCCCGCCCTCGAACTTGAGCACCCCGTACGGCATCTGGTCGGGTTCGCCGAGGCTGGGCGCCTTGATGGCGGCGGTGACGGTCCGGTAGCCACCCAGGTCGGTCTCCTGGGCGTCGAGGACCTCGACCTTCCAGCCGCGCAGCTCGGCGTAGCGGGAGTACATCTTGAGCAGGTCGCCGGCGAAGAGCGCCGACTCCTCGCCCCCCTCGCCGGACTTGATCTCGATGAGGGCGTCGGCGGAGTCGTTCGGGTCGCGCGGGGCGAGCAGCCGGGTGAGCCGGTCCACGACCGGCGGGATCTGAGCCTCGAGCTCGTCGGCCTCGACGGCGAAGGTGGGGTCGTCGGGCGCGAGCTCCCGCGCCGCGGCCAGGTCCTCGGTGAGGCGGTCGTACTCGTCGAGCCCGCGCACGATCGGCGTCAGCTCGGCGTAGCGCCGCCCCACCCGGCGGGCCTTGGCCAGGTCGGTGTGCGTGGCGGCGTCGGAGAGCTGCGCCTCGAGCTGGGCGAACTCCTCGCGCAGCGGCTGCGCCGATTCGAACACTGGGTCCCTCCCCCTCGCACCGGTTCCGTTCCTGGACGTGCGAAGCGCCGGGAGCGGGGACGTGGTCCCCGTTCCCGGCGCTCGGTGGTGCTAGGCCTTCTTGGCAGCCTCGGAAGCGGCGTAGCGCTTCTGGAACCGGGCGACGCGGCCGCCGGTGTCGAGGATCTTCTGCTTGCCCGTGTAGAACGGGTGGCACGCGGAGCAGACGTCGACGCGCATGCTCTCGCCGCCGGTGCTCTTGGTCGTGAACGAGTTGCCGCAGGTGCAGGTGACCTGGGTGTCCGCGTACGCGGGGTGGATGTTGGCCTTCATGTGGGTCTCCTTGTGTTTGGGCCGGGTCGCCAGACGGGCGTGAACCGGCACCGAGGATCAATCTTGCCGTACAGGCTCTACAACGCCAAAGAGCGGGATTTAGTCCCGCTCTCCGGCGTCGTACCAGCGTGGATCAGGCGGGCATGCTCTTGGTGATCGCCACCATGAAGTCGCGGTTGCTCTCGGTCTTCTTGAGCCGGTCGAGCAGCGTCTCGAGGCCCTGCAGGCTGTCGAGGCCGCCGATGACGCGACGCAGCTTCCACACGATGTTGAGCTCCTCGCGCGACATGAGCAGCTCCTCGCGGCGGGTGCTGGACGCGTCGACGTCGATGGCGGGGAAGATCCGCTTCTCGGCGAAGTCGCGGCGCAGCCGGATCTCGGAGTTGCCGGTGCCCTTGAACTCCTCGAAGATCACCTCGTCCATCTTGGAACCGGTCTCGACCAGCGCCGTCGCGAGGATGGTCAGCGAGCCGCCGCCCTCGATGTTGCGGGCCGCACCGAGGAACCGCTTCGGCGGGTAGAGCGCCGCCGAGTCCACACCACCGGAGAGGATGCGGCCGGACGCCGGGGCCGCGAGGTTGTACGCGCGGCTCAGGCGGGTGATGCCGTCGAGCAGGACCACCACGTCGCGGCCCGCCTCGACCAGGCGCTTGGCCCGCTCGATCGCGAGCTCGGCCACGGTGGTGTGGTCGCCGGCCGGCCGGTCGAAGGTCGACGCGATGACCTCGCCCTTGACGGTGCGCTGGAAGTCGGTGACCTCCTCGGGACGCTCGTCGACGAGCACGACCATGAGGTGGACCTCGGGGTTGTTCTCGGCGATCGCGTTGGCGATGGCCTGCATCATCATCGTCTTGCCGGCCTTGGGCGGGCTGACGATGAGCGCGCGCTGGCCCTTGCCGATCGGCGCCATCAGGTCGACGATGCGCGTGGCGAGCTGGCCGGACGTGGTCTCCAGCTTGAGCCGCTCCTGCGGGTAGAGCGGGGTCAGCTTGGCGAAGTCGGGCCGGTTGCGGGCCGCCTCCGGGTCGCCGCCGTTGACGGTCTCCAGCTTGACCAGCGGGTTGAACTTGGCCTTGCTGTCGCCCTCCTTGGACTGACGCAGCTGACCGGTGACGACGTCGCCCTTGCGCAGGCCGAACTTCTTGACCATCGCGAGCGAGACGTACGCGTCCTCGGGGCTGGGCAGGTAGCCGCTGGTCCGGACGAACGCGTAGCTGTCCATCACGTCGAGGATCCCGCGCGCCGGGACGAGGACGTCGTCCTCACCCACGGTGGGCTCGTTCTCGTAGCGGTCCATCCGGGCGTTGCCGCCGCGCTCCGTGGTGCCCGGGCGACGGTTCTGCCGGTCCCGGCTGCGCCGGCGCCGACCGCGACGACCGCCGGCCTCGTCGTCGTCGTACGAACCGGCGTTGCTCTGGCCGTTGTCGCGCGGCTGCTGCCGGTCGCGCTGCTGGCCGCCGTTGTCGCGCTGGCCACCGTTGTCACGCTGCCCGTTGCCGGACCCGTTGCTGGACCCGTTGTCGCGCTGCTGGCCGCCGTTGTCGCGCTGGCCGTTGCCGGAGCCGTTGCTGGAGCCGTTGCTGGAGCCGTTGTCGCGCTGCTGGCCGCCGTTGTCGCCGGAGTCGCGCTGCTGGCGCGAGTCGCCGTTCTGCTGACGCGAGTCGCCGTTGCGCTGGTCGCGCTGCTCGCGGTTGCGCTGGCGGCGCTCGCCCCGGTCGTTGCCGTCGCGCTCGTTGCCGTCGCGGTCGTTGCCGTCCCGACCGTTGTCGCCGGAGTCGCGCTCGGAGCGGTCCTGCCCGCTGTCCTGGCGAGCGGTCTCCTGGGCGGAGCCGCTCCCTTCGACCTGGGCGGGGCGCTCGGCCTGGGCGGGGCGCTCGGAGGGGGTCTCACGGGCGGTCTGCGGAGCGTTCTCACGCAGCTCGTGGAGCGCGTTGGCGATGTCGTCGCCGCGGCTCGGTGCCGCCGCGCGGGACTCGCCGCCGTTCGACGGGGCCGCCTCGCCCGCGTCCTGCTTCGCGGCGTCGCCGCGGGTGCGGCGTCGGGCGCCGGAGGTGTCACCGTTCGAGGAGCCCCCGTCGGAGGACCCGCCGTTGGCAGACCCACCGTTGGCAGACCCACCGTTCGAGGACCCGCCCGTCTGGGCGGTCTGGATGGCGGCGATCAGCTGGCCCTTGCGCATGGCGCCGGTGCCCTTGAGGCCCAGCGAGCTCGCCATCTGCTTGAGCTCGGGCAGGACCATCGAGTCCAGCCCGCTGCCGCGGCGCTTGCGGGCGCCACCCTCGGCGGGGGCGTCGGCGCCGGCCTGCGACGAGGCGTCGCTGGTCAGGATGTCGGTCAAAGTTGTGTCCTTTCGGAGCAGGGTCACGCTTGGTGTCCCAGTCCAGAGCCGGGCGGAAGACCGCGGCTGGTGGTGTGTGAGGCCCTCCCGCAACCTGCGGCCCGCGAGGGCGCATGGGGGCTGCGAGAAGTGACGCAGTGCTTGACACGGTGTGTGGCGTCGCGCCAGTCGGAGAGGCGCTGCACGACCAGATCGTCGGGCGTCCTGGATCCAGCGGAGGCTGGACCGGAGGAGCACCGGCTGTATCGAGCGAGATCAGGCTAGCACTGTCTCAGCCATCGGCGTCGGCAGTCACAACGCGTGTGCGGGTCCGCCGATTCCCAGACGTCGGAAACGGGTCCCCGGCTCGGCCGCCTCCAGCCCCGCCAGCTCGGTCTCGGTGCCCAGGACCACGACCGACGGGCCGGCCCCGCTGATCGCCGCGGCGAACCCGGCTCCACGCAGCCGGACCATGAGCGCGTACGCGTCCGGCATGGCGGGCTCGCGGTAGCGCTGGTGGAGCCAGTCCTGCGTGCCCGCGTGCAGCAGGTGCGGCTCGGCGGCGACGGCGTGGACCAGCAGCGCCGCACGGCCCGCGTCCGCGGCCGCGTCGGCGTGCGGCACGACCGGGGGCAGCAGGCGCCGCGCCGCGCGGGTCTCCACCGGGACGGTCCCGATGACGACGGCCGCGCGCAGGTCGGGGTGCACCCGACCCTGGACGACGGCGACGTGCTCGCCGTGCCCGTACGCCATCACGAAACCCCCGTGCACGGCGGCCGCGACGTTGTCGGGGTGGCCCTCGATCCGGGTCGCGTGCCGCAGCACCCAGGCGCGGTCCGGCTCCAGGCCGGCCAGCGCCCGAGCGGCGACGAGGCCGGCGACGATGGCGGCCGACGACGACCCCAGCCCCCGGCCGTGCGGGATGGTGTTGTGGGCCCGCAGGGTCAGCCCGGGCGCGAGCACGCCCAGGTCGTCCAGCCCCTCGGTCACGCAGCGCACGACCAGGTGGGTCTCGTCACGGGGCAGGACGTCGCTGCCCTCGCCCGTGACGTGCACGGAGACGCCGGACCCGGTGACCTCGAACTCGAGGCTCTCGCGCCAGTCCAGCGCCAGCCCGAAGCAGTCGAAGCCCGGCCCGAGGTTGGCGCTCGTCGCCGGCGCCTCGACGACGACCCGGGTGCCCGCGGCCAGCGCTCTCATCTCGCGCCTCGTGCGAGCCGGCTCACCCGAGGAGCCCGCACACCCTGGCCACGGCCGTCAGGTCCGGCGCGACGACCTCGGCCCGGACGGGACCGCGACCGGCGAGCGCGGTGTCGATGTCCTTGAGGCCGTGCCCGGTGACCGTGACGCTGATCTGCAGCCCCGGCTCCAGCTCCCCCGTGCGCCGCTTCTTCAGCAGCCCGGCGACCCCGGCCGCCGACGCGGGCTCGACGAAGATCCCCTCGCGCGCGGCGAGGAAGGACTGGGCGGAGAGGATCTCCTCGTCGGTGACCATGTCGATCAGACCGCCCGACTCGTCGCGGGCCCGGACGGCCTGCTCGGCCGACGCGGGGTTGCCGATCCGGATCGCCGTCGCGACGGTCTCCGGGTCGAGCACCGGGTGCCCGAGCACCAGCGGCGCCGCTCCGGCGGCCTGGAAGCCCCACATCCGCGGGGTGCGGGACGCGATCCCGGCGGCGAGGTACTGGGTGTAGCCGCGCCAGTAGGCGGTGATGTTGCCGGCGTTGCCGACGGGCAGCACGTGCAGGTCGGGCGCGTCGCCGAGCACGTCGACGATCTCGAACGCGGCGGTCTTCTGACCCTCGATGCGGATCGGGTTGACCGAGTTGACCAGCGCGACCGGGTAGTCGTGGGAGAGCTTGCGGGCCAGCTCGAGGCAGTCGTCGAAGTTGCCGTCGACCTGCACGACACGGGCCCCGTGCACGATCGCCTGCGCGAGCTTGCCGGTCGCGATGCGTCCCGCCGGCAGCAGGACGATGGTCTCCAGACCCGCCTTGGACGCGTACGCCGACGCCGACGCCGACGTGTTGCCGGTCGAGGCGCACACGACCGCTTTGGCGCCGGTGCCCGCCGCGGCCGACACGGCCAGCGTCATGCCGCGGTCCTTGAACGACCCCGTCGGGTTGGCGCCCTCGACCTTGACCCAGGTCTCGCAGCCGAGCTCGTCGGACAGCCGTTCGGCCAGGACGAGCGGCGTGCTGCCCTCCCCCAGCGTGATCACCGGGTCGGTGTCGGCCAGCGGCAGCCACTCGCGGTAGCGCGAGATCACACCCGCGGTGGCGCGCAGCGCGAGCGAGCCGCGCCCCGGACCTGCGGTCTCGTCGGCTCTGACGTCGGCCACGGTGTCGCTCATGCGTCCCCCTCGACCCGCATCACGCTGGTCACGTCTCGTACGGAGGCCAGGTCGCGCAGGGCCTCCACCGTCGCACTGAGGGCGGAGTCCCGGGCCCGGTGGGTCACCGCCACGAGCTGGGCGTCGGCGCCCCGGCCGTTCTGCCGCACGGTCTGGATGGAGACGTCGTGCTCCGCGAAGACCTGCGCGATCGAGGCCAGCACGCCCGCGACGTCGGCCACCTCGAGCGAGAGGTGGTAGCGCGTCGTCACGTCGCCGATCGGCGAGACCCGCCGCGCGGCGTAGCTCGACTCCCCCGGCCCGACCGCCCCGCGCACCCGGTTGCGGGCCACCGTGACGAGGTCGCCCAGGACCGCGCTGGCCGTCGGCGAACCACCCGCGCCCGGCCCGTAGAACATCAGCCGACCGGCGGAGCGCGACTCGACGAACACGGCGTTGTACGCCCCGCCGACCGCGGCCAGCGGGTGCGTGCGCGGGATCATCGCGGGGTGCACGCGCACCGACACGCTGCGACCCGAGCCGTCGGCGGCCTCCTCGGACAGCTGGCAGAGCGCGACCAGCTTGACCACGCAGCCGATCTCGCGGGCCGAGGCGATGTCGGAGGAGGACACGTCGGTGATGCCCTCGCGGTAGACGTCGGCGGCCGTGACGCGGGTGTGGAAGGCCAGGCTGGCCAGGATGGCGGCCTTGGCGGCGGCGTCGAAGCCCTCGACGTCCGCGGTGGGGTCGGCCTCCGCGTACCCCAGCGCCTGCGCCTCGGCGAGCGTCTCGGCGAAGCCCGCGCCGTCGGTGTCCATCTTGTCGAGGATGAAGTTCGTGGTGCCGTTGACGATGCCGGTGACCGCGGTGATCTCGTCGCCGACCAGCGACTCGCGCAGCGGCCGGATGATCGGGATCGCGCCCGCGACGGCGGCCTCGAAGTAGAGGTCGACGCGGTGCTCCTCGGCCGCCGCGTACAGCGTCGCGCCGTCCTCGGCGAGCAGCGCCTTGTTGGCGGTGACGACCGAGGCGCCGTTCGCGAGGGCCGCGAGGATCAGGGCGCGGGCCGGCTCGAGGCCGCCGATGACCTCGATGACCAGGTCGACGTCGGGCCGGGTGACGAGGGCGTGCGCGTCGGTGGTGAACAGGGCGGGGTCGAGGCCGGGCCGCTCGCGGTGGGGACGGCGTACGGCGATCCCGACGAGCTCGAGCGGGCGACCGATCCGTGCCCTGAGGTCGTCGGCCTGCTCGACGATCAGCCGGGCGACCTCGGAACCCACGGTGCCGCAGCCGAGCAGGGCCACCTTGAGCGGACGGCCGGCGCCGGGTGCCGGGGCCTGGCTGGAGCGGGGCTCCGCCGAGGGTCTTACGTCCGCCCGCACGTCGAACACTGTCACCGAGGATCTCCTGCACCGGTTGGCACCGCCCGAAGGTCGCGGCGGGGCAATTGTTCCGCATCGGCGCCTCGCCCACGGCCCGCGTTCCACAGTCCGGCGGCGCCGAGCCGCCCCGCGGCACGTTCTTCTTGCGGGAAGTGGTCGGTCCGGGCCGCTTTCTTCGCCGGATCCGGGCTCGGACCGACCACCTTCCCGGTGAGGCTCGAGGCCCCCGGACTAACCGACGTCGAGGGCCATCAGGTCGTCGAGCGTCTCGCGCCGGACCAGCGTCGAGATCTCCCCGTCGCGCACGGAGACGACCGGCGGGCGCGGGACGTGGTTGTAGTTGCTCGCCATGCTGCGGCTGTACGCGCCGGCCGCCGGGACCGCGACCAGGTCGCCGGGGGCGATGTCGGCGGGCAGGAACTCGTCGCGCACGAGGATGTCGCCGCCCTCGCAGTGCTTGCCGACCACCCGGGCCAGCGTCGGCGGCGCGTCCGAGCGGCGCGACGCGAGGGTCGCCGAGTACTCGGCGGCGTACAGCGCCGTGCGGATGTTGTCGCTCATCCCCCCGTCGACGGCGACGTAGAGCCGGCTGGCGCCGCCGTCGAGCTGCACCCGTTTGACGGTCCCCACGGTGTAGAGCGCGAACCCGGCCGGCCCGCTGATCGAACGTCCGGGCTCGATCGAGAGCTGCGGGACCGCGATGCCGAGCGCGTCGCACTCGGTCCGCACGATCCGGTTCAGCGCGGCCGCGAGGGCGGCGGGCGTCGACGGCGAGTCCTGGCTGGTGTAGGCGATGCCGAAGCCACCGCCGAGGTCGAGCTCGGGCAGCTCGGTGCCGTACGCCGCGGCGAAGTCGGCGTGCAGCCGCAGCGTGCGCCGCGCGGCCACCTCGAACCCCTCGGCGTCGAAGATCTGCGACCCGATGTGCGAGTGCACCCCGACCAGGTCCAGGCGCGGGTCGAGGTGGCACAGCTCGAGCGCCTCGGCCGCCGCGCCGCCCGCGATCGAGAACCCGAACTTCTGGTCCTCGTGGGCGGTGGAGATGTACTCGTGGGTGTGGGCCTCGACCCCGGTCGTCACCCGCACCATCACGCGCGGGAAGACGCCGAGCTCGCCGGCCAGGTGCCCCAGCCGGCCGATCTCGTCGAACGAGTCGACGATGATCCGGCCCACGCCGGCCTCGAGCCCCTGGCGGAGCTCGGCGACGCTCTTGTTGTTGCCGTGCAGCCCGACCCGGCGCAGGTCGACCCCGGCCCGCTGCGCGACGGCCAGCTCGCCGCCCGTGCAGGTGTCGAGGCCCAGCCCCTCCTCGGTCACCCACCGCGCCACCGCCGTGCAGAGGAACGACTTGGCGGCGTAGTAGACGTTCCAGCCCGCGAACGCCTCCGCGAACGACCGGGCGCGCGCCCGGAGGTCGGCCTCGTCGATGACGTACGCCGGCGTGCCGACCCGCTCGGCGATCTCGGCGACGTCGAGGCCCGCGGCGGTCAGCACCCCGTCGACGTCCTTGCCGACCCCGGCGCTCCAGAGGCCGGGCAGCAGCGCGTTGACGTCGTCGGGGACGGCGAGCCAGCCCGGCGCCCGGGTGCCGGCGTCGGCGTGGATCGAGCCGGCGACGTGGGTGTGGGTCATGGGGTTCGGGTTCCTCGCGGGCTCTCGGCAGCAGGCGTCGGTCGCCCACGGGTCGTTCACGGTGCTCAAGACTGGTCACGCAGCGCGACCCGGGTGGCCGCGCTGGTACATTCTTCTCTGGTCCCAGGCCGGGACGCGCGTCAGCACGGCAGCACGAGACGCGTGATCCGAGCCCCCGTAGCTCAGGGGATAGAGCACCGCCCTCCGGAGGCGGTGGCGCAGGTTCGAATCCTGCCGGGGGCGCCATCATCCTGCTTCGTCACGGGTACGGCGGCGAGGACCGCCAGACCCGTGCACCCGCGACCTCGGACCGATCCGGCCGGACACCGAGGTCGTGGACGGGCTCCTCGGAGCTACCCGTCCCACCTCAGGTCAGCGGAGGGCTCCGGGCAGGTCTCCCGTGCGTACGAGGTCCTCTGCCACGCCACGGAGCTTGCGACCGGTGTGCTGCGATGCTCTGGTCAGCAGCGTGAACGCCTGGTCCGGGGTGAGCTTGTGCCTCTCCATCAGGATGCCCTTGGCCTGCTCGATGGCGGCGCGGGTGGCCATCGCGGCCCACATGTTGGCCGTCTCCTCCGCCGAGGTGGCGGCCGCAGAGGCGTTGCTCGCCGCGTAGGCGACCCACGGGGCGACCGCCGTCGCGACCGCGACGTCCTCCTCGCTGAAGGCGTGCGTGCGCGTCGCGTAGTTGTTCATCGCGCCCAGCGTCGCCGACTGGAACGGCAGCGGCATCGACAACGAGCTGCCGACCCCGCGGTCGGCGGCGTGCTGGGCGTAGTCGGGCCAGCGCTCCTCGTGGCGCATGTCGTCGACGAGGAAGACCTGGCCGCAGCGACCTGCGTCGACGCAGGGGCCGTAGTCACGCTGGTACTGCAGCTCGTCGGCGTCGAGGGCCATCTGGCCGTCGTAGGAGGCCGTGAAGGGCTGCTCGTTCTTGATCAACGTGATCGACACCGCGTCGGCCCCGGGCATACCGCGACGTGCGATCACGGTGATGTCGGTCAGCACGTCGGTCAGGTCACGGCCGACCAGGGTGACTGCGGCCAGCTCCTCGTGCAACGTGGTCAGGTCCGTCATGTTCTGGTCCTCCGGAAGATCTCGGTGCGCCCGTCGGGCATCTGCCGCCGACGCGCTCCGAGATGGTGTGCCCCTGGACAGGAGCCGCGCAGAGG
Source organism: uncultured Friedmanniella sp. (assembly GCA_964251895.1). GTDB lineage: Bacteria > Actinomycetota > Actinomycetes > Propionibacteriales > Propionibacteriaceae > Microlunatus. The sequence continues at coordinate 20,060 of CAXULL010000005.1, forward strand.
GACCTTGGCCTGCCCTGAGATCCGGCGTGACACGCAGAACCCTATTCCCTGGAGCCTCAGCGGGCGGCCAGGAAGGAAACCCGTGGTCAGGAGTCCTTGAGGTCCACCCGCGCGATGCGGAAGCCGAGCATCCGCTGGAAGTGCCGGCACCCGTTGCTCAGGTGGGCGGGGCTGCTCACGTCCGCCAGGTAGCGCACACCGCGCTCGACCAGGCGCTCGACCAGGACCTGGGTCATGAGGTAGCGCGCATCGCTCTGCAGCTGGCCGGTGCCGAGCGTACGGAAGTAGGTCAGCGTCGCCCAGTCCCCGTCGACCGGGGTGACCGACAGGTGCACCGGACGGTCGTGCGCGTCGTACGCGACCAGCCAGAGCGGGTAGTCGAGCAGGTAGGAGTTGTCGGGGTCGTCGCGCCGGTACTCCTCGCTCGGGTGGTGACGCTCCTGCTCGTCCGCGAGCTCGACCAGCCGTCGCCGCTCCACCGGGTCGTGCACCTCGACCCACCGGAGGCCTCCGCCCAGGGCCTTGCGCACCTTGCGACGCAGGGTCTGCTTGGAGGGCCCGAGGGAGTACTCCGAGGCCTCCTCCGGCAGCACGAGCACGGCCGTGGCGCTGTGGATCACGCTGCGGCCGACGCGCGAGGTCCGGTGCAGACCCTGGCGCACGGCGCGGCCCTCGAGGTCGTCCGACGGCTGCGCCACGAGCTGGGGCTGGCTGTAGAGGTCGACCAGCGCGGTGACGGCACGCACCGGCTGACGGGCGAGGAAGGCCAGACCCGGCCGGCCCTGCTCGACGTGGTCCTCGAAGTACTTCGACAGCCGGCGCTCCCGGTCGTCGAGCGTGGGCCGGACCTCCGAGCGCCCGGTCGGCGACGTGCGAACCGCGTCCACAGATCCCCCTGACTCGTTCCACGCCCGCCCGCGTCCGAACTCGACCACCGCCGGCGGCGCTCACCACTGAGGTTTACAGCGTAAACGAGATCGAGGCCGGCGGTCCCGCCGCGACCCGGGCCGTTTCAGCATGGCGTCCGCGTGTCCCCCGCGCCATGAAGAAGACACGATTCTTAACGCCGGTTCAGCCCCGCGGGCCCGGACGCAGCGCGCAGGCGCCCGCGCGCGGCGCCGCAACGGTCCGCGCACCTCCCGAGGGTGAGGGGGACGGCTCCTGCCACACTCACCGGCGACGTGACCGCAGCGGAAGGACCCTCATGACCAGCGCCGCCACCGACCCGACCGCGACGCTGCGTGCCGGAGCCGCCAAGGTCGACCTCACGCCCGGGCCCGAGCAGCTGCCCGAGCGCCTGCTCGGCGTCGCCGACCGGATCCACGCGCGGGCGCTCGTGGTCGACGACGGGCAGACCCGCGTCGCCCTCGTGTCGGTCGACGTCATCGGGATCAGCACCGGGCTGTGGCAGGAGGTCGCGGCCCGGGTCGCGGTCGAGACCGGCATCGCCTCGGACCGCCTGCTGCTCCTCGCCTCGCACACCCACAGCGTCCCGGCCGAGCTCGGCGGCGGCTTCGTCGACGCGATCGTGGCGTCGGTGCAGCACGCGGTCGCTGCGCTCCGACCCGTGACGCTGGCCGTGGGGACCGGCGCGTGCCACGTCAACGTCAACCGCACGTTCTTCGACCCGGTGACGCACCGGTGGCGCGAGGGCCGCAACGACCAGGGTCCGTCGGACAAGACGGTCTCCGTCCTGCGCTTCACCGATCTCGCCGGGCTGCCGGTCGCCGTGCTCTACAGCTACGCGGTGCACGCCGTGGTCACCGGTCTGACCGACCTGATCAGCGCCGACATCCCCGGCGCGGCCTCCGAGCACGTGGAGCAGGCCCTCGGGCACGGAGCCGTCGCCCTCTGGGCGAGCGGCTGCGCGGGCGACCAGAACCCGGTGTTCTACTCGCAGACGCTCGACCTCCGCGCGCTGCGGATCGCCGAGCACGCCGCACGCGGGATCGACATCAGCAACGCGATGCCGGCGGGAGGCGAGGGGCTGGACCGCGACGACGCGCGGGTGGCGCGGCTGCTGGCCGACTCGCTGAGCATCGCGTCGGCCTTGGGGGTCGTGCTCGCCGAGGAGGTCCTCGCCGTCGCGCGCGACCGCTGCGACGCACCGCGGTCCTCGCTGCGCCTGGTCGCCGAGCAGCGCGTCGTGCACTCCCCCGGCCGTCGGCGCACGGACAGCGGCCGAGCCGGCCGGGCGGGCACGTACGTCGAGGACGCGCCCGTCCCGCTGCGGGTCGGGATGCTGAGGCTCGGCGACGTCGTCGTGGGCTCGGTCGACGCGGAGCTGTTCACCGAGATCGGCCAGCGGTTCCGCCGGGAGTCCCCGGCGAAGCACAGCCTCCTGCTCACGCTCTGCAACGGCCGCTCCCCCGCGGGCTACGTGGCCAGCAACACCGCGGGCGGCTTCCACACCTTCGAGGTCCTCTCGAGCCGTCTGCAGCCGGGCTACGCCGAGACGCTGATCACCGACACGCTCCTCGAGCTGCTGCACGCCACCGCGGCCGGGCCCGCGTAGGTCGGGAAGGCGTACGCCGTGGCGCTGCCCGACCAGGTCGCCGGTCTCGTCGCGGCGGCCGGCTACGGCACCGACGACCCGCTCGTCGTCGGGGTCCAGCGGGCCGGCGCGCCGGCCGTGCTCTGCGCGAGCGGTCGTTCCGCCACGGGCGAACCGCTGACCGGCGAGACGCCCGTCTACACGGCGTCGCTGGCCAAGCAGGTCACGGCCGCCTGCGCGGCCCGGCTCGTGCGGCAGGGCCGGCTGGACCTCGAGTCGCTCCTGGCGCAGTGGCTGCCCGAGCTCCCCGCGTACGCGGCCGCCGTGCGCGTGCGCCACCTCCTCTCCCACACGAGCGGCCTGCCCGAGGTCGCCGACTTCGACGAGCTGCACCGCGCGGGGCTCGACCGCACCACGGCCCGCGTCCTCGAGGCCCTGGTCGCCGAGCACCGGCTGGTCAGCCCGGCGGGCAGCGAGCACCGCTACAGCAACGCCGGCTACGTCTGCCTCGCGGTCGTCGTCGGACGCGCTGCGGGCCGCCCGTTCCCCGACCTCGCCGCCGCAGACGTGCTCACCCCGCTCGGGATGGACCGCAGCCGGTTCTGGTCCGGTCCGGGCGCGCACCCGCCCGGAGCAGCGCCGCTCGACCCCGCGTACCCGGCTCCGCTGTCCCTGGGCGACGGCGGCCTGTGGTCGACCGCCACCGACCTGCTGCGCTGGAACCTGGCCCTCGACCGCGACGAGCTCGGTGTTTCCGCGCTCCTGCAGGCCCCCGGCCACCTCGACGACGGCACGCTGCTCGACTACGCCTGGGGACTCGGGGTCCGCGAACACGCAGGCCGCCCGCTCTACCGCCACGGCGGACGGTGGGCCGGGCTCTGCGCGCAGCTCGTCCGGGTCGGCGGCCAGGGCTCGAGCCTCGTCGTCCTCGCGCTGGACGACGACGAGGACCGTGCGGGGACGCTCGCCACCTCGCTGATCGACCTGCTCGGCGCGCCTGACCTGCTCGGTGCGCCTGAACCGCTCGCCCCGCCCCCGACCGGGCGCCCCTCCTCGAGGGCGTGACGCTCCTTGCGAGACTGACGGGGTCCGGCGGCACCACGGCGGCGACGACCTCAGGAGACCCATGCAGGCGCAGCAGGTGACCGACCCGGTCGTGTTCCACGGCGAGGGTCCCGTGTGGTTCCCGGGGTGGGGCGGTCTGCGGTTCGTGGACATGCTCGCCGGCGACGTCATGACCCTGCGCGCCGACGGGACGCTGGACCGGCGCCACGTCGCCGAGGTCGCCGCGGTCGTCCGTCCGAGGCTCGGCGGAGGTGCGGTGATCGGGATCGAGCGCGGGTTCGCCCTCGAGGACGCGGACGGGACGATCACCCGGCTCCCCGAGGTCTGGAGCGACCCCGGGGTCCGGATGAACGAGGGCGGCTGCGACCCCGACGGGCGCTTCTGGTGCGGCTCGATGGCGTACGACCAGACGAAGGGTGCGGCCAGCGTCTACCGGCTGGACCCCGACGGGTCGGTCGAGGTGGCCCTCGAGCGGGTCACCGTGTCGAACGGGCTCGAGTGGAGCCCCGACGGCACGCTCGCCTACTACAACGACACGGAGACCGGGGAGATCGCGGTGTTCGACTACAGCACCGCGTCCGGCCTGACCAACCGCCGGACGTTCGCCCGGCTGTCCGGCCCGGGCGGGCCCGACGGCCTCACCGTCGACGCCGAGGGCGGTGTGTGGACCGCGGTGTACGACGGCGGTGCGGTCCTGCGCTACAGCCCCGGGGGCGTGCTCGAGGAGCGGATCGAGATCGGCACCCCCAAGGTCACGGCCTGCACGTTCGGCGGGGACGACCTCGACCAGCTCTTCATCACGACCTCCCAGGAGGACGTGGACACCGGCGCCGACCGCCTGGCGGGGTCGCTCTACCGCGCCGACGTCGGGGTGCGCGGCCGCCCCGTGCGCCCCTTCGCCGGCTGAGCGCTCACTCCTCGCCCACGGCCGCGCGCTCCCGCGCGACCTCCTGGACGAAGGCGTGCACCGCCCCGACGAACGGTCCCACCGCGGAGTACGGGACCCCGTGCGGCGCGTCCGGGAGCGTGACGACCGCGGCGGTCGGGAACGTGTCGGCGAGCGCCTGGGCCCAGCCGGCGGACACGAGCGGGTCGCGACCGCCGCGGATCACCAGCGTGCGGTGGTCCACCGCGTCGAGGTGCGGCTGGTCCTCGCGCCGGGCGGCGGCCCGCAGCCCCCGGAGCATGCCGCCCAGCCCCACCCGTGGGTAGTCGGTGGCGGCGATGAGCGTCATCCCGAGCCGCTCGCGGCTCCCGTCGAGCAGCAGCCGCCACGCCTGCCGGGGCAGCGAGCCCCGGCTCGGGTCGGGCGCCGGGCTGGTGAGCACGACCGCCGCCACGCGGTCCGGGTGCCGCGCGGCGAGCTGGGTGACGACCTGGCAGCCGAGGGAGTGCCCGACGAGGACGGCGGTGCCGACCCCGACGACGTCCATCCAGTCGCACAGCCCGTCGGCGAGCTCGACCATGGACAGGTCCCGTGCCGGACGGCTGCTGCGGCCGACGCCGGGCAGGTCGGGCGCGAAGACCCGGTGCTCGCGGGCGAACGCACGCAGCGCCGGCACGAGGTAGCGGTTCGACACACCGAGCCCGTGCACCATCACCACGTCCAGCGTCGACCCCTCGTCGTCGCGCCCGACGGTCCCCGAGCGGTCCGGGCCGGCGACGACCGACGCCACCTCCACCCCGTGCACCTCGTCGCGCCGCCGGCGGGCGCGCTGACCCCGCCCGAGCACCCCTCTCCGGACCACCCCTCGCCCGAACACCCTGCGCCCGAACACCCTGCGCCCTAGGCCGTCTCGAGGCGCCGGACGGCGGCGGCGACCTCGAGGGGCGAGGAGATCATCGTCAGGTGCCGGCCCGGCACGAAGACCGGCTCGGGAGCGCCGATCGCGGTGGCGGTCGAGGTCGGCGAGGTCGGCGTGTAGGCGCCGTCGACGTCGTCGCGGCCCCACACCACCAGCCGGGGCACGTCCGAGCGGCGGAGCGCGTCGAGCTGCTCCGAGGTCATCGCCGGGATCACCCCGCGCGTGGCGTTGGTCAGGAGCGCCCGCTCGGTGCCGCGCTGCTGCAGCGGGCGACGCCAGAGCTCGACCCCGGCCGCGTCGAGCGGTGCGCAGGTCGGGCCGCACTGGCTGGCGTACAGGCGGCGGACCAGCCGGTCCGAACGCAGCGCCAGCCGGACGAGGCTCGTCCGGTAGGGGTCGACGAGGAGCCGCGGTCCCCAGGTCGGCACGTCCAGCGGCAGCGCGTCGCCGTCCAGGAAGACGACGCCCGCGACGTCGGCGGGCGCCTCGAGCGCCGCGAGCCCGACGATCGCCGCGGCGGAGGAGTGCCCGACGAGGATCGGCGCGTCCGCACCCGTCAGTCCCAGCGCACGGGTGAGGGCGAGCGTCTGGGCCACGTCGTGCCCGACGTCGAAGGGCGCCACCGCGTCGCTGTAGCCCTGCCCCGTGAGGTCGAAGGCGTACACCCGGTGGTCGGCGCCGAGCGTCTCGCCGAGCGCGTGCCAGGCGTCCGCGGTCTCGAACGCGCCGGGCACCAGCACCACCGGCGGGCCGTGGTCGCCCCACTGCAGGAACCGCGTCCGCACGTCGCCGGCCTGCAGGAACCTCAGCCCCGCGGGCGGCGTCGGGGGCCGGCTTGTCGCGAGGTCGTAGACGGCGCTGCCCGCGGTCACGACGCCGGCCGTCGCGAGCAGGGCCAGCAGCACGGTCCGCCACCGGTGCCGCCCGCGCCCGCGTCCTGGTGCCACGGGTCCAGTGTGGGCGCGCCCTTCGACGGGCTTCGTGGACGTGGCCCGGGTGATACGGTCTCGCCGACCTGGACACGGAAGGTGGAGGAACCCTTGCCCGACGAGCGTGGCGGCGCTCGCGCCGTGATCGGGCTGTGGGTGCTGACCCGGGCGCTGGCGGTGGTGGTCCTCGCGACCGGCGAACGCATCGTCCTCGGCGACGTCTTCTACTACTGGCGCCGGATCAGCACGCTCGTCGAGGCCGGGCTGCCCGGGACGCTGCGCGAGTACCCGACGCCCGTCGTCTGGTTCCTCTCGCTCCCCCAGATCGCCGGTGGCGGCTCCCGCACGGGCTACCTGGTCGCGTTCGTCCTGCTCATGCTGGCGCTCGACGGCGTCCTGACCTACCTCCTGTGGCGTGGCGCCGGCCGGCGCCACGACCTCGCGGTCGACTTCTGGATCGCGTACGTCTTCCTCGTCGGCCCGCTCTGCTACACCCGCTTCGACATGGTGCCGGCCGTGCTCGCGGGCGGTGCCCTGCTGGCGGCGCGTCGCCGACCCTGGTTGACCGGCGCGTTGACCGGGCTCGGAGCCGCGATCAAGCTCTGGCCGGCCCTGCTGGCCGGCGCCTTCGCCGTCCGCCGCCGCGGTCGGGGCGCGATGCTCGGGGCGTTCGTCGGCGTCGGCTTCGGGCTCGCGGCCCTCAGCCTCGCGGTGGGCGGCACGAGCCGGCTCTTCTCCCCGCTCACCTGGCAGTCGGGCCGCGGCCTGCAGATCGAGTCGGTGTGGGCCACGCCGCTGATGGTCGCCCGGGCCTTCGACCCGGGACGCTGGTCCGTGCGCTACTCGACGTTCCAGGCGTACGAGGTGTTCGGGCCGGGAGTCTCCACGCTGCTCGTGGTGAGCACGGCCGCGACGGTCGTGGGGCTGGCCGTGACGGTGGTGCTGTTCGTGCGCGGCTTCCGCAACCCCGACGTCTCCGCCGTCGGGCTGGGGCTGCTCGTCCTCGCGACCATCGCGATCACGACCATCACCAACAAGACGCTCAGCCCGCAGTACCTGCTCTGGCTCGGCGGTCCGGCCGCCGTCCTGCTGCTCTCCCGGACCCGCGAGGGCGCCCGCTGGCACCGCGTGCTCATCCGGCTGGCCGTGCAGCTCCTGGTGCTGGCGCTCCTGACCCAGCTGACCTACCCGGTGCTCTACAACGGCCTGCTCGGCCACGGACCGGCGGCCCTCGCGGTCTCGTCCACGGTGGTGACGGCCCTGCGGAACCTGTCGCTGCTGGTCCTCACGGTCGAGGTCTGCCGCTACGCCTGGACGGCGCTCGCCGGGACCCCGCGAGACGTTCCGGCGGTGCCGGGGGCCCGTACGCCCTCCTCCTGACCGGTCTCTGCCGATCGGTCGCCCGAACGGTTCGCCGGGCGACGCGTCACCCCGGCTGCCCCGCGCCACGGCCAGGTGTGGGTATCGTGGAGCACCGTTGCGTCCGGCCCGGCCGGATGCCGCTGGCCCGCCGGGCGCCCTTCTCCACGACGTCCCGCGGTCGCGGTCAGACCCCGTCGGACGCACGGCGAGTCGAAGCAACGGAAGAAGGCGACAAGTGGCCATCGCGCCAGGTACATCCACCCCCGCGTCGAGCGGAACAGCGGACCCCGGGGCGGAGAGCGACTTCGGGGCCAACGACTGGCTGCTGGAGGAGATGTACGAGCGCTTCACGGCCGACCCGTCCTCGGTCGACGCCAGCTGGGCCGAGTACTTCGCCGCCCACGGCATGGCCGCCACGCCGACCGCGACGCCCGAGGCGCAGCGTGCGCCCGCAGCCCGTGCGGCCGACCCCGCCCCGAAGCCCGCCGGCTCCCCCGACGGGCACGTCGGCAGCAACGGCGCCAACGGCTCCAACGGCTCCAACGGCTCCAACGCCAAGAGCGCCAACGGGTCCCGGCCCGACGCGAACGGGGCCGCGTCCCGCTCCGTCCCGCGCGACCCGGCGGCGACTCCCACGTCGAGCTCGGGCGCCGGCGCGCCGGCCGACGACCCGGTCACGGCGCGTCCGCGAGCCCCGCGCGAGGAGACCCCCGACCAGCCCGCACCGGCCGGCGCCAGCAGCCCGGCGGCGCGCCGCCAGCCGACCGTCGAGACCGCGGTCCCGGCCAAGGAGGGCCGGCCCAGCGCGCCCGGCGCCCGCGGCGGTGTGCCCGCCGACCCGCCGAACCCGTCCGACCGGCCCGAGGTCGGCAACGAGGAGCCCACCCGTACGACGCTGCGCGGCGCCCCGGCGCGGACGGCCAAGAACATGGACGCGTCGCTGAGCATCCCGACGGCGACCAGCGTCCGCTCGCTGCCCGTCAAGCTGCTGATCGACCAGCGCATCGTCATCAACAACCACCTGCGGCGCAGCCGCGGCGGCAAGGTCTCGTTCACGCACCTGATCGGCTTCGCCATGGTCCAGGCGCTGAAGAGCGTCCCCGCCATGAACAACAGCTACGCCGTCGTCGACGGCAAGCCGACGATGGTCCAGCCGGCCCACATCAACCTCGGGCTGGCCATCGACCTGCCGCGGCCCGACGGCACCCGCCAGCTGCTCGTGCCGAGCATCAAGAGCTGCGAGACGCTCGACTTCGCGCAGTTCTGGGCCGCGTACGAGGCGATGGTGGCCAAGGCGCGCAAGGGCGAGCTGGCGGTCACCGACTTCGCCGGCACGACGATCACGCTGACGAACCCGGGCACCATCGGCACGAACCACTCCGTGCCGCGCCTGGTCGAGGGCCAGGGCACGATCATTGGCGTCGGGTCGATGGACTACCCGGCCGAGTTCCAGGGCTCCAGCACCGACCGGCTCGCCGAGGCGGCCGTGAGCAAGATCCTCACGCTGACCTCGACCTACGACCACCGCGTGATCCAGGGCGCGCAGTCCGGGGAGTACCTGCGCAAGCTGCACGCGCTGCTGCTCGGCGAGGAGGGCTTCTACGACGACGTCTTCGCGGCGCTGCGGATCCCGTACGAGCCGATTCGGTGGGCGCAGGACGTCAGCACCGACCACGAGGACCAGATCCCCAAGCAGGCGCGGATCATGGAGCTGATCAACGCCTACCGCGTGCGCGGGCACCTGATGGCCGACACCGACCCGCTGGAGTACCGGCAGCGGCGCCACCACGACCTCGACGTGCAGAGCCACGGCCTGACGCTGTGGGACCTCGACCGCGAGTTCGCCACGGGCGCCTTCGGCGGCGGCCAGGGCCGGATGAAGATGCGCAAGATCCTCGGGATCCTGCGCGACTCCTACTGCCGCACGACCGGCGTGGAGTACATGCACATCTCCGACCCGACGCAGCGGCGCTGGATCCAGGACCGGGTGGAGCGCCCGCACGAGTCGCTGCCGCGCGAGCAGCACCTGCGGATCCTGGACAAGCTGAACGAGTCGGAGGTCTTCGAGACCTTCCTGCAGACCAAGTTCGTCGGGCAGAAGCGCTTCAGCCTCGAGGGCGGCGAGTCCGCGATCGCGGTGCTCGACGAGGTCTGCGAGCAGGCGGCCGACGCCGGGCTGGCCGAGGTCTGCATCGGCATGCCGCACCGCGGCCGGCTGAACGTGCTCGCCAACGTCGTCGGCAAGTCGTACGCGCAGATCTTTCGCGAGTTCGAGGGCAACATCGACCCGCGGACCGTCCAGGGCTCCGGCGACGTCAAGTACCACCTGGGCTCGGAGGGCGAGTTCACCGCGCTCAGCGGGGCCACCATCAAGGCCTCCGTCGCGGCCAACCCGAGCCACCTCGAGGCCGTCGACCCGGTGCTCGAGGGCATCACCCGGGCCAAGCAGGACATCCTCGACCAGGGCCAGGACTTCCCGGTCCTGCCCGTGCTGATGCACGGCGACGCGGCGTTCGCGGGGCAGGGCGTGGTCGCGGAGACGCTGAACCTGTCGCAGCTGCGCGGCTACCGCACCGGCGGCACGATCCACATCATCGTGAACAACCAGGTCGGCTTCACCACCTCCCCGACCGAGTCGCGCTCGTCGGTCTACTGCACCGACGTGGCGCGGATGGTCGCGGCGCCGATCTTCCACGTCAACGGCGACGACCCCGAGGCCTGCATCCGCGTGGCGCGGCTGGCCTTCGCCTTCCGGCAGGAGTTCAACAAGGACGTCGTCATCGACATCGTCTGCTACCGCCGCCGCGGCCACAACGAGGGCGACGACCCGAGCTTCACGCAGCCCCGGATGTACGACCTCATCGAGAAGAAGCGGTCGACGCGCAAGCTCTACACCGAGGCCCTGATCGGTCGCGGCGACATCTCCGTCGAGGACGCCGAGGGCGTGCTGACGCGCTTCCAGGAGCGGCTGGAGAGCGTGTTCCGCGAGGTGCGCGACCCCGAGCTGCCGCCGCGCGACGCGACCGTGCGGTCCGTGCCGGCCTATCCGAGCAAGCGCTCCACGACGGGCACGTCGGCGATCACGCTCGAGGACATGAAGAAGATCGCGGACGCCCACACGACGTTCCCCGAGGGCTTCAGCGTCCACCCGAAGGTGATGCCGCAGCTGCAGCGCCGGGCCACGGCCATCGCCCAGGGCCCGATCGACTGGGCCACCGGCGAGATCCTCGCGCTCGGCTCCCTGCTGCTGGAGGGCCGTACGGTCCGCCTCACCGGCCAGGACACCCGGCGCGGGACGTTCGCCCAGCGGTTCGCCGCGATCGTGGACCGCAAGACCGGCGAGTCGTGGGTGCCGCTGAAGCACCTGGACGACGACCAGGCCAAGTTCCACGTGTTCGACACGCTGCTCAGCGAGTACGCGGCGATGGGCTTCGAGTACGGCTACTCGGTGGCCCGGCCGGACGCGCTGGTGCTGTGGGAGGCGCAGTTCGGCGACTTCGCGAACGGCGCGCAGACCATCATCGACGAGTACATCGCCTCCGGCGAGGCGAAGTGGACGCAGAAGTCGGGCGTCGTGCTGCTCCTGCCGCACGGCCTCGAGGGCCAGGGCCCCGACCACTCGTCGGCGCGGATCGAGCGGTTCCTGCTGCTCGCGGCCGAGGAGGCGTTCGTGGTCGCGCAGCCGTCGACCCCGGCGAGCTACTTCCACCTGCTGCGCCGCCACGCGCTCAACGAGCGGCACCGCCCGGTCATCGTGGCGACGCCGAAGTCGATGCTGCGCAACAAGCAGGCCGTCTCCATGCCGGACGACTTCACGTCCGGCTCCTGGCTGCCGGTGCTCGCCGACCCGACCATCACCGACCCGTCGAAGGTCGAGAAGGTCCTGCTCTGCTCGGGCAAGGTTCGCTGGGACCTGGTCACCCGCCGTACGCAGAACGGTCAGGACGGCAAGGTCGCCATCATCCCGGTCGAGCGGCTCTACCCGCTGCCCGCGCAGGAGATCGCCGACCAGCTGGCCTCCTTCGACCAGGTCCGCGAGGTCACCTGGGTGCAGGACGAGCCGGCCAACCAGGGTGCCTGGCCGTTCATGGCCCTCAACCTGCCCGCCGCGCTGCGCGAGGCCGTGCCGGACCGCCGCTGGGAGCTCCTGTCGGTCACCCGGGCGGCGTCCTCGGCCCCCTCGGTCGGCTCGGCCAAGGTGAGCGAGCAGCAGCAGAAGGCCATGCTCGACGCCGCGTTCGCCTGAGCGAGGCGCTCCTGACCTCGCAGCCGCACAGGCTGCAGCCAGCCGCACAGGGTCGTACCAGTGCGGCTGGCCCGGAGGTGTGCGGCTGACCCGTCTCGAAGGGAGCAGGTGTGTACTTCACCGACCGCGGCATCGAGGAGCTGGCCTCGCGTCGGGGTGACGACCACGTCACCCTGGCGTGGCTGGCCGAGCAGCTCCAGACGTTCGTCGACCTCAACCCCGAGTTCGAGGTCCCCGTCGAACGCCTCGCCACCTGGCTCGCCCGCCTCGACGACGAGGACGACTGACGGTCTCGCGTGCGGTCGCACCTGCGGTCGCGCCTGCGGTCGCGCCTGCGGTCGGTTTACCACGTCAACGTGGTGTTCTGGCCGTGACCACGGCAGATTTGCCACGGTCACGGGTGGTTTACCACGTTAACGTGGTAAACCCACCGGTTCCGGCACCGAACGAGCGGGGCCGGAACATCCCGATCTCGACGCCGCCGAGACGGGGTTCCTCGGCCTCGGTACCGTCGGGGACGAAGCCGTTGCGGGCGTAGAAGCGGCGCGCGCGGAGGTTGTCGCGGAACACCTCCAGCGTGGCCGGCTCGTCGCCGAGGACGGCGTCGAGGAGTCGTCGGCCCAGCCCGGTGCTCCAGTACGCGCGGCGCACGTACAGCCCGTTGAGGTGCGCCGGACCCCCTCCGGCCGCCGGACGCACGGAGGCGAAGCCGACCAGCGCACCGGCGTCCTCGGCGACCCGGACGGGCCACTCCCCGCCGAGGAAGCCCCGCCACCGTCCGACGAACCCCTCCACGTCCGCGAGGAACGGGGCCAGCCGGGCCGGGTCGACGAGGTCGCCGCACGCCTCCCGCCAGCACGCGAGGTGGCAGCGGCCGAGCGCCTCCGCGTCGGCCGGCACCGCCGCCCGGACGAGCACGTCCGTCACGGCGTGCTCCCGTCGGACCGGGTCGCGCGCCAGGCCTCGACGCGACGGCCCGAGGCACGCGAGCACCAGGCGTCCTCGACCACCTCGGTCAGCTGCTGCAGCGTGAGCTCGCCCAGCCGGCTCGCCCGGACCAGCACGGACGGGTGCCCGTCGAAGTGCGGCGTCGTGAAGAACGGGTTCGACCCGTCCTCGACGAGCGCCTGCTTGTCGCCCTCGTCCGGCACCCACAGGACGATCACGTCCGCGTACCGCTCGCCGGTCTCGGCGTCGAACGCGTCCGGTCGGGGCGTTCGGAAGAACACGAAGCTCTTGCCGCCGACCTGGTAGACCGCGTTCCCCGAGCCGCCCGCGACCACGGTCACGTGCGGCATCGCCTGCGCCGCCGCGTGCACGTCCGAGACGCGCGCTCGGCGGCCCGACCCCATGGCCGCGAGCGTAGGCCTGCCCGGCTCGTCGGTCGAGAGGATTCAGGCGGTACGGCGGCGGCGCAGGAACGGGTCGGCCAGGGCGGGCGGGACGTAGCCGAGGTCCTCACGCGACAGCGTGACGCCGGGCGGCACGATCTCGTCGATGCGGTCCAGCACGTCGGTGCTCAGCACCACGTCGGCCGCACCGAGCTGGGTCTCGAGCTGCTCCATCGTGCGCGGGCCGATGATCGGGGCCGTGACTGCGGGGTGCGCGAGGACGAAGGCGATCGCCAGGTGCACCAGGCTCAGCCCGGCCTCCTCGGCCAGCACCGCGAGCGCGTCCGCGGCCTCGAGCTTGGCCTGGTTGCCCGGCAGGGACAGGTCGTAGCGCGCCGGCATCCGCTTGGCCCGGTTGGACTCGGGCGTGTCCTGGCCGAGCCGGAACCTCCCGCTCAGCCAGCCGCCGGCCAGCGGGCTCCACGGGATGACCCCCATGCCGTACTTCTCGGTCACCGGCAGCAGGTCGGCCTCGATGCCGCGGACGAGGATCGAGTACGGCGGCTGCTCGGTGACGAAGCGACCGAGACCGCGGCGTTCCGCGACCCACTGCGCCTCGACGGTCTCGTACGCGGGGTAGGTCGACGAGCCGAAGGCGCGGATCTTGCCCTGCCGCTGCAGGTCGGTCAGCGCCGAGAGGGTCTCCTCGACGTCGGTCCCGCGCTCCGGACGGTGCACCTGGTAGAGGTCGATCCAGTCCGTCTTGAGCCGGCGCAGGCTCGCCTCGACCTCCCGCACGATCCAGCGCCGGGAGTTGCCCCGCTGGTTGGGGTCGCCGCCCGGCTGCCCCATCGCGACGTCCATCGGGCCGTGGAACTTGGTGGCGAGGATGACGTCGTCGCGCCGGCCGCCGGCCAGGGCCTCGCCGACGATCTCCTCCGACTCGCCCTGGGAGTACACGTCCGCGGTGTCGATGAAGTTGATGCCGGCGTCGAGCGCGGCGTGGATGATCTCGGTGCTGCGGGCGTGGTCGGGCTCCCCCCAGGGGCCGAACATCATCGCCCCCAGACAGAGGGGGCTGACCATCATGCCGGTGCGTCCGAGGCTGCGGTGTTCCATGCTCCCCACCCTAGGAACCCCGCTGCCGCCGCTGCGACGAGGCCCGTCGGTGCCTCGGCACTACAGTGCTGCGGTGAGCAGGACCAGCGCGAAGGACAGGGCAGCGGCAGAGGTGGCGGCGACGCCGGAGACGGTGACGTCGGCCTTCGTCCACGACTTCGGGCACGAGCCGGACGGGGTCTGGGCCGCGCCGGGCCGGGTGAACCTCATCGGCGAGCACACCGACTACAACGACGGGTTCGTGCTGCCGTTCGCGCTGTCGGAGTGGGTCGTGGTCGCCGCCGGGCGTCGCGACGACCGCACCTGGCGCGTCCGCTCCCTGAACCGCCGCCAGACGGTGACGTTCGGCCCCGACGATCTCGTCCCGGGCCGCGTCGAGGGCTGGGCGGCGTACGTCGCCGGCGTGGTCTGGGCGCTGGGCGAGGCCGGCCACGCCGTGCAGGGCGCCGACCTCGTGCTGACCTCGGACGTCCCGGCCGGTGCGGGGCTGTCCTCGTCGGCCGCGCTGGAGTGCTCGGTCCTCACCGCGCTCGTCGACCTCTCCGACGTCGACGTCGCCCCGCTCGACCGCGCCAAGATCGCGCGGCGCTGCGAGAACGAGTACGTCGGCGCGCCCACCGGTCTGCTGGACCAGGCGGCCTCAACGCTGTGCGAGGCGCACAACGCCCTGTTCCTCGACTGCCGCTCGGCCGACCACCGCCAGGTCCCGCTCGACCTCGGCGCCGCAGGCCTGGAGCTGCTCGTGCTCGACACCAAGACCCCGCACTCGCACGTGACCGGCGAGTACGGCGACCGGCGCCGGACCTGCGAGGAGGCCGCGAAGATCCTCGGCGTCCCCGCCCTGCGCGACATCACGCTCGACGGCCTGGACGACGCGCTCGGCCGGCTGCCCGACGACGTGATGCGGCGCCGCGTCCGCCACGTCGTGACCGAGGACGCCCGGGTGCTGCAGGCGGTGCAGGTCGCCGACGACGGGCGGCTGGCCGACCTGGCCCCGCTGCTCGACGCGTCGCACACCTCGATGCGCGACGACTTCGAGATCACCGTGCCGAGCGTGGACCTCGCGGTCGAGGCCGCGCGGGCCGCCGGCGCCCACGGCGCCCGGATGACCGGTGGCGGGTTCGGCGGCTGCATCATCGCGCTCGTGCCGCAGGGCACCTCGGACGAGGTCGGGCGGGCGGTCGCGGCCGCGTTCGACGACGCGGGCTTCGGCGCGCCGGCGTGGTTCGTCGGCGTGCCCTCGGCAGGGGCACGCCGCCTGTCGTGACGGCGCCGACGGTCCGCGACGCGACGACCGCGGACGCGTCCGGCTGCGCCGCGGTCTACGCGCCGTACGTCCTCGGCACCGCGGCGTCGTTCGAGACCGACCCGCCGGCGCCCGACGAGGTGGCGCGTCGCATCGAGGCCGCGCTGCGGACCCACGCGTGGGTCGTGGCCGAGCGCGGGGCCGAGCTCGTCGGCTACGCGTACGGCACGCCGTACAAGCCGCGGCCCGCCTACCGCTGGACCTCGGAGGTCAGCGTCTACGTCGCCGGGGACCAGCACGGTGGGGGCGTGGGTCGGATGCTGTACGACGAGCTGCTCACCCGGCTCGCCCGCCGTGGTGTCCGGACCGTCGTGGCGAGCATGACGCTGCCGAACCCGGCGAGCGCCGGGCTGCACGCGGCGCTCGGCTTCAGCCCGGCCGGCGTCCTCGAGCGGGTCGGGTGGAAGCACGGGCGCTGGCACGACGTGGCGCTGCTCCAGCGCCGGATCGGTCCCGAGCCGGACCACGCGGGCCCGCCCTCCGAACCGACGTGATCAAGCCGGTTCGGACGCCTCGTCCTGCACGACGAGCGCCTGGGTCGACCGCGGGTGCAAGATCAGGACCAGGGTCACCAACGACGCCACGATCATCGCCACGGCCACCCACGTCGTCGGTGCGCCACGGAAGCTCCAGCCGACGGGGAGCATGATCAGCTGGACCACGACGATGGGGGCCCGCGACCACCGCCGGACGCGCAGCAGGGCGTGCGCAGCCGCGAAGAGCAGGACCGCGAAGCCGATCATGAAGGCGGCGACCCCGACCCCCACGACGGCGCGGAAGAGGCGCACCTGGAAGATCTCGGCCACCCCGAACCCCAGGGCCGCGAGGCCCTCCAGCGCGGCGACGGCGGCAGCACCGGCGAGCTGGGGCGGCCGGGATGGGCGTACGGCGTCGGCCACGCGCCCACTGTAGGACGCCGTTCAGGCGGCGAGGGGGTCACGAGCAGGTGTCGGAGACCAGACCAGCGGGCAAGTGGGCTGTAACAAGTCCGAAATGTGAGCGAACCTACGCCCGGTCCCCTTGTGCAGGTGGGCGATAGTTGAAAGGCTGAACCCCGGTGGAGGTCGCCAGTGTAAGACGTGACGATCCCACCCGCACACCGGGTATCCCTTGGGTACCGGTGCCGGACTATCAAGGAGAGTGCAAGCCATGGATTGGCGCCACAAGGCCGCCTGCCTGGACGAGGACCCGGAGCTGTTCTTCCCCATCGGGAACACGGGTCCGGCGCTCCTGCAGATCGAGGAGGCCAAGCAGGTGTGCCGACGTTGCGACGTCCGCGACGCCTGCCTGCAGTGGGCGCTCGAGGCGGGCCAGGACCACGGCGTGTGGGGCGGCCTCAGCGAGGACGAGCGCCGCGCGCTCAAGCGTCGCGCCGCGCGCGCACGTATCCGTACCGCCTGACCCCTCAGCACCCTTCGGACGCCGGGACCTTGAGGTCCCGGCGTTTCGTCTGCCCGGACCGACCCGTCGTCAGGGGCAGCGTCGTCAGAAGCAGCGTCGTCAGAAGCAGTCCGAAGAAGCAGCGGCCGGCCCGTCTCCACCAGGAGACGAGCCGGCCGGCTTCAGCGTGCGCGGACGGCCGTGCTCAGAGGCGGTCCAGCCTGGTGAACGCCACGGCGTCGAGCGCCTTGATCGTCACCGTCGCCGCGCCGTTCCCGCGCACCCGCACCGTCGGGCCGCTGCAGCGACCGCTCCGGACGCCGCCGTGCAGGACGTCGCAGTAGGTCCCGGCCTTCATCCCTGTCTTCACCGTGATGGTCCGGGCGCCCTGCTGGTTGTTGTTGATCGCGATCCAGCCCCGGTTCCCGCGGTTGAAGGCGATCACGTTCTCGCCGTCGTCGTACCAGCGGTGCCGACTGCGGTCGCCGACGTAGTTGTGCCAACCGACCATCGCGAGCACGCCCGGGTCCCGGTCGGTGCACGCCCAGCCGCGGCCGGGGGTGCAGTCGGTGTCGGTCACCATCCCGTCACCGTCGGACGGAGGTGAGGCCGCGTTGCCGCTCTTGTCGTCGGCCGTCGCGTTCGACGGGAGGCTGGCCGGGTCCGGGGCGTCGAAGGTGAAGCCGGCGTAGACCTGCGGGGTGCCGTAGCCCGACGCCAGCAGCCACTCGGTGGCCAGGGTGTTGCGGGCCCCGACCTTGTAGCTCAGGGCGTCGCCGTTGCGCTCGGTGTCGTGGTTCTGCACGAACGAGAGCGTCCTGCTGCTCGGCGTCAGCCCGGAACCGGCCCCGAAGTCCTTCAGGGTCGCGATGCTGCCCACGTGGTCGGCGGTGTAGCTGTTAAAGGCGTCGCGGATCTGCTTGACCCCGTCGAGCCCGAGCACCGTGCCGTGCTCGGTGAACGCCTGCGGCGACAGGCTGCCGGGGCCCCCGCCGAAGACCTCGAGCGCCCAGTAGGGCCTCGTGCCGTCCTTGGTCTTGTGCAGGCCGTCGCGGATCGCGTCGAGGTCGGCCTGCGCGATGTGCTTGGCGGCGTCGACCCGGAAGCCGGAGACGCCGTAGCCGAGGAGCCGGTTGAGGTAGGCGGTGAGCTTGCCCCGGACGTACGGGGTCTCGGTCCGCAGGTCGTGCAGGCCCGAGAGGTTGCAGCGGGTGACCTGACGGACGTTGTTGAAGTCCGCGATCCCGCCGTCGGCGGTCGGGCACTCCCCCTGCGGCACGTGGAAGTTCGCCTTGGTCCACGGCACGGCCGGCTGGTCGTACGGGTCCGGGGTGTCGTACGTCTTCCCCCCGTACGAGGTGTGGCCCTGGCCGACTCCGTGGTTGATGACCGTGTCGACGTAGACCTTCACCCCGGCCCGTCGGCAGGTCGTGACCATCGCCTTGAACTGCTGCTCGTCGCCCATCCGGCTGGTGAGCGCGTAGTCGACCGGCTGGTAGACCTCCCACCAGGGGTGGCGGACCGTGACGGCGCCCGTGCCGGGGTCGGCCTGGTCGGCGGCGCTGCGCTTGAGCGAGTCCTGCGGCGGCGCGACCTGGACGCCGCCGAAGCCCGCGGGGCCGAGGACGTCGGTGCACTCCGTGGCGACCGAGCCCCAGTTCCACTCGAAGAGGTTGGCCATCACCCCGGGGTCGGCCGAGCGGAGGGCGGGCGCGTCGGCCGCTCCCGCCCGGGCCTGCAGCACAGCCCTCGACGGTGGTGCCTGCGGCGTGGCGGGGGCCGCGTCGGCGACGGTGGGAGCGAGGCCGGCAGCGACGAAGATCGTGGTGCTGGCGACCGCGGCGGTCCGCGAGAGGCGGCGGCGTACGGGTGGAACCATGAGCCCTCCTTTGGGCGATGGTTCGTCGGGGTCCAGGGATCGCGGCGCGCCCGACGACCGCGCCCGGCACCCCGGAGGGTGCTGGGGGGTGTGTCTAGCACCCCGCCCGGAGCGCGTCGCGCGGTGGGGCGTCCCAGCCGGCCCTCCCGGCGTGGCGCTGCGTCAGCGCGGGATGTCCACCACGGCGAGCGTGCCGGGGCCGTCGGTCCGGTTGGCGAGGGTGAAGGTGCCCTTCATCTCGGCGACGAGCGTGCTGACGATCGAGAGCCCGAGGCTGCGCGACTGACGGGCGTCGAAGTCGGGCGGGAGCCCGCGGCCGTCGTCGCTGATCTCGATGTGCAGGTGGCCGTCGTGGGTCGAGGGCACGACCCGGACCTCGCCGGAGGAGTCGGCGAGGCCGTGCTCGACCGCGTTCTGGCAGAGCTCGGTGACCACCATGGCCAGGCTGGTGGCGAGCTCCGCCGACACCGCGCCGAAGCTGCCCTCGCGCCGGGCGGAGACCCCGCCCCAGCTGGCGGACACGTCCCCCACCATCCGCAGGAGCCCGTCGGCCACGCGGTCGAAGTCGACGATCTCGTCGAACGCCTGCGACAGCGTCTCGTGCACGATGGCGATCGAGGCCACGCGCGAGGTGGCGTCCTCGAGCGCGATCCGCGCCTCGTCGGAGGTCATCCGGCGCGCCTGCATGCGCAGCAGGGCGGCCACGGTCTGCAGGTTGTTCTTGACGCGGTGGTGGATCTCGCGGATCGTCGCGTCCTTGGTGACGAGCTGACGCTCCTTGCTGCGCAGGTCGCTGACGTCCCGGCTGAGGACGATCGCGCCGACGCGGACCTCGTCCTCCATCAGCGGGATGACCCGCAGCATCAGGTGCGCGTCGCCGGACACGAGCTCGGCCCGGCGCGACGCGCGCCCGGACAGCACCGAGCGGACCGAGTCGTCCACCGGTCCCTCGGACGCGGGGAAGAAGCCGGCCGTCAGGGTCGGCAGGTGCTCGTCGACGAGGTCGCCGATCAGCCCGAGGCGGCGGTAGGCGCTGAGCGCGTTCGGGCTCGCGTACTCCACGTCGCCCGCCGCGCTCACCTTGATGAAGCCGTCGCCCACGCGGGGGTTCATGGCCAGGTTCGTCTCGCCCGGCGTGGGGAACTGCCCGGTCGACACCATCTGCGCCAGCTGCGCGCCGGTCTCGAGGTAGGCCTCCTCCAGCACGCTCGGCGCCCGGGTGCCCAGCACGCTCGTGTGCTGCTCGACCACCGCGATCACCCGCTCGCCGAGCTTGACCGGGATGGCCCGGGTGTCGACGGGCATGCCGGCCTGCAGCTTGCCCTCGCTCGTCCGCGTCGTCGCGCCGCTGACGAAGGCGTCGGAGACCAGGTGCTCCGGGGAGTAGGCGATGAGGTCGCCGACCACGTCGTCGAAGAGGGAGGTCGCCCCGGTCGTCGGGCGCACCTGAGCCGCGGCCCAGTAGACGTTCGGGTCGTGGTCGGGGACCCAGAGCACGAGGTCGGAAAAGCTGAGGTCGGCGAGCAGCTGCCACTCCGAGACCAGCAGCTTGAGCCAGCGCTGCTCCGCGTCGTCGAGGTCGGTGTGCTCGGCGATGATCTCGGACATCGACGGCATGCGCGCACTGTAACCGCGCGCACCGAACGTCGCAGGCCGTCGCCCGGCCCCGTGACCCGGGCCGGGCGACCTGGCGGAACTTTCTAGCCCGGCCGGGCGTACGCACGTCCGGCGCGCCGGACGGGGTGCTTGACCAGCGGGACCGACGGGGCGTACTCCTGGTCAGCGGACCGGCCCCCTCCGGTCTGGTGAGTCACGCCGACGTGGCCGGAGGAGCCTGATGACGCACGATCCCACGCCCGCACCGGGCAGGACCGACCCACGCTGGCGGCTGACCCCCACCAGGATCGTGGTCGCCGTGATCCTGCTGGTGGGCATCGTCGCCCCGCTGCTGGTCAGCACCTACGCGCGGGTCGAGCCCCGGCTCTTCGGCTTCCCGTTCTTCTACTGGTACCAGCTGCTCTGGGTCTTCATCGCCGCCGGCCTGTGCCTGCTGGCGTTCGTGCTGCTCAAGCGCGAGAACGACGCGTACCTGCGCAGCCGGGACGGTGGCGCCGGCTCCGACCGTCCCGAGGGGGGAACCCGATGAAGATCGACGTGGTCGCGCTCGTCGTCCTGGTCCTGCTGTTCGTCATCGTGACGGTGATGGGCTTCCAGGCCGCCCGCTGGCGACGCGCCAGCGACATGGACTCCCTGCACGAGTGGGGTCTGGGCGGCAAGAGCTTCGGCACCTGGACGACCTGGTTCCTGCTGGGCGGGGACATCTACACCGCGTACACCTTCATCGCGGTGCCCGCGGCGATGTGGGCGACGGGCGCGGTGTCCGGCTTCTTCGCCGTGCCGTACACGATCGTGCTCTACCCGGCGATCTTCTTCTTCCTGGGCCGGATGTGGTCGGTCGCGCACCGGCACGGCTACGTCACCACCGCCGACATCGTCCAGGGCCGCTACGGCACGCGCTCGCTGAGCCTCGCCATCGCCGTGACCGGGATCCTGGCCACGATGCCGTACATCGCGCTCCAGCTGGTCGGCATCCAGGCCGTGCTCGAGGTCGTCGGCCTCGGTGGCAGCAGCGCGATCGCCCGGGACCTGCCGCTGCTGATCGCCTTCGCGGTGCTGGCGGCGTACACCTACTCCTCCGGCCTGCGGGCCCCGGCGATGATCGCGTTCGTCAAGGACATCCTGATCTACATCGTGATCATCGTCGCGGTCGTCTACCTGCCGATGAAGCTCGGCGGGTGGCACGGCATCTTCGACGCGGCGCAGACCAAGATGGCCGCACCCTCGGCCGCCAACCCGGCGGTCGCGACCGGCGTCTTCGTCCCCGGCCCGGCCCAGCACTGGGCGTACGCCTCGCTGGCCCTGGGCTCGGCGCTGGCGCTGTTCATGTACCCGCACTCGGTGACGGCGACGCTGTCGTCGAAGACCCGGAACACGGGACGGCGCAACGCCGCGATCCTGCCGGCGTACTCGCTCCTGCTCGGTCTGCTCGCGCTGCTCGGCTTCGTCGCGATCAAGGCCGGCACCAAGCCGATCGGCCTGGACGGCAAGATCAACCCGCAGCTGGTCATCCCCCAGCTGTTCGAGGACCAGTTCCCGAGCTGGTTCGCCGGGGTCGCCTTCGGTGCGATCGCCATCGGTGCGCTGGTGCCGGCCGCGATCATGTCGATCGCCGCCGCCAACCTCTTCACCCGCAACATCTACAAGGCCTACCTCAGGCCGCAGGCGACGAACGCGCAGGAGGCGAAGGTCTCCAAGATCGTCTCGCTGATCACGAAGGTCGGGGCGCTGCTCTTCGTCCTCGCCCTGGACAAGCAGAACGCGCTGAACTTCCAGCTGCTCGGCGGGCTGTGGGTCCTGCAGACGCTGCCCGCGATCGTCTTCGGGCTGTTCACCCGCTGGTTCCACCGCTGGGCGCTGCTCGCCGGCTGGGCGGTCGGCATGATCTACGGGACCGTGACGGCGTACGGCGGGTGCACGGCCTGCTCGGCCCGACCGTTCGGGAACTCGCTGGCGGCGGTCCCGGGGCTGGGCGACATCGGCTACATCGGCGTCACCGCGCTCGCGCTGAACGTCGGCATCGCCGTCGTGCTGTCCGCGATCCTGAAGGCGGCGCGGGTCTCGAACGGCACCGACATCACCCGGGAGTCGGACTACTTCGCCGACCTCGGCGACCCGGCGGTCGACCCGGTGCTGAGCGACGCGCGTCCGCTGCACTGACCGTCCTCGGAGCCGGCTCAGCACGGAAGTCTGGTACCCACCACGGCAGATCTGCCGTGGTGGGCACCGGCCTTTCACGCCAGCATGAAAGGCCGTGCGTCCGCTGCCCTGCCGCCGGACCGCTGCGCGGCGCCGAGGAGGGTCCAGGTGTGGAACACTGGGAGGCCGTGCCGGCGTGAGCCGACATCGGACGTCGTCGCAAGGAGATCATCATGGGCAAGACCGGCCGCAAGCGTCGTGCGCGTCGCAAGAAGGGCGCGAACCACGGCAAGCGCCCCAACGCCTGAGCCCTCCGAGCTCAGGACGTCCGGGTCCGTACGCCGGGCCTGACGTGAGAAGGACCCCGCAGCCTCAGGCTGCGGGGTCCTTCTCGTCCAGGTGCTGCTGGCGCTCAGAGCGAGCGGCGGGTCGTCACCTGGATCTTGGTCATGATGCTCACCCGCAGGTGGTCGGGTGCCTTGTCGTTGCCGCAGCAGCGCTTGACGAGCGACTTGACGGCCTGCTCGACGTCGAACCGGTCGAGGCAGGGCTCGCACTCGCTGAGGTGGGCGCGGATCTCGTCCCCGGTGGCGGTGTCGACCTCGTGGTCGAGGAACTCGTGCACCCGGTCGAGCACGTGCTGGCACTCCGCACTGGTCGGGTCGGTCGCGTCGACGAAGGGCCTGCTGGCGTCGGTGGTCATGCCGGCGTGTCCTCCTTCACCCGCATGCCGCGGTCCCGTGCGTAGTCCGAGAGCAGACGACGCAGCTGCGTACGCCCGCGGTTGAGGCGCGACATCACGGTCCCGATCGGGGTGCCCATGATCTCGGCGATCTCCTTGTAGGCGAACCCCTCGACGTCGGCGAGGAACACCGCGAGCCGGAAGTCCGGGCTCAGCTGCTGCAGCGCGTCCTTGACGTCGGAGTCCGGAAGGTTCTCCAGGGCCACCGTCTCGGCCGACTTCAGCCCGCTCGAGGTGTGCGACGCCGCGCGGGCGATCTGCCAGTCCTCGACGTTCTCGCCGTCGGAGAGCTGCGGCTGGCGCTGCTTCTTGCGGTAGGTGTTGATGTAGGTGTTCGTGAGGATGCGGTAGAGCCACGCCTTGAGGTTGGTGCCGGGCGTGAACTGGTGGAAGGACGAGTACGCCTTCGCGTACGTCTCCTGCACCACGTCCTCGGCGTCGCTCGGGTTGCGCGTCATCCGCAGGGCGGCGGCGTAGAGCTGGTCGAGGTACTGCAGCGCGTCCCGCTCGAAGCGGGCGTCGCGGTCCTCCGGCGTCTCCGTCGCGAGGTCCACCGGCGCCGGTTCGGCGCTGGCGAGCAGCTCGTCCGCCTGGGCGCTGAGGTCGCTGGTGGACGGGGCAGAGGGGTGCGTCGCGGGAATGCTCATCACGTACGAGAGTACCGGCGACGCGCCTCCTCGCACGGCGTCCCGCGGCAGCGGGTTCACGAACATCGGCATGTGGGTTCAACGCGTCGGCGGTGCGGCTATTCCCCTGGCCCGGCTCCTGCGTCCGCAGACCCAGGGACGAACTTGGGGACGAGCCCGCCCACGAACCCAGCCGTCGCGTCGACCACCTGCTCGCGCAGCTCCGCCGCCGTCGGGCTCGACCCCGTGAGCACCCGACCGCTGTGGTCGGCGCCCTCGAGGGTGACCACGCGGACGCCCGCGCCGTCTTCCTGGGTGAGGTCCTGCGTCAGCTCGGCCGCGCTGCCGAACGTGTCCCGGGTGCCCTGCAGCACCAGCCGCGGCACACGCGGGGCGAGCAGCTCGCCCAGCCGGGAACGTTCCGGGAGTCCGGGCAGGTGGAGCGGAAAGCTCAGGCAGACGACGCCGACCGCCCCGAGCGCCGTGGCCGTCCGGCAGGCGACGCGCGCTCCGGCGCTACGGCCTCCCGTGACGAGCGGGAGCCCCGGTCCGACCGCCTCGAGGACCGTCCCGAGACCGGCCAGCCAGGCCTCGTCGAGCAGCGGCGGCCGGACGGCGACCCGGCGGCCCGCGACGCGCCACGGCTGCTCGTAGCGCAGCACCGTCACCCCGCGCCCGGGCAGCCGACGAGCCAGCGCCACCAGGTCCGGGGCGTCGACCCCGCCGCCGGCTCCGTGGCCGAGCACCAGCAGGGCGACCGGCGCAGCCGCCTCGCTGACGTGGAACCGGCCGGGTCCCTGCGGGGTCGCGACCTCGACCACCGACGCGGCCGCCCCCGCGGACGCGGCGGACACGACGGACCCCGTCGGCCCCGCGCTCACACCAGCGGTTCCTGCTCGGGCGCGGGGCTCTCCGACGGAGGGGTCTCGGCGAGCGGCAGCAGCAGGTCCGGACCGTTGTTCTTCACGCTGTTGACCTCGGTCGAGACGGCGTACGCCTCCAGCGTGCCCGCGTCCGTGGCCAGCAGCCCGAGCACCCGGGCCGGGTCGCTCAGGGTCGGGTCGAGCCAGGCGTCGACGGCGTCGGGCCGCACGACCATCGGCATCCGGTCGTGGATGTGGCCGGCGGCGTCGGTCGCGGCGGTGGTGATGACCGTGCAGGTACGCAGCCAGGCCGCGTCGTCGTCCCGGTCGAGGGCGGGGTCGCGCCAGATCTCGTACAGCCCGGCCATCACCAGCAGGCCGCCGTCGCGGCGGTGCAGGAAGAAGGGTTGCTTCTTCACCTTGCCCCGCGGGGTGTCGGCGTCGTGGCCGTCCGGGGTGTACCACTCGTAGAAGCCGTCGGCGGGCAGCAGGCAGCGACGCGACGCGAACGCCTTGCGGAACGCGGGCTTCTCCGCGACCGTCTCCACCCGGGCGTTGATCAGCCGGGCGCCGATCGAGCGGTCCTTGGCCCAGGACGGCACCAGGCCCCAGGTGAGGGGGGCGAGGCGGCGCCGCACCTCGCCGGGCGTCGTCGGTCCCCCGCCCCCGGGCTCGGCCGGCCTCACCGTCCGCTCGAACACCGCCGGCACGCTCACCGTCGGCGCCACGTTGTAGTCCGGCTCCGGCAGCCCGTCGAAGATGTCGATCACGTCGAACTGGTCGGCCAGCCGCTCCGGCCGGGCCGACACCGCGTATCGTCCGCACACCCGGGCGACGCTACTCGGCCCCGGATCGGTAAGAATGAGGCATGACGTTGTTACGCGCGGGCTACCGCACGATGCTGGCCTCCTACTTCATCACCTCGGGGGTGAAGGCCGTCCGCAACCCGGCGCCGCTCGCCGAGCTGGCCGAGCCGCTGGCCGAGAAGGTCGTGCCCTTCGTGAAGAAGTACGCCCCCGACGAGGTGGCGGGCTTCGTGCCGGAGGACCCGAAGACCCTCGTACGCCTGAACGGCGCGCTGCAGATCGCCGGCGGACTCGCGCTCGCCACCGGCCGGGGCCGCCGGATCGGTGCGCTGCTGCTGGCGGGTTCGCTGATCCCCAGCACGCTGGCCAAGTACCCGTTCTGGAGCCAGAGCGGTGACGAGGCCGCCGCGTCGCGCAGCCACTTCGCCAAGAACGTCAGCCTGCTCGGCGGCGTGCTGCTCGCCTCGCGCGACACCGAGGGCCAGCCGGGCATCGCCTGGCGTGCCCAGGCCGGTGGTCACGCGATCGCCAAGAGCACCAGCAGGGCGACCAAGAAGCTGACGCACAGCGGCACGGGCGACAAGCTCGCCAAGCAGGCCAGCAGCTTCGGCGACGCCGTGAGCGACGCGGCCGGCGACGTGGCCAGCAAGACGTCCGACCTGGCGGGGGCCGCCGTCGCCGGTGGCGTGGCGCTGCTGGGCGCGGCCGAGGTCGCCACCCGCGGCACCCGCAAGAAGGCGCGCAAGCAGTTCAAGGTCGCGCAGGAGGCGGCGGCCAAGCAGGCCAAGATCACCGGCAAGCGCCTGGCCGAGCAGGCCAAGGTGGCGCAGAAGGTCGCGATCGAGCAGGCCAAGGAAGCCCAGAAGGTCGCGGCCAAGCGCGCCGAGGAGGCTCGCGAGGCGGCTCAGCAGGCGGCCAAGCAGGCCAAGAAGGACGCGCGCAAGCGGGGCGCCAAGGTGGCGAAGTCCTCGGCCAAGGTCGGCAAGCACATCCAGCTCGGCGAGAACTGATCCCTCGAGGACCCGCTCCGCTGCACCCCGGACCGCCCGCCCCGCTCAGGGACGGGCGGTCCGCCTGCGTCCCACGCCTCTTAGACTTTGCGGGTGCTTGACCTCGACCCGACCCTGACCGACGAGACCGGGGCCCCGCTGCCCTGGCCCGCTCCCCAGGCCCCGGTCCCGGTGACCGCGACCGTGACGGTGCCGGGGTCGAAGTCCGAGACCAACCGGGCCCTCGTCCTCGCCGCCCTGGCCGACGGGCCCTCGACGGTCGTCAACGGCCTCGACGCCCGCGACACCCAGCTCATGCGCGACGCGCTGCGCACCCTCGGCGTGGGCGTCGAGGACACCGACGGCTCCGGCACCTGGCGCATCACCCCGCCGGCGACCTTCGCGGGCGGCGGGACCGTCGAGTGCGGCCTCGCCGGCACCGTGATGCGCTTCGTGCCGCCGCTCGCGGTCCTGGCCGACGGACCGGTCGCCTTCGACGGCGACGCGCAGGCGTACGCCCGGCCCATGGGTCCCCTGCTCGGCGCGCTGCGCGACCTCGGTGTGCGGGTCAGCGCCGACGGCGACGGCGACGGGCTGCCCTTCACCGTGGCCGGCCTGCCGGACCAGCGGGGCGGCACGGTCACCCTCGACGCGTCCACCTCGTCGCAGCACGTCAGCGCCCTGCTGCTGGTAGGTGCTCGCCTGCCCGGCGGGCTCGAGGTCCTGCACGACGGACCGCCGGTCCCCTCGCTCCCCCACATCGCCATGACCGTGGCCATGCTGCGCGAGCGCGGCGTCGAGGTGGACGACTCCCGGGCCGACCGCTGGGCGGTCAGCGCCGGGCCGATCGCGCCGCGCGACGTCGTCGTGGAGCCCGACCTGTCCAGCGCCGCGCCGTTCCTGGCCGCGGCCGCCGTCACGGGCGGCTCCGTCACGGTCCCGCACTGGCCGACCGAGACGCTCCAGCCCGGCGACCAGCTGCGCGACATCCTGTCCGTCCTCGGCGCGGACGTCTCCCTCACCGAGGCCGGCCTCACGGTCACGGGGACGGACCAGCTGCTGGGCAGCGACCTCGACCTGAGCGGGGCGAGCGAGCTGACGCCCGTCGTCGCCGCGCTGGCCGCGCTCGCCCGCGACACCACCCACATCCGCGGTGTCGGGCACGTGCGCGGCCACGAGACCGACCGGCTCGCCGCACTGAAGACCGAGCTCGACGCGCTGGGGGCCCGGGTGCACGAGACCCACGACGGCCTCACCATCCACCCGCGGCTGCTGGCGGGCGAGACGTTCCACACCTACGCCGACCACCGGATGGCGCACGCCGGCGCGCTGCTCGGCCTGGTCGTCCCCGACGTCGTGCTCGACGACGTGGCGTGCACGTCCAAGACGATGCCGACCTTCGTGGCGCTGTGGCGACAGATGCTCGACGACTCCGTCGCCGCCTCGGACTCCGAGCTGGCGGTCGAGGCCGACGTCGACCCCGAGACCGACGACCGGCCGAGCATCTTCGACGGCCTGCTCCCCGTCTCCTCCGACGAGAGCCGCAGCCGCCCGTGAGCGGGCGGGTCGTGAGGCTCTCGTGAGTCAGCGGGGTGTCGGCTTCGACGACCACGCGGGCTTCGACCGGCCGCGGCGGACCCGGCCGCGCACCAAGGACCGTCCGGACTTCTCCCAGGACCCGGTCGGCATGGTCATGACCATCGACCGGGGTCGTTACCGGGTGGTGCTGACGGGTGAGGACGAGGGCCGCCAGATCAACGCGGCGAAGGCCCGCCAGCTCGGCCGGATGGGCGTGATCGTCGGCGACCGCGTGCGCCTGCACGGCGACGTCACCGGCGAGGAGGGCACCTTGGCCCGCGTCGTCGAGGTGCTCCAGCGCGAGACCGTGCTCCGCCGGACGGCGGACGACGACGACCCGTACGAGCGGGCGATCGTCGCCAACGCCGACCAGCTCGTCATCGTCACCGCGCTCGCCGACCCGCCGCCGCGCGTCGGGATGATCGACCGCATCATGGTCGCCGCCTTCGACGCGCGGATCGAGCCGCTGCTGCTGCTGACCAAGGCCGACCTCGCCTCCCCCGCCGGGCTCGAGGCCGCGTACGCCCCGCTCGACATCGACGTCCTGGCCACCAAGCCCGGCGACGACCTCGACGACCTGCGTGCCTGGCTGGCCGGGCACCGGACGGTCTTCATCGGTCACTCGGGCGTCGGCAAGTCGACGCTGGTCAACGCGCTGATCCCCGGCGCGGGCCGCACGATCGGCGTGGTCAACGACGTCACGGGACGCGGTCGCCAGACCTCGACCTCGGCGATCGTGCTGGAGCTCCCGCCCCACCAGGTCGACGGCGTCGACGTGGAGCCCGGCTGGGTCATCGACACCCCCGGCGTCCGGTCGTTCGGGCTCAGCCACGTGACGCGGGAGAACATCGTGGCGGCGTTCAACGACCTGGACACGATCACCGACGGGTGCCCGCGCGGGTGCGGCCACGAGACCGGGGCGCAGGACTGCGCGCTGGACCTCGCGGTGGTGCGCGGCGAGCTGTCCCGCTCGCGGCTGGAGTCGTTCCGCCGGATGCTGGACTCCGGCCAGTAGGGTCCCCCTCATGCCCGCCGCCCGCGCCGACGACCCCCTCCTCCGAGGCCTCACCGACGACCTGCGGCTCGCGCACCTGCTCGCCGACGACGCCGACTCGATCACGATGAGCCGCTTCAAGGCTCTCGACCTCAAGGTCACCAGCAAGCCCGACCTGAGCCCGGTGACCGACGCGGACACCGCGGTGGAGGAGTCGCTGCGCCGGACGCTCGGCCGCGCCCGCCCGCGCGACGCCGTGCACGGCGAGGAGATGTCCGACACCGGCTGGGGCCCGCGGCGCTGGGTGATCGACCCGATCGACGGCACCAAGAACTTCGTCCGCGGCGTCCCCGTCTGGGCCACGCTGATCTCGCTGATGATCAACGACGAGGTCGCCGTGGGCGTGGTCAGCGCACCCGCCCTCGGGCGCCGCTGGTGGGCGAGCCTGGGTGGCGGGGCGTACGCCGGCCGGTCGCTGATGTCGCCGGTCGAGTGCCACGTGTCGCAGGTGGGCGCCATCGAGGACGCGTCGCTCAGCTACGCCGAGATCGGCGAGTGGGTCGACGCCGGCCAGGGCCAGGAGTTCGTCGACCTGCTCCGGAGCTGCTGGCGCACCCGGGCGTACGGGGACTTCTGGTCGTACGTGCTGCTGGCCGAGGGCGGCGTGGACATCGCCTGCGAGCCCGACCTCGAGCTCTACGACATGGCCGCCTGCTCGATCGTGGTGACGGAGGCCGGCGGGAGGTTCACCGACCTCGACGGGAAGCCCGGTCCGCTCGGCGCCGGCGCGTACGCGACCAACGGGCTGCTGCACGAGGCGGTGCTGGCCCAGCTGCGGCCGGAGCCCGCGGACGACGGCGAGTAGCGACGCACGTCGACGGGGTCCTGCTCGCGGCGGGCGCGGGACGGCGGGCCGGGGGTCCGAAGGGGCTGCGCCGCGACGCCGGGGTGCCCTGGGTCCGGCGGGCCGTCGAGGTCCTGCTGGACGGCGGCTGCGAGCGCGTGCTGGTCGTGGTGGGCGCCGCCGGTGACGAGGTGGCAGGGCTGGTCCAGAACCCGGGCTGGCCACGCCGGGACGAGGTCGCCGTCGTGCCGTGCCCGGGCTGGGCGGCCGGGCTGAGCGCCTCCCTGCGTACCGGTCTCGAGGCGGTGACGGCCGACGTCGCCGTCGTGCACCTCGTCGACCTGCCCGACGTCCCCGCGGCGGCCGTCCGCCGCGTGCTCGACCGCGGCGGGGTCGCCCGGGACGCGCTGGCGCGGGCGACGTACGACGGCCGGCCGGGGCACCCGGTGCTCGTCGGCGCGGACCACGTCGCGGACCTGCTGGTCACCCTCCGGGACGACCACGGGGCACGTGCCTACCTCGAGGACCAGGGTGCGCTCTGCGTCGAGTGCGGCGACCTCGCGACCGGGATGGACGACGACCTCCCCCCGACGAACGAGGTCGAGCCGGCGGACCCGCCCTTCGAGCCGGGACGCGGTGGTACGGTGACCTAAATAATCTCGGGGCCATGAAAATCGACGCCGCCGACCCGTCGCAGCACCTCGCGTCCGAGGTCGTCGGTGTCGGCGGCCGTAGAGGACCGCCATGCTCCGCCTGCGTCCGTCGCTGCACCGCTTCTGGACCGTCGTGCTGGGGATGTCCCTCGCGACCCTGGGGCTCGTCGTCGTCGCGGGGGCACCGGCGGCAGCGGCTCCGCTGACCACCCGAGCCTTCACGCCGGTGTACACCGCCAACGTGACCGGTGACGTCATCGTCCGCGGCAACACCCTGGAGACCTGCAAGGCCGGGACGACCCAGGCCCAGACGGGGGGCCTCACCTGCGCGGCGGCTCAGACGGGCGGGTCGCAGCAGAACAACAACTACTTCATGGACTACGTCGACGCGGACGGCACGACGGGCAACACCACCTTCGACTCCAGCAGTGCCACGGTGACCGTGCCCGCCGGGGCGACCGTCCTCTACGCCGGGTTGAGCTGGGGGGCCACCACGGGTGCCGGGTCCCTCACGGGCTACTCGGCCCTCACTGGCGTGGCGGCTCCCAACGCCAGCCTGCGGAACAAGGCGAAGCTCAAGGTGCCGGGCGCCAGCGACTACACGACCGTCACCTCGACCACCGACGACCTCAACGGTCCCTCCTACCAGTCCTTCGTCGACGTGACGGCCGCGGTGAAGGCGGCCGGGTCCGGGAGCTACACCGTGGCCGACGTGCAGGCCGGGACCGGCGGCGGCAACTACGCCGGCTGGTCGCTGGCGGTCGCGTTCAGCGACGTGACCCTGCCGGCACGGAACCTCGTCATCTTCACCGGGTACAACCAGGTGAGCACCACGAACGCCTCGGTGGACATCCCGGTGAGCGGCTTCACGACGCCGGCGGTCGGCGCGGTCACGACCAAGGTCGGTGTGGTCGCGTACGAGGGGGACAAAGGCTCAGCCGGTGACGGGATGTCCATCGGTGGCACCTCGCTGTACAACACCCTCAACCCGGTCCTGGACGTGTTCAACTCCACGGTGACGGACCTCAACGTGGCGGTGACCGACCGGACGCCGAGCTACGCCAACCTGCTCGGCTTCGACATCGACCGGCTGGACGCCACGGGCGCCCTGGCCAACGGCTCGACCAGCACCGTCGTGCACCTGACGACGAACGCCGAGACGTACTACCCGGGCATGCTGACCTTCGCCACCGACCTCTACTCGAGCGCGCTGACCGCGACCAAGACCGTCACCGACGTCAACGGCGGCACCGTCTCGCGCAGCGACCGGCTCAACTACTCCGTCGTCGTCCGCAACGGCGGCGGCGACGGCGCCTCGCTCACCACGCTCACCGACGTGGTGCCGGCCGGCACGTCGTACGTGGCGGGCAGCCTGACCGTCGGGGGCGTCGCCGTCACCGACGCGGCGGGCGACGACACCGGCGACGTGACGTCCGGCAACGTGTCCGCCCGGCTCGGCGTCGGAGCGACCGGCACGACCGGCGGGGTGCTGGCGCCCCAGGCGACGGCGACCGTCACGTTCGGGGTGACGGTCTTCTCCACGGCCGCCGACGGGTTCGCCGTGGTCAACACGGCCACGTTCACCAACCGCGACGTGACCACCGGCGTCGGCTACTCCGGCGGGAGCAACACCCTGACGAGCAGCGTCGTCGTGCCGCCCACGCTGAGCGGCACGCTGACCGGCGCCACGCTGACCGCTCCGTACAGCAGCGGTCTCACGGTCAGCAACGGCACCGGCCCCTTCGTCTGGTCGGTCACCGGGGGCGCCCTGCCGGCCGGCCTGACCCTCAGCACCTCGACCGGCCTGATCACCGGGACCCCCACCTCCGCGGGCAGCACCTCGGTCACCGTCTCGGTGGTCGACGCCAACAACCGCTCCGCGTCGCGCACGCAGTCGATCGTCGTGGCCGCCGCTCCCGCCGTCGCGTTCACGCCCCCGACGGGCGAGGTCGGCGTCGCCTACAACGCGCAACCGACCGCCACCGGGGGCACCGGCCCGCTGACGTGGGTCGTGAGCGCCGGCACGCTGCCCGCCGGACTCTCGATCGACCCCACCACCGGAGCGATCACCGGCACCCCGACCGCCTCCGGCACGCCCAGCATCACCGTCCAGGCGACCGACGCGAACGGGGTCACGGCCACCTCGACCGCGACCCTCACGGTCGTCGCCGCGCCGACGCTAACCTTCCCCTCCTCCCTGTCGAGCCAGGCCCGATCCGCCTACAGCAGGACCTTGAGCTCCAGCGGTGGCCTCGGACCGTTCGTCTGGTCGGTCAGCGCGGGAGCGCTGCCCGCGGGGCTGAGCCTCGACCGCGACACCGGCGTCCTGTCGGGCACCCCCACCACACCCGGCAGCTCGACCTTCACCGTGCGGATCGTGGACCGCAACGGCGCCGTCGACACGCGGGCGACGACGATGAGCGTGACCGCAGGCGCGTCGACGGTCTCGCTCTCGGCACCGGGGTCCGTACGGTTCGGCACCGCGGTCACGCTGACCGCGGCGGTCGGACCGAGCACACCGACCGGCACGGTGACGTTCACCGACGTCCCCACCGCGGGTCCGCAGGCCGGCACGACGGTGACGCTGGGCACCGGCACCGTGTCCGGCGGCAGCGCCACCCTTAGCACCCCGCTGCCCGCCTTCGGCGTCAACACCGTCAAGGCCTCCTACGGCGGTGACGACACCCACGCGGCCGCGGCCTCCACGACCGTCGCCGTCGAGGTGTCGGCGTACGCGGGGCAGGTGATCGTCAGCGAGTTCCGCACCGCTGGTCCCGGTGGCGCGGGCGACAACTACGTCGAGCTGCTCAACACCGGCCCGGCCGTGCCGCTGGCGGGGATGGCCGTCAGCTCCGACTCCGGCACGGTCACGACGCTGCCGCCGAACGCCGGGATCCTGGGCACCGGCCGCTCCTACCTCGTCACCGGCGCCGGGTTCACCCTCGCCTCGATCGCCACCTCCGACGACGCCGTCGCCACCGTGGGCGTCGGCGGCATGAGGCTCACCGCCCCGGACACGGCCGGCACGACCATGGACGCCGCCGGTCCGGCCACCGGGTTCCACACCGGGACGGGGCTGGCGGCGATCACCGGAAACCCGGACTCGCAGTGGGCGTGGGTGCGCACCGAGGTGTCCGGCAAGGCGGCCGACAGCCGCAACAACGCCGCGGACTTCCAGCTCGTCTCCACCGGGTTCGCCCCGGTGGGCGGCGCGCAGCCGACGCTGGGCAGCCCTTCACCGACGGGCACCGCTGACCCGTATCAGCACAACAGCACCGTCATCTCGTCGCTGCTCGATCCCGGGGTCGGGGCGGCCAGCGCACCCAACCGCGGGTACGTCTCCGGAACGCCCGGCCGGCTGGTCCTGCGGCGAACGCTCACCAACACGGGCGGCGAGACGATCACCGCCGCCAAGGTGCGGGTCTCCGCGCTCAGCGAGCGGTTCGGGGCACCGCGGGCGGGCGGCGGCCAGCAGCCCGCACGCGTGGCCCAGCTGCGTGTGGTCGACCCTGCGGCAGCCACCGAGCAGATCACCGTGAGCAGCGGCAGCACCGTGACGGTCCGCGACCTCGGCCCCGACGCCCCGAGCACCGGTCCCGGTGGCGGGCTCAACAGCACCCTCACGGTGCCGCTGCCCGGCGGCGGGCTCGCCCCGGGCGCATCGGTCGACGTGGCGCTGTCCTTCGACGTCGACACCCGTGGCACCTTCTGGCTCGCCTACGACGTCGACGCCTCCACGACCAGCACCTCAGCACTCTGCAGGGGCGGGACCGCCTGCGCTCGGCAGAAGCCCGGCGCACCCGTGGCCGGACGCGCCGCCGCCGGCCGCAGCACGGCCCGCCACAGCGTGGCCTCCGGGTCGGGACGCCTGCGTTGACCGTGAGCGGGACCTCGAGCGAGGCAGACCAGGTCCGGTCGTGACGCGGTCGTAGCGCCGGCCTGGTAGACGTGGACCCGTGAGCACCTGGAGAGCTCGGCGGTGACGGCGTCCCGCGACGTGCTGCCCGCCCTGCTCGGCTGGTGGCGGGCCGGGCAGGCGTGCGCGCTCGCGACCGTCGTCGGCACCTGGTCGTCGGCCCCGCGCCCACCCGGGGCCTCGATGCTCGTCGGGCCCGACGGCAGCGTCGTCGGCTCCGTGTCCGGCGGGTGCGTCGAGGGCGACGTGTACGCGGTCGCCGAGCGGGTGCTGGCCGACGGCCGGGCGACCACCCGTCGCTACGGCGTCAGCGACGCCGACGCGATGGACGTCGGGCTCACCTGCGGCGGGATCATCGACGTCTTCGTCGAGCGGGTGACGGCGGCCGGGTTCGCCGAGCTGGCGGAGGTCGCCGCGGACGTGGACGCCGGCCGACCGGTCGCCGTCGCCACCGTCGTGCGCCACCCGGACCCGACCCTCGCCGGGCGCCGCCTGGTCGTCCGCCCCGACCGGGACCCGACCGGGACGCTGGGCAGCAGCCGCCGGGACGACGCCGTCGTCGACGACGCCCGCGGTCTGCTCGACGTCGGGCACGCGGGCGTGCTCGCGTACGGGCCGGACGGCGAGCGGCGCGGCGAGGGGCTCGAGGTGTTCGTCGCGACGTACGCACCGCGCCCGCGGATGCTCGTCTTCGGCGCGACGGACCACGCGGCCGCGGTGGCGGCGCAGGGTTCGTTCCTGGGCTACCGCGTGACGGTGTGCGACGCGCGCCCGGTGTTCGCGACGTCGAGCCGGTTCCCGACCGCCGACGAGGTGGTCGTCGACTGGCCGCACCGCTACCTGCGGGCGCAGGCCGATCTGGGTCTGCTGGACGGGCGCACGGTGGTCTGCGTGCTGAGCCACGACCCGAAGTTCGACGTGCCGGTGCTCGAGGTCGCGCTGCGGCTGCCGTCGGTGGGCTACGTCGGCGCGATGGGCTCGCGGCGGACGTCGGGACGCACCCGCGCCGCGCTCCGCACCCTCGGCCTGACCGAGGCCGAGCTCGGTCGGCTCTCCTCCCCCATCGGGCTGGACCTGGGCGCCCGGACCCCGGAGGAGACGGCGGTCTCGGTCGCGGCCGAGATCGTCGCGGCCCGCCAGGGGCACGGCGCCCGGCCGCTCCGGCTCCTCGACGGCCCCATCCACGCTGCGCCGGTCCACGCGGCACCGGTCCACGCGGCACCGGTCCACGCGGCGCCGGTCCACGCTGCGCCGGCCGACGTCAGGCTGCCGGCACCTCGAGGTGGCCCCGCAGGCTCGTGACCCCGGCCCGCACCCGCGTCTTGAGGGTGCCGAGCGGGATGCTCAGCAGCGCGGCGGCCTGCTGGTGGGTGTAGCCGTGCAGGAAGGTGAGCACGACCGCGTCGCGCTGGCGTTCGGAGAGCCGGTGGACCGCACGCCGGAGCTCGGCGGCCTCGTAGCGGGCCAGGCCGAGGTCGGCCACGTCGGGGACGCTGTCGTCGGCCGCCGCGGCGTCGCGCTGGTCGCGGCGCACCGACCCCGCCACGTGCCGCACCCGGTCGACGGCCCGGCGCCGCGCGAGCATCAGGATCCAGCCGAGCACGGACCCGCGCACCTCGTCGAACGACGCCGCGTGCTGCCAGACGTAGAGGTAGACCTCCTGGACCACCTCGGCCGCGTGCTCCGGCGACCGGACCGTCGCCGTCACCACCCGCGTGACCGGCCGGCGCGTCAGGGCGTACAGCTCGGCGAAGGCGTCGTCGTCCTCCTGCCGCACCCGCTGCAGGAGACCGACGAGGACGGCGGGCGACGGGCGGGAGCTGTTGATGGTCATGCCAACCGATCGCGTGCCACGGCGTCAGGACGGCCCCCGGGCTGACCCCTCGACTGTCGCAGACCTGAACGGATCTGTATGCAGCGCGACGTCGAACTGCCAGATCGTTGTCCGATCGATGCACGGGGGTTCCCGGCGGTCGACCACCCCGAGGGACGGTCGACCGCCGGGCGGTCTCAGCCGCGCAGCTGCGCCCCGACCTGCCCGGCCGCCGAGCCGCCGAGCGCGGCGTCCTCCGCGTCGGTGAGCAGCCGCGAGCGGATCAGGAAGCGCACCCCGTTCGGGCTCTCGAGGGAGAAGCCCGCACCACGACCCGGGACCAGGTCGATGGTCAGGTGCGTGTGCTTCCAGTAGGCGAACTGCTCCCGGCTCATCCAGACGTCCACCGGCTCCGGCGTGCCGGCCTCGATCTGACCGAGCAGCACGTCGGCGTCGCCGGTGATGAAGTCGCCCTGCGCGAAGCACATCGGGGACGACCCGTCGCAGCACCCACCCGACTGGTGGAACATCAGCGGGCCGTGCTCGTCGCGCAGCGTCCGGATCATCTCCGCCGCCTTGTCGGTGACGTCGACGCGAGACAGCCCCTTCACCACCGGCTCGCCCATCAGAAGAAGCCCAGCTTGTTCGGGTTGTACGACACCAGCAGGTTCTTCGTCTGCTGGTAGTGGTCCAGCATCATCAGGTGGTTCTCGCGCCCGATGCCCGAGGACTTGTAACCGCCGAACGCCGCGTGCGCCGGGTACTGGTGGTAGCAGTTCGTCCAGACCCGCCCAGCCTGGATGTCGCGGCCGGCGCGGTAGGCGGTGTTGATGTCGCGCGACCACACGCCGGCACCCAGGCCGTAGAGGGTGTCGTTGGCGATCGAGATCGCCTCGTCGTAGTCCTCGAAGCCGGTCACCGAGACGACCGGGCCGAAGATCTCCTCCTGGAACACCCGCATCTTGTTGTTGCCCTGGAAGATCGTCGGCGCGACGTAGTAACCGCCCGACAGGTCCCCGCCCAGGTCGACGCGCTCGCCGCCGGTGATCACCCGGGCGCCCTCGGCCACGCCGATCTCGAGGTAGGACAGGATCTTCTCGAGCTGGTCGTTGCTGGCCTGCGCCCCGACCATCGTGTCGGTGTCGAGCGGGTTGCCCTGCACCATCGCCTTGACCCGGTCGGTCGCCGCCGGCAGGAACGAGTCGATGATCGAGTTCTGGATCAGCGCGCGGCTCGGGCAGGTGCAGACCTCGCCCTGGTTGAGCGCGAACATGCTGAAGCCCTCGAGCGCCTTGTCGTAGAACGCGTCGTCGGAGCGGGACACGTCCTCGAAGAAGATGTTCGGGCTCTTGCCGCCGAGCTCGAGCGTCACCGGGATGAGGTTCTGGCTGGCGTACTGCATGATCAGCCGGCCGGTCGTGGTCTCACCGGTGAAGGCGATCTTGCGGATCCGCGACGAGCTGGCCAGCGGCTTGCCGGCCTCGACGCCGAAGCCGTTGACGACGTTGAGCACGCCGGGCGGCAGCAGGTCGGCGATCAGCTCCATGAGCAGCAGGATCGACGCCGGGGTCTGCTCGGCCGGCTTGAGCACGATCGCGTTGCCGGCGGCCAGCGCCGGGGCGAGCTTCCAGGTCGCCATCAGGATCGGGAAGTTCCAGGGGATGATCTGCCCGACCACGCCGAGCGGCTCCTGGAAGTGGTACGCGACGGTGTCGTCGTCGATCTGGCTGCTGTGGCCCTCCTGGGCCCGGATGGCGCCCGCGAAGTAGCGGAAGTGGTCGACCACCAGCGGCATGTCGGCCGCCAGCGTCTCGCGCACCGGCTTGCCGTTCTCCCAGGTCTCCCCCACCGCGAGCATCTCGAGGTTGGCCTCGATGCGGTCGGCGATCTTGTTGAGGATGACGGCGCGCTCGGCGACCGAGGTCTTGCCCCAGGCCGGAGCGGCGGCGTGCGCCGCGTCGAGGGCGAGCTCGATGTCCTCCGCACCCGAGCGGGCGACCTCGCAGAACGTCTTGCCGTTCACCGGCGACGGGTTCTCGAAGTAGCGGCCCTTCACCGGGGCGACCCACTCGCCGCCGATCCAGTTCTCGTAGCGGGACTTGTAGGAGACGACGCTGCCGTCGGTCCCCGGGTTGGCGTACACAGTCATGCGATGCGACTCCTTCGTCGTCGGGCGGCCGTGCCGAACGCGCGGCGGACTACGCCCTGGTGTGCACCGTAGGACGAGCGAGGTTGCCGCAACGTTGCGCCTCGTCCGCCGAGCCCGGTCGCCCTTCGAGGTCGAGGTCGAGGTCGTGGCGGACCGGGCAGCCTCCGCGTGGCCCGGCCGGCTCACCTGCCCCAGGACTTTCAAGTTGGCACGAAAGACCCGTCCCCGTTCCCTGAGCCCGCCGAAGGGTCAGGCCAGCAGGCGGTCGAGCTCGAGCAGGTGCTGCTCGACGAACGTCCGCCGCGCCGAGCCGACCGGCAACGCCTCGGCGGCGGCTGTCCAGACGCCGTGGTCGTCGCGGCCCTCGGGGCTCTGCGCGTACGCGAGCAGGGCCTCCGCGTCGTCGCCGCCGAGGAGGCGCTCGCGTACCAGCAGGCGCAGGTCGTCGCGGAGCTCCACGACGCCCGGGGCCTCGGAGGCGGGCAGGACCGGGCCCGCGTACGCCGCGACGGCCTCCCGCAGCCGCCCCGCGGCCAGCGCCGTCCGGACGCGGTGCACGTCGGTGGAGAGCGGGGCGCGGATCGCGTACGGGCGCGAGCCCAGCAGCCCCTCGCCCAGCGTCGCGCGCAGCCGGGAGACCTCGGCCCGCACCGTGACGGCCGACCACCCGTGCGTCGAGAGCGCCGCCTCCAGCTCGCCGCCGCTGAGCCCGGCCCGGTGCTCGGTGAGCATCAGGACGATCTCGCTGTGCCGCAGGCTGAGCACGCTGCTGCGTCCCGAGCGCACGAGCAGCCCCTGCGGACGACCGAGCACCGAGAACGTCCCCGGCGCCGTCGCCCGACCTGTCACGCGACCCGGGTCGCCACCGCGCAGCCGGTCGATCCGGAGCTCCGCCTCGGCGGCGGCGACGGTGGCCCGGACCAGCGCGAGCGTCTGGGGCCCGGCCACCTCGGCACCGCCGGTGATGTCGAGCGCACCGAGCACCGCCCGGGTGTCGGGGTCCCGGATGGGGACCGCCGTGCAGCTCCACGGGGTGACCGAGCGCACCAGGTGCTCCGGACCCAGGATCTGGACGCCCCGGCCGGTCCGCAGGGCGGTCCCGGGGGCGTTCGTGCCCGCCCGCGCCTCGCTCCAGTCGGCCCCGGCGACGAAGTGCATCGCCTCGGCACGTCTTCTCAGCCCGGCGTCGCCCTCCAACCACAGGATCCGGCCGTGCGCGTCGGTCACGGCCACCACCAGACCCGCGTCGGCCGCCGCCTCGACCAGCAGCCGGCGGACGACCGGCATCGTGCGGGCCAGCGGCGAGCGCCGTCGCAGCTCCTCGAGCGCGGCCTGCTCGAGCGGGACGGGGACGCCGCCGGTCTCCGGGTCGAGCCCGCCGACGAGGCTGCGGCGCCAGGAGTCGGCGACCAGCGGGCGCACGGTCTCCGCGATGCGGCCGGTCGCGAGGAAGTCGTCGTGGAAGCCGGCGAGGGCGCGCGTGAGCGAGACCGCGTCCGCGCCCGGAGGCACGGCGGGGGCGTCGGCGCCCCTCACGACGACCCGCTCGTCATGGACGAAGGATAGTGCTCGACCGACCGCCGGGTGCCTGCGCGCACGAGGTCGGCAGCGGCCATGATGTGGCCATGGACCTGACCCACCGCGTACGCGTGCCGGCCCCGCTCGAGGAGGCCTGGGAGGCCGTGCTCGACCCCGCCCGGATCGCGGCCGTGCTCCCGGGCTCGACGCTCGACACGGCGTCCGACGACGCGTTCACGGGGACGATGAAGATCAAGCTCGGCTCGTCGCTGCTCGCGCTGGCGGGCAGCGGGCGCTACGTCTCGCGCGACGACGGCGCGCACCGGGTCGTCGTGGCGACGACCGCGTCCGACCGTCGGGGAGACGCGGGCGTGGAGGCGACGCACACGCTCACCCTGGCCAGGGCCGGCGACGCGCGCGCGGAGACCGACGTGACGGTCCAGACCGCGATGACGTGGAGCGGGCGGCCCGCCCGGCTGGGCGACGGCGTGGTCGTCGACGCCGTCGACCGCGTCCTCGACGTGACCGCCACCCGCATCGCCGCGAGGGTGGCGGAGGGCCTGTCCTGGGTCCCGGCGGCCGGGCAGGAGAGCGCGTACGACGACGAGCGCACGGCCGCGGCCGTCGTCGACCACCCGGTGGAGCTGGGGGCCGACCTCGGTGCGATCGACGAGTCCCCGGCGACCAGCCGCCCCGGCCCGCGCCCCTCGCCCTCGCCCTCGCCGTCGCCCGGTCCGGCGCCGCGCCCGCCGGAGCCGAAGGAGTACGTCTACCGCCCGTACAGCAGCACGGCCGAGCCGCACGTCGACGTCGCCCGCACCCTGACCGGGCTGCTCACCAGCCGGGTCCTGCCCTACGCCGGCCTCGGGGCCCTGGCGCTGTTCGTGGCCGTCTCGGTCGTGCGTCGGGCGCGGCGCTGACCGGGTCCGCCCCGCCGGCGCCGGCGACGCGGGCCCCGAGACCCACCTGGACCGTGACCGCGACGGTGCTGCTGCACCGCGAGGGCCGCTGGCTGCTCACGGTGCGCGGTACGGACGTCGACGACGCGGCCGGGCAGCTCGGCCTGGTCGGGGGCCACGTCGAGCAGCCGTCCGCCGGCCACCCGGGGGTCCTGGAGGAGACGGCCCGCCGGGAGGCGGCGGAGGAGGTCGGGCTCGACCTCACCGAGGTCGCCCTGACCTACCTGGAGTCGGAGTTCTTCACCACCGACGCCGGGGTCGGGCAGGTGACCGTGGCGTTCCTCGCGGCCGCCCCGCGAGACGCCGAACCGGTCGTCGCCGACCCCGCCGAGCTCACCGCCGTGGGGTGGTGGACGCCCGACGAGGCCGGCGCGGACGACCGTTGCCCGGTCTGGCTGCCCGCCCTGCTGGGGCGGGCCGCCCGTGCCGTCGCTCGAGAACGGGGGG
This sequence comes from uncultured Friedmanniella sp., assembly GCA_964251895.1. GTDB lineage: Bacteria > Actinomycetota > Actinomycetes > Propionibacteriales > Propionibacteriaceae > Microlunatus. Next base: position 61,629 of record CAXULL010000005.1, read on the forward strand.
ACGTCGCTCCCTCGGGCGGGTCGGTCAGCTCCCGACGGCCTGGGGCTGCGGCTCGCCCTTGATGGTGCGCGCGCTCCCGTCGACGTCGATGCTGATCTTGCGCGGCTTCGCGCGCTCCGCGACCGGGATGGTCAGGCGCAGGACGCCGTCGCTGTAGCCGGCGCTGATCCGCTCGAGGTCGAGGTTGTCGCCGAGGACCAGCTGACGGCTGAACACCCCGCGCGGGCGCTCGGCGGCAAGGATCTCGCCGCCGCCCTGCCGGTCCGGCCGCTCGGCGCGGATGGTGAGCACGTTGCGCTCGACGTCGAGGTCGATGGAGCCGGGGTCGACGCCCGGCAGGTCGAGCTCGACGAGGAACGACTCGCCCTCCCGCCAGGCGTCCATCGGCATCAGGGTGGGTCGGGCCGGCGTCCCCAGCAGCTGCTGGCTGAGCCGGTCCAGCTCACGGAACGGGTCGGTACGCATCAGGACCATGAGAGACACCTCCTGTGGACGAATGGGTTCGTGGTGCTCGACGAAGAAGGTAACCTCTATCAATCACCACACATTCATGATAGTAAGAGCAACATCGACGTGCAACCCGAGCCAAGGAGCGCGATGGCCGAGCACGACCCGCAGGTCGACGAGCCGACCGACCCGAGCCTGGGCGTGTACGGGATCTCGGTCGTGTCCGACCTGGTGGGGACCGGCGTGCAGAACCTGCGCGCGTACGAGCGGGCCGGCCTCCTCGACCCGGACCGCACGCCGGGGGGCACCCGCCGCTACAGCCCGGACGACGTCGCGCGCCTGCGCCGCATCCAGCGGCTGCTCACCGACGGGCTCAACCTGACCGGGGTCGGGCGTGTCCTCGACCTCGAGGACGACCTCGCCGACGCGCGCGAGGAGCTGGAACAGCTGCGGGAGGACGCGGCCGGCCGGGAGTGACAGGAGGCCGGCGGCGTCGCTCCCGAGCTCCTGTGCGACTCACCACCTCTGGGGTGGGTCCGTCGTCAGAAGTTCTGGGCGGAGTGGCTGCCCAGCGGGTTGCTCAGTCGCAGGACAGGACTCGGAGCCGTACGGTCTCCGGCAGCTCGCGCAGCCGCTCGGCGAGGTCGCCGCGCACGGGTCCGACGGTGTCGGTGATCACGTAGCCCAGCTCGCCGCGGGTCGAGAGGGTCTGGCCCTCGATGTTGACCCCGGCGTCCCCCAGGACGGTGTTCACCCGGGCCAGCACGCCGGGGACGTTCCGGTGGACGTGCAGGATGCGGCTGCGACCGGGCTCCACCGCGGCGATGACCTGGGGCAGGTTGACCGACATCGTCGTCGCTCCCCCGGTGGCGTAGTCGCCCAGCTTGAGCGCGACGAAGCGGCCGATGTCGGACTGCGCCTCCTCGGTGGACCCGCCGACGTGCGGGGTGAGGATCACGTTCGGGATGCCCTGCAGGCTGGAGACGAACGGGTCCCCGGTGGTCTTGGGCTCCGTCTCGAAGACGTCGAGCGCCGCCCCGGCGACGTGGCCCGACACCAGCTGGTCGCGCAGCGCCTCCTGGTCGACGACGATGCCGCGGCAGAGGTTGAGGAACAGGCTGCGCGGCCGCATCTTGGCGAACTGCTCCGCGCCGAAGAACCCCGCGTTCCCCGGCCGGCCGTCCACGTGCAGGCTCACCGTCTCGGCCACCGCGAGGAGCTCGTCGAGGCTGTCGCAGCGCTGGGCGTTGCCCAGGGCGAGCTTGTCGGCGACGTCGTAGAAGTAGACCTTCATGCCGAGCGCCTCCGCGACGACGGAGAGCTGGCTGCCGATGTTGCCGTAGCCGACGATCCCCAGCGTCCGCCCGCGCACCTCGTGCGCCCCCTTGGCCGACTTGTCCCACACGCCCGCGTGCATGGCAGCGTTCTTGTCGGTCAGGTGGCGGGCGAGCGAGATGATCTCGGCGACGACCAGCTCGACCACGCTGCGGGTGTTGGAGAACGGGGCGTTGAAGACGGCCACCCCGCGCTCGGCGGCGGCCGCGAGGTCGATCTGGTTGGTGCCGATGCAGAACGCCCCGACGCCCAGCAGGTCCGGCGCCGCCTCGAGCACACGGCGCGTGACGTTGGTCTTGGACCGGATGCCGAGCAGCTGCACGCCGGCCATCCGCCCGGCCAGCTCCTCCTCGTCCAGGGCGCCCTTGACCGTCTCCACCTCGATCCCGCGCTCGGTGAGCAGCCGGATGCCCTCCGGGTGGATGTTCTCGAGCAGCAGCGCCTTCACCCCCGCAGTCTAGGAAGCCCGCGTCACCGGCCCCCCGGGATCTCGCCCCGGGACGGCGGACGGCGCCAGCTCGGCGTAGCTGCGCCAGGGCCCGCGTCCCTGCGCCTGCAGCAGCGCGTCCAGGCACGCCGCGGTGAAGACCTCGGCCGCGGCCTCCAGCAACGCGTTGAACGCCGGCACGGTGCCCGCCCAGCCCGCCTGCGCGTCCACGGCCAGCGGACGCCGACCCGACGCCAGGCAGAAGACCGTGTCGCCGTCGGACATCGAGTGCACCGGCGTGATCGCGCGCGCCAGCCCGTCGTGGGCGACCCCGGCCACCTTGCGGGCCTGGGCCTTGGTCAGGGTCACGTCGGTCAGCACCACCCCGATGGTGGTGTTGAGCGAGGGTGCCGGGTCCAGGCGGGCGCGTTCGAGGGCGTCGCGCTCCCCCTCGGTCGGGGCCCGCAGCCGTCCCGCCCGATCCGACCAGAGCCGGCCGGTGGCCGGGTCCACGGCCGAGCCGGCGGCGTTGACGACGGTCAGCGCGGCGACGCGGGCGCCGTCCGGCAGGGTCAGCGCGGCCCAGCCCACCCCACCCTTGAGGCCGCCGCACGTCGCGCCCGTGCCCGCACCGACGCAGCCCCGGTCCGGGTCGTCCGGGCTCGCGGCCTCGAGCGCCGCCCGGCCGAAGGCGGCGTCCGGCCGGTTCCGGAACCTCCCGCCCCGACCGAGGTCGAAGATCACCGCGCCGGGGACGATCGGCACGACCTCCCCCGGTCGCGGGCCGACCGGCAGCCCGACGCCGAGCGCCTCGAGCCCCGCCATCACGCCGTCCGCGGCCGCGAGCCCGTACGCGCTGCCCCCGGTGAGCACGACCGCGTGCACCCGCTCGACCAACGCGGAGGGGTCGAGCAGGTCGGTCTCGCGGGTGCCTGGGCCGCCGCCGCGGACGTCGACGCCGCCGACCGCCCCGTCGCGGGCGAGCACGACCGTCGTCCCGGTCAGCCAGCCGTCACCGTCCGCCGTCCGGTGCCCGACCTCGAAGCCGTCGATCACGGGGTCGCCCCGCAGCCGCGTCCCATGATCGTCAGGACGTGATCGTGTAGAGCGAGGAGCGCATCGAGAACTTGCCCTGGAACGCGGACCCGCTCACCGTCTGCGTCTTCTTGCTCCCGACGATCTTGATGCTCACCACCCGCCCCCCGTAGCGGCCCGACCCGTCGCGCTTGGTGATCTTGAGCTGCTTGACCGTGCCGACCGAGGGGTAGGCGTGGGCGACCGCCTTGGCGGTGATCTTCCTGCTCCAGGCCTGCGAGCGGACGACGCCGTCGTACGGGTCCTTCTTCTCACGCAGGTAGGGGTAGCCACCGCTCGACATCGCGCCACCGTTGGAGGACGCGAACTGGGTCAGCGCCACCTGGCCGCCGAAGGTCACGATCGTGCCCGCCGTGGCCTTCGCCGCGGCGCTGCCGGCCTTGGTCTCGCGCACGATGCGCTTGCCGCCCGACGTCGTCGTCGCCTTGCCGCCGTAGACCTGGCAGGCCGTCGTGTCGCAGATGTCGTAGCCGCTGTAGCTCGTGAAGTCCCGGATCCGGATCGCGTACGACCGGGCCGCGACCGCCTGCGCCCGGACGGCGTCGGGCGCCCAGGAGGTCGGCATCTCCGACGGGACGACCGAACGGACGTAGTCCTCCAGCCGGACCTTGTTGACCGTCCGTGCACCCGAGCCCCGCTTGATCAGCGAGGCGGTGCCGCGGTACTCCCGGGTCGCCCCGTTGGGCAGGCGGACCTTCACGACCTTGGCCTGGGTGGCGAAGTGCCAGGTGCTGGTGTCGAGCTTCGTCGAGAGCGTCGTGTACGCGCCGGCCGCGTTCTTCCACGACAGCCGGTAGCCCGAGCCGGACCGCTTGATGCGCCAGGATCGGTACTTCGAGCCGGTGGGCAGCGTGAGGCTGTGGTCGTGGGAGTCGTAGACCTTCAGCCCGGCCGCCGGCAGCACCCGCAGGTTGTTGTCGTTGTCCGCGGAGATCCAGACCTTGATCGACGTCGACGTGCTCAACGTCTTCAGCGTCGTGCCCGGGTAGTAGAAGGCGAGGATCTGGCGCCAGGACAGCCCCTTCTCCGCCGCGCCGTACGCGCCGTACTGCGACATCCCGTGGCCGTGGCCGTAGCCCGCCCCCTTGACGACGAAGCTCCCGCCCGACGGCTTGACCGCCGAGTCCGCCTCGGCGCCGGGCGCCACCAGCGCGCCCCCCAGCAGGAGCGAGCCCGCGGCGAGCAGGCTCGCCCCCGCTCTGATGATCCGGGTGCGGTGGAAGAAGCGGGGTCGCGTCATGGGAGCCGTCCTGGGGGGTTGGGACTCGGGCTCGCCCAAGGTTTCACGATGTCAAGCGCGACACGCCAGAGTTGAAGAAGAAAAACTTGAGGTTCATGTGACGCACGTGTTCTCGTCACCGTCTCCCCGTGTGGGCTGCGGCACAGGGGGTCGCCTCGATTTGAACCGCGCATGAGTCTCGCGTAACTTGGTGTTCACCGGCGCGGGGTGGAGCAGCTCGGTAGCTCGCTGGGCTCATAACCCAGAGGTCACAGGTTCAAATCCTGTCCCCGCTACGAAGAACGGCCCGCACAGGAGACTGGGCGGGCCGCTTCCGTCTCGGCAGCCGGTCTCGAGCCGTGAGCCCCATGGAGAACAGCCGGATCTCCACCCCTCGATCCGGCTCGTGCCCGACCAGCTGCACGAGCTGACCGGACCGGATCAGATACACGTGGCCTTCAGCTTCTGGCGCAGGTCCTCCACCAGCACGGCCACGTCGCCGGAGGTGTACGAGCGGTCCTCCGCCTGCCGGCGTACGGGTCACCGGCCCGTTCTTGAGCCGGACCCACGACGTCGAGGACAGGCCGACGTGGGCTGGCGAACGCTGCCAGGAGAGCGGGTGGGGCGGTGACGGCGGCGGAGACGACGGTGGTGGTCGCGGAGGGTGCGGACGGGCGGGTGCTGCTGACGATGTGTACTCCTGCCGGTCGCCCACTGCCGCAGCGGCCCGTCCACCCGGAAGAACTGCGCGACCTCCATCTCCAGCTCCGCCTCGGTCACAGCCCTCCAGCGCGACGACGTCAGCGCGTCGAAGTCGACGTGCGCCAGTCTCGGAAGCGCTACGCCGTCAGCGATCTCGCCCTCAGTGAGCTCGTCGAGGCAGCCGGCGGGCAACAGCTTGATCACGTCGCTCACGCGCGACGACCAGATCGTCGCCGAGGCCGACAACGACACCCCGCCGTACTTCGCGGGGTCGACCTCCTTGCTCACCACCAGCTCGAGCGGAGCCTGCACCCACCCCGACGGAGCCAGGTCCACGGAGAAGGAGAGCGTCTTCTTCCCCCAGCCCCGCTCCTTCAACCCGGAACGGAGCGCGGAGGTCAGACGCACCAGCAGCGACCTGGTCGGTGACTTCGACACCCGGCGACCCCAGTGCTGAAATAGCTGGCCGGCGCTTCTTCCGCTGTCGTTCAGGCCGCCTCGTCCGACGCGCCGGCGAGTCGCTGTCCGGTCCTCGGGTTCGGTCTGCGCGACGCGGAAGGGGTAGGAGGTGCTGAGGCAGTCTTGCAAGGCGGGGTCGCCCGCTCGGATAACAGGGCGGCTCGCAGATCTCCAGGGTCGGCCCCGCCACGTAGACGGCCAGCACAGGCGACTGTGCCGTCCGTCTCCGTGTTGACAGTCAATCCCGAACCGTCGTGATCCTCACCGTCGGATCTTGCTCGCCTGCCCTCGCAGGTCGAGCAGTGCGCTCCAGCTGGAGGCACCGTCGGCCCGGTGGGTCCCGAGCTCCCCGACAGCGCTGACCAGAGGACGCGCTCACTCCGGCTGCTGGCGCCACCACACCGGAAGCTCGGAGCGCGGGTACCGCTGCAGCTCCAAGGTCAGCGACCCGGCCGAAAGTGTTTGCAGGTCGTACGGGCCCGTCGGAAGCTGGTCCGGGCGGGCGGGATCTCGGTCGGTGGCAGGGACGAAGGTCCTGACTTAACACGTCCACCGAAAGATGTGGTCCTGGGCACCTATCGTGAGTGCGACGTACGACCCACGCCCAAGGCTTCTGGAGAGGCTCCACATCGGGCCCATCGGTTGGGAGCGACCCGGCATGGCGCACGCTCCCAGCAGGACCGTCGCACGGCGTTCCTACCCCTGGGCGGTGCGGTGGACGGGCCTGGTCCGTCTCCGCAAGTCGTCGCTCCCCCGTCGGGCCGCCCCCTCCTCAGGACCCCTCCGCACCTCCTCGCGGGAACGCTACCGACGGCCGCCCGACGTACCGCGCGACGGCGCCTCGGCGCGCACCGTGCGCCGCATCAGCGTGGTGGTCGGCCTCTTCTACTACGTCGCCGCCGTCGTGATCCTCCGGGACGTCCTGCTCGCCATCCCCGATGTGCTGGCCGGACGCTCCGTCATCGTCGGCGACGAGCTCGTCCCGTTCTTCGACGTGCACACCCAGCTGCTCGACCAGGCAGCCGGGAAGTTCAACGAGCTGACCAACGGCTACGAGTTCCGGGTCCGGTACGCGTTCCTGACCACCTGGGTCCGCTACTACAAGGTGCTCCCGTTCGCCCTGCTGCTGGTGATCCCCTCGATCTACTTCGCCGTCTACCTCACGACGGCCCGCTTCATGGTGCGGGTGTTCACCACCCTCTCGGCGCAGGCGATCTATCTCGCTACGGCCTTCCCCGTGACGCTGATCTACATGATCATGACGTACGCCAAGGTGACGCACTTCTACACCTTGATCATCGGCCTCGCCCTCATGACCATCTCGGCGTTGTGGATGAGCTTTGCCCTGCTCTTCGCCAGGACGAGTTGGAAGCGCTACGCCGTCCTGGCGAGCGTGGCCACGCTGCTCAACCCGGCGATCCACTACCTCATCCTGTTCAGCCTGTTCTTCGCCATCACCGTCTTCACCCTCTTCCTCGGCGAGCTCGCGCGCTGGCTCCGACGCGGCGGCCCGCTCCGGATCCGCAGGACCGGCCTCCCTCGCTGGCTGACCGGTCCCGCGCGGCGTCACGAGCTGCTGCTCACGGTCCGTCACTACCTGGGCACCACGCTCGGTCGCTGCGCCTGTGCCGGCGTGATCTACGCGAGCGTGACCCTGATCCCGTACGGGTTGTTCGTGAAGTACGTGGCGCTCCGCGGGGTGGCCAACCTGTCCGAGACCGTCCCCGGCGACTACTACTTCATCCACGACGCCTCGGTGTCCTGGGTGCACCTGCTGGCCTGGGACCTCGCCGGCATCACCGACAAGCTGCTCTACGGCGACTACCTGGCCAAGGTGCCCCGCTACCCCGACATGATCTACACGCTGCTGCTGCTCGTCCCGCTGCTCGTGCCGCCCGTGACCCGGGCTCTCTTCGTCACCCGGGCCCACCGGCAGCTGCTCGGCGTGCTGTACGTGGTCATCGCCTTCGCCGCCTGGGCCACCATCGGCTACGCGCAGCCGCTGTGGCTGCCGACCTTCCACCGCGCGCTGGCCGCGCTCGCCCGCGGCGCCGACGGGACCAACTCACCCGCGGGCGACGCTCTCCTCAACGTCGCCGCCACCATCGTCCAGGTGCTGCGCTTCCCGCACCGCTTCCAGCTGATCTTGTTCATGCTGGCCCCGCTCGTGATGTCGCTGACGCTCGCCCTGGGCATCGACACCGTCACCGCGCGGCTGGTGGGGCGGGTGCGGCGGCCGGGCCGGGAGGACCCGAGCGACGGACGCACCCGGCTGCTCATGCGGGTGCTCGCGACCCTCTGCATCGGCTCGGTCTTCTTCACGCCGTTCTGGTCGAACGCCGCCTACCGCAAGGCGTACACGTCGGGAAACTTCGCCGGCTTCTTGGCGCCCTACCCGCTGCACGACCTCAGGGAGGTGAAGGACGTGCTCAACACGCTGCCCGAGGGCAAGACCGTCGTCCTGCCGCCGACGGAGACGGCCAAGCTCGTGTCCGACTCCAACGGGGTCGACCACCGCTTCATCGACAAGTTCTACATGTACTACCTGGACAAGCCGAGCTACTACTACGGCCTGACCGGCGACACCGTGAACAAGTTCGAGTTCTTCCTGATGCTCCGCGGCATGTACTACCAGCAGTCCTGGTGGGTCGACGTCGCCCGCGACCTCGACCTCCGCTACATCGTGGTCAACCGCAAGCTCCACACCAACTACGGGGTCGGGGCGGAGTACCTGCCGAACGTCGAGAGCTTCGTCGAGCCCGACATCAAGGCGGTGCCGGACGCGTACGCGCTGCGGTTCGAGAACGAGACCTATGCGCTCTACGAGCTGGTCGACCCGCCCAAGCCCGACCGGCCGGTGCTCCTGATCGACTCGAGCTGGTCACGGTTCCTCGACCTCGTGTCCCCCCGCCTCGGCCTCAGCCGTTGCTACGACCTCGAGTACCTGCCGTACTACGATCCGACGAAGCGACCGCCGGGCACGCCGGTCAACCTCGTCACCGACGACGAGCACGCGGCGGCGCTCGACCTCTACCTGATCGACCACCCGGAGCTCATCGGGAAGCCCGACACGAAGATCTTCGCCTTCAACTCCGACATCGTCGCCTCGAGCTACTACCTCTCCCCGATGTTCCGCGAGTTCCTGTTCTTCTCGACCACCAAGTGGAACCGGACGGGGATCATCACCGCCGGCGTGTTCGGCACCTTGCGCGGATCCTTCATCGGTCTCCCCCGCCCCACCCGCGTCACGGTGCTGGCGAAGGTGGCCACGGCCGGGCGGTACCACCTGCTGATGCGGGGCGCGGTCACGGGCAACCAGATCCGCGTCTCCGCCCGGTCGTCGACCTTCGACCACACCTTCGAGCTCCGGCCGAAGCCCGGCGAGCTCGGCCTGTTCCGGACCGCGGAGGTGTACGACGCCGACCGCAAGCCCGTCGACACCATGACGATGAGCGTCGCCGACATCGAGAAGGCCGTCCCGGACGAGCTCACCCCGGTGAACAAGAGCTTCGGCTACTCCGACCTCGGCGACATCGACCTGCCCAGGGGCACGACGACCTTCTCGCTGACGAAGAGCGACCACAACCCGATGCTGCTCGAGGGACTGATGCTGGTGCCCGAGACCGACTACCAGAAGGTCGCGCTCCCGCCGTCGGTGTCGGTGGTGACCGACCCGAGCAAGCTCGGCTGCTCCGAACGCACCCCGGTGCCCGACAAGGACCAGCTCTTCCTCGACCCGGCGGCCCATGCGGCCCACCCCGACCTCACCCAGCAGGAGCTCCTCGACCTCGCGTCCGCCGGCGTCGAGGACATGGTGCCCGACCCCACCGGCGGCGTCGGCCCGAGCTGGCTGTCCGCCCTGACCACCGGCTTCTTGCTGCTCCTCAGCGGCCTGCTCGTGCGCTGGCGCGTCCGGGCGCGGCACGACGACGAGGACCCCGACCCGACCGACGATCCCGAACCGACCGAAGACCCCGACCCCACCGACGAGCCGCAGCCAACCACGCAGGAGCAGCCCCGATGACCGAACTGCAGCCCAGGATCCTCTTCCTCGGCACCCACGGGCAGCGCAACATCGGCGACGAGCTGCTGCTCGAGACCTTCCTCGCCCAGCTGGGCAGCAAGAACCACTACGCCATCAACACCTACGACAAGGCGTTCACGGCAGCCCAGCTCGCGGGGCGGTACGACGTCGAGCTGATCGACACCACGGGCGACCGGGTGCAGCTGGTCCGCCAGCTGCTGCGGTGCGACCTGCTCTGCTTCGGTGGCGGCTCCATCATCAAGGAGCTCTACGCCTCGACCGGCCGCAACGCGTACTCGACCCTGGCGATGATCCTCGCGGTCGTGACGTTCGCGCGCCTGGTCGCGCGCAAGCCGATCGCCATGTTGAACATCGGGGTCGGGCCCATCAAGACCCTCACGGGGAGACGGCTGGCCAGGATGATCCTCTCCCAGGTCGACCAGCTGTCGGTGCGCGACGCCCGCTCGTACGCGACCTGCCTCGAGATCGGCCTGCCGACGAAGGACGTGCACCTCACGGCGGACGCCGTGTTCTCGAACGACCGCGCCTGGCTGCTCGGGCAGCCGGCTCAGTGCCCTGAACCGGACGCGGAGGTCGGACCCGGTCCGGGACCCGACCACGACCGACCGCTCCAGGTCGCGCTCAACCTCAACTTCCACATCGAGAACCCGGGCAACTGGGAGCTGTTCCTCGACCGGCTCGCCCAGGGGCTCATGGAGCTCCACCGCAAGCACCCGATCGAGCTGCACGCGCTGCCCATGCAGTCCGGCTTCAAGGCCCATGACGACGCCGAGATCCTGACCGCGTTCGCCGAACGCCTGCCCGGGGTCGTGATGCACCAGCACAGACCGACCACCCACGCCGACGTCGCCCGGCTCGTCGCCGGCTGCGACCTGCTGGTGAGCGAACGCCTGCACGCCATCGTCATCGGCGCCGTCCTCGGCGTGCCCGCCCTCGTGCTCGCGTACGACGTCAAGGTCCTCGAGCTCGCGGCGATGCTGGACCTGGAGGCGTCGACCATCGACATCAACCGACCCTTCGAGGCCGCGGACGTCACCAGCCGCCTCACCGGTCTGGTCGAGCACCGTGCGCGGGAGAGCGAGAAGCTGTTGGCCCGCAGCGAGAGCCTGCGCGCCGAGGCCGGGAGCAGCTTCGAGGCTGCCCGCCGGTGGATCGGGCAGGCGACGGGCTGAGCACGCTCAGACCGGTGCGAACCGGAGCTCCACGCGCAGGTGGCGATGGTCGCTGCCGGGCAGGTCGTGGGCCGTCGCCCTGCTGACCGCCAGCCCCCGACCGATCAGGGCGTGGTCCAGGCGGAGCAGGGGTGGGACCGGCCCGCGCCAGACCGGCCAGCTGGCACCGCTCCCCGCTCCGGCCAGGTCCCACGCGTCACGGAGACCCGACCGGCACAACCGACGGAAGTCCCGGTGGTCGGCCGTGGCGTTGTAGTCCCCGACCAGCACCACGGGCACGGTCGAGCCGGCCGCCAGCGTGGCCAGCGCCGCGAGCTGGCGCTGCCAGCGCCGCAGCTCGCCGCGTGCGCCGGGATTCTTCGCGTGCACCACCACCATCCGGAGCGGGCCGTCGGGTGTCGTGATGGTGGCGACCGGGAGCGGGACCCCGTCGAGATCGACGACCTCGGCCTCGGTCAGCGGCCAGCGCGAGAACAGCCCCGCCCCGTGGAAGCCCGGCTCCGGAGCGACCAGCTCGTGAGGGAGCTGGTCGAGCAGCCCGGTCCGGCGGAGCGCCGACAGATGGTCCGGGGTGAGCTCCTGCAGGGCGAGGACGTCGACCGGTGTCGCCAGGAGCCGCGCGGCGGCGGCCGCGATCGACGGGTTGGACACCAGCAGGTTCGCCGACACCAGCCGGACCGCTACGCCGGCACCGGGCGTGCGGTCGGTGCGGCCACCGCGGGCGGCCGTGCTCAGCGCGACCTGGTAGCCGGCGAGGCCGGCGCAGAGCGCTGCAGCACCCGGCGAGCGACGGCGCACGGCGACCACCGTCAGCAGGTGGGCGGGGAGCAGGGCCCAGCGCGCCACGGCCTGGACCCCGATCGCCGCGCGGGTGCGGCTGGTCCCCGACGCGTGGAGCGCGGCCACGGCCAGCAGCCCGGCGGCCGGGAGCCCGACGCACCACGCCCAGGCGCCAGCGGAGGCCCCTGACCCGGACGTCCTCACCGCACCGGCAGGCTCTCGAGGATGCTGGCGACACACGCGGAGACGGCCCGCGAGTCCACCGGCTTGCTGAGCGTGGCTGCTGCGACAGGGTGGCTCGCCGGGAGGAGGCCGACGGCGTCGTGGGGGTGCTCGCGCTCGGCGACGCCGGTGACGTAGACCACAGGCATCGTCAGAGCCAGTCGGCGGAGGGCGACCAGCAGGTCCTCACCGGTGCCGTCCGGCATCCGGAAGTCGGCGAACACGAGGTCCGGCGACGTCGCAGCCGCTGCAGCGACCCCGCTGGCCACGTCGGTCGCGAGGTCGACCTCGTGCCCGAGCCGGGAGAGGATCCGCGCCAGCACCAGACGGGAGACGGCGTCGTCGTCCACCACGAGCAACCGGGCGGATGCCGACGTCACCGTGGACTGCTGTCGATCATGACGAAGACCTCGTCGAACTGCGTGAGCCGGAAGATCCGGAAGGCGTCCGGGTGCCGGGGCTTGACGAGCGTCAGGTCCAGACCGACGTCGGCGCACCGGCGGCGCAGCCGCACCAGGGCGGCCAGCGCGGCGCTGTCGACGAAGACCGCCTGGCTCAGGTCGATCAGCACCCCCGGGGCTCCGGAGTCGACCGCTCCCGCCACGAGCGCTTCGAGCTCGGCACGCAACGGCAGAGCGCGCAGCGCGTCCAGGCGCCCGCTCAGCGCAAGACTGATGGCACCGTCCACGGCGGGCGGCGGCCGCGTACCGGGTCGAGCACTCGTCCCACTCATCGCCTGGTCCTGAGCAGCCATACGTTCACCTCTTCTTGTCGGGTGTGGATGAGCTCGTCGACCAGCTGCCGCACGATCATCAAGCCGTAGCCATGGATCTGCGGCAGGCCGGCGACCGGCTCGGAGACGTCGCCGGCGTCGAAGACCGTCCCACTGGTGTCGCGGACCTCGAGCTCGATGAGCTCGGGGTCGCAGCGGCACCGCACCTGGATGCGGCCCTCGCCGCCGTGGTACGCGTGGGTCACGACGTTGACGCACACCTCGTGGAGCGCCAGCTCCAGACCGCCGAGGAAGGAGCTGGCGCCCGCCTGCGCCAGCACGTCGGCCAACCACGGCCCGAGGCCGCGGAGCTCGACGAGGTCGGCGGGCACGTCCAGCTGGGCGACGACGGCGTCAGGCACGAGGGCCTCCCAGCGCCCGCAGCACGACCAGCGTCCGGTCGTCCGCCGCCGGAGTCCCTGCTCCGTGCCGCTCGACCTGCGCCACCAGCTGCTCACCGAGCTCCGCGGCCGACCCGGTGTCGGACCCGCAGGCCGCGACGAACACGTCGTAGCCCAACATCTCCCCGCGTGGGTCTGGCTGCTCGACCAGGCCGTCGGTCCCGATCACCAGGCGCGCCCCGGGGTCGAAGGGCAACGAGACGCTCTGGGGCGCCCACGGCACCGCGACCCCGATCGGCGGGACGGTCGGTCCGACGCTCCGCGGCGCCTCACCCGGACCCGCCTGGTGCACCACGGGCGAGTGACCCGCGTTGGCCAGCGTGATCGTCCGGCTGCCGCGCCGGTGCGCCGCGACGGCCAGGGTGACGAAGGATCCCACCGACTCGAGGTAGTCCTGGAGCTCGCAGCCGGTCTTGAGCAGTGCTTCCGCAGGATCGTCCGGGTCGCTGGTGGTCATCGCGATCCGGGCGGCCGCGACCGCCTGGGTCATGATCATGGCGGCAGGGAGGCCCTTGCCGGCGACGTCGCCCACCGCCACCCACAGCGCGTCCGCCGACTCCACGAAGACGATGAAGTCGCCGCCGGTCGCCGCAGCCGGCGTGCACCGCGCGAAGAGGTCGATCCCGGGCACCCTCGGCTGGTCGGCGCGCAGGACGGCCTGGGCCAGCCGCGAGGCCAGCTGGTGCTCCTTCTCGAGCGCCGTCTGCCGCACCAGCTCCCGGTGGAGCCGGGACAGCTCGGTGAGCTGCTCGATGGCCAGCGCGACGACGTCGAGCATGCGGATGTCGCCGGTCGTGTAAGCGGGCCCCCGGAGCCGGCCGACCGCGATGCCGACCGCCGGCCCGGACGGGAAGGGGGCGACGGCCCACGCCATCCCGGCCGCGTCACCCGTGCCGAGCTGCTGGTGCTCGAGCCGTTCGTCGAGGACGGCGCAGAGCTGTTCGACCTCGAGGTGCTGACCGGACGAGGCGCGATGGTCCGACGTGCCCGGCGCCCCGCGGAGGATGGCGGCGTCCGACCCGGTGACCGCGAGAGCCTCCACCAGCACCCGCTGCTGGAGCTCGTCGAGGTCGAGGGTGCCTCTCGAGACCTTGAGCATCGCCACCAGGGCACTGAGTCGGTCCTGGGCCGAGACGAGGGCGTCGACGAGGACGTCACGCTCCTCGAGCGGCGAGAGCTCCCGGGTCCAGGTCGTCGTCACGACAGCTCGGCCGTGGTGCCGTTCCCGACCGGGTCGGGCGCGAAGACGGACTGCAGGCCGGTGAGCTCGAGGATCACGCGCACCGGGTCCGACACCGGCGCGAGCAGCAGCGTCCCGCCCGCCGCCTGCACGTCCTTGCGCAGCGCGAGCAGCTCGGCCAGCGCGCTCGAGTCGATGAAGCCGACCCCGGACAGGTCGATCCGGAGCACACCGCCGACGTCACGGACGTCGCCGACCGACGCGCGGAACACCCCCACCTCGTGCGCGTCGAAGCGACCGTCGAGGGCGAGCTCCACGACGCCCGCGTGCCTGGTGATCTTCATCGGTGTCCTCCTTGGACGACGAGCGGAGATGGCGGCACGGTCTCCGACACCGCGTAGCGACCACGCAGGTCGTGCAGTCTGATCTTGACCAGCTCGACCAGGAACTGGGCGCTGACCTTGCCGGCGCTCACCGTGGAGCCCGGGGCGTCGATCCACTCGACCGGGACCTCGGCGGTCCGCAGGCCGATGCGTTCGGCGAGGTAGAGCACCTCGAGGTCGAAGGAGAAGCTGTCGACCACCTGGAGGTCGAACAGACGGTGGGCCGCCGCCGCCGTGAACAGCTTGAAGCCGCACTGGGTGTCGGAGACGTTCAGCCCGAAGCCGACCCGCACCACGGTCCGGAGGCCCGCGCTGAGCAGGAGGCGCAGCCGGCTCTTGCCGCTGACCGCCGCCCCGGTGGCCGCGCGGGACCCGATGGCCAGGTCGTAGCCGTCCTCGACGAGCGGACGGAGCAGGGCGTCGAACTGCTCGATCGGCGTCGACTGGTCGGCGTCGGCGAAGAGGACGTACTCACCGCGGGCCGCCTGCACGCCCCGGCGGACCGCGCTGCCCTTCCCGCCGTTACGCTCGGCGACGAGCACCCGGAGGTTCGCCCACCCGAGGCCCTGCAGCAGCGCGACGGTCGAGTCCGTGGACCCGTCGTCGGCGACGAGGAGCTCCCAGGGTTCGCCGCGCTGCGACATGTGCAGACCGATCGCTCCGACCGTCGGCAGGATCCTGATCTCCTCGTTGTAGGCGGGCACCACGACGGACACCCGTGGCTTCTCGGCCAGGGGCGTCCGCGCCCAGCGGTCGTACGCCTCGTAAGGCTTCAGCGCGGTCATGGGGAGGTCCTTGTGGTGGTGGGCGCGGCGGTCCTGACGGGTCGGCGCTGGCTGAGCAGCACGGCCACGAGCAGCGCGACCATCACGACGAGCTGGACGTCGATCAGCCGGTCGATGCTCGAGTGCACGACCAGGACGCCGACGGTGAGCACCCCGGCGCCGACGAGCATCACCCAGGACTCGCGGACCTGGCCCATGGACAGGTGGTGGGTGGCGACGAGGTACGCCAGCGCGAAGGCGGTGGAGACCAGGGCGTAGAGGGCGAGCTGGGTGTCCAGGCCCCCGTAGGCCGGGCCCAGCAACCTCACCAGGACGGGGTCGCCCAGCACGAGTGCGCCGCCCGCGCAGAGAGCGCCGAGCAGCCCGACGGCCGCCAGCCCGCCGCGCAGCAGCGAGCGGGTCTCGCCGCCGGCGCCGTGTCGGCGGGCGACCGCGGGGAAGAGCACGGTCGCCGCGGCCCAGGCGATGAAGAACACGCCGCGTCCGACGAGCGCGATGGCGGCGTAGCGGCCGGTCAGGTCGGCGGGGAGGAACGCCTTCGCCACCAGCAGGTCGATGTTGGAGAGCACCACCTGCGCGAGGAGCAGCACAGCGATCCAGCGGAAGTACGCGCGCACCGCGCCCGGCAGCGGACTCGTCCCGGGTGAACCGGGTCCAGCCCGACGCCGCACGAGGGCCCAGGAGACCACCAGCGCGGCGCTCAGCCCGGCGGTGGCCCCGACCACGCCGCCGCCGAGCAGGACGGCGGTCGCGCTGACGCCGACGCGGACGACCATCTCGACCAGCAGGGTCGCCGCCAGCCAGCCGAAGTCGAGCCGGCCCTGGAGCGTGCCCCGGCCGACGGCGAGGGAGAGGTGGAACGGGAGCCCGACCGCGAGGACGACGAACGGCCACGGGCTCTGGGTGTGGAACAGCCGGGACCAGCCCGGCGCGCCGGCCGCGAGCAGCACCCCGAGGCCGAGCCCCGCGAGCCAGGCCACCCGACGCAGCCGGCCGATCAGGGCGGTGGTGGCTGCACCGTCGGGGGCGAGACTGACGAACCGGGCCGTGACCAGCACCAGGGCCATCGCCACCCCGGACACCGTCAGCCAGAGCGTGACCATCAGGGTCGCGTCCGCGAACGCGGCCGGGCTCAGCCAACGTCCCAGCACCAGGTTGACCCCGTAGTTGCCGGCGTTGGCGGCGAGGGTCGCGACCCCGAGCAGCGTGCCGCTGGCCAGGAGCCGTCGCCCCGACGCCGCGGACCGAGCGGTCTCGGGCGCCGACCGCGAGACGTGTGCGGCCGTCACGTACCGGCCCGCGCGATCAGGCGACGGAGGTGGACCACGTGCCAGTGGGCCACCTCGTGGAGGGGGACGCCGGCGGCCGCGGCGAGGTTGCGCTGCCCGAGCTCGACCCGGCGGGTCGGGTCGTCGAGCACCTCGGCCAGCGCGTCGGCGAGGCTCACGGGGTCACCGGGAGCGAAGTAGACCCCGGCGAAGCCTTCCTCCTCGATGATGTCGATGAGGTCCCCGATGCGGGGCAGGACGGCGGCGCGGCCGTACTCACCCGCCTGGTGGAGGACTCCCGAGCTCCCGGTGGTCGAGGTGTAGGGAAACGCCACCACCGAGGACGACCGGAACAGCGGTTCGACGTCGGCCTCGCCGACGTAGCCGGTGAGGACCAGACCGGGCAGGTCGCGGTGCCGCTCGGCGACCGAGGCCATGTAGCCCACCGAGTTCGGGCTGTCGGTCCCGGCCAGGACGAGCTCCAGGTCGTCGTAGCCCCGGTCCAGGAGCAGCTGGTAGGCGTCCACGAGCACGTCGACCGTCTTGTAGGTGCCCCACTTGCCGAAGGCCATGATGCGCCGCCGACCCGGCGGGACGGCTGTGTCCTCCTCGCTGAGCTCCACCAGCTCGGTGAAGCTGCCGTGCGGGGCGAGCAGGGCGTTCGTCGCCCCGTAGGCGCTCTGCAGCAGCTCGACGTAGCGCGGGATGGTCAGCGCCACGAGGTCGGCCCGGAGCAGCGCCTTCGTCAGCAGCCGGCCGGCCAGGGTCATCATCCGAGCCGTCACCCGTGACCGGGCGAAGCCCGCCGCCTGCATGTCGACCGTGTCGGCCAGGTTGTGCAGCAGCACGGTGGTGGGGATCCCGCTGCGGCGGACCAGCCAAGGCGTGAGCAACCCGAGGGCACCGGGTAGCTTCCCGTCCCCGAACGAGGCGAACTGGAGGTTGAAGATCACGGCGTCGGGCTTGCTGCGCCGCACGGCACGCAGGATCCGGATCGGGTTGGTCCAGTCGTTGAACGTCCAGCAGGGCTCGGCGCTGACCCCGTCCACCGCCAGCGGAGGCAGATCGCCGGTGTCGGCGACGACATGGACCTCGGCGACGTCGGCCTGCTCGGCGAGCGACTCGGCCAGGTGCAGGCCGTACTCGCTGAGACTGCCCCGTCCCGGCGGCCAGGCCGAGACCAGGGCGAGCCGCAACGGCGTCTTCGGCAAGGACGACCGGAGCCCCGGGCGGGAGGGCTCGGCCGCGCTGGGTGCACCGGGTGGCACAGGCACAGGTGGCGGACCCGGCAGCGCGTGCTTAGGGGACGCAGACGTCGAGGAGACGGTCAACGAGGTTCTTCCTTCTCCCCGAGCACCAGTCTGAACCGGACCGGCGAGACCCAAGGTACGGCGCGCGGCCGCAGTCCGCAGGCGACAACCAGCCCCGCACGGCAGGACCAAGGTCCTCTTCTGACCGATTTCCACTGCCATCCGTAAGTTTTCGCCGGATGCAGCAGTCGAGGGGCAATGATGAGGTCTCGGGCATACCGCCGCGTCCGGAGGTCCTCTTGTTCAGCTCGTTCGCCGTCTGGCGGGCCCCACCCACGATGCCTCGGGCGATCCGTGTCGGCTTCGCGATCGTCGGTCTCGCGCTCCTGGCTTACCTCGTCGCCGCACTGCTGACCACCCGGGAGGAGCGACCAGGCTGGTGGGACGCCCAGCTCTACGTCGGCCTCGAGGCGCTCGTCGGCCTGCTGGCGGTGGCCAGGGTCGTCCGCTACCCGGTTGAACGGCCCGGCTGGGGCCTCGTCGCCGCGGGAACCTGCTGCATCCCGGCCGGCGACCTGGTCTCCTCGTTCTCCGAACGGAGCGCTCGAGGCCTCCCCACGCTGGCCGAGTATCTGTACGCCGGGTTCGTGCTGCTGACCTTCCTCGGGCTGGTGCTCATCATGCGGCGCCGCATCCCTGAGGGCACCGCGACGGCGTGGCTCGACGGGCTCATCGGGGGCACGAGCGTGACCTCGGTCGGCGCGGCCACCCTGTACCGCAACGTGCTCGGGCACAGCCCGACGCTGTGGGGAGCTGTCGCGGCGACGGCCTACCCGCTCGGCATCCTGGTGCTGATCGCGCTCATGACCGGCGCGCTGGCTGCGCTCGGCCGACGGCCCAGCCGGATCTGGTGGATGGTCGTCGTCGCGTTGTCGTTGATGGCCACCGCCAACGCCCGGTTGGCGTTCGCCGTGGCGGACGGCACCTACGTCCGGGGTGCGTGGGTCGACGTCCTCTGGCCCGCAGCGCTGCTGCTGATGGCCTGGGCGTCCTGGACCTCCGTCGTCACGCCCCTGCAGACCCGGTCCACCTCCACGCTCAGCGTGGCCACCCCGAGCGTGTTCGCCCTCGCCGCCCTGTGCGTCCTGGCCGTCGACCACGCCAGCCCCCGGCCGCTGGTCGCCGTGGTGCTCGCCTTCGTCACGCTTCTGCTGGCGGCGGCCCGGATGACTCTCGCGGTCAACGACGCGATCAGCCTGGGCCAGCAGGAGCAGGAGCTCTCGGCCCGGCTGGCCGAGGCGCGGGACGCTGCCGTCGCGGCCGCCGCGGCCAAGACCACCTTCCTGGCGACCATGAGCCACGAGATCCGGACGCCGCTGAACGCGGTGCTGGGGATGACCACGCTGACCCTGAACACGGACCTGGACTCTCGCCAGCGCAGCTACGTCGAGACCATCCTGCGCAGCGGTGACCTGCTGCTCGATCTCGTCGACGATGCTCTCGACTACAGCAAGATCGAGTCCGGTCGCCTGGACCTCGAGCAGCGGGCCTTCGAGCTGGAGGACGTCGTGCACCAGATCGGGGAGCTGCTGCGCGGGACGGCCGTCACCAAGGGCATCGACCTGGTCGTGGTCGTCGACGACCGGTGCCCCGCCTGGGTGCTGGGCGACCCGACACGACTACGCCAGGTGCTGATGAACCTGGTGGCCAACGCCGTCAAGTTCACCGCGCGAGGCGAGGTCCGGCTCGAGGTCGCCCCGGTGCCCGGTTCCGGACGGACGAGCTTCGCGGTCCACGACACCGGCATGGGGATCAGCCCGGAGGGCCAGCGGCGGCTCTTCCAGGCGTTCACCCAGGTCGACACCTCCATCAACCGGCTGCACGGCGGCACGGGGCTCGGCCTGGTGATCAGCCAGTCGATCGTGGAGCGGATGGGCGGCCGCATCACGGTGCAGAGCGTCGCCGGCGCCGGCTCGGTCTTTCGGTTCGAGGCCGAGCTACCAGCGGTGGCGGCCCCGGGCGACGTCGCCCGTCATCTGCAGGGGCGCCAGGTGCTCGTGGTGGCGGCCGAGGGACCGGCTCGGGACCGGCTCCGGTCACGCCTCCAGAGCTGGGGGGCCCGGGTGAGCCTGATGGACCCGTCCGAGCCGGCCGCACCGACGAGCCCGCCGGTCGCCGCGGTCGACGTCGCCATCGTGCGGCTCCGCCCCCACGGCAGCATCCGGCTCCTCGACCGGCTGCGGGCTGGACACCCGGGAACCGTCCTTCCTGTTCTGGTGCTCGTCGACGACGACCTGGTCAGCGAGCCCGTGCGCCAAGACGCCTGCACCGCGATCCTGCCGGCGGTGGCGACGGATACGCGGCTGCGTGACGCGTTGCGCCGGCTGCTGACGACGCACTCCCCCGACGCTGCCGCGGTGAAGTCGCTGACCATCCTGCTGGCCGAGGACAACCCGATCAACCAGCGCGTCGGACGGCTGCTGCTGGAGCGTGCCGGGCACGAGGTCGACACGGTGGCCGACGGCGCCGAGGCGATCGAGGCCGTCTTGCGGCGCCGCTACGACGTGGTGCTGATGGACGTCCAGATGCCGGTCATGGGGGGGCTCGAGGCGACACGGAGGCTGCGGGCCACCTGCCCCGGGGGTGGCCCGCCTGTGGTGGCACTGACCGCCGCGGTCGCGGCGGCAGATCGCGACGCGTGCCGTGCGGCCGGCATGGACGACTACCTGAGCAAGCCCCTGCGCCCGGACAAGCTGGCCGCCCTCTTGGCCACGCTCCCCACGGCCGCGACGCGCAGCCGGCAGGCGGCCCGCTCCGACGAGGGGGAGCTGCTCCGATGAGCCTGCCGAAGGCCCTGCTGGTCGAGGACAGCCCCGAGTTCGTCGTCGTCGGCCGTCAGCTCCTCGAGGCCGAGGGCTACGCCGTCGAGGTGTCGCGGGACGGCCTGGAGGCGGTCGCCGTCGCCAGGGCGAGCCAGCCGGAGCTGCTGCTGCTGGACGTCACCCTGCCGGGGCTGGACGGGCTGGAGGTGTGCCGGCGGGTCCGCGAGTTCAGCGACGCCTACATCATCATGGTGACCGGCCGCGGCGCGGAGCTGGACCGGGTGCTGGGCCTGGCGGTCGGGGCGGACGACTACGTGGTCAAGCCGTACTTCTCCCCCGAGGTGGCGATGCGGATCCGCGCGATGCGTCGTCGTCCCCGCGGCCACCGGGAGCGACAGGTGCGCGTGTTCGGGAGCCTCGCGGTCGACGTGGACTCGCGGGAGGCCCGGCTCGACGACCTCCTGCTCGACCTCACCCGCACCGAGTTCGACCTCCTGAGCGTGCTGAGCGGGTCGCCGCGGCGGGCGTTCTCCCGACGGCAGCTGCTGACGGCCGTCTGGGGATCGGAGTGGTACGGGGAGGACCACCTCGTCGACGTCCACCTCGCGAACCTGCGGCGCAAGCTGGGTGAGTCGAAGAGCACGCCGCGCCACCTGACGACGCTACGCGGGGTCGGCTACCGGTTCGACCCCTGAGCGCTCAGCCAGGCACGGAGAGCGGCACCGGTGCCGGCGTACGCCCGGTCGAACTCAGCGACCAGCTCACGACGCACCTCCACGTCGTCGACGTCCTCGTCCAGCTCCAGGTGCCGACACACCCGGCTCAGCTCGGTCGCGCCGAGCAGGGCGCTCGGCGAGGCGAGGGTGTGCGCGCCGAAGCGCAGGGTGACGAGGTCCCCACGCTCCGCGGCGTCCCTGATCCCGTGACCACGTGTCGGGAGCTCGCCCAGGTAGAGGCCGACGGTCTCCGCCATCAGCTCCTGGTCGCCCAGAGCGTCCGCCAGCGTGGTCAGGACGTCGTGATCGAGGTAGTCGCTCATGGCGACCAGTCTGGTCCCGCGTGCGGTCCCGGCCTGCGATCTTGACCGGTTCTTGACTTGACTCAGAACCCCCCGATACCAGCCCACGGTGGACTGGCGGAATGCCCACCCCTAGGTCCCTGCGGAATGCCGCGTCGCTCTCGGCGATGACCGTGCTCGTGCTCGCAGGAGGGTGCGCCGCACCGGCGGACGTCACGGTGTCGGGCGCGACGCAGAGCGATGTCAGCGCGTGGCTGGCTCGCGGTGACTGCCGGGACGCCGCCGCACCGGCCCGCGCGGCCTCCTCGGCCACCGTCCTGACCGTGACCCCGGACCACGGCGCCACCGCCTCGCGCTACAGCCTCGCCGACCTCGATGCGCTGCCGCAGGTCGAGTGCACCGTCGACGACCGCCAGGCCGAGGGTCGGCGGGTGACCTTCACCGGCCCCCTCGTGTCCACCGTGCTGCAGGACGCCGGCGTGGCGGACACCTCGACGCTGCACACCTCGGCCCTGAACGACTACGAGGTCGACGTCCCCGTGTCGGACACCGAGCAGTACCCCGTGCTGCTGGCGACCAGGCTCGAGGGCGAGCCGATGTCGGTCGCGCACTACGGCCCCACCCGCTTCGTCTACCCCACCACCGGCTTCGACCTCGACCCCGTGGTCTACGACCCGCGCTGGGTCTGGCAGCTACGCAGTATCACCGCCCGATGAGCGCAGGGCTGCTTCCCGCGTTCGTCGATCCCTGGCGCCGCCGAGCCTCTCGTTGGGCCCGCCCGGGCCCGCGGATCGTCGCCTGGGTGATGCTGGCCCTGGCCGTGCTGATGCTGGGAGCCAGCGTGCGGGTCGGCACGCTCGTCCTCGAGCAGGCACAAGCGCTGCGGGACACGGTCGCGTACACCCAGGAGGTCGTCGACGCGAACGTGCGGACCCTTGGCCAGGTCCAGCGCGAGCTCCTCCGTCTGCAGCTCGCGCTGGACGGCGCGGGTACCGCCTCCCGTGGCTCCGTGGAGCTCCAGCTGGCGCTCACCGATCAGCGGGTGCAGGAGGGCGCGCTGCCCTATCAGCAGCAGTCGCTCGGCTCGGTCGAGCTGCTCCACCGCTCGCAGGAGCTCGCGCGGCGCTGGCAGTCCGACGTGCGGCCGGCCCTGGACGCGTCCGTGGCGGCCGGACAGCCGGCCGACGAGCCCTCGCGGCAGGCCCTGACCGCGCTCGAGAAGGACTACAACCAGCTCGTCAGCGACGGGGAGATCAACCGGAAGGTCCGGGCCGGCACCGCCAACGCCCAGACGCGAAGCCTGCTGAGCGAGACGCGGACCCTCCTGGTCAGCCTCGCCGTGACGATCGTGTCCTTGCTCGTGCTGATCACCCTCGCCGGGCTCGCCTTCGCCAGGGTCCACCGTCAGCGTGAGGCGTCGGCCGCTTCCCTGCTCGAGCTCAACGCCGAGCTGCGGCTGCACGCGCTGGTCGCGCACGCCACCGACAACCTCGTGGTGGTGACAGGTCCGGACGGGCGGGTCCAGTGGGTCAACGACGCCTTCGTCCGAACCACGGGCTACACCCTCGACCAGGTCCGGGACCGACGGCCCGGGGCGCTGCTGCAGAGCGCGGCGACCGACCCGGAGACCGTGGAGCTGATGCGCTGCGCCGTCGCAGCGCGGCAGGCGTTCAGCTGCGAGGTGCTCAACGTGAGCGCAACGGGGCGGGAGTACTGGTTGAGCATCGAGGCCCACCCGGTCCACGACGACCGCGGACGGCTCACGCACTACGTCGCCGTCGAGACCGACATCACCGAGCGGCGCGCGATCGAGGACAACCTGCGTCGCTCGACAGAGACGGCGATGAGCCTGGCCGCGGAGAAGACCTCCTTTCTCGCCACCATGAGTCACGAGATCCGGACCCCGCTGAACGCGGTCCTCGGTCTGACCGCCCTGCTGAGCGGGACCGATCTCGACGAGGAGCAGACGGAGTACGTGCGGACGGCCCAGCGCAGCGGCCATCTGCTGCTCGCCCTGATCAACGACATCCTCGACTTCTCTGCCCTCGAGTCGGGCCACAGCGAGATCGAGCACCGGCCTTTCTCGTTGCACGAGGTCCTGCACCAGGTCGAGGGGCTGTTCGCCGCAGACGCGCGCGCTCGCGGCCTGACGCTGGAGATCACGGCGGCACCGTCGCTGCCACCGCTCCTGGTCAGCGACGAGGCCAAGATCCGGCAGGTCCTGATCAATCTGGTCGGCAACGGGCTGAAGTTCACGGCCCAGGGCCGCGTGACGGTGACCACCGACCTGGTGCCGGACGGGCCTGGGCACCGGCTCCGGTTCGTCGTGGCCGACACCGGGATCGGGATGGCGGCCGACCGGCTCGAGCGGATCTTCCTGCCCTTCACCCAGGTCGACCCCTCCACCACCCGCGAGTACGGGGGAACGGGGCTCGGCCTCTCCATCTGCCGCCTGATCGCCGACCACCTCCACGGGTCGCTCCAGGTCACCAGCCGGCTGGGCGAGGGGTCGGCGTTCGCGCTCGAGCTCCCGGTCGCCGTGGCCGAGGAACGACTCGCCCGCGCAGCTCATGCGCTGACCGGCGCCGAGCTCGGCCCGGACGCCCCAGCCCCGCTCCCGTCGCTGTCGACGCTCCGCGTCCTGCTGGCCGAGGACGAGTCGGTCAACCGTCTGGTGGCCTTGCGGATGCTGGAACGCCTCGGCGTACGCGCCGACGTGGCCGTGGACGGCGTCGAGGTGCTGGAGCGGGTCTCGCAGAACCACTACGACGTCGTGCTGATGGACGTGCACATGCCGCGCCTCGACGGGATCGCGGCCGCCGTGGCCCTGCACGCGCGGCTGGGCGCTGCGCGGCCCCGGATCGTGGCTCTCACGGCCAACGCGCTCGGCGGTGACCGGGACCGGCTTCTCGCTGCCGGGATGGACGACTACCTGTCGAAGCCGGTGGACATGGCCTCCCTGGCCGAGGCCCTGGCCCGCGTGGCTTGACGGGGCGGTACCCGTCAGGCGGCGAGCCGGATGGCGCTGCGGTCGGCGAAACGCTCACGGGCTTCCGGTGAGTCATCCACCAGGCGACGGAGCCGGACCAGCGCTCGGTGCTGGGTGACCCGGACCGCGTTGGCGGTCAGGCCCATGAGCGCGCCGATCTCACCCGAGCTGAGACCCTCGGCCCGCAGCCGCACGACCCGGGCCATCCGTGCCGGGAGGTGGTCGAGCAGCTCGAGAGCCGCCTCGACGTCAGAGCCGGCCATCGTCTGCTGCTCCGGACCGGCCGCGGGCTCGGTCACCTCCGGGAGCTCCTCCACGAGACGGAGCGGGGACCGCGCGTAACCGCGCTGGGCGTCGGCGACCTTGTTCGAGGCGATCGCGTACACCAGCGCGGCGAACGGGGCACCGGTGTCCTGGTAGCGGGGCAGCACGCCGACCACGGCGATGCAGATCTCCTGCGTCACGTCCTCGGCCACCTCGGCGCCACCGCTGTAGGTGGACAGCCGAGCGCGTGCATAACGGTGCGCGGCAGTCCGCACGGCAGCGAGCAGGGCGTTCAGGGCCAGGACCTCCCCGTCCTTCGCACGGGCAACGAGATCGCGGTCGGAAAGGGCCGGGCTGAGATCGGTGGTGGACACCGTAACTCCGTCTACTCCCCGAGCAGATGGCTTGTGGCACGAGCTCTGTGCTGCCCCTCGGCCCCGCCAGAGGGTGCTGCACGCCTTACGGGTCCGTGGGAAACGTTGTCATGAGCGAGAACGTCTTGCGACCCACAGCACTGCTGGACGTGGTCGATCCTCGCCTTCGGGGAGAAGGACCGCGAGGGTGTTCCGACCTCATTCGCAAGGCCGTTGGTCCCCCGTTCGGCTCTGGGGCGAGGTCTGGACCACTCAACGGCACGAGCAGACCGAGACCGCCGGACAGGGATCACGAGCGGACAGCCTCCGCACGAGGACCAAAGTCCCGAAGAAGTCGCGACCATCGCCCTTGGTCATCCCCCGAGCGCTCGTGAAGCATGGACGCGTCGGATTGATCAAGGGGTGGAGGACTGCGTGCACGGCAGGGCACCGCGGACCGAGGTTGAGCGGGCCGACGCGTCTGGGGTTCCCGCGCACGTCGCCTCGGCAGGGTTGCACCGACTGGTCCGGGCAACTCAGTCGGTGTCGGACGAGCCGAACGTGCGCGCCGTACGGCAACGCTTCGTCGAGGCCGCTCAAGACGTCGCCGAGGCGGGTTGCGCAGCCCTCCACGTCTTCGGGGCGGACGGTACGCCGGAGGAGTTCCTGCACGTCGGTGCGGACACGTCGCCCGCGCAGACCGCCGAGCGGCTGCCGGAGGTCAGCGGGCTCCTGGGACTGATCGCGGCCAATCCTCGACCCGTACGTCTGGCGCGGGTCGAGGAGGACTCCCGCTCTGCCGCCTCTCCTTCGGGTCGTCCGCGGACGTCCAGCCTTCTCGGAGTCCCGGTCCGGTCACGGAACGTGGTCGTCGGGGTCCTGTACCTCTGGGACAGGCTCGGCGGCGGAGACTTCACCGACGAGGCAGAGGAGCTGGTGCTCGCCCTCGTGGCGAGCGCCGGCGTCGCGCTCGACAACGCTCGCCTCCGCGAAGAGTCCGAGACCCGAGAGGAGTGGGTGCGAGCGTCGGCGGAGGTCGACCAGGCCCTCCTGGCCGACGACGTCGACGACCTCGAGGTCCTGCGTCGGACCGCGGGCAGCATCCAGCAGCTGACGCGAGCCGACCTGGTGGTGGTCGAGCTGCCCACCACGACGGCCGACGAGCTCGAGGTCGTCGTCGCGTCGGGCGTCGGTGCACCGCTGCTGACCGGTCTGCGCTGTGGGCGGGCTGGGAGCTTGGCCGTGCGGGCGATGGACCACGGTCGTGCGGTTCGCGCCGAGGACGGCCAGCGGACGGACGACCAGCTCGGGGTGGTCGCCCCCCTGCTGGAGCTCGTGGCGGTGCCGTTGACCGGGCCCGCCGGACCACGAGGAGCCGTGGTTGCAGGTCGGGTACTTCCCCTCCCGTTCAGCGACGCAGAGCTCGAGACGGCAGAGGCGCTCGCCCGGCGCGCCACGCTCGCGCTCGAGCTGGCCGACGCTCGCGTATCTCGGGAGCGGCTCGACCTGCTCGAGCGGCGCAATCGCATCGCTCACAACCTGCGCGACGAGATCGTGCAGCGGCTGTACGCGACCGGCCTGAGCATGCAGATGGTGGAGATGTCACTGCCGCCAGGTGACCTCCGCACCCGGGCAGGCGTGGCGATCGAAGCCGTCGACGCGACGATCGACCTGGTTCAGACGACCATCACGTGCTTGCGGGACCGGCCCAGCGTCAAGAGCTCGCCGACCCCCTGAGCCGGGTGACGCAGGGCTACGGAAGCATGCCGCGCCCGGTCGTCACCGACGAGCCTCGTCGGGGCGGACCCAGCACGATGCGGCGCACCAGACCGGTGGGTCAGGTACTTGGGCGTCGTGATTCCTCGTTGCGGACCTCCGTCGCGAGGACGGCGGCCTGGGTGCGGCGTTGCATCTTGAGCTTCGACAAGAGGCTGGAGACGTAGTTCTTCACGGTCTTCTCGGCCAGGAACAGGTGCTGGCCGATCTCGCGGTTGGACAGCCCGTCGGCGATGAGCTCGAGGATCTCGCGTTCCCGCACGCTGAGCCCGCTGATTCGGCCGTCGGGCTCGGGTGGACGGCGAAGGCGGTCGAACAGCTTCCCCGTCACCGCCGGATCGAGCAGCGACTGCCCGGCGGCGACCGCACGGATCGCCTCGATGAGCGACGAGCTGCGGATCTGCTTCAGCAGGTATCCGGACGCGCCGGCCATGACGGCGGAGAAGAGCGCCTCGTCGTCGTCGTACGAGGTCAGGATCAGGCAACGGGTCTCCGGCTGGCTCGACCGCACCTCACGGCACACGTCGATGCCGCTCCCGTCGGGCAGTCGACCGTCGAGGACTGCGACGTCCGGACGGCAGGCAGGGATCCGGGCCAGCGCCTCCGCGACGGTCGACGCCTCACCCACGACCACGATGTCGGGAGCGCGCGAGAGCAGGTCGGCAATGCCCCGCCGCACGATCTCGTGGTCGTCGAGGAGGAACAGCCGGATCGGCCGGCTCACCTCAGGGGTATCGACCATCTCAGCACCGTCCCTCCCACGGGACCGACGCCGAGCTCGCAGACCCCGTCGTGGCTCAGCGCCCGCTGCTCCAGGTTTCTCAGTCCGCTCCGTCGGGACACGTCGTGCAGTCCGATCCCGTTGTCGGTGACCACCACGCTGAGCAGGTCCGCGCCGACCGCCACCTGCAGGGTCACGCGGCTTGCGTGAGCATGGCGCACCACGTTGCTTAGCGCCTCGCGGGTGACGGCGACGACCTGGTCGACGACCGCCTCGCCGACGACGGTATCGACCGGCCCGTCGAAGCGCAGGTCGGGCTCGAAGCCCAGCCCGGGTCGCGCCTCGTCGACGACCTGGACCACGGCGGAGCGGAGGCTGCGGGCGTTCGCGGGTGCCTCGAGACGAAAGATCACCGTACGGATCTGACGAATCGTCACGTCCAGGTCGTCCACGACCGAGACCAGCCGGGACGCGGCGGCGGGGTCCAGCGACCCGGCCAGCCTTTCGAGGGTGAGGCCAGCAACGAAGATGCGCTGGATGACGTGGTCGTGCAGGTCACGGGCGATGCGCTGCCTGTCCTCCACGACGACCAGGAGCTGCGCCCGCGCTCGCGCCTGCCCCAGCTCGATGGCGACGGCTGCCTGCGCCCCGAACGCCTCGCCCGCCTCGAGGTCGTCGACGCTGAACCCGGGCCGACCCTGACCTCTCCCCACGATCAGCACCCCGTGAGACCCCGTCGACCCGCTGAGCGGAAGAGCCAGCACCGCACCGATGTCGACGACCTCGCGCAGGTAGACCACGAACCCGTGCTCCTGCCCGTAGGCGCTGATCCGCACACCACGGCCCGTCTCGAGGGCGAACGCTGCGACACTCCGGCTCGCGGGGTAGACCAGTCCCTCGATCTCGGAGGCCTTAGGGCCACGGGCCAGCTGCACCCGGAACGTGTTCGGCTCGATGCCGGGGACGACGAACGAGACCAGGTCAGCCTCCGTGAGGCGAAGCACCGTCTCCGCGATGAGGCCCAGCGGATCGATGTCGCCCGACGGATCGAGCAGCGCCGAGCCGACCTCGGCGACGGCCTCGGCCCAGTACTGGCTCCGTCGGCTCTTCTCGTACAGCCGCGCGTTCTCGATCGCGATGCCCGCGGTCACCCCGAAAACGCCGATCGTCGTCTGGTCCTCCGCGGTGAACACCCCACCTCCGACTCGCTCGGTCAGGTAGAGGTTCCCGTAGACCACGTCGCGCACCTTGATCGGGACCCCGAGAAAGGTCTCCATCGCCGGATGGTGCTGGGGGAAGCCGGAGCTGCGTGGGTCATCCGAGATGCGCTCCAGCCGCACCGGTCGTGGATCATCGATCAGCACTCCGAGCAGCCCGAGACCTCTGGGCAGTCCACCGATCCGACGCACGACGTCCTCCCCCATACCGACATGGATGAGCTGCGCCAGCTCGCCGTCTGCTCCCAGGACGCCGAGGGCGGCGTACCGGGCGCCGGCCAGCTCGCACGCTGATGCGGTGATCTGGCGCAGCACCGACGCGAGCGACAGCTGGCCGAGGATGGCCAGGTTGGCCTCCATCAACAGCTGGAGCTTGCGCCCAACCCGTTCGTCCTGGGTCGCACGCTCCGTCACGGGTGGTGACGGCGTCCTCCAGCGGCCGGACCGGGCGCACTGTCCGGCAGTGGGGTGTCATCCACCCCTTGGGCGCGATTTATCACATCTAGCAGATTAACTCGACGAGGGCTACGTGTCGACTCGAGGGCCCACCGCCGGGCGCGCTGAGCCGAGCAGCACCTCCGGGACCTTCGTCACGTCAGATCGGCCCTTCGGGCCAGCACCGTTGCGCCCGGCAACCGCGATGAAGGCGGTGCATCCCGCGACCGGCACGAGCCGATCGTCCGCCGTTGCTAGGAGCTCGATGATGATGGCACCAGTGCACGCCCCAGGTCAGACCCTTCGCTCGGGCAACGCTCTGCTCGAGCGGGAGGGCCTCGTAGACACCATTGCAGGAGCCGACCTGGCTCTCGTCGGTACCAGGGGCCAGCACGACGGCGCGGCGCGACGTACGTGCGTCGACGAGGAGTCGGCGTTAGCAGGGCTGACCCTGCCTCGTCTGACCGTGCTGCAAGGGCTGCAGAGCGTCGTGGCTGCTCGCGGACCCGTGAGCCGGCTGGCCGCGGAGGTGCTGCACGCCGCGGACACGCTGGACCTTCAGCCCATCTCCGCCTGCTACGTGGCGAACGAACTGGCCCCCCTGGCGTCGGCGTTCAACCAGCTGCTGCGCTCGGTCAGCCGGATGCGGGAGCAGCAGGCGTGCCTGGTAGCCGACGTCGGCCACGAGCTCCGGACGCCGCTCACCAGTCTCACGACCAACGTCGACCTCCTCAGTGCGGACCTGAACGCCAATCGGCTCCCCGTGGCACAGAAGAGCGCCATTCTCTCCGACGTGCGTGCCCAGCTCTGCGAGCTCACCGAGCTGGTCGGCGACCTCGTCTCGCTGTCCCGCGGCGACTCGGCCGGCTCCTTCCGCCCGCTCGACCTCCGAGACGCTGTCACCTCGGCCGTGCAGCGCGTCCGTCGACGGGCCGGCGACCGCGTGTTCGACGTCAAGCTCGCAGCGTTCTACATGGTCGGCGACCCCGAGGGCCTCGAGCGGATGATCACGAACCTCCTGGACAACGCGGTCAAGTGGAGCCCTGCGGGCAGCACGATCCGGGTACACCTGCACGGGAACCGGCTGCGGGTGGCCGACTCCGGCCCGGGGATCCTCGACGCCGACATGCCGTACGTCTTCGACCGGTTCTTCCGCGGCGAGACGGCACGAAAAACGCACGGCACCGGGCTGGGCCTGTCGATCGTGGCCAAGACGGTCGAGGACCACGGCGGCAGCGTCAAGGCTGGTCGCTCCAGCGACGACGGCGCCGAGTTCACCGTCCAGCTCCCGGGCGTCACGAGTCGCGAAGCCCTGCCGAGCGGGCCAGGAACGGCAGCCTGGCAGAGCGCCTGAGCGCTGCGGACGTCAGCGACACCACCGTGGCCGAAGCTGGTGGTCCATCACCCGCGGCAGCGACGGCTTCCTCTTTGACCGGTGGTCCCTGCCGCGGAGCGCGCGCCGGCCCTCGGAGCCGCCGCACCGTGGACGACAGTCCTGGCCAGCAGGCGATGCGCTTCGAGCTCAGCGCCTGCTTCTGAGCCGAACGTGTCGGCTGCGGCGCGTCGCCCCGGCGCCAGCCGCCGAGCCGGTGCTGCCGACGGCGTCGGTCGCCGAGACCGCGGTCGTGTGCACGCCGCCGGTGAGCCGTGGCGTGGTCACCGACCTGGTGCGCGCCGAGGTCACGACGGCGTCGCAGGTCGAGGAATGGGCTCGAGCTGGAGGCACCGTCGGCCCGGTCGGTCCCGAGCTCCCCGACACCGCTGACTGAAGAACGCGCTCACTCCAGCTGCTGGCGCCACCACACCGGAACCTCGGAGCGCGCGTACCGCTGCAGCTCCTCGACCCAGTCGCTGCGGGTCGACGTGGTCCGAGCCCCCTCAGGTTCGTCGGTCAAGAACGCCGGCCACATCGTCGAGCCCTCGGTCTGCAGCTCCAAAGTCAGCCACGTTCCCCCGTCCGACTCCCACCAGCTCCGCTTCAACCCCCGCAGAGCCGCGATCAGGACGTCGTCGGGCTGCATCGGGCGCGACCCGGTCCACCACCGTCGTCTCCGCCACCGTCATCGCCCTACCCCCTGTCCTGTCAGCGTTTCACCAGCCCACGTCGTGCCTGCCCTCGAGGACGTCGGTCCAGCTCAAGAACGGGCCGGTGACCCGTACGCCGGCAGCCGCCGCGCGAGCTCGACCTCGAACCGCGCGAACCGGTCCTCGGTGTCGACCTGTCCGGTCGGCACGTACCCCGCCACCAGCTCCCTCGCCACGTCGACCAGGCCTTGCTGCACGGCCAGGACCGCCATGGTGCGCACGAGGTCCGCCACGCACGACTCGGGACCACCAGCCCTCGTCTGGACCGCGAGAAGTCGTTCCGGCGTGCTCCGTTCCGCTGCCCACTGCCGCAGCGGTCCGTCGACCACCTCGAAGAACGACGCGACCGACGCATCGAGGTCCGCCTCCTCGATCTGCGACCAGTCCACATCCGCCGGTGCATCGAGCTGGAACCACGCCAGGTTCGGCAGCAACGTCCCGTCCTCCGTCGCGCCCTCCGTGAGCACGTCCAGGCAGCCGGGCGGCAGCTGTTCGATCGCCTCGGCCACCTGCACGGACCGCACGATCGCTCAGGAGGACAACGACACCCCGCCGTACTTCGCCGCCTCGACCTCCGTGCTCACGAGCACCTCGAGCGGATCCTCCACCCAGCCTGGCGGCGCCACGTCCATCGGGAACAGGACTGTCTTCTTTCCCCAGCCCTGCTCCCGGAACCCTGAACGCAGTGCGGAGGTCAGACGGACCCGAACCGACTTCGTCGGTGACGACGACACCCGGCGACCCTGGTACGTGAGGAGCTGGCCTGCTCCGAAGCCCTTCAGCAGGGTCTGGTCGGGCACGATCTCGACGTTCCACCGGTCCACCTGGATGGCGTCGACTCGCGGTCGTCGCCCTGCGAGGTGCCTCCGGCCGCCGAACGACAGTCGTCGAGCTTGCCGAGCACGGGTGGATTCTGCCGGACTTCTTCCCGTGTCGCGGCGTCTGGGTCGAGGATGGCCTCGTAGCCAGACCGGTCGACGGGGGTCGACCCTCAACCACCGCTCTCTGGGAGAGTCATGGAGATCGTGCACGTCGGCCCCGCACCAGCCGTGTTCGTTGGCGCCATCCTGGCTGCCGTGCACGCGTTCGACCAAGCCTGCGTGGGAGCGGTGCTGGACGAGGCTGACGCCACCCTCGGTCTGGACACCACGATCGACGACGTCGTCTTCCCCGCCCTCCGTCTGGTCGGCACCTTCTGGGCGAGCGGCACGATGGACATCGCGCACGAGCACCTGCTGTCCACGGCTGTGGCGCAGTGGGTGGCGGCCAGGTCCGCCCTCCAGCCCGGGGTGGCCCGCGAGGGCACGGTCCTGCTGGCCGCCGGGCCGCAGGACCTGGTCACCCTGGCCCTCGACTGCCTCGACCTGCTGCTCACGAGCCGTGGCGTCCGGGTGTGCAACCTCGGCGCGCGGACCCCGGCGTCGTCGCTGCTCGTCGCCGCCAGCTCGATCAGTCCGACCGCGGTCGTACTGACCTCCCAGAACCCGACCGTGGCCAGCGACGCAGTCCACTCGGTCGAGGCCATCGCGGAGGCCGGCTTCCCGGTCTACTTCGCCGGCGCCTCCTTCGTCTTGCAGTTCTTCCGCGAGAACGCACCCGGCATCGCCCTCGACAGGACGTTGGGGGAGTCGGCCGACATGCTCACCGCTCGCCACACCACCCCGCTACCGGCATCCCCGGCCACCACGACCGGCAGGCGAGTTGTTGCTGCGGTCGTCGCACGAGCCGTGACCGTCGCACGAGCCGTGACCATCGCCCGCGGGGTGCAAGCGGTCGAGACGTCCCAGTCCGTGACCTCGACCCGCCGCGCTGTCGAAGCGGCAGCCAAGACCGCGGCCCTCGCCGCCGCGACGGCACGCGCAGGTCGAGCAGAGGCGGCGAGATCGGCCGCAGCGACCGTCGCCAGCCGCGCCAGCGTGGCTGCGGCAGCGGTGCAGCGACAGGCCGACACGTCGGCGACCACCGTGCGGGAGGCCGCCGAGCAGGCAGCCGCCCTCGCCGCAGCCACGAACTCGTCCGGAGGTGATCGTGAGGCCGCTCTGATGGCGCTTCGCCTGACCGCCACCTCGCGCGAAGCAGCGCTCACCGCCGCACGCGAGACTGCGGCAGCAGCTGCCGCGGTCGCCGCCGCGGTCGCCGCCGCGGCAGCCCAGATCGCGCGCACGGTGGCAGAGCTGGACGACGCGATCGAGAGCCAGGTCGCGGCGACCGCTGTTCAGGTCGAGGCCACTGCAACCACGACCGCTCACCAGCTGGCAGCCGACAGCACGACGCGCGCCGCCAGCATCGCCACAGTGGCTGAAGAAGCTGTCGCAGCAGTACATGTCCTCGACACCCGCGACCCTGCACCGGAGGTCCTGGTCACGCACGAGTCCAGCGCAGAAGGCGCATGACTCGGACCGCTGCGCCGCGAAGCCACCACTCCCCTCTCAGACGGCTCTCTGACCCCCGCGCCGGTCCGTGCAGGGCTCGCCCACCGGCACAGCGCGCCGCGACCGAGCACGCCGTCATCGGCCTCACCCGCTCCGCAGCCCTCGACGACTCCGGCCAGGGCGTCCAGATCAACGCGGTCTGCCCCGGCGTCATCGACACCCAGATGATCGAATGCGTCAGCGGCGGCACCGAGGAGGGCTACGCCGCCATGCTCGCCCAGGAGCCCATCGGCCGTCTCCGCAGGGCAGGGGAGATCGCGTCCGCCGTGCTGTGACTCTGCTCCCCCGACACCGGCTTCGCCATCGGCCACGCAATCCGTCATGGACGGCGGGCAGACGATCAGGTGAGCACGGAGGTCAGGCGCGCTCCGTCGCCGAGCGCTCGTCGGTGGTCAGCGCGTCGTGGATGACGCGACCCACCCGCTCGCAGGGTGACGGTCCCGGCCCCTGGGTCGAGCCGGTCCGGCGGCTCGCGGCCTCCACCACGCTCGCCGCGAGGACACGGAGCTTCAGGTTGCCCGACGACGCCACCCGGCTGAGGACCGCGAACGACGCGTCGGCGTCCACCCCGTAGCAGCCCATCACGATGCCCTTCGCCTGCTCGATGACCGGCATCGAGGCCGCCAGCGCTCGCAGGGCGGTCACGTCCATCGAGTGGAGCTGCTCGAGCCGTCTCTGCTCGTTCAGCTCGTCCGGACCCGGAGCCCGTCGACCGGGCGGGGCGGAGGTGGTGGACCCCGACGCCTCGTCGCTGCTGCCGGGAAGGGCGTCAGGCGACACAGGTACCCCGATCGGTCGTCGCGGCTCGAGACACCCTTCGTCCCGGTCTCGCGCCCAGCTGGCTTACAGGGTAAGCCCGTCGCGCACGACCGAGTTCCACCGGTCACCAGGTCGGCGCGGACGACCCGCTTCGGCTGCGACCTGCGCGGGGGCAGACCGGTTCTGGTCGTCGCGCCAGGGTCAGGCAGCGAGGAGGGGCGCGGTACGGCGGTCGGCGAAGCGTTCGCAGTGCTCCGCGGAGTCGGCCACCATGCGGCGGACCCGGG
Source organism: uncultured Friedmanniella sp. (assembly GCA_964251895.1). Taxonomy (GTDB): domain Bacteria; phylum Actinomycetota; class Actinomycetes; order Propionibacteriales; family Propionibacteriaceae; genus Microlunatus. The sequence continues at coordinate 96,729 of CAXULL010000005.1, forward strand.
CGAGGCCGCGGTGCTGGGTGACCCGCACGGCGTTGGCGGTGAGGCCGACCATCGCGCCGACCTCGTCGGCGCTGAGACCCTCGGCGCGCAGCCGGATGATGCGGGCCGACCGCTCCGGCAGCTGCTCGAGCAGGGCCAGGGCGGCCTCGACGTCGGAGTGGGCCATCGTCTGCTGCTCCGGGCCCAGGGCCGGCTCGGCCTGCTCCGGGAGCTCCTCGACCACGTGGAACGGGGTCCGGGCGTAGCGGCGCTGGGCGTCGGCGACCTTGTTGGAGGCGATCGCGTAGACGAGGGCGGCGAACGGGGCCCCGTGGTCGGCGTAGCGGGGCAGCACGTCGACGACGGCCAGGCAGACCTCCTGCGTCACGTCCTCGGCGACCTCCGCGCCACCGCTGTAGGTCGACAGGCGGGCCCGGGTGTAGCGGTGGACGGCACGGCGGACGGCCGTGATGAGGAGGTTGACCGCAACCGGCTCGCCGGTGCAGGCACGGGCGACGAGGTCGCGGTCGGACAGGGCCTGGCTGAGGTCGGTGGTGGACACCGGAACTCCATCTACTCCCCGAGCGATGGGTATGGCACGTAACGCCCGTGTGCTCATGGCCCCAGCCGGAGATGTTCACAGGTCCTGCGGGTCGGTGACGACCCTCGGTCCGATATGAGCGATTCGTGAACCGCCTTAAAAGAACTCTCAGGGACAAACCGTGCAATCCGGACAGAACCGGATCATCGTTACTACTTCGTGATTCTTTGTTCTTGCCGATTGTGGAGAAATACGATAAGCGACTTCGGTGTACAGCATCACGAAGCGCATCACGCGGCGGTCGTAGGACTTCATGACTCTCATGACCAGGCGCGCGTACGACGTGGCCGTGACGCGCGCCGGGCTCCCGCAGGCCCAGGGCGGCGTCGCAGCACGGCCGAGCCCCGCGCGGGGACGCCCGCCGCAGCGGGTGGTACGAGCGGGAAGGACGAGGCGGGCGTCTCGTCAGCGGGCGGTGGGGATGAGCAGGCCGGGGATGGCCTCGCGCGTCGTCACGCCCGGCAGCTGCAGGGTGAACTCCGCGCCGCCCTCGGCCGACCGGCCGGCCTGCACGGTGCCGCCGAGCTCTTCGACCACCTTCGCCACGATCGAGAGCCCCAGCCCGGTCCCGTGGGTCTTGCGCGCCGACTCGCCGCGGAAGAACCGGTCGAAGACGTAGGGCAGGTCGGCCTCGGCGATCCCCGGTCCGGCGTCGGAGACGCGGAGCCGGTTCCCCTCCAGCTCGACCCGGACCACGCCGTCGGGCGGGCTCCACTTGACGGCGTTGTCGAGCAGGTTGGTCACCGCGCGCTCGAGCGCGTCGGCGTTGGCGATGACGAAGAACGGCTCCACCCTCACGGCGAACGTCCGGCCCAGCGCGCGGTGCCGGACCCGGTCCACCGCCGTGTCGACGATGTCGCGGACGTCGAGCGGGGTCAGCGAGAGAGCGCTGTCGTCACGGGCCAGGTGCACCAGGTCGCCGATCAGGTCGCCCAGCTCGCTCAGCTGGGCCTGCACGTCGCCGAAGATCTCACCCTTCTGCCCCTCGGTGAGACGTTCGCGCCGACGGTCGTCGACGAGCAGCTCGACGTTGGTCCGCAGGCTCGTCAGCGGGGTGCGCAGCTCGTGGCCGGCGTCGGCCACCAGGCGCGACTGGCGCTCGCGGACCCGGGTCAACGACTTGAGCATCAGGTTGAACGACGCCGCGAGGACGGCGAGCTCGCCGCTCGCGTAGCGGACCGAGATGGGCTGCAGGTCGTTGGTGTCGGTGACGTGCTGGGCGGCGGCGGTCAGCTCGTAGACCGGGCGCAGCGCGGCGCGCGCGACCAGGGCCGCGACCAGCGCCGAGGCCAGGATGCTCAACGCGCACACGCACAGCAGGATCACCCGCTGCGTGTCCAGGATCGCGAACGTCGGCCCGAGCGGACGCCCGACGACCAGTGCGTAGCCGGTGTCCTCGAGCGGCACGACGACGACCACGAACGGCGTCCCGGTCGCGTCGACGCCCGTGCGGCGCACCGCTTTCGCTCCGAGCTGCGACGCGGCGAGGTCGCCCGGCTCGATCACCAGCTCGCGTGCGTCGCCCGGCACCCGGACCACCGCTCCGTCCGGACCCACCGCCTCGATCAGCACCCCGGCCGACTGCCGCACGTCCTGGCCGAGCGTGCCGCTGCGCCGCACCTCCGCGGCCGCGGGACCGACGACGTCCTGCGCCACCTTCAGCGCGAGGCCCTGCGACGCGTGCACGATCGTGGTGCGCAGCGCCACGTAGCCCGCGACGTTCGACAGGACGATCGCGAGCGCCACCACCGTCGTGGTCATCAGCGCCAGGCGGCGCCGCAGCGACCTGGCACGCAGCACGGTGGCGAGGCTCTCCACAGACGCATCCTTGTTGATCGGCTGTCGGTGCGGCCCCGATCCCGCTCGAGGAGTTTAGGCCAAAGCGGGGATTTTCTCAGGTACGACCAACACACCGGTCTCGCCCTCCCGGCACGGTCCGGTGCCGTCGGGGCGATCAGGCCCGGTCGTGGAGGGTGACGTGGTAGCCGTCGGGATCGGCGAACGTGAAGGTCCGTCCGAAGGGCCCGTCGACCGGCGCGGAGACGACGGGGCGTCCGTCGGCGACGAGCGCGTCGTGGACTGCCTGGACGTCGGTCGCGTGCAGCCAGACCCCGACCCCGAGACCGGGCTGGGCCACGGACGCCAGGTCGGTGCCGGGAACGACGTCACGGAGCGCGAACGCGATCGGCCTGGTCTCGAAGACGACCGCGTGCGGGGGTCCGGCCGGCGACCGGACGAGACCGAGGTACCGCTCGTAGAAGGCCTGCGAGGCCGCGAGGTCGCGCGTCTGGAGGGAGAGGAAGTCGGGGCCGGTCGCGGGCATGGTGCTCCTTGTCGTGTATGTCAGTGTTCTGACACAGACCAATCTATGTCAGACTTCTGACATGAGTCAAGACGGTGCCGGGGTCGACCTCGAGACCTCGCTCGGGTATCTGCTGAAGGAGGCGTCGAGCGCCCTGCGTGGCGCCATGGAGGAGGTGCTGCGACCGCTCGGGATGAGCGTGACGCAGTACTCCTGCCTCGAGCTGCTGGCCCAACAGCCGGGGCTGTCGAACTCCGGGCTCGCCCGGGGTGCGTTCGTGACCCGGCAGTCGATGAACGTGCTGGTCCAGGCCCTGGAACGCGAAGGTCTCGTGACCAGGCCCGCAGAGGCACCCGTGGGGAAGGTCCTGCCCACCCGGCTCACTCCCCGCGGGAGACGCGCCCTCGAGGAGGCGTCCGTCGCGGTCCGGTCGGTCGAGGTCCGGATGCTCGCCGGACTGACCGAATCCGAGCGGTCAGCCGCGTCCCGCGTCCTGCGGAGCATGGTCGACTCCCTCCGGGCCGGCCCCGGACGCGCCTAGCTCTCCCCCGCGCCGTGCAGTCCTCCGACGTCCGACCCGGCGCGGAGAGCGTGTCCCCGCTCACCGGGTCGACCATGTATCAGGTGACCGCGTCCGGACGACCCTCGACCGTGACCGGGCCCGGGGTCGGCATCGCGGTGGGCAGCGCCAGGCCCGCCGTCGTCTCCTCGGCGACCGCGCGGTAGGCGAAGGGCTCGGCGGTGTCGAGGACGTCGAAGAGGCGACCACCTTCGCGCCGGTCGGGCGCCCCAGGTCAGGTCGGCGTGGGGCTGAGGCGCAGGGCGGGCAGGCCACGACGCCTGATCATGAGCTCGGCGACGACGAGGTTGGGGATCCAGGACAGGAAGGGCACCGGCGCGTACGCGGTCGCGTACGCCTCGGCGAACGGCACGCCGAGCAGCAGCTGGGGGATCAGCAGCGCGAAGAGCCACAGCCGCAGCGTGGGGGCGGCGTAGGTCAGGGCGAAGCTGCGCATCATCCAGGCCTGGTGGCTCGCGACGTCGCGGCGGCGGATGGCGCGGTAGGCCGTGAGGGTCACCACGACCCACAGCACGGCCAGGCTGCCGAAGCCGAAGAAGCCGAGCAGCCGCACCGAGCTGAAGAACGACATGACGAACGCGGCGGACCCGCCGAGGACCACCGAGGTGACGTACACGCGGCCGACGGCGTGGTGGACCCGGACGTGGCGGTGGCGGAGCCTCGACGAGAACTGGAACGGTCCGACGAGCAGGGCGAGGCCGGCGAACGTGATGTGGGCGTAGAACGCGAGCTGTACCCCGAGCGGGCGGTTCGCGTAGGTGGACGCCAGCCCCACGTTGCGCGGGATCAGCGACTCGAGGCTGCCGCGGGTGTACTGCAGCGGGAAGTAGAGCGCCACCGCCAACGACGTCAGCAGCAGCAGGGTCCAGCTCACCCGATGACGCCGGCCGGCCGGCCGGACGTGGCTCGGTGCGCTGCTCGTCACGGCTCGTGCTCCCTCTCGCGCGGTGGCTCCTGCTCGCGGTCTCGCGGCGAGGCGGGGACCAGTGTCTCCCGCCGGTCCTGGTCACGACGGCGAGCCGGACAGGCCCCCCGTGCACCACTCACGTGCTGAGACACGCATGAGAAACTTCTGAACCCCTGTCAGGCGGGCGAATTCTTGTGCCCTAGGGTGCAACTCGCAGCCGCCTGGGGCTGGGTCGGAGGGGAACACCACATGCGTCTGCGTTCAGCAGCTTGGGCAGCGACGGCGGTGGCTCTCGCCGCCGCCCTGGTGCAGGGTCCGGCCCAGGCGGCACCGACGTCACCGGCTGCGCCGACGGCGTCTGGCGCTTCCTCGGGCCACGGTGCCGACCGGGTCGCGGAGACCGCCCGGACGCTCACGCTGGTCACGGGCCAGCGCGTGCACCTGTTCGGTGCCGCGGGCCACGAGCGCGTGGTCGTCGACGCGGGGCAGCACCACGCCGCGGGCGACACGCTGGTCGTCCGGCGCCTGCGCCAGCACCTCTACGTCTTCCCGGTGGCGATCGAGCCGCTGCTCGGCCGCTCGGTCGACCTGGCCCTGTTCGACCTCCACGCGGCCCGCACCGGCTCCGACGGCCGGACCGCCGTGCGCCTCGCCTACTCGGGCGGCCGTCCGTCCGTACCGGGCCTGCACGTGACGACGGCGAGGGCGGGCGTCGCGCAGGGCTACGTCACGACGCGGTCGGCGCCGACGTTCGGTGCGGCCCTGCGCCAGCAGGCGGCCGCGGCCAGGTCCGGAGCGGCTGGGCCGCTGGCCGGCGTGCGCGCGGTCAGCGCGACCGGTGACGCACGCGTGTCCGCCGCCAAGCGCTTCCCCATGCGGACCCTGGTCGTCAAGGTGCTCGGCGCGGACGGCAAGCCGCAGCGCGACGGTCTGCTGTTCCTGTTCAGCGTGGACGACGGGCGCAAGTTCGGTGCGCCGGTGCCGGTCACCCGGGGCGAGGCGCGGGTGAGCGTGCCGGACGGCACGTACAGCGCGATCAGCGACGACTTCGTGGAGGGCAGGACCGAGGACACCGGTTCGCTCGCCGTCACGACGGTCAACGAGTACGTCGTCACCGGGGCGGGGCAGACGCTGACCATCGACCACCGCACGGCGACCGTCCGGCCCTCCGCCCGCGCGCCGCAGCCGGCGGACCCGACCAGCCTCTACCTCGAGTGGGACCGCGTCGACGCCAAGCAGAGCTACTTCGACGGCTTCGGCTACTTCGTCTCGCCCGGGCTCGACCTGACGGTGACCCCCTCGGCGCCCGCCCGGGTCGGCACCGTCAGCCTGCTGCAGTCGTGGCTCCTGGAGCAGCGGGCGGCGACGCCGGCGTACGCGTACTCCCTGGCCAGCCTCGACGACCACATCCCGGCCTCGCCGCACACGTTCCGGGCGCAGGACCTCGCGACGATCAGCTCGACCTACGACGGCGACGGGTCGGGGGCGCGCGGGGGCTTCTCCCGGGCCCCGCAGTTCGCCGAGAGCGGCGCCGGGGGCCTGATCACGCCGCTCGCCCTGGGTCACCACCGCACGGAGTACGCGGGCGCCGTCGGAGGCGCCGCCTCGTGGGGCGACACGATGCTGCAGAGCTACGACAGCGACGAGGACCCGGGGTTCTTCGACCGGGAGCCGCGGTCGCTGCCGGCCGGTCGGACGACCACGCAGGAGTGGTTCCGCGGGACGCTCGGCCCCGGCGTCCCGACCCAGAGCCGCTACGGCTTCTGCTACGGCTGCCGTTCCGGCAACACGCTCAGCCTCGGGCTGGTCCCGGTCACCGACAGCAACCCGTTCCACGTCGGCTCGCTGTTCGGCTCCGGTGACGGGCTGCCGGTGGCGCGGTTCCGCCTCTACCGCGGCTCCACCCTCGTCGAGGACGAGGACGACTCGACCGGGACCTCCCTGAAGGTGTCGTCGAAGAAGCGGACCTACCGGGCGGTGGTCGACGTCGACCGCCGCGAGAGCGGTCCTCGGCTGTCGACCCGGAGCCGGACGGAGATGACCTTCAGCTCCGCGCGGAACAAGGGAGCGAAGCTGCCCAAGGACTGGTTCTGCGACGGCGAGAGCTGCCGGGTGCTGCCGCTCCTCCAGGCCCGCGCGACCCTGGCCACCGACCACCAGGGACGGCTGCCGCTGGGCCGCACCACCGTGGCCGTCCGCGTGGCGCAGGTGCAGAACGCCAAGACGTCCAAGGTCACGTCGGCGGTCCTGGAGTACCGGCCCGCCGGCAGCGGGTGGATCCGCGTCGCTCTGCGACGCACGTCAGAAGGGGTGTACACGGGCGTGATCGACGATCGGGACGATCCGGGGACGGTGGCGGACCTGCGGGTGAGCGCCGAGGACGCGGCCGGCAGCACCTACCGCCAGACCGTGGCCCGCGCCTTCTCCGTGGCGGCGAAGTGATGCGCGGCCGTGGGCTCCAGGCCCGCCGCACCGGCCTCGCCCTGACACTGCCGCTGCTGCTCGGGCTGCTGCTCGGGATGGTGCTCGGGATGGCGACCGTGGTCGCGCCGCACGCCGACGCCGCACCGCGCGCCCCGAGGACGCCGGCGTACCGGTCCTGCGCCGTCGCCGTCGAGGGGCAGTTCCGCTGCCTGTCGGTCTGGCACGGCACGGACGCGTCGGCCCCGACGCCACCGACGACCCAGCCGGGGGGACGTACGCGCTCGAGCGCCGCGCCGAAGCCGCCGTCGGGGCTGCACCCGACGAACATCCGCTCCGCGTACGACCTGCCCACCAAGGGCGAGAAGAACCAGACCGTGGCGATCGTCGACGCCTACGACAACCCGAACGTCGAGCGCGACCTCGCCGTCTACCGCGCCGCCTTCAAGCTGGGCGCCTGCACGAGCGCGAACGGGTGCTTCCGCAAGGTCGACCAGCGCGGCGGCACGCGCTACCCGGTGGGCGACCCGGGCTGGGGCGTCGAGATCAACCTCGACGTCCAGGCCGTCTCCGCATCCTGCCGGACGTGCAAGATCCTCCTGGTCGAGGCCGACGACGCGAGCTTCCAGGCGATCGGCGCGGCCGTGAACACCGCGGTCCGGCTCGGCGCCACCGTGGTCTCGAACAGCTACGGCGCCGAGGAGTCGGGCGACCTGTGGAAGTACGCCAAGGCGTTCTACACCCACCCCGACGTCGCGATCGTCGCCTCGTCCGGCGACGACGGCTTCACCACGGCCTCGTTCCCGGCGGTGCTGCGGAGCACCTGGGCGGTGGGCGGCACCAGGCTGAAGAGGACGAAGAAGGGCGGCTGGACCGAGGACGCGTGGGACGGGGCCGGCAGCGGCTGCTCCGCCTACGTCGGCAAGCCCTCGGTGCAGAAGGACACCAGCTGCTCGATGCGGACCGTGTCCGACCTGTCCGCGGTCGCCGACCCGGAGAACGAGTTCTCCGTCTACGACACGTACGGGCTGGGCGAGGACAACGGCTGGATCGCCGTGGGCGGCACCAGCCTCTCCGCCCCGCTCGTCGCCGGCATGATCGGTCTGGCCGGCAACGCACGCGCGGTCGCCTCGCCCGCCTACCTCTACACGCATCGCTCGGGGTTGCGCGACGTCCGGGGCGGCAGCAACGGCTACTGCGGCAAGGACTACCTCTGCACCGCGGTGAAGGGCTACGACGCTCCCACCGGGCTGGGGAGCCCACGGGGCCTCAGGTCGCTCTGACGACCGCCGGCAGGAGGTCGGCGGCCAGGTCGCCCGGGTGGTCGCGGGCCAGCAGGACCACGCCGACCGTCGCCACGAGGGAGCAGGCGACGGCGGCGGCCAGCGTGGGGCCGGTGAAGGCGGCGCCGTCGTGCAGCAGCGCCCGGCCGCCGATCACCGCCGCCAGCGGGTCGACCAGGATGAGGCAGCACGTGACGACCTGGGGCGAGCCGAAGAGGTAGGCCGACTGCGTCGCCCAGATGCCGAGCGGCAGGACCAGGGCGATCCCGACGAGCGCGGTGACGACCAGCGCGACCGGGACGCCCGGCGGCGGGCCGTGGGGCGGCACCGGCAGCGGCGGGACCGGCAGGTGCGGGGGCCTGGGCGGGCCGTGGACCACCTGGCCCAGCGCCCGGATCATGACCGCGTTCATCCCGTAGAGCACCGCGGCGACCACGGCCCGGCTGACGCAGCGCAGCAGCCTGGGTGCCCAGGCCCCGAAGCACAGCAGGGCCACCACGGCACAACCGGCGAGCACCGCGGCCATCCCGATCGCCAGGGTGCCCCACGGCGGCAGCGTCGCCGGCCGGACCGCCGGCACCAGCAGGACCAGCGACAGCGCCGCCACGCCCACCACGCTCAGCACGGTCCCCCAGGTCTGGGCCCGGGACGGTCGTCGGCGCAGGCTGATCGCAGTGGCGACCACCGTGACCGGGACAGCGAGCACGCCGACCGGCTGCACGAGCGTGATCGGGGCCAGCGCGAGGGCGGCGACGTGGAACGCCCCACCCAGCCCGAGCTGGACGGCACCGACCAGCCAGGCGGGCTCGCGGACCAGCTGCCAGCCCGACGCCAGCCGCTCGCGCAGCGTCAGCCGCCCCGCCAGCACCGACGCGCGCACCACGCGGTGCTGACGGACCGAGGCGAGCCCGTAGAACAACGCTCCGAGTGCGGCCAGGGCGATCGCCAGCACGGTGGAGGTGGACGTCACGCCGGGACGTTACCCCCGCGTCGACTCAGGCGAAGAGCGGAGCCATGTCCCAGCGCCGCTCGAGCTCGGCCATGACCTCGCCGTCGGGCCGCTCCGCGCCGGCCTCGAAGAAGCGCTCGGCCGCGTCGAGGACCAGGGGCAGGACGTGGATGTCGCCGACTGTGTTGAGGAAGACGTCGGGCCGGCCGAGCACCCAGGCGACCGCCGTGTCGATCGCCGCCGGGTCCTTCAGCGGCTCGTACCAGGTGGCGGCGTGCTGGGTCGCCCCGTCCGCCCAGGGCGCCTTGGTGATCGACTTGATCGTCTGCAGTGCGACGCCGCGGTCGGCGCAGACGGCGGCCAGCGCCTCGAACTCGTCGAGGTAGGCCTCGTTGCGGGCCATCGGGAAGTTGTAGGGCAGCAGCACCGAGGCGAAGTCGAACTGCTCCAACGAGCGCAGGTGCTGGACCGCGACGGTCAGCCCGTGCCCCGTGACGCCGATGTGCCGCACGAGCCCCTCGGCGCGGGCGCGCACCACGGCCTCCAGCACCCCGCCGGGCGCGTACGCCTGCTGCCACTCGGCCTCGTCGACGAGGCAGTGCAGCTGGATCAGGTCGACGTGGTCGGTCTGGAGCCGCTCGAGCGACCGGTTGATCTCGGCCCAGGCCGCCTCGGCCCCGCGCTCCTCGGTCTTGGTGGCGAGGAAGACCTCGTCGCGGTGGTCGGCCAGGAACGGCGCGAGCCGCAGCTCGGACTCGCCGTAGCTCGCGGCGGTGTCCACGTGGTTGATGCCGTGGCGCCGGACGAGCTCGAGCGTGCTGTCGGCCTCGTCCTGCGTCACCTCGCCCAGGGCGGCGGCGCCGAAGATGACGCGCGTGCTCGCGTGGCCGGTCTTTCCGAAGGGCAGCTCCGAGATCATGGACGTGATTATGCGCCGAGGAGCTCGCGGACCTGCGGGAGGACCCGGGGGTCGATCTGGTGCCCGCCCGGGTGGGGCAGCTGCACGACCCGCGCGCCGCGCTCGCGGAGCTGGGCGACCAGCCGGGCCGTGAGCCCGGCCGGGATCATCGGGTCCCGCTCACCGTTGGAGACCACCACCAGCACGTCGTGCAGGTCGGCCGCCGGCGGCTCGGCGAACGGGACCATCGCCGACAGCAGCACCGCGCCCCGCAGCAGACCCGGACGCCGCAGCAGCAGCGCGGAGGCGATGTTCGCCCCGTTCGAGAAGCCGACGGCGACGAGCGCGCCGGGGTCGATCCCGTAGGCGGCGCCCCCCGCCTCGACGAAGGTCGCCAGGTCGTCGGCCTGCCGCGCGAGGTCCTCCTCGTCGAAGACGCCCTCCTGCAGCCGCCGGAAGAACCGGGGCATCCCGTTCTCGAGCACGGTCCCGCGGACCGCGAGGACGGCGGCGCCCGGAGCCAGCAGGTCGCGCAGCGGCAGCAGGTCGCGCTCGTCGCCGCCGGTGCCGTGCAGGAGCAGCAGCGGTGGCCCGCCGGTGTCCTCGGCCGGGACGAAGAGGTGCGGGCGCTCGAGGGTCGCCCCCGCGCTCACGCGTCGAGCCGCAGCGGCGGCAGCGCAGCCGCGATCTGCTCGCGGTCCGGCTCCAGCCACGGCGGCAGCTTGAGGTGCCGGCCGAGCTCGAGCAGCGGCTCGTCGACGGCGAAGCCGGGGGCGTCGGTCGCGATCTCGAACAGCACCCCGCCGGGCTCGCGGAAGTAGATCGACTTGAAGTACTGACGGTCGAGGATCTGCGTGACGCCGACGCCGCGGCCGAGCAGCTCCTGCTGCCACGTCGTCATCGTCTCCAGGTCGGGCGCGCGGAACGCGACGTGGTGCACCGTGCCACCCGCCTGCAGGCCGCGGTCGCGGACGCCGGCTGCGACGTCGACCAGGGCACCTGACCCGCCGTCACCCATCCCGAAGCGCGCCCGGTCGGCGCCCTCCTCCGCGACGCTCATGCCGAGCAGCTCGGTGAGCATCCCGGCGGACGGGTCGAGCAGCCGTTCGGAGAGGGTGATGGCGTGCAGGCCGCGGACGGCGTGCTCGGCGGGGATGTCCGCCAGGCCGTCCCAGCCCGAGCGGTGGTCACCGTCGGAGGCGACCAGGTCGATGACCATGCCGTTCGGGTCGCGGAAGGTCAGCACGTCCTCGGCGGAGCGGCTCGTCGGCGCGTCCGTGTCGACCTCGAGGGCCTGGAGCCGCTCGTGCCACCAGCCGAGGGACGAGCCCGGGACGCTGAACGCGGTGGTGGTCGTCATCCCGGCCCCCTGGCGGCCCTTGGGGACGCCGGGCCAGGGGAAGAAGGTGAGCAGGCTGGACGGGCTGCCCTGCTCGTCGCCGTAGTAGAGGTGGTAGCTGTCGGGGGCGTCGAAGTTGACCGTCTGCTTGACCAGCCGCAGCCCGAGCACCCGGGTGTAGAAGTCGACGTTCGACTGCGGGTCGCGCGCGATCGCCGTGACGTGGTGCAGGCCGTGCGGCTCGACCGACGTCACCGGGTGCCCGCCAGCCGCTCGTCGTCCTCGGAGATGACGACGCCCTCGACGTAGTCCGGCTCCGGGCCGGTCGTCAGCTGGCGCGCGTCGTCGGGGGCGCTGTCCTGGCCCGGCTTGCGCAGCCCGGTCTCGTTCGCCTGGTTGGCCAGCAGCACGCCCATGTACGGCAGGAACACGGCACCGGCGAGCATCACCCACTGCAGCCACCCGTGGGCGACCGTCACCGCGAGGATGAAGCACGCCGTGCGGAACGCCATCGTGATCGTGTAGCGCCGGATGCGCTGCGAGGTGTCGACGCTGGCGCCGGCACGGGCGGTCGTGATGCTCGAGGTGGTGGGGTGGGCTGGCATGGCAGACCTTTTCGTCGTCGTCGAACGTGGGGTGCTTCTCGGTGCTGTGCGGCCCTGTGCGGCTCTGTGAGGACTCGATCAGGACACTGTGTTCAACGCCTGCCGCAGGTCCCCTAGTCCGGTCCCGCGGTCGTCGGAAGAGGTTATTCGAGGTCGTCCCGGACGGATGCACCGAGGCGTCCCCAATCTCGTCCGGTCGGACGGCAGATTCGAACACGTGTTCGGTCTGACCTAGGATCGTGGGGTGGACTACCACCCGGTCGAGCCGTCGGCGAAGCACGTCTGGGTCCGCACGAGCGGCGAGCACGGCCAGCCCGTGGCCGGGGTGGTCATGGCCTGGCAGCACGCCCCGCTGCACAACGTGGGCGGCTCCCCCTGGCAGGCCCTGGTCGCGACCACCCCGTTCGACGACACCCTGATCATCAGCTGGGTCGACGCCTCCCGGCTCGTCCGGCTGCGCGACCCCTCGCCCGGGCCGGCGCCCGCGCCGTGAGCGCGCCCACCCCCGCGCACCGCCACGTCTGGGTCGACTGCAGCGGCGGCTACACCTGCCCCGGGCTGATCATGGCCTGGCGCCGCGACCTCTCGGGCTGGCACGCCCAGGTCGCCGTCGTGCGCGACCGGACCGTCTTCGTGCAGTGGACGCCCGCCGCGTCGCTGCACCCCGTGACGGACGACGGCCCGGACGCCAGCGGCCTCCGCACCTGAGCAGGTGCGGAGGCCGCGTGGCGTGCGAGGTGGGGACTAGACCGTCGTGCGGGTGCGCGAGCGGCCGGTGACGGCCGACGCGATCACGACGAGGACGGCCGCGACCACGATGGCCACGATCCAGCGGGTCCAGTCGATGCCGGGGCTGCCGTTGCCGCCGAAGGCGGTGTAGACGTACCAGCCGATGATGACCCCGCCGATGCCGCACAGGATGGTCAGCCAGATCGGGATGTTGTCCCGGTTCCCGGGTGCGACGAACTTGCCCAGCAGGCCGATGACGATGCCCGCGACGATGACGCCGATGATCTCCACGACTAACTCCTCTTGAGATGGACTTGCCGTTGTGAGCGGCCCGAGCCGGAGACGTTCCGGACTCTTCGTGTTCCATTTGAGCAGCCGGGAAACGCGATTGGTACATCCTTAAGGATGTACGGCTAGAGTGTCCCGCATGGACGAGACCGGACCGCGCCCGATCACCGTGGCGCTGGTCGACGACTACGACGTGGTGGTCATCGGCGTCGCGAACATCCTGGGTCAGTACCCCGACCGCGTGGTGATCGCGGAGATCGACACCAACAAGGCGCTGTCGGACGAGGTCGACGTCGTGCTCTACGACTCCTTCGCCCAGCCCGAGTCGGACCACGACGAGATCAAGGTGCTGGTCGACAACCCGCGGGCCCGGCGCGTCGTGGTCTACACCTGGAACTTCCATCCCGACCTGATCGACCAGGCCAAGAAGCAGGGCGTCCACGGCTACCTCTCCAAGTCGCTGCCCGCCTCCGAGCTCGTCGCCGCGCTCGAGGCCGTGCACGCCGGCGAGGTCGTCGTCACCGAGCCCCCGCCGCGCGCGCGGCCGGCCAGCGGCTCGGACTGGCCGGGGCGCAGCAAGGGCCTGAGCGACCGCGAGTCGGAGGTCCTGGCGCTGATCACGCAGGGCAAGAGCAACGCCGACATCGCGGGCCTGTGCTACCTCAGCATCAACACGGTGAAGTCCTACGTCCGCTCGGTCTACCGCAAGATCGACGTCGAGAGCCGTACGCAGGCGGTGCTGTGGGGCGTCGAGAACGGCTTCACCCCCGACCACCGCCGGATCGACCACTGGCGCGGCGGCCCCTGATCGCGCGGGTCGGCTATCGTCGCTCGGACAGGTCCATACAGGTCTGCCGCGACGTTGACGAGGTGGAGATGACGGACACGGCCCGCGCAGACGTGCAGCCGACCCCGGACGACGGCCGGGCGGAGGACCGCCCGGACCGGGCACCGGCGGGGATCGAGGCGAACGGCCTCAACGTGATCCCCGAGCGCGAGCGGCACGGTCACCCGACCCAGCTCTTCTGGCCGTGGTTCGGGGCGAACATCTCCGTCCTGGGCCTCTCGTACGGCTCGTTCGTCCTCGGGTTCGGGATCTCGCTCGTGCAGGCGACGGTCGTCGGCGTCCTCGGCATCGTGGTGTCGTTCCTGTTCTGCGGGTTCGTCGCGGTCGCCGGCAAGCGGGGGTCCGCCCCGACGCTGGTGCTCAGCCGGGCCGCGTTCGGCGTCCTCGGCAACCGCCTGCCCGCGCTCGTGTCGTGGCTGCTGACGGTGGGCTGGGAGACCGTCCTGACCATCCTCGCGACGCTGGCCACGGCGACCGTCTTCGAACGTCTGGGCTGGGCCAGCGGAGCCCCGACCAAGATCATCGCGCTCGTCGTCGTCGCCGGTCTGGTGATCGTGGGCGGCGTGATGGGCTTCCGGGTGATCATGCGGCTGCAGCTGGTCATCACGGTGATCACCGGCGTCCTGACGGTGGCGTTCATCCTGCTCTCGGTCCCGCACGTCGACCTCGCCGCCGTGTCGGCCATCCCGGCGGGCTCGACGCAGGCCGTGATCGGCGCGTTCGTCTTCGTCATGACCGGCTTCGGGCTCGGCTGGGTGAACGCGTCGGCCGACTACTCCCGCTACCTCCCCCGCTCGTCCTCGGGCGCCGCCGTGGCCGGCTGGACCACCTTCGGCGCGTCGGTCGCCCCGGTCGTGCTGCTCGGCTCCGGGCTGCTGCTGGCCGGCTCGTCGGAGAGCCTCAGCACCGCGATCGCCGCCGACCCGGTCGGCGCCCTGGCCAACCTGCTGCCCACCTGGTTCCTCGTCCCGTTCGTGGTCGTCGCGGTCCTCGGGCTGGTCGGGGCCTCCGCCATGGACATCTACTCCTCCGGGCTCTCCCTGCTCGCGGTCGGGGTGCGGCTGCCTCGCTTCGCCGCTGCGCTCGTCGACGGCGTCCTGATGGTCGCGGGCACCGTCTACGTCGTCTTCTTCGCGAGCGACTTCATCGGCCAGTTCATGGGCTTCCTCATCACCCTCGGGGTGCCGATCGCGGCGTGGTGCGGCGTGATGCTCGCCGACGTGGCCCTGCGCCGGCGCGGCTACGCCGAGGCCGACCTCTTCGACCCGCAGGGCCGCTACGGCTCGGTGCGCGCCGCGGCGGTGGTCACGCTGCTCGTCGCCACGCTGCTCGGGTGGGGGCTCGTGACGAACGCGAGCGCGGGCTGGCTCGCCTGGCAGGGCTACCTGCTGGGCCCGCTGGGGCTCGGCGGTCGCGACGGCGCCTGGGCGTACGCGAACGTGGGCGTGCTCGCCGCCCTGGTGGTCGCGTTCGTGGTCACCCTGGTCGCCTCACGCGGACGGGTCCGGGAGCAGGAGGCGGCGTGACGAGCTCGGTCCCGCTGAGCAAGCCCGACGCCGTGCGGGAGCGCATCGTGGCCGAGATCCGCTCCGGCGAGCTCGCCCGCGGTGAGCGGCTCCCGGGGGAGCACGCGCTGGCGACCCGGTTCCGGGTCAGCCGCGCCACCGTCCGGCAGGCCCTGGCCGACCTGCAGCGCGGCGGCTACATCGCCACCCAGCCCGGCTCCGGCTCGTTCGTGACCTACGACGGCCGCGCCATCGCGCCGACCCAGAGCTGGTCGGCCGAGTTCGCCGCGCACGGGCTCACCGCGACCGCCCGGGTGCTGCGCTTCGAGGTGACGACCGTGCCCGAGCTGGCCGAGTGGCTCGGCCTGTCCTCGGACGCGTTCCTCGCGGTCGACCGCGTCCGCCTCGTCGACGGCACGCCGGTGTCGCTCGAGCACAGCCGGCTGCCCTTCGTCCCGGAGATCGCGGACCTCACCGCGGACGGCCTGGTGGACGGCAGCCTGACCGCGAGCCTCGTCCGTCGTGGGCTGGTCGTCGCCGACTTCGAGGAGTGGGCCCGGCTCACCCTGCTGGACGCCGCCGAGGCCGAGGCCCTCGAGCGCGCGGTCGGCGACCCCTGGCTGCAGCTGTTCTCGGTCGGCCGCAACGAGGCGGGCGACCTCGTCGAGCACGTCACCAGCTGGCTCGACCCGACGCACTTCCACCTGCACCACAACAGTGCGAGGAGGAGCACCGGTGCCGCCCGCGAGCGTCCCTGACGTCGCGGCCCGAGGCCCGGCCGCCGACGAGTCGGCCGCCGACGGCGTGAGCGCCCGGGTCGACCGGGCGGAGGCCGCCCTGCTCGGCCTGGCCGTCGGCGACGCGCTCGGCATGCCGACGCAGTACCTCCCCCGGGCCACCGTCGACCACCTGTACGGCGGGCTGCGCTGGTTCGAGCCCGGCCCCGAGGCCAACGAGATCAGCCGCGGGCTCCCGGCCGGGCACGTCACCGACGACACCGACCAGGCGCTGATCGTGGCGCGGGCGCTGGTGGCCGGCGACGGCCACGTGGCGCCCGGCCGGCTCGCCCACGACCTGCTGGCCTGGGAGGCGCGCATGCAGGCCGTCGGGTCGGCCGACCTGCTCGGACCCTCGACGAAGCGGGCCCTGGCCGCGCTCGTCCAGGGGGCGGACCCGGCCGAGACGGGTCGCTGGGGCGACACGAACGGGGCGGCGATGCGGATCGCGCCGGTCGGCGTCCTCGTGCCCCCGCAGCCGCTGGTCCGCCTGGTCGACCGCGTCACCGAGGTCTGCGCGCTCACGCACAACACCGGCGTCGCCATCGCGGGGGCGTCGGCCGTCGCCGCGGCGGTCAGCACCGGGGTCGAGGGCGGCACGTTCGACGACGCCCTGGACGCCGCGGTGCTCGCGGCCCGCCAGGGCGCGGGGCGGGGCGCGTACGTCGCCGGCGCCGACGTCGCGACGCGGATCCTCTGGGCCGTGGACACCGTCCGCGCCGCAGGCTCCGAGGCGGCGGCGCTCGACGCGGTCGCGTACCTCGTCGGGACCGGCATCGCCACGCAGGAGTCCGTGCCCGCCGCGTTCGCACTGCTCGCGCTCGCCCCCGACGACCCCTGGCGGGTCTGCCTGGCGGCCGCGAACCTGGGCGGCGACACCGACACGGTCGCGGCCATGGCCGGGGCCGTGGGCGGTGCGCTGCACGGGCGGGCCGGGTTCCCGGCGGCGGCGGTCGAGCTCGTGACGACCCGCAACGACCTCGACGTCGCACCCCTCGTCGCCCGGCTGCTCGAGCTCCGGGACGCGACGTGAGCGCGCCCCGGCTGGTGCTGGTCGGCGGGATCATCGTCGACGTCGTCATGTACGTGCCGCACTTCCCCGTCGCCGGCGGGGACGTGCTGGCGACCGACGCGCTCGTCGCCACGGGGGGCGGCTTCAACATCCTGGCCGCGGCCCGGCGCCAGGGCCTGGCCGGCGCGTACCTCGGGCCGCACGGCACCGGTCGCTTCGGCGACCAGATCCGGGCCGACCTGGCCGCGGAGGGCATCGCCGTGGTCGGGCCGCCGTCGCCCGACGGCGACAGCGGCTTCTGCATCGGCCTGGTCGACGACGCGGCGGAGCGGACCTACGCGACCCGGCCCGGGGTCGAGGGCCGGCTGACGGAGGCGCTGCTGTCCGCGGTCAGGCTCGAGCCCGACGACGCCCTCTGGCTGTCCGGCTACGACCTCGCGTACGCGCACGGCCCGGTCGTGGCGGCGTGGTTCGGCCGGCTGCCGGCGACGCACCGCACGTTCTTCGACCCGGGGCCGGTCGTGGCCGACGTCGACGCCGCCCTGCTCCACGTGGTCCTCGACCGCGCGGACTGGGTGTCGCTGAACGCCCACGAGGCCGGCGCCCTGACCGGCCGCCCGGACGCGGTGAGCGCCGCCCGCGCCTGGTCCACGACCCTCCCGCTCCCCCGCGCCGGCGTCCTCGTGCGCGACGGTGCGCAGGGCTGCTGGCTGCTCGAGGCCGCGCGCCCGGACGACGTCCGGCACGTCCCGGTCCCCCTGCCCCCCTTCGTCCCCACCGACACCAGCGGGGCCGGCGACTGCCACCTCGGCACCTTCGCCGCGGCGATCGGCCGGGGCGACGACCCGGCGGCCGCCGCCCGCTGGGCGAACGCCGCCGCCGCGCTCTGCGTGCAGCGGGTCGGCCCGGCCACCGGGCCCACGTACGCGGAGGTCGCGGCGGCGCTGGCCCCGGTCGCCGGCTGAGCGGTCGTCCCGCCGCGTGTCCCGAGGGCTACGGTGAAGCCCGCCGAAGATCCTCAGACCTACCGCTCAGGAGCACCATGGCCGACACCGTCACCTGGATCCGCGCCGTCCGCTCCTCGTTCGACCGGTTCAGCGGGCTCCTGCGCCCGCTGTCCCCGGCCGAGGTCGAGGGCCCGTCCTACAACCGGGACTGGACGATCGCGGACACGGCGTCGCACCTGGGCAGCCAGGCCGAGATCTTCGGGCTGTTCCTCGACGCCGGGCTGCGCGGTGCGCCGGCGCCGGGCGGCGAGGTGTTCGGCGGGATCTGGGACCGCTGGAACGCGCTCGCACCGACCGAGCAGGTGCGCCAGAGCATCGACGCCAACGAGGCGCTGGTCACGAGGATCGAGCAGACCACCGACGAGGAGCGCGACGCGTTCTCGCTGGCGGCGTTCGGCCGCCGGCTCGACCTGAGTGGCCTGGCGGGGATGCGGCTCGCCGAGCTGGCCCTGCACACCTGGGACATCGCCGTCGCCCTGGACCCGTCGGCGACGGTCTCCGCCGACGCGGTCGACCTGCTCGTCGACGAGCTGCCGACGACCGCCGCCCGCGCCGGGCGGGCGATCGCCGGGCTCGAGCCGGTCGACGTCGTGACCTCCGACCCCGACCGCACGTTCGTGCTCAGCGCGAGCGACCAGGTCACGCTGGCGCCGAGCGCCTCCGCCGGTGCCGACGCGCTGGAGCTGCCGGCCGAGGCGCTGCTCCGGCTGGTCTCCGGACGGCTCGACCCCGACCACACCCCGGCGGGCGTCGACGACCCCCGCCTCAGCAGCCTCCGGGCGGTCTTCCCGGGCTTCTGACCGGACCCGGCGCCGGTGGTCCGGTGCTCCCCCGGGAGTCGCCCGGGCACTGGCGGAGACGGGGTACACCGGCGTGGTCGGGCTAGAGGCGTACGCGTCCGGCGACAGCGAGCTCGCGCTGCGACGCTTCCGGGAGGCGTCCACCGTCTGAGGAACGCGTCGTGTCAGCGGGTCCTGCGAGACTCACCGCATGCCTCGATCCGACCTGCCCGGCACCTGGGACGAGCGGGCGACGCTGCTCGCCATGCTGCAGTACACCCGCGACACGGCCGCGGAGAAGTGCCGGGGGCTCGACGCCGCCGGCGCGTCGGCCACCCCGCTGCCCGGCTCGCCGCTGATGAGCATCGGCGGGGTGGTCAACCACCTGCGCTGGGTCGAGCACTCGTGGGTCGAGACCCGGTTCGTCGACGGGCCGGACCTCGGGCCGTGGACCGAGGACTCCCCCGACCAGGAGTTCCTCGACGGCGCGACCCTGCCGCTCGCCGAGGTCCTCGAGGGCTACGTGGCTCAGGCCCGGCGCACGGCGGAGATCATCGACGGCCTCGCCCTCGACGACCGCTCGGCGACCCCGCTCAGCTCCGGCGAGCACCCGACCCTGCGCTGGGTGCTGCTGCACCTGGTCGAGGAGAACGCCCGGCACAACGGGCACCTGGACCTCCTGCGCGAGCTCCACGACGGCACCACCGGCGACTGAGCCCGCGTGGCACCGGGTGGGCGCGGCCCGGCTGGGTAAGTTCGTAGTCGTCCCACGCCAGGAGGTGCACCACAGCTGATGACGAAGGTCCTGCTGCTCAGCAGCCCGATCTTCGGGCACGTGTCGCCGATGCTCGCCCTCGGGCGGGGTCTTCGACGACGCGGTCACGAGGTGACGTTCCTCACCGGGAGCAAGTACGCGGCGTCGGCGGCCGGGGCCGGCCTCGACTTCGTCCCGCTGCCGCCCGAGGTGGACTACGACGACGCCGAGCTCGAGGCGTGGCTGCCCAAGCGGCAGCACCGG
This sequence comes from uncultured Friedmanniella sp., assembly GCA_964251895.1. Lineage (GTDB taxonomy): Bacteria > Actinomycetota > Actinomycetes > Propionibacteriales > Propionibacteriaceae > Microlunatus. The sequence continues at coordinate 116,554 of CAXULL010000005.1, forward strand.
ACGCGCGTCGCCGCCGGTCGCTACGACATCACCGGGCTGTTCGTCCGCCCGCTCGGCGCGCAGCACCGGGCGGTCGTCCGCGCGCTGCGGACGAAGCACTACGACGCCGTGGTGGCGGACACCGCCTTCCTCGGGGTCCTGCCGCTGCTGACGGGGTCCGACCCGAGGCCCCCGGTCTTCGGCGTCTCGATCACCCCGCTCGCGCTCACGAGCCCGGACGTCGCGCCGTTCGGCTCGGGGCTGGCTCCGGGGCGCACGGCGGTCTCGCGGCTGCGCAACCGCCAGATCGACTTCATACTCCGCCACGGCCCGCTGCGCCCGCTGCAGGCCGCGCTCGACGCGCAGCTGGCCGCGCTCGGCCTGCCGCCGTCCCCGGTCGGCTTCTTCGACGTCGCGGGGCTGTTCGACCGCACGTTCCACCTCTCCATCCCCGGCCTGGAGTACCCGCGGCGCGACCTCCCGTCCTCGATCGTCTTCACGGGCCCGCTGCCGCCCGCCCGCCCGGACCTGGCCTGCGACCCGTGGTCGCCGCCCGCCGGTACGGCGCCCCTGGTGCACGTGACCCAGGGGACGTTCGCCAACGCCGACCCGAGCGCGCTGCTCGTGCCCTGCCTGGAGGCCCTCGCCGACGAGCCCGTGCGCGTCGTCGCGACCACGGGCGGTCGTCCCGTCGAGGACGTGCTCGCGCAGCTCGACGGTGGTCTGCCCGCGAACGCCGAGGTGGCCGAGCTCATCGGCTACCCGGACCTGCTGCCGCACACGTCGGTCGTCGTCACGAACGGCGGCTGGGGCGGTGTCCAGCAGGCGCTGGCCCACGGCGTCCCCGTCGTGGTGGCCGGGGCCAGCGAGGAGAAGCCCGAGGTCGCCGCGCGGGTGGCCTGGTCGGGCGCCGGGATCGACCTGCGCAGCGGGCGTCCGTCGCCCCGGCAGATCCGCCGGGCCGTCCGGGCCGCGCTGCGCCGTCCCCGCTACCACGACGCGGCCGCACGGCTGCAGGCCGAGTTCGCCACCATGCCCGACCCGGTCGACGTGGTCGCGACCGCGGTGGCGGAGAGCGCCCGTGTCCCGGTCGTCCGCACCCGCTGAGGCCGCCGGCGCTGCTCCCACGACCAAGGGGCTGGCCCGGCTCGGGCTCGACCGTCGCTCGGCGGTGCTGCTCGTCGGGATGAGCGCGGCCCTGCTGGCCTCGGAGCTCGCCGAGACCGTCGTGGCGACGGCGCTGCCCACGATCGCCGCCGACCTCGGCGACCTGCGGCTGCTCGCCCTGGTCACCACGGGCTACCTCGTCGCCAGCACCGCGGTGCTCCCCGCGTACGGCTGGCTGAGCGACCGGTTCGGTCGCCGCCGGCTGTTCGTCGTGGCGGTCGCCCTGTTCCTGGCCGGGTCGGTGCTCGGCGCCCTGGCGACCGCCCCGGTGACCCTCGTGCTGGCGCGGGTCGTCCAGGGTGCCGGCGCCGGCGGGCTCCTCGTCCTGGTGCAGGCCGAGGTGGCGGTGCTGGTGCCGCTGCGGCAGCGGGCCGCCGTGATGAGCGGGGTCGGTGCGGTGTTCGCCGCGGCCGTGGTGGCCGGACCCCCGCTCGGCGGCTGGCTCGCGTCCGGACCGGGCTGGCGCTGGGCGTTCTGGATCAACCTCCCGCTGGCGCTGGCCGCCCTGGTGGCGGCCGCGGTGCTGATGCCTCCAGGGCGACCGCAGGAAGGGCGCCGGCCCCGTTCACCGTTCAGCGTGCTGCGGCGTCGGCAGGTCCGCTACGCCACGGCGGGCGGGCTGCTGCTGGGTGCGTCGTCGTTCGGGATGCTGGCCTACCTCCCGACCTACCTGCAGCTGGTGCTCGGACTGAGCCCGTCGTGGGCCGGTCTGCTCATGCTGGCCCTGTTCGGCGGGCTGGGGATCCTCACCGTCGTCGCCGCGCGGGTCGTCCAGCGCGGGGGCCCCGTCCGTGCGCTGCTGGTCGTCGGGTCGCTCGCCGTCGCGGGCGGGCTCGCCCTGCTCGGCAGCGACGCGACGGGCTCGCTCGTCGGCGTCGTCCCCGCCCTGGTCCTGCTCGGGGCCGGCATCGGCTGCGTGTGGGAGGTCGTCGTCGTGGTCGTCCAGGCCGGGGTCGTCGAGGCGGAGGTCGGCACCGCCACCGGTGCCAACAACCTGCTGCGCGAGATCGGCGTCGTCGTCGGGACCGGGGCGGTCGGCGCCTGGGTGACGATGCGGCTGGGGGCCGCGGGCATCGTGGGCGGTGCCCCGCTCGGGTCCTGGAGCCCCGGACGGCTGGCCGCCGCCCCCGCCGCGGCCCGGGCCGAGGTGAGCGCCGCGTACGCCGACGCGTTCGGCCCGGCCTTCTGGGCGCTGGTCCCGGTCGCGCTGCTCGCCGCGCTCGCGTTCTCCCGGCTCGGACGCGTCTCCCAGCTCGGGGTCGCGAGCGAGCGGTGACCCACGCCGTCACGGACCCGGCGCCGGACGAGGTCCTCGTGGCACGACCGCGGTTCAGCGTCGTCGTGCCGGCGCACAACGAGGCCGACGGGCTGGCGGCCACGCTCGAGGCCCTCCGCGCCCAGGACGTCGACGCGGCGTACGAGGTCCTGGTGGTCGACAACGCGAGCACCGACGCCACCGCGGCGATCGCCCGGGAGTACGGGGTCCGGGTCGTCCCCGAGCCCCGCCGCGGCGTGTGCCAGGCCCGCCAGACCGGCGTGGACGCCGCCACCGGCGAGATCATCGCCTCCACCGACGCCGACACCGTCACGCCGGCGGACTGGCTGCGCCGCCTGGACGCCACGTTCCGCGAAGACCCCGGGCTCGTCGCGGTCGCCGGGCCCTGCCGCTACGCCGACCCGCCCTGGTGGGCCGCGGTCTTCCCCCCCGCCTTCTTCGTCGTCGTCGACCGGCTGCACGCGCGGACCGGCCGGCTGCTCTACCTCACCGCGACGAACGTCGCGTTCCGGCGCGAGGGCTTCCCCGGCTACGACGTCCGCCTCACCCAGGGCGGCGACGAGGTCGACCTGCGCCGCCGGCTGCAGGCCTGGGGCCCCGTCGCCTGGGACGCGCGCAACGTCGTCCGCACGTCCTCGCGCCGGATGGACTTCGGGCTCGCGCACACCCTCGTGGTCTCGTTCGGCTACCACTACGGGCTCAACTACGCGCTCGCCCGCCTGCTGCCCCGGGCCCCGCTCGGCTCGGCCCCCGCGATCCGTACGGGGCAGGCCGCCTCCGCGCGCCGGTGGCGGCGCGGCTGGCGGGTCGTCGCCCTCACCGGCCTCGCCGTGCTCGTCGTCCGTCGCCTGCGACGCGTGGACCGACCGGGCGCCCGGTGACCGCGCCCCGTCGCGCATCCGGCCGGGACCGCAGACTCGAAAGAACGATCCGGAGCAGGACAGACGAAGGAGCAGGGCGTTGACGTCTCAGCAGCAGGTCCAGACCGCGGCCAGGAACCGCCGCCACGACGGGCCGGGCTCGTGAGCGACGTCGCGGGGACGGGAGCCGTCGCCCCGCTCGCCCTGGTCATCGGGGGTTCGCGCGGGCTCGGCCTGGCCGCCGCCCGCCAGCTCGCGGACCGCGGCTACCGCCTCGTCCTCAGCGCCCGGAACGCCGAGGACCTCGAGCGTGCCGCCACGCAGCTGCGGGCCGAGGGCGCCACCGTCGAGGTGCAGGCGTGCGACGTGCGCGACGAGGCCGGCATCGAGGCGCTGGTCGCGCTCGTGGAGGAGACCGGGCCGATCGAGGTCCTGCTGCACGTCGCCGGAGTCATCCAGGTCGGTCCGCTCGCCTCGCTGAGCCGCGAGGACTTCCGCGAGGCGATCGACATCATGCTGTGGGGCCCGATCAACACCACGCTCGCGGTCTCGCCGCTGATGGTGGCCCGGGGCCGCGGCCGGATCGGCGTCGTCACGTCGGTCGGCGGGCTCATCCCGGCGCCGCACCTGCTGCCGTACAGCACGGCGAAGTTCGGGGCCACCGGGTACGCGCGGGGCCTGCGGTCCGAGCTGGCCGGGACCGGCGTCACGGTCACGACCATCGAGCCCGGTCTGATGCGGACCGGTTCGCACGTGAACGCCCAGTTCGTCGGCGACCAGGGCCCCGAGTTCGCCTGGTTCTCCGCGGCGGACAACATCCCGCTGCTCTCGATGGACGCCGACCGCGCAGCCGCGCAGATCGTGCACGCCGTCCTGGTCGGGCGAGCCGTCGTGCAGCCCACGCCGATGGCCAAGGTCGCCCAGCGCGTCGACGCGCTGGCGCCGAACGCGACGGCGCTCCTCCTCGGCGCCGTCACCCGGCTGCTGCCGGACGCACCGACCTCGGCGGTGCACGAGAAGATCCCCGGCCACGAGGCGCAGCAGCGGCTGCGCCCGCGGGCCCGCAAGCAGATGGACTGGATCACCACGCTCGGACGCCGGGCGGGCAGGCGGCTGAACCAGGCCACCCGGGACACCGGCGGGGTGACGCCCGAGCCTCCGGTCGCGTCCTAGACCGAGCCGACGGGTCGAGCCCGGGCTCAGCCCGGGTCGCTCGCGGCGACGAGGGCGTCGCCGACCGACGTCCGGGTGTAGAGCACGGAACGTCCCGTCCGCGCGCGGCTGACCACGCCGGCGTCCCGCAGGGCCGCCAGATGGTCGCCCACCCCACCGACGCTCAGGTGCAGGGCGGCGACGAGCTGCGTGGTGGTCGCCGGCTCGTCGAGCGCGGCCAGGACCGCCGCACGGGTCGGGCCGAGCAGCCGGGCGAGACCGCCCGGGGCGCCGGCCGGCTCGCGGCTCCAGAGCGCCGCGACGCCTCGTGCGGGGTAGATCAGGGCCGGCGGCCAGGGCGGGTCGAACCCGTACGCGACGTGCGGCCACACGAACACCGACGGGACCAGCAGGAGCCCGCGCCCGGCGAGGTCGACGTCGGCCTCGTCGACCCGCGCGGGCATCTCGATGCTCCCGCCGGCGTAGCGGACCTGCGGGTGGACGTCGGCCAGCGCCGCGGCCCAGCCGTCGCGGGCGAGCCGGCCGGCGCGGTGCACGACGTCGCGCTCCAGGATCGCGCGCAGCTGCGGCCAGTCCGGCGCCAGCAGCACGTCCCAGGCGCGGGCCAGGACGTCGGCGAGGTAGGCGGTGACGTCCTCCCGCTCGAGGACGGCCAGCACGCGCGGTGAGGGCGCCGGTCCCAGCGCGAGCGCACGGGCGATCTCGCGCCGGGCCTGCTCGAGCGGCGTCGTCCGGACCACCTCGAGCAGGTCCTCGACGGTCGTCGCGACCGACCTCGACGCCGGGAGCAGGAAGTCGACCCCGTAGCCGTCGGGCTGCAGCACCAGGACCGCGTCGACGTCCGCGCTGCGGCGCAGCGCGGCGAACCGTTCCCGGGCCCGGTCGACCCAGGGCTGCGCCGGCCCGCCCCGGCCGTCCCTCCGGCCCAGCGCGCGCATCGCGTGCACCAGCTCCCACAGCGGCGAGATCGCGAACCGGCTCTGCGCGAGGTCGTCCGGACCCACCGCGAGCCGGATGACCTTTCGTGCCACGACGAAACAGTAGCGTCGTCGGCGCAGCCCGGCGACGCTCGTCCGGTGCCCGTGACCGAGACCCCGACCCCCGAGCGGGGCGCCACCTACCGCGAGGTCTTCGCGGGCCGCGAGGTCCGGGTGCTGCTCGGCTCGTTCCTGCTCCGGGCGCTCTCGACCACCACCGAGATCCTCGGGCTGTCCGTGCTCGTGCTCGCCACCACCGGGTCGGTCTTCTGGTCGGCGGTCGCGTACGGGGTCGGCTTCGCCCCGCAGCTGGTCGGCGGCTCGCTCTTCACCTCGCTGGCCGACCGGCTGCCCGCCCGCACCCTGCTGGTCGTGTCGCTGCTCGTCCGGGCCGCGCCCGGCCTGCTGATCGGCCTGGTCCACCTGCCCGTCGCCGTCATGCTCGTGCTCGTCGGCGTCGTGGGCGCGTTCGACCCGGTGGGCACGGCGGCCACCGGTCGCCTGACCCGGACGCTGCTCACGGGCGACCGCTTCGTCGTCGGCCGCTCGGTCCTGAGCGCCGTCGCCTCCGTGGCGCAGGTGCTCGGGCTGGCCCTGGGCGGGGTGCTGCTGCTGGCGTTCTCCCCGCGCGGGCTGCTGCTGGTCTCCGGCGTCGCGCTGGTGGCCGGCGCCGTGGTGGCCCGGCTGGGCCTCGCGCACCACCCGGTCGACCGCGACGCCGAGCGCAGCGGTGCTCGTGACGGTGCCGTGCGGGCGACGTTCCGCGGCAACGGCCGCCTGCTCGCCGACCCGGTCGTCCGCGGCCTGCTGCTCGCGCAGTGGGTCCCCGCCTGGCTGGTGACCGGGGTCGAGGCGCTCGTCGTCGGCTACGTCGCCCACCGCGGCTGGACGACGAGCGCGGGCAGCCTGCTCCTCGCGGCGGTCCCGGTGGGGATGCTCGTCGGCGACGTCGTGGTCGGCCGTGGCCTGCCCCCGCGCCGGCGCGAGCAGGTGGCCCTGCCGCTGGCCCTGGTCGTCGGCCTCGCCCTGGTCCCGTGGGCCCTGGGCCTGCCGTACGCCGGCGTCGTCGCGCTGGCCGTCGCCTGCGGGACCGGCTTCGCCTACCAGGTCGGCCTGCAGCGTCGGTTCGCCGACGCGCTGCCCGAGCGCGACCAGGGGCTCGGCTTCGGTCTGCTCTCCAGCGGGCTGATGGGCGGCCAGGGCCTGGGGCCGGTCGCCGCCGGGGCGCTGGCCGCGACGCTCGGTCCCGCCGTGGCGATCGGTTCGCTCGGCGTCGTCGCGGTGCTGACCGTGCTCGCGCTGCGGGGGACGTTCCGGAGCAGGGGCGGGGGAAGATGAGGTCGTGATCGGTCGGCCGCACCACGTCGCCTTCGACTGTCGAGACCCGCGAGCGCTCGCCGGGTTCTACTCGGAGCTGCTCGGCCTGCCCGTCACCTTCGTCTCGGACAGCTGGGTCGTCGTCGCGGAGAGCGACCACGCCTCGGGACTCGCCTTCCAGAGGGCTCCGGAGCACCGGGCTCCCTCCTGGCCCGACCCGGGCAGCTCCCAGCAGGTCCACCTCGACGTGATGGTCGACGACCTCGACGAGGCCGATGCCGCGGTCGTCGCGCTCGGAGCGACACGGCTGGGCGGTGACCACGTCTACGCCGACCCGGCCGGGCACCCGTTCTGCCTGGTCGCGCGACCGTCGTGGGCGCCAGCGGTGCAGGACCCCTGAGGTCTTAGGCTCTGGCCCACCTGCCGAGGCCGGACCAACCGCACGGGCAGGCGGGAGGAACCACCATGACCACCCAGGACGACGACACCGTGACGGTGGTCGCGCGGATCGACGCGTACGGCGGCGCCGAGCTGCTGGTCAACGGGTCACCCAGCCACGCCCAGCTCCCGACGAGCGAGGACGCCCGCCTGTACGTCGGCCAGCACGCCCTCGACCTCGCCGCCCGGCTCGGCCGCGACGTCGTCCTGGACAGCTCCGACCCGGAGGGCACCTGGCTCTTCGTGGCCCGCCCCGACGGCACGATGGTCGAGACCGCCCGGTCGCCGCACGGCTCGCCGCCGGCAGCGCCTCAGCCGGACCAGTCGCAGCCGGAGCAGTCGCAGCCGGAGCAGTGGCAGGGGGACCGGTCGCAGGCGGACCAGCCGCCCGAGCCCGATCGCCCGACGTCGGCGGTCCCCCCGCCCGAGACCCCGCCGCAGAACGCGTGGGCCGGCCCTCAGCCGTGGTCGCCCTCGACGCCCCCCGGCGGCCAGCAGCCGGCGCGAGCCTGGTCACCGCCCGCACCGGGCGCACCCGGAGCACCTCCGCCGCCCGCGGCCCCACGGCCGGGCCCGGGCCCGGACCCGTACGCGCCCCAGCCCCGCCGGGCCGTCCCCACCCTGGACGACCTGCTCGGCGGGCGACCGGCTCCGGCCCCGGGTCCCGCCCAGACGGGCTGGCAGGCGTTCGTGCGCAAGGCCACGTTCGGGCTGGTCAAGCCGAGGCCCGGGCCCTCCGAGCTGCGCCACCGCGAGTCGGTCGCGACGATCCAGCGCTCGCTGCCCGGCCCCCGGACCGTCGTGGTGGTCAACCCCAAGGGCGGGGCGTCCAAGACGACCGCCACGATGCTGCTGGCCGCGACCTTCGCGACGCTGCGCGGGGGCTACACCCTCGCCTGGGACAACAACGAGACCCGCGGGACGCTGGGGTGGCGCGCGGTCCCGGCCCGGCACACGAACACGGCCGTCGACCTCCTGGCCGACCTCGAACGCTTCCAGCAGGTCCGCGGCGCACGGGTCGGGGACCTCGACAACTACGTCCGCTCGCAGGGGGCGGCGCAGTTCGACGTGCTCGCCTCGGACGAGGACCCGGCCGCCTCCGCCTCCATCGACGCCGACGCGTTCCAGCGTCTGCACGGCACGCTGAGCCGCTTCTACCGGATCATCCTGGTCGACACCGGCAACAACATGCGGGCCAGCAACTGGGAGGCCGCGGTGGCCGCCGCCGACCAGCTGGTGATCGTGTCGACCATCCGTGAGGACACCGCCGCGAGCGCGGCCTGGCTGGTCGACGGGCTGCGCGCCAAGGGCCACGGCGACAAGGTCGAGCACGCGGTGACGATCCTCTCGGCTCCCGCCTCGTCGAACGACCCCGCCCTCTCGGCGCGGCTGCACGACCACTTCGCGCAGCTCACCCGGGCGGTCGTCGACGTCCCGCACGAGCAGTCGCTGGTGGCGGGCGGCCCGATCGACTTCGCGGCGCTGTCGAAGCCGTCGCGCGACGCCTGGGTGCTGGCCACGGCGAAGGTGGCCGAGGGGCTCTGAGCCTCGGCCCTGCCGGCCGGGCGTGCCGGCCCGGGTCGTCGGCACACCCGGCTCGCAGAGCTCTGGCTAGGGTGAACCGGTGACCGTCGTCTGCGTGCCCGACCGTGATGCCGTCCAGCTGCTGGGTGACCTGCCCGAGGGGGTCGAGGTCGTCGTCTGGAACGGCGAGCCCGAGCGCCCGGACACGCTCGGGCAGACCGAGTTCTGGGTGCCGCAGGTCGAGGACTCCACCGACCTGGAGAACAAGCTCGCCGCCATGCCCGAGCTGAAGGTCATGCAGCTGCTGAGCGCGGGCGTCGAGGACGTGCTGGGCAAGACCCCCGAGGGGGTGCAGCTCTGCGACGCGCGCGGCGTGCACGGCGGACCCGTCAGCGAGCTCGTGCTGGCCCTGATCCTGGCGTCCTACCGCCAGCTGCCGCACTTCGTCCGCGCGCAGGAGCGCGGTGCGTGGGAGGACGCCCAGGGCGAGGACCTGATCGACAAGCGCGTGCTGGTCGTCGGCGCCGGGGACCTGGGCGAGCAGACGGCGAAGCGCCTGCGGGGCTTCGACGCCCAGCCCGTGCTGGTCGCGCACTCCGCTCGGGAGGGCGTGCACGCCACCGCCGAGCTGCCCGACCTGCTGCCCGACGCCGACGCCGTCGTCCTCACCGTGCCGCTCACCCCCGACACCGAGGGGATGGTCGACGCCACCTTCCTGGCCGCGCTGCCCGACGGTGCGCTGGTCGTGAACGTCGCCCGCGGCAAGGTGATCGTCACCGACGCGCTCCTCGCCGAGCTGACCTCGAAGCGTCTGCGCGCCGCGCTCGACGTCGTCGACCCCGAGCCGCTCCCCCACGACCACCCGCTCTGGACCGCGCCGAACCTCCTGATCACCCCGCACGCCGCAGGGCACGTCAAGCGTTCCGGCGAACGGGCGTACGCGCTGGTCCGGTCCCAGATCGAGCGCTTCGTCGCCGGCGAGGACCTCATCAACGTCGTCACCGGGGCCTACTGATCCGCCTCGGGTGTCCCAGGACTTTCATGTGAACTTGAAAGTCCGGTGCTCACCACGGCAGATCTGCCGTGGTCAGCGCCAGACTCGCGTGGTCAGCGGCCTTAGCGGGCGGCCGACCCACCACCGTCGACCAGCGCGCGGATCGCGTCCGGGTCGGCGTACCAGTCGATCGCGCTGCCCGTGTTGTGCGCCGGGAACGCGCCCGGCCCGAGCCCCGCGAGCGCGCGCCAGGTGTCGCCCCACTTCCGGTCGAGGCCGGTCAGGATCTCGGCGCGGTTGTCCTCCGCCGTACGCCCGACGCGCGTCATCGTGACGCGGCGGAGGTGGTGCACGTACGCCTGCTCGGTCACCACGCAGCGCCAGCCGGCTCGACGCGCGCGCAGCGCCCAGTCGACGTCCGCGCCGTAGCCGTGCTGCGGGAACGCGACCGTGTCCATCTCCCCCACCTCGGCGAGCGCCCGCACCGCGAACGCGATCGCCGTCCCGTCGCAGAAGGCCACGTCGCGCACCACCGGGCACGGGACGTACGCCTCCGCGTCGGGCGGGACCCGCGCGGCCCGCTGGTGCAGCCAGAAGTCGTCGTAGCAGGCGGCCGCGATCGCGACGTCACCCTCGACCGCACCGACGAGCCCCGCCACGAAGCCACGTGACAGGCGGGTGTCGTTGTTCAGGAGCACCACGACCTCGTCGCCGTCGGCCCGCGCCCGCGCGAACGCCCAGTTCGCGGTGCCGATCCAGCGCAGGTTCTCCCCCGTGCGCACGACCTCGACGCCGGCCGCCCAGCCGGGCAGCACGTAGTCGCCCTGGTTGTCGACGACCACCAGCCGCAGCCCGTCAGGCAGCAGCGGGTCGTCGCGCAGCAGGTCACGCAGGACCGCGTCGGTGAGCTCGGGGGACCCGAACGCCGGGACGGCCAGGAGGGTTCGACGCACGCGTGCAGGTTACGTGCTGCGACCCGTCGGGGCGGCGGCGAGCAGCCGGGCGAGCAGCGCGGTCAGGCGCCGGCGCTCCGTGGCACCGAGCGTCGCCGTGAGGTCCGCGAGCGAGGCGGCCACGGCGGCGTAGAGCCGGTTCGCGAGCTCGAGCCCGTCCGGCGTGAGCGAGACGTCCACGGCCCGGCCGTCGCCCGGGCTGGGCGCACGGCCCAGCAGCCCCCGCCGCACGCCACGATCGACCTGGCCCGTCACCGTGGACTTCTCCAGACCGAGGTGCTCGGCGAGCGCCGAGACCCGCACGTGGTCGCGGTCGCGCAGGATCGCGAGCACCCGCAGCTGGGTGAGCGAGAGGTCGTGCTCGGCGCACAGCCGGTTGAGCAGGGCCATGACCACGAACGTGGTCTGCGCGAGGGCGCCGACCAGCGGGTCCTCGCGGTCCGACGGACGACCGAGCTCGAGCTCCGGGTTGCTGGGCACGGGCCGACCCTACACCTTGCGATAGTGCTTAATACGAACTACTTTAGTTCGTAGAACCAACCATTGAGTGCCGGTGTGCACCGACCGAGGAGTGATGACGATGCGAGCAGCCGTGGTGTCCCGTCTCGACCAGCCGCCGCAGTGCGGCGACGTCGCAGAACCCGAGGCCGCCGGCCCCGACGAGGTGGTGGTGGAGGTCCTGGCCGCCGCGCTCAGCCACCGGGTGCTGGCGCAGGCCGACGGGTCGCACTACACCAGCGACCGGGTCCTGCCGCTCGTCCCGGGCGTCGACGGCGTCGGCCGCGACCCCGAGGGGAGGCTGCGCTACTTCGTGCTCCCCGGCACCCGGCTCGGGTCCATGGCCGAACGCACCGTCGTGGACCTGCGGCGCAGCGTGCTGCTGCCCGCGGACGCCGACCCGGTCGTGGTGGCCGCCGCCATGAACCCCACCATGTCGTCCTGGCTCGCCCTGCGGCACCGCACCGCGTTCGCCCCCGGCCAGAAGGTGCTGGTCCTGGGCGCCACGGGCAGCGCGGGCCGGATCGCCGTGCAGGTCGCGCGCGTCCTCGGTGCGTCCGCGGTCGCCGCGGTCGGTCGGGACGCGGCCAGGCTGGGTGCTCTCACCGCCCTGGGGGCCGACACCCTGGTCGACCTGTCGGCCACCGGAGCGAGCGAGGCGCTGGCCGCCGCCGGCACCGACGTCGACGTCGTCCTCGACTACCTGTGGGGCGAGCCGGCGGCCGCCGCGCTGCGGGCGATCGTCCCCGCCAGGGCCGACGACGACCAGCCCCTGACCTGGGTCCAGATCGGGGCGGTCGCCGGCGCCGAGTCACGGATCCCCTCGGCCGCCCTGCGCTCCACCAAGCTGTCGATCGTGGGTTCCGGGCACGGCTCCGTGTCGCCGCGCGACATCGTCGCCGAGCTGGGCGCGCTCGCCGACCTCATCGGTGACGGACGGGTCGCCGTCACGCCGCGCGCGGTACCGCTGGCCGAGGTCGGTCGTGCATGGGCCGAGTTCCCGACGACCTCCGACCGCCTGGTCGTCGTGCCCTGAAGCGGCGCGACTAGGTTGCCCGGCGTGGGCTTCACGAAGACGGAGCTGGCAGGGTTCTACGGCGCCAGCGTCCCCGACCTGGTCGGGAAGGACCCGCGGCTGGTCTTCGTCGGCATCAACCCGGGCCTGTGGACGGCTGCCGTCCAGACCCACTTCGCCCGGCCGGGCAACCGCTTCTACCCCGCCCTGCAGCTCGCGGGGATCATCGACCGGACGATCGACACCGCACGCGGGCTCACCGACGACGACCGGGCCTACCTGCTCGCCCGCGGGCTCGCCAACACCAACCTGGTCAACCGCGCGACCGCCCGCGCCGACGAGCTGACCCCCGCCGAGCTCCGGGCCGGGCGGACGCGGCTGGAGGCGTTCGTCGCCGAGCACCGGCCCCGGGTCGTCGCCGTGCTCGGGGTGACCGCCTACCGCGCTGCGTTCGGCGAGCCGAAGGCCAGGACGGGCGAGCAGCCGCACGGCATCGGTCCCGACAGCGTCCGGGCGCGGCTGTGGGTCGTGCCCAACCCGAGCGGGCTGAACGCGCACGACACGGTCGCGAGCCTGGCCGCCGCGTACGCCGAACCCGCCCGCGCCGCCGGTGTCCTGACGCAGACGCAGGCCGACCTCGGACCGTCCTGACCGGCGAGCACGCGGCCACCGTTCCCACCCGTGTGCTCGAATGGCGGGCATGGCATCGACACTCGCGGCGTACCCGGTCAGCGAGCACGTGCTCGACAACGGTCTCCGGGTCGTGCTCAGCCCCGACCACGGAGCGCCCGTCGTGGCGGTCAACCTCTGGTACGACGTCGGGTCGCGCGACGAGGAACCCGGCCGCACCGGCTTCGCCCACCTCTTCGAGCACGTGATGTTCCAGGGCTCCGCGAACGTCGCCTCCGGCGCCCACATCGGCCTGCTCCAGGCCGCCGGCGCCTCGGTGAACGCGACGACCTGGTTCGACCGGACCAACTACTTCGAGACCCTGCCCGTCGGCGGCCTCGACCTCGCGCTGTGGCTCGAGGCGGACCGGATGGGCAGCCTGCTCGACGCCCTCACCGAGGAGAACCTGAACACCCAGCGCGAGGTGGTCAAGGAGGAGAAGCGGCAGCGCTACGACAACGTCCCGTACGGCGACGTGATGCAGCGGCTGAACAGCCTCACCTTCCCGGTCGAGCACCCGTACGGCCACACGACCATCGGGTCGATGGACGACCTGGACGCGGCGAGCCTCGCCGACGCGCACACGTTCTTCCGGCGCCACTACCTGCCCAACAACGCCGTCCTCTCCGTCGTCGGCGACATCTCGGTCGAGCAGGCGCTGTCCCGCGTGGAGCACTACTTCGGGCACCTGGCCGCGGGTGAGCTGCCCGCCCACCCGCAGACCGGCGTGCTCGGCCCGCTCGACGGCACGCAGCGCGAGGAGACCTCCGCCGACGTGCCGGCCGAGGCGGTCTACCTGGCCTGGCGGCTGCCGGTCCGCGGGACCCGTGCCTTCGACGCGCTCGACCTGTTCTTCGGCGCGCTCGGGCACGGGCAGACCTCACGCCTGCACCGGGCGCTGGTCCGCGACGCGGAGGTCGCCGAGAGCGCCGGCGCGGCGAGCACCGGCCTGATCGGCGGCAACTCCTTCGGCTACGCGTACGCCCGGGCCCGCACGGGCCAGGACCTCGCGCAGGTCGAGGACGCGCTCGTCGCGCAGATCGACCGTCTCGCCGCCGAGGGCCCGACCGCGACGGAGCTGCAACGGGCCAAGGCGCAGTACGAGCGGCACTGGCTGCACGAGCTCTCCCGGGTCGACAGCCGCGCGGACGCGCTCTCGGAGTACGCGACCCTCGAGCACGACCCCGGGCTGGTCAACACCCGGATGGCCGAGGTCGACGCGGTCGAGGCCACCGACGTCGCCGCGGCGGTCGCGGAATGGTTCAGCAGCGACCGGCGCGCGACGCTGGTCTACCGGAAGGCCGCGGCATGAGCACCCCTGGATCCGACCGAGGCACCTCCTGGCAGGCCGACCCGCAGCCCGTGGTCGGCGCACCCGGCGCCTGGTCGTTCCCCGAGCCCGCGCTGAGCACCCTCGGCAACGGCATCGAGCTGGTCTGCTTCGACCTGCCCGGCCAGCACGTGGTCTCCGCCCACCTCGTGCTCGACACCCCGCTCAACGGCGAGGACCGCGACCTCGAGGGCGTGACGACGATCGCCGCCCGCACGATGGACGAGGGCACGCTGACCCACCCGGGCGAGGAGTTCGCCGAGCTACTCGAGACCGAGGGCGCGGGCTTCGGCATCGAGGTGTCGCTGTCCGGGTTCCAGGCCGTCCTCGACGTGCCGGCCTCGCACCTCGAGCGCGCGTTCGAGCTGTTCGCCGAGGCGATCACCTCCCCGCAGATCTCCGACGCCGACGTGTCCCGGCACGTCCAGATCCGGCTCGCGCAGATCGAGCAGGCGTACGCGAACTCGGCCCAGCTCGCGTCCATGGCGTTCCGCGAGTCGGTCTTCGACCCGGGCAGCCGGGCCTCGCGGATGAGCGGCGGCGAGGCCGACAGCGTGGCGCGCGTGGACGGCCCGGCCGCCCGGCGGTTCCACGCCGAGCAGGTCGGCCCGGCCGGCGCCAGCCTCGTCCTGGCCGGCGACTTCGGCGGGGTCGACCCGCACGCGCTGGCCGAGCGCTGGTTCGGCGGCTGGTCGAACGACGCCCAGGTGCGGACGCCGCACGAGCAGACCGCGCCCGGACCGCGGCGCCACGTCGTGCTGGACCGCCCCGGCGCCGTGCAGGCCGACGTGCGCTACGGCGGGTTCAGCATCGACCGGACCGACCCGCGCTGGCCGGCGGCGAGCGTGGCCACGTACGCGATGGGTGGGGCGTTCCTGTCCCGGCTGAACGCCGTGCTGCGCGAGGACAAGGGCTACACGTACGGCGTGCGGATGTCGCTGACCCCGTTGCGCTCGGCCGGCAGCCTCGCCATCGGCGGCTCGTTCCGGACCGACGTCGTCGCCGACGCCGTCCGGCTGGCCGCCGAGATCGCCGACGTCGCCGACCGGCCGTTCACCGCGGCCGAGGTCGCCGACGCGGTGACCTACACGACCGGCATCTCCCCGCTGCGCTACGCGACGGCCGACGGCGTGGCCGACCAGGCCGCGGTCAACCGGCTCGTCGGGCTCGGCGACGACTACGTCACCCGCAACCTCGCCGAGCTGCGCGAGGTCACGCCGGAGTCGGCGACGCAGGCGTACAGCTCGCTGGTCGACGTCGACGCGCTCACCCTCGTGGTCGTCGGCGACGCCGACGTCATCGCCGACCCGCTGCGCGAGCTCGGGTTCGACGACCTCGAGGTCGTCCGCAACGCGGGCTGAGACGGCAAACCCGGGTGCGGCTGCTGCCGTCTCGTGTGCCTCAGGAATTTCATGTTCGCATGAAACCCCAGTACTCACCGTGGCAGATCTGCCGTGGTGAGTACCGGACCTCCATGCTGGCATGAAAGTCCAGCACGCAGCTCCAGAGACGGCGCTGAGGGAGACCTGACCCAGCCCCGGCGCCGGTGATCCGGCGCCGGGCGACGCCTAGCGGCCGAGCGCCCGCTGGGCCTTGGTCAGGTCGTCCTGCATCTGGTTGATCTTCGTCTGGTACTCGCCGAGGTTGCCGGCGGTCAGCGCCTTCTGGGCGTCGGCGTACGCGGTGGCCGCGTCGTCGAGCGCGGCGAGCGCGGCCGGGTTGTCGGCCTTGCCCGTGGGGGTGGTGGGCTCCTGGCCGTTCCCCTCCTCCGTGCTGACGCCGGCGTTGCCCTTGAACACCTGGTCCAGCGCCGCCTGCAGGGAGGTGCCGAAGCCGATGGCCTGGCCGAACCGGACCGCGACGAACCGGAGCACCGGGTAGGAGCCCGCGGCGCCGGGGCGCTGGGCGTAGATCGGCATCGCGTAGAGCAGGCCGCCGCCGAGCGGCAGGGTCAGCAGATTGCCGAACGACGCCTGCGAGCTGCCCTGCGCCGTGAAGTTGCGGAGCGCGGCGCTGACGGTCTCGTTCGTCGTGATGGCGTTGAACGACTGCCCCGGACCGTCGATCTGGGTCGTGTCCGACATCTGCAGGATGCGGATCTTGCCGTAGTCGGGGCTCGCCGCGTCCGCGTTCACGGCCATGTACGCGGCCAGGTTCGAGCGACCGTTGGGCACGTAGGCCGTGGTCAGGGAGAAGATCGCGTTCGGGTCGCCCGGCCACTTCACCGACAGGTAGAAGGGCTGCTCCTTGGAGTTGGCCGCGGCGTTCACCGGGTCGGTCGGGACCTGCCACAGGCTCGACTGCCGGTACCAGGTGCCCGGGTCGGTCTGGTGGTAGCGGGCCAGGATCTGGCGCTGCACCTTGAAGAAGTCCTGCGGGTAGCGCAGGTGGGCGAGCAGGTCGGCCGGGATCGCGCTCTTGGGCTGGATGACGCTGCCGAACACCTTGCGCCAGGTCTGGAGGACCGGGTCCGACTCGTCCCAGGCGTAGAGCTTGACGGTGCCGTCGTACGCGTCGACGACCGCCTTCACCGAGTTGCGCATGTAGTTGACGTCGTCGCCCGGCTGCGCCACGACCTGCGTGCCCGGCGTGGTGGTCTGGCTGTCCGAGGTCGCGTCGTTGAGGTTCACGCGCTCGCTGTTCGGATAGCTGTTCGAGGTCGTGTAGCCGTCGACGACCCAGACGATCCGACCCTGCACGACGGCCGGGTAGGCGTCCCGGTCCACCGTCAGCCAGGGGGCCGCCTGCTGGACCCGCTGCAGCGGGGTCCGGTCGTAGATGATCTTCGACGCGTCGTTCACCCGGTCGGACAGCAGGATGTTGATGTCGGCGAACTTGGCGGCGTAGAGCAGCCGGTGCCACATGCTGCCGATCGAGACGCCGCCCTTGCCGTCGTAGGTGTAGTTCGGCCCACCCGGGGTGTCGAGCTCGATCGGGGCCGCGCCGGGCTCGGCGCCGACGATCGAGTACTGGTCGGGGGTGATGCCCTGCAGCTCGCCGAAGTAGATGCGCGGCTCGTGCTCGGCGATCTGGCCGGTCGGCGGGATGCCCTCGGTGATCCACTGCGGCTCGCCGTTGGACTGCGCCCGGTTCCCGTAGGCCGACACCAGACCGAGGCCGTGGGTGTAGACGGTCTTGAGGTTGTTCCAGTTCTGGCCCTCGACGCCGGCGAGGTTCATCTCGCGGACCGCGACGACGGCGTCGGTCTCCTGGCCGTCGATCGTGTAGCGGTCCACGTCGAGGATCTTGGGGAACTGGTAGTAGCCGCGGACCTGCTGCAGCTGCTCGTACGTCGGGGAGACGACGCTCGGGTCGACCAGGCGGATGCCGGGCAGCGCCTCGGCGTCGGACCTGAGCTGGCCCGCCGTCGCGGTCGTGGTCGCGGAGTAGTCGGTGACCTGGGTGTCGGCCACGCCGTACGCCGCCCGGGTCGCGTCGATGTTGTTCTGGATGTAGGAGCGCTCGCGCAGCTCTTCGCTGGGACGCACGCTGAAGTACTGGACGGCGCCGGGGTAGACGTAGCCGAGCACGATCCCGGAGAGGATCAGCAGCACGAGGCCCGCGGTCGGGACCACCCACCGCTGCAGGAGCGCGTTGCCCAGGAACAGCAGCGCGACGATCCCGGCGGCGATGGCCAGGATGAGCTTGGCGTTGGCGGTCGCGTGGTCGGCGGTGTACGAGATGCCGGTGAACAGCTGGGACGTCTTGGTGATCTCGAGGCCGTACTGGTCGAACCAGTAGCCGGCGCCGCGCACCAGCAGGGCGAGGCCGACCAGGATCGACAGGTGCGCCTGCGCGGGGGTGGTGCCGCCGCGGCGGGGCCCGGAGAACCGGACCGCCCCCATCACGTAGTGCATGACCGCCGCGGCGATCACGCTGACGACCAGCGCCGCGAACGCGAACGACAGGACGAAGCGCCACCACGGGTAGGAGAAGACGAAGAACGAGACGTCCAGGCCGTACTGGGGGTCGGTGACGCCGAAGGCGGTGCGCTTGCTCCAGGCCAGGAAGGTCAGCGTCTGCCCGCTGGCGGCGGCGCCCGCGAAGAGCCCGACGACGACGCCGATCCCGATCATCACCCAGATGAAGCGGGTCTCGACGATCTCGCGGTAGCGCTCGAGCAGCGGGCTCGTCGGACCCTGGGGCCGGAAGCGCGGGCGCAGCCGGTACGCGAGGGCCGCGTTGGCGGCGACGAGGCCGGCCATGATCAGGCCGAAGACCGCGAACAGCCCGACCCGGGTGAGCAGGACCGTGCTGAAGACGGACCCGAAGTCGAACGAGCGGTACCACAGCCGGGCGGTCCACACGTTGGTGAAGAGCGCGAACGCCACCACCAGGACCGCGACAATGACCAACGTGGGCAGGATGGCGCCCCGACGTCGACCTGGTGCCCGCACGCTGCTCAAACCGTTCGTCTCCTCTTCAGCACATTCCTGGACCTGAGTCAGGCCAGGGTATGCGCCAACGCTGTGGCCAGCCCCGGCACGAGGTCGGTGCCGGCCAGGAGCTCGTCCGGCTGCGTGCGGAGCCGGGCCACCCCGTGCTGCGCCCCGCTGCGGTCGACCCCGACCACGACCCGGATCTCCTCGGCGGCCGGGTGCCCGGCCACCAGCGCCGCGGCCTGGTCGGGATCCTCCGGCAGCTCGACCTCGACCGTCGACGGCAGGAACGTCCGCACGGTGGCCACGGCGGCCCCGAAGACCTCGTCGGGCCACTCGATCGACCCGAGGTCGGACAGCACGTCCTGGGTCGGGGTGAAGGTGTCCTGCTCGATCGCGGTCAGCGCGCCGGGCGACGCGCCGTCGGCCGTCGTCCGCAGGCCGAGCGCACGGGCGAGGTCGGGCTCGGCGGCGGCCAGCGCGTCGGTCTCGACCAGCGCGAACAGCCGCGGGGGCGCGTCCCAGCCTCCTTCGGCGACGTGGTGCTCGAGCTCCACGAGCGCGGCGAGGAGCGCCTCACGACGGTCCTGCTCCCCCAGCGGTTCCGGTTCGACCATCACTCCAGCCTCAGCACGTCGGGATCCTGCTCTGGTCTGCCGGCGCGTCGAGGCTGCGGACCGCCCGGATGGCGCCGCCGAGGGTCGCCACCCGGACGAGGCGCATCGAGGTCTGCACGCCCGCGAGGTCCGCGCAGTTGGGCGCGGGCACGAGGAAGGTGGTGGCCCCGGCCTGCTCCGCCCCCGCGATCTTCTCCTGGATGCCGCCGATGCCGCCGACGGTCCCCGTCGGGTCGATCGTGCCCGTGCCCGCCACGTGCTGGCCGGCGAACAGCTCGCCCGGCGTCAGCTTGTCGTAGATGGCGAGCGCGAAGACGAGGCCCGCGCTGGGCCCGCCGATCTTCTGGCCGAGGTCGTAGGAGATCCGCGGGCCGTAGGAGTAGCCGGTCCCCAGCGTGATCCCGATCTGGACGCCGGAGCCCGTGCTCTGCTTGCCGGGGTCGACGCTCGCCTCGGTCCGGACCTTGTCGCGCAGCACCACGAACTGCAGGGGGACGCCCACCTGCGCACGCCGGACCGCGGCCTGCACCGCGGCGACCGTCGGCGTGGCGGTGCCACCGACGCTGACGACCAGGTCACCCGGTCGCAGGTGGTTCTGCGCCGGGCTGCCCACGTTCACCGACGCCACGGCCGGCAGCAGGTCGACCTGCTCCTGGTCGGCACGGAGCGCCGCGACGACGGCGTCGTCCTGGGCGTCGACCATCATCTCCGCGTCCGCGCTCTCGACCTCTTCGGTGGAGCGGCCCGGCGGGTAGATCGCCTCGCGCGGCAGCGCGTCGTGGCGGGGACGCCAGTAGGCGACCAGCGCCTGCGGCAGGCTCAGCCGGGAGTCGGCGGTGGTGGTCGAGACGACGGTCAGGTCGAGCCGCCCGGACGTGGGGTAGGTCGTCGTGCCCGAGATCGAGATGATCGGCTGCCCGTCGGCCAGCACGTCGCGGGCCTGCCCCGGCGCCCACGTCACGTACGGCACGGGCAGCACCGCGACGAGCACGGCGAGGACCACGAACACGGCCGCCGCCACGAAGGCCGTCACGGTCTGCCGGGTGACCGGACCCAGCCTCACGGGTGGGTCTCGTCGTCCAGGCCGACCCACTCCGAGCGACCGTCGGTGAGGGCCTGCTCCTTCCAGATCGGCACCTGCTCCTTGAGCGTGTCGATGAGGTGGCGGCAGGCTTCGAGCGCCGCCTGCCGGTGGGCGGCCCCCACCGCGACCACGACGGCGAGGTCGCCGACCTCCAGGTGACCGGTCCGGTGGGAGACGGCGAGGGTCAGGACGTCGTACGCCGCCGCCGTCTGCTCGGCGCAGGTCGCGAGCGCCGCGGCCGCGCTCGGGTGGGCGGTGTAGTCGAGGCTGGTGACCGAGGCGCCGTGGTCGTGGTCGCGGACGACGCCGACGAACAGGGCGATCCCGCCCACCCGCGGGTCGCGGACCTGGTCGAGGAGACGGTCGACGCTGAGCGGCTCGGCGCTGGTGCTCGCCTCGCGGACCACCGGGGCGGCAGGCGGAGGCACCGGCGCGGGCATGACGCGACCTTAGCCGAGCCCGGCGTACGCCCACAGCGATCGCTCGCCCGCTGGCCGGGTCGACGACGGCGCGCACGCGTACCGTTGAAGGACGGCAGCGCGGCCGAACCGCGGCCAGGCGAACCCCAGGAGAACCCATGACGCAGGACCGGGACGAGCGTCCTGACGACGAGCAGGGCGAGCCTCCGGCCACCCAGCCGGGCACGGGCGGTTCCGGGGCCGGCTCGGGCTCTGGCTCGGGGGGTTACCGGCTCGGTGGGTCGGGGTCCGGCTCGCCCGGGACCGGCGGCACCGGTGGCGCGGGCTTCGGCGGCGCGGGCTTCGGCGGCGGGGCCGGCTTCGGCGGGCTCGGCGGCGGCGCGGCGCCCTCGGGCGGCGGCGACCCGTCCAACCCGCTCGAGGCGCTGTTCGCCTCGCTGGCGAGCGGGGACACCAACGCGCTCGCCGCGCAGCTGCAGAGCGCCTTCGCCATGCTCGGCGGCGGCGGCGGTGCGGGCATGTTCGGCGGGTCCGACTCGGGTTCGGGCGTGAACTGGGAAGTCACCAAGGACACCGCGCGCAAGAGCGCCGCGGCCCTCGGGCCCGACCCGACGCCTGCCCCCGCGCAGGTCCGCGCGATCGCGGACGCGGTCGACATCGCCGAGGTCTGGCTGGACGCGGCCACCGACTTCCCCCGGGTCGCCGGGAAGGCCACCGCCTGGAGCCGCGCCGAGTGGATCGAGCGGACGATGCCCACCTGGCGCCGACTGGTCGAGCCGGTCGCCAGCCACATCGCCGACGCGATGGCGGGTGCCCTGACCATGGACGGCGACGACGCCGGGGTGCCGGGGATGGCCGGGATGGCCGAGATGCTGCGCCCGATGCTGCGCAGCTCCGGGGCCAGCATGTTCGGCCTGCAGCTGGGCCAGGGGCTGGGCCAGCTCTCCGGCGAGGTCGTCAGCACCACCGACATCGGGCTGCCGCTGACCGACGACCCGCAGGTCGCGCTGCTGCCGACCAACGTGGCCGCGTTCGGCGAGGGTCTCGAGCAGTCCGCGTCGGACGTCACCCTCTACCTCACCCTGCGGGAGTGCGCCCGTCAGCGGCTGTTCCACTCGGCGTCCTGGTTGCGCTCGCAGCTCCTGGTGCTCGTGGAGCAGTACGCCGCGGGCATCACCATCGACACCTCCGCGCTCGAGGAGGCCGTGTCGGGGATGGACCCGTCCAACCTCGAGGAGATCGGCGCCAAGCTCGAGGGCGGGCTGTTCGAGCCGCAGAAGACCCCCGAGCAGCTGGCCACGCTCCAGCGCCTCGAGACGATGCTGGCGCTGGTCGAGGGCTGGGTCGACGACGTCGTGACCGAGGCCACCGCGCGCTGGATGCCCGCGGCCGTGCCGCTGGCCGAGACCGTCCGCCGCCGCCGCGCGACCGGCGGGCCGGCCGAGGCCACGTTCGCCACGCTGGTCGGCCTCGAGCTGCGGCCGCGCCGCCTGCGCGACGCCGCCAACCTGTGGGCGGCCGTGCGCGACGCCCGCGGCGCCGAGGGCCGCGACGCGGTCTGGAGCCACCCGGACCTGGTGCCCACCTCGGCCGACCTCGACGACCCGCTGGGCTTCGCCCGGACCGACGACGCCGCGACCGACAGCAGCGACGACGACTTCGACGCCGCGCTCGCCGAGCTGCTCGACGAGGCGGAGAAGCCGGACGAGGACGGCGGCAACGGGCCCGAGGACGGCCCCGGCCCCGCGCGCTAGGACACCGCGCGCTAGGACACCGCCCGCCAGGACCCCGCGGGCTGAGCGTCCGCGGCGTACGCCTCCCGGACCGTGGCCACGACCAGGGCGACGTCGGAGGGCGGGTCGTCGCGCCACCAGCCCAGCAGCACCTCGATCGGCGGCGCGTCGCGGACCCGGCGGTAGACGACGCCCGGGCGCCGGTGCTGGTGGGTCGTGGCGGCCGAGCTGATCCCGACGGCCTGACCTGCGACCACGAGGGTCAGCAGGTCCTCGACCCCGTGCACCTCCCGGTACGCCGCCGGCCGCTGCCCCGACGGCCACAGGTGGTCGCCGGTCGTGCCGGTACGCCGGTCGAGGGCCAGCGTGCGACCGACGAAGTCGGACAGGCGCACGGTGCGGCGACGGGCGAGCGGGTCGGTGCTGGGCAGGACGGCGTAGCGGTCCTCGCGCCCGACCGCCTCGGTGACGAACCGCACGTCGGCGACCGGACGTCGCAGCACCGCGACGTCGGCCAGCCCTTCGGCGAGGCCGGCCGTGGGGCTGTTGGTCGCGACGAACACCAGCTGCCGACCGGGATGGGCGGCGGCCCAGCTCCGCTGCACGGGCGCCGTGTGCTCGCCGAGAGCCGACCAGGCGTACCCGACGCGCAGCTCGGCGTCCGTGCGCGCCGCGGCACGTTCCAGGGCCGCGACGGCCTCGAGCGCCGCCCGCGCGTGCTCGAGGACCCGCGCGCCGACCGCGGTCGGGGCGACCTGCCGCGTCGTCCGGCTCAGCACCCGGGCGCCCACCGTGCGCTCGAGCGCCGCGACGGCCCGCGAGACCGAGGCCTGCGAGGTGCCGAGCGCGATCGCCGCGTCGGTGAAGCTGCCCTCCTCGACGACCGCGACCAGCGACCTCAGCTGCCGCAGGTCGATGGCCATGCACGAAGCGTATAGATCGACGGGCCCGTGCATTTCCCGCGCCACGAGACGTTCCTCGACACTACGGACGTGACCTCGCTCGAGCCCGAGCTGATCGTGGCGCCCGGAGCGGGTGCCGAACGCCCCGGGGACCTGCTGCGCGGCACCCTCACCATGACCGGGAGCGCCGTCTCGGCCCAGGTCGGTGCAGCCGTCGGCACGTTCGCGTACGCGGCGGTGGGCGTGCCCGGCGTGGTCGCCGTCCGCCAGCTCGTCGCCGCCGCCGTGCTGCTGCCGCTCGCCCGCCCGCCGTTCCGCCGCTTCACCTGGGCGCAGTGGTGGCCGACGCTGCTGCTGGCGCTGGTCTTCGCGACCATGAACCTCAGCCTCTACACGGCGTTCAGCCGGATCGACCTGGGCCTCGCCGCGACGCTGGAGTTCCTCGGGCCGCTGGCGGTTGCGCTCGTCGGCTCACGCACGGCGACCGACCTGGTCTGCGCCGTCGCGGCCGGGGTCGGGGTCTACGTCCTCGTGCTGCCCGGCCCGGCGACCGACTGGCTCGGGGTGGGGCTCGCGCTGCTCGCGGCGGCCTGCTGGGCGGCGTACATCCTGCTCAACCGCGTGGTCGGTCGACGACTCCCCGGCCTCCAGGCGACCGCCGCGGCCACCACCGTGTCCGCGCTCGGCTACCTGCCGGTCGTCGTGCTGCTCGCCCTGCACGGCCGCCTCGTCGGGCTGCCGCTGCTGTGCTGCGTCGCGGTCGGGCTGCTCTGCTCCGCCGTCCCGTACGCCGCCGACCTCATCTCGCTGCGGCGCATCTCCACCCGCTTCTTCGGCGTGTTCATGAGCGTCAACCCGGCGATCGCCGCCGTGGTCGGGCTGGTGCTGCTCCACCAGGTGCTCGCCCTGCACGCCTGGACCGGGATCGGTCTGGTCGTGCTGGCCAACGTCGTCGCCCTCGTCGTCGCCGGCACCCGCGCCCGCCGGCCTCGCCCGGTCCCGGCGCAGGCCTGACGCTCAGGGACGCCGGGCCGACAGGAGCGCGCGGGTCTCCTCCCAGCCCTCGAGGGCCGGGTCGAGCCGGTGGACCGCCGCGGGCCCGCGCAGCCGGTGCCACTGTGGCGTGGTCTCGACGAGCCCCGGCGCCGGGGCCACCACCCGAAGGGTCGACCTCGGGTCGAGGTCGAGGTCCAGCTGCTCCAGCGGCACCCAGGTCGCCACCGGGAGGCGGAAGCCGAGCGCCACGCAGCCCGGGCCGTCCCACTCCGGGGCGACGGCCACGTCGGCCCGGTGCAGCACCTTGAGCTGCTTGGCCAGCGCCAGGCCCGGCAGGTCCGGCGCGTCGGCCGGCACGAGGACGACCTCGTCCGCGAGCTCGGCGCAGGCGGCCAGCAGCACCGCGAGCCCGCGGTCGTCGAAGCGCGGCGACCGCGGCCAGAGGAGGTCGTCCAGCTCCGGCCCCCCGACCAGGCCCGACCGGGCGCCGACCAGCTCGGAGGCGACCTCGTAGGTGTCGGCGAGGCAGGCCCGGGCGAACGCCGCCCGGTCGACCCCGGGCGGCGCCGCACCCGCCGCGTCGTACCGGGCCACGACGAGGACGAGCCGCCGTCGCTCGGGTGCGGGCTCGGTCACCGGCCCGCCGCAGGGTCGTCCGGACCGTCCGGGTCGTCGTCCACCTCGGCGTCCACCTCGGCGTCCGTCTCGGCGTCCGTCTCAACGACACCGTCCAGGCCCGGGTCGATCTCGAGCCGGGCCGCGTCGGCGTACCCCTCGAGGTAGCCACGGGCCCGGTCGGCGTCGGGGTAGGCGCCGACCAGCGCGTGGAAGCGGGGGGTGTGGTTGGCCTCGACCAGGTGCACGAGCTCGTGCAGCAGCACGTAGTCCCGCACCCACGCAGGCATCGGCCGCAGCCGGTCCGAGAGCCGGATCGTGCCTTCCGCGGGGGTGCACGACCCCCACCGGCGACGCTGGTTGCCCACCCAGGTCACCCGGGTGGGGACCGGGGCCGAGCCCAGCCGCGGCGCCAGGTAGCGACGCCCGAGCTCGTGGGCCCGGGCCACGAGCGCCTCGTCGCCGGTCGGTGCCTGGTCGCGGGCCTCCCGGGCCAGCAGCCGGGCGACCAGGGCGTCGACGTGGCGGCGCTCGTCGGCCCGCGACATCGAGGCGGGGACCAGGACGACCACCGTCTGACCCTCGCGGTAGGCGGTGACCGTACGCCGACGCCGCCGGCTGCGCCGCACCTCGACGACCGGGGCGCGGTCGCTCGGCGACTCTCGTCCCTCGCTCACCGCCCCATCTTCACCCGCGACGTGACCCGCACCGGAGGCAGCGGGCGAGTCTCGCCTGCCGAGAACGTCGCCGCAGCGATCTCGCGAACCACTGCGGGAGGTGGTTTCCACAGGTGAACAGCAGGCCAACGGCCGCAGGCGCCCGGACGACGCTGCGTCGTCCACCCCCAAGTCACACGTCGTCCACAGAGTTGTCCACAGGCAGTGGACAGAACAGGGTTCGCGCCGCTTGACGCCCACGCCGAGACCCGCCTAGCGTTCGTCGCCACGAGGCCCTCGCCTCGTCGGGCCGGCTCGCAGGGGAAGGCAGGCAGGCACCGACGGCGAGGGCCTCGTGCTGTCCGGACGCCCCCGGTCGCCGCCGCCGAGGCGGTGTCGTCGAGCGCGGCACGGCGTGGCGTCGAGGCGGTTCGCCCCGGGCCTGCCGCTACGCTGACCGAGTCCGCCGGGCTGGCCCCAGGCTCCGCCCGGCAACGATGACGAGAGTCGTCCACCGTCGAACGAGGAGAAGACATGGCCGAGACCGAGACGTACAGCGGCGAGTTCTACTGCGTGAAGTGCAAGGAGAAGCGCGAGGCCACCGGCGACGTCCACGTCAACGACAAGGGCACGCGCATGGCCAAGGCGAAGTGCCCGGTGTGCGGGACCAACCTCAACCGGATCCTCGGCAAGGCCTGATCCAGCCCCCGACGTCCGCCGAGCCACGCGCCGGCGGACGTCGTCGTTCCTCGGCCGGAGACGGACGACCGTGCAACCGGGCCTGTGGATCGTCGCTCCGGACGACGGGGCAGGCCGCAGACTGACGCGATGGACAGCCGCGGCGAGCCTGGTCTCCGGCTCGCGCCGCACGCGGTGCTACTGAGACGCAGCGCCACCGAGCTCCAGATCGGCGTCGAACCCTCCGTGGTTGTCCCCGACGGCTTCGACCGGCTCGTCCGCTCGCTCGCCCAGGGTGTCGAGCCAGACGTGCTCGTCCGTTCGGCGCACGAGCTGGGCCTGCCCGCTCGAGCCGTGCCGGACCTCCTGGGAGCGCTGGCCGAGGCACGGCTCCTGCACCCACGGTCGGCTGCGGTCGACCACGGCGTGCGTGTCGTCGGCGCCGGACGGCTCGGCACCCGGACGGCCCACGAGCTGGTCGCCGCGGGCGTCCGCACCCTCTACCTGGCCGACCTGCCGGAACCGGCCGCCCCGCGGGAGGGTCGGCGGACCCGGCCGGCGCCGCGTCGGACGGACGCCCCGGACCGCCTCGACCTGCTCGTGTCGAGCCTGGAGGAGGCCCGCCCCGACGTCCGCGTCCGCCGCAGCCGCCACTTCGTGCACCCCGAGGGTCACGCCGCGGCGCTGACCGTCGTGGTCGCGGACGGACCGGAACCCGACCGGCTGGTCACGGACCTGCTACGGGAGGCCGGCGCGCCTCACCTGCTGGTGCGCTGCAGCGGGGACGAGGCGGTGGTCGGCCCGCTCGTCGTACCCGGCCGGACCTCCTGCGTCCGCTGCGCCGACCTCGCCCGGCGCGACGCGGACCCACGCTGGCCCTGGTTGCTGGAGCAGCTGACCCGGCTGCGGATCGAGCCGGCGCCGAGCCTGCTGGCCTGGGCCGGCGTGACGGCCGCCGTCCAGTCGCTGGCGTTCCTCGCCGGTGGCGGCGCCGAGACCCTCGGGCACACCCTCGAGCTCGACGCCGAGCAGCACACCATGCGCCTGCGCGCCTGGCCGGTCCACGCCGAGTGCCCGTGCCGGTGGGACGACAGCGGGCGCGGCCCCGTCCCCGACCGCGCCTGACGGGTTGGTGGCACCGGCCAGAATGGGCCCATGCCCGACGACTCCCCCGCCGTGCCCGAGCGCGCGCGCGGGACGCGTCGCCCACGTCCCGGGCGAGGCGACCCCGCGTCCGACGACGGTGACGACCGCATCGCCCGCGGCGGCTTCCGCCGGAGCGCACGGCTGGCCTCGCTCCCCCTCGGCTTCGCCGGGCGGTCCGCCCTCGGCCTGGGCCGCCGGATCGGTGGCGCGTCCGCGGAGCAGGTGAGCGACCAGCTGCAGCAGAAGGCCGCCGAGCAGCTCTTCAAGGTGCTCGGCGAGCTCAAGGGCGGGGCGATGAAGTTCGGTCAGGCGCTCAGCCTGTTCGAGGCGGTGCTGCCCGACGACATCGCCGGCCCGTACCGCCAGCAGCTCGCCCGGCTGCAGGACTCCGCTCCCCCGATGCCCACCTCCCGCGTGCACGCCGTCCTGGCCCGCGAGCTCGGGCCGCGCTGGCGCGACAGCTTCAGCTCCTTCTCCGCCGTGCCGGCCGCCGCCGCCTCGATCGGGCAGGTGCACCGGGCCGTGTGGGCCGACGGGCGCCCGGTGGCGGTCAAGGTGCAGTACCCCGGGGCCGACGAGGCGCTGCGCTCCGACCTGCGGCAGATCGGGCGGATGTCCAAGGTCATCTCGCCGCTCGCCGGGGGCATGGACGTGCAGCCGCTGGTGGACGAGCTGACCGCGCGGGTGAGCGAGGAGCTCGACTACACGCTCGAATCGGCCGCGCAGGCGGAGGCGGCGGCCGGGTTCGCGGGCGACCCCGAGTTCTTCGTGCCCGCCGTGCTCGCGTCGACGCAGCGGGTGATGGTCTCGGAGTGGGTCGAGGGACGTTCGCTCAACACCGCGTTCGAGCTGTCCCAGGAGGAGCGCAACCGGATGGGGCTGGCGTACGTGCGGTTCCTGTTCGCCGCGCCGGCCCGGGTCGGGCTGCTGCACGCCGACCCGCACCCCGGGAACTTCAAGATGATGCCCGACGGACGGCTCGGCGTCATCGACTTCGGGCTGGTGGCGCGCTTCCCGGGCGGGCTGCCGCCGGCGATGGGACGGATCCTGCGCGTCGCCGAGAGCGGGAACGCCCACGAGACCGCCGACCAGCTGCGCACGGAGGGCTTCATCGTGAGCGACGTCGACGCCCAGGACGTGCTCGACTACCTCGCCCCGTTCGTCGAGCCGGCCGCGGTGCCCGAGTTCGAGTTCACCCGCGACTGGATGCGCGAGCAGTTCGTCCGCGTCCGCGACGTCCGGGCGAACAACGGCGTGGCCATGAAGATCAACCTGCCGCCCGAGTACCTGCTCATCCACCGGGTCTGGCTCGGCGGTCTGGCCGTGCTGGCCCAGCTGGACGCGCGCGCACCGTTCAACGCGGTGCTCCGGGAGCTCCTCCCCGGCTACGCCGACTGAGCGACAGGCTGCTCAGCGTGGGCACCGGCCGGTCACGGCGAGCGAGCCGATCAGGCCTGACGGCGAGCGGTACCCCATCCCGCTCCTCCGCGGCCGCCGACCGGGATCACGTAACGCTCGGCGGACCGTCGTACCGACCAAGAGGTTCTGTGACGCGCCTTCTGCAGACGCAGAGGGGCGGCGGACCGCTGTCCACCGCCCCACCACCTCCTGCCCCGGCTCATTCCTCGTCCGGTGACAACACCTCGCCGAGCCAGAGGCGTACGACGTGGAAGAGCCGTACGCCCAGGCTCAGTCCGGAGCCCTCACCCGGCAGGCCGGTGCTCATGCGGCCACCTCACCCCGACGGGGCTCGGCGACGACGGGAGCGACCGGCTCGACCGGGTTCTTCCGGGGCCGGCCCCGGGGCCGCTTCCGCGCGACCACGACACCGGCGATGAACAGCTCGCCACCCCAGACGCCCCAGGGCTCCCGCCGGTCGAGCGCCCCGGCGAGGCACTCGATCCGGATCGGGCAACCCACGCAGAGCGCCTTCGCCGTCTCCACGTCGGCGGGCGACTCGGCGAAGAACAGCTCCGGGTCGTTCAGCCGGCAGGGCAGCTCGGCGAACGCCACGCCGCTGGGCGAGGTGACGAGTTCCGCGAGTCCGACTGCGAGGCTCATGTCGGCCTTCCTTGCTTGCGGAGCGGTCTGCTCCAAGGGCCGAGAAACACGAAGGCCGTGAATCCCGGTGTTCTGGGAGTCACGGCCTGGAGGCAGTCGGCGCGGTTACGCCGGTCGTCTGGAGGTCGGTGGTCCCGAACGGGTCGAGAAGTGGTGCTTGGTCGTGACGTACGTGCCGCCGGCGAAGGCGGTGCGCCCGTCCTGGGTCTTCTGCTCGGCGACGGTCTCGTAGCCCCGCTTCATGGAGCCAGTCAGCTGACGCCACGCCATGGAGGCGTTGGTCATCGCCGAACGGGTCCGGAGGCGGGGCTGTGCGTCATCCGCGAGCAGGTGCGCACCAGCGACGGGGGGGCACGGACGCGGCGACGCGACGAGCGCGGCCGGGATGTCGATGAGGATGGACACCTGGCGTTCCCCCTTCCTGGGGTGCGGGCGATGGACTGACGCGATCTCGTACGGGAGCGTGCGGGGACGTCCCTTGAGTTCGAAGTTCACACTAGGGGCGGCGCGGCAGGGCCGCAACGCAATTAACGACAGAGTCTCGGAAAGCCGAGCTGTCGGAGGGCCGCCCTCGTCGGTCACGACGCGGCGCTGGCCCGTTCCTCGCCGGCCGCCAGGATCGACAGGACCTGCTCGCCGTACTTGTCGACCTTGACCTTGCCCAGGCCCTGGACCCTGAACAGGTCCAGGTCGCTGCGCGGGCGCGCCTCCGCGATCGCGACCAGCGTCGCGTCGGTGAACACGCAGTACGCCGGCAGGCTCGCCGAGGCGGCCTCCTGGCTGCGCCACTCGCGCAGCAGGTCGAGCGTCCCCTCGTCGAAGGTCGAGGGGCAGTCGTGGTGGCGTCCGAGCTTGCGCTCGGCGGCGTCGTTGAGCCCCTTGCCGCACGAGCGGCAGTGCACGGACAGCACCGCGCCGCGTCCCCGGCCCCTGCGGGCGGCCGAGCTGGAGCCGACACCGACGGCGGACGTCTTGAACGACGCGGGCAGCACCGGGTCGAGGAACCTGGAGGGCTTGCGCGTGCTGCCGCCGCCGTTGCGCGTCCGCGACCAGGACACCCGCAGCAGGCTCTTCGCCCGGGTCATCCCGACGTAGAGCAGGCGGCGCTCCTCGGTGACCTCCTCCGGGCTCGTCGCGAGGACGAACGGGAGCGAGCCCTCGTGGACGCCGAGCAGCGCGACGCCCTCCCACTCCAGCCCCTTCGCCGAGTGCAGCGTCGACACCGTCACGCCCTGCGCGACGGGCACGTGCTGGGCGTCGGCCCGGCGGTCGAGCTCGGCCGACACCTCGGCCAGCGTCAGCGCCGGAGCACCCTCGGCGGCAGCGCGCTCGGCGCCCAGGTCCTCGGCGACGCTGAGCAGCGCCGCGAGCGACTCCCAGCGCTCCCGGACCGCACCGGCGCCCTCCGGCGGGCGCTCGGTCCAGCCCAGGGCACCGAGCAGGGCCTTGAACTGGTCCAGCGCCGAACCGCCCTCGAGCTCCGCCGCCCGCAGCTGGGCGCGCAGGGTCACCAGCGTCTGGCGGACCTCGGGCCGCTCGTAGAAGCGCTCGCCGCTGCGGACCAGGTAGGGGATGCGGCGCTCGGCCAACGCCTGCTCGAGCGGGGGCGACTGCGCGTTGATGCGGTACAGCACGGCCAGGTCGCGGTAGTCGACCCCCGCCGCGTGCTGCGCCTCGACCCAGTCGGCGACGCCGCCGGCCTCGGCGGCCTCGTCCGAGGACTCGACGAAGCTCACCTGCGGCCCGTCCGGGCGCTGCGCCACGAGCTTGAGCGAGGACGCCCCCGCGACCGACATGACGGCGTTCGCGCAGCCGACGACCTGCGGGGTGGAGCGGTAGTCCCTGACGAGCTTGACGACGGTGGCGTCGGAGAACCGCCGGGCGAAGCCGGTCAGGAACGTCGGCTGGGCGCCGGCAAAGGAGTGGATGGTCTGGGCCGGGTCCCCGACCACGCAGATCTCCTGGCTGTCGCCGCGCCACAGGGTGAGCAGGGCCTCCTGCAGCGGGCTGACGTCCTGGTACTCGTCGACGACGAGGTGGCGGTAGGTGCGCCGGACCTGCTCGGCGACGTCGGGGTGGTCGGAGATCAGCGCGGCGGTGCAGAGCAGGATGTCCTCGAAGTCGATCCGCCCGCGGTCGCGCTTGGCCTCCTCGTAGCCGGTGAAGATCCGGGCGACCATCTCGGGCTCGATGGTCGCGACGCTGCGGTGGTGCTGCTCGGCCAGCCGTGCGTAGTCCTCCGGGCGGACGTTGCTCACCTTGGCCCAGCCGATCTCGGAGACGAGGTCGCGCAGCCGGGCGGTGTCGACGCGGACGCGCAGCCGGCCAGCCGACTCCGCGACGAGCGACATCCGGTTGTCCAGGACCGACGGCACCTCGCTGCCGTACGCGCGCGGCCAGAAGTACTGCAGCTGGCGCAGCGCCGCGGAGTGGAACGTGCGCGCCTGGACCCCGTGGGCCCCGAGCTGCTGCAGCCGGCCGCGGAGCTCGCCGGCGGCCCGGGTGGTGAAGGTGACGGCCAGCACGGAGGTCGGGCGGTAGACCCCGGTCGCGACGCCGTACGCGATCCGGTGCGTGATGGCCCGCGTCTTGCCGGTGCCCGCGCCCGCGATGACGGCGACGGGTCCGCGCAACGCCGTCGCGACCTCGCGCTGCTCGGGATCGAGGCCGGCGAGCAGCTCCTCGGGGTCGGTTCCTGCCACGTCCGACACGGTAGCCGTCGCCACCGACAGGACCCGGACGAGCGGCGTTGCCGGACCGGGCCCACCCCTGGCATCGTCAGCCCATGCCGACCAGCACCGACGACGTCCTCAAGGGCGACCTGCACCGCTATCTCCAGGAGGGACGCGAGGCGCTGCTGTGGAAGCTGGAGGGCGTGTCCGAGCACGACGCGCGCCGACCGCTGGTCCGCACCGGCACCAACCTGCTCGGGCTGGTCAAGCACAGCGCCGGCGTCGAGGCCGACTACCTCGGCGCCGTCTTCGGCCGACCGTTCCCCGAGCCGCTGGCGTGGGCGAGCGACGAGGCGGAGGACAACGCGGACATGTGGGCCACGCCGACCGAGACCCGGGCGGACCTGGTGGACCTCTACCGTCGGGTCTGGGCGCACTCCGACGCCACGATCGACGCACTGCCGCTCGACGCGGTGGGCCTCGTGGCGTGGTGGGGGCCGGAGAGCCGGGAGCCGACCCTGCACCGGGTCCTCACCCACGTGGTCGCGGAGGTGCAGCGGCACGCCGGGCACGCCGACCTCGTGCGCGAGCTCGTCGACGGCAGCGTCGGCCTCCGGCCGGCCGCGCCGAACCTGCCCCGCCGCGACGAGGCCTGGTGGGAGGAGTACCGCGACCGCCTCGAGGACGCCTCGCGGCAGGCCGGCTGACGTGCGGGTCGGGATCACGCTGCTGCCCGAGCTGGAGTGGGCGGACGACCGCCGGCGCTGGCAGGCGGTGGAGGCGTACGGCTACGACCACGCCTGGACGTTCGACCACCTCGCCTGGCGCTCGCTCGCCGACTCCCCCTGGTTCGCGACGGTGCCCACGCTGACCGCCGCCGCGCTGTCGACGACGACGCTGCGGCTGGGGACCTGGGTGGCGACGCCCAACTTCCGGCACCCGGTCCCGTTCGCCAAAGAGCTGATGACGCTCGACCACCTCTCCGGCGGCCGCCTGAACGTCGGGCTCGGCGCGGGCACCGAGGGCTACGACGCCACGATGCTGGGTCAGCCCGCGCTCAGCCCGGGGCGGCGGCACGCACGGTTCGCGGAGTTCGTCGAGGTGCTCGGCCGGGTCCTGTCGCAGAACAAGACGAGCTGGTCAGGCGACTGGTACACCGTCGAGGGCGCCCGTACGGTCCCCGCCTGCGTCCAGCGCCCGCACCCGCCCTTCGTCGTCGCCGCGAACGGGCCCAGGGGGATGCGGCTGGCGCTGGAGCAGGGCGCGGGCTGGGTGACGACGACCGGAGCGGCCCCGGACGCCAGCACGGACGACTGGTGGGCGGCCGCGGCGGACAAGGCGGCTCGGTTCGACGACCTCGTGGCCGCGCACGACCCGGACGAGCTGGACGGGCTGGACGGGTTCGCCCGGTACCTCAACCTCGAGGCCCGCACCTCGGACCTCAGCTCGGCCGAGCAGGTCGTCGACGCGCTCGGACGGGCCGCCGCGCTCGGCTACACCGACGCGGTCCTGGCCTGGCCCCGCCCCGACGGCCCGATGGCCGGCGACCCGGCGCTGGTCGAGGCCGTCGCCTCCCGGCTGCCGGACATCCACGCCCTCGAGGAGAGCTCGCCCAGCTGCCGCCCGACTTCTGGCGCCAGCCGACACGCCACCGGCCCTGAAGCGTGACTTCTGGCACCGGCCGACACCTCGCACCCTCGCTCAGACCATGCTCAGCGGCTGACCCGTGGACTCGAGGACGCTCAACCACAGGTCGCCGTCGGGGGCGACGAGGTTGCACTCCGAGACGACCACCGCGATCGGGACGTGGATGAAGCGGTTGTGGCGGCGCCCCACCACCATGTCCGTCCGTCCGGCCATGCCCGCGTGGACCGCGGTCTGGGCCAGGCGGAGGCAGTAGACGGCGTCGTGCGGGTCGGCCGGTACCGAGCGGACGAGGTAGCCGGGGTCGATGTACTTCAGCGTCAGCGGCTCGCCGAGCTCCGCGAAGTGCGAGACGAGCGCCTGCTTGAGGTGCAGGCCGATGTCGCCGAGCCGGGTGTTGCCGGAGGCGTCGGTCGTGCCCGTCGCGGCGAGGATGTCCTGGCCAGCACCCTCGGCCACGACCACCACGGCGCTGCCGTGGGCGGCGATCCGTCGCCGGACGGTGGCGAACAGCCCCCGCTCGCCCTCGAGCGCGAACGGCACCTCGGGGATGAGCACCACGTCCGCCTCGAGGTTGGCCAGGGCGGCGTAGCAGGCGATGAACCCGGCGTGCCGGCCCATCAGCCTGACCAGGCCGAGGCCGGGGTTGGCGGCCCGCGCCTCGACCATGGCGGCGTTGATCGAGCGGGCCGCGGCGCTGAACGCGGTGGTGAAGCCGAAGCTCTGGCCGATGTAGGGGATGTCGTTGTCGATGGTCTTCGGGATGCCCACGACCCCGACCGGGACGTCGCGACGGCGCAGCTCGGCCGCGATGCCCGCCGCGCCCCGCATCGAGCCGTCTCCCCCGATGACGAACAGCAGGTCGATGCCCCGGGCCAGGAGCGTGTCGACCATCGCCCCGGGGTCCTGCGCCCCGCGGGAGGTGCCGAGGACCGTCCCGCCCTGGTCGTTGATGTCGTGCACGGTCTCCCGCGTGAGGCGGACCGGCTCCGGACCGCCCGGGACCAGGCCGGAGAAGCCGTTGCGGAACCCCGTCACGTCGGTGACCCGGTAGTGCTGCGCGAGCTCCGTCACCAGGCCCCGGATCACGTTGTTCAGCCCCGGGCACAGCCCGCCGCAGGTCACGATCGCCACCCGGGTGGCGCCCGGTGCGAAGAACAGCCGCCGGCGCGGTCCGCCCGGCTCGAAGCTCGGCAGCTCGTGCGGCGCGAGCGTCGTGGCGGCCAGCCCGGACACCGTGTCGGGGAAGATGACGCGGTCGTCCTCCTCGACGTAGTGCTCGTTCGTGGCACGGTCGGCCACGTAACCGGCCAGCGGGGAGTCGTGCCGCGGCTCGCCCAGGCTGGCCACCATCAGGTCGGCGAGCGTGGTCATGGCCCTCAGGCTCGCACCGGGGAGTTCCGACGGGATGACGATCCGGTTGCCTTCGGGCGGCTGCGACCCTGGTCCGACCCCCGTGCGCCCGACCGAGACCGCGGGGCGATGTGCCGGCCTTACGGCTCCCCGAGGCTGTGGGGGTGCAGACCCTCGCCCCCGCCCGCGTCACCCGCACCACCGCTGCCGCGCACCCACGGACCGTCCGGCAGCGCTGGACCTCGGTGCTCGTCCCGGTGGTCGTGGGTCTCGCGCTCGGCCCGCTCGACCTGCTGCTGCAGCACCTGCTGCCCTACCCCTTCGCCAACCTCGCGAACTCCCCCGCGGCCTGGGCGCTGGTCGCCTTCGGCGTCGGCTGGTCCGACCGGGTGCGGGGCCGCTGGTGGCCGGCCGTCGCCGGAGTCCTCACGCTGCTCCTCGCCGTCGAGGGCTACTACGCCACCGCCGTGCTCGTGCTGGGCGACGACGCCTCGACCCTGACCGACCACGCCGCGCTCCTCTGGCTGGGCCTCGCCGTGGTTGCCGGGGTCGTGTTCGGCACCACCGGAGCCTGGGCCCGTTCGGGGCACCTGTGGCGCGGGCCGGTCGGCACCGCCACGGCGGTCGGCGTGCTCCTGGCCGAGGCGTGGCTGGACCTCGCCCGGCTCGCGGGCGCCGGCGACGACCCGGCGTACCGCCAGGACCTCGTGCAGACCGCGCTGGTCCTGCTGGTGCTGGCGGCGGTGACGGCGGTCCTGGCCGGTCGTTCCGCCCGGCAGCGGGTGATCGGGTCGGTGCTCTCCCTCGGCCTCGCCCTGGCGGGGGCGCTGGCCTTCAGCACGCTCGGCTTTCTCTGAGGCGCGACCGGAGCGCCCGGAATACGGGCCGCGGCGCTCCGGTTGACGCATCCGTGAGCACGCTGAACGCACCGGCCGCCGACCGTCCGACCATCTTCACCACCACGTGGTGCGGGTACTGCAAGCGCCTGAAGTCCCAGCTCGACCGGGCCGGCGTCGCGTACGACGAGGTGAACATCGAAGAGGTCCCGGACGGCGCCGCGCTGGTCCAGAAGGCCAACGGCGGCAACGAGACGGTGCCGACGGTGTGGTTCGCCGACGGCTCCACCCT
Source organism: uncultured Friedmanniella sp. (assembly GCA_964251895.1). Lineage (GTDB taxonomy): Bacteria > Actinomycetota > Actinomycetes > Propionibacteriales > Propionibacteriaceae > Microlunatus. The sequence continues at coordinate 152,807 of CAXULL010000005.1, forward strand.
GACCAACCCCTCCGCGAGGCAGGTCCAGGACAAGCTGGCGTGAGCCCGGCCTGGCGCGACCTCCGCGCCGTCGTGCTCGACGTCGACGGCACGCTGCTCGACTCGGCCGACGGGATCGTGGCCGGGTTCCGCCATGCGCTCGGGTCCGTGGGCGTGACGCCGCCCGACGACGCCACGCTGCGCTCCGATCTCGGACCTCCGCTGGCGACGCTGCTGCCCGCCCTCGGCGTCCCGGCGGGACGGATGCCGGAGGCGCAGGCGGCGTACCGCGCGTTCTACCTGCACGAGGCCATCACGCGGGCGAAGCCGTACGACGGGGTGACCGAGGTGCTCACCGCCCTCGCGGCGCGCCACCCGCTCGGCACCGCCACCGCGAAGCGCACCGACGTCGCGCGGGCCATCCTCGAGGCCCACGACCTGGCCTCGTACTTCACGGTGGTCAACGGCCTCGACGACGACCACCCGACCAAGGCCGAGACGCTGGCCGAGACCCTCGGGCTGATGGGTGAGCACGACCCCGCCCGGTCCGTCATGGTCGGCGACCGACGTTCCGACATCGCGGCCGGCCAGGCCGTCGGCACCCGGACGATCGGGGTGCTGTGGGGCTACGGGAGCCGCGCCGACCTCGAGTCCGCAGGCGCGGACGTGCTGCTGGAGCACCCGCGCGAGCTGCTCGACCTGCTGCTGACCTGACCGGTCGGACGACCGATCTGCTCAGAACCACAGCCAGGCGCGAGTCCGGTGGACGACCGGTTCGGGACCGGCCACGTCGTCTCGCTCTGGAACGAGCGGGACTCGGGACGTCGGCGGTGACAGGACGTCCACGAGCGGCGTCACCGCGTCGGGTCCACGCTCGCTGAGCTGTGGCGCTCGCGCTTCGCCACGGATCGCGACCACCTCCGCCGGGCGTGCCCCCTCTTCGTCCGTCTCTGTCGGTGGCTCGCCCTAGGGTGGGCCGGACCATGACGCTCCACCTGCACCGCGCCGAACGGGCCGACGTCCTCGTCGACGCCCTCGGCAAGGTGCTCGCCGTACCGCTGGACGACCCGTTCGCCACCGAGGTCGTCTGCGTCCCCACGCCCGGCGTCGAGCGCTGGATCGCGCAGCGGCTCTCCCACTCCCTCGGGGCGGGCGTCGGCGACGACGGGGTGTGCGCCGGGGTCGACTTCCCCTCACCGCGTCGCCTGGTCCAGACGGCGCTCGGCGACGCGCACGGAGACGACCCCTGGGCACCCTCCCGTGCCGTCTGGCCGCTGCTCGCCGTGCTGGAGGAGGCGGTCGGCGCACCCTGGGGCCGCGTCCTGGCCGGCTACCTGGGCGGGCCCGAGGACTCGAGCGACAGCGTCGGCGACGGAGACGCGGACGCCCCGGGCACGGGGACCGACCCTCGGCGCTCCCGACGGTGGAGCACGGCACGGCGGATCGCGGGCCTGTTCGCCCGGTACGCGGCGGACCGGCCGACCATGCTCACGGACTGGGCCGACGGGGGCGGGTCGGGTCCGGACGGTTCCCTGCTCGCGTCGGACCGCGCCTGGCAGCCCGAGCTCTGGCGCCGGCTCCGCGACCGCATCGGCGGGCCCGACCCGGTGGAGCGTCTGCGGCAGGGCGTCGAACGGCTGCGTTCGGAGGACCTCACGCCGGACGCGACGGACGCCCTCCCGCACCGGCTCTCGGTCTTCGGGGCGACGCACCTGGACCCGCGGCACCTGCAGGTGCTCGTGGCGCTGGCCGTCCGGCGCGAGGTCCACCTCTGGCTCCCCCACGCGTCGCCGGCCGCCTGGGACGCGGTCGCTGCCGTGCCGCTCGCGCGCGGACCGCTGCTGCCGCTACGGGCCGACGACCCCGTGGGCGACGTCGTCGAGCACCCGCTGCTCGGCTACCTCGGCCGCGACAGCCGCGAGCTGCAGGTGCGCCTGCGACTCGCGGCGGACGCAGCCGGCGTCACGGTGGTCGACACGCACCACGCACCCGTCCCGGCCCCGGCGACGACCCTGCTGCACCAGCTGCAGGCCGACCTCGCCGCCGACCGGGTGCCCGGCGACGACCACCTCCTGGACGAGCACGACACGAGCGTCCAGCTGCACGCCTGCGCCGGTCCGCACCGGCAGGTCGAGGTGCTCCGCGAGGTCCTCGTCGGCCTCCTCGCCGACGATCTCGCGCTCGAACCGCGCGACGTCGTCGTGATGTGTCCCGACGTGGAGACCTACGCCCCGCTCGTGGCCGCAGCGTTCGGGCTCGACCCGGATGCCGGTGCCGAGCCGGGCGGCGTCCGGGCCGAGCACCCCGGCCACCGGCTGCGGGTGCGGCTCGCGGACCGGTCGTTGCGCCAGCTCAACCCGGTCCTGGCCGTCGTCGCCGGTCTCCTCGACCTCGCCGACGGCCGGCTCACCCGCTCCGAGCTCCTCGACCTGGCGGCCGCCCCGCCGGTCGCGACCCGCTTCCGGTTCGGCGACGACGACCTCGAGCGGCTGCACGAGCTGGTGGCGCAGACGGGCGTCCGCTGGGGTCTCGACGCGCCGCACCGCGCGGCCTACGGGATGGAGGGCTTCGGGCAGAACACCTGGTCGGCTGGGCTCGACCGGCTGCTGCTCGGGGTCGCGCTGGACGAGAGCGAGGGGCGGTTCATCGGGACGGTGCTGCCCCTCGACGACGTCGCCTCCGACGACGTCGACCTCGTCGGACGTCTCGCGGAGCTGCTGGCCCGGGTCCGCGGCCTGGTGGACGCGTGCGCGCTGCCGAAGAGCCTGCCCGACTGGCTCACCGTCTGCCGTGAGGTCGTCGAGCTGCTCACCGACGTCCGGCCGGCCGACCGCTGGCAGCAGGCCCACGCGTACGCGGAGCTGGCCGGCCTCGAGGACCGCGCGGGGCCCGCTGCCGAGACCAGCCTGCTGTCGCTGGTCGAGCTCCGCGCTCTGCTGGCCGACGCCTTCCGGGGCCGGGCCAGCCGGGCGAACTTCCGGACCGGCACCCTCACCGTGGCGACGCTGCTGCCCATGCGGGCGGTGCCGCACCGGGTGGTGTGCCTGCTCGGCCTGGACGACGGCGTGTTCCCGCGACGGGTCGTGCCGGACGGCGACGACCTGACCGCGGACGACCCGCGGGTGGGCGACCCCGACCCGCGCGGCGAGGACCGCCAGCTGCTGCTGGACGCCGTCACCTCCGCGACCGACACCCTGGTCGTCCTCTACACCGGCACCGACCCGCGCAACGGTGACGAGCTCCGTCCGGCCGTGCCGGTCGACGCCCTGCTCGACACCCTCGACCAGACGGTCGCGACCGCCCCCGGCGAGCCGTCCGCCCGCCACCGGCTCACGACCCGGCACCCCCTGCAGCCGTACGGCCCGGCCGAGCTCCAGCCACGTCCCGACGCCGGCGAGCCGTTCAGCTTCGACCGTGCGGCGCTGCGGGCGGCGCGCGCGGCACGCGCCCCCCAGGGACCGGCACCGCAGCCGTACGCGCCCCTGGTGCTCGACCCGCTGCCGACGCGGCGCGACGTGGAGTTGGCCGACCTCTACCGCTTCTTCCACCACCCCGTCCGGGCGCTGCTGCGCGCGCGGGCCCAGCTCTTCGACGAGCGCGAGGAACGCGTCGACGAGCAGATCCCGGTCGAGCTGGACGGCCTCCAGCGCTGGGCGGTCGGCGACCGGATGCTGGCGGCTCACCTCGCGGGGGCGCCGCTGGAGGTCGTCGAGGCCGCGGAGTGGCGGCGCGGCGAGGTCCCGCCGCGTGCCCTGGGGCAGCGCCTCGTCCGCAAGCTGTCCGAGGACGTCGCGTCGGTCGCCGGTGCCGCAGCCCCGTGGCTGGGGACGCCGGCGGAGCGGGTGGACCTCGTGGTCGACCTCGCCGACGTACGGATCAGCGGCAGCGTGGCCGGGGTGCGCGGCGACGCCGCCGTCCGGGTGCTCTTCTCGAGGCCCTCCGTCAAGCACCGCCTGCAGGCCTGGGTCGAGCTCCTCGCACTGACGCTCGCACGCCCCGACCGCGCCTGGCGCGCTGTCGTCCTCGGGCGGGGTGGCGCGTTCGAGCTGGGTCCCGTCCCCATGGAGTTCGCACGGGCGGTGCTCGCCGATCTCGTGGCGGTCCAGGGCGCGGGGCTCGCAGCCGTGCTGCCGTTCGCGCCCGAGACCTCCTGGGCGTACGCCGTGCACCGCCACCGCGGGACCGACTGGCAGCAGGGCTTCGGCGTGGGCGACGCCTGGAAGAAGGATCGCGACGCCCTGTGGGAGCGCGTCCTCGGCCCGGCACCGGAGCTCGAGGCCCTCATGGGCCTCGAGGCCGACGCGGCGGCCGACCGGCCCGTGCCCGGCGAGACGACGGCGTTCGGGACGCTGGCCCGTCGGGTCTACCAGCCGCTGCTCAACGCGGGCGGTGGCTGACGTGGCTCGACCTGCGTTCGACGTCTGCGGCCCGCTGCCCACCGGGACGACCGTGCTGGAGGCCAGCGCGGGCACGGGCAAGACCTTCGCGCTCGCCGCCCTGACCGCGCGCTACGTGGCCGAGGCCGACCGGCCGCTGCGCGAGCTGCTCCTGGTCACGTTCGGCCGGATGGCCACGACCGAGCTGCGCAGCCGCGTCCGCGAACGGCTCGTCACCCTGCTGGCCGCGCTCGCCACCGGGCGCGCCGTCGCGGACGACGAGGTCGCCGCCCTGCTCTGCGCCGTCGACCCCGACGAGCGGGAGCGACGTCGCCGCCGGGTGGCCGCGGCGCTCCGCGACATCGACGAGGCGACCATCGCGACGACCCACGAGTTCTGCCTGCAGATGCTCGAGAGCCTGGGGGTGCTCGGCGACGCCGAGCCGGAGGCGCACTTCGTCGAGCAGGTCGACGACCTCGTCGACGAGGTCGCCTCCGACCTCTACCTGCAGCGGTACGCGGGCGCCGGGACGACCCCGATGTCGCTGACCGACGCGCAGACGCTGGGCCGGCGCGCCTGCGCGTCGGTGACCGCACGGCTGGTGCCGGACCCGTCGCCGGACACGTCCGGTCCCGAGCGGGCACGGCGGAACGCCGAGTCCGCGGCCGAGCGGGTGGCCTTCGGCCGTGCGGTCCGGGTCGAGGTCGAGCGGCGGATGCGCGCGGCCCGGCTGTTCACGTACGACGACATGCTCACGCGGCTCTCCGGGAGCCTCCGCGACCCCGACCGCGGTCCGGCTGCCGTCGCGCGGCTGCGGGCGCGCTACCGGGTCGTGCTGGTCGACGAGTTCCAGGACACCGACCCGGTGCAGTGGGACATCCTGCGCACCGCGTTCGCGGGGCACACCACGATGGTGCTGATCGGTGACCCGAAGCAGGCGATCTACGGCTTCCGCGGCGCCGACGTGCACTGCTACCTCGACGCGCGGGAGACGCCGGGCACGACGGTGTCGACCCTGCCCACGAACTACCGCAGCGACCCCGGCCTCGTCGCCGCCTTCGACGCCGTGCTCGGCGGGGCCACGCTCGGGGAGCGGGGCATCGTGGTGGAGACCGTGGCGGCGGCCCAGCCGGGGGCGCGGCTGGCGGGCGACCCCGCGCTGACCGCCCCCTTCCGCCTCCGCGTCTGGCCGTCGGGGGCGGGCGACGACGCACCGGTGCGGGTGGCGAAGGCCCGTCGTCGGGTGCGCGACGACCTGGTGTCCGACATCGTCCGCCTGCTCGGCGCCGAGGTGACGCTCGAGCGGCACGACGGCCGCGGTCCCACGCGCGTCGAGCCCGGCGACGTCGCCGTCCTCGTCCGCACGAACGAGGCGGCGGAGGACGTCCGGACGCGGCTGGTCCAGGTCGGCGTCCCCACCGTCGTCCACGCCGCCCGGTCGGTCTTCGCCTCCGAGGCGGCCCAGGACTGGCTCACCCTGCTGGGCGCGCTCGACACGACCCGTCAGGCGAGCGTGCGGGCTGCGACGCTGTCGTGCTTCTTCGGCTGGACGGTGGCCGACCTGGTCCGGGCGGGCGAGAGCGCCCCGGCACCGGGCGACGCCCGTGGTTCCGACCGGCTGGCGGACGTCACCCAGCAGCTCCGGGCCTGGCGCCGGCTGCTCCAGGCGCGCGGGGTCGCGGCGCTGATGGAGACGGCGAGCCGAGAGAACCGCGTGCCCGAGCGCCTGCTCGCCACCGACGGCGGCGCACGGCGGCTGACCGACCTCCGCCACCTCGCCGAGGTCCTGCACGACGCCGCCACGGTGCGCCAGCTCGGCGGTGGTGCGCTGCTCGACTGGCTCCGCGACCGGGTCGCCGAGGCGCGCCGCGACAAGGGCGCCGAGGGGTCGCGGCGGCTCGAGACGGACGGCAGCCAGGTCACCGTCGTGACGATCCACCGCAGCAAGGGCCTGGAGTACCCGGTCGTCTACCTGCCCGACGCGTACGACCGCTGGGTGCCCGACGACGACGGCGGCACCCTGCTCACCCATCCCGACGCAGCGACCAGCGGGACGGCCGGCGAGGCGGCCCCCGGTCTCGAGCTCGACGTCGGCGGCAAGTACGGCCCGGGGCGTCGCGAACGGTTCCGTCGCTACGGCGAGGAGCAGGCGGCGGAAGACCTCCGGCTGCTCTACGTCGCGCTCACCCGCGCGCAGTGCCAGGTCGTCACCTGGTGGGCCCCCACCCGGAACACGCCGTGCTCCGCGCTGCAGCGGCTGCTGCGCCGCGAGCGCGACGGAGCGCCGGAGGCCGCGTACCCGCTCACGCTCGGCGACCCGACGACTGGGCGGGACCTCGGGCCGCACGTGGTGCTGGAGACCTTCGACCCCAAGACCGCCCCCACGCCCGGCCGCTACGCGGGCCCGGCCGCCCCCGACCTTCCGCTCCGTGTCCGCACCTTCGACCGCACGCTCGACCTCGCCTGGCGCCGGACCTCCTACTCCGCCCTCACCGCCGCGGCGCACGGGCTGGACCTGGCCCCCGCCGGAGTGTCCAGCGAGCCCGAACCCGGCCGCGAGGACGACGAGACGCCGACCGAGCGCGAGCTCGACGCCGAGGCCGAGCGCGACGCGGGCATCGACGCGGTCCGTTCGACCGAGCGCACCGCCGGACGCACCGCTCCGGCCGCCGCGACCCCGCCCGTCGACGCGGACCTCTGGGACGCCGTCTCGCCGATGGCCGGGCTGCCCAGCGGCGCCGACTTCGGGACGGCGGTGCACGCCGTCCTCGAGGAGGTCGACCCGGGTGCCGCCGACCTGGCCGCAGCGGTTCGTGGGGCGTGCGGGGCGCTGCTGTCCCGCAGCGGCACCACGGGCATGACGGTCGAGCAGCTGGCGGAGGGCCTGCTGCCGGCGTTCGCCACACCGCTGGGACCGTTGGTGGGTGACCGCACGCTCGCCGACGTCCCGCGCCGCGACCGGCTCGCCGAGCTGGCCTTCGAGCTGCCGCTCGGCGGGGGCGACGACCCGACGCCGGGCGAGCTCCGCCTGGGTGGCCTCGCCCCGCTGCTGCGCCGGCACCTGCGGACAGGTGACCCGCTGGCTCCGTACGCCGACCGCCTCACGAGCCCCGTCCTCGCCGACCAGCCGCTGCGCGGCTATCTGACCGGCAGCATCGACGCCGTGCTGCGCGTCCCGGGTCCGGCGGGGGCCTGCTACGTCGTCGTCGACTACAAGACGAACTGGCTCGGACCGTTCGACGGCCGGCCACTCACCTTGCGTCCCTACCGGCCCGAGGCGCTGGCCGAGGCGATGATGGACGCCCACTACCCGCTCCAGGCCCTCCTCTACGCCGTCGCGGTGCACCGGATGCTGCGCTGGCGCCAGCCGGGCTACGACCCGGACACCCACCTCGGCGGCGTGCTCTACCTCTTCGTGCGCGGGATGGCCGGGCCCGACGCTCCCCGGGCCGACGGCGTCGCCTCGGGGGTGTTCAGCTGGCGACCGCCCGCGGCGCTCGTGACGGAGCTGTCCGACCTGCTCGCCGGTGTCCTCGTCCCCGGCCGGGAAGGAGTGGGCCCGTGAGCGCGCCGACGACGGAGCTGACGGCGGTGGCGGTCCGCTCACCGCTGCTGGAACGGTTCCACCGGGCCGGGGTGCTCGGGCTGGCCGACGTCCACACCGCCGAGTCGCTGGGTCGGATGGTCCGGGAGCGCGACGAACGGGTGCTGCTCGCCGCCGCCCTCACCGTCCGGGCCCTGCGTAACGGTTCGGTGTGCCTGGACGTGCTGACGGCGAGCGACGTCGCCCTGGCCGACGACGACGCCCTCACCGGTCCGACCGACACCCCGGCGCTCGACGAGCTGCCGTGGCCGGCGACCGAGGCGTGGCTCGAGGCCTGCCGCGGGAGCGCGCTCGTGGCCGGGTCCGACGCCCTGCCCGCCGACCGGCCGCTGCGCCTGTCGGGCACGCTGCTCTACCTCGAGCGCTACTGGCAGCAGGAGGAGTCGGTCCGCACCCAGCTCGAGGAGCGGCACCGGGCAGCGCCACCGACGTTGGACCCGGCCGCCCTCGAACGCGACCTGGCCCGGCTGTTCCCGCCGGACGCCGAGCTGGCGGGCGAGGTCGACCACCAACGCGAGGCGGGGCTGTCGGGGGCCTCCCGGCGGGTGACGGTCCTGGCGGGTGGCCCCGGCACCGGCAAGACGACGACGGTCGCACGGCTGCTCGCCCTGCTCCGCGCCCAGCCGGGTCCCCGCCTGCGGGTGGCGCTGGCCGCGCCGACCGGCAAGGCGGCCGCGCGGCTGGCCGAGGCCGTCCGGGAGGCGACCGCGAGGCTGCCCGCGGAGGACCAGGAGCGGCTCGGCACCCTCGACGCGTCGACGGTCCATCGGCTCCTCGGCTGGCGACCAGGGTCCAAGAGCCGCTTCCGGCACGACGCCACCAACCCGCTGCCGCACGATGTCGTCGTGGTCGACGAGATGTCGATGGTCTCGCTCACCCTGATGGCGCGGCTGCTGGACGCCGTCCGCATGGACGCCCGGCTGGTCCTGGTCGGCGACCCCGACCAGCTCTCGTCGGTGGAGGCCGGCGCCGTGCTGGCCGACATCAGCGGCCCGACACAGACGTCGGTGGTCCGGCTGACGCACAACTGGCGCTTCGACGGCGAGATCGCCGATCTCGCCGACGCGGTCCGGACGGGGGACGCCGACGCCGCCGTCGCCCTGCTCGCTCGCGGGCACGGTGGTGTGGCACTCGCCCCGCTCGACCCGGGCGGCGGTCTGGGCACGGACGCCGCAGGCGTCGACGAGCTCTCCCGGCGGCTTGCGACCAGCGCCGGAGCCGCCCGACGGGCGGCCGTCGCGGGCGACCCGGTCGGCGCCCTCGCGGCGATCGAGTCCCACCGCCTGCTGTGCGCGCACCGACGTGGTCCGTACGGAGTCACGCGCTGGAACATCGAGGTCGAGCAGTGGCTGGCGCGCACGCTCCCCGGCTACGCCGCCGACGGCGAGTTCTACCTCGGGCGGCCGCTGCTGGTCACCGCGAACGACCGCGACCTCGACCTCTGGAACGGCGACACCGGGGTCGTGACCAACACCGACGCGGGGCTCCGGGCCGCGTTCGCCCGGGCGGCCCACCCGCTGCTCTTCCCGCCCGTCCGTCTCGACGCGGTCCAGACCGTGCACGCCATGACCGTCCACAAGGCCCAGGGCAGCCAGTTCGACGCGGTCACCCTCGTGCTCCCGCCGCCCGAGTCGCCGCTGCTGACCCGGGAGCTCCTGTACACCGCGATCACGCGGGCGCGTGAGCGGGTGCTCCTGCTGGGCGACGAGGCAGCCGTACGTGCGGCGGTCGAGCGTCCGGCGAACCGGGCCAGCGGGCTGCGGCAGCGGATGGCCTAGCGGCTCGTCGACCCCTGGGCGCCGGGCGTCGTGACGTCCGTGGCCGCGGACCGGACGGCGTCGAAGGCGGCGTAGCCGTCGTCGGCGGTGCCGTGCCGGCGCTGCACCGCCCGGCTGTTGAAGACCAGGTTGAGCAGGATCGCGGTGATCGCACCCGCGGAGATGCCCGAGCTCAGGACGATCTGCACACCCTCCGGGAGCTGCCCGAAGACGTGCAGCGCCTGGCCCTGCCCGCTCGTCACCGCGACGGTCGGCAGCAGCCCGACCGCGAGGGAGATGGCGACGACGAGGATGTTCGCGTTGTTGAGCTGCACCTTGGACAGGGTGCGCACGCCGCTGGCCGCGACCATCCCGAACAGCGCGATGCCCGCACCGCCGAGCACGGCCTGCGGGATGCCCTCGACCACGCCACCCAGCTTGGGGATCAGCCCGAGGACGATCAGCACGCCGCCGGCGAACGTCGCCACGTAGCGCGAGCGGACCCCGCTGAGCGACACGAGACCGACGTTCTGCGCGAACGCGGTGTACGGGAACGTGTTGAAGACACCGCCGATCATCGTCGACAGCCCGTCGGCGCGGATGCCGTCCGCGAGCTGGCGGCGCGACAGCGGCTTGTCGACGATCTCCCCGATGGCCAGCATGTCGCCGGTCGTCTCGGTCATGATCACCAGGGCGACGACGATCATCGAGAAGTACGCCGCCAGCAGGCCGACGCTGAACGCGGGGAACCCGAAGTGGAACGGCGCCGGGAAGCCGAACCAGCTCTCCTGCGCCGCCCCGCTGAAGTCGGCGTAGCCGAACGGGACGGCGACGAGCGTGCCCACCACGAGGCCGAGCAGGATCGAGAGCCGCTGCAGGAAGGGCGGGGCGAAGCGCTCGACGGCCAGGATGACGACCAACGTGAAGAGGGCGAGCCCGATGTTGCCCGGCGCCCCGTACGTCGGGCTGACCGAGCCGCCGCCGACCCAGCCGGCGGCGACCGCGGTGAGCGAGACCCCGATGATCAGGATGATCGTGCCGGTGACCAGGGGTGGGAAGAACCGGAGCAGCTGGGAGAACACGGACGCGACGAGGATCATGAACAGCCCGGAGATGATCACCGACGCGTAGATCGCGGTCACGCCGTACTCGGAGCCGATCGCGATCATCGGGCCGACCGCGGCGAACGTGCAGCCCTGCATCATCGGCAGCCGGACACCGAAGCGCCAGAACCCGACCGACTGGATGATGCTGGCGATCCCGGCGACGAAGAGGTCGGCGCTGATCAGGAAGGGCAGGTCGCCCGGCGTCAGCCGGCCGGCTGCGATCATCGCGCCGCCGACGACCAGCGGCACGGCGACGGCGCCGGCGTACATGGCGAGGACGTGCTGCAGGCCCAGCGGGGCCAGGCGGGAGAGCGGCGGAACCTGGTCGACGGGGTGGAGCTCCGTCGCCGGCTCGTCCGTCCGGGTAGCGGTAGCGGTCACGCGCCAGAAATTACGAGTCCCGTGTTGCGGCGCCGACCGCGTCAGGTTTCGACTCGGTTAAGCCCTCGGGGCGGTCACCAGACCGTCGGCTCGGAGCGCCACGTCTCGATGAGCCGGTGCGCGATCGAGCTCGACCCGGGGAGCGCGATGGTGCCGGCCTCGAGCTGGGCGGTCAGCTCGTCGCGGGTGAACCACCCGGCCCAGGCGATCTCGTCGGCGTCGACGCACACGGCGGTGGACGACGCCCGCGCGAAGAACCCGGTCATCAGCGACCGCGGGAAGGACCACGGCTGGCTGCCGAAGTAGCGGATCCGGTCGAGGGTGACGTCGACCTCCTCGGAGATCTCGCGGTGGATCGTCTGCTCGAGCGACTCCCCGGCCTCGACGAAGCCGGCCAGCACCGAGACGCGGTGACCCCAGGACGCCTGCCGGCCCAGCAGGATCCGGTCGTCGACGTCGACCACGGCGACGATCACCGCCGGGTCCGTCCGCGGGAAGTGCTGCTCGTCGCACCGTGTGCAGTGCCGCGCGAACCCGCCGTCGACCACCACCGTCTCCCCGCCGCACCGGGGGCAGAACGGCTCGAGCAGGTGCCAGCGGACCAGGGCGGTCGCGGCGGCGGCGATGTCACGCTCGACCTCGGAGAGGGTGCCGCCGACCTCGCGCAGGTTGCGCACCTCGCCGTCGACGACGGCCTGCACCGCGAAGACCGGCGCCCCGTCCACCAGGCCTAGCAGCCGGTGCCGCTGCGGGTCGTGGTCCACGAACGGCTTGACGAAGCGCAGCGAGCCGTCCGCGTGGGTCGTGAAGCTCACGTCGGCGTCGAGCTTGAGCAGACGGGCGTCCGGCGAGCGCCAGAGCTGGGCGACCCACTCCGGAGATCGTCGGTGGTGGCCGACCCGGTCGAGCGAGCTGGCGACGGACCACGCCACCCCGCTGAGCTCGTCGGACCAAGCGGGTGGGGCCTCAGGGATCACTGGCCCCAGATTACTGGGTCGGAGCCGCCGGCCCGGTCCGGTACGAGCAGCTGCTCCAGCTCGGCGCGGCCGGCGAGCTGGCGCGGCACCACGACCCGGTCGTCGCGCACGTGCACGAACACCGCCGCGACCTCGTCGAGGTCGACGCCGGTGGCCTCCGCCCAGGCGAGCCGGTAGATCGCCAGCTGCAGCGGGTCGCCGCTGTCGGCCCGGCCGGTCTTCCAGTCCACGACCAGGAACCGCGTTCCCGGCGCCACCTCGACCGGGAAGCCGCCACCCGGCCCGTCGGCCGCGTAGACCGCGTCGATCCGTCCCCGGACGAGCCGGCCGGCCAGCGCGAGCGAGACCGGCGCCTCGACCGCGTACGGGACCCGGGAGGCGAACCGGCCCCGGGTGAACGCGTCGCACACGGCGCGCAGGTCGGCCTCGTCGGGACCGTCGGCGTCGGCACGGTCGGCGAGGTCGTCGGGGTCGACGAGGGCCTGCTGGCCCAGCCCGCCGTGGGTCAGACCTTCGCCGAACCACTGCTCCACGAACGCGTGGAACCGGGTGCCGGACCGGGCGGCGCGGTTGGGCGCGCTCGGCATGGGCCGCGCCAGCGACGCGGCGAACGCGTCCGGGTCGGCGCGCAGCCGGAGCAGCGCCGTCGCGGCCAGGCTGGCCGGGAGATCGACGACGCGGTCCGGGGACCGTGACTCCCGGGCCTCGCGCAGCAGCCGGTCGAGGTCGGCGTCCCACGCGGCCACCTCGCCCTCGAGGTCGAGCATCAGCGGAGGGCTGCCCTCGCTCGTGTACGCGCCCGTCGCCGCGAACCGGGCCCGGGCCGCCTCGACGGCGGCGGCCGCCTCCTCGCGCCGCGCCAGCGCGTCCGGGTCGAGCGGCTGGGGCCACGGCGTGGGGGCCGCGTCGGTGACCAGCGGGTTGTCCCGGCCTGGCGCGTCGGCGGTCGCCAGCACCCGGTCCTGGCGCTCGGCCTCCGCCGCGATCGCGCGCAGGTAGGTCGACGCCACCCGTGGCCGGACGAGGTCCGGACGCCACCAGTGACCGCTGCCGACCAGGACCGAACGCGCCCGCGTCACGGCGACGTAGGCCAGGCGGTCCTCCGAGAGGAGCTGCTGCGCCTTGAGCGCGGCCTTGTACTCGGCGATGGCCGCGTTGCTCGTGTCGGCCAGCTGCGGGATGGAGCCGGCGTCGCCGCGCAGGTCGGCGGGCAGCGCGGCGGCGGCGCTCACCCAGTTGTCGCTGACCCGTTCGCTCGGGAACACCCCCTCGACCAGCCCCGGGAGGAACACCACCTCCCACTCCAGGCCCTTGGCCTTGTGCACGGTGAGCAGCTTGACCGCCTCCCGGTCGGACGGCACGGCCTGCTCCAGCCCGGTGCCCGACTCGAGCTCGGCCTGGAGCCAGGCCAGCAGCCCGGAGAGCGACGCGTCCCCGTCGACGTCGACGTAGTCGGCGACGGCGTCGGTGAACGCGCCCAGCTGGTCGCGACGGTTCGTCCGCTCCAGCTCCGGGGTCGCGACGAGCTCGACGTCGAGACCGAGGCTCGTCACCACCCGACGGGTCAGGTCGAGCACCGGCTCGTCGGCGTGCCGGCGCAGCGCGGCCAGCTCGCTCGCGAGCCGGGTGAACCGACGCCGCGCGGCCGGTGAGTACGGCGCGTCGCCCGGGTCCTCGAGCGCGTCGAGCAGGCTGACCACCTCGGTGGGGTCGAGGTCGGCGACCGCGTCGACCAGCGCCAGCCGCACCTCGGCCGGGTCGGGCACCTGGCCGCCGACGCCACGTTCCGTGGCGACCCCCGGGTGGTCGTCGCGACCCAGCGCGGCCCGGGCGAGCTCCCGGGCCCGGCGGCCGAGCAGGGCGAGGTCACGTGGTCCGACCCGCCAGCGGGGGCCGGTCAGGAGCCGGACGAGGTCGGGGTTGGCCGTCACGTCGTCGACGAGCCGCAGGGTGGCGGTGACGTCCATGACCTCGGGCAGCCCGAGCAGCCCGCCGAGCCCGACGATCTCGACGGGCACCTCGCGGGCGGTCAGCTCGGCGTAGAGAGGGCCGATGTCGGCGTTGCGCCGGGTCAGCACGGCGATGTCGGCCCAGTGCTCGACCGTGCCCTGCCGACGCTCCTCCACGATCCGGTCGGCCACCCACGTGACCTCCTCCGGCCACGAGGTGAAGGTCGCCGACGCCACCTCGCCCGACGCCGTCCCGGGCGGGGCCTGCAGGAGCCCGAGGCCGCTGCCCGTGTCGCCGGACTCCTGCGCCGTCACCCCGGCCGTCGCCTGACCGGCGCGCAGGGGCCGGCTCAGCACGTTCGCGACGTCGAGGATCGTCGGTCCGCTGCGCCGGTTGACCGTCAGCGCGTAGCGGGCCGCGGGGTGACCGTCCGCCTTGCGGAACGTGTCCGCGAACGTCGTGATGTTGCTCGCCGCCGCGCCCCGCCAGCCGTAGATCGCCTGGAACGGGTCGCCCACCGCGGTGACGGCGTGGCCGAGCCCCTCCTCGGGCGAGAAGCCGGAGAACAGGCCGCGCAGCATCCCGGCCTGCGCGGCGGACGTGTCCTGGTACTCGTCGAGGAGCACCACCCGGAACGCCGAGCGCAGGTCGGTGCCGACCTGCGGCACCTCGGTGGCCAGCCGGGCGGCGATGGCCATCTGGTCGGCGAACTCCACGACGCCGAGCCGGGTCTTCAGCGCCTGGTAGTCGCGGACGAGGCTGGCCAGCTCGAGCCGCTCCTGCACGGCGATGCGCGCCTTCTTGACGTCGACGTAGACGTTGCCGCGGTTGTTCAGCGGCGCGGAGTCCCAGCCGATCAGCAGGTCGCGGGCGTGCGCGTCGAGGGCGTCGACGTCGACCAGGTGGGAGGTGAGGTCGGCGTCGAGCTTGAGCACCCGCTCGGTCACGCTCGCCGGCCGCAGCCGCGACAGGAACTCGAACGGTCCGGCCGCGGCCGCGACCACCCGCGCCGCGAGGCGGTAACGGGTCGCACCGCTGACCATCGTCGGGTCGGCCTCGTAGCCCAGCCGCAGCCCGTGCTCCGACACCAGCCGGGCGGCGAACGCGTCGTAGGTCATGACGAGCTGCTCGCCCGACTCGTCGACGGCCCGGTCGTCCACGACCCCCGCGTCCACCAGCGCCTTGCGGACCCGGGTGGACAGCTCGGCGGCGGCCTTGCGCGTGAAGGTCAGGCCGAGCACCTCCTCCGGGCGGACCCGACCGGTCCCGACGAGCCACACCACCCGCGCCGCCATCACGGTCGTCTTGCCCGACCCGGCGCCGGCGATGATGACGCCGGGCTCGAGCGGGGCGGTGATGGCGGCGAGCTGCTGGTCGGAGAACGGCAGGCGGAGGGCGTCGACCAGGTCGGACGGCGTCCGCAGCCGAGGCGTGCCCGGCACGGGGGCGAGGGACCGGACGCTCACGCGACCACCTGCCGGCCCACGGCCTGCGTGGGGCAGCTCGCGCGGAACGGGCACCACCGGCACTGCGGGCCCACCCGGGCGTCGAAACGTTCGGCCCTGATCAGCTCGGCGGCGTCACGCAGCCGCTGGTGCACCCAGGTGGCGCAGCCCTCGGCCTCCGGGTCGGGCAGGTCGGTGTCCGAGCCGGCGCGCAGCGGGAACGGGACGTCGTCGAGGGAGGCCTGGGTGAACACCTGGGGCAGGGCGCTCTGCTTCTCGGCCAGCCGCAGGTAGACCAGCTCGGCCCCGGACGGTCGTGCGCCCGGTCCGGCGACGTCGGCGAACGCGCCCTCGGCCACCGCCAGCTGGTAGACCCCGAGCTGGTCCTGCACGGCCACGTCGGCGGCGGCGGGCGCCGTACGCCCCGTCTTGAAGTCGACGATGCGGATCCGGCCGTCGCGCTCGCGCTCGACCCGGTCGGCCGTGCCCGTCAGCAGGACCCGCCGACCGCCCGCGTCGACCTCGCAGCGGAACGGCACCTCGGTGCCGAGCAGCTCGAGGTGGTCGCGCGCCTCCTGCCAGGCGACGAACCGGTCCAGCGCGTCCTCCGCCTCGGCCCGCTCGACCGCGGACAGCCAGTTGGCGTCGAAGGAGATCTGGTCCCACACCCCCTCGAGGTAGGCGGAGCGCTCCTCGGGCTCCAGCGGGACGCCGGCGCTGTGCTGGGCCAGCACGTGCACGACCGAGCCGAAGCTCGCCGCGCTGTTCCGGGTGGTCCCCGCGCTGGCCTGCCGGTCGAGGAACCACTGCCGCGGACAGGCGAGCACCGCGCCCAGCTGGCTGCCCGACAGCGAGACGGGCTGCCGGGGGTCGACGACCGGCACGGTCGCCTCGCTGAGCGCCCGCATCCCCCACCAGGTCGTCGGGGAGGCGGCGGGGACGAGCGGGCGGCCCTCGGCGTCGGTCGCGTCGGCGAGGCGGGCCAGCCGCAGCGCCGCCTGGTCCCGCAGGTCCGGGCTCGCGTCGGGGTCGACGCTGGTCCGGCGCAGCTCACCCACGAGCGCGGACAGGGTCAGCGGGCGGCGCGGGCGCCCCGGACGGGCGGTCGCCGGCACGCCGAGCTCGTCGAGGAAGCGCGACGGCTGGTCGCCCTCGCCCTCGGTGCCGGCGACGGCCGTGACCACGAGCCGCGCCCGCGCGCGGGTGCAGGCGACGTAGAAGAGGCGACGTTCCTCGGCCACCCGGACCGCGGTCGGGACGGGGTCGACCAGCCCGTCGCGGCCGAGACGGTCGGCGTCGAGCAGCGACCCGCGGCGCCGGACGTCGGGCCAGCGGCCCTCCTGCACGCTCGCCACCACGACCAGGTCCCACTCCAGGCCCTTGGACCGGTGCGCGGTGAGGACCCGTACGCCGGTGCCGCGCAGGTCGGCCTCGCGCCAGGTGTCGGCCGGGATCTGCTGCCCCTCGACCTCGGCGAGGAACCCCGTGACGCCCCGCAGCCCGGCGACCTCCTCCGACCGTGCGGCCACGTCGAACAACGCGCACACCGCGTCGAGGTCGCGGTCCGCACGGCGCGACGACTCGCCCCCGCCCGCGGCGGCGCGCTGCAGGACCTCCGGCCAGGTCGTGCCCGACCACAGTCCCCACAGCGCCTCCTCGGCCGTGCCGCCGGCCCGCACGAGGCGCTCGCAGTCCCGGAGCAGGCCCGCGAGCCGCTCGGCCGCCTCGACCGCCGGCCCGGGCGCGCACACCTCGAGCAGCTCGGGGTCGTGCAGCACCGCCGCCAGCAGCTCCGGCGAGGGCCGGGGCATGGCGACCCCGCCGAGCTCGGCCCGCTCCGCCGCCCGCAGCGCACGCCCCAGCGACCGCGTCGCCATGGCGTCCAGCCCGCCGAGCGGCGAGGTCAGCAGCAGCTGCGCCTCCTCGGCCCCGGCCCGCCGGCCGGTCGTGGCGATCCGCAGGGCGAGCAGCAGCGGGCGTACGGCCGGGTCCGCGGACAGCGGGATCTCGTCGCCGGCGACCTCGACCGGCACCCCGGCCCCGACCAGGGCCCGGGTCAGCGCCGGGATGCTCTGCCGACCGGACCGGACGAGCACGGCCATCTGCGTCCAGGCCAGACCGTCGCGCAGGTGGGCGGTGCGCAGCAGGTCGGCGACGTGCTCGGCCTCGGCCCCGGGGCTGCTGCAGGTGATCACCTCGACCCGGCCGCGCGGTGCCCTGCCGTCGGGCTTGGGGTCGCGGAACGCCTCGAAGACGTCGCGCGGGAGGGCCGGCGGCACGGGGAGCCGGCGGGCGACGTTCCGGCTGACCGCCAGCAGCGCCGGGCCGAAGCGTCGGGCGGTGCCCAGGGCCATGACCGGTGCGGGGTCGCCCGCCGCCGTCAGGAAGCGGCGCGGGAAGTCGAGGATGCCGCGCGCCTCCGCACCGCGGAACGCGTAGATCGACTGGTCGGGGTCGCCCACCGCGACGACGTCGCGCCCGTCCCCGGCCAGCGCCTGCAGCAGGCTGACCTGGGCGGGGTCGGTGTCCTGGTACTCGTCGACGAAGACCGCGCTGATCTCGCGGCGCAGGGTCGCGACGACCTCCGGGTCGGCGAGGAGGATGCGGCTGCGGTGCACGAGCTCGCCGTAGTCGAGCACCCCCTCCGCGTCGAGGACGTCGAGGTACTCCTCGAAGAACTCCCCCACCCGCACCCAGTCCTCGCGCCCGGCCGCCTCGCCGGCCCCGACCACGTCGACAGGGTCCATCCCGAGCTGGCGGGCCTTGGCCAGGACCGCGCGGACCTGGCCCGCGAACGCCCGGGTGCCGAACGCGTTGGCCAGCGACTCCGGCCAGGCGTCGTGCCCGACCTCCTCGCTGCCCTCGAGCACCTCGCGGACCCGGAAGTCCTGCTCCGGCCCGGTCAGCAGCCGCACGCCCGAGCCGTACGCGGCACCCGGCCCCGACCCGGCCTCCGGCACCGGGCTGGCGAGGCCCAGCCGGTCGGCGAACCGCCGCACCAGCGCATAGCAGAAGGCGTGGAACGTCATCGCCGCCGGCGTGACCACCGTCCGTCCGAGGCGACCGGCGATCCGCGTCCGCAGGTCGGCGGCCGCCCGCCGGGAGAAGGTCAGGACGAGCACCGAACCCGGCTCCGCGCCCCGGCGCGCGATCCGGTCGACGACCGACTCCACGAGCGTCGTGGTCTTGCCCGTGCCCGGACCGGCGAGCACCAGCAGCGGGCCGCCGGGGTGCGCGACGACCGCGGCCTGGGCGTCGTCGAGGACGGGTGGGTCGCTGAGGGCTTCGGGGGTGAGCGCGAGTCGGTACATCGAGACCTATTCGAGCACGGGCCTCCGACACTTCCGCCCCGGCGGACGGGACCGGCTCCTCAGGCGAACGACGCGGCCACCTGCGCGTAGAAGGCCGCCGGCTCCGCGGCGACGCCGGCCTTCGCCGTCCGGCTCCACTCGTCGACCAGGACCTCGACCTGACCGGCCTCGAGCCCGTCGAGCGCGGCGCGGACGACGTCGAGCGGGTCGAGCAGGGGGCCGTCGTAGCCGGCCATCATGTCGGTGTCCGCCCCGCCGAGGTGGAGGCCGAGCACCTGCGTGCCCTGCGCCGCGAGCTCCACCCGGGTGCCGGCGGTCAGGCTCCACTCGGCCGCCTTGCTGGCCGAGTAGGACGTGGCGCCGTCGAAGGAGAAGAACGACAGCGCCGAGAGGACGTTGACGATCCCGCCGCCGCCGTGCGCGCCGAGGACGTCGGCGAACGCGCGCGTCACGGCGAGGGTGCCGAAGAAGTTCGTGTCCATCTCTCGCCGGATCTCGGCCAGGTCACTGCGGACGAGGTTGTGGCGGGTCGAGACGCCGGCGTTGTTGACCAGCAGCGTGACGTCCTGCGCGCGCTCGGCGGCGGCGGCGACGCTGGCCGGGTCGAGCAGGTCGAGGGCGAGGACCTCGACCCCTTCGACGGTGACGGAGGCGGGGTTCCGCGCCGCGGCGTAGACCTTGGCCGCACCCCGGTCGAGCAGCTGGGTGGCGAACCTGGCCCCGAGCCCGCGGTTGGCCCCGGTGACGAGCGCGACCGATCCGGCGATGTCCATGTGTGGTTCCTTGTCTCGTGTGCTGCGCCGTGGTCCGGCGCTACGCTCGACGCTAAGACCTGACACTGACGTCAGGGGCAACTCTTGAGAGCGGAGTCACACGTGCGGATCGGCGACCTGGCCCGGCAGACCGGCGCGAGCGTGCGGTCGCTGCGCTACTACGAGGAGCAGGGCCTGCTGGTCGCCCGACGCACCGGGACCGGGCAGCGGACCTACACCGACGACGCCGTGGCGCGCGTGCGGCTGCTGCGCCAGCTCTACAACGCCGGGCTGACCAGCACGACGATCGCCACCGTCATGCCCTGCGTCGACCACCCCTCCGCCGCCTCCACCCAGGCGACGATCGCGGTGATGGAGCGCGAGCACGCCCGCCTCGGCCAGCAGGTCGCCGACCTCGTCACGACCCGCGAGCAGCTGGCGTACCTGATCGCCGCCGCCTCGGCGTGCGCTGACGAGCAGGCCGAGGACCTCGACCTGACCGAGCTCGTCGCCTCCTGACCCGGTCCTCGACCCACCACCTGCGCCCCACCTCGGCGGCGCCTACGACCGTGGTCCTCGCTCGCGGTGCAGGTCGCGGCCCCTGGACCGATGTGTGGACGAACGTGGCCGGGGAGGCTCGAAGGGTCTTGATCACGTCCCTCGAGGAGGTCGCCCCGTGCCCGGAACGTTCGTCGCCGAGATCCACGCCGGACCGGTGCTGGTCCCGCTGCTGGTCGGCGTGGTGGTCGTCTGGCTGCTCGCGCTCGGTCACCGGCGAGCCCTGACCGGAGCGCGGACGCTCACCGTGCTGGTGGCCACCTCGTACGCGGTCGGCGTGGTCGCGGTGACGTTCTTCCCGTGGCAGATCCCCTTCGGCGCCGCCGACGACGTGCTCGTCGGCGGGGGCACGGCCCCCGGTCGGGTGGCCCTGCGGAGCCTGCTGAACGTGGTCCCGCTGGTCACGATCGACCGCACGACCTTCCTGCTCAACATCGTCATGACGCTCCCGCTCGGTGCGCTGGCGCCGCTGGCGGTCCGGGTGCGCTCGGTGCCCGGCGTGGCGCTGCTCGGCCTCCTGGTCAGCGCGGGCATCGAGCTCGGGCAGGGCGTCGGCGACGTGCTGCTCGGCATGACCCGGACCGTCGACGTCAACGACCTCATCGCCAACGTCACCGGCACGGTGCTGGGCCTGGTGGCCCTGCGCGCGGTCGTCGCGGTCTCCGGTTCGGCGCTCGGACGGTTCGCGCTGCCGGGCAGCGCCCTGGCCGTGGCGAGCGGCGTGGGCGAACCTCAGGACGGGCCGGGCTGGCTGGTCGACGACCCCGACGACCCCGACGACACGCCGGCGTACGCGTCCTGGTCCGGCGGGGCCACCGGGGCCGGCTCGCCGCTCGCGGGCGCGAGCACGGCGACCACGCCCGCCGCCAGCAGCGCTGTGCCGAAGACCAGGTTGCCGAGCTCGGCGTACGGGTCGAGGTAGATCGTCGTGCTGCCGTCGCGGACCAGGGCGGCGAAGGCGAGCACGCTCATGGTCGTCACCGAGTTCGCGAGGACCAGCAGCACCCGGGTCGGCCGGACGAAGCGGCGGCTCTCCCCGTTGGCCCAGCCGGAGCCGGTGAACAGGTCCCAGACCAGGCCGAAGAGCACGAGCGCCGCGCCGGAGAAGCCGAGCAGCGTCCCCACGGGGTCGGAGATGAAGTCCCGGCCGGAGAAGAGCGCGCAGACCGTGAGCGCCCCGGCGAGGGCCAGCGCCCGCGGGCGGTCCAGGCGGCCCCGGGCGAGCTGGGCGAGCCCCCCGACGACCACGACCGCCGTCGCGACGAGGTTGAGCACGTCGGGATCGACCCCGGCCCGCGCCTGCGGTCCCTGCACCAGCGTGCGGGCCAGCATCACGAGCACGACGCCGACCATCCCCAGCAGCAGGGCGCGGGTGGCCCGGCCGCGCCGGGCCGCACGGAAGGCCAGCACGAGCACCACCACGCCGACCACCGCGCGGAC
Organism: uncultured Friedmanniella sp.; assembly: GCA_964251895.1. GTDB lineage: Bacteria > Actinomycetota > Actinomycetes > Propionibacteriales > Propionibacteriaceae > Microlunatus. The sequence continues at coordinate 174,443 of CAXULL010000005.1, forward strand.
GGGGTCGACGAGCCGGGTGACGAGCGCGGAGACGTCGACGTCCGAGCCGACGATCGTGCCGTTCGTGTCGAGCACCGCGAGCAGCGGCACGACGCCGACCGCGAGCTGCAGGGGCAGGTTGACCAGGATCAGCGCCGCCCCCACGGGCAGGGCGACCGCGGTGAGCTCGTCGCCCAGCCCGTCCACGTCCACCCGGGCGCCCCGGCGCCGGGCGACCGCGAGCAGCCCCAGGCCGACCGCGGCCAGCAGCCCGACCAGCAGCAGCGACGGGACCACCACGTCCCAGCCCTGCGTCACGGGGTCGAGCGCCACGAGCTGCCGGACGACCTGGACCCCGCGGGCGGCGACGACGACGCCGAGGACCGCGTACGGGACCCAGTGGCGGGCCAGGCGCTGCGCCTGCTGCGTGGCGGCGACCGTCAGCCGCAGGCAGACCTCGGCCACCGACGCGCCGGCCACCATCGCGGTGGGGAGCACGAGGTAGCCCAGGATCGAGGCGAGGTACTGCAGGAGCAGCGGTACCTGGTCGGACCCGAAGTCGATCGAGTAGTGGTTCTCGACGAGGCCGATCACCAGGCAGGCGGCGCTGATCGCCCAGACCGCTCCGAGCTCCCACCAGGCGAACGGCTGGCGGGAGCGGACGACGACGAGCACGACCAGGGCGACGAGCAGGGTCAGCACCAGCAGCGGCCACCAGACCGACCCGCTCGTGCCCGGCGTCCGCAGGCTCCACGCGGAGAGCGCCGCCAGCACCACCAGCAGGGCGAGCAGCCGGAGCCACCACGGCGCCCGCAGCCCGGCGGTCAGCAGCAGGCTGAGGCCGAAGGAGAAGAGCGTGGCCAGCATCCACACCGACGGTTCGGGCAGGCCCACGCCGCCGTTGCCGCCGGGGTCGAGGACGGAAGCCCGCCGGATCGGGCCGGAGGCCACGACGAGGACGCCGGCGAACGCGAAGGCGAGGTACGCCAGCAGCACCACGGCCCGCAGCCCGTACGGCCAGCCGTGCTCGCGGATCCGACCCTCCCGGACGGGGGCGACCACGGTCTGGGCGACCACGCCCCGCAGGAACGCAGCCAGGCGACCCACCCGTGGCTCAGCCACCCGTGGTCCAGGCGTCGAAGGTCCAGCCCTTCGTGTAGGCGAAGAGGTAGACGCCCTGCGGCGTCGCCAGGCCGGGGCGGTCGCTGGAGACCAGCGACGTCGAACGGGTCGGCCAGCTCGCGACGACCCGGCCGTCGGCGCCGAGGACGTCGAGCCGGTCGGAGGCCCAGCCGACGAGGTGGGTCGACGTCGGGTCGACGGCGAGGTAGCCCGGGAGCCGCGCCGTCACGTGGCCCTGCGGGTCGAGCAGCAGCGTGCCCGTCTTGGCGGCGACCAGGGGCTGCCCGGCCAGGCTGGTGAGGGCGGTGAGCTGCCCGTCGACGTGGGTGAGGAACCGGGTGGTCCCGTCGACCGGGTCGAGGCCGGCCACGTTCTGGTCCTCGCTCACCAGCACCCGGTCCCCGGCCACGGCGACGGCCGAGGCCGCGAAGGACCGGTCCCAGCGCACCACGCCGGTGCTCGCGTCGAGCGCGCTGACGGTGCCGCTCCGGTCGGCCACGACCACGAGCCCCGCCCCCGCCGCGGGCGGACGGTTGACGTCGGAGGAGACCGTCTGCTCCCAGCGCACCGCGCCGTCCGCGATCGCGAAGCGCAGCACCCGTCCCGACAGGTCCACGAGCACGGCGTCGTCGTCGGAGACCTGGACCGGTGCGTCAGGACCGATCTCGGGCAGCGCCGCCTGCCAGAGGCGCAGGCCGGCGTCGGAGTAGGCCACGAGCTGCCGCTCGCTGGTCGTGACGAGCACGACCGACCCGAACGCCGCCAGGCTCAGCACCGTGCCGCCGGGGTGGACCGACCACGCCGGCGTCCAGGCGTCGGCCGTCTTGGGCGTGGTCGCCACGAGGTCGTCGGGCGGGTGCAGGGCCCGGACGACCAGGCCGGAAGCGGTGAGCACCGGTGACACACCGGTCGCGGCCGACCCGTACATCCCCCGGGTCCGGCCGTCGGCGTCCACCGTCACGGTGTCCCATGTGCGCGGGGTCCATCCGTGCGGGTCGGTCCAGCCGACGGCGGCCGAGCGCGTCGGCCGCGGTCCGGGGGCCGGGGGTGCGACCGCGGTCGCCGAGGTGCGGACGGCGCCCGAGCTCTCGCTCGCCGCGACCACGCCACGGCCCGGGCACCAGGTGCGCGTGAGCCAGGTCTGGCGGCGGACCTGCGCGGTGCCCTTGACCTTGAGGACGAGCGGGCCGCTCACCTCGAGGCAGCCGCCCGGTGCCGACACCGCCCGGAAGGAGGTGGTGTAGTCGAGGTCCTCGCCCGCCGACCCGGCGCCCGACCAGGACGCGCCCGCGCCGACGTCGGCCGGCAGCTCCACGACAGCGGGCTCGTACGCGGTGATGGTGCCGTCCGCCGCCCGCTCGCCCGCGAGCTCGACGCTGCCGCGGACGCGGTGGTAGCGGACGGTCTGGGTCGGGACGCCGACGTCGTCGACCGACGTGGTGGAGGTCCGCCACAGCCGGGCGCCGGAGGGGTCGTCGTCGTAGTCCTGGTGCAGCACGCGGGTGACGAGGAACGAGTCGCCGCTGAGCAGCCCGTCGACGCCGACGAACCGCGCGGACTCGGTGACCTGGGTCGAGGTCTCGGTCACGGACTCCCGGGTCAGGTCCACGCGCTGCCACAGCGCGTCGCCGTCGGCGGGCACGAAGGACAGCGCAGCCGTGCGGGTCTCGGGGGCGCGGCGCGCGAGCCAGGTCCCCGTGCCGACCACCAGCCCGAGGCAGAGCAGGACGACGAGCGGCACCCACCAGGGCCGGTGGGTGCTCGGACCGGCGGTCGCGCCGACGGGCACGAGCGCGGCCGGGTCCGGGGCGCCCCAGGCCTGCGGCGCGAGCGGGTCCTCGGGCATCGTGGACCAGTCCTGCACGGGGAAGGGCGCCCAGCGCTGCTCCCCCGGCTCGCTCACGGCCGACATCCTGCCAGCCGGCAGCGTCAGCAGCCGTCGTCCGCGGGCGCGTCAGCTCGTTCGGTCAGGGCGTGATCAGCACCTTGCCGACGGCCCCCCGCTCGACCGCGGCGTGCGCCTCGCCGGCCTGCTCGAGGCCGAAGTGGTGCAACGGCAGACCGTGCTCCTCCCCGACGCCGAGGGCCCCGTCGAGCAGCGCCGCACCGAGGTCGTCGACGGCCCTGGCCTTGGCCGCGGCGGGCTCGGTGTAGACGAGGACGAACTGCCAGCGCACGTTGGGGACCATCGACGCGCGGACGGGGATGGCGACGTCCCCGCCCCCGCCGTCGTCGGCGTACGTCGCCACGGTGCCGTGGGGGGCGAGGAGCTTTGCGACGACGGCCGCGTTGGCCTGCGGGTTGACCTCGACGACCACGTCGACCCCGCCCGGGACGATCCTGCGGACCTCGCTGAGCACGTCGGTCCGGCGGTAGTCGATCACGTGGTCGGCGCCGGCCGCAGCCGCGAGCTGCGCCTTGGCCGGGCTGCTGACCGTGGTGACGACGGTGGCGTCGGACCAGCGGGCGAGCTGGATGGCGGCGTTGCCCACCGCACCGGCGCCGCCCGTCACGAGGACCGTCCGGCCCTGCAGCGTCCCGGGACCGAGCCGCAGCGGGCCCTCCTCGCTGACGGTGAGGCAGCGGTGGGCGGTGATGAACGGGATGCCGAGCGCGGCGCCGAGGTCGTAGCCGGCGTCGTCCGCCCGCGGGGTCCGCGCGGGCAGGGTCGCCAGGTGCGACTGGCGGACGAGCGTGCGCTCGCTGGTGGTGCCCCAGCGGCGCTTCCACGCGGCCTCGAACAGCCAGACGTCGAGGCCGACCCACGCCTCGGGCACGCCGGCGCCGACGGCCTCGACCACCCCGGAACCGTCCTGGCCGGGGATCTGCGGCGGGTCGACGGGCTTGCCCGGCCCGCGGCCGGCCCGCGACTTCCAGTCCGTCGGGTTGACGCCCGAGCGGACCACGCGGACGCGGACCTCGCCCGGCCCGGGCTCGGGGACCTCCTCGTCGACGAGCCGCAGGACGTCGGGGCCGCCGGTCTCGCTGTAGACCACAGTGCGCATGGCCAGATTGTCGCTCAGGGCGTCAGGCGAGGTCGCGGCGGCGGTTCAGCAGGACCGGCAGCAGCGCCCGTACGCGGGCCACCTCGTCGAGCTCGAGCTCGGTGACGACCAGGTCCTCCTCGGCGCCGAGCTCGGCGAGCACCGTCCCGTCGGGACCGACGACGCAGCTGTGCCCGATCCCGGTCGGCGCGTTCCCGCGCCCGGGGACGACCACCCCGGCCGAGAGCGGGTCCGCCTGCCCGGTGGCCACGACGAAGCAGGTGCTGTCCAGCGCGCGGGCGCGGGTGAGGAGCTGCCACTGCTCGAGCTTGCCGGGCCCCGCGCCCCACGAGGACGGGAGGCACACGACCTGCGCGCCACGGTCGGCGAGCGTGGTGAAGAGGTCCGGGAAGCGCACGTCGTAGCAGGTGGCGAGGCCCACGCCCACCCCGTCGACCTCGACGACGACGGGTGCGTCCCCGGGCGCCACGGTCGCCGACTCGGCGAAGCCGAACGCGTCGTAGACGTGGATCTTGTCGTACGCGGCCTCCACGCCCGGGCCCGTGGCCAGCAGCGTGTTGGTGACCCGGCCGTCCGGTGCCGGGGTGAACATCCCGGCGACCACGACGACGTCGTGCCGCGCGGCGACCGCGCGGACGCCCTCGGCCCAGGGCCCGTCGAGCGGCTGGGCGATCTCGGCCAGCGGCAGCCCGAACGCCCGCATCGTCGCCTCCGGGAACGTCACCAGCCGCGCACCCGCGGCAGCGGCCCACGCGGTCTGGTCCGCCACCTGGCGCAGGTTGTCGTCCAGGTCCGCCCCGGTCGCGATCTGGGCCTGCGCCACCCGCAGCACCGTCATGGCCTCGCTCCTCTCGTCTCGCTGCGCACCACAGCCGTCGCGGCCGCTCCGTCCTCTGCTGCTCCGTCCTCTGCCGCTCCGTCCTCTGCTGCGCTGACGCGCTCGACGTCCGCGCCGCGGATCCCGAGCATGAAGAGGATCGCGTCCAGGTAGGGCACGGAGACCGTCGTGTCGGCCTGGGCCCGGACGACCGGCTTCGCGTTGAACGCGATGCCGAGTCCCGCCGCCGCCAGCATGTCGAGGTCGTTCGCGCCGTCCCCGACGGCGACGGTCTGCGACAGCGGCACGCCCTCGTGGGCCGCGATCTGCGCGAGCAGCTCGGCCTTGCGCGCCCGGTCGACCACGGTGCCGAGCACCTCGCCGGTGAGCCGCCCGTCGCGGACCTCGAGGGTGTTCGCGTACGCGTGGTCGAGCCCGAGGTCGACGCGCAGGAAGTCGGTGAACGGGGTGAACCCGCCGCTCACGATGCCCACGACGAAGCCCAGGCGCTTCAGCGTCCGCACGAACGTCCGCGCGCCCGGCGTCAGCCGGATCCGCGCGCGGACACGGTCGATCGCGGCCTCGTCGAGCCCCGCCAGCAGCCGGACGCGTTCGCGGAGCGAGCCCTCGAAGTCGAGCTCGCCGGCCATCGCCCGCGCGGTCGTCGCCGCCACCTCGGCGCCGCAGCCCGCCTCGTCGGCGAGCAGCTCGATGACCTCGTCGACGATCAGCGTGGAGTCGACGTCCATGACGACGAGCCTTTTGGCCCGACGTTCGAGGCCGTTGACCTGCACGGCCACGTCGATGTGCTCGGCCTGCGCGACCGCGCCGAGCTCGCGCCGCATGGCCTCGACGTCGCCGGCGATGACGACCAGGTCGTACGCGGTGACCGGGTCGGTGGCCAGGCGGACGATCCGGTCGATGTTCCCGCCGGTCGCGGCGATCGCCTCCGCGACCGCGGCCAGCGACGACGGCGTGAGCGGACGGCCGAGGACCGTGACGGCGTGCCGCATCAGCCCGGCCCGGCTCGAGGTGCTGGCGACCCGCTCGAAGTCGACCTTCAGCCCGTTCGTGAAGCCCCAGAACAGGACGTCACGCACCACGCCCTCGTCGGCGCCGTCGAGCCGGACGAGGACGTCGAGGGTGAGGCGTTCGCGCACGACGAGCTGTTCCATGTCCTCGAGCACCGCCCCCGCCCGGCCCAGCAGCCGGAGCAGGTCCCGGGTCAGGCTGGGCCGGTCGCGGCCCGACACCCGGACGAGCAGCGGGTGACCGACCTCGACCCCACCGACGACGCTGCTCACGCGAAGGTCCAGACGAGGATCTCGGCCGGCTCGCGAGCGACCACGTCGAGCGGTGCCGGTGCGGTGAGGGCGAGCGCGTCGCCCTCGTCGAGCGCACCGACGCCGTCGACGTCGACGGCCCCGCGCGCGAGCAGGACGTACGCGGACGGTGCCTCGGGCAGGGTGCGCCCCTCGCCCGTCTCCAGGCGGGTGACCCAGAGGCTCGTGCCGCGGCTGCGGAGGTTCACGAGGGCGTCGGGGTCGGACCCCGACGCCGCGAGCACCCACCTGGCCGTGAGCAGCCGGTCCGCCACGCCGCCGCAGGCCCAGTCGGACTCGCCGCCGGGCTCGTCGGGTCGCACCCAGGTCTGCACGAAGCGCACCGGCCCGTCCTCGGCGGCCCCCTCGGAGTGGGTCACCCCGCCTCCCGCCCGGAGGAGCTGCACGTCGCCGGGCTCGATCGTCACCACGGCCTCGTCGCCGTGCGAGGAGTCGGCGTGCACGAGCACCCCCGAGAGCACCCAGGTGACGATGTCGACGTCGCGGTGCGGGTGCTCCGGGTAGCCCGCACCCGCGCGCACGGTCTCGTCGTTCAGCGCGACGAGCGGGCCGAAGCCGACGTTGTCGGGGTCGTAGTGCTCGCCGAAGGAAAAGCTGTGGTGCGTCACCGCCCAGCCCTCGGCGGCGTCCGGCCGGGCGGGGGCGACGGTCGTGAAGCGGTCGGCCGACCGACGCACCTCGACCCCCTGCACGAGCAGCAGTATCCCCTGCCCCGCGGGGCCCGGCGCCCGCTGCGTCGCGCCTACGCTTCGCCCATGGCCAGTCGTCCCGTCCCCGATCCCGTCGCTCCCGGCCAGGAGTCGGTCTGGGACTACCCGCGCCCGCCCGCGCTGCGGACCGTCGACCACCTGGTGAGCGTCGTGCTGGGCGGCGTCGAGATATGCGAGACGACCACGAGCGTGCAGTACCTCGAGACCTCGCACCCGCCGACCTACTACCTCCCGCGGGACGCGTTCGTGGCCGGCGCGCTCACGGCGGCCGGCGGGTCGTCGTTCTGCGAGTGGAAGGGCGAGGCGTCCTACCTCGACGTGCACGGCGGCGACAAGGTCGCACGCCGGGCGGCCTGGTTCTACGACAACCCCACGCCCCTTTACGCCGCGCTGCGCGGGATGATCGCGCTCTACCCCGGCCAGATGGACTACTGCCTCGTCGACGGGGAGCGCGTCGAGCCCCAGCCCGGGACGTTCTACGGCGGCTGGATCACCGGCGCCGTGAGCGGCCCGTTCAAGGGCGGGCCGGGCTCGCAGGGCTGGTGAGGCCGGGATGGACGCCGCGTACACCGAAGAGGTCCTGCGCCTCGTCGAGGCCGTGCCGCCCGGCGCCGTCACGACCTACGGCGACCTCGCGGAGATGGTCGGTCGCGGAGGCCCGCGCCAGGTCGGTGCCGTGCTCGCCCACCACGGTGGCGGCGTCCCGTGGTGGCGCGTGGTGCGGGCGGACGGACGGCCGGCAGAAGGCCTGGCCGAGCGGGCCCTGCGTCGGCTGGTCGACGAGGACGTCCCCGTCCGGGACGGCCGCGTACGCATGTCCTCGGCCCGCTGGCGGCCCGACCCGGAGAGCCTGCCCGACCGCCCTGTTTGAGCGGATTCCGTGGTAATTCCTGCTCCCGACGCTGGTGCGACCAGACGTTCCCAAGGCCGCGACCCTTGTGCCAGGCTGAGCGAAAAGCACCAGTTCCGGGTCGTTCGCCACGGTCCCGGACGTCAGACCGCAAGGAGAGTTGCATGGCCCAGGGAACCGTGAAGTGGTTCAACGCCGAGAAGGGCTACGGCTTCATCGCCGTGGACGGCGGCGGCCCGGACGTCTTCGTCCACTACAGCGCCATCCAGACCAACGGGTTCCGCACCCTCGACGAGGGTCAGCGGGTGGAGTTCGACACCACCGCGGGTCCCAAGGGCCCCCAGGCCGACGCCGTCGTCGCGATCTGACCCCGGCCGGCACCAGCACGTCCGCAGCCCCCGGCACCTCGGTGCCGGGGGCTGTTCCGTGACCGGCCTCGAGGAGGGGGCTCCTCCTCGCGCCCGAGCACGTCAACCCGTTCCTCCGAGCAGGCGCTCCCCCAACGCGCGGACGCGGTCGCGCAGCTCGTCGGGACCTTCGACCACGAGGTCGGCGTCGAGGGCGGCGAGCGCGGCAGGGACCCAGTCGAGCCGCTCGGCGCGCATCTGGACGCGCACCCAGCCCTCCTCGTCCGCCACCGCCGTCACGGTCGCCACGCCCGCCGGCAGCCGGGCCCGCACGTCCTCCGCGACCGCCCGGACCCGGACCGAGACCTCGTGGCGCCAGGGCGTGCGGGCGAGCGTGTCCAGGACCTGGGCCCGCGGGTCGAAGCCCGACGGGACCTCGAACGTCTCCGACCCGGGACGGGCGGACACGACGCGGTCCAGCCGGAACGTCCGGAGCTCCCCGCTCCCCTCGTCGACGCCGGTCAGGTACCACCGCCCCGCGTGGGCGACGACTGCGTACGGCCGGACCGTGCGGTCGGTGGTGCGGCCGGCGCGGCTGGTGTGGACGAGGTCCACCGGGTGACGGTCGCGCGCAGCCTCGGCGACGACCAGCAGCACGTCGACCTCCGGCAAGGCGGCCCCGGCTGCGGCTGGGGGCAGGTCAGCGACGTCGAGCAGAGCGGCCATCCGGGTCGCCAGACGCTTCGGGAGGACCCGCCGCAGCTTGGCGCTCGCGCTCTCGGCGGCCAGCCTGGAGCCGGCTCCGCCCACCCGGGGGCTCATGGCCAGCCCCACCAGCACCGCCAGCGCCTCGTCGTCGGTCAGCATCAGCGGCGGGAGCCGGTAGCCCGGCGCGAGCCGGTAGCCGCCGTAGCGGCCGCGGACGGACTCCACCGGCACGTCCAGCTCGAGCAGGTGCGCGACGTAGCGGCGTACGGTCCGGCCGTCGACCTCGAGCCGCTCGGCGAGGTCGGCCACGGACCGGGTCCCGCCGTTCTGCAGGATCTCGAGCAGCGCCAGCACACGAGAGGTCGGGCGGGACACGCTCAGAACCTACGAGATACCGGACCGTTCCTGTCCGGTATAGGTCCTAGCGTCGGCGCCATGAACCTCGTCTCCGTCCGCATCATCACCGACGACGTCGACCGGATGGTCGACTTCTACGGCCGGCTCACCGGAGCCGCCGTCGACCGGCCGGTCCCCGACTTCGCAGAGGTCAGGACGCCGAACGGCACCCTGGCGCTCGGCAGCACCCGCACCGTGGGTCTCTTCGGCGCCGGCGCGGCGGAACCGTCGGCGAACCGGTCGGTGATCGTCGAGCTGCTGGTCGACGACGTCGACGCCGCGTACGCCGCGCTGCAGGGGTGGGTGACCACCTTCGTGAACGAGCCGACGACGATGCCGTGGGGCAACCGGTCGCTGCTGCTGCGAGACCCCGACGGCAACCTCGTCAACCTGTTCAGCCCGGTGACCCCGACGGCGGTCGAGAAGTTCAGCCGCTACCGGCGCTGAGCGGCGGCTGGGTAGCGTGACCGCCACAGAACCGTCACGAGGAGGAAGAGCCTTGGCTCAGCACGGAACGACGTGGGACAGCGACATCGACACCAGCGTCCCGCCCAGCGGTGACGGCTGCGCCGAGTGCGACGCCAGCGGCTCCTGGTGGTTCCACCTGCGTCGCTGCGCGACGTGCGGGCACGTCGGCTGCTGCGACGACTCGCTGAACAAGCACGCCACGGCCCACGCCATGTCCACCCACCACCGCTACATCCAGTCCTTCGAGCCGGGCGAGGACTGGTTCTGGGACTACCGCGACGACGCCGTCGGCGAGGGGCCGAGCCTGGCGCCGCCGCACTCGCACCCCACCTCGCAGACCACGCCGGGACCGGCCGAGCGGGTGCCGTCGGACTGGCAGCAGGTGCTGCAGGACGCCGACCGCTGAGGGTCGACGTCCTGCGGCCCGTCCGGGAGCCCGTCCGTCAGTAGGCGGGCTGGCTCGGGTCGATCTCGTTGACCCAGGCGCTCACGCCGCCGCCGACGTGCACCGCGTCGGCGAGGCCGGCGCCCTGGACGATCGCCAGCACCTCGGACGAGCGGACGCCCGTCTTGCAGTAGAGGACGACCTGCTTGTCCTGCGGCATCTGCCCGAGGGCCTCGCCGGTCTGGAAGTCGCCCTTGGGGATCAGCACGGACCCGGGGATGCGGTTGATGTCGCGCTCCACCGACTCACGGACGTCGACGAGGAGGAAGTCCTTCTCGCCGCGATCGCGCTCGTTCAGCCACTCCTCGAGCTGGCGCACGCCGATCGTGTGGCCGGCGACGGCGTCGGCGGCCTCGTCGGTGATCGCACCGCAGAAGGCTTCGTAGTCGATCAGCTCGGTGATCGGCGCGGCCTCGGGGTCCTTGCGGAGCTTGAGCGTCGTGTACTTCATCTCGAGCGCGTCGTAGACCATGAGACGGCCGATCAGCGGGTCACCGATGCCGGTGATCAGCTTGATCGCCTCGGTGACCATGATCGAACCGATCGAGGCGCAGAGCACGCCGAGCACGCCGCCCTCGGCGCACGACGGCACCATCCCGGGCGGCGGGGCCTCGGGGTAGAGGTCGCGGTAGTTGGGCCCGTACTCGTCCCAGAAGACGCTGGCCTGACCCTCGAAGCGGAAGATCGAGCCCCAGACGTACGGCTTGTGCGAGAGCACCGCGGCGTCGTTCACCAGGTAGCGCGTCGCGAAGTTGTCGGTGCCGTCGAGGATCAGGTCGTACTGGGCGAAGATCTCCATGACGTTGTCGTTGTCGAGGCGCACGTCGTGCACCTCGACGTTCACCAGCGGGTTGACCTCGGCGATGGACTCCTTGGCCGACAGGGCCTTGGACTTCCCGATGTCGGACTGGCCGTGGATGATCTGGCGCTGCAGGTTGGACTCGTCGACGGTGTCGAACTCGACGATGCCCAGCGTCCCGACGCCGGCCGCGGCCAGGTACAGCAGGGCGGGGCTGCCGAGGCCGCCGGCCCCGATGACGAGGACGCGAGCGTTCTTGAGCCGCTTCTGCCCGATCATGCCCACGTCCGGGATGATCAGGTGGCGGCTGTAGCGACGGACCTCTTCGGTCGTCAGCTCGGCGGCGGGTTCGACCAGCGGTGGCAGAGCCACGGTTCCTCCTGCTCTCGTACGGGATCCCGTGGGACGGGTCCCTCGATCGTCTGGGGGAACGTGACCCCGGGTCGACCTATTCCGACGGACGGACTCCCGCGCCGTCAGCGGAGGGCGGCGACCCAGTGGACGGCGGTGGTCGCGTCCCGGCGTCGCTGCTCGTAGCGGAGGCCCAGGACGAGCAGCACGAGTCCGACGGTCCCGAAGCTCGCCCACCTCGGCACGCCGACGGCGTACGGCGCGAGCTGCGCGACCGCCACCACGCAGAGCGCGAGCGCGCCGCTCAGGAAGGGCGCCTGCCACCGGAGGCGGAGGCCCACGACCATGACGACCGCGGCGGCGACGAGCACCAGCAACGGTCGCGTCGACGACGCGTCGCCGACGGTCGCGAAGGCCGAGGGCAGCAGCGCCGCGCTGACGGCGGGCCCGACGGTCAGCCAGGACGGAGAGCCCGGCTGACGGCGGAGCCGGACCAGCCCCACCACCAGGGCGAGCGTCGCGAGGGGCAACGAGTACGCCTCGACGACCGTGACCTCTCCGGCCCAGAGGTGGACGGTGTTGCCGGCCGAACACAGCAGCACCCCGACCCACGAGATCCGTCCGCGGCCCGGCCGCGTCCCGTACGCCAGCGCCACCAGGCCGAGACCGGCGAGCACGAGGGCCAGCGGAGGCAACCCGGCCGCGCCGGGCGCCGCCAGAGCGGCCAGCCCGGTCGCGACCAGCGCGGCCACGACGGCGACGCGACCCAGGACGAGCTCGAGGCGTGGCCGTGCCCAGCTGACGGCGACGAGCACGGTGACCGCGCCCGCCACCGCGTACGCGGTCACCGCGAGCCCGGACGGAGCCGTCGCAGCCGCGACGGCTCCGACGCCCGTGACGGCCGCCCAACCGCTCGCCGCACGGTTCCACCGCGGACGGCGGGCCGCCGCCACCGCACCCAGGCACGCACCGGCCAGCGCCACGGCCACGGTCGTGCTGCCAGAGCTGCCCGCGACGTCGAGCGACATCACGGTCAGCACGAGCAGAGCGGCGAAGGACACGAGCTGCCCGGCGGCAGCGACGACTCCCGACCGCCTGACCGAGAGGTCGACGGCGCGGCCTGCCAGCACGGCAGGCACCGCGGCACCGGCCACCGCCAGCACCGCGACCCAGACCAGCCCGCTCTGCGCGGCCACCACCACCAGCTGGAGCGTGCCGCCCAGCAGCGCCGCGACGGCCAGCAACGGATGGTTCTTCGCCGCGCGCCTCAGGCCGTGGTGGAGGTCGGCCGCCCGACCGGCGCCGACAGCGGCGACCAGGCCGACGGCGTGGCTGACGCTCCCCTCGACGAGCGACGCGTCCGTCCCCACCAGCGGCGCGAGCACCCAGGTCACGACGAGGTAGCCGCCGAAGACGACGGTCAACGGCCCCCGGTAGCCGGCCCAGCCGCCCCGCAGGCGCCGACTGCCCACGCCGGCCAGCGCGGCGACCACCGCGGGCACGACGACCGCCACCACGCCCCAGGCGTCGACCGCCACCAGACCCAGCAACGGCGCCGCCGCCGCGGCCAGCACGGCCACGAGGCGGTACGTCACCGCCGTCCGCTTCAGCACCGGCGGGGAGACCGCGACCAGGACCAGCGCCAGCCCGGCGCTCACCCAGGCCGCGTAGCCCCACGCGTCGACCCCGCCCAGCCCGGCCAGGTCCAGCCAACGGGCCGCCGCAGCATCGGTCAGCGCGAGCGCGACGGCGAGGACCGCCACCGCCTCGGCCGAGGCAGGCAGCCCGCGCCGGGTCAGCGCCACGCTGCTGCCGCCCGCGACCAGCGTGACCAGCGCCATGACGGCCACCTGACCGCCGACGCCGATCACGTCCCACGCGACCGCCAGGAACACCGAGGCGGCGATCACGATCAGCAGCGCACCCACCGCGAGCAGCACCTGCTGCGCCGGCCGACCCCGTGCGCCTCGTGGCTTCGGGCCGGTCGTTGCCGGTCCCGGTGCCGGCACGGACGGTCCGTCCGTCTGGTCGCCGTCGGCCGGGCGCGACCACGGCGCGCCGCAGGAGGGGCAGAGCAGGACGGGCGGAGCAGTCGACCCGCCGGCGGTGAGGAGTTCCACACCAGCCACCTTCGCCGGGGCGGCACAGGTCGCACGTCAGCCCGTCGGTGGAGCCAGGTCCTCCTCCCGGTGGAGATCGGAAGCCGGACGCACCGGCGGAGCGGCAGCCCCACGCGAGCTGAGACCCGCGCCGCGCGGACCGACGCACGGGAGCCGACCCTCGTGCAGGACGCGCGCAGGCCGACCTGTGCCTGCAGGACGCCTCCCTCGGTGAGGTCGACTCGATACGGTCGAACGGTGAATCCGGTCCCAGCACAGCATCGAGCGGCGCTGCGGCTCGAGCTGGACGCCCTGTGCGAAGGGCGACGGCCTCGGCTGCTGATGTGGGTCCGGAGGTACGGATCCTCGGGTGCGCAGCTCGTCCGTCAACCTGAGGAGATCTGGGAGCACCCGGAGACCGACTGCCAGGGACGGGGCGACGGCTCGATGTGGGTCACGATGCCGCTGTGGACGACCCAGGAGTCACCGAGCGATCTGAGCGTCGAGTGCGAGATCAGCGCCACGGGCGTCGTGGTGATCGAGGATCTTCACGTCCTCTGACCGATCGCCGTCGGCACGCTCACGAGCCGGCTGCGGCGCATGCCCGCGGCCGAGTGCTGCGGCCGTCCGACGTCGTCGCCCTGGACCCGGTCCCGGTTCACGGCGGGTCCGGCGCGCGGGCGACGTAGGTGTGCCCGGTCGGGGTGGTGGTCCGCACGGTGTGGGGACGCTCGCCCAAGCCGTCGTGGACGACGTTCGCGCTCCAGCCCGGTTGTTCGCGGACCAGGTTGTGCCGGGCGCACAGCCCCCTCCCGTTCGCCAGGGTCGTCTCCCCGCCGTCGACGTGGCGTCGGACGTGGTCGAGGTGACGGATCGGAGCGTCGCAGTACGGGACGCGGCAGGTCTGGTCGCGAGCGACGACCAGGTCGCCGAGGGGACCCGTGAACCGGCGCCGCCGAGCCTCGATGCCGACGAGCCGACCAGCGAGCGACGCCTGCACCAGGCGCCACCGCTTCCGCGCTCGGCTCTGGTCGACGAGCGCGTGGGCCAGCGGCCCGGGCAACGGGCCTGCACCGGTCACGGTGGCGGTCCTGCTGCTGCCGGGGTCGGCGGCCAGCTCGGCGGGCACGATGATCTGGACCTCGACGGCGACGTCCTCGGCGCGGGTCTGACCGGTCAGAAGCTCGACGAGGGTGTCGGCCATGATCTGGTCGCGGGTGCGGTCGTCTCCGGTCGCGACCACGCCGTCGGTGTGCTGCCGCAGCGCGGCCAGGCACGCCACGCCCTGCTCGACGGGCAGGTAGCCGCTCAGGACGCTCATCGTGTCCGGGGCCGGACGCAGGCCGACCCGACGGTGCCGTCGTTCGTGTCTGCCTCGCGTGACGTACGCCTCCCGGTCCGCCTCGTAGGCGTAGCGACGCACCAGGGCCGCCGCCTCCTTCACGCCCAGGCCGGGAAGGTTCGCCCCGTGCAGGCGTGCGTCCACCGTCCGACGGGTCACGGCATCCAGGTGCCGCGTCTCCAGCACGACGACCTCAGCCGCCGGCTCGCCGATCTCCCCGTTGGCCAGGGCGGCGTAGGTGCGGGGCAGGTCGAACCACCACGCCCGCGCCGACGACAGCCGGCGAGCCGCGACCGTCGGTGAGACCCGGCAGGCCAGACCGAGCTCCTCGGCGACGCCGCGGCCGATGTCGCGCGGGTGGACAGCCTCAGCGAGCTGGGCCTCGACCCGGGCCCGTGCGAACCGCACGACTGTGGCGGCCTGCGCCGCCGCAACCGCACCACGCAGCCGGTCGAGCAACGCGACCTGATCGATCAGGTCGGACTCCGACGACTCGTCGTCCACGCCCGCCAACGCGTCGGACGTGATCTCGGCCAGCTCGTCCAGCAGCCCGCGCAGACGTCGCGCCGCCGGACGAGGAAGATCCTCGACCGGTCCGACCACCCGCAGCTCCATGACCTGAACCTAGGTCGAACCACTGACAGAATCGAACAGGTGATCGATGAGGACAACACGTCTAGCGGAGCGGACAACACCGGACGGATCAGCGCTGCACGGCCTTGACCACCGTCATCGCCCACGTGACCTCGTCGACGGGCACGCTCCCGGCCGCGAACGCGGCCGCCAGCTCGACGACGGTGCGCACGACGACCCAGGCCCGAGCCCGGTCCTCGTCCAGCCCAGCGGCGTCGACGACCGCGTAGAAGCGCTCGAGCAGGTCGCCGCGCAGGTCGTCGCTGGCCTCCGCCCCGGCCCAGCGCTGCAGCACGGAGGCGACCTCGTACGCGGGGTCGCCCGTCACGGGTCGCGGTGCCACCGCCAAGACCACCGCCACCCGACGGTCCTCCGACCCGGACCGGACCGTCCCCGGACGCAGGTCGCCGTGCAGCAGGACGGGCTCGGCCTCCGTCGGGTCCACCAGTCCGGGCACCCACGCTCGTACCTGCTCCGCGAACCGGCGCGGCACGGCCGCCGCCACCGCCGGCAGCTCCAGGTCCGCGAACCATCGCGGCGCCAGGTCGGCGAGCCGGGGCGGCTGCGGGATCGGCGTCCGGTGCAGGACGGCGTACAGCTGGCCGGTCTGCGTGCAGGCCTCCCACGGGTCCAGGCTCTGCAGGTCGTCGTCCGGGTCGGTCCGCTCGGTCAGCAGCAGGTGGCGGCGGGGGTCGGCCCGCAGCAGCCGGACCGCGCCCTTCCCGTCCCAGGCCCGCAGCGCGAGGTGCTCGTACGGCGACCCGTCCGGCGCGTGCTCGAGGAGCGCCGCCTGTCCCTCGGCGGTCCGGACTGCGACGCCGGGTCGCGGGCCGTCGCGAACCGCGCCCTCGAGTCGGAGGTCCCACTCGGCCGCCACGGCCTCGAGCAGCCGGTCGTGCGCGCTCACCACGGCCGACGTCGGCCGCGGCTCACGCCTGCGCCGCCGCCAGGTAGCGGTGCCACGACTCGGTGCGGTGGTCGACGACCCAGCCGAGCGACAGGTAGAGGCCGTCGGCGTTGGTCGAGGAGTCGGCGTCCACCTCCAGCGAGACCCGGTTGCGGCCGCGGCGGGCGGCGTCGGCGGTCACGGTGAAGAGCAGCGACTTCGCCACCCCACGCCCGCGGGCCCGCCGGTGCACGCCGATGTAGTCGACGTAGCTCCCGTACGCCCCGGCCGCGTCGGGCGGGGAGACCGAGCTGATCAGCGCCCCGCCCGGTCGCCACTCACCGTCCAGCTCGACCTCGGCGATCCACCAGTGGTCCCAGCGGTGCCACGGGTCCTCCTGCAGCCGCACGACGAACTCGGCGAAACCCTCGCGATAGGAGTTGAAGTGGTCGGCGAACGACTGCTCCAGCACCAGGTGCACCGTCTGCAGGTCCTCGGCGGTCGGCAGTCCGTTGGCGTGCTCGCGCACCCGGCGGACGCGGACGCCGGGTCGCGGCTCCGGCAGCACGCCGGGCTCGGCCTCGGCGGGGACGACCGGGCGGACCATGTGCAGCCAGGTGCGGACGCACGCGTAGCCGGCGCCGGCGAGCCAGCCGCGCTGGCGCTGGTCGTCCGCCTCGGCCGCCGCGTCGAGCTGGGTGCGTGGCGTACGGCGCAGCGCCGCCACCTCGGCGGCCTCGCGGTCCGCCCAGGCGAGCAGGCCGGTGGCGATGGCGTCCTGCGCAGGAGCGTCGGGCGCGACCAGCACGGTGACCTCCGTACGCCCGCTGGCCCGGTCGTGCACGACGCCCCAGCCGACCAGCGTCCCGGTCGGGTCGAGGACGACCAGCTGGCGTCGGGTCCAGCTCGCGGGCCCGACGACCAGCGCGGTGAGCGTCGCCACGTCGACCGGGCTGCTCCCTCTGCGCCGGTTCGCGGTCAGCAGCGCCGTGAGCGCGCCGATGTCCCCGTCCCCCGGCACCCGGGTCGACCACCCCTCGGGCAGGGTCGACCGCTCGGACGTCGCAGGCTCAGACACCCGCCGAGTCTGTCAGGCCGGGGGGACGAGAAGGAGCGCCAACCTCTTCGAGCCCTTCGACAGGCTCCGGGGACGTGTTCGAGCCCTTCGACAGGCTCCGGGAACGTCAGCGTCCGAGCGGGGCGTACCAGGTCGGGTCCGGCGGGTGGACCGGGACCGGGTCTCCGTACGCCCACCGCGACGGCTGGACCGCGCCCTGCGTCGTGCGGTCAATCCGCACGCGTCGGGCCTGCCAGAGGATCAGGGTCACCGCGAGCGCGTGCACGACCAGGCCGGGCACGAAGTCCAGCGGCGAGCCGGTGGTGGTCTGGTCGACGAACGAGTCCGCATAGCCGCCGTAGCTGATGGTCACGAGCCCGACGCCGACGTTGTTCACGGCGTGCATCGCGATCCCGGCCTCCAGGCCGCCGGTCCGCCAGTTCGCGAGGCAGGCGGCCACGGCGAGGGTGGCGATGCTGAGCAGCACCCAGGGGTCGAGGCTGCCGTGCGCCAGCCCGAACAGCCCCGCCGAGAAGACGGTGGTGACGACCAGCCCGGCGACCGGGCGCGCGAAGCAAGCGCCGAGGTTCTGCACCAGCCAGCCGCGGAAGAGGAACTCCTCGCCGGCGGCCTGGAACGGGGTGACCACGACGGCCATCACGAGCAGCAGCACCCAGTGGTCCGGCCGGTCGGGCTCCACCGGGTCCAGGACGAAGCCGAGCCCCAGGTAGACCACCCAGACGGGGGCGACCGCGAGCGCGCACCGACCCAGCCACCGCCACCGCAGCCCGCCGCGGACCGAGGCGACCCAGCGTGGCCGGACCCGGTGGGCGATCGCGACGGCGCCCGCCGACACCGGGATCAGGCCGGCCAGCAGCAGGTCGGTCTCGTTGGCCGTGATCGGGCTCAGCTCGTCGTCGAGGCTGCCGACCCAGGCGTCCGGGAGCAGGGCGTCGAGCCCCGCGTACCCGCCGAAGACCACGACGAAGAGCCCGACCAGCAGGCCCACGAGGACCGCCAGCGAGACCAGCGGGCGCCACCAGCGCCACCGCGGCCCGCGCAGCAGCTGGTGGTAGGCCACCGGGCGATCGGGCAGCAGCGTCGGGTCGGACCGGGACCGGCGACCCCGCCGGCCACGCGGCTCGAGCCGCCCCTCGGTCGGCGGGAGGGCCAGGCTCCACACAGGCACACCTTCTCATCCGGCGCCGTCAGGGCGGTGTCACGAAACCGTTGCGTGGCGCGCCCCGCAGGGTCTGGTCAAGGCGGGGGCGGGCCGGGAGACTACGACGCACGCCGGGCCGACCGGCGGAACGACTGCTGATCGGAGCCGGATGAGCACCTCGACGGTCAGACCCGGGTTGCGCGGCGAGCTGTGGCGCCGCAAGCCCGTGGGCGAGAGCGCCAACCCCCACGGACCGCGCCTGGAGCGCACGATCGGCACGTTCCAGCTGACGATGTTCGGCGTCGGCGCGACGATCGGCACCGGCATCTTCTTCGTGCTCGGGCAGGCCGTGCCCGAGGCCGGGCCGGCCGTGATCATCTCGTTCATCCTGGCGGGCATCGCGGCCGGCCTGGCGGCGATCTGCTACGCGGAGCTGGCCTCGTCGGTCCCGGTCTCCGGCAGCACCTACTCGTACGCGTACGCCACCCTCGGCGAGGTCGTCGCCATGGGTGTCGCCGCCTGCCTGCTGCTGGAGTACGGCGTCTCGACCGCGGCGGTCGCGGTCGGGTGGTCGGGCTACCTCAACGAGGCGGTCACCAACATCTTCGGGGTCTCGCTCCCGCCGGCGCTGCTCGCCGCGCCCTTCGCCAAGGGCGACGCCGCGACCGGCATCATCAACCTGCCCGCCGTGATCCTGGTCGGCCTCTGCATGCTGCTGCTGATCCGCGGGGCGAGCGAGTCGGCCAAGCTCAACGCGATCATGGTCGTGATCAAGCTGACCGTGCTGCTGATGTTCGTGGTGATCTCCTTCACCGCGTTCAACGGGGCGAACTTCACCGACTTCGCGCCCCTGGGCAAGGCGGCCATCGGGACCGCGGCCGGGACGATCTTCTTCTCCTTCATCGGCCTCGACGCCGTGTCGACCGCAGGCGACGAGGTCAAGGACCCGCAGCGCACGATGCCGCGGGCCCTGATCGCCGCGCTGATCATCGTCATCGTCTTCTACGTCCTGGTCGCGCTGGCGGCGCTGGGCACGCAGCCGTGGACCGAGTTCGAGGGTCAGCAGGAGGCGGGCCTGGCCAAGATCCTGGAGATCGTCACCGGCGCCAACATCTGGGGCACGATCCTCGCGCTCGGCGCCGTGATCTCGATCTTCTCCGTGACGCTGGTGACCCTCTACGGCCAGACCCGCATCCTCTTCGCCATGGGCCGCGACGGCATGCTGCCGCCGGTCTTCGCCAAGGTCAGCCCGCGCAGCGGGACGCCGGTCAACAACACGATCATCGTGGCGATCATCGTCGCGCTGCTGGCCGCGTTCGTGCCGCTCGACTACCTGATCGACGTCGTCAGCATCGGCACCCTGACCGCGTTCGTGATCGTCTCGCTCGGCGTGATCATCCTGCGCCGACGCGAGCCGGACCTGCCCCGCGGCTTCAAGGTGCCCGGCTACCCCGTGACACCGGTCCTGTCGATCGTCGCCTGCGCCTACATCCTGTCGAGCCTGCACTGGATCACCTGGGTGGTCTTCGCGGGCTGGGTGCTGGTCTTCCTCGCCTTCTACATGCTCTACGGGCGCAAGCACTCCGTGGTCGGCAAGCTGCAGCGCGGCGAGATCGCGCCCAACGAGCTGCCCACCCCGACCAGGGAGCACTGAGCAGCCGTGACCGTCGTCGTCGGCTACACCCCCGGCAAGGGCGGCCGGGGCTCGCTGGACCTCGGCCTGCAGCTGGCCCACGCCCTCGACGAGCCGATGGCCGTCGTCACCGTCGTGCCGCGCCAGTGGAGCACGCCGTCGATGGCGCGGGTCGACGCCGAGTACGGCGAGTACGCCCGCCAGGTCGGCGAGGAGGCGGAGCGCGAGGCTCGGGCGTACCTGACCGACAGCGACACCACCGTCAAGGTCGACCTGATCTACCGCGCGGTCACCGGACGTTCCATCGCGAGCGCGCTGGTCGACGCGGTGGGCGAGCTGGGCGCGACCGTGCTCGTGCTCGGGTCGTCGGCGGACGGCCAGGTCGGGCGCGTGGTCGTGGGGTCGACGGCGGACAAGCTGCTGCACGCCTCACCGGTGCCGCTGGCGATCAGCCCGCGCGAGTTCCGCTCGGTCGCCGCCGAGGGGGTCACGAAGGTGACCTGCGCCTTCTCCGACTCGGCGTCGTCGGTGGCCGTGGTCGGGCGGGTCCACGCGCTGGCCGAGCGGTTCAGCGTGCCGCTGAGGGTCGCGAGCTTCGGCGTGCGCGGGGCGACCATGTACCCGCCGCTCGGCGGCATCACGGCCGAGGACTCGGTCCTCGACTCGTGGGCGGACGAGGCCCGGGCAGCGCAGGACCGGCTGGTCGCCGACGGCGTCATCCCCGCCGCGACGGAACGGGTGATCGCGACCGGGGCCACCTGGAGCGACACGATGGCGTCGATCCCGTGGCAGTCGGGCGAGGTGCTCGCGCTCGGTTCGTCCTCCATGGGCCCGCTCGCTCGGGTGTTCCTCGGAGCGCGCGCCACCAAGCTCATCCGGCACGCCCCGGTCCCGGTGATCGTGCTGCCGCACCAGGGTTGAAGTCCCAAGAGATTCCGCTCCTGGAACGTGTGTTCGACACTCTCAGAGGTCTTCCGTGGCGAGGAACTGCTCCGGCTCGATGGGCCGGCGCGTGAGCCGGTCCGAAGACGCGGCCAGCTTGCGGCCGTTCTCCAGCTGCCGACTCACCCCGGCAGCGGTGCCCTCGGTGTCGCCGGAGATGCGGGACCGGGAGTGCTCGAGAGTCGCATCATGGTCGGGCCATGACGTACTACCCGGACCTCAGCCCGTACGAGTACGTCGAGCACGACCAACCGATGCTCAACGTGGGCTGGTTGGACCGGAGTCACCCGTTCCCCACCGGCGACGTCGAGCCCGAGGTGCTCGCGACGCTGCTGCGTTGGGCGGCCTCCTTCCTGCGAGCGATCCTGCGGGGGGTCCAGGACTGTCACTTCTGTGACGAAGAGTCTCCGCTCCGCGTCGCTGTCGGAGCAGGGCGTCACACCTATGTCGGTATGGGCGAGATCCGGGTGGAGTCCGAGGACGGCACGATCTATGCAGCGCCATCGTTGGTCTGCCACGACGTCAAGGCCCATCGGTACCTGCCGCCGCAGGAGTTCCTCGAGGCCGTGCGTACGGGCAGCCCCGCTCCTCCGGAGGCGATCAACCTGGCCGCCGAGCTCGACCCCGCCTCGATGTTGCGTACGGCGCGCACGTTCCGAGCGCCGTGGTGAGCGACATCGAGGGCGAGGTCACCGCGTTCGAGGACGAGGTCGCTGCGACCCGGGCCCGGGCGCGGGCCTGCGTGGAACGGTTCCGAGCGGTGCAGGACGAGAACCTCCAGTACCTGTTCGCCGAACGCCTCGGCCAGCTCGGCTCGGTCATCGTCTCGGACCTCTACGCGCTGGTCCTCGACGATCCCGCGGCGTCGGCTCGCCTGCGGTACCTGGCGGCCTGGGTCGCTGTCCGGGTGGGCGACCGGGGGCCTGCGGTCGACCATCTGTGCCACGAGGTGACCTCGGGCTCGCCGTACGCGCTGCCGGCCGCCGACGCCCTCGCTCGCTCCGGTCTGGTCGAGGGCCTGGAACCGATGACCGAGGCGCTCGAGCAGGTCGATCCCGACGACGTCACCCGGGTGTTCGACTGGGCGATGGCGATCCACGACCTGGGCGGCGAGCTTCCCGCGCAGGTGCGGCGCGAGCTCGAGCTCCGGACGTCGAGCTGGGCGGCGACCGCGGTGCTCACCGCGTTCTCCCGGCCCGCGCCCACTCCGCGGGCCGCACCCCGCCCCTGGTGGAAGGACGCCTAGCGCCGTCGCCCGACCGCTTCGGGCCGCAGCCGCACGCCCCCGAGCGATCCGCACAGGTTGCGGCCTGTGCGACCAGGTCCACGGTGTGCGGGTGACGGGCGCGGTCAGCAGCAGGCCAGAGACGCCGGCGAGCCCCGCTCAGGCGCGGATCCGGACCGACAGGCAGGTCACGCAGCCCTCGAGGCGCTCGAACTCGCTGATCGGGACGGTCACCACCTCGAGCCCGCGGGACGCGTAGAGCTCGGCGGTCCGAGGCGCGTCGGCCGACATCAGCACGGCGCCGTCACCGAGGTCGACCACCGCGGTGCCGTGCTCCTCCGGCACGGCCAGGAAGGGCTCGAACACCGCCGGGTCGTCGACCAGCGGCTCGTAGCCCACGACGGTCCCGTCCGGCAGCGCCGTGACGCCCGACTTCAGGTGCAGCACCTTCGCCACGGGCAGGGCGACGACACGACGCCCGGAGGGCTCGACCAGCGCGGCCAGCTGGCGCACGCCCTCGGCGTTGGTCCGGTCACCCCGCCCGACGTAGAGCACGTCACCGACCTCGAGCACGTCCCCGCCGTCGAGCGTCCCGGGTGGCTCGATCGCTGCGACCTCGAGCGCGAAGCCGCTGGCCACGAGCCGCTCGACGCCGGCCCGGGCGCTCACGAGCTCCCCGCGGCGCGAGGCCGCGCCCGGGGAGGTGAAGATCGCCAACCGGTCGACGACCACCAGGGCGTCCTCCACGAACACGCCGTCCGGGTGCTCCGGCGCCTCGTCCAGCTCGACCACGTCCCAGCCGTGGGCGGCGAACGCCGCGACGTAGCCCTCCCACTGACGTCCCGCGAGGGCCGGGTCGACGGGTACGCGGTCGAGGTGGGTCAGCTCTCCCTCGGCGAGACGCGGCGACGGCCGGCGTACGAGAATCAGGGGCAAGGTCGGCACGCCTCATTGTCGCCGTGCTCCTTCTGGGTCACCGTGCCCCTTCTGGCAGGATCGCCCCGTGGCCGAGGGTGCGGAGCAGCTGGAGCTGCGCCACCGCCTGACCGACGCCGCCCTCGCCGCGGCCGTGGTCGCCGGGGTCACCGTGCGCGACCTGGACGCCGCCGACATGGTCGAGGCCTCCGCCCTGCTCGCGCGGGTCTGGGGCACCGGCCCGCGCGAGAGCCCGATGGATCCCGGCCTGCTGGTCGCGCTCGCCTTCTCCGGGAGCTACGTCAGCGGAGCCTTCGACGAGTCCGGCGTCATGGTCGGCACGTGCGCCGGCTTCCTGGGCGCGCCGCCGGGCGGCCTGCTGCACTCGCACGTCGCGGCCGTCCGGCCCGGTGGTCCGCGCGGCACGGGCACCGCGCTCAAGCTCCACCAGCGCGCCTGGTGCGCGGCCCGGGGCATCGGGGTGATCGCCTGGACCTACGACCCGCTCATCGCCCGCAACGCCTGGTTCAACCTGGGCCGGCTCGGCACCCACGTCGAGGCCTACCTGGTCGACTTCTACGGGCCCATGGACGACGGGCTCAACGCCGGTGAGGAGAGCGACCGCCTGCTCGTGCACTGGCCGGTCGAGCCCGAGGAGCTGACCTCTCCCCCGCAGCCGGGACGGACCCACGCCGCGCTGGTCGTCGACGACGACCAGGGGCCGCTCGCCCGCCCCGTCGTGCCCGGTGACGTCGACGCGGTGACGCTGGCCGTCCCACCGGACGTCGAGGCGATGCG
Organism: uncultured Friedmanniella sp.; assembly: GCA_964251895.1. Classification (GTDB taxonomy): domain Bacteria; phylum Actinomycetota; class Actinomycetes; order Propionibacteriales; family Propionibacteriaceae; genus Microlunatus. The sequence continues at coordinate 198,475 of CAXULL010000005.1, forward strand.
CTCCGGTGACCGACCCGGGGACCGGGCGACGGCCTCGCGCTGGCGGGCGGCGTTCCGGGAGGCGTACGCCGCGCTGCACGAGCAGGGCTGGCGCGTCCGCGGCTTCGTGAAGGACGGCCACTACGTGCTGAGACGACTGGAGACACCATGATCAGGCTCGACTCGATCGTCCTGCACCTCGTCCGGCTGCCGCTCGTCTCCCCCTTCACCACGTCGTTCGGGACCGAGACCGAACGGCTGGCCCTGCTGCTGGAGGCCCGCGTCACCGTGCTCGACGCCGGCGGCGTCGGACGCGAGGTCACCGGCTGGGGCGAGTGCGTCGCGCAGGAGGAACCCACCTACTCCAGCGAGTACGTCGCGGGGGCGCAGGCCGTGCTGGTCGAGCACCTGCTGCCCCGGGTGTTCGCGGCCCAGCGGGAGCACCCGATCAGCGCCGAGACGGTCGGCGAGGTGCTGGCCCCCGTGGTCGGGCACCCGATGGCCAAGGCGGCGCTCGAGATGGCGCTGCTCGACGCCCAGCTGAGGGCCTCGAGCACCTCGTTCGCCGACTACCTCGGTGTCACGGTGGACCGGGTCCCGTCGGGGGTCTCCGTCGGGATCCAGGACGACGTGCCGACCCTCCTGCGCGTCGTCGAGGGCTACCTCGACCAGGGCTACCGACGCATCAAGCTCAAGATCAGACCCGGCCGTGACGTCGAGCCGACCCGGGCCGTCCGGGAGCGCTTCGGCGACGTCCCGCTGCAGGTCGACGCGAACGCGGCGTACACGCTCGCGGACGCGGCCGTCCTGCGCCGCCTCGACGCGTACGACCTGCTGCTGATCGAGCAGCCGCTCGCCGAGGACGACCTGCGCCAGCACGCCCTGCTCGCCCGGCAGCTCGAGACGCCGATCTGCCTCGACGAGTCGGTGGTCTCGGCCGCGCGCGCCGCCGACGCCCTCGCGCTCGGCGCCGCGAGCATCATCAACATCAAGCCGGGCCGGGTCGGCGGCTATCTCGAGGCGCGGCGCATCCACGACCTCTGCCGCGCGTCCGGCGCTGCCGTCTGGTGCGGCGGGATGCTCGAGACCGGCCTCGGCCGAGCGGCGAACGCGGCCCTGGCCGGGCTGCCCGGCTTCACCCTGACCGGCGACATCTCCGGCTCCGACCGCTTCTACGCCGTCGACGTCACCCCGCCGGTGCAGATGGTCGACGGCTACGTCGCCGTCCGGCGCGAACCCGGGCTCGGCGACCACCCGGAGCAGGCCCGGCTGGAGGAGTTCGGCGTCGGCCGGCTGGTCGTCGAGAGTCCTCTCGCTTGACCGCCGTCCGGGTCGGCGGACGGACCCTCGGCCTGTCCAACCTGGACAAGCCGCTCTACCCCGACGGCTGGACCAAGGGCGAGGTGATCGACTACTACGTCCGGGTCGCCGACACGATGCTGCCGCACATCCGTGACCGCGCCCTCACCCGGCTGCGCTTCCCGGGTGGCGTCCCGGCGGGGACGACGGCCCTGGAGACGGGCGGGACCACCCCGCTCGCGGCCGGCTCGTTCTACGAGAAGAACGCTCCGGTCGGCACCCCGGACTGGGTACGCCGCCAGCCGGTGCGGACCAGCGAGGGTGTCATCGACTACGTCGTCGCCGACGAGACGGCGACGCTGGTGTGGCTCGCGAACCTCGCCGCCCTCGAGCTGCACGTGCCGCAGTGGACGATCGGCAGCGGCGTCGTCGGGCCGGACGGCGTCCTCGACCTCCCCGGCGAGGAGCCGGCGGACGGCGAGGCGCTCGCCGACCGGGTCGTGGTCGACCTCGACCCGGGTGCGGGGATGGACGTGCTCGACTCCGCGCACGCCGCGCTGCTCGTGGCCCAGGTCATGGCGGGCGACGGGCTCGTGCCCGTGCCGCAGACCTCCGGCAGCAAGGGTGTGCAGGTGTACGCGGCCGTCGCGCCCTGCCGCGCCCGCGACGCGTGGGCGTACGTGAAGGGCCTCAACGCCGCGATGGCCAAGTCCCGGCCGGACTTCTTCGTCGCCTCGATGTCGGTGGAGCAGCGGCGCGGGCGCATCTACGTCGACCACAACCAGGACCTGCCGGCCCGCAACACCATCGCGCCCTACTCGCTGCGCGGCCGCGAACGTCCCTCGGTCGCCACCCCAGTCAGCTGGGAGGAGCTCGCCGCGGCCACCCGTCCGGAGGACCTGCGCTTCTCCCCGGCGGACGTGCTCGAGCGGGTGGCCGAGCACGGCGACCTCGCCGCGGACCTGCTGCTCGACGACCGCCCGCCGCTGCCGGCCGGCTGAGCCCTCAGCCCTTGACCGGTGCCGAGGCCATCCGGCGCCACAGCTCGTCCGGGCTGCCGACCGGCGGCGCGAACTCCATCTCGACGGTCGTCACCCGGTCGGCACCGAGGCAGACCAGACGCGCGCCCCGCGTGGTGAGGGCGCTCAGCGCCACGGACGCGGCGTCAGCCACGCCGTGGGCCACGGCCAGCCGCACCAGCTCCCGGCCGTGGTCGCGCTCGAGGTGCTCGGTCAGGCTCCGACCGCGGGCGAGCAACCAGTCCGGCGCCGCCTTCGCCAGCTCACCGGGGGTGAGCGCGGACGCGAGGTCGCCTCCGGGGACGGCGACCGAGATGCCGAAGAGCTGGAGCGGGACCACCTGCAGCGCGGAGGCGTCGACCGGCCCCAGGAGGCAGCCCCGGTGGTCGTCGAGGGTCCGCACCACCGCGGGCAGGTCGCCGGCCGTCCTCGCCGGGCCGGTCGTGCCGGTGCAGAGGACGAGACCCACGTCGGGCAGGGAGACCCGGCACATCAGCGCGGTCCCCGTCGCGAAGAAGCGGCCCGGGTCCGACGGGACGAGGTAGGGCTGGGGTCCGGCACTCACCAGGGCGACCGCACCGGCGCTCGCGTCCTCCCCGCCGTCGAGCCGGGCGCACACGGCCTCGTGGCAGGTCGCCAGCACCGTCCTCGCGACCACGGCCGCCTCCGTCACGACACCTCGCTCGTCCACGTTCGCGCTCCTTAGGCAAGCCTTACCTCAGTGAGATGGCACGCTAGCACCTCGTGAGCCCCGAACGGACCCGTCAGCCCCTCGAGGGCGCAGACTCCTCGCCCCTGCGTGCGCTCTGGCGGCACCACCGCCGCTACCGCCCCCGGGTGGTGGCCGCGGTCGCCGCGACGACGTTGAACACCGCGGCCGACGTGCTGCCCGAGCTGCTGCTCGGCGTCGCCGTGGACGTCGTGGTCCGCGGTTCCGACTCGTTCGCCGCCACCCTCTTCGGCGTGCAGGACCGCTTCTCCCAGCTCGTCATCGTCGCCGCGGTGAACGTGGGCGTCTGGGTGATCGAGTCGATCACCGACTACGCCGCGTCGCTGCTGTGGCGCGGTCTGGCCCAGGACGTCGAGCACGACCTGCGCGTGGAGACGTACGCGAACGTGCAGGACCTGGACGTCTCCTGGCACGAGGGGTCCGCGCCCGGCCGCGTCCTGTCGGTGATCAGCGACGACGTCAACCAGCTCGAACGGTTCCTCGACACCGGCGCCCGGGTCATCCTGCACACGTTCTGGACCGTGGTCTTCGTCGGCGTCGTCTTCGCCGCGACGTCGTGGACGCTCACGCTGCTCGCGTTCCTGCCGGTGCCGGTGATCGTGATCGGCTCGATCGTCTTCCAGCGCCGCCTCGAGCCGCTGTACGCCCGGGTCCGGGCGGCCGCCGGCGACGTGAGCGCGACCATCTCGACGAACCTCGGCGGCCTCTCGACGATCAAGGCCTTCACCGCGGAGACGCGCGAGGTCGAACGGGTGCGCGACGTGTCGGCGGGCTACCGCGACGCCAACCTCACGACGATCCGCTGGTCGTCGGCCTTCGTCCCGCTGATCCGGATGGCGATCCTCGCCGGCTTCACCTCGACCCTGCTGCTCGGCGGCTGGCTCGTGATCAACGGCCGGCTCGAGGTCGGCCTCTACACGATCCTGGTCTTCATGACCCAGCGGCTGCTCTGGCCGCTGACCGACCTCGGCGAGACCCTCGACCTCTACCAGCGGGCGATGGCCTCGACGAGGCGGATCTTCGCGCTGATGTCGGAGCGCGGAGACACCCGGCCCGGCCGCGGCACGCTGGCCCTGCCCGTCCGCGGCCGGCTCGAGCTGCGCGGCGTGCGGTTCGGCTACGCCGACGGCCCGGACGTGCTGCGCGGGCTCGACATCGTGGTGCCCGCCGGCCAGACCCACGCGGTCGTCGGCACCACCGGGGCCGGCAAGTCGAGCCTGCTCCGGCTCGTGCTGCGCTTCTCCGACCCGCGCGAGGGTCAGGTGCTGCTCGACGGCACCGACGTGCGCGAGCTCGGGTGGGACGCGCTGCGGGGCGCGATCGGCTACGTCAGCCAGGACGTGTTCCTCTTCCACGGCACCGTGCGCGACAACCTCGCGTACGGGCGGGTCGACGCGACCGACGAGCAGGTCCGCGAGGCCGCCCGGCTGGCCGAGGCGGACGCGTTCATCGCCGAGCTGCCGCTGGGCTACGAGACCGTGGTCGGCGAACGCGGCCAGACCCTCTCCGGCGGTCAGCGCCAGCGGATCGCCCTGGCCCGCGCGATCCTGCGCGACCCCGCCCTGCTGGTGCTCGACGAGGCCACGTCGGCCGTCGACACCGAGACCGAGGCCGCGATCCAGCGTTCGCTCGCGGCCGTCACCGCCTCCCGCACCGCGCTGGTCGTGGCACACCGGCTCTCGACGGTCCGCGACGCCGACCGCATCTGGGTGCTGGCGGGCGGTCGGGTCGCCGAGTCGGGGTCGCACGACGAGCTCGTCGCCGCCGGCGGGATCTACGCCGGGCTGTGGGCCGTGCAGATCGGCGAGGCGGTCGGGGTCGGAGGCCCGTCTCGTTAGGGTGAGTGCCGTGCCGAGCGCTGCCCAGACTCCCCAGGTGCAGCCTCCCCCGGTGCAGCCTCCCCCGGTGCAGCCTCCCCCGGTGCAGCCTCCCCCGGTGCAGACTCCCCCGGTGCAGGCCGAGGACGTGCAGGTCCGCAGCGCACGGCTGCCGCGCGAGGAACGGCGGGCCCAGCTGCTGGACGCGGCGAACGAGGTGTTCACGACCCGCGGCTACCACGCGGCCGCGATGGACGAGATCGCCGCGACGGCCGGGATCAGCAAGCCCGTGCTCTACCAGCACTTCGACTCCAAGCTCGACCTCTACCTCGCCCTGCTCGACCAGGCCTGCGACTCCCTGGTCGAGGTCGTGCAGGCCGGGCTGGGTTCGACCGACCACAACGCCGACCGCGTGGTGGCGGCGATGGGCGCGTTCTTCGACTTCGTCTCGTCCACGAGCGGGGAGTTCCGCTTCGTGTTCGAGTCGGACCTCACCGGCGACGGCCGGGTGCAGGACCGGCTCTGGCAGGTGAACAACGACGTCGCCGACTCCATCGCCGCGGTGATCGCCGAGGACACGCCGCTGCCGCCCGAGCAGGCCAAGCTGCTCGCGATCTCCCTCGTCGGGCTCGCTCAGGTCGGCGCGCGCTACTGGGTCTCCGACCGGAGCGCCTCGATCGGGCTCGAGCAGGCCAAGCAGCTCGTCAGCACGCTCGCCTGGCGCGGCATCAGCGGGTTCCCGCTGCGCGCACCCCGCGAGCCCTGACGGCAGGGCTGGCAGCCGCCCCCGACAGGAAAGTGGTCGGTCCGGAGCCCATTCCGGCGCTCAGACGTGTGCGGAGCGACCACTTTCGCGGGGTGGAGGGCTCAGACGGCGACGGCCCGCGTACGCCGGGTGGCGTACGCGGGCCGTGCCCTGCGGTGCTGCGCCCGGCTCAGCCGCGCTCGAGCGTGGTCGCGCCGGTCATGATCGCGACCGCTTCGGTGGGGGTGTGCGACTTGGGCGTGATGACGCCCGCGCACCCGCCGAGGCGGGCGATGTGGATCCGGTCGGCCACCTCGAACACGTTCGGCATGTTGTGGCTGATCAGGATGACCGGCAGGCCCTTGGCCTTGATCTGCTGGATCAGGTTGAGCACCTGACCGGTCTCCTTGACGCCCAAGGCCGCCGTGGGCTCGTCGAGCACGACGAACTTCGACGCGAAGGTCGCCGCCCGCGCCACCGCGACCGCCTGGCGCTGACCGCCGGACAGCGTCTCGACGGCCTGGCCCATGTTCTGGACGGTGGCGATGCCGAGGTTGGCCATCGAGGCGGCGGCCGCGTCCTTCATGCCCTTCTTGTCGAGCATCCGGAACACCGACCCCAGCACACCCGCCCGCCGCTGCTCGCGGCCGAGGAACATGTTGGCCGAGATGTCCAGCGCGGGTGCGACGGCCAGCGTCTGGTACACCGTCTCGATGCCGGCGGACCGGGCGTCCTGCGGCGTCTTGAAGCTGACCTCCCTGCCGTCCAGGTACAGCTGGCCGGAGTCGGGTATCGCCGCGCCCGTGCAGGCCTTGATCAGAGTGGACTTGCCGGCGCCGTTGTCGCCGATGATCGCGAGGATCTCCCCCGGGTAGAGGTCGAGGTCGACGCCGTCGATGCCGATGACCTTGCCGAACGTCTTGATCAGCTTGCGCGCCGACAGGACCGTCTGGCTCGGGTCGGCGATGCCCTGCTGGACGGCGTCGAGGTCGATGCCGTTGACCGTGCCGTAGCCGGCCTCGTTCTGCGTGGTGCTCACGACTTCACCTTCCGGATCCACTGGTCGATGGCGACGGCCACGATGACCAGGACGCCGGTGGCGAACACGCGCCACTGGTCGTCCACGCCGGCGAGGCTCAGACCCAGCCGGAACGCGTAGACGATGAGGGCGCCGATCATGGTGCCGATGATGGCGCCGCGGCCGCCGAAGAGGCTCGTGCCGCCGATCACCACGGCGGTGATGCTCTCCAGGTTGGCGTCGGTCAGGGCGTTGGGGCTCGCGCTGCCGGCGCGACCGATCTGGAGCCAGGCCGTGAAGCCGTAGAGCAGGCCCGCGACGGTGTAGACGCTCAGCAGGACCCGGTTGACCCGGATGCCGACCAGGCGCGCCGCCTCGAGGTCGTTGCCGACCGCGTACACGTGCCGGCCCCACGTGGTCTGGCTCAGGGCGAAGCCGACGACGGCCGCCATCAGCGCGACGATGATGACGCCCCAGGTGATGTTCAGCGGGCCGATGTGCCGCACGCTCCCGGCCCAGTTGACCGAGGCGGGCAGGGCGGTGGACTGGATGTTCGAGCCGCCGGAGTAGAGCAGCCCGGCGGCCAGGAAGATGCTCAGCGTGCCCAGCGTGACGATGAACGGTGGCAGGTTGATCCGTGTCACGAGGAACCCGTTGAGCAGCCCGCCGGCCGTACCCACGAGGATCCCGATGAGGATCGCCAACGGCCCGGGCACGCCTCCGGAGGAGGCGAGGCTGGCCATGATCAGCATCGAGAAGACGGTGAGCGCGCCGACCGAGAGGTCGATGCCGGCCGTGAGGATGATCAGCGTCTGACCGATCGCCAGGGCGGCGATGATCGCGACCTGCTGCAGCAGGATCGAGATGGTCGAGGGTTGCAGGAAGCGCGGGTTGATGATCGTGAAGACGATCACCGCGATGATCAGCACGAGCAACGGGCTCAGTGCCGGCTGCCCGTGCAGGACGTGCTGGATGCGTTGGGCCGGGGACTGGCGGCGGAGCGCGAACTGCTCCGCTGCGGTGGCCGGCTGCTGGACCGGGGCTGTGGTGGTGGACACGTGGGCTTCCTTGCCGTTGGTGGTGCGTGACCAGTGGGGGTGCTCAGCACCCGGGGAAGTGGTCGGTCCGGCCACGGGCCGGACCGACCTCTCCTTCGCGAGACCAGAGGCCGGGCTCAGCCCCAGCAGATCTTCGACGCGTCCTCGGAGGTGATGCTCTTCAGCCCGTCGACGGGCTTGTCGGTGACGAGCTCGACGCCGGTGTCGTAGAAGTCGAGGCCCGGGGTCACGGCCGGCTTGGCGCCGCCGTCGGCGATCTGCTTGATCGCCGCGACACCGAGCTGGGCCATCTTGACCGGGTACTGCTGCGACGTGGCGCCGATGATGCCGGCCTTGACGTCCGCGATGCCGGGCGAGCACCCGCCGTCGACGGAGACGATGGTCGCGGTCACGCCCGCGGCCTTGAGGGCCTCGGCCGCACCGGCAGCGGCCGGCTCGTTCAGGGTGTAGACGAGGTTGATGTCCTTCGTCTTGGACAGGCACGTCTCCATGGCCGACTTGCCGAGGTCCTGCGCGCCCTTGGTCGGCTCGTTGCAGGCGATCGTGTACGAGCCGCCCTTGCCACCCGTGTAGGTCCCGGACTTGTCCTCGTCGCCGTTCTTCTTCGGGTCCTTGGTGTCGATGCCCATGCCGGTCAGGAAGCCCTGGTCCCGGCCGTAGTCGACCGAGACGACCTTGTCGTTGTAGAGGTCGAGCAGCGCGATGTTGGCCGTCTTGCCGTCCTGCTTGGCCGCCGCCCACTTGCCGATCGCCTCGCCGGCCTTGAAGTTGTCCGTCGCGAAGGTGATGTCGACGGTGTCGGCCGGGTCCGGCGGGGTGTCGAGCGCGATGACGAAGAGCCCCTGCTTGCGGGCGGTGTTGATCGCCGCGTTCACGCCCGGGCCGTTGGGGGTGATCAGGATGCCCTTGTCGCCGCGGGCCACCGCCGCCTCGATGGCCTTGACCTGGCCGTCCTCGTCACCGTCGGCCGCACCCGCGGCGTACGTGAGCGTGACGCCGTCCTTGGCGGCCTCGTCCTCGGCGCCCTTCTTCATGGCGAGGAAGAAGGGGTTGGTGGAGGTCTTGGTGATGAGGGCGACGGCGGTCTTGCCGCCGCTGGCCCCACCGTCCGAGCTGGAGCCGCTCGGTGCGGCCGCGCCCGCGCAGGCGGTGAGCGTCATCGACGCCGCGGCGACGAGCAGCAGACCGGCGGCGATGCCGCCACGTCGGCCGCGCGCCGGGAGGGAAGAGCTCTTCATGGACGTGATCCCTTCGTTGGAATGACGCACCGTAGGTCGCATGACAACGGTGTCAGGCCCTATCTAAGATATTCTTAGTCGTGGTGTCAACTTCGGTGCGATCACGATCCAGCCGTTACGGTCCTGAGCACCAGGAGGTGCACATGTCCGACCCGACGCAGATCCGGCCGCCCCGAACCCGAGCGACCATCCGTGACGTCGCCGCACTGGCCGGCGTCGGCATCAAGACGGTGTCCCGGGTGATCAACCACGAGGCGAACGTATCGGTTGCCACCCGTGAGAAGGTGGAGCAGGCGGTCGTGGCGCTCAACTTCACGCCCAACCAGGGCGCTGGCGCGTTGCGGCGCGGGGACCGGAAGACGCTCACCCTGGGCCTCCTCCTCGACGCCGTGGACAACCCATTCTCGGCCGCCATCCACCGTGCTGTCGAGGGTGCGGCCTGGGAGCGTCAGACCGCTGTGTTCGGCGCGAGCTTCGGCGAGGACCCCGAGCGCGAGCGCGCCCTGGTCGAGGCCTTCACCCGCCGCCGCGTCGACGCCCTCGTCCTGACGACCATCTCCGACGACCACACGTACCTGCAGACCGAGCGGGACCAGGGCGTGCCGGTGGTGTTCGTCGACCGTCCGCCCCGCGGCCTCGACGCGGACACGGTGCTGACCGACAACCGGGAGTCGGCGGGCAAGGCGGTGTCCCACCTGCTCGCCCACGGGCACCGTCACATCGCGTTCCTCAGCGACGACCTGGAGGTCTCGACCGCCCGCGAGCGCCACCTCGGCTACGCCGAGACGCTGCGGGCCGCGGGAGTCGTCCCGGGACCGGTCGTGACCGGGATCCGCTCCGTCGAGGCCGCGTACGAGGCCGTGCGCGCGCTGGTCTCGGGGCCGGACCGGCCGACCGCGGTGTTCACCAGCCAGAACCTCGTGAGCATCGGGGGCATCCGCGCCCTGCACGACCTCGGCCTGCAGCACGAGGTGGCGATGGTGGGGTTCGACGACGTCTTCCTCGCCGACATGCTCGAGCCCGCGCTCACCGTGGTCGCCCAGGACCCGGCCGAGATGGGGCGTACGGCCGCGGCCCTGGTCTTCGCCCGGCTGGACGGGGACGACTCGCCGGCCGTGACCTCGGTCGTGCCTGCGCGGCTGGTCGTGCGGGGCTCCGGGGAGATCCCCCCGCCCCGCTGACCGGCCTCAGCCCAGCAGCCGGCGCAACGCGCCGCCGGTCAGCAGGCCGCCGTCCACGGGCAGGGCGTGCCCGGTGACCCACGCGGCGTCGTCACCGGCCAGGAACGCGACCGCGGCGGCCACGTCCTCCGGCCTGCCCACCCGGTCGAGGGGGTAGAGCCCACGCAGGCGCTCGGCCCCGCCCGGCTGGCCGTCCCAGACCCGGGTGGAGACGGTGGCCGGCAGCACCGCGTTCACCCGCACCCGCGGGGCCAGCTCGACGGCGAGGTTGCGCACGAGCGACACCACGCCCGCCTTGGCCGCGGAGTACGGCTCGCTGCCGAGCGCGACGACCGCGTTCACCGAACCGACGACCACCACGGCCGGACCGGCGTGGCTGGCCAGCAGCAGCGGGGCCGCGGCGCGGCAGGTCCGGACGACGCCCAGGAGGTTGAGCTCGAGCAGCTCGGTCCAGACCCGGTCGTCGGTCTCGGCGAACCCCGGGTGCGCGCGGTCGCCGCCGGCGACGTGCACGAGGACGTCGAGCCGGTCCACAGACGCGAGCAGCGCGTCGACCGACGTGCGCGAGGTGACGTCCACGACGGCCGCCCGGTGCCCGACCCCGCTCAGCGTCGCGACCGCCTCGACGCCCGCGGCCTCGTCGAGGTCGGCCAGCACGACCTCCGCACCCTCGACCGCCACGCGGTGCGCGACCGCGAGCCCGATGCCGGTGCTGCCGCCCACCACCAGCACCCGCCGTCCGGCGAAGCGGTGCAGGGCGAGGTCGTCGGTGGTCGCCACACCGAGATCTTCGTCGCTCGTCGCACCGGGCGGGTCCGCGGGTGACCTGCGTACGAGTAGATTTTGCGCACCCGGCCGGGCACGGCTCGATCGCCGGTACCCACGAGCCAGCAGCGAGAGGAAGCGTGGCATGACCGAGCCGGGAGGGTTCTCACCCACCCCAGGAGCCACCGCGCCCGCACCGCTGAGCCCTCCGGGGCCGAGCGCCCTGACGCTCACGGCGCCCGAGCCGGTGGCGGCCGTCGCCGCGACGCAGGCGCCGGCCATGGCCCCCCAGGTCGACCCCAAGCAGCTCCCGGCGCTCGACGACCGCGTCGAGGGCTACCTCACGGCCCTGCTGAAGGCCCAGGCGCGTTCGCCGGAGTTCGCCCGGCAGGCCGACAACGTCCGCACGATGGGCGACGCCGACATCCGCAAGGCCGCGGAGACGTCGAACCGGCTGCTGCAGACGCCCGTCAAGGCGCTGCAGGAGGGCGGCCTGTCGCAGGGCTCGAAGGTCGGCCGGACGCTGCTCGAGCTCCGCCGCACGGTCGAGGAGCTCGACCCGAGCCAGGCGACCGGGCCACGCAAGTTCCTGGGGATGATCCCGTTCGGGGACAAGGTCGCCGACTACTTCCGCAAGTACCAGGGGGCGCAGAGCCACCTCGACGCGATCCTGCACAGCCTGCGCAACGGCCAGGACGAGCTGACCCGCGACAACGTCGCGCTCAACCTCGAGAAGCAGAACCTGTGGACCGTCATGGGCCGGCTGAACGCCTACATCTACGTCGCCGAGCAGCTCGACGGCCGGCTCGAGGAGAAGATCGCCGAGCTCGAGCTGATCGACCCGGAGCGGGCGAAGGCGCTGAGCCAGGACGTGCTGTTCTACGTCCGCCAGAAGCACCAGGACCTGCTGACCCAGCTGGCGGTGTCGATCCAGAACTACCTGGCCATCGACGTGATCATCAAGAACAACATCGAGCTGATCAAGGGCGTCGACCGGGCGTCGACGACGACCGTGTCGGCCCTGCGCACCGCGGTGATCGTGGCCCAGGCGCTCAACAACCAGAAGCTGGTGCTCGACCAGATCACCGCCCTGAACGAGACCACGTCGGACCTGATCCAGCGCACCTCGGAGCTGCTGCGCGACAACTCGGCCTCGATCCAGAAGCAGGCGGCGTCCGCGACGGTCGGCCTGCCGCAGCTGCAGGCCGCGTTCGCGAACATCTACGCCACGATGGACTCCATCGACGCGTTCAAGGCCGAGGCGCTGACCTCGATGGGCGCGACCATCGGGGCGCTCGAGTCGGAGGTCGCGAAGTCGCGCAGCTATCTCGACCGGGTGTCGCGCTCCGACGCGAACGCCGCCTCCGGAGCGCTCGAGCTCGGCGACTCGGACTGACGACCAGGACGGGTGGGCTGGGCGGGGCATGAGCTTTCGGGACTGGTGGGACCGGGTCAACGGGCGCGCGCCGGAGCCGGCGGCCGACGAGGTCGTCCTCGACCGCGTCCCCACCGAGGCCGACCTGCTGGCCGCGCTGGACGCGACCGACGCGTCGGTGGCCGGCGGCGTGGTCCCCGCACCGGTGGCCTCCCGGGTCCGCCGCATCACCCGGACGGTCCGCGAGACCCTCCCCCGCGTACGCAACCTCGGGCTGGGCAGCGCGGAGGCGTACGCGGTGACCGCGACGGCGACGGACTACCTGCCCGAGGCGCTGCAGGCGTACACCCGGCTCCCCCGGCAGTGGGCTGACTCCCGCCCCGTCGAGGACGGCAAGACGTCGCTGATGCTGCTGATCGACGCCCTCGACCTGCTGGCCAGCTCGATGGACGCGATCTTCGACGCGGCCGTACGCGTCGACGCGAACGCGCTCGTGGTGCAGGGCCGCTTCCTGCAGGCGAAGTTCGGGCACGCGTCCTCCGAGCTGCCATGAGCGACCAGCCCACGGACGACGAAGCACGCAGGGTCGCGGCGCTGCGGCGGTTGGCGCCGGAGATCCTCGACTCCGACCCGCTCAAGCTCCTCGACGGGCTCAACCCGTTGGACCTTCTCGGCTCGACACCCGGCGTGAAGTTCCCGGGTATCGGTGCGGGCACCGGGGCGCTGCCGGAGGCCGACGAGGCCCTTCGAACGGCTCCGGGACCGACGGAAGCGGCCCAGAAGGCAGAAGCGGCCCCGGTTCCGCAGGACGAGCCGCCGAAGAAGAGCGTCGAAGAGCTGCTCGCCGAGCTCGATGCGCTGACGGGGCTGGCGGAGGTCAAGGGCGAGATCCACCGGCAGGTGGCGGTGCTCCGGGTCGAGAAGATGCGGGCGAAGGCGGGCCTGAGGTCGGCGACCATCACCCGGCACCTCGTGTTCGTGGGCAACCCCGGGACCGGCAAGACCACGGTGGCGCGGCTGGTGGGCGGCATCTACGCCGCGCTCGGCCTGCTCAGCCGGGGCCAGCTGGTCGAGGTCGACCGCTCGGAGCTCGTCGCCGGCTACCTCGGCCAGACCGCGCTCAAGACCGCCGAGGTCGTGGCGTCGGCGGCCGGCGGGGTGCTGTTCATCGACGAGGCGTACAGCCTGGCCGGCGACCAGTACGGGCAGGAGGCCGTCGACACCCTGGTCAAGGAGATGGAGGACCGCCGCGACGACCTGGTGGTCATCGTGGCCGGCTACCCGGGCCCGATGGTGGGGTTCGTCGCGCAGAACCCCGGCCTGTCGAGCCGGTTCCGCACGACGCTGGAGTTCGCCGACTACACCGACGGCGAGCTGCGCACCATCCTCACGTCGATGGCCGCCGGGGCGGACTACGACCTGGAGCCCGGCGCCGCCGGACGCTTCGACGCGCTGCTGGCCACGACCTCGCGCGGGCCGACCTTCGGCAACGCCCGCTTCGCCCGGAACGTGCTCGAGGCCGCGATCGGGCGGCAGGCGTGGCGGCTGCGCGACGTCGCGGAACCGACCGTCGACCAGCTCCGCGGGCTGACCCCGGACGACCTCGGCGACGACCCGGCCCCGCCGATCATCGACGAGACGGTGCTCGGGATCGGCCCGGACGGACCTCCGGCAGGCGATGCTGGTGCACCTGCGCCACCGCTGCCGACTCCCCCGGTGGCCCCCCTGCCGAACGAGGAGCGACCCGGATGAGCCAGACGTCGTCCGCGACCGCACCAGCGCCCGCACGACCGAGCCCGGCGCCTCTGCCCGCCTCGACCGCGCCCGCCCCGGCGGCACTCAGCGCGCTGGGCACGACCCCGGCGGAGGTCGCCCAGCCGGCCCGGAACACTCCGGCGCAGCTGCGGCGCCTGCGGAACGTGGTGGTCGCGAGCACGGTCGTCCTCGCGATCCTGGGGACGACCGCGATGACCCTCCTCACCCTGACGCTCCGGCAGGCGGCCGACGACGTCGAGCAGCTGGTCCGCGTCCAGACGATCCAGACCGACCTGCTCGTCGCCGACGCGAACGCCACGAACACGTTCCTGGTCGGCGGGCTCGAGTCACCGCAGCGGCGGGCGGCGTACGACGACGCCCTCGCCGAGGTCGCCGGCCTGGTGTCGCAGGCGGCCCAGGCGCAGCCGGCGGACGCCGACGCACTGGCGGCCCTGAACACGCACGTCCTGGACTACGCCGGCCTGGTCGAGGCGGCCCGGGCGAACAACCGGCAGGGCCTGCCCGTGGGGTCTCAGTACCTGCGCGAGGCGAGCAACGGCCTGCGCGCCGACGCGCTGCCCGTCGCGGACGCACTGGTCCAGGCGAACACGGACCGGTCCGCCGCCTCGCTGAACACCGGGTGGGGGTGGCTCGTGCCGCTGCTGGCCCTGGCCGCGCTCGTGCTCGTCGTCGTCGTCCAGCTCCGGGTGGCGCGTCAGTTCAAGCGCCGGGTCAACGCCGGCCTGCTCGTCTCCTCGCTGCTCCTGCTCGGGCTCGCTGTCACGTCCCTCGGGCTCATGATCGTCCTGCTGCTCACCACGGCGGACTCCCGCAGCAGCTTCGACGACGCGAGCAACATCGGCACGGCGCGGGTGCAGGCCAACCTGGCGAAGTCGTCGGAGAGCCTGACCCTCATCGCCCGCGGGTCGGGCAAGCCGTACGAGGACGCCTGGAAGGCCGCGGACACGGAGGTGGTCGCGCACCTGCCCCTCATCCGCGACTCGGCGACCTTCCGGCAGCAGTGGCAGGCCTACGAGCAGGTGCACACCCAGATCCGCACCCTCGACGACGGCGGGAGCTGGGACGACGCCGTCCAGGTGGCCGTCGGCTCCGCCGCGGGCTCGTCCAACGCGGCCTTCGCCCCGTTCGACGAGCAGGTGGCCTCGTCCGTGTCCAGCTCCGGCGGCTACGCGGTGAGCAACCTCCGCGACCAGCTGCCCGGCCTCGTGGCGGGGTGCCTGCTGACCCTCCTGGCCGGACTCGGCGCGGCGTGGTCCGGGAGCCGCGGGATCACGGCCCGGCTGCGGGAGTACAGATGACGACCCGGCGTGGGACCACCCGGGGCCTGCTCGTCGGCGCGGTGCTGGCGCTCTGCACGCTGCTGCCCGGCTGCGCGGTCTTCGGGACCGAGGACACGACCGTCCCGGCCCCGGCCGCCTCCCCGACGCCCAGCGCAGCCGCTCCCGCCGTCCCGGCCACCTGCGACGACGCCACCACCTCGTACGCGCCGGACGACGCGTCCTCGGGTTCGTCGGTGGCGGCGATCAAGAAGCGCGGCCGCCTGATCGCCGGCGTCTCGGCGGACAGCTACCTGCTGGGCGCGCGCGACCCGCTGGGCGGCAAGATCCAGGGCTTCGACATCGACTTCGTGAAGGCGATGGCCAAGGCGATCCTCGGCGACGAGAACCGCTACCAGCTGGTGGTGATCACCGCCGCCCAGCGCATCCCGGCCCTGGAGTCGGGTCAGGTCGACCTCGTCGCGCGGGCCATGACCATGACCTGCGACCGCTGGAAGCAGATCGCCTTCTCCTCGGAGTACTACCGGGCGGGGCAGAAGATCATGGTCCGGCTGGGCTCGAGGGCCACGACGCTCGCCGACCTGGCCGGGCAGCGGGTCTGCGCCCCGCTCGGGACGTCGAGCATGGACAACCTGGTCCGGCTGCAGCCGAAGGCCACGGCGGTCGGGTCCGACAGCCACACCGGGTGCCTGGTGCTCTTCCAGCAGGGGCAGGTCGACGCCATCACGGGCGACGACACCGTGCTCGCCGGCCTCGCCGCGCAGGACCCGTACGCCGTGGTGCCCGAGCAGAAGGCCTTCACCGCCGAGCCGTACGGGCTGGGCATCAACGCGAAGAACGTGGATCTCGTCCGCCTCGTGAACGCCCGCCTCGCGCAGATGCGGTCGGACGGCGAGTGGACCACGATCTACAACCGCTGGTTCGCCGAACCGCTCGGGCCGGCCCCGAGCCCGCCCAGGGCCGTCTACGGACGGTCGGCGTGAGCGGCCCCGGAACAGCAGCAGCGACCACGCGCGACGTCCCGGCGGGCGTGCCCGCACCGCCTGCACCCGGACGGCTCGGCGAGGCTCTCGAGCCCGAGGCCGCGATGGCCTACCTCGGTGCGCTCGGCGACTGGCTGAGCCGGCGGCGCACGGAGCTCGACGCCCTCGACCGCGAGGTGCTCGCCTCTGCCGAACCGAACCGCTTCACCGGCGACGTCACCCTGGCCATGGCCCTGTGGCAGGCGGTCGCCGACCGGGAGGCGCAGCTGCGCGTCGTCTGGGACTCGGGGCGCGTCGGTCGCGACGAGCGCGAGCGGATGGCGACGCTCATCTGGGGCCGCCGCGACACGACCGGTCCGGACCGGTCGAGCAGCCCGCTGGCGCTCTCGGTGCCCGAGGCCTGCCGCCTCGCCGACGCCGTCGTCGGGGAGCTGCGCGAACGCCTCGGCCTCGACCCCTCGAGCGCGCAGACCAACGCCCGGATCGCCGGGCTCCGGGCACAGCTCGAGCGGCTGCGCGACCAGTCGGCCCTCGAACCAGCGGGTTCGCCGCGCCGAAGGGCCGCCGATCACGTGGCCAGCCTCGCCGCCCGGCTGGACGCCGCGGTCGACAAGGCCGGGCGGGGCGGCGACGTCGGCGGCATCCTCGGGCCCATCGAGGTCGAGGCCGCCACGCTGGAGCGCGACCTGATCGTCGGCGGCGCCCGGCGTCGCGAGGCCGGCGCCCTGGTGGCCCGGGTGCGCGCCGAGCGGGAGGATCTCGCACGCCGCGCCGACACCCTGCGCACCCTCGCGCAACGCTGCGTCGCCACCGTGGCGGACGCCCCGCGCTACGCCGTGCCCGACGTCGACGCGCTGGGTCCGCTGCCCAACACCGCGGCCGCGCTCACCGCGTACGAGCACCGGCTCGACCTCGTCGGACGGGCACTCGGGGTCGCGGAGCAGGCGTACGGCCAGGCCCTGCGCGCCCACGACGACCGCGAGATCCGGCTGACCGCCCTGCGGGTCAAGGCGGAGGCCCTCGGCCGCGCCGACGAGCCGGACCTCAGGAGCGCGTACGCGATGGCGCGCGCCGCCCTTGACGCCCGCCCGTCCCGGCCCGCGCTGGCCGAGCAGCTCGTGACCCTGTACGCGACCTATCTGGAGCCCCGATGACCGCGACCGCCGTGGGACCGGCGTGCACGCAGCCCGGCTGCACCGGGACCATCGTCGACGGCTGGTGCGACGTCTGCGGGAGCCCCGGCGTCGTGACGTCCACGCCGTTCTCCGCCCCCGTCAGCACGGTCGGACCACCTCCGGCCGCGACGGCGGGAGCCTGCACCCAGCCCGGCTGCGGCGGGACGTACGTCGACGGCTACTGCGACGTGTGCGGCACCCCTGCCGGCGCGCCGGCGGGCCCGGCGGTCGAGGCCTCGGCGGTCGAGGCCACGGCCGCGAGCGTGGTGGGCGGCGCCGGCTCCACCGTGACCCGCGGGTCCAGCCGGCTCGGTTCCACGGCGCTCGGGTCCTCCCGGCTGGCCGGCGGTTCCTCGCGCGCCACGCGCCGGGTCGGCAGCGGGTCGCAGCGGCTCCGGGCGGCCCGCCTCGGCGCCGGCCTCACGCGCGTCCCGCCCGCCCCGGTCGTCGACGCCGCGCACGCGGTCCTGGTCGACGCGTCCGTGCCGGAGAACAAGCGGTTCTGCGCCCGCTGCGGCAAGCCGGTCGGTCGCTCCCGCGACGGCCGACCCGGTCGACCCGAGGGCTTCTGCGCGAGCTGCGGCGCGCCGTACTCGTTCACCCCCAAGCTCAAGGCCGGCGACCTGGTCGCCGGGCAGTACGCGGTCGCCGGTGCCCTGGCGCACGGCGGGCTCGGCTGGATCTACCTGGCGCGGGACAAGAACGTCTCCGACCGGTGGGTCGTGCTCAAGGGCCTGCTCAACTCGGGCGACCCGGACGCCCTCGCCGCCGCCATCGCCGAGCAGCAGTTCCTCGCGGCGGTGGAGCACCCGCTGATCGTCGAGATCTACAACTTCGTGTCGCACGAGGGCGCGGGCTACATCGTCATGGAGTACGTCGGCGGCGTCTCGCTCAAGCAGATCCTCAAGGAGCGGATGCGGGCCAACCACGGCGTCTTCGACCCCCTGCCGGTCGACCAGGCGCTGGCCTACATCCTCGAGGTGCTGCCCGCCTTCACCTACCTGCACGACCTCGGGCTGGTCTACTGCGACTTCAAGCCCGACAACCTCATCCAGGTCGGCGACGCGGTCAAGCTGATCGACCTGGGCGGGGTGCGCCGGATCGACGACGAGGAGTCGGCGATCTACGGCACCGTGGGCTACCAGGCTCCTGAGGTCGCCAAGCTCGGTCCGAGCGTCGCGTCCGACATCTACACGATCGGCCGCACGCTGATGGTCCTGATGACCGAGTTCCGCGGCTACCAGACCACCTACGTCGCCAGCCTGCCCCCGGTGGCCGACACGCCCGTCCTCGCCTCGAACGACTCGCTGCACCGGCTGCTGCTCAAGGCCTGCGCGCCCGACCCGGCCGACCGTTTCAGCTCGGCCGACGAGCTGCGCGTGCAGCTGCTCGGCGTGCTGCGGGAGGTCGTCGCCGCCCGCACGCCCGGCACGTCGCTCACCTCCGCCGCCTCGGTCCTGTTCGAGGCGCCGGCCATCACCGGCGGGCTGCTCGAGGCCGAGGACCTCCCGTCCCTGCGGGTCGACACCACCGACCCGCAGCACGCCTGGCTCAGCAACGTGAGCACCGAGGACCCGGCCGAGCGACTCACGTTCCTGCAGGGCGCACCCGCGCAGAGCGCCGAGGTGCTGCTGGCCTCGGCGCGGGCGGCGTTGGAGCTGCACCGGCCCGACCTCGTCGCGCAGGCCGTCGACTCGATGCTGCGGGCGGACCCCTGGGAGTGGCGTGCGGTCTGGATGAGCGGCCTGGCCGCGCTCGAGGCGCGCGACTTCGCGGCGGCCCAGGCGGCGTTCAACGCGGTCTACGGCCAGGTCCCCGGCGAGCTCGCGCCCAAGCTGGCCCTCGCGCTGGCCTGCGAGCGCGGCGGCCAGCCGGACGTGGCCGAGGGCCTCTACACGACCTGCGCCGGCACCGACGCCAACTACGTGGCCGCCGGGGCGTTCGGGCTGGCCCGGCTCCGCGAGGCGCGTGGCGACGTGTCCGGCGCCGTCGCCGCGCTCGACCTGGTGCCGTCCACGAGCCGGGCCTTCAGCGACTCGCGGCGGCTGCGGGCCGTGGCCCTGGCCGGTCCGGCGGCGGACCTGCCGCAGCTGGCGCAGGCCCTCGGCAGCCTGGACGGCGCCCGGCTCGACCCGCACGACCGCGGGCTGCTCACCGCCGGCATCCTCGAGCGGGCCCTGGCACGTGCCGAGCAGGCGGGCCCGGGCGGGCCGGGGGCGCCGCAGGGCCTGACCGTCGGGCCGTACGCCGCGCAGCCGGACCCGCTGCGCGACGGCCTCGAGGCCACCTATCGTGAGCTGGCCCGCAGCGAGGACGACGAGGCCCGCAGCCACGCCTGGGTGGACCGCGCCAACGCCGTACGAAGGTGGACCCTCCGATGACCGACACCGTGCCCACCGACACCGGGCCAATGGACACCGGGCCAATCGACACCGGGCCGACCGACACCGGGCCGACCGACGCCGGGCCCACCGCGGGCGGAACCACGTGCCCGGTCTGCGGGGCGACCGTCGAGCCGGGCCAGGCCTTCTGCGAGTCGTGCGGGTCGGCGCTCGCGCCGACCGGCGCCGCCCCGGCCGTCGACGCCGGCCTGACCGCGGTGGAGCAGGACGCGCCCATCGAGCTGACCCGCCCGACCTCGACCGCCGGGCCCGCCGCCGCGGAGACGCTGGTCCCCGCCGCGCGCTGCCTGTCGTGCGGCAGCGAGGTCGGTACGGACGGCTACTGCACCGTCTGCGGGACCAAGGCCCCGATCCCGCGCGACCACTACGTCGAGCAGCCGGCCAGCTGGGTCGCGGCGGTCTGCGACCGCGGGATCAAGCACCACCGCAACGAGGACGCCACGGCCGTCGACGCCGACGCCGAACCGGGCTCGCGCGCGGTGCTCGTCGTGTGCGACGGGGTCTCGACGTCACAGGACTCCGACCTCGCCTCGCTGGCCGCGGCACGCCGCGCCCGCGACGTGCTCGTCGCGCTGCGACCGGCCGGGCTGCCGAACCCCGCGAGCCGGGCCGGCGCGGTGGCGAAGGCCATCGAGAACGCCGTGACGCAGGCCAACGAGGCGATCCGGGCGGCGACCCCCGACGGCGGGCCCGACGCGGGCGCCTGCACCTTCGCCGCCGCCGTCGTCGAGGGCGACCTCGTGGTCTTCGGCAACGTCGGGGACAGCCGGGTCTACTGGCTGCCCGACCCCGGGGGTACGGGGATGGGCGCCGAGCCGACCGAGCTCAGCCTCGACGACTCGATGGCCCAGGCCCGGATCGCCATGGGCGTCGACCGCGTGACCGCCGAGACCGGACCGCAGGCGCACGCCATCACCAAGTGGCTCGGGCGCGACGCGCCCGACTCGGTCCCGCGTACGGGCTCGGTGCTCCTCGGCCAGCCCGGCTGGGTGCTGGTGTGCTCCGACGGCCTGTGGAACTACTGCTCCGAGGCCGACCAGCTCGGCGAGCTGGTGACCTCGCTGTCCGGCACCACCGCCTCCCCGCTCGAGCTCGGCGAGGCGCTCGTGCGCTGGGCCAACAGCCAGGGCGGGCGCGACAACGTCTCGGTGGCCCTCGCGCGCCACTGATCGGTCACGTCCCATACTGAACGACCAGCACCGCGAGGAGGAGGACGCACGATGGCGGAGTTCGCCGCGACCGTCTACCAGAACGAGTTCCTGCCCGAGGGCGGCACCGACGTCAACGCGATCGTCACGGTCACGTGCACGAACGCGGGCGCCGCGGGGCGCACGGGCTCGGGCGACGCGGGCGAGATCATCATCGTCGACACGTCGGGCTCGATGGGTCGCACGCGGATGGAGGCGGCCAAGCAGGCCGCCGACGCGGCCCTGGACCAGATCGCGGACGGCACCTGGTTCGCGGTGGTCGCGGGGACCCACCAGGCCTACCTCGCCTACCCCCCGGTCCGTTCCGGTCCCGGGATGGTCGTCATGGACGCCCACCACCGCTTCGCGGCGCACCAGGCCGTGCAGCAGTTCCGGGCCGACGGCGGCACGGCGATGGGTCAGTGGCTGGCCCTGGCGGGGCGCTTGTTCGACTCGGTGGGCGGGCCCGCCGGCGGGACGCTGGCCAAGCGGCACGCCATCCTGCTCACCGACGGCGAGAACCACAACGAGCGCCCCGACCAGCTCACGGCGGCCATCGCGTCGGTGGCGGGCCGGTTCCAGTGCGACTGCCGCGGCGTCGGCGTGGACTGGCAGGTGGCCGAGGTGCGCCGCATCGCGCAGGCGCTGCTCGGGACCGTCGACATCGTGCCCGAGCCCGGCGAGCTCCGCGCGGAGTTCGCCGCGCTGATGCAGGCGTCGATGGCCCGCGGGGTCGCCGCCGCGGAGCTCCGGGTGTGGACGCCGCAGGGCGCGTCGCTGCTGTTCGTCCGCCAGGTCTCGCCCTCGGTCGAGGACCTGACGGCGCGTCGTACGGACGTCAACGCGCTGACCGGGTC
The DNA here is from genome assembly GCA_964251895.1 of uncultured Friedmanniella sp. Lineage (GTDB taxonomy): Bacteria > Actinomycetota > Actinomycetes > Propionibacteriales > Propionibacteriaceae > Microlunatus. The sequence goes on from CAXULL010000005.1 coordinate 220,356, forward strand.
CTACCCGACCGGTTCGTGGGGCGACGAGTCGCGCGACTACCACGTGGCCGTCCGGCTGCCCGCCAAGTCCCTGGGCCAGGAGCAGCTCGCCGCCCGGGTCCAGCTCGCCGTGGGGCCCGACGTCGTCGCGCAGTCGCTGGTCAAGGCGAAGTGGTCCGACGACGAGGGGCTGACCACCCGGATCAACCCCGAGGTCGCCCACTACACCGGCCAGACCGAGCTCGCCGACGCGATCCAGGAGGGCCTGGCCGCCAAGGCGGCGGGCGACGAGGCGACGGCCACGACCCGGCTGGGGCGCGCGGTGCAGCTCGCCGCGGAGACGTCGAACGCGGAGGCGACGACCCGGCTGCGCAAGGTGGTCGACATCGACGACCCCGAGACCGGCACCGTACGGCTCCGGCGCGACGTCGAGAAGGCCGACGAGATGGCGCTCGACACCGCCTCCACCAAGACGACGAGGATCCGCTCGTGACCCGGTGCCCCAACGGCCACTTCACCAGCGCCGCGGACTACTGCGACATCTGCGGTGCCCCGCTCGACGCGTCGGCCGGCGCGGGTGACGGCCCGGGCGCGGCGCCGACGACCACCGCCGCCGCTCCGGACGCGGGAACGTCGGCCCTCGAACCCTGCCCGAGCTGCGGCCTCCCGCACGGTCCGGACGCGTTGTTCTGCGAGAGCTGCGGCTACGACTTCACGACCGGCACGATGCCGCGGCCGCTGGACCCGCCCGCCGGGATGGACACCGCTCCCCCGGCCGGCTCGCAGCCGGACGCGGCCGTCGTGACCGGCGACGCCCGTCCTGGTCCCGACGCCGCTCCGGGCCCGGGTGCGGACGAGCAGGCGGAGGCCTCGGGGCTGCCCGACGTCCCCACCCCGCCGACGGTCGGACGCTGGGTCGTCGAGCTGTGGGTCGACCCGGCCTGGTACACCGAGTCGCAGAGCACCGACCCGATGCCCTCGGCCGGACCGCCGCGTTCCGTGGTGCTGACCAGCCGGTCGGCCCTGGTCGGGCGCCCCTCGACCAGCCGGAACATCCACCCCGACGTCGACTGCGCCGAGGACACCGGCGTCAGCCGCCGGCACGCCCAGCTCACCACCGACGGGACGCGCTTCTGGGTCGAGGACCTCGAGTCCGCGAACGGGACGTTCGTGGCGCCGTCGGGCGGACCGCTGCCGAAGGACCCCGTCCCCGTCGGCGCCAAGCAGGAGCTCGACCCCGACGACCGCGTGTACGTCGGGGCCTGGACGCGGCTCGTCGTCCGTCCCGCGACCGAGGACGAGGTCTAGCCCGACCGGCGCTCCGCAGCGCGCGAGCGCGGATGCCTGCTCCGCCCGGCGCGAACACATCCGTGGTCCGGGCCTCGCGTGTGGCACCGTGGGCTCTCGGTCGTGGGGGTCCGCCCCGCGGCCGACGAAGAACGCAGGAGGAGCTCCGTGGAGATCAAGGTCGGCATCCAGTACGTGAACCGCGAGGTCGTCGTCGAGACCGACGAGACGTCCGCCCAGGTCGAGAAGTCGTTCTCCGACGCGGTGGTGAACGGCTCGGTGCTCACCCTCACCGACAACCGCGGTCGGCGCGTGATGATCCCCGGCGACAAGATCGCCTACCTCGAGCTCGGCGAGGAGAACGCCCGGCGGGTCGGGTTCGGCAGCCTCTGAGCTGTGTCATGAGGGGGGCGACCCCCCACACCCCCCGCTGCGATCCACTCGCTGGCGCTCGCGGAACGCGACCCTCATGAGGGGGGCGACCCCCCACACCCCCCGCTGCGATCCACTCGCTGGCGCTCGCGGAACGCGACCCTCATGAGGGGGCAATCCCCCGCTCAGGGCTGCAGGCCGAGCCGTCGCAGCCGGGCGGCGTGCTTCTCGAGCAGGCGCGAGAGGGTCCGGTTGACCGCGACGACGTCGACGCCCTCCGCGCCCATCAGCAGCGCCGTCAGGCCGGCCCGGTCCACGGCGACCCGCTGAGCCTGGCTCAGGGCCTCCCCCGCCAGCCGCCGCCCCCACAGGGCGAGCCGGCCGGCCACCCGGGGGTCGGCGTCGATCCCGGCGCGGACGTGCTCGACCACGAAGTCGTCGTGGCTGGTGTCGATCAGCACCTCGTCGACCAGCGCCCGGGTCGCGGGGTCCACGTGCACGGCGACCTCGGCGTAGAAGTCGTCGGCGAAGCCGCTGCCGACGTAGACCCACATCAGCCCCTCGAGCCAGTCCTTGGGCCGGGTGTGGGCGTGGAAGTCGTCGAACGCCCGGTGGAACGGCGCCATCGCCTCCGTCAGGTCGGCGCCGAGCTCGGCCAGCCGGTCACGGACGCGCTCGAGGTGGTCGACCTGGCGCCCGGCCATGGTCGCCAGCGTCACCTTGTCGGCCAGGGTCGGGGCGCCCGCACCGTCCTGGGCCAGCCGCTCGAACGCGGTCAGCGCGCCGTACGCGATGGCGCCGAGCAGGTCCACCGTGCCCGCCCGGCGCTCGTCGTCGGTGGCCGCGCGGCGGCCGGGCTCGTCCGGGACCTCGGTGACGTCTGACATGGCGGGCAGCCTAATGAAGGGATCGGTCGGGCCGGACGGCTAGACTCCTTACCACAGACGCCCTACCGGCGTCCTGGCCGCTGGCCCTGGCACCGCGATCCGTTCGCGTCGTGCTGGCTCGCGCGGCCCCAGAGACTCCAGAACAGGCGACCCCGCTGAACACGCAGACCGACAGCACGACCGCGCCCGGAGCGGCCTTCGACGGCCCCGACGAGATCGAGACCGACGAGATCGAGACCGACGAGATCGAGACCGACGAGATCGAGACCGGTGAGCTCGAGACCGACGAGATCAACACGGACGAGCTCGACACCGACATCGCGCCCACCGACGAGTCCCTCGCGGCCGCCGAGGAGGCCGACGACGCCGAGGAGCAGGTCGCCGAGACCTTCGCCGACCTCGGCGTCGCGGGCCCGATCGTGCAGGCCCTCGAGCAGGTGGGCATCGTCCACCCCTTCCCGATCCAGTCCATGGCCATCCCGATCGCGCTCTCCGGCACCGACATGATCGGCCAGGCGCGCACCGGCACGGGCAAGACGCTCGCCTTCGGCATCACGATGCTGCAGCGCTCCTTCGCTCCCGGTGAGGCCGGTTACGACGCGCTGTCCAAGCCGGGCGCCCCGCAGGGCCTGGTCGTCTGCCCGACCCGCGAGCTCGCGAGCCAGGTCAGCAAGGACCTCTCCACCGCCTCCGCGCTGCTCGACATCCGCGTGCTCACCGTCTACGGGGGCGTCGGCTACGACACCCAGCTCGACGCCCTCAAGAACGGCGTCGACGTCGTCGTCGGCACACCGGGCCGGCTCCTCGACCTCGCCGACCGTCGGGTCCTCGACCTGTCGCACATCACGACGCTGGTGCTGGACGAGGCCGACGAGATGCTCGACCTCGGCTTCCTGCCTGACGTCGAGCGCCTGCTGGCCAAGACGCCCGCGTCGCGCCAGACCATGCTGTTCTCCGCCACGATGCCCTCGGCGATCGTGACGCTCGCCCGTCGCCACCTCGAGCACCCGGTGAACATCCGCGCCGAGTCCGCCGACGACGAGACCACCGTCCCGGCGACGGCGCAGTTCGTCTACCAGGCGCACATGCTCGACAAGCCCGAGGTCGTGGCCCGCATCCTGCAGGCGCAGGACCGCGGCCGGGTGATGATCTTCAGCCGCACCAAGCGTTCCGCCCAGCGGCTCACCGACGACCTCGCCGAGCGTGGCTTCGCCGTCACGTCCATCCACGGCGACCTCAACCAGGTGGCCCGCGAGAAGGCGCTCAAGCGCTTCCGCGAGGGCAGCGTCGACGTGCTCGTCGCGACCGACGTGGCCGCCCGTGGCATCGACGTCACCGGTGTCACCCACGTGATCAACTACGAGTGCCCGGACGACGAGAAGACGTACATCCACCGCATCGGCCGCACCGGCCGCGCGGGCGCCTCAGGCATCGCGATCACTTTCGTGGACTGGGCCGACCAGACCCGGTGGAAGGTGATCAACAACGCCCTCGGGCTGCCGTTCGAGACGCCGGAGGAGACCTACTCGACCTCCGCGCACCTCTTCCACGACCTCGGCATCGACCCGAAGTCCAAGGGCCGGCTGAACGAGCCGACGCCCGAGCCGCCGCGCGAGCGTGAGCCCCGCGACCGCGGCCAGGGTCGCCGCCGGAGCGAGGACAAGAACGAGAGCAGGGGCGAGGGCAGGTCCGAGGCCAAGGGCGAGGGCGGGTCCGAGGGTTCGACGCCCAGCCGGAACCGCAACCGGCGCCGGCTGCGCAACGGCGTGTCGTCGGACGAATCGGTCGGGTCGGCCCAGTCGACGGGCCCGGTCGAGGCGGCCAGCGACGACGCGGCCGTGACCGCCACGACCGTGCCGGTCGTGGAGCCGACGCAGCAGGCGGAGACCTCGGCGGCGGCGGAGACCGCGACGGCCGAGGGCGACGTCACCAAGCGCCGCCGTCGTCGTCGCGGCGGTCGTGGGCGGGGTCGTACGGAGGGCGCCGGCGAGACCGGGGCCACCCCCGACGGCGACGCACCCGCCGCTACCAGCAGCGAGGCCGCGCCCGCCGCTCAGTGAGCTAGCAGCTGCTCGGCCGGAGGGCCTGGTCCGTCAACGGACCAGGCCCTTCGGCTTCGCCGTGACGACGACGTTGCTGTCGTAGCCGCCGTTGCCGCGGTGGTAGGCGCCACCGCACGTGATGAGCACGAGGTGCGGGTCGCCGGTCTGGTCGAACGCGGCGCTGCCGGTGGCCAGCGCGTCCTTCTTGATCGTGCGGACCGACGTGACCGTGTACGCGAGGTGGTGGCCGTCGGGTCCGCGCAGGGTCACCGTCTCGCCCTTCTCCAGGCGGAGCAGGCGGACGAAGAAGCCCAGCCCGTCGGTCGCCGAGTCGACGTGGCCCGCGATCACGGTGTTCCCGAACGGGTCGCCCACCTCGGCGCTGCCGTCCCACCACCCGACGTGCTGCACGTTCTCCGGGACCTGGAGCTCACCGTCCCGCGTGGCCGCCGGCTGGACGGGCGCGGCGTCGCCCCCGGGCAGCACGACCTGGTCGGGCACGAACGTGACCCGGTTGCTCGCCGCCGGGGAGCCGACCGCGGCCGGGGGCGCGGGTTCATCCGTCGGGGCCGCTGACGCCACCGCCGGGGCGGACGATGTCACCGCGGGCGCTACCGCCGCCGCCGGGTGGCTGCTGCCGCAGCCTGCGAGACCGAGCGTCAGGGCGACGAGGCCCGCTGCCGCTCCGGCCCGTGCCGCGAGGCGTCGGGGACGCTCGGTCAACGAGTCAGCTTGGCGAGGAACCGTACGGCCCCCGCGGCCTCGCCACCCGTGCCGGTGTCGACCTTCTTGGGCCGCTCCGAGCCGGACGAGCCGGTGGCGAGCACGTGCACCGCGACGTTCATCGTGTTGTTGTCCGGGTCGCCGAGCGCGTACACCCGGTTCACCGCACCGCCCTTGACGGTCAGGCTGACGGGGCCGAGGTAGATCGGGGACGTCTTGCCCGTCGGGGTGATCGCCACCTTGTAGGTCGCGACCGGGACGGTGAGGTTCAGCGACTGGCCGTTGGCGATGTTCGAGAAGAGCACCTTGCCGTTCACCCGGACGTCCGCGGCGGGGACGGTCGCGGTGTGCGCGACGACGAGCTCGGCCTTGCCCCGCGGGACGGAGGACGTGTCGTTGCGGAACACGGTGACGGTGGGATCGGTCGAACCGCCGGCCGGCAGGTGCACCACGACGTCCCAGCTGGACCGGGCCTTGACGGCGAACGAGCGGCTGAGCAGCGTGGTGCCGCCGTCGCTGAACGTGACCTTGCGCGACCCCGGCCTGACCTTGAACGGACCGACGACGGCCGCGGTCTTGACGCCCTTGGCCACCGACCTGCCGTCGACGGTCACGTCGACGCTGCGGCCCGGCAGGCCCTGGACGACGTACAGGCTGGCCTCGTTGGCGGCGAAGCTCGGCGCGGCCGTGAGGCCGGCGAGACCGAGCGTGGCGCCGAGCATCAGCACCAGGACAAGGATCCGGCGCAGCGCGCGTGTGGTCATGGAAACCCCCCCGAGTTTCGAGTGGACGCCGATGAACGACGTCCGAGTGCGCCCAGGCCCCCCTGGTGCAGGACCGAGGGTACAAGCGCGGTCCGGGCCGCGCAGCAGCCCTGATTAATCTGTCGTGCGTACCCGATCTGGCCTGCTCCCGAAGGGTCCGTGGACGACCCGGGCCCGCGCGTGCGCGCGGGTAGCGTGGCGATCATGAGCGACGCCTCCTCACCCGCAGCAACCCTCGCCGGCACGTACGACCTCGCCGGCTACCAGGTCCACCGCATCGGCTTCGGCGCGATGCAGCTCCCCGGCCCCGGCGTGATGGGCCCGCCCAAGGACCACGACACCGCCATCGCGGTGCTGCGGCGCGCGGTCGAGCAGGGCGTCAACCACATCGACACCGCGCAGTTCTACGGGCCCGACGTGTCGAACGCGCTCATCCGGGAGGCGCTGCACCCCTACTCCGACGACCTCGCCATCGTGTCGAAGGTCGGGGCCCGGCGCGACACCAAGGGCAACTGGCTCCCCGCGCTGACCCCGGAGCAGGTCCGTGAGGACGTCGAGACGAACCTCCGTGAGCTCGGCACCGAGCGCCTCGCCGCGGTGAACCTGCGGCTGCAGGAGCGGCGGGTGCCGGGGCAGGCTCCGCTCGAGGACCTGCTGGGCGCCATGGTGACGATGCGCGAGGACGGTCTGATCGCGGGCGTCGGCATCTCGACGGCGACGCACGAGCAGGTGGTGCAGGCGATCGAGCAGGCCGACGTCGTCACCGTCCAGAACGCCTACAGCCTGCTGGACCGCAGCGACGAGCAGGTCCTGCGCCTCTGCTCCGACCACGGCATCTCGTACGTGCCCTACTTCCCGCTGGGCTCCGCCTTCCCCGGCATGGCCAAGGTCGTCGACGACGCGACCGTGCAGGCCGTCGCCCAGGAGGTCGACGCGACGCCGGCGCAGGTCGGACTGGCCTGGCTGCTGGCGCACGACGACAGCGTCCTGCTCATCCCGGGCACCTCCTCGCTCGCGCACCTCGAGCAGAACCTGGACGTGGCCTCGGTCGTGCTCTCCGACAGCCAGCTGGCCCGGCTGGACGCGATCGCCGCGCCCACCCAGGGGTAGGCAGGTTCAGACCGCGACGCGGATGCGCTTGCGCAGCTCGTCGTAGACCTCGGGGCGGGTGGTGTTGACCCCGAGGCCGTGGTCGGTCTTGCCCGTGCCGTGGTAGTCGCTGGACCCGGTGCCGAGCACGCCGAGCCGCTCGGCCAGCGCTCGCAGCTCCGTCCGCGTCTCGGCGTCGTGGTCCTGGTGGTCGACCTCGATCCCGTCGAGCCCGTGCCGCTCGACGAGCTCGGTCAGGTAGTCGGCCGGCAGGAGCGCGGCCCGCCCGCGGCCCCACGGGTGCGCGATCACGGCAACGCCGCCCGCCGCGTGGACCAGGTCGATCCCGTGCCCGACCTCGATGGCGTAGCGCCCGACGTGCGCGGGACCGCCGTCGGCGAGGAACCGGTCGAACGCCTCGGTCCGGTCGGCGACCCAGCCGGCTGCGACCAGGGCGTCGGCGATGTGCGGCCGCCCGACCGACGGCGAGGAACCGACCTGGGCCATGACCTCCTCCTCGGTCACCGGCACCCCGAGCCCGGCGAGGAGGTCCAGCACCGGGCGCAGCCGGCCCGTCCGGCCCTCGCGCACCCGCACCATCTCCTGCGCCAGCGCCGCCGCCTCCGGGTCGGCCCCGTACGCGAGCAGGTGCACGCTCTGCCCCTCCCGCATGCAGGAGAGCTCCATGCCGCGGACGACCTCGACGCCGTGCTCACGCCCGGCGGCGACCGCCCGGTCCAGCCCGTCGAACGTGTCGTGGTCGGTCAGCGCCACCACGTCCAGCCCCGCCTCGTGCGCCGCCACCACCAGCTCGGCGGGGGTGTCGGTGCCGTCGGAGACGTTGGAGTGGGCGTGGAGATCGATCCGCATGACCCAGACCTACCATCCACGCCCTGACGGGCCGGCGGACACCCACCTCCGCCACCTCGAGACCAGGCCCCTGTCCGAGCGGTACACCTTCCCGGCCCGGAGCTGCTCCACACCGGGAACAGGTACCGCTGGCGAGGTTTATGTACCCCTCGACGGGTCAGTCGCCGACGAGGCCTCGCACGACGCGGAGGGCGACCGACGCCTTGGCGAGGTCCGTCGTGCCCGTCAGCACCGACTGGAGCGTCGAGCGGGCGGCGGCGAAGCCGGACGTCTCGTGCTCCCAGACGTCGACCAGCTCGGTCGCTGCCGCCGCCGTCGCGTCCCGGGCGACGACCTGGGCGGTGAGCCGGGCGTGCGCGGTGTGCAGGTCGTCGCGCAGCGCGGCCCGCGCCATCGTCGACCACCGGTCCTCGCGCGGCAGCGCGGTGATCCGCGTCATCAGACGGTCGAGGCCGAGCTGCTGCGCCAGGGCGAAGTGCACCCGGGCCACGAACGTCGGGTCGACGTGCTCCGCACGCGCGATCGTGACCGCGGGCAGCGCGCCGAACGCCGCCGGCAGGGCCGCGACGCCCGCGGCGAGGTCGTCCGGCACGCCCGCCGTCCGCAGCTCCTCGACACGTCCGGCCACCCATTCGGCCTCACGCCGGCCGAGCACGGCGGGCACCGCGGCGATCACCGACCCGACGCCGGGGCCGAGCTCGGCGACGGTCGCCGTGATGTCCAGCGGACGGGGCCGCTCGTTGACCAGCCACCGGGTGGCCCGTTCCACGAGCGTGCGGACGACCAGGCGCATCCGCGTCTGCGTGTCCGCCGCGACGTCGTGGTCGAGGGCGGCGACGGCCGCCTCCAGCTCGGCCGCGCCGAAGATCGTCCGCGCGGCGATGTGCGCCCGCAGCAGCTCCGGGGCGCTCGCCCCCGTCTCGGTGGAGAGCCGGTGGAAGCAGGTGATCCCGGCCGTGTCGACGAACGTGTTGACCGCGACCGTGGTGACGATCTCGCGGTGCAGCCGGTGGCGCCGCATCTGCTCGGTGTACGCCCCGCGCAGCGCCGGCGGGAAGTAGGTGACGAGCCGGTCGGCCAGGTCGGGGTCGTCGGGCAGGTCGCTGCGCCCGACCTCGTCGCTCAGCACGATCTTCGTGTACGCGAGGAGGACCGCCAGCTCGGGCGAGGTCAGGCCGTGGTTCTTGGCCCGTCGGGCCTCCAGCGCCTCCTCCTCGGGCAGGAACTCGATGGCGCGGTCGATCAGCCCGTGCTGCTCCAGCCGCTCGATCCACTCGCCGTGCACCCGGGCCATCGACGGCGCCTGGGCCTCGGCGTTGGCCAGGGCCAGGTTCTGCGACACGTTGTGCGCGAGCACCAGCCCGGCGACGTCGTCGGTCATCGACGCGAGCAGCGTGTTGCGGCCCTCCGTGGTGAGGGAGCCGTCGGCGACGTCGGGTGCGAGCAGCACCTTGATGTTGACCTCGTGGTCGGAGGTGTCCACGCCCGCCGAGTTGTCGATGAAGTCGGTGTTGATCTTGCCGCCGCCGGTGGCGTACTCGATCCGGCCGAGCTGGGTGAGGCCGAGGTTGCCGCCCTCGCCCACGCAGCGCGCCCGCAGCTGGGCCCCGTTCACGCGCAGCCCGTCGTTGGCCTTGTCCCCCACGTCGGCGTTCGTCTCCGTCTCCGCCTTGACGTAGGTGCCGATGCCCCCGTTCCACAGGAGGTCGACGGGCGCCTTGAGCGCAGCACTGATCAGCGCCGTCGGGTCGAGCGAGGTGACCTCCTTGCCGAGCCCGAGGGCGCGCCGCACGGGCTCGCTCACGGGGACCGACTTGAGCGTCCGCGGGTACACGCCCCCGCCCTCGGAGATGAGTGCGGCGTCGTAGTCGGCCCAGCTCGACCGCGGCAGCCCGAAGAGCCGGCGGCGCTCGGCGAAACTGCGGGCCGGGTCCGGGTCGGGGTCGAGGAACAGGTGCCGGTGGTCGAACGCCGCGACCAGGCGGACGTGCTCGCTGAGCAGCATCCCGTTGCCGAACACGTCCCCGCTCATGTCACCGATGCCGACGCAGGTGAAGTCGTCCGCGTTCGGGTCGATCCCCAGCTCGCGGAAGTGCCGGACCACCGACTCCCACGCACCGCGCGCGGTGATGCCCATCGCCTTGTGGTCGTAGCCGGCCGAGCCGCCCGAGGCGAACGCGTCCCCGAGCCAGAAGCCCTCGTCCAGCGCGATCTGGTTGGCGATGTCGGAGAACGTCGCCGTGCCCTTGTCGGCGGCGACCACGAGATAGGGGTCGTCGCCGTCGTGGCGCACCACGTCCGGCGGCGGCACGACGGTGGAGCCCGCGGCGCCGGCCACCAGGTTGTCGGTCACGTCGAGCAGGCTCGTGACGAAGATCTGGTAGCACGCGACGCCCTCGGCCAGCCAGGCGTCGCGGTCGGCGCCTGCGTCCGGCAGCCGGCGCGGCACGAAGCCGCCCTTGGCCCCGGTCGGGACGATCACCGTGTTCTTGACCGTCTGCGCCTTGACCAGGCCGAGGACCTCGGTGCGGAAGTCCTCCGCGCGGTCGGACCAGCGCAGCCCGCCGCGGGCCACCAGACCGAAGCGCAGGTGGACGCCCTCGACGCGCGGCGCGTGCACGAAGATCTCGTACGCCGGCCGCGGCTCGGGCAGGTCGGGCACCTCGCGCGAGCGCAGCTTGAGCGCGAGCGCCGCCCGGCCCGGTCGGTAGAAGTTCGTGCGCACGAGCGCGCGGAGCACGGACAGGAAGGACCGGATGATCTTGTCCTGGTCCAGGCTCGAGACCTCCTCGAGCGCGCTCTCGACGGCCGCGCCGAGCACGCCCGCCCGGGCCGCGCGGTCCTCGACCGACAGGTCGAGCGCGGGGTCGAAGCGGACCGCGAACACCTCGTACAGCTGACGCGCGATCTGCGTGTTCGCCGCGAGCGCCTGCGCCATGTAGGTCTGGCTGTAGGAGACGCCGCCCTGGCGCAGGTAGTGCCCGACCGCACGGAGCAGGCTCACCTCGCGCCAGCCGAGGCCGGCGGCCATGACCAGCGCGCAGAAGGCGTCGGACTCCGCCACGCCGTCGTACGCCGCCCGGAACGCCGCCACGAACCGTTCCCGGTCGGCCGGTCCCCAGGCGGCGGCGACGGCCTGCGCCCCGCCGGGCACCGCCAGGCCGAAGTCGTAGATCCAGGCGCGCTCGGCATCGCCGGCGTCCAGCTCGTACGGCCGCTCGTCGATCACGTCGACGCCGAGGCGGGAGAGGTGCGGGAGCAGCTGCGACAGCGACAGCGACTCGTCGCGTCGGAAGATCTTGAGCCGCAGGTCGGCCTCGTCGACCGGCCGACCGGGCATCGGGTCGGGGACGTACAGGGCCAGGGCCATGTCCGCCCCGCCTGACAGGTCGGTCAGCGCGGCGAGGTCCTGACGGCCCTGACGCGGGGTGTAGTCCTCCTTGTAGCCCTCGGGCAGCGCGCGCAGCAGCGCACCGAGCCGGTCGGCCGCCCGGGTGCCGCCGAGCAGGTCGGCGAACTCGTCGTCCCACGTCCGCGTCGCCGCGGTCAGGTCACGCTCGAGGGCGCGCAGGTCGATCCCCTCGTCCAGCGTCACGGCCCGGTGCCCGGCGGGCATCCGCACCACGACGTGCAGCCGGGCCAGCACGGCGTCGGTCACCCGGGCGCTGTCGTCGATGCTCGCGCCGCCGAGGCGCTCGAGCAGGATCTGCTCCATCTTGCGCCGCACGGTGCCGGTGTAGCGGTCGCGCGGCAGGTAGACCAGGCAGGAGACGAACCGCCCGTACGGGTCGGCGCGGACGAACATCCGGACCTGGCGGCGTTCCTTGAGGTGCGCGATCCGCTCCACGGTCTCGGCGAGCTCGGGCAGCGGGGTCTGGAAGAGCTCGTCGCGCGGGTAGGTCTCGAGCGTGTCGACGATCGCCTTGCCACCGTGGCTCGACAGGTCGTAGCCCGACCGGGCGATCACGCCCTCGGCCTTCTGGCGCAGCACGGGCACGCGCATCACGCTCTCGGAGTAGGCCGTGGTCGAGAACAGCCCGAGCAGCCGGTGCTCCCCCACGACCGCGCCGTGCTCGTCGAGGCGCCGGACACCGATGTAGTCGAGGTAGGCGGGCCGGTGCACCCGGGAGCGCGCGTTGTCCTTGGTCACGACCAGGAGCGCCGGCGACCCGTCGAGCCGCGGCAGCGCCGAGAACGAGCCCGCCGGGTCCACGTCGCCGTGCAGGATGCCGAGCCCGGTCCCCGGCACGGGCACGTAGCGCGCGTCCTCGCCGCGGCCGACGAGGTCGTAGTCGCGGGCGCCGAAGAACGTGAAGTGGTGCCCGCTCAGCCAGTCCAGCAGCTCACGGGCCTGGTCGGCCTCGCCCCCGACCCCGCCGTACGCGCCCGCCGCCACGTGGTCCGCGAGCTCGGCCGAGATCGCGACGGCCCGCTCGGTCATCGCGCGCCAGTCGGCGACCGACACCCCGACCAGGTCGAGCACCTCGTGGACGCCACGTTCCAGGTCGGCCGCGGCGACGTCCTCCGAGCCGAGCCGCACCGGCGGCAGGAGCTCCAGGTGCATCCACGACTCCTGCAGCGTGGCCGGCTCGACGGCCGCCTCGGCGGAGCGCAGCAGCTGCCGCAGCCGCCCCTCGGCGTCGCGCAGGACCAGGAACTGGGGGTGGAACACCTCGCGGATCGTCCAGCCCTGCCGCAGCACCTCCATCGTCACCGAGTCGACGAGGAACGGCAGGTCGTCGGTCACCACCTGCAGCACCGTGGCGCCGCCGAGGCCGTCCGCGGCCCCCGGCCCGATGATGCGGACGACGTCCTGGCCGGGCGCGCGGACCAGGGCCGCGCGGTAGTGGCTCTCGACCAGGGCCAGGAGGTCGTCGACCGTTCGGTCCTCGAGGTCGGCCGGGTCGACGTGGCGGAAGTAGTGCCACATGAAGGTGGAGACGGCGTCCGGGTCCTGCCCGAGCTCGCTCGCCACCCGACGTCCGGCGGCGGCGACCGCCGCGATCTTGTCGGTCTTGTCCTGCTCGAGCCCGACCTCGTACGTCGTCACCACACCATCCGTCTCTGCCGAAGTCGCCCGCAGCTCTGGGGGCGACGTGCGTCACGACCACGTTAGACGGTGGTCCGCGGGCTGGTTCAATGGCGGGATGGAGATCTCCACCGACCTCGACTTCGCCGCCTCCCCGGCCGAGGTCCACGCCATGATGCTCGACCGCGGCTACCAGGAGCAGGTCTGCGTGGCCAGCGAGGCGAGCCCGTGGCAGGTCGAGATCACCCCGCCGCGGACCTGGACGTCCCGGACCCTGAAGGCGCCCGACTCGGCCGCCCGCTTCACCGGTCCCGAGCTCACGATCCTCGAGGAGACGACCTGGGGCGAGCCGGCCGCGGACGGCTCCCGCGTGGGTCAGCTCGCGCTCACCGTCGACCGCCAGCCGGTCTCGCTGCGCGGCACCCTGCACCTCGCCCCCGGCGGTCGCGGCACGACCGTCCGCCTGACCGGGGAGCTCAAGGTCAACGTCCCCCTGCTCGGCCGCAAGCTCGAGCAGGGCGCCGCCCCGGCGGTGCTGGCCGGGTTCCGGACGCAGCAGAGCGCGGGCGACCGCTGGCTGGCGGCGAACCCGACGGCCTAGTCGACGACGTCGACCGTGCAGCGCAGACCGGGCGCTCGGGCGATGCGCGCGTCGGCTGTCAGCAGCGCACAGCCGAGCCGTTCGGCAAGGGCCACGTACAGCGCGTCGTAGGCGGTGAGATTCGCCCGCAGCTGCCACACCCTCTGAGTCAGGGGCGAAGCGGGATACCGGGTCACACTGGCGCTCTGCAGCCCGTCGAGCGCAACCGCGGCACGGTCGGCGTCGAGGCGGTTGCCCAGCACCAGTCCGCGGAGGGCACTGGTCACCTCGGAGTCGACGAGGTGCGGCGCGTGGAGCTCCTCCTCCGACAACCGCTCCCGTGAACGACCGGGCCGGAGAAGGGCTTCAGTCAGCGCCGAGGAGTCGACGACGACCACCGCCTCGCCCTAGCGCCGTCCGGCGTCGATCGCCGCGAGGATCTCGTCGGTGGTGATGTCGGTGTCCGGCATCGAGTCGAAGATCTCAGCGTTCTGCGTCCGGCGGGCGAGGCCCTGCAGCTCCTTGACGACGACGGCGTTCACCGACAGCCCTTCTCGGGCTGCGAGCTGCTCGATCCGTTCGACGACCTCGTCGGGGACGTTCCGCACGTAGAGGGTCCTCACGGGCCTATGCTAGCAACTTGCTAGCACTTCAGCCCGCCTTCGCCGCGGAACCTTCCGCCCGGCGCTTCTTGGCCGCCTCGACGGAGGCGCGCAGGGCGGCGACGAGGTCGACGACCTCAGCCTCCTGGGGTGCCTCGGCCTGCTCGACCATCGGGACGCCGGCGGCCTTGCTCTGCACGACCTCCTCCAGCGCCTCGCGGTAGGCGTCGGTGTACTCCTCGGGCCGGAAGTCGCCCGAGAGCGCCTCGATGAACGACTGCGCCATCGTCACCTCGGCGTCGGAGACCGACACCGTCTCCGGCGGCGCAGCGAACTGGCCGTCGCGCAGCTCGTCGGGCCAGAGCATGGTGTGCATGACGAGCAGCCCGTCGCGCGGACGGACCAGCGCGAGGGCCTCCCGCGAGCGCAGCGCGACCTTGACCAGCGCGCACTGCCCGGTCTTGACCAGCGCGTCGCGCAGCAGGACGTACGGCTTGGTGCCGGGCCCGTCGGCCTGGAGGAAGTAGGTCTTGTTGAAGTAGGTCGGGTCGACCTCCTCCTCGGCCACGAACTGCACCACCTCGACCGCCTTGGTGGTGGCCAGCGGGAGCGAGTCGAAGTCCTCCTTCTCGAGGATCACCATCCGACCGTCCGCCAGCTCGTAGCCCTTGGCGATCTCGGGGTAGGGGACCTCCTCGCCGTCGATCTCGCAGACCCGGCGGTACTTGATCCGTCCCCCGTCGACCGCGTGCACCTGACGGAAGGCGATGTCCTTCTCCTCGGTGGCGGAGTAGAGCTTCACCGGGATCGTGACGAGGCCGAAGGAGATCGCACCCTTCCAGATCGAACGTGGCATGGAACCAGTCTTCCCTAGTCCCCTCGGCTCATCCTGCGGACGGTCCGTAGGTCAGGTGGACGACACCGTTCTCGTACGCCGTCGTCCCCAGCAGGACGAGCGGCGTCCGCGTGCCGCCGGGCGGGAACAGGTACGGCCCCTCGCCGAGCCCGACCGGGTAGACGAACAGGTGCAGCTCGTCGACGAGACCGTCGGCGAGCAGCGCCCGCACGAGGGTCCCGCTGCCGCTCACGTAGAGGTCGCCGTCGACCTCGTCCTTGAGCCGGGCGATCCGGTCGGGGTCGTACGGGAGCACCGTCGCCGGCCCCCACGAGGGCTCGGTCAGGGTGCTCGAGACCACGTACTTGGGACTGTCGTTGAAGAACGGCGCACCCGGGTCGTCCTCGACGGTGCGCTGCGACCACGCCGGCCCGAACATCTCGTACGTGACGCGGCCGAGCAGGATCGCGGAGGCCCCGGCGGTGAGCGACCCCGTCTCCTCGACCTGGGCGGGCGTGAAGGGGAAGTCCATCGTCCACATCGGCACCCCGACCGACCCGTCGAGCGTCGTGAACTCGTGCACCTTGATCTGGCCCATCGGGTGGCTCCCTCGTGCTCGTGCGGACGGACCGTCCCGTCCGGCCTGGTCAACGACCAGCGCGGGCGGCCGTTCTCATCGGTCCGTCAGGAGCCGGACGCGTCGAGCTCGGCCGGTGCGTACCAGAGCAGGTCCCAGCGGTCGACCAGCCCGACCACGTCCTCGTCGTCGGCGACGTCGGCGAGCGGGCGGCCTCCCGCCGCCTCGCGGGCGGCCTCGAGGTCGTCGGCGGCCGCGGGCTCGTCGGCGAACACGGCCGTCACCTGCGCCCAGGTCAGGCCGTGCAGCCGGACCTCGCCGAACTCGCTGCCCGAGGCCTCCACCTGCCCGCCGCCGACGTCGACGGCGAGGACCGTACGCAGCCCCGGCCGGGCGAGCAGGGCGGCCAGGCCGGCGTAGCCGAGCGCGACGAACCCGGCCTCCTCGTCCTCGGACGCCGAGAGGCCGTGAGCGGTGTAGAGCGCCGGGCCCGGGGTGTACGCGGGCAGGTCGCCGAGGTCGTCGCCCGCACGCAGCGCGACGGCCTGCTCCCGCGCGACGGGAACGAAGGCGGCGATGCTCCGCGTGCCCGGGGTGCTCGTGCCGGGGGTGCTCGTGCCAGGGGTCATCAGGGTCGTGCCTCCGCACGTCGACGGGCTGCTTCGGCGCGGGCGACGGCCTTGGACGTGGCCGCACGGCGCGCCGCCGCGGACGCGGGCCTGGTGGGCTGGCGCCGGCGGGCCTGCTCGGTGGTGTCGAGGAGCTCGCCGACCGCGTCGTCGAGGCACTGCACGAGGACGTCGAGGTCGGCGATCGCGTCCCGGTCGGCCGTCAGGCCGAAGAACACGCCGCCGTCGTACGAGGTCACGCCGATCGCCAGCAGGTGCCCGGCCGCGAGCGGCACCACCGGGAAGGTCTCCGTCATGCGGGCGCCCACCGCGTAGAGCGGCAGCTGGGGTCCCGGGACGTTGGTGATCAGCACGTCGTAGGGGCGCCGCACCGCCTCCGCGGCGGACCGGACGCCGAGCACGTGCAGCGTCGCCGGCGCGAAGCCGGCGATGTCGGTCAGGGTCTGCGCGTCGACGCCGCGGCCGCTGTCGCGGTGGGCCTTGCTCCCGTACGCGACCTGGTGCAGCCGCATCAACGGGCTCGACTCGCCCACCGGCAGGTCCTGCAGGTGCGGGGCGACCTGCACCCCGAGCGAGGAGGTGCCGGCCTCGTCCTCCAGCACGCTCATGGGGACCAGAGCCCGTAGCGTCCGCCGGGTCCGGCCCAGCCCGTCGCGGGTGAGCAGCCAAGACCTCAAGCCCCCGGCGACGGCGGCGAGGACGACGTCGTTGACGGTGTGGTCGTGGGCCACGTGCACGGCCTGGAGGTCGGCGAGCGGGACCCGCAGGGTCGCGAAGCGGCGCGACGACGAGACGGTCCCGGCGAGCGGAGAACCGGCGGGCGGGCGCCCGCCGCGGAGCGCGTCGCCCGCGAGCTCGCCCAGCCCGGTGCCGAGGGTGCCCCCGACCACCTCGCCGACGGCCAGCGCGACACCGAGCGCGCCCGTGACGAGCCCGCGGAGGTTGTCGACCGCACGGACCGGGTCCTGCGCGCTCTCCCAGAGCGCACCGACGACGAGGTCGGTCGACCCCGGCTCGAGCGCCGGGTGCCACTCGACCGGGGCGCCCCCGACCTCCGAGGCCTCGGGGTCGGCGTCGAGCAGGACCTGCGCCAGGTCGACCGTGTCGTCACCGTCGACCAGCGCGAGGTGCGCCTTCTCGACGACGGCGACCCGACCGCCCTCGAGACCCTCGACGACGTGCACCTCCCAGAGCGGCCGGGACCGGTCGAGGCGACGGGCCATGACCTGGCCGACGAGCTCGCGGAGCTGGTCGGGCGTGCCCGGCCGCGGCAGCGCGGCCGGACGGACGTGGAAGCCCAGGTCGAAGTCGTCGTCGTCGATCCAGACCGGGGCGGCGAGCCGGCCGGGGACGGGCACGACGCGCTGGCGGTAGCGCGGCACGAAGGGGAGCCGGGCGGCGACCAGCGCCCGCAGCTCGTGCTCGAGGTCGGCGCCGGGGAGCGGCTCGAGCACGGTCACCGTGCCGACGTGCCCGGGCGTACGGCTGGTGTCGAGGGCGAGCAGCGCGACCTCGAGAGGCGTCAGTCGCTGGGGCACCCGACCACCGTACGGCGTGCCGGGACGACGCCCCGTCCTCACCCTGACGCCCGGGCCACGTCCGCCGCCCGGGAAACCGGTGACAGGAGCGGCTGACTCCGTATCCTGGATCGTCTGACGCCCGCACCGAGCGCCTGCGACCTCCAGCACCTGCACGACCTCAGGGGAACCGTGAGCAAGACCGTCGACCACCGCCCGGACGCGAGCGCAGAGCTGTCCGCGCTCATGCGCGAGCGCGTGGTGGTCATGGACGGAGCGATGGGCACCATGCTGCAGGAGCAGGGCCTCGGCGAGGCCGACTTCCGCGGCGAGCGCTTCGCCGACTGGCCGAGCGACGTGCAGGGCAACAACGACCTGCTCAACCTCACCCAGCCCGCGCTGATCGAGTCGCTGCACGCCGAGTACCTCGACGCGGGCGCGGACCTGCTCGAGACCAACACGTTCAACGCGCAGCGGATCTCGCTGGCCGACTACGGCATGAGCGACCTCGCGTACGAGATCAACCTCGCCGCGGCGCAGATCGCGCGGCGGGCCTGCGACGCGGCCGAGGCCCGCGACCCGAGCCGGCCACGCTGGGTCCTCGGCGCCCTCGGACCGACCAGCAAGACCGGCTCCATCTCCCCCGACGTCAACGACCCGGGCGCCCGCAACGTCACGTTCGACGGGTTGGTCGAGGCGTACCTCGAGCAGGCCCGCGGCCTGGTCGACGGCGGTGCGGACGTGCTGATCATCGAGACGATCTTCGACACCCTGAACGCGCGGGCGGCGATCTTCGCGGTCGAGACCCTCTTCGACACCGAGCAGCGACGCTGGCCGGTGATCATCTCCGGGACGATCACCGACGCGTCCGGGCGCACGCTGTCGGGCCAGGTGACCGAGGCGTTCTGGAACTCGGTGCGGCACGCCCGTCCGATCGCGGTGGGGCTCAACTGCGCGCTCGGCGCGGCCGACCTGCGTCCGTACGTCGCCGAGCTCTCCCGGATCGCCGACACGTTCGTCTCGGCGCACCCCAACGCCGGGCTGCCGAACGCCTTCGGGGAGTACGACGAGGCGCCGGAGGACCTGGCCCGCGTCCTCGGCGAGTTCGCCCACGCCGGGCTGGTGAACATCGTCGGCGGCTGCTGCGGCACGACCCCGGCCCACATCGCCGCGCTCGCCGCAGCGGTGGCCCCGTCGGCGCCCGGCCTGACGCTGCGCGAGCCCGTGGAGGTCCAGCCGGCGCTGCGGCTCTCGGGCCTCGAGCCCCTGACCGTGACCGAGGACTCGCTCTTCGTCAACATCGGGGAGCGGACCAACATCACCGGCTCCGCCCGGTTCCGGAACCTGATCAAGGCCGGCGACTACCCGACCGCGCTGGAGGTGGCCCGCCAGCAGGTCGAGTCCGGCGCGCAGGTGATCGACATCAACATGGACGAGGGCATGATCGACGGCGTCGCCGCGATGGAGCGCTTCACGCGCCTCGTGGCCACCGAGCCCGACATCTGCCGGGTCCCGGTCATGATCGACTCCTCGAAGTGGGAGGTCGTGGAGGCCGGCCTCAAGGCCCTGCAGGGCAAGCCGATCATCAACTCGATCTCCCTCAAGGAGGGTGTCGAGCCATTCCTGGAGCACGCCCGGCTGGCCCGCAAGCACGGCGCCGCGGTGGTCGTCATGGCCTTCGACGAGGACGGCCAGGCCGACACCCTGGAACGACGCCAGGACGTGTGCCAGCGGGCGTACGACCTGCTCGTCGACGAGGTCGGCTTCCCGGCGCGCGACATCATCTTCGACCCGAACGTCTTCGCCCTGGCGACGGGCATCGAGGAGCACCAGAACTACGGCGTCGACTTCATCGAGGCCGTCCGCTGGATCAAGAAGAGCCTGCCCGGCGCCCTCGTGTCGGGCGGCATCTCGAACGTGTCCTTCTCCTTCCGCGGCAACAACCCGGTGCGCGAGGCGATCCACGCCGTGTTCCTGTTCCACGCCATCGAGGCGGGCCTGGACATGGGCATCGTGAACGCGGGTGCCCTCGCGGTCTACGACGACATCGAGGCGGACCTGCGCGAACGCATCACCGACGTCGTGCTCAACCGGCGCCCCGACGCGACCGAACGGCTGCTCGAGGTCGCCTCGGAGCACAACCGCGAGTCCGACGGCACGGTCACCGAGCAGGAGTGGCGCAGCCTGAGCGTCCGCGAACGGATCACGCACGCGCTGGTGCACGGCATCGACGCGTGGGTCGTCGAGGACACCGAGGAGCTGCGCCTGGAGCTGGTCGGCTCCGGCGGTCGGCCGCTGGACGTCATCGAGGGGCCCCTGATGGACGGCATGGGCCGGGTCGGCGACCTGTTCGGCGCCGGGAAGATGTTCCTGCCGCAGGTGGTGAAGTCCGCGCGCGTGATGAAGCGGGCGGTCGCGCACCTGGTGCCCTACATCGACGCGGAGCGCCAGCCGGGCGAGACGTCCACCAAGGGCAAGGTCGTCATGGCCACGGTCAAGGGCGACGTCCACGACATCGGCAAGAACATCGTCGGCGTCGTCCTGCAGTGCAACAACTACGACGTCGTCGACCTCGGCGTGATGGTCCCCGCGCAGAAGATCCTCGACACCGCCCGCGCCGAGCACGCCGACCTCATCGGCCTCTCCGGGCTGATCACGCCATCGCTGGACGAGATGGTCAACCTCGCTCGTGAGATGGAGCGGCAGGGGTTCACCATCCCGCTGCTGCTGGGTGGCGCGACGACGTCGCGCGCGCACACGGCGGTCAAGGTGGCCCCGGCGTACTCCGGGCCGGTGGTCTGGGTCAAGGACGCGTCGCGCTCGGTCCCGACGGTCGCCTCGCTGCTCTCCGACGAGCGCCGGCCCGCGCTGCTGGAGTCGGTGGCCGCCGACTACGCCTCCCTGCGCGAGCGGCACGGCGCCAAGCGCACGGACCGGCCGTTGCGCTCGTACGCGCAGGCCAAGGTGCACGCCACGCCGCTCGAGTGGACCGACCACCGCCCCCTCCGGCCCCGGATGCTGCTCCAGCAGGCGCGCGACCAGCACACGTCCGAGGAGCCCACCGGCCAGCGGCCCGCGGCCTCGTTCACGCGGACGTTCGACGACTACGACCTCGACGAGCTGCGCGAGTACATCGACTGGAGCCCGTTCTTCGGCGCCTGGGAGATGCGGGGCCGCTTCCCCGACCTGCTCCACAACCCGGCCACCGCGACCGTCGCGCGCAAGCTGTACGAGGACGCGCAGCGGATGCTCGACCGGCTGAGCCGGGAGAAGTGGCTGCGCGCGGCCGGCACGTTCGGGCTGTTCCCGGCCAACCGGGTGGGCAGCGACGACCTCGAGGTCTACACCGACGAGTCGCGCACGAGCGTCCGGACGACGCTGCACCACCTGCGCCAGCAGGGTCAGCACCGCGAGGGCGTGCCGAACCGGTCGCTCGCCGACTTCGTCGCGCCCAAGGAGAGCGGGCTGGCCGACTACGTCGGGGCGTTCGCGGTGACGGCGGGGCACGGTTCCGCCGAGCACGTCGAGGCGTTCAAGGCCGACCTCGACGACTACTCCGCGATCCTGCTCGAGTCGCTCGCCGACCGGCTCGCGGAGGCGTTCGCCGAACGTCTGCACCAGCGCGTCCGTCGCGAGTTCTGGGGCTACGCGCCCGACGAGCACCTGGTCGGCGACGACCTGATCGCCGAGCGCTACCGCGGCATCCGGCCGGCGCCGGGCTATCCCGCCTGCCCCGACCACACGGAGAAGGCCCTGCTGTGGGACCTGCTCGACGTGGAGGCCCAGGTGGGCATCTCGCTCACCGAGTCGATGGCGATGTGGCCGGGCGCGGCGGTCAGCGGCTGGTACTTCTCACACCCGGACAGCCAGTACTTCGTGGTCGGCCGCCTGGGCCGTGACCAGGTGTCGGAGTACGCGACCCGCAAGGGCTGGCCGCTGTCGGAGGCCGAGCGCTGGCTCGCGCCGAACCTCGACTACATCCCCGAGGACTGAGGCCACCGTGACGACCGCGCCCGTCGGCTACCGCGTGCACGGCGCGGTCGACGACGTGGCGCTCTCCGGCCTGCACGACGAGGCGTTCGGTGAGCCGGGCCCGGTGCAGCCGTGGAACGCCCGGCTGCACCGGCACAGCCTGACGTGGGTGGAGGCGTACGCGATCGACAAGCCCGGGGAGTGCCGGCTGGTGGGCTTCGTCAACGTGGCGTGGGACGGCGGGACGCACGCGTTCCTGCTCGACACCTGCGTGGACCCCGCCCGGCGGGGCGAGGGCGTCGGGCTCGAGCTCGTCCGCCGCGCCGCCGACGCCGCCCGGGACGCCGGCTGCGGCTGGCTGCACGTCGACTTCGAGCCCCAGCTGGCCGCGTTCTACGCCCGTTGCGGCTTC
>CAXULL010000006.1:0-233462 GCA_964251895.1 uncultured Friedmanniella sp.
ACGATGCCGGTCACGCCCCCGGCGCCGAGGACCAGCGAGTCGCCGGACACGCCCTGGACCGAGGCGGAGTAGATGGCCAGCGGCTGCAGGGTGGCCACGGCCAGCAGGAACACGATGGTCAGCGCGGCGAGCAGGATGTTCAGCGCGATCTCGTTCGGCGTCTTCTGCCGGTTCGCACCCTCGACGAGGGCGATCATCCGGTCGAGGAAGCTGGCGCCCGGTTCCTGGGTGATGCGCACGACGATGCGGTCGGACAGCACCCGGGTGCCCCCGGTGACCGCGGAACGGTCACCGCCGGACTCCCGGATCACGGGCGCGGACTCGCCGGTGATCGCCGACTCGTCGACCGAGGCGATGCCCTCGACGACGTCGCCGTCACCGGGGACCACCTGGCCCGCCTCGACCACCACGAAGTCGCCCCGGCGCAGCTCGGCCGCGGCCACGGACTCCTCGTGCAGGGTCTCCGCGCCCGGGGTCCACCCGGTGAGCCGGCGGGCGCTCGTGTCCTCCCGCGTCTTGCGCAGCGCCTGGGCCTGCGCCTTGCCGCGGCCCTCGGCCACGGCCTCGGCCAGGTTGGCGAAGACGACGGTCAGCCACAGCCACACCACGATCGACCAGGCGAAGACGCTGGGGTCGGCGACGGCGAGCACCGTGGTCAGGACGGAGCCGACCTCGACCACGAGCATCACCGGGTTGCGCCAGAGCGTGCGCGGGTCGAGCTTGCGCAGGGCGTCGGGCAGGGACGTGACCAGCAGGCGTGGGTCGAGGACACCGCCACCGATCCGGCGGGGCTCCTGCTGCTGGGGCGGCACGGAGGTGGGGGTCTGGGTCGTGCGGTTCTGGGTCGCGGTGCTCACCGCGTCACCTCGTTCTGGGAGTGGTTGCGTGTGTTGCGGGTGCTCATCGCAGGGCCTCGGCGAGCGGCCCGAGCGCGAGCGCGGGGAGGTAGGTCAGGCCGACCAGCACGAGGGTGACGGCGGCGAGCATCCCGATGAACAGGCCCCGGTGGGTCGGCAGGGTGCCGGCGCTCGCCGGCGCTCGGCCCTGGGCGGCCAGCGAGCCGGCGAGACCGAGGACGAGGACCAGCGGGAGGAAGCGGCCGAGCAGCATCGCGAGCCCGAGCGTGGTGTTGTACCAGGTCGTGTTCGCGCTCAGCCCGGCGAAGGCCGAGCCGTTGTTGTTCGCGGCGGAGGTGTACGCGTACAGGACCTCCGACAGCCCGTGCGGGCCGCTGTTCAGCATCGACTCGCGGGCGGACGGCCACGCCATCGCGGCGGCCGCCCCGGCGAGCACGAGGGTCGGCGTCACCAGGAAGTACAGCGACGCGAACTTGATCTCCCGGCCGCCGATCTTCTTCCCGACGTACTCGGGGGTGCGCCCGACCATCAGCCCGGCCACGAAGACCGTGATGATCGCCAGGATCAGCAGCCCGTACAGGCCCGAGCCGACGCCGCCGGGCGCCACCTCGCCGAGCATCATGTTGAGCATCACGACGCCGCCGCCGGCCGCGGGGAAGGAGTCGTGGAAGGAGTTGACCGCCCCGGTCGAGGTCAGCGTGGTGATCGCCGCGAACGTGGCCGACTGGGCGACGCCGAAGCGCGCCTCCGTGCCCTCGAGCGCTCCGCCGACGGCCATCGGGACCGTGCCGCTGGGGTGGACCAGGAACGCGTTCGTCAGGCCGACGCTGATCACCGCGAGCAGGCCCATCGTCAGCGCGACGGCCCGGCCCTGCCGGACGTCGCCGACCATCAGGCCGAAGACGCGCGGGATGCTGAACGGGATCACCAGGATCAGCAGCAGCTCGAACCAGTTGCTGAACGAGGTCGGGTTCTCGTAGGGGTGGGCGCTGTTGGCGTTGTAGAAGCCGCCGCCGTTGGTGCCCAGCTCCTTGATCGACTCCTGGCTGGCGACCGGGCCGCCCGTCAGGTGCTGCGTCCCCCCGGCCAGCGTCGTCACGTCGGTCCCGGCCGACAGGTTCTGCACGGCTCCGCAGGCGACCAGGACGATCGCGCTCAGGAAGGCCAGCGGCAGCAGCACCCGCAGGGTGATCCGGACGAGGTCGACCCAGAAGTTCCCGATCGTGGCGCTGCTGGCCCGGGCCAGCCCGCGCACCAGGGCGAACGCGACGGCGATGCCCACGGCGGCCGAGGCGAAGTTCTGCACGGCGAGCCCGGCCATCTGGACCAGGTGGCCCATGGTCGCCTCACCCGAGTACGACTGCCAGTTCGTGTTGGTCACGAAGCTGACGGCCGTGTTCCAGGCCTGGGACGGCTCGACGCCCGAGAAGCCGAGGCTGAGCAGCAGGTGGCCCTGCAGCCGCAGGAGCGCGTACAGGAAGAGCACCGACACCGCGGAGAAGGCGAGCACGCTGCGGGCGTACGTCGCCCACGACTGCTCGGCGCGGGCGTCGACCCCCACCATCCGGTAGACGACCCGCTCCGGCGCGAGGTCGCGCTCGGAGGTCGCCGTCGTGTGCAGCAGGCGTCCGACCGGACGGTAGACCAGCACGAGCACCAGGACCAGGGACGCGATGAAGAGCACGCCGCTCGTCGTCTCGGACATCAGAACCGCTCCGGGAACAGCAGGGCGCACACCAGGAAGACCGCCAGGAGGACGGCCACGACGAGGCCGACCCCGTTCTCGAGGCTCACAGCCGCTGCTCCCCTCGGACCACCAGCACGAGGACGGCGAACACGACCACCGTCACCAGCACGAACACCACGTCAGCCATCGGCTCTCTGCTCTCTCACGCAGACCAGCAGAGCACCGGGGTCGCGGGTGGCGGAGCGATCTTCACGCGTCTGCTACGCGGTCCCCGCGATCTTCACGCGGTCTTCACGCGTACGCATACGCTGACGCCTCGATCAGGAAGGTGGTGGCCCGTGCGGGTGCGTCTGCTGACGGTGGCGGCCGTCGTGCTGCTGGCCGCGGGGTGCTCGTCGGGCTCCTCGTCACCGGTCCCGTCGGTCGGGCCGACGACCCCGGCCGCAGCGCCGGCGTCCAGCGCTCCCGCGTCGCCGGCTCCGTGCCCGGACGGCGCGTACCTGGTCACCGGCTTCGAGGGCCGCGGCCAGGCGTCCGCCGCCGGCACGGGCTCGGGCGGGAACATCGCCGCCGACTTCACGTCCGGCACGTTCAAGATCAGCTCGGACGGGGCGCAGCCGGTGAAGCTCGACCTCGGGGCCGTCAACGCCGAGCTGCGGTTCGACGGGGAGATCACCGGCCGCTACGAGGGCGACCCGTCCGCGCTGGCCCTGACCACGACCGGGGCGCACGGCGACGCGGTGGTGAAGGGGTTCGGGATCAGCCGGAGCTACTCGGTGGGCGGGCTCGCCAACCAGCTCATCGGCTCCGGCACGACCGCGCAGGTCACCTGCGACGACGCGGCCGGCACCGCCGTCGTCGTGCTGCCGGACGCGAGCCTGACGCTCACCCGCGCCGGCTGACGGCCACGTACCGCCGGCGTCAGCCGCACACCTCCGGTGACGGCCGCACAAGATGCGGCCAGCCGCACAGGTCGCGACCTGTGCGGCTGGCTCGAAGGCGTGCGGCTGCGTCGACGCGAGCTCGGCGTGGCCGCGTCGGGGTTCACTCGGCGAGGATGCCGTACAGCTCGCGGCGGAGCTGGTCGACCTTGTCCTTGGCGCGGGACTGCTGCTCGGCGCTGGCGCCGCGGAACTGCTGCAGGCTGCCCATGAGCTTGCGGGCGGCGTCGCGGAGCTCGGAGCCGGAGCCGCCCTCGCGGGCGTTGTCGAGCGCGGCGTCGATCGCCTCGCGGTTCTCGGTGACGTGGGCCGTGCCCTCGTCGGTCAGGGAGTACGCGCCGCGGGCGCCGTCCTCCTTGGCCACGAGGCCCTCGTCGACGAGCTGGGCCAGCGTCGGGTAGACCGAGCCGGGGCTCGGCTTCCAGGCGCCGTCGGTCTTCTCGGCGATGGCCTTGATCAGGCCGTAGCCGTTGGACGGACCCTCGGCCAGGAGGCCGAGGATCGCGCTGCGGACGTCGCCGCGACGGGCACGGGGCCCACCGGGACCGAAGCCGGGACCGCCGGGACCGAAGCCCCGCCTGCCCCCGCCGAAGCCGCCGCCGAAGCCGCGACCGGGACCGAACTCACGCCCGGGACCCTCGCCGAACTGGCGACCCGGGCCGAAGCCGGGACCGCCGCCGGGTCCGCCGGGGCCGAAGCCCGGGCCGTCGAACCCGCCGGCCACGGCGGCCATGCGCCGCAGGGCGGCCTTGGCGGGGATGAAGCCTTGCTGGGATGCGTGGAAGTGGCTACGCATGGTGTCTCCTCGAGATCTGGGCCGTCCCGTTGACGACCTCACCGATATATCGCCGATAGTCTAGGAGATATTCCGGGTGAGCTCAAGGGCCTGCTGCTGACCTGCGTCTTCAGACCGGTGCGGGCCACGTTCTGCCGGGGGGACGGCCAGGGACCGCGTCTTCAGACCGCTGTCCGCAGACGTCGCGCACGTGGTCGCGTACGCGGTCGCGTACGTGGGTGCGTGGAGCGTCGGCGCATGTCTTCAGACCGGTGCGGGCTCCCGCGCCCAGAGGACGCGGAACCTGCGCCGAACGACCGCACCGGTCTGAAGACGCAGGCAAGGACCTGGCCCGGGACGAGGCGTCGCGGGTCGTTCAGACGGGCCAGCCCTCCGGGCCCTGGGTGCCGGCGGCGTACGTCTGCAGCGGGGTCTCGTCCTTGGCCCACGCGTCGAGGACCGCGTCGACGATGCGCCAGCACTCGACCGCGGTGTCGCCGCGGACGGCGAGCAGCGGGTCGCCGTCGAGCACGCCGGCCAGGACCTCGCCGTACGCGGGCAGCCGCCCCGGGCTCAGGGTGGTGTCGAGGCTGACGCGGTCGATCGTCATGGGGTCGTCCTCGCCGTTCACGTTCAGGTCCAGCGCGATCGCGTCCGGGCCCATCACGAGCCGCAGCCGGTCGGGCTCGCAGGCGCCGGTCAGGCCGGTCGGCAGGTGCGGCACCTCCTTGAAGGTCACGATGACCTCCTTGCGCGCGACGCCGACGGCCTTGCCGGAACGGAGCCGGAACGGCACCCCCGACCAGCGCCAGCTGTCGATCTCCAGCACGATCTCGGCGAGCGTCTCGGTGCCGCGGGCTGCGTCGACGCCCGGTTCCTTGGCGTAGTCCGGCACCTCGCGACCGTCGATGGTGCCGGCCGTGTAGCGCGCCCGGCGCGACGAGGCGGCGGGGTCGTCGTCCCAGACGCGGCACGCCCGCAGCACCTCGGCCTTGGCCTCGCGCAGGTCGAAGGCGGACACCTCGCCGATCGGGTTCATCGCGACGAGGGCCAGCACCTGGAGCAGGTGGCTCTGGATCATGTCGACGAGCGCGCCCGCCTTGTCGTAGTAGCCGGCCCGCCCCTCGAGGGTCAGCTGCTCGTCGAACACGATGTCCACCGAGGCGACGTGGTTGTTGTCCCACACCGGCTCGAAGATCCGGTTGGCGAACCGCACGCCCAGCAGGTTGAGCACGGTCGAACGACCGAGGAAGTGGTCGACCCGGAACGTCCGCTCCTCCGGCACCAGGGTCGCGAGGCGGGTGTTCAGCGCCGTGGCGGTGGCGACGTCGGTGCCGAACGGCTTCTCCAGCACCAGCACCGTGCCGTCGGGCAGCGGAACGTCCGCGAGCGCGTCGCACGCCCTGGCGGTGACGGCCGGCGGCAGCGCGAAGTACAGCGCCGGGGCCGGCTCCGCCGCGTGCACCAGCCGTTCGAGGTCCTTCGCGGAGGTGACGTCGGCCTGCTGGTACGACGTCGTCGCCAGCAGCGCGTCGATCGTCTCGCTCGACACCTCCGCGGCCGAGAGCGACTTCTGCAGGTGGTCGTGCCAGGTCGCGGCGTCCCAGTCCTCGGCCCCGGCCCCCAGCAGGACGATGTCGCGCCGCTGCGGCTCGGCGTCGAGCAGCTTGCCCAGGGCCGGCATCAGCAGCCGGTTCGCGAGGTCGCCGCTGGCCCCGAGCAGGACGAGGGTGCGGATGTCCGGGCTCGAGACCGCGGCACCCTGCACCGTCAGGTCGGGGTCGGGCGTGGCCGTGGAGATGCTCATGGGCGTCACGCTACGACGCGGTGGGTCGGGTGCAGCGGTCAGCGTCGGCGCAGCGTGGCGTGCCCGATGGCGGTGACGCAGCCGCCGGCCCAGCGGTGGCGGTGCCACCCACCAGGGCGGCGACGACGAGGGCTGAGCTGTAGGCCCCCAGCACCAGGAGCATCCCGCCCGCCAGCATCAGGCAGAGGATCAGCAGCGCGGTGAGGAACGGGACCACCGTGCGCGCTCCGGAGGCTTCGGGCACCTGCCCGGGAGCGTCCCCCGCAACCGTCCGGCGAGGCCGCAGGTCGCGGAACAGGACCTGCAGGTCGGCGTGCGTCCGGGCGGCCATGGCCCGGGCGAGCCGGTCGTCGAGCTCGGCCGGGTCGAGCCGGCCGGCGGCGAAGTGCTCGGCCAGCGCGTCGCAGGCCGTGGCGCGCTCCACCTCCCCGACCCGGAGAGCGGGCTCGGCCACGTCAGGCCGCGGCGACGACCGGACGAGGCGGTAGGCGTCGGGGGAGCGGGTCTCGAGGCCGTGTTCGTACGACGGTTGCTGGTCCACGAGCGTCAGCCTCACCCCGACGGACCGCGACGCGGAAGGGCTGTGGCGTCCTTCGCGACGGGAGGCCGAGCAGGTCGAGACCGGGGTCTGACCCGGTCCTCGTCGCGGCTCAGACCGGGTAGACCGTCACCGCGGTCGCCTTGACCGCCAGGTAGACCTCACGGCCGGGGTAGAGGTCGAGCTCCGCCACCGAGGCCGGCGTCACGCTCGCCGTCAGGGTCTCGCCGGTCGTGGTCGTGGTGGTGACCCGCACCTCGTCGCCCGCCGGCTCGAGCTCGCCGACGCGGGCGCCCAGGACCGTGCGCGGGCTGCCGTGCGGAGGGTCGACGAAGACCGAGACCGCGTTCGGCGCGAAGACGGCGGCCGCGGGCGTCCCGGGCGCGACCCCACCCGGGCCGGCCCCCAGGTGCAGGCCGGAGGCCGAGGTGACACCGGTGGCCCCCGCCGTGCCCAGCACCAGGTTGAGCCCGGCCAGGTGGGCGGTGAACGAGGTCCGAGGGTGCCGCAGGACGTCGGCCGTCGGTCCCGTCTCGACCACCCGGCCGGCCTCCAGCACGGCGACCCGGTCGCTCAGCAGCAGCGCGTCGAGCAGGTCGTGCGTGACGAGGACGGTCGTCCGCCCGACCAGCACGGAGCGCAGCACCCGTCGGACCAGGGGGGCGACGGTCACGTCGAGGGCGGCGAGCGGCTCGTCGAGCAGCAGCAGCCGCGGGTCGGTGGCGACCGCCCGGGCGATGGCGACGCGCTGCGCCTGCCCGCCGGAGAGCTCGGCCGGCCGGCGCGTGGCCAGGCCGTCGGCCTCCACGGCGGCGAGACGTTCGTGGGCGGCCGACTCCGCCGTACGCCGCGGCGTCCCGGCCGCACGAGGTCCGAACGCGACGTTGGCCAGGACGTCGAGGTGCGGGAAGAGCAGCGGGTCCTGGGCGAGCAGCCCGACCCGGCGACGGTGCGGCGCGGACCAGCGGCCGGTCCGCAGGTCGAAGAGCGGCTCGCCGTCGAGCTCGGCGTGACCGGAGTCCGGGCGGACGGTGCCGGCGAGGACGGCCAGCAGCGTCGACTTGCCGGCTCCGTTCGGCCCGAGCACGGCCAGCCGTTCGTGGTCGCCGAGCTCGAGCGTGACGTCGAGGCCACGTGCCGCCAGCTGCGCCGAGAAGGTCAGGCCCACCTCAGCGCCACCTCTGCTCCGGGCGGCCGGCGGCGAGGCCGACCACGGCGACCGCGACGGCGACCAGCAGCAGCGAGAGGGCGACTGCGGTGTTCGCGTCGGTCTCGCGCTGCAGGTAGATCTCGAGCGGCAGCGTGCGCGTCACGCCCTGGAGGCTGCCGGCGAAGGTGAGCGTGGCGCCGAACTCGCCGAGCGAACGGGCGAACGCCAGCACCGCCCCGGACAGCAGGCCCGGGAGCACGAGCGGCAGCGTCACCCGGCGCAGCACCAGCGTCGGGCCGCCTCCGAGCGTCGCGGCAACCAGCTCGTAGCGCTGCCCGACCGCGCGGAGCGTGCCCTCCAGGCTCACCACGAGGAACGGCAGCGACACGAACGCCTGCGCCAGCACCACGGCCGTCGTGGAGAAGGCGATCTGCAGCCCGAGGACGTCCAGCGTGTGGCCGAGCAGGCCGCGCCGACCGAAGGTGTAGAGCAGCGCGATGCCCCCGACGACCGGCGGCAGCACCAGCGGCAGCAGCATCAGGGACCGGACGACCCGCTGCCCCGGGAACGACGTCCGCGCGAGGACGAGGGCCATCGGCACGCCGAGGACGAGGCAGATCAGGGTGGACGCGGCCGACGTCCGCACGCTCAGCCCGAGGGCGTCGAGCGACTCCTCGGTCGTGATCAGGGCCACGAAGCGCGCCCAGTCGACGCGCGTGGCCAGGGCGACCAGCGGCAGGAGGACGAAGACCGCCCCCAGCGCGGCCGGGACGAGCACCCACCGCGGGATCGTCACGCGTGGGTCACGGCTTGGCGAACCCCGCAGCCGCCAGCACCTGCTGGCCCTCGGTGCCGGTCACGAGCTGCACGAACTGGCCGGCGAGGTCGGCGTTCTTGCTGGCCGAGAGCGCGGCGATCGGGTAGGTGTTCACCGCCTGCCGCGACTCCTCGAAGGTGATGCCCTTGACCTTGTCGCCCGCGCCCTTGACGTCGGTCACGTAGACCAGGCCGGCGTCGGCCTCGCCCGACTCCACCTTGCCGAGGACGTCGGTGACGGCGTTCTCCTCGCTGACCGGCTTCAGCGTGGTGTTGGTGGCCGTCTCGATCTTCTGCGCCGCGGCGCCGCACGGCACCTGCGGGGCGCACACGACGAGCTTGACGCCCGGCTTGGAGAGGTCGGCGAACGACGTGACCTTCGCCGGGTTGTCCGGCGGCACGGCGATCTCCAGGGTGTTCGTCGCGAAGCTCACCGGCGACCCGGCCACCAGGTCGGCGGCGGTCGCCTTGGTCATGTTGTTGGTGTCGGCCGAGGCGAACACGTCCGCGGGTGCTCCCTGCTGGAGCTGGGTGACGAGGTCGGAGGAGCCGGCGAAGCTGAAGGTCACCTTCGTCCCCGGGTGCGTGCTCTCGAACTGCTGGCCCAGCGTGGTGAAGGTGCCCTTGAGCGAGGCGGCCGCGAAGACGGTCAGCGTCTGGCCCGACGCCGAGGCCGACTCGCTCGCCACGCCGGCGGGGGTGCTGG
This sequence comes from uncultured Friedmanniella sp., assembly GCA_964251895.1. GTDB lineage: Bacteria > Actinomycetota > Actinomycetes > Propionibacteriales > Propionibacteriaceae > Microlunatus. Next base: position 9,278 of record CAXULL010000006.1, read on the forward strand.
GTTCCACGCCGCAGCCGGCCAGCGCGGTCAGCGAGAAGGTCGCGGCTACGAGGACGAGGGTCGTACGGGTCACGCGTGCTCCTGGTGCTTGCGGTCGTGGGGGGTCTCGATGATCACGGTCGTCGCCTTGACGACGGCCACGGCGACGGAGCCGGGTTCCAGGCCGAGCTCACGGACGGCCTCGCTGCTCATCAGCGACACCACCCGGAACGGGCCGCACTGCATCTCGACCTGGGCCATCACCGTGTCGCTGGTGACCTCGGTGACCAGGCCGACGAACCGGTTGCGGGCCGACCGCTCGACCCGCGAGGGGTCCGCGACCGGGTTGGCGTGGTCGCGGGCGAAGAGGGCGAGCGCCCGCCCGTCGACGACCTTGCGGTTGCTCGCGTCGGTCTCGACCGGGAGCACGCCGGCCTCGATCCAACGACGCACGGTGTCGTCGCTCACGCTGAGGAACTGCGCGGCGTCGCGGATCCTGATCTTCGGCACGAAGGGGAGCCTAGCCGAGCAGCAGCGGAGCTGTCGCACTTCGCCGTCCGCACCTGCGCCTCCCCGCGGTCCCGAAAGTGGTCGCTCCGAGGGCTCCTGAGGGCCTGTCCGAGCGCCGGGATGACCACTTTCGGGGGCAGGTGAGGGTCACGCGTCGACCTGCTCGAGGACCTCGGCGGCGCGTTCCGGGCTGCCCTCGGCCAGGCCGTGCCGGATGGCGCCGCGGGACGCGACCCACAGGACCGCGCCGACGACCAGCACGGCGCACTCGGTGGCGGTCAGCGACCAGATGATGCCGGGCAGGCCGAACCACAGGTGGCCCAGGAGCACGACGGGGATGAACAGGACGCCCTGCGTGACCGACATGACGGTCGCCGCCACGGCCCTCCCGGTGGCCTGGAACAGCGAGGTGACCAGTCCGGTGAAGCCGTTCGCGATCATGGCCACCAGCTGGGCGGTGATGATCGTGACGCCGATCGCCAGGACCGAGCGGTCGGGCACGAACGCGGTGAACACCTGTGCCCGGAAGATCAGCACGACCGTGCTGAAGATCAGCGCAACGCCCCCGACCGTGAGGGCGGACGCCCGCAGCGTGGCGGCGAGGCGCTCGGCGTCGCCCTTGCCGTAGGAGTAGGCCAGCAGCGGCAGCACCCCGAGCGTGACCCCCATGATCAGGAACTCGGGCACCTGGGCGATGCGCACCGCGACCCCCATCGCCGCGAGCGGACCATCGCCGTACGCGGCCGCGAGGTTGTTGAGCACCAGGGACGTGACGATCAGGAAGCCGGACTGCAGCAGCTCGCCGATGCCGACGCCGAAGACCGGCCGCATGATCGCGGGGGAGAGGGAGAACCAGCGTGGCGAGACGCTGCTGTGCTCGCTGCGCCGCTGCAGCCAGACGGCGAAGTAGACGACGACGCCGAGGTTCGCGAGGCCGACGGCCAGCGCGGCGCCGGCGACGCCCCGGTGCAGGACGAGGATGAAGAGGACGTCGAGGAGGAGGTTGGCGACGGTCGAGGCGATCAGCCCGACCATGACCTGGCGGGCGGCGCCCTCCGCCCGGACGAGCTGCTCGAGGCAGAAGGCGGCGGCGAGGACCGGGACGAAGGCGAGCATGACGCCGACGTACGCCCGGGTCGCCGGGGCGGTGGCGGCGTCGGCCCCGAGCACCGAGACGAGCGGGTGCAGCAGGAGCAGGCCGGCCCCACCCACCACCGCCCCGGCGATCACGGAGCCCCAGACCGCGAAGGACGAGACGTGCCTGATCTCGGCCGCCCTGGCCGGCTCGTGCTCGGCAGCCCCGAGGAGGCGCGAGACGAGCGCGCCGCCCCCGACCCCGAACACGCCGCCGACGGCCATGACCAGGCCGAGCACGGGGGAGCCGAGGGTGACTGCGGCGAGCAGCGCGGTGTCGTGCAGCGAGCCGATGAAGCCGGCGTTGATCACGTTGTAGAGAGCACCGACGATCATGGCCGCCGCCATCGGCACGCAGAGGTGCACGAGGGCGCGGACGATCGGTGCGGTCGACAGGTACCAGCGGTTGGTGCCGACGGCGGGGAGGTGGGTGGTGCTGGTCATGGCTGCGTCCTTCCGGGCAGGTCTGAGCGCACGCCGGCGTGCGCCGGCGCGGTCGAGGAGGAGCGGGGTGCGCGGTCAGGCCGCGCGGGGTGGGGCTAGGAGCGGGTCGGCTGCGGGAGCTCCGCAGTGATCTTGGTCAGGAGGGCCTGCAGGGTGGCCCGTTCGGTGTCGTCCAGCGGGGCGAGGATCGTCTCGTCGGCCGCCGCCAACGCCTCTTCGAAGCCGGCGATGAGCTCGGCGCCGGCCGCCGTGGCGTAGACGCGCTTGCTGCGTTCGTCGCCGTCCTCGGTGCGCCGCTCGACCAGGCCGCGCCGCTCGAGCCCCTGCAGGAGGCTCGAGACGCTCGCCGCGCTGGTCCGGCTGATCTTCGCGATGTCTCGCTGGATCGTCCCGGGGTTGGCCTCGAGGTAGCCGAGCGTGAACGCCTGCTGCTGGCTGAGCTCGCGCGCCCGGACCCAGTCCTCGCCGGCCTTGCGCTGCGCCCAGGCGATCCAGCGGACCAGCTCGAGGCCCGTGGTCAGCCGGGGAGCGCGTTCGTTCATGATGAGAACTCTAACTGTTAGATGGCTAACGGTCAACCCTCGAATCGAATTGAGGGTCGGCGGCGCGATGAGTCCCGGGCCGCGTCGCGGTCAGTCGACGAGCAGGAACTTCCCGAGCTCGAGGAGATCGACATGACCGCCACGTACACCTTCGACGTCTTCTCCAGCCTCGACGGCTTCGGCTCCGCCGGCGGCGGGTGGACGGGCTACTGGGGCAAGCAGGGCCCGGAGCTGCTCCAGCACCGTCTCGACCTGTACGCACCCGAGCAGCGGATGGTCTTCGGGGCCCGCACCTACGCGATGTTCGCGCAGATGCTCGCGGAGAGCGACGAGGGCGCCGAGGTGCGCGACCCCTGGGTCACCCGGATGCGGGCGCTGCCGGCGACGGTCGTGTCGAGGTCGCTGCAGGGCCCGCTGGACTGGCCGGACGCCACGGTCGTCGCGGGTGACGCCCTCGACGTCATCGCCCGTCTCAAGGGAGAGTCCGACGTGCCGCTGCGTTCGCACGGCAGCCTCGCGATGAACCGCGCGCTGCTGGCAGCCGGCCTGGTCGACCGCGTGCAGGTGACGCTCTTCCCGGTCGTCACGGGCCAGAACGGCCTGGACCCGGTCTTCGCCGGGGCGGCCGACCTCGACCTGGAGCTGCTCGAGAGCCGGACGCTCGACGGCCGCACCCTGGAGCTGGTCTATCGACCGACCCTGCACTGACCGACCCTGCACCGACCGACCCTGCACGGGGCCGGCGCGACCGGGTGCCGGTATCCGCGGCGATCCGATTGCTCCCGATCTCCCGATGCAGCTGGTTGATCCGTTGCTGGGTGGCCTCGTCGTGGTCGACCTTCGGGATGATCACGGACTCGATGCCGCTCCGGAGCCCGCTCCCCGACGCAGGCCCGATGAGTCCGGGGGAGGACGGTGGTCGCAGTACCGGCAGCACCCGACGGAAGGACCACCATGCTCGGCAGCTCGCTCGCGTTCCACGGCTTCTCGGTCGACGACATCCAGGCCGCACGCACCTTTTACGCGGACACCCTCGGCCTCGAGGTCAGCGAGCAGAACGGGATGCTCTTCCTCCACCTGGCTCAGGGCACGCGCACCCTCGTCTACCCCAAGCCCGACCACGTACCGGCGGCGTACACGATCCTGAACTTCCCGGTCGCGGACGTCGAGGCGACCGTGGACGCGCTCGTCGAGCGCGGCGTCACCTTCAACCGCTACGACTGGGTCGAGGACCCCAAGGGGATCCAGCGCGGCTACGGACCGACGATCGCCTGGTTCAGCGACCCGGCCGGGAACGTGCTGTCCGTGATCGAGGACTGAATCCCGGCCCTCGCGCCCGACCCGCGGCCAGCGGGCGGTCCCAGGCCTGGGCCACGGCGTCCGGGCCGGTCCTCGTGGCTTCGGGAGCCGGCCCGGGCTGGCAGTGCGGGCACCACCACGTCCGGCGACGTGCCGCGTCGCCGGGCACCTCGTCGACCACCCGGACCGGTGTGCCGCAGCGCAGGCAGGCCTGGCCGGCCCGACCGGAGACCCAGTGCTGGCGCCCGTCCCGGCTGTCGCCGGTCGTCACCTGGTAGGCGTTGGCGACGTACGCCGAGTGCCGCAGGCAGCGTCGCGCCAGGGCGACGAGGGCGGGTACGTCGAGCTCGCCGACCGGGGTCCAGGGGCTCACCCCGCGCAGGAAGCAGAGCTCGTTGACCCAGAGGTTGCCCAGCCCGGCGAGGTTCCGCTGGTCGAGCAGCGCGGCCGCGACGGGACGGTCGGGCTGCGCCTGGAGCCGACGCACCGCCTCGGCCGCGTCCCAGTCGGCGCGGAGCGGGTCGGGACCCAGGTGGCCGACCGCGTCGGCCTCCTGGGCCGTGGGCAGGACCTCGACCACCGGCAGGTCGAGCCCGTACGCGGTCGCTCCGTCGTCCAGCTCGAGCAGCACGCGCACCTGGTCCATCAGGTGCCTCGGCAGCCGCTTCCCGGCACCGACGACCGTCCAGCTGCCCGACATCTTGAGGTGCGTGTGCAGGGTGAGGGCCTGGCCGCCCTCGGTGACGAGCCGGGTCAGCTGGTGCTTGCCGTGCGTGTCGATCCCGGTGATCGTCGCACCGCTGAGGTCGAGGGTCGCGTACGCGGGGACCCTCAGCTCGGCGTGGGCGACACGGCGGCCGACCAGGGCCGGCGCCAGGCGCCGGACCAGACGGTAGATCGAGTCTCCTTCGGGCACCGGTCCAGTGTGGCCACTAGCCTCGTGCCATGGCGGTGGCGGCGGTTCTCCCGGCGGCGTCCGTCGCGCCGGTCCGCCTGCCCGCGCTGGGTCGTCTGCCGGTGCCGCTGACGCTCGGCCTCTGCCTGGCGCTCCTGCTCACCGCCGGCGGCGTGATCCTCGCCCGGGTCGCTCCGCAGGCTGCCGACATCCCCCTCGCGAGCGACACGGTCGCGGTCGGCCGGAGCGGCGTGGTCGAGGTGCTCCCCGGCGGGCCGACGACCGTCCCCGGCACGCGCGTGCTGGCCGGACCGGGCTCGGCCGACGCGGTGGGGCAGGAGCGGGCGTGGCTGGCCGCGGGCACGGTCCCGGCCGTCCCCGGGCTCGGGCCCGACAGCGACCTCGTCCGCGGTGCGCTGCTCGACCTGCACGTGCTGACGCAGACCTACGGCGTCCCGGTCGCCGGCTGGACCGGGCCCTGGCGCTACGTCTGGCCGCGCGACGCCGCGTTCGCCGCGGTCGCGTTCGCCCGGACGGGTCACGGCGACGACGCCGACCGCGTGCTCGACTTCCTCGGCCGGGTGCAGCCCGCCTCCGGCGTCTTCCAGGCGCGCTACCTGCCCGACGCCAGCGGCGTGCCCGACGACCGGGGCACCCAGCTCGACGGTGCGGGCTGGGCGCTCTGGGCCACGGCCGGGGTGGCCGACGCCCTGCCGCCCGCGGGACGCGCCGCGTTCGTCGCGAGGCACCGCGCTCTGGTGGCACGGTCGAGCGCCGCGTCCCTGGCCGCGATCGCCGGACCGAGCGGTCTGCCGCCCGCCTCCCCGGACTACTGGGAGGTCCGCGAGAGCCGGACCACGCTGGCGACCGCGGCGGTGCTGCGGGCCGGGCTGGAGGCCGCCGTACGGCTGCAGATCTACGCGGGCGATGCACCGGCGGCGGCTCGCGCGGCGGCGGGCGAGGCGCGGCTCAGCGCGGCGATCTCGCGTGACTTCGCCGCGCACGGCTACCCCCGCCGCCTCGGCGGCCAGGCCGACAGCGTCGACCTCGGGGTCGCGTTCCTGCTGCCACCGTTCGCGGACGCGGTCGACCCGGAGGCGTACGCCCGCTTCGAGACGGCCTCGGCCCGGCTGACCCGGCCGGCGGGCGGACTGGCCCCCGGTGGGTCCTGGAAGCGCGACGGCGTGAGCTGGACGCCGACCACGGCGACCTGGGCCCTCGTCGCGGCCGGCTCGGGCGACCACGCCCAGGCCCTGTCCCGGCTGCGGTGGCTGGCCGACCACCGGACCGCGGCGGGGTCGCTGCCCGAGAAGGTGCTCGCGGACGGCCGACCGGCGGCCGTGGCCCCGCTCGCCTGGACGGCGGCGGCGGTCGTGCTCACCGCGGACCAGCTCTCGCGCTCCTGAGCCCGGACGGGGATCGACCCGTCCCGGCGGTATCACCGTCGCGGATCCCGGCTCCTGTCGGGTGCAGCCGCGTCCGCCGCTGCCCGTCCGATCGGAGCCACCCATGTCGCGTGTCCTCAGTCTCGTGCTCGCCGGCCTGCTCGCCGCCCTCCTCGTCCCCGCACCCGCCCAGGCGGGTCCACGACCGCCCGACCCCGAGCGCGTGCAGGCGACCGGACGGGCGTCGGCGGGACCCACGGCCAAGGTCGCCCCCGCCACGGTCGACTCGGACGTCTACGCGTACGCGACGACCCCGAGCGCGCGCATCTACTTCGTCGTCGCGGGCCACCTGAAGCTGCAGCTCAAGTCCGGCAGCACCACGAGGTACGGCGGATCGTTCGTCGACTACGTGGGCAACAAGTCGTACAAGGCGAGCGCCGACGCGACGAACGCCACGGCTCCGACGCTCAAGCTCGAGAGCAGGAACGGGAAGTTCGCGTTCAGGCTCGACCAGAACCTCGCCAGCACCTTCTACAGCGGGCGGGCGACGAGCAGGCCGTCCAAGCTCAAGGTGCCGACCGACCAGGTCTACCTCGGGGCGTCCGCGCACGTGGTGAGGTCGGTCAGCTACGCCATCGTCCTGACCGAGCGCTCCGGTGGCATCAACAACCCGCTCGAGTACACCGGCACCCTGACCCTGGCGTACGACGCCAACGGCCGGGTCTCCGGCGGTCAGGTCACGGTGACGAACAGCAAGGGCAAGAACGTGACCCACGCGCTGCGCAGCAGCGGCTACTTCAGCACGAGCTACTTCTACACGGTCGCGCAGGTCGACAAGAAGTTCTTCGGTCTCACGGCCACCGTCACCGGGACGTCCGTCAACGGCTTCGGGTTCGCCGCCGACGGGTCGAAGACGAGCCAGTGGGTGCTCAGCGGCTCGGCCTGACGCCCGCCGAGGCAGCAGGCACCGGCCGCCCGGCCGGTGCCTGCCGACCGCTCAGCCGCCGCTCACCGGTGCATGACGCCGACGACGGTGGGGTCCAGGCGGAGCGCGTGCTCGCTGGCGTCGCGCAGCACGCGGTAGCAGTCGCAGGCCCGCGCGAGCAGCCCCGGCCGGTCGAGGACGGTGATGGTGCCCCGGACGTAGCGGATGCAGCCGGCCTCCGCCAGCCCGCTCGCCACGCCGCTCACGGACGCCCGTCGCACGGCCAGCATCTGCGCCAGGAACTCCTGGGTGAGCACGAAGGTGGGGGAACGCATCCGGTCGCTCGTGGTGAGCAGCCAGCGCGCCGCACGCTGCTGCACCGTGTGGATCCGGTTGCAGGCGGCGTTGCGGGCCAGCTGGGTGAACATGAGCTGGGTGTAGCGCCGCATCATCGTGAACAGCGGTCCGTCGACCATGGCGGCGGCACGCTCGAACGCCGCGACGTCGAGGGCGATGGCCCGGCCGGCGACCTGGACGACGGCTCGCTCGGTCGGCGCCCCGGCCCCGAGGAACACCGAGAGCCCCGACATCCCCTCGAAGCCGATGGTCGCGGCCTCGACGACCGTGCCCCCGCCGAGGTCGGTCACGACCGAGATGACGCCGCTCAGCGGGAAGTGGACCGTCTCGACGCGCCGGCCGGGCTCCCACAGGACCGTGCTCAGCTCGAGCGGGACGTCGCTGGCCTCGCGCATCAGCAGCGTGATCTCAGGGTCCGACAGGCCGTCCAGCAGCATGTTGCCGCGGGCGACCTGGACGCTGACGCCCTCGCCGTGACGCGCCTGGGGACCGGACCGGCTGTCCGCCGGCAGATCGCTGCTGATGCGGTCGTCCACAGACGTGGTCTCGATTCGGCTCCGGGAGGAGCACTCGGCGTTCGCCTCGGGACGGAGGGATCTGATCGACCCGACGCGACGAACCTGCGGCGGGCTCAGCATAGGTCGGCGGCCCGCTGGCGGCCGGCGCGCAGGCGCGGCGGCGGTCGGCCTCGGTCGGCCTCGGTACGTCGCGGGCACAGGCCCCGCTCGGCGCCACGCCGAGCGGGACCTGTGCCGCGGTGACGTCCGATCCCCCGATCGGCGCGACATCACTCTGAACTGGCATCAATGTACGTTCACGCACACAGCAGCACAGCCTCAGGGAACGGGTTGTCCAGTCTTGGCTACGACCGGAACGGGACACACCGGTCGGTGGCCCCGCTCGAACGGCGACCGGCGACCAGCGCCCGGCGACGGCCCGCGACGCGCGAGCGCTAGCCGACCCGGTCCTGCGCCGCGCGGCTCTTGGCGATCAGCGGCGTCAGCGCGGCGTGCAGGGCCTGCACGTCCTCGAGCGTGAGGTCGAGCCGGTCCATGACGGTCGTGGGGACGCTGAGCGCCTCGTGGCGCAGGGCGCGTCCGGCGTCGGTGAGCGTGACCCGCAGGGTGCGCTCGTCGGCCGGGTCGCGTCGGCGGTCGACGAGCCCCATGCCCTCCAGCCGCTTGATCAACGGCGACGCGGTCGCCAGGTCGAGCTGGAGCAGACGCCCGACGTCGGACACCGACAGCGGCGCCTGCTCCCACAGCGCGAGCATCACCAGGTACTGCGGGTGGGTGAGCCCGAGACGTTCGAGGACGGGTCGGTAGACCCCGATCACGCTGCGCGACGCGACGGCCAGCGCGAAGCAGACCTGGCGCTCGAGGGCGAGCGGGTTCACCTCGGTCGACCCTTCCGAGGGCGAGGTCGGGGTCGGCACGTGGGTGGTGGTGGTCGGCACACCCCGACTTTACGGGGCCCCTAATCCTTCGTACACTAAGTGTTGTGACACGAACTGATGTGGAAGCGCCGGTCGAGGACGACTTCAGCCTCTGGTTCCGCTTCCGGTCCCAGGTGGTCTTCAACCTGCTGTACGTCGCCGGGCCCGCCCAGCTCGACCGGCACAACGATCCCCGTGCGGCCGTCGAGCAGGACTACGAACGTCGACGGGACCTGCACCGCCAGCGCCGGGGGAAGCCGCCGCTGCCGAAGAAGGCACCGTCCAAGAACGGCGGGGTCGATCCCGTCGTCCTGTGCGCGGTGGGCGGGGTCCTGGCTCTGGTGCTGCTGCTCGTCTGGGCCGTGCTGGCCCGCTGAGCCGTCGGGACGGCGCCCGGTCCCGAGGTCGTCCGGCGTCATGGGTCGGCGGTTCGAGACGACGGTGGGGGCGCGACGACCGAGACGAAGCGGGTGTCGCGGCTGGCGCGGGCCTGGGCCCGGGTGGCGGTGGCCGGGCTCGCCGGCCCGTGCGCCCCCGCGTCAGGGGAGCGGGGTGGTGAGCGCCAGCGGGTCGTAGAGGCAGGCGTCGCGGGCGGCCAGGACGGCACCGGCGGTGACCGGCGGGTCCTCGACCGTGACGATGATCTGGGTGTCCGCGTACGGGCCCTCGTGCACCCGGGCGCGCAGCTGGCGCTCCAGCGACGGCATCAGGAAGGGCGCCAGGTGGCCGAGGTAGCCGCCGAGGATGACCGCGTGCGGGTTGACCGAGCCCAGGACGTCGTCGACGGCCCGACCGAGCGACGACCCGGCCTGGTCCAGCGCGTCCTTCACGTCGGGATCGTCGCTCTTGGCGCCCTCGACCAGCAGGCTGACCGCCTGCTCGGGGTCGGTGACGACGAGCTCGGCGGCCTGGTCGGTGTCGCGCAGGCCGGCCCGGACGAGCAGCTCCTGCACGCGGACGACGGAGTTGAGGCAGCCGTGGCGCCCGCACCAGCACTCGGGCCCGTCCGCCTGCACGTGCAGGTGGGCCAGGTCGCCGGCGCCACCACCGGCGCCCCGGAAGATCTCGCCGTTGACGACGAGCGCGCTGCCGACCTCGGACACCCCGCCGAAGTACGCGGCCACGGTGGAGGACGGGTCGCTGAGCAGGACCCGGGCAGCGTACAGACCCGCCAGGTGGAAGTCGGACGAGATGCCCACGCTGACGTCGGTGAGGCCCGCCTCGCCGAGCACGGCCCGCACGGCCTTGCCGACGCAGGCGCCGTCCCAGCCGAGGGCACGCGAGGTGACGGCCAGGCCGTCGGGCGTGACGTAGCCGGGCACCGCGATCTCGAGGGCGACCAGCTGGTGGCCCTCGGGGATCCGCGTGAGCTGCCCGCCGATCACGTCGGCCAGCACGGTGGCCCCGTCGTGGTCGTCGGCGAACACGGCCGGCAGGGTCTCCTGCCACAGCTCGGTGCCACCGACGGTCGCGCCCTGCACGTGCACCCGGTCGACCTCGACGTGCACGCCGAGCACGCACCAGGGCTCGCCGTCGAGGGCGATGGGCCGGGTCGGACGGCCGGCGCCGGGCCTGCGGATGGGGTCGAGCTCGGCCACGAGCCGGCGGGAACGGAGGTCGCCGACCAGGTCGGTCATCGTCGACACGCCCAGGCCGCAGCCGCGGGCGGTGTCGTGCCGGCTGCTCGGACCGTGGTCGCGCAGGTACCGGAGGATCGCCGTGAGGTTGCTCTGCCTGAGCTCTCCGGAGCCACCACCACGACCGACGTTGCCGTCGCGGAGGCCGACCGGTTCAGCCATACGTATCCCTGCCATGAGAACCAACTTAACCGTTGAAAGGGAAACTGACGCCGGTTGGGAAACCCTGCCGAAATCTTGACGGAAAGCCAACGTCGCAACGTTTTTCTTGGCGTCCGGCACAACTCCCGTCCCGGGTGCCATCCGTGACCGAAGTGCCTGGTCACGGATGGGTAACGGTCTCACGGACCGACCGTCGTCGTCTTTCGGCCCCCGCCCCGCCGCCGGATGACAACGCTGTCTCACCCTGCGGTACGCGTTGCCGGCGGTGCCCGTCGAGGCCGGCGACCGGAGGCCTGCCGACAGCCCCGCTAAGGTTTCGTGCGCCGGCGCCGGGTCGGCCCGCAGCGCCAGGAGTGCACCGTCCCGTGACCGATTTCGCCCGCCTCGACGTCGACGACGTGCCCGACGCCTTCACCGAGGCCGCGTCCCGCTACGACCGGATGGTGTCGTTGAACCCGGGCTACCACCGCCACCTCCGCTCGGCGGCGGCCGCGCTGCTGGAGACGCTCGACCCGCACCGGCCGCTGCGCCTCGTCGACCTGGGCTGCGGTTCCGGTGCCTCCACGCGGGCCCTGCTGACCACCGCCGCGGCGAGCGGCGCCGAGGTCCGGGTGACGGGCGTCGACGCCTCGGCCGGCATGCTCGCGCAGGCGGAGGCCAAGACCTGGCCGGCCGGCGTGGACTTCCACGAGGGGCTCGCCCAGGACCTCGGCGCGCGCCGGACGGACTGGGGCCTCGAGGAGCCCGCCGACGGCGTGCTGGCCGCGTACCTGTTCCGCAACGTCACCGAGCGGGACGCGGTCCTGGCCGACGTGCACGCCCTGCTGTCGGACGGCGGGACGCTCGTCGTGCAGGAGTACTCGGTCGCCGGCGCGCCCCAGGCCTCGGCGGTCTGGACGTTGGTCTCGTGGGCGGTCGTCATCCCGCTGGCCTGGATCACGTCCCGCCAGACCCGGCTCTACCGCTACCTCTGGCGCAGCGTCCGGGCGTTCGACTCCGTCCAGACCTTCACCGACCGGCTCCACGCCGCCGGGTTCGTCGACGTGGAGGTCCGCACCGTCCCGGGCTGGCAGCACGGCATCCTGCACACCTTCCGGGCCCGAAAGCCGGCGTGACCTCCGTGCGGCCCCGCACCCACCGCACCTGGCGTCCCGGCGTCGACCGGCGGGCCGAACGGCACCCGGCGCAGGGTGGCCGGGCCCGGGCGGGCGCCGACGCCGGTCCGGTGGTCGTCGTGGGCGGCGGCGTCGCGGGCATGGCCGCAGCGACCGGGCTGGCCGAGCGCGGCGTCCGCGTGGTGCTGGTGGAGCCCGAGGCCGAGCTGGGCGGGCGGGTCCGCGCCTGGGCGGTGGACGACGACCGCAGCATGAGCCGGGGGTTCCACGCCTTCTTCCGGCAGTACTACAACCTGCGCGCGCTGCTGCGCCGGGCCGACCCGGGCCTGGACCACCTCGTGCCGATCCGCGACTACCCCCTGGTGATGGCCGACGGACCGCAGGACTCCTTCACCGGCATCCCGCGCACGCCGCCGCTGAACCTCGCCGCGTTCGTGGTGAAGAGCCCCTCCTTCACGCTGCGCGACCTGACCCGGGTCGACGCCGGCGCGGCGATGGAGCTGCTCGACGTCGCGTTCCCCGACACCTTCTCCCGCTACGACGGGGAGAGCGCCGCCCACTTCCTCGACCGGCTGCGGTTCCCGGACCTGGCCCGGCACCTGGCGCTGGAGGTCTTCGCCCGCAGCTTCTTCGCCCACCCGGACGACTTCGCCGCGGGTGAGCTGGTGGCGATGTTCCACGCCTACTTCCTCGGGTCGTCGGAGGGGCTGCTGTTCGACGTCCCCGACGACGACTACGAGACGACGCTGTGGGGTCCGATGCGGCGCCACCTCGAAGGTCTCGGCGCGGACGTGCGGACGTCGACGTCGGTGACCGGCCTCGACCTGTCGGCCCCGGGGGCGGCCGTCGTCGGGCTGTCGTCGGGCGAGGAGCTGCGTCCGGCGGCGGTGGTGCTCGCCGCGGACCCGAGCACGTCGCGCCGCCTGCTGCTCGCCGCGGGGGTGGACGACCGCGGGTGGCTCGACCGGGTCGCCGCCCAGCGGCTGGCTCCGCCGTTCGCCGTCTGGCGGCTCTGGCTGGACCGGCGGGCGGCGCCCGAGCGGCCTCCGTTCCTGGGGACCAGCGGCTACGGCCCGGTCGACAACGTGTCGCTGCTGGAACGCTTCGAGGACGGCGCCCGCGCCTGGTCCGACGCGCACGGCGGCTCGGTGGTCGAGCTGCACGCGTACGCGCTCCCGCACGAGCTCGACGACGTCGACGCGCCGGCCCTGCAGGCCACGATGCGGGCCGAGCTGGCCCGGCTGTACCCCGAGCTGGCGCACGCCGAGGTGCGGCACGAGGAGTGGGTCCTGCGGCGGGACTGCCCGCTCGCCTCGCCGAACCCGTGGGCCGACCGGCTCACCGTCGAGACCCCGGACCCCCGTCTGGTGCTCGCCGGTGACGGCGTCCGCTGCGACCTCCCCGTCGCCCTGATGGAACGGGCCGCGACGACCGGGTTCCTGGCGGCCAACCAGCTGCTGGCCGGCTCCGGTGTCCGGGGCCACGACCTGTGGAGCGTGCCGATGCGGGCGCGCAACCGGGTCAGCGCGCCCCTGCACCGCCTGCTGCTCGAGGTCGGCTGAGCCTCGCCGGTCCCCGTCCTGCTCGTCGCCCGGCCCCTGAACGACGACAGCCGCACACCCCCGGCGCAACCGCACAGGTGGCGACCTGTGCGGCTGGACCGAGGGTGTGCGGCTGCCGGTGTCCCTGCGGCTAGCCCTTGGCGGGCGTCTTGAGCCCGAGCGCCCGGGCGATGGTGAAGTGCAGGTCGGTCTGGTCGGTCAGGCCGACCACGTTCGCGGCCTGCGGGCCGTAGCCGGCGATGCGGACCTGCGTCCCGGTGTGCTCCTGGCTGCCGCCGGCTGCGGCGGTGCCGTAGCTGAGCGTCATCGGGGCCTTGTCGGCGGTCTCCAGGGTGACCGTGAGGCCCGGCGTGCTCGTGCCGGTCTCGACGATCTGGCTGGTGTGGCCGTGGTCGGCGGTGACGAACACGGAGGTGTTGCCGTCCTTCTTGGCGAAGTCGAGCGCCACCTTGACGGCCGCGTCGAACGCGACGGTCTCACCGATCTGGCCGCAGGCGTTCGCCGCGTGGTCCTGCTTGTCGATGCTCGCGCCCTCGACCTGGAGGAAGAAGCCCTTCTTGTTCTTGAGCAGCGCGATCGACTTCTGCGTCATGGCCGCCAGCTGGGGCTGCGTCTTCGGCAGGTCGGGGTTGGGCGTGCACTTGACGGCGGCCTGCTCGGCACCCGTCGGGGTGGCGGCCGGACCGGTCCACTGGACGGGCAGGTTGCCCGGGGCGAACAGCCCGAGGACGGGCCGCTTGGTGCTGGCCTTCTTCACCGCGGCCAGCTCGTCGGCCGTGCGGACCACCTGGTACTTGCGCACCTGGGCCTGCTGGGCCAGCGTCAGGCCCTTGAAGCGGCCGGCCGTGGCCTTCTCGGCGAACGTCGTCTCGCCACCACCCATGGTGACGTCGGCCTTGGTCTTGAGGATCTGCTCGGTGATCGAGCCGGCGCCGCCGTTCTCGAGCGCGTTCGTCGGGCAGGTCTTGCTCGTCGCGACGGGTCCGTAGCAGGAGCGGGCCGTGACGTGCGAGGCCTCGACCGCGGGGGTCGCGTCCTGGATCTCGGAGGTGGTGATGTTGCCGGTCTTGAGGCCCTTCTTCTTGGCCAGCTCCAGCAGGGTGACCTGCTTCTGGCCCTTGACGTCGACCGAGATGGCGCCGTTGTAGGTCTTGGTGCCGGTGGCCCAGCCGCTGCCGCTGGCGGCGGAGTCGGTCACGTAGTCGGGCTTGCCCGTCTCGGCGTTCAGCGAGAACGTCGTGTACTGCCCGGTCAGCGGCAGCCCGTCGATGCCGGGGAACCGGCCGTCGGCGCCGAACTGGTAGTTGCGCGCCGAGGTGATCTCGGAGTCGCCCATGCCGTCACCGATGAGCAGGATGACGTTCTTGGCCTTGCCGCCCTCGACCGCCTTGCGGATGGTCTTGGTCTGGTCCCCGTTCAGGCGCGTCGCACCGCCGTGGACCGCGAGCTCTTCGGGGGTCTTGGCCGGGCCGGCGACGGCCACCCCGGCGCTGAAGGCGAGGCCGGTCGCGGCGAGCGCGACGACGACGGCGCGAGCGCGGGGGCGCGGGAGTGAGAGGTGGGGCATGGGCCAACTTTCGCGTGGGCGCTCCTGCCCCGTGCAGGAGTCGCCATGATCTGATCCAGCGGTCCCGAACGCGGGGTGAACGGACCGTGAACGCAGCGGGCCGAGCGGAGCAACTTCTGAGACGGGGCTGTGCGGGCCTGTGCGGAGGCTGTGGTCGGCCGGACCCGAGCCCGAGCCCGATCAACAGGTTTGTCCACAGCCTGAGGACGGACGATCAAGCGCCGCACATGATCACGAACAAGATCAACACCAAGATCGACGAGCGGGGCGGGCAGGCCGGACCGGACGCGGCCCCAGCACGCACCGGGAGCGGAGGGCGGCGCGTCGTACGGTCGACCGGTGAGCACCCCACCGGCCCGGTCCGACCACCTCGACCGCGACCACTCCGTCGCCCTGAGCTCGTACACGACCGTCCTCGGCCGCCGGAGCCTCGCCGAGGAGGACTTCCGCGCCTACTGGCGCGACGTCCACGGGCCGCTGTGCTCGCGGGTGCCGGGGCTCGGCTGGTACGTGCAGCACCACTTCGCGCGCCACCACGACGCCCACCTGTGGCCGCTGCCGGACGGCGTCGAGCGGCTCGCCGGCTACGAGCTCGACGGCGCGGTGGAGATCGGTTGGGCCGACGCGGCGGCGCAGGCGGAGTTCCAGGAGGCGTCGAGCATCCTGTTCTCCGACGAGCAGAACGTGTTCGAGGAGACCGCCGCCTACCCGTTGCCCGCCGGGTCGACCACGCTGCTCGACGCCGACCCGGACCCGGCGCCCAACGGCGCGGACCCGTACGACCGCGTGCACGTGCACCTCAGCACCCGGGCCGGCGGCCGGGGCGCCGTCGTCGAGGCGCTGAGCAGCGGCCTGCGCGACCTGGTCGGCAGCACGCCGGGCCTCGTCACGGTCCGGATCCACCCGCTCGAGCCGCACGACAACAGCACCCCCAACCCGCCGGCACCCCGCGTGGCCCACACCGTCGCCGAGGAGCGGGTGGAGGTGGTCGTGCTCGAGGTCGCCTTCACGGACTCCCTGGCGCGGCGCCGGGCGCTGGAGGAGGGCCCCTTCCGCGAGGTCAACGCCGCGCTGGCCGGGCTCGTCAGCCACCTCACGGCGTTCAAGGTCGACGGTGTGCACACCTTCGTCCGCGACGGCCGGCTGACCGACGCGGGCCTGCGCGGCAGCCGCGTCGCCGAGCTGATCACCACGCTCGCCGCCCTCAACCAGGTGGGCGACGACGTGCGCCACCTGATCAGGACCGGCGCGCTGCGGGGCTGAGCGCGGCCGGCGTCAGCCGGGGAACTCCCCGCGGCTGCGCAGCTCGTAGCGGCGCTCGGCGTAGATCCGGTCGTCGACCCAGAGCTTGCGGGTCGTGCGCTTGATCATGGGGATCAGCGCCGCGGACAGGGCGTTCGCGATCTTGAAGCCGGGCCGGTCGGAGTAGGCGATCGTCGCCTCGGTGATCATGGTCAGCGGACGGCCCTCCCCGTCCAGGCCGAGCGGCGTGGCGTGCGTCTCGACGACGCTGCCGGCGCCCTCGCCCTCGGTGATCGTCATGACGATTGTGCGGGAGTCGGGGCAGGTGAACTCGGCGCGCACCGGCACGCCCCACGTCTTGTTCAACCGGAACGTCACGTCGGTCACGAGCCGGCTCGGTGTGCTGGCGGCGTCGTCCACGACGAGGTGGCTGAACGCGTACGGGTGGAACCACGCGCCGTGCCACGGGTCGAGCCGGTTGGCGATGACGTCCTGCGGCTCGCACACGCCCGGCTCGGCGATCACGGCCGCGATCGAGCCGCCGGCCGGAGGGCGGACCGGAAGCGCGGGCCGCTCCGTGGCGGGCTCGCCGGCGGTGGGCAGGCCGACCCAGATCAGCACGCCGTCGTCGTGGGTGCGGTACGGGCTCCAGGTGCGGTCGCCCTCGCGGGTCAGGGCGAGGCCGTGCCAGCGGCAGTACATCGTGCCGTCGATCACCGGGCAGCGGTCCATCAGGGCGCCCAGGTGCGGGCACGAGCCGGGCCCGGCGACCAGCTCGCCGCGCTCGTCGCGCCAGAGGACGACCTCGCGGCCGGCGATCGTGCGCGTGGTCGACTCCGTACGCCCGACGTCGCCGCTCACGCCGGCGACGAACCAGCCGCCGGCGTTCCGCTGCTGCGCGATCTCGAGCGAGGCGCCGATGCGCGACGGACGGGCCAGCCGCCACGTCTCGGTCATCTTGTCCTCGCGCGGCTGCGGGACGCGCTCGACGGGGATGCGCGGCCGCGGACGTCCGGCGACCGGCACGGCCGCCGGGCCGGGGGCCGCTCTCCGGGCGCGGCTCACCCGCGGGCGGTCGGCCTCGATGGTCACGCCAGCTCCCTCGCGTCCTCGTCGGTGCGCCGGGCCCGGCCGACGCGGCCCGGCCCGAAGACCAGGATGCGTCCGGTCGTCAGGGCCTTGCGCCACGTCGGCACCCGGACCCGGTCGGTGAACACGTCGTAGCCCGCCCGCTCGATCCGGTCGAGGATGCGCGCGTAGAGGATCCGGGCCGCGCCGACGCAGCGCGCGGAGCGCGGCGGCAGCAGGGCGATGCCGGTGTCGGCGTGGGCGTAGAGCTCGCGGTTGCGGGCGATCTCGAAGGCGAGGCAGGCCCGCCACTGCGGGGTGACGGTGCGGCCGGCGGGGGAGAGCAGGTCCACCCCGAAGCGCCGCAGGTCCTCCTGCGGGATGTACATCCGTCCGCGGTCGAGGTCCTCGTCGACGTCACGGAGGAAGTTCGTGAGCTGGAAGGCGAACCCGAGCGAGCGGGCCGGGTCCTTGGCGGCGGGGGAGGTGGGCTGCAGGACCGGGAGCATCATCTCCCCGATGACGGCGGCCGAGCCCTCCATGTAGCCGCACAGGTCTTCCCACGTCTCGTACGTGGTGGTCGTCAGGTCCATGGCCATCGCGGCGAAGAAGCGGTCGAAGCACTCGGGGTCGATCGCGCAGACCCGGACGCTGTGCACGATGGCCGCCAGCACGGGGTCGTCGCTGCTCCCCGCGGCGAGCGCGTCGCGGAAGGCCTGCGCGAACGCCTCCAGGCGCGCGGCGGTGTCGGCCGGGTCGGCGGTGTCGATGGTCGTCTGGTCGTCGACGATGTCGTCGGCCAGCCGGCACAGCGCGTACACCGCGTAGACGTGACGACGACGTTCCCGGGGCAGCAGGGCGGCGCCCCAGTAGTAGGTGGTGCCGTGGCGCTTCGTGAGCCGCCCGCACTCGGCGTAGCCGGCAGCGAGCTTCGCCGCCTCGGCGGAGCCGTCGACCGGGACGGCGAGGGCGGGCGTGGCGCTCATCGTGCGGGCAGGGGCAGGTAGTCCGCCACCCGCTTCGCAGCGAGCTTGCCCGAGATCAGGACCATCGGCACCCCCACGCCCGGGACCGTACCCGAGCCGGCGAAGAACATCCCCGGGAGCCGGCGCTCCACGTTCGGCGGCCGGAACGGACCGGTCTGGGCGAACGTGTGGGCCAGTGCGAACGGTGTGCCCGCGGCCATGCCCTGCTCCTGCCACTCGAGGGGCGTCAGGAGCTCCTCGACGACGACGTCGTCGGGGTAGCCGTTCTGGCCGAGGAAGCCGTGCAGCCGGTCGCGCATGCGCGGCGCCTCCTGCTTCCAGTCGATCCGCCCGGTGTCGAGGTTCGGGACCGGCTCGAGGACGTAGAGCGACGAGCAGCCCTCCGGGGCCTGGTCCGGGGCGTCGAGGGAGTGCACCGAGACCAGCCGGGACGGGTCGGGCATCAGCGTGCCGCGCTCGAGCAGCGCCTCGAAGGACTCGTCCCACTGCTCACCGAAGTGGATGTTGTGGTGCGCGGCCTCGGCCGGCGGCATCCCCCGGACCCCGACGTGCCAGACGACGGCGGAGGGGGAGTAGTCGCCCTTGCCGGGACGCGCGGCCCGCGGCGGGCGCAGGTCGGGCAGCAGCTGCTCGTACGCGACCGGCGTGTCGAGCGTGCAGACGACCGCGTCGGCCCGGAGGGCCTCGCCGCCGCTGAGCCGGACACCGGCCACGCGGCCGCTCGGGGACCGCAGCACGGACTCCACCGTGGAGTCGTAGCGCAGGTCGGCGCCGTTCTTCTCCGCCGCGGCCGCCAGGGCCTGCGGGACGGCGTGCATGCCGCCCTCGGGGAAGTAGACGCCTTCGATGCTGTCCATGTAGGTGATCACGGCGTAGATCGCGAGCGCCTTCTCGGGCGCGAGGCCGGCGTACATGGCCTGGAAGCTGAACAGCTTGACCAGGCGGGGGTCGTGGAAGAACGAGCGGACCGCGTCCCCGAGCTTGCGGAACGCCCCGAGGCGCACCAGCTGCGCGGCGGCGCGCGGGCTGCGGAGCAGGTCGAGCGGAGAGTCGAAGTTCGCGTCGATGTAGTGCGGCATCTCGGCGAGGTAGAGCTTGCGGAGCCACGTCACGAACTCCTCGAACGCGGCGGCGTCGACGCTGCCGCAGGTGTCCGCGATCTCCTGGCGCATCGCCTCGCGGTCGCCCTTGACCATGATCGTGCTGCCGTCGGCGTACCGGGCGCGGTAGGCCGGGTCGAGCCGCTTGAGCGGCCCGAGCGCGGACAGGTCGGACCCCGCGGCGCGCAGCGCGTCGGAGATCAGGTCGGGCATGGTCAGGACCTTGGGCCCGGTGTCGAAGGAGAAGCCCCCGAGCTGCAGCTGTCCGCTGCGACCGCCCGGGCCGGAGGCTCGCTCGACGACGGTGACCTCGTACCCGGCGCCCGTGAGGTGGCAGGCGGCGGCGAGGCCGGCGAGGCCCGCCCCGATGACGATGACGGGACTCAAGGAGATCTCCAGGTTGTTCGGGTGGTGCTGCGTCGGACGACGCGGTGCGCCGCGCCGGAGGTGGTTCGGGCAGGAGCGGCGCTGCGGATGACCGCGGCGCTCAGCGGTCCCTCCAGGCGACGAGGTGGGCCATGCCGGTCAGCCCGGACACGCCGGCGGCGTCGAGCTCGACCCGGCCGAGCGCGGCCGCGGAGGCGCGTACGTGCTCGCTGATCCGGGCCTCGACGGCCTCCACCACGCCCTGCTCCGCCAGCTCGGACTGCAGCAGGGTGACGTCGGCGGGGCTGAGCGCCGGGGTGCCCACGCGGCGCAGCACCCGCCGGGCGCTGCCCTGCAGCCGCTCGTCGGCCAGCGCGAGGATGACGGTCGGCTTGCCACTGATGAGGTCGTCGCCGGCCGGCTTGCCGGTCGAGCGCGGGTCGCCCCAGACGCCGAGCAGGTCGTCGCGGAGCGCGAACGCCTCGCCGACCTCCTCGCCGTAGTCGAGCAGGGCGGTCCGGACCTCGTCCGGCGCTCCTGCGGCCGCCGCGCCGAGCTCGAGCGGGCGCTGGACGGTGTAGCGCCCCGACTTCATCCGGGCCACACGGCGGGCGTGGTCGAGGTCGCGGCGCCCGGCGGCGCTGCCGGTGAGGTCGCGGCTCTGGCCGTGCACCAGCTCGACGACCAGCAGCCGCCAGATCTTGCGCATCGGCTGGGGCAGCTCGGTGACGAGGTGGTCCGCCTCGGCGTGGGCGAGGTCGCCGACCAGCACAGCGATCGACTCCCCGAAGTGCCGCGCGTCCCCGCGGGCGCCCGCGTGCAGGTGCAGCTGGGCGGCGAGGGTGTGCACCGACGGCTGGCCCCGGCGGGAGTCGGACTCGTCCATCACGTCGTCGTGGATGAGGGCGAAGATGTGCAGCAGCTCGAGCGCGGCTCCGGCCCGGACGACCGCGGCCTCGCCCCGGTCGTCGCCGCGACCGCCGGCGGCGACCCAGCCCCAGTAGGCCATGCTCGGGCGGATCCGCTTGCCGCCCGTTCCGTTCAGGGCCTGCAGCATCTCGGGCAGGTCGTGGTCGAGCAGGATGTCGGCCGGTGGGGCCGGTGGGCTGCCCGCGCCCAGCGGAGCGGCCAGCTCGACGCGCCAGGTGTGCACGAGCGAGGCGATGGCCTCGCACAGCGCCTCGTCGACCGCGACGAGGTAGTCGTGGGTGAGCGAGGTCGTGGACGCCGCGGGCAGCGCGTGGACGGTGCGTTCGCCACGCCGTCCGCCGACGGCCTGACCGGTGGCCGGGCGTGGGGTCACGGGCGAGCTCACGCCGACCTCACACCCATGCGGGTGCTCCCTGGCCGGTGCGCTGGTCGAGCAGCGGCACCTGCAGCGCCGACCACGGGCTGAAGGCGAAGGGGGCGGCACCCACCGCCTGACCGAGCGACGTCCACGACACCCACTTCCACTCCATGACCTCGGAGCCGTTCGGCGTGACGCGCGAGCCCGGATGCGTCGGGGCCACGTAGACCGGGCACACCTCGTTCTCGACCACCCCGCTCGCGTCGGTGGCGCGGTAGGCGAAGTCCGGCAGCGCGCAGGTCAGCTCGCCCACCTCCAGGCCGAGCTCGTCGTCCAGCCGTCGGCGGATGGCGTCGGTGAGCGGCTCGCCCGGACGGGGGTGGCCGCAGCAGGAGTTGGTCCACACGCCCGGCCAGGTGCGCTTGCCCAGCGCGCGACGCGTCAGCAGCACCTGCCCCTCCCCGTCGGTGACGTAGCAGGAGAAGGCCAGGTGCAGGGGCGTGTCGGTGTCGTGGACGCTCGCTCGGGGAGCGGTCCCCACCGGGCTGCCCGACGCGTCGACGAGGACGACGTCGTCGGCGGCGTGGAGCGGGGACCGGGCTGCAGTCTCGACCATGCGACGACCTTAGTGGGCGGCCAAGGGGGTCCCCGGGAGCCGAGGGGCGCCGCCCGGTCGCCGCGGGCCGGCCGGCGGACGGTGCTCGAGGGAGAGGTGCTGACCGTCACACCTCCCGTGATGGGGAGAACGTGACCAGAGCCCCTCTGCCTACCGTATTATTCGGCGGGTGCTCGCACGTGAAATCGTGCGCGAAGTAGTTCCGGCCTCGCCGGCGGGGCGGTGACCATCAGTGCTTGAACTCAGCGTGGCTGCGCGACGTCTCTTCCAAGGGGGGACGAGACGTCGGTCCCGAGCGGGAAGGACTCCCACGAACTCCTCGATGCGGGTCGCCATGCTGGGTACGCGTGGTGTGCCCGCGCGTTACGGCGGGTTCGAGACCTGCGTCGAAGAGGTGGGCCGCCGGCTGGTCCAGGCGGGCCACGAGGTCATCGTCTACTGCCGTCCGCCCGAGGGTGAGAAGTCCAGCGACCAGCCCGACGAGTACCTGGGCATGCGGCTGGTGCACCTCCCGGCCGTGCGGCACCGCGTGCTGGAGACCTTGTCGCACACCGCGGTCTCGATGCTCCACCCCTCGATCTCCGAGGTCGACTGCGCGATCGTGTTCAACGCCGGGAACGCCCCCCTCATCCCCGTCCTGCGCGCCCACGGGATCCCCGTGGCCACCCACGTCGACGGCCTCGAGTGGCGACGCAGCAAGTGGAGCAAGGTCGGGCGGCTCTACTACCGCGCCGTCGAGGCGCTGGCCGTGCGCTGGTCGGACGCGCTGATCGCCGACGCCGCGAGCATCGCCGACTACTACCGCACCGAGTTCGCCGCACCCACCGAGCTCATCGCCTACGGCGCCCCGATCATCACCGGTGCAGGTGTCGACCGCGTCGCCGCCCTGGGGCTGGAGCCCAAGGGCTACCACCTCGTGGTGGCCCGTTTCGAGCCGGAGAACCACGTCCTCGAGATCGTGCGCGGCTACGTCGGCAGCGGGGCCAAGCTGCCGCTGGTCGTCGTCGGCTCCTCGCCCTACGGCATGGGCTACACCGCCGAGATCGAGGCCGCGGCCGACGAGAACGTCCGGCTGCTGGGCGCGGTGTGGGACCAGACCGAGCTCGACCAGCTGTACGCGAACGCCCTCAGCTACGCCCACGGCCACTCGGTCGGCGGCACCAACCCGTCGCTGCTGCGCGCGGCCGGCGCGGGCGCGTACGTCATCGCGTACGACTGCATCTTCAACCGCGAGGTCCTGAACGGCGACGGCGACTACTTCCGCACCCCCGAGGAGCTCGGGGCCCTGCTGGTGGCCGTCGAGGGCGAGCCGCAGCAGGCCGTGGACCTGGGCTCCTTCGCCCGCGAGTCCATCCAGCGCTACGACTGGGACGACGTCGCCCGCCGTTACGAGGCGCTGTGCGCCCGCCTGGTCGAGAGCGGTCCGAGCGGGCGCCGTCCCAGCGGACGTCGGGTCGGGACCTGGTCGGAGGCGGCGATCGGCTCAGGTCCCACCGGCTCGGCACCGGCGGCGCACTTCCGGCAGGGGGCGGGCCCACGGCCGACCGGTGCTCCCGGCCGCTTCGACGCCCGCGTCTGACCCGCCCGGCTCGAGGCGCTACGCCTCCTCGCCCAGCACGACCGCACGCCAGCGCGCCGCGAACGCGCGCTCGGTGAAGCGCGCCTCGTAGGTCTCCCGGGCCCGGACGCCCGCCGCCGTGACCGTGGGCCGGTCCAACCGGCTCAGCACCGCGGCCAGCGCGGCGACGTCGCCCAGCGGGAACAGCCAGCCGTCGACCTCCGGCGTCACGATGTCGAGCAGCCCGCCGCCGGCGCTGGCCAGCACGGGACGGGCGCGGGCGAGCGCCTCGATCGCGACCAGGCCGAACGGCTCGGGCGCGTCTGAGGGGACCAGGACGACGTCGGCGGCCTCGAGCCAGGGCGACGGGTCGGCCACCTCACCGACCACCTCCACCGTCTCCGGCCGTCCCAGGGCGGCGACGAGCGCGGGCACGTCCGTGCGCTCGCCGCTGGCCGGTGCCCCGCCGAGGACCACCAGCGTCCCGGGCGCCTGGGCCCGGTCCCAGGCCGCGAGCAGCGTGCGGTGACCCTTCCACCCGTTCCAGCGGCTCGCCACGACGTAGCGCAGCCCGCCCGTCCGACCGGCCAGCGGGACGCCGGGCCCGGGGTCGGGGGAGCCGTTGGGGACCACGGTCGTGCGCCGGGCGAGGCCGGGCGGCAGGGAGGCGGCGGCCGCGCCGGAGATCGCGACCAGCGCCCCGCAGGACCGGGCGGGCAGCGCGAGGGCGGCCAGGTCGGCCCGCGACCAGATCTCCTGGACGTGGCCGACCACGCGGGGCACCCGGGCGAGCCGGGCGACCGGCGCGGCCAGCAGGGTGGCGCTCGAGGTGCAGTAGACGGTCGACGCGTGGACGCGGCGGAGGTGGCGGGCCAGCCGCACGCCGCGGGCGAGCAGCCGGGCGAGCCCTCCCGGTGTGCGGTAGGCGCGACGCAGCACCGGCAGGTCGAGGTGACGCACCGTCACCCCGCGCTCCTCGAGCACGCCGCACAGCGAGAGCTCGGGCGCCGGGTGGGCCAGGTCGGTGGGGAGCCAGACCTCCAGGGCAGGGACGCGGGGGTCGGCGCGGGCGGCCTCGACCATCTCCAGCAGCATCCGGTCGGCCCCGTACAGCTCGTCGCTGGGGTGGACGAAGACCAGTGGCCCTGGCTCGTCGGTCGCGGGCGGGGGTGGACGCATGAGCGAGATGTTATGGCCGCCGTGCCAGGGCGATACCCTCACCGCGATGCCCACCGACGCCCGGCCGGCCACGCGCCCCGCCTTCCGCGACTCCATGGCCCGGCTGCGGGACGCGCAGAAGAGCGCCCGCGGCGGGCCCCCGTACTCGATCTTCGTGAACCGTCCGATCGGCCGGGTGCTGGCGGCCCTCGCCTTCGGCGCGGGCCTGACGCCCAACCAGGTCACCGCGCTCAGCGCGCTCGCCACGTTCGTGGGCGTCGGGCTGCTGGCGGGCGCACCGGCCTCGTACGCCACCGGCGTCGCGGTCTGCGTGCTGCTGGTCCTGGGCTACGCCCTGGACTCCGCCGACGGACAGCTGGCGCGGTTGCGCGGGGGCGGCAGCCTGCAGGGCGAGTGGCTGGACCACACCGTCGACTCCCTCAAGGTCGTCGTCGTGCACCTGGCCGTCCTGGTCACCTGGTACCGCCACCTCGACCTCCCGGACGGCTGGCTCGCGGTGCCGCTCGCCTTCACGGTCGCGTCGAGCGTGCACTTCTTCGGCATGATCCTGGTGGACCTGCTGGGCCGGACGACGCGCGCCGAGCTCGGGCTGGCCGCGCCGACCAAGGTCGCGCCCGGTGCCTCCGTCTCGCTGCTGAAGCTGCCGACCGACTACGGGGTCTTCTGCCTCGCGACGGTGCTGCTCGGCGCCCACGCGCTGTTCGTCGGCGTCTACACGCTCCTCGCCGTGGCCACGGTGGGCTACACGCTGCTCGTGGTGGGCAAGTGGCGGCGTGACGTGCTCGCGCTCGACGCGCTTCGGAACGAGCCCCGGACGAATGCGTCACAGTGACCCGCGAAGCCGCGTCCCGGGCGCCGGTGCGACGGTAGCGTGACCGCCATGGAGGTCGGACGGCTCACCGGTGCGTTCGACCTGGTGACGGTCGCGCAGCTCGACGTGATCGAGCAGGCGCGCCGGCGCTGCGACCGCCTCGTCGCGCGGGTGCGCACCGACGCGCAGGTCGAGCGGCTCGAGGGCCTCGCGCCCGTCATGCCCCTCGACGAGCGCGTCCGGCTGGTCGCCTCGCTCCGGGATGTGGACGAGGTCGACGTGGCCGGCGACGACACCCCCGCGCCGACGTCCGGCCCCGGCCTCGCGTACCTCTTCACCGACGCCGCCGTGCCGACCCGGTCGGAGGTGCTGCGGCCGCGCACGGGCGGCAGGTCGCTGGCCGGGGCCGCGGACCTGCTCGGCACCCCGCTGCGCATCACGCCCCAGGACGCCGGAGCCAGGACGGGCTACGTCCCCGGCGGCTGGGACATGTTCCACATCGGTCACCTGCGGATCCTCGAGCGGGCCCGCGCCCAGTGCGACCGGCTGGTCGTCGGCGTCGTCACCGACGAGGGCCTGGTCGCCGCCAAGGGCCGGCCGCCGATGGTCCCCTTCGCCCAGCGGGCCGCCGTGGTCGCCGCGGTCGGGATCGTCGACGAGGTCGTGGCCGACACCTCCTCGAACAAGCTGCTCGCCTGGGAGCGGGTCGGCTTCGACGTGCTGTTCAAGGGCGACGACTGGCAGGGGACCCCCAAGGGCGACCGGCTGGAGGCGGAGATGGCGCAGGTCGGCGTCGAGCTGCGCTACTTCCCCTACACCCCGCACACCTCGAGCACCGCGCTCCGCTCGGTCCTCGACGCCCGCTAGCCGGCTCGTCAGGTGCCTGCCGCTGCGAGCGTCGTCGTCGGTGTCCCGACCTACCGTCGGCCCGACGACCTCGAGACGCTGCTGCCGCTGCTGCTGGCGCAGGCCGACGACCTCCCCGAGCACCGCGTCGACGTCCTCGTCGTCGACAACGACCCCGCGGCCTCGGCGCGGGTGGCGGTCACGGGCTCGGGCGACGACCGGGTGCACTACGCGGTCCAGCCCCTCCCCGGCATCGCGGCGGTGCGCAACCGGATCCTCGACATCGCGTCCGCCGACCTCGACGCCGACCTCGTCGCCATGATCGACGACGACGAACGTCCCGCGCCGGGCTGGCTCGCCGCGCTCGTCACGACCTGGGAGCAGACCGGCGCGGCCCTGGTCGCCGGACGCGTGGTGCCCGACTTCAGCGGCCCGCTCGACCCGTGGGTCGCCGCCGGCCGGTTCCACACCCGACGCAACCTCGCCACGGGCGCCCCGATCACCGTGGCTGCGGGCGGGAACCTGCTGCTCGACGCCCGTCAGGTGCGGGCGCTGGGCCAGCGCTTCGACGACCGGGTCGGCCTGGCGGGGGGCGAGGACACCCTCTTCAGCCGCGAGCTGCACGCCAGGGGCGGGTCGATGGTCTGGTGCGCCGAGTCGGTCGCGGTCGACCGGGTGCCCCCGGAGCGGATGACCCGCCGCTGGGTGCTGGCCCGCGCGATGAGCCACGGTGACGCCTGGGTGCGGGTGGGGCTCCGGCTGGCGCCGGGACCGACCGCGCGGGCGGCGTTCCGGGTGCGGGCGGTCCTCGGCGGTGCCGCCCGGGTGGTCGTCGGCGGCGTGCGGGCCGCGGCGGGGGGCCTGCTGCACCGCCCGGTCGACCAGGCCCGTGGCCTGCGTGCCGCGATGCGGGGCGTCGGCATGGTGCGCGGCGCCTGGGGCCTGCACCACGTGGAGTACGCGCGCCCCGACGCCCGTCCCTGATCCGTACGGTCCTCGTACGGGTCCGGACCGTCCTCCTTCCGGGGGGCGTGAGTTGGCTCACGGGCTGAGCGTGGGACGGTGCTCCCGAGGTCAGGAAGTTGCCGCCGGGACCGTACGCGGAGCTGCAAAGGCTGCTTATACTCCTCGCGGAATGTCGGGGCGGGGCCGCCCTGGCTCTCACTATCTCTGCGGGGGACTTCGCCTTGACCCACCACCTCTGGGCGCCTCGTCGCGCCGTCGCGCTGACGATGACCGTCGCTCTCGCGGGGGCCGGCCTGCTCGGGACCGTCGGGGTGGTCGCGGCCGAGGCCGCCACCCCGCCCGTCCTGTCCCCGAGCACGACGACCGGCATCACCGCCGACGCGCTGCCGACCGCGCAGATCGACCCCCTGGGCTGGGTCGAGGACCAGGCGATCGCCGGCGACACCGTCTACGCCGCCGGTTCCTTCACCTCCGCCCGACCGGCCGGCGCGGCCGCGGGCACCAGCGAGTCGGCGCGGCACAACCTGCTCTCCTACTCGCTCAGCACCGGCAACCTCGGCAGCTTCGCCCCGAACATCAACGGGGAGGTCCGCTCCGTCGTGGTGTCGGGCAGCCGGCTCTACGTCGGCGGCGACTTCACCAGCGTCGACGGTGCGACGCACAACCACCTGGTCGCCTTCAACCTCTCGACCGGCACGGTCGACACGACGTTCAAGGCCGACATCAACGGCCCGGTGTACGCGGTCGCCGTCACCAGCAGCACGGTCTACGTCGGCGGTCAGTTCACCGCGGCCAACGGCAACAACCGTGGGCGGCTCGCGGCGCTGCGCTCGACCGACGGCGCCGTGCTGAGCGGCTGGACCCCGAAGACCGACGGCTCCTCCGTCAAGGCGCTGCTCGTCGCGCCCGGGGGCAACGTCATCGCGGGCGGCTCGTTCGCCACCCTCAGCAACACCAAGTCCGGGTCGGCCGTCGTCGCCGCCCCGGGCTCCGGGTCCCTGAACCCCTCCACCGGGGCGATCAACGCCTGGGCCGTCAACAAGGTCATCAAGCAGTACGGCTCGCAGTCGGGCGTCCTGTCGCTCAACACCGACGGCACCACGGTCTACGGCTCGGGCTTCTGGTACGGCGGCACCGACGCGAACTTCGAGGGTGCCTGGGCGGTCAGCCCGAGCGACGGCGCCATCAAGTGGCTCGCCGACTGCCACGGCGACAACTACGACTCCACGGTCTCGGCCGGCGTGCTCTACACCGCCGCCCACCCCCACGACTGCTCCAACATCGGCGGCTTCCCCGAGCAGACCCCCAAGCGCGTCGAGTGGCGGGGCGCCGCCTACACCACCGCCGTCGGTGGTGACGTCCAGCCCAACTCGCTGCTGCCGGACAAGTTCAAGAGCTACACGGGCTACAAGGCGCCCTCGCTCGTGAACTGGTTCCCGGCCTTCAGCATCCCGACGTGCGCCAAGCCGGCCCAGGACTGCTCGGAGCGCAACTTCGCCACCCAGCCGACCCAGACCATCGAGAGCAGCGGGGACTACGTCGTCGTGGGCGGTCAGTTCCCCACGGTGAACGGCACTCCGCAGCAGGGTCTGGTCCGGTTCGCCAGGGCCTCCGTGGCGCCGAACAAGTCCGGGCCCCGGGTCTACTACAGCGACCCCGGCAACAACTCCACCTCCAACGGGGCCCCGACCGTGCGGGCGGTGGCCAGCAACCGGGTCCGCATCACCGCGGCGCCCTGGGACCGTGACAGCACCGTGCTCAGCAGCGTCCAGCTGTGGCGCAAGGACAAGACCTCGCCCATCTACTCCGCCAGCAACGTGACGTCGCTGTGGTGGAAGACCTCGGTGGCCTACACGGACACCGACGTGAGCCCGGGCAAGACCTACAGCTACTACCTCAAGCTGACCGACCAGGACGGCAACACCACGACCACGTACAACGTGAGCGCGACGACGCCGAGCTCACCCACCGTGGCTGACTCGACCTACTCGCGTCAGGTCCTGAGCGACGGGGCCTCGGGCTACTGGCGCCTGGACGACGCGGCGGTCACGCCGACCACCGGCAGCACCCCCTACCCGACCGGCGCCCTCGACTACGCGGGGTCGCAGGACCTCACCGTGGGTCCGGGCGTGACCTCCTCCTCCTCGGGCGCACTGGCCTCGGACGGGTCGGTCAGCACCAACGGGGGCGCCAACGCGGCCCTGGGCACGGCGACCCCGGCGCCCGCCCCGCAGACCTTCAGCGCGGAGGCGTGGTTCAAGAGCTCGTCCACGACGGGCGGTCAGATCATCGGGTACGGGAACACCTCGACGATCCTGAAGAGCGGCGCGACCGTCTTCGACAAGAGCTACATCCACGACCGGCAGGTCTACCTGACGCCGGGCGGCCAGCTCGTCTTCTACCTCAAGCCGAGCAGCGCGGTGTCCATCCAGACCCCGAAGGCCTACAACGACGGCAAGTGGCACCAGGTCGTG
Source organism: uncultured Friedmanniella sp. (assembly GCA_964251895.1). Classification (GTDB taxonomy): domain Bacteria; phylum Actinomycetota; class Actinomycetes; order Propionibacteriales; family Propionibacteriaceae; genus Microlunatus. The sequence goes on from CAXULL010000006.1 coordinate 38,726, forward strand.
GCGTCGCTGTCGAGCGCCTCCGGGATGGTGGTCTACGTCGACGGGGCCAAGGTCGTCTCGCGGGCCTCGGCCACGAGCGCCGCGGCGTACAACGGCTACTGGCGGATCGCCGGTGACAACCCCAGCGGGATCCCGGGAGCCGGTTCCGGCTCGGGCAACCTGACCGGAGCCGTGGACGACGTCTCGGTCTACCCGGCGGCGCTGAGCGCGGCCCAGGTCGCCGACCACTACCGCGACGCGACCGGCTCGGCGCCGGCCGCGACGCCGAACGTCGCGTTCGCGATGAACTGCACGGGCCTGGCGTGCGCGTACGACGCCTCCTCCTCGACGCCCGAGGTCGCGACCGACGCCGCGCCGACGATCAAGTCGTACAGCTGGAGCTTCGGCGACGGCGTGAAGGCGTCAGGCGCCAAGGCCAAGCACACCTACAAGAAGGCCTCGTCCTACGACGTCGCCCTGACGGTGACGAACTCGGAAGGCGCGGACGCCACCACCGTCCAGAGCCTCGCCGCCAAGGGCAACTCGGTGCCGGTCGCCGCCATCTCCAGCTCGGTGAAGAAGAAGAAGGTCACCTTCGACGCCAAGAAGTCGACCGACTACGACGGCACCGTCAAGAAGTTCAGCTGGACCTTCGGCGACGGCGCGTCCAGCACCAAGAAGAAGATCGCCCACAGCTACGTCGGCACCGGGCTCTACCCCGTCAAGCTCACGGTCACCGACGACAAGGGCGCGACGAGCTCGACGACCAAGGTCGTCCAGGTGGGGTCGGCGCTGGCGACGGACACCTTCCAGCGCAGCGTCGCCGGCTGGGGCAGCGCCAACAAGGGCGGCGCGTGGAGCACCAGCCCGGCGTCCGCGTTCGCCGTCGACGGTGGCCGTGGCGAGCTGACGCTCGCGAAGGCCGGCGCGGTGGCCACGGCCAGGCTGGCGAAGATCTCGAGCAAGAAGGCGAACGTGGTCGGCGAGGTGACGGTGGACAAGGTCGCCAACGGCACGACGTCGGCGTTCCTGCTGCGCCAGAAGTCGGACCAGGCCTACCGCGCCAAGCTCGTCCTCAGCTCCAACGGCTCGGTGAACCTGGTCGCGACCCGCGTGGTCAACGGCAAGGAGAAGACCGTCAAGAGCGTCAAGGTCAAGAAGCTGACGTACAAGGCCGGCGAGACCCTGCGCGTGCGGGCGACCATCAGCAGCGCGACGAAGGCCAAGATCAAGCTGACGGTGTGGAAGTTCGGCACCAAGGAGCCCAAGGCCCAGCTCTCCACCTCGGACAGCACCAAGGCGCTGCGCAAGTCCGGTGCCGTGGGCGTCTGGGGTGCCGAGCCCACCAGCGCGACGAACGCTCCCGCCGTGCTGGGCTTCGACAACCTGCTCGTCACCTCGAGCTGACCGACCCCGTGCAGCACATCCGGCGCCCCGTGCTGGCGGGCCTGGTGGCCGGTGCCGTCCTGCTGGTCGCCGGGTGCTCCGACCCGGCGCCGAGCCAGGTGCCGACCGCGGCGCCGAGCAGCGCGGCCGCCCCCAGCGCCGCGTCCTCGACCCCCGTTCCGAGCACCTCGGGCGCCACCACCGCGGCGGCGTCGCCCACGTCGGCGGCCGCGCAGCCGTCGTCGGACGACCCGAGCGTCGAGCCGGACCGGCCCGTCCAGACGGCCGCGCCGAAGAAGCTCGACGAGTCGAACCGGACCGCTGGCGCGGTCGTGTCGCTGGTCTCGGTCAGGTCGGCGACGATCAAGGCCAGCAAGCCGGGCGACCGGTCGGGGCCCGGGGTCCTCGTCCGGCTCAAGCTGGTGAACTCCACCGGTCGGACGCTGGACACGAGCTTCACGCAGGTCAGCGTGACCACGGGGGGCGACTCGTCCGGGGTCCTGGTCGACGGACCACCCACCCAGCTGCTGGACGCGTCGGTCCGTGCCGGACGTGACGCCGAGGGGACCTACGCCTTCCTGGTCGACGACGCCTCGTCGCGCGACGTGACTGTCTCGGTGTTCGTGACCTCGGGCCAGCCGGTGGTGCAGTTCCGTGGTCGGGCTTCGTAGCCGGACCGCGGAGCCGGTCTGGACCGCGGACCGCGCGAGCGTCCTCTTCGTCCTCGTCGGCGCCTGGGCGATCGTGCCCAAGATCCTGCAGACGCTGACCGCCGCCAAGTACCGGGTCAAGGTCGACCAGGCCGAGCCGCCGCTCACCTCGATCACCTCCCTGGCCACCCACCTGCTGACGGTGGCCCTGCTGGGCTTCTGCCTGCTCGTCGTCCTCGACGCGCTGCGCCGCAACCCCCGACGCGACCTGCTGGGGGTGAGCCTGCTCCTCGCCCCGTGGCTCTGGGTCCAGGTGCGCGGCTACACCCTCGGCTCGATGCCGTCGTTCTCCGACCTGGTCTACCCCGCCGTCGTGGTGGCCGTGTGGCTGCTGCGTCCGGGCCTTCGGCACCTCCGGCTGCTCGGCTACCTCGCGGGTGTGGTGGCGATTGCCTCGGTGCTGATCGGGATCGTGCTCCCCGACCAGGGGGTCTTCCGGTCCGTCGACGGCAGCGTCATCACCGAGGAGAAGAGCATCGTCCCGTTCGGGATGCTGGTCGGCGTCTTCACCCACGGCAACGTCCTCGGCCAGTACCTCCTGATGGGTCTCCCCCTGGTCGCCCTCGTGCCGCGTCGACGGGTGCGTGCGGTCCTGCTCGCGGTGGTCGTCGCGGCCCTGGTCTGGAGCTCCGCGCGTTCGACCATCGCCGGGGCGATCGCGCTGGTCATGGTGGTGGCGGTGCTGTCGCTGCTCCCGGCCGACCGCCGCTCGGTGCCCGGCCGGCTGGTCCTCTGGGGCGCGTTCGGGCTCGTGGCCGTGCTGCCGTTCGTCACCACCGACAGCGCCGCCTTCACCGACCGCGGTGGGATCTGGAGCTCGAGCCTCGCGATCTGGCGTACGCACCCCTGGGTCGGCAACGGCTCGGACCTCTACTCGCAGATCGCCCAGACCACCGCCTACCTCGGGGGCACCGTCTACCACGGCCACAACGAGATGGTGCAGCTGCTGGTGACCGGTGGCGTGGTGCTGGCCGTCCTCGTCGGGGCCCTCCTGCTGGCGGCGGTCCGCCGTGCCACCCGGACGCCCGGCGGTGGGCTCGTCGGCGTCGCGATCCTGCTCGCCCTCGCCAGCGCGTCCCTGCTGGAGGTGTCGCTGCTCTTCGACAACAACAGCGTCTTCGACCCGGTCCTGCTGCTCCCGCTCGCCACCCTGCTCGTCGGCGAGCCCCTCGGCACGGACGCCGCCGCGAGCCAGGGTGACCAGAGGCCGCGAGCGTCGGAAGACGGCGCGCCGTCGCCTGGACGACCGAGCGAGAACGACAACGTTCTTCCGTCGTTCTCGTGAGGGAGGAAGGCGACGGATCCGAGCGCCGTCGCGCGAGCGGCCACAAGAGGGGGGTTGACCTTGGGCGAGCAGCGGCTCGGGGCACCGCGTTCACGCTCGTCGCGCAGAGCGGCCGCTTCGCCCTGCAGATCGGCTCGCTGGTCGTGCTCGCCCGGCTCCTGTCGCCGGAGGCGTTCGGCCTCGTGGCCATGGCGACGAGCGTCCTCGGGGTCGCCGAGCTGATCCGGGACTTCGGGCTCTCGTCCGCGGCCATCCAGGCGCGTGAGCTGAGCGACGCCCAGCGGACGAACCTCTTCTGGGTGAACGTCGGGATCGGCGCCACCTGCGCGGTCCTCGCCCTGGTCCTCGCGCGCCCGGTCGCCTCGCTCTACGGCGACCCACGGGTGGCCGGCGTCATGGTCGCCCTGGCCGGCCTGCTGGTCGTCAGCGGCGTGACCACCCAGTTCCGCGCGGAGCTCAGCCGGGACCTGCGCTTCGTCGCGCTCGGCGTGGTCGAGCTGTCGGCGCAGGCCGCAGGGGTGGCGGTCGCCATCACCAGCGCCGTGCTCGGCGCCGGCTACTGGTCGATCGTCGCCCAGCAGGGCACGCTCGTGCTGGTCACCTGCGTGCTGTGCGTCGCCTTCTGCGGCTGGCGCCCGGGGCTGCCGCGGCGGGCCACGTCCGTCCGGAAGTTCGTGCGCTTCGGCAGCCACGTCCTCGGCACGCAGGTGCTCGGCTACGCGACGAACAACGTCGACAACGTGACCATCGGCGCGGTCTGGGGCGCCGGGCCGCTCGGGGTCTACAGCCGCGCGTACCAGCTGCTGATGGTGCCGATCAACCAGATCAACGCCCCGATGACCCGGGTCGTGCTGCCCGTGCTGTCCCGGGTGCAGGACGACACGCCCACCCTGCAGCGCTACGTCGAGAAGGCTCAGCGTGTGGGGACGTACGGGCTGGGCCCGATGTTCGCGGTCGCCGCGGGGCTCGCGGCCCCGCTGGTCGCGCTGCTCTTCGGCCCCCAGTGGGCCGCGGTGGTGCCCGTCTTCGTCGCGCTGGCCGTCGGCGGCGTGTTCCGCGGGTTCGGCCTGGTCACCTACTGGGGCTTCCTCGCCCGCGGTCAGGCCGACCGGCAGCTGCGGATGTACCTGGTCACCCGGCCCCTGATGATCGCGATGATCCTGGCCGGGCTCCCCTGGGGACCGGTCGGGGTGGCCGCGGGCCACTCGGCCGCGTTCGCCGTCTACTGGGTCGTGGCGCTGACCCACATGGGCAAGGTGACCGGCCTCGACAGCCGACGCCTGCTCAGGCAGGCGCTGGTCGCGCTCACGGTCCTCAGCCTCCCCCTCGGTGGGTTGGCCTACCTCGGCACCCGGCTGGTCGACGGCACCGTCGCGCAGCTGCTGCTCGGCGGTCTGCTCGCGGCCGCCTGGGTCGCGCTGCTCCTGCTCGTGCTGCCCGGGCTGCGCGCCGAGCTGGCCGCCGCCCGAGGTCTGCTCCGGCGCCAGGGCGCCCGGGCGTCCTGATCACCCCTACGGGACCTTCGGGCGCCCGTACTCCACGCTGACCACCCCGACCGCCCCGCCCAGGACGCCGGCGGCGGTCGACACCTGGCACGCGCCGAGGGCACGACGGCCCACGTCGCCGCTGGCCGCGCCGCGCGCCTGGTTGGCGACACCGGTGGCCCCGCGGACGAGCCCGCGGGCCACCAGCTCCAGGCGCTCGGCGAGCCGGGGGAGTCCCGGGCGGCTGAGCGCGAGGGCCACCCGGCTCCAGGCGTTGCCGGTGCGGTAGGAGCGTCGCTGCACCCAGGTGTGCGTCATCCGGTCCGGGGAGTGGAAGTCCAGGACCTCGGCCTCGTCGCACCAGCGGATCTCGCCCCCGGCGGCGACGATGGCGTGGGTCAGCATCGAGTCGCTCCCGCCGCTGAGGCCGAACGCCTCGTCGAACGTCAGGCCGTACGCGCGCAGCTGGGCCAGGTCGAGCAGCAGGTTCGAGGTGCTGGCCCCGCCCACCAGGCTCCCGGTCGTCCGGACTGTGCGGCGGAAGACCCCGGAACCGGCCACCCAGGCGTCGGGCTCGCCCTCCTCGAACCGCGGCACGGCAGGACCGGAGACCGCCGTGGGGTGCCAGCGCAGCCAGGCCGCGACCATCCGGTCCAACCAGCCCGGGGTGGGCAGCCCGTCGTCGTCGACGAACAGCAGCAGCGCGGCCTCCCCGGACGAGGCGAGGGCACGGTTGCGGGCCGCGGAGATGCCGGGGCGTGGTTCGTGGACGTAGCGCACGCCCTGGTCGGCCCACCGGGCCACCTCGGCCTGCGCGCCACCCTCCGGGTCGTTGTCGACGACGAGCACGGTGGCCGGTCCCGCGTAGCCCCTGAGCTGGTCGACCAGCTCGGGCAGCAGCCGGGCGAGGGCTGCCGGGCGGCGGTAGGTGGCGACGGCGACCACGACCTCGGGGGCGTGCTGGTTCCGTTCTGCCACGGACCGGAAGATTACCGGCCCGGGGAGGGGTGGTGTGGGATCATTCCAGGGCTCGCTGGACCCCCGACAGACAAGGACCCACGGCGTGGAGCTGCGCTCGTATCTGGACGCGCTGCGGCTGCGGTGGTGGCTCCTCGCGGGGCTGGCCGTGCTCGGTGCCGTGGCGGGTCTCGTCGCCTTCCTGCTCACCCCGCCGGTGTACGCGAGCGCGGTCACCTTCTACGTCAGCGTGCCGCCCGTCGCCGGCGGGAGCTCGGCCACCGCCACCCAGTTCGCCCAGGCGAAGGTCAGCTCCTACGTCGCGCTGGTGAAGAGCGAGGAGGTGGCCCGCCGGGTCATCGCCGACCAGCGGCTGGACGGCTCGCCGGCGGCCGTGGCCTCCTCGATCACCGCCAGCGCCCAGCTGAACACCACGCTGCTCACGGCGACCGTCCGGAGCGGCTCGCAGGACCGGTCCGTGGCGGTCGCCCGCGGTCTCGCCGCCACCTTCGGTCCGCTCGTCGACGAGCTCGACAACGCCGGACGTCCCGCCCAGGTCATCGCGGTCGACGTCGTCTCGGGCCCGACGACGCCGTCCTCGCCGGTCAGTCCCGACCTCGAGCGGTTCCTCGCGCTCGGCCTGCTGGCGGGTCTCGTCCTCGGGGCGCTGCTCGCGGTGCTCCGTGACCTCCTGGACGTGTCGGTGCGCTCCTCGGCCACGGCGGCGGAGGTCGTCGGTGCGCCGACCCTCGCGGTCGTCGACCAGGACCCCGACGCCCGGGGGCGGGCGGAGTCGGTCCGTCAGCTGCGGACGAACCTGGCCTTCCTGCGGGCCGCGGGCCGGCCCACCTCGGGCGCCGAGGTCGCGGTCGTGACCTCCGCCCTCGGGGGCGAGGGCAAGACGACGACCGCGCTGGACCTGGCGCGGTCCTTCGCCGAGACGGGTGAGCGCGTGCTCCTCGTCGAGGCCGACCTGCGCCGCCCGACGCTCGGGGGCGCTCTCCGGCTGGAGGCCGGTCCCGGGCTGTCCGAGGTCCTGGCCGGGCAGGTCGAGCTGGCGTCCGCGCTGCGTCCCGGCGGTGCGGACGGTCTGGACGTGCTGCCCGCGGGCTCCGTCCCGCCCAACCCCGCCGAGCTGCTCGGCTCGGAGCGGATGTCCGACCTCGTCGCCGCCCTGCGGGGCGCGTACGACAAGGTCCTGCTCGACGCGCCCCCGGTGCTGCCCGTGACCGACGCGGTGGTCTGCGCGGCGGTCGCCGACGGGGTCGTCCTCGTCGTGCGGTGGGGCCGGACGAGCCGCGCCGAGGTCGCCGAGGCCGTCGGCATGCTCGGGCAGGTCCACGCCACGGTGCTGGGCAGCGTGCTGAACGGACGTCGGCTCACCCGCTCGGAGCGTCGGCGCTACTCCTCCGACCCGTCCGACTCCTCCTGGTCGTCGACCACCCACGCCGGGGCCTGAGGCTCCGTCCGGCCACGCCGCCGGCGCCGGGTCTGAGGGTCATCTCACATAACTGGTGGCGCTCCGGGGCGGTGCAGCCCTGGACCTGTGCAGTGTTATACGACACCATCGGTCGGGCCGCGTGCCGGGACCGAACGTCCTGGTCTGCCCTCGTCGAGGAACGCGTGGTTGCCCACCACCACCCCGCCCCTCGTCCAGAGCACCCCGAAAGGTCCCCGCTGTGGTCTCGCGCACCCTCCCTGGCAACGGTCGTACGCTCGCTGCCGCCCTGCTGATCGGCGCCGTCGGCCTCTCCGGCGCCGCGGCCGCACCCACGCCGGAGGCGGCAGCCGTGCCGGGCGTGGCGGCCGCCGCGCCGAAGCCCCAGAAGACGATCGTCCGGGCCACGTTCGACAGCACGAAGCGGGGCGCCGTCGACCCGAAGTCCTTCCGCGCCCAGGTGGGTCCCACCAACAAGAACAAGGGCGCGTACGGCGGCATGAAGTACCGCGAGGACTACCGCGGCTCGGGCAACGTCGTCCGCACCACGCTCACCAAGGGCAAGACCATCCACTCCTCGGGCGCGGGCCGGGGCAACGTGCTCATGATCAAGCTGCCGCACGCCTACGACTCCGCCTGCATGTCGTACGACGTCCGGTTCTCGGCCGGCTTCGACTTCTCCGCCGGCGGCAAGCTGCCCGGGTTCGTCGGGGTGGCGCCCGGGACGTCGCCGAGCACCCCGGCGGGCGGTGGGTCCACCGCGCACGGGTGGTCGGGCCGCCTGATGTGGCTCGGCTCCAAGATGTGGAAGCTCGTGCGTGACGCCGACCGCTCCAACATGGTCGTCACCTACCTCTACCACCCCGGGCAGGACCGCGAGTACGGCGACAACGTCTCCTGGGGCTCCTCCTTCACCCCGGGCGTGTGGCACCGCGTCCGCCAGTGCCACACGATGAACAAGGTCGGCCGGGCCGACGGGGTCCTGCAGACCTGGTTCGACGGGAAGCTGGTGCTGGACCAGCACCACGTCGTCTACCGGACCGACCCGAAGGTCCACATCACGAACTTCGACTGGAGCATCTTCCGCGGGGGCGACTCGTCGGCCTGGGCCGGTTCGAGGACCGCGTACGTCGACCTGGACAACCTGAAGATCACGGCCCGCTAGCCCCCGGCGGGTCGAGGCCCTGCCGCCTCGACCTGCCGCCTCGACCTGCCGCCTCGACCTGCCGCCTCGACCTGCCGCCTCGACCCGCGGCCTCCACCTGCCGCGTCGACCCGCGCCCCCGACGTGGGCCGCCCGCGCCGCCACGTCGAGCGCCCGCGTGCGCCTCGGCCCGGGGCAGAGAAGCTCTCGAGCTCCTGCCCCGCTGCGTCCGTGCGCCGTTCTGCCTGAACGCGGAAGCGCAGTGTTACCGCTCTGCCGCTGAGGATTGAAACAGACCTGCCGGCAGAAGTCTCAGTAATTTTGACCGCTTTCGGGCGATTTCCCTAGTGAGCAACAAGCGGTCGCACCAGACGCCGAGAGAATTCAGCGTCAGGGTCTGCGGCCCGGACGAAGAGCAATTTCATTCTTCGTTCCAGCCCCCCTTCAGCTCGGGAATCCGAAAGGTATCGCCGTGATCAAGCACGCCCTCGTCCGGACCGGTCTGACCCTCGCCAGCGCAGTGCTGGCCTCGACCGCCCTGCTCGCGTCGCCGATCAGCACCGGGGTGGCCCAGGCTGCTCCCACGACCAACGCGAACATCGCCAAGAAGCAGGCCTCGATCGTCAGTGCCACCTTCAACTCCACCAAGGTCGGCAAGGTCGACCCGACGACCTTCCGCAGCCAGGTCGGGAGCACCAACAAGAACACCGGCGCCTACCTCGGCATGACCTACCGCAAGGACTACCGCGGCAGCGGCAACGTCGTGCGCACCACGCTGTCGAAGAACAAGTACATCCTGTCCACCGGCGAGGGCCGGGGGAACGTCCTGATGGTCAAGCTGCCCGGCTCGTACGACTCGGCCTGCATGTCCTACGACGTCCGGTTCGACGCCGGCTTCGACTTCTCGGCCGGCGGCAAGCTGCCGGGCTTCGTCGGGGTGGCGCCGGGGGTCGCCGCGAGCACGCCGAGCGGCGGCGGCTCGAGCGCCCACGGGTTCTCCGCACGGCTGATGTGGCTGGGCTCCAAGATGTGGAAGTTCGTCCGCGACGCCCACCGTTCGAACATGGTCGTGACCTACCTCTACCACCCGGGCCAGGTCCGCCAGTGGGGCGACAACGTCTCCTGGGGCTCCTCCCTCAAGCCGGGCGTGTGGCACCACATCAAGCAGTGCAACGTGATGAACACGGTCGGCAGGGCCGACGGCGTGCTGCAGACCTGGTTCGACAACAAGCTGGTCATGCAGGACACGAAGGTCGTCTACCGCACCGACCCGAACGTCCACATCACCCACTTCGACTGGAGCATCTTCCGCGGCGGGGACAGCGCCGACTGGGCGAGCGCCAAGGACGGCTTCGTCGACATGGACAACCTGAAGATCACCGCCGGCTGACCAGCCCGGCTCCCACGGCCCGCGGCCCCACGCCGAAGACCCTCCGTCACCGACGGAGGGTCTTCGGCTTCTCGTCCGCCTACGCGGCGCCGACGCGACGCAGGACGGCGGAGAAGGTCTTCCACAAGATCAGCAGGTCGAGGGTCAACGACCAGTTCTCGACGTAGCGCAGGTCGAGCTGGATGGCCTCGTCACCCTCCAGGTGCGAACGGCCGCTGACCTGCCACAGCCCCGTGAGGCCCGGCGTCACCAGGGCCCGACGGCTGGAGTGGGCCGGCATCAGCGCCAGCTCGTGCGCCAGGTGCGGGCGCGGCCCGACCAGCGACATGCTGCCGTTGAGGACGTTCATCAGCTGGGGGAGCTCGTCGAGGGAAAAGCTGCGCAGGACCCGGCCGAGCCGGGTGATCCGCGGGTCGTCGCTCAGCTTGAACAACCCGCCCTTGCCCTGGTTGCGCTCCATGAGCGAGGCGAGCTCGTTCTCCGCGCCGATCCGCATCGAGCGGAACTTGTAGATGGTGAACTCGGCGCCGCCCCGGCCGATCCGCTTCTGCGCGAAGATCACCGGCCCGCCGTCCTGCAGCTTGATCGCCAGCGCGATCAGCAGCACGAGCGGCGAGATCACCACGAGCCCCACGGCCGTCAGGGCGATGTCGGTCGTGCGCTTGACCACCCGGCGCGGACCGGTGAAGTGCGGCTCCTCGACGTGCAGCAGCGGGAAGCCGACCAGCGGACGGATGTGCATCCGTGGCCCCGCCACCTCGACCAGCCCGGGGTCGACGAGCATCTCGACCCCGCTGCCCTCGAGCGACCAGGAGAGCTCGCGGAGGTACGTGTACCGGGTCGCGTCGTCGCTGGTCACCGCGACGGCGTCGCAGCAGTGCTCCTTCAGCGCGGTGCCGACGTGCCGCAGGTCGCCGAGGACCGGCACCTCGAGCCCGACGACGGCGGCCAGCTCGGCGTCCGGGACGCAGACGCCCACGACGCTCATGCCGCACCCGGAGTCGTTCGCGAGCCGGCGGATCAGCTGGCTGGCGGCGGCCGCGCTGCCCGCGACGACGACCCGGCGCACGAGGCGGCCGGCCCGCTGCTGACGGTGCAGGAACTTCCGGGCGGCGAACCGGCCGGCGACGCTGAGGACGACGGCGAACGGGGTGCCGGTGACGGCGAGCTTGAGCAGGGCGTCCCGCTCGGTCGGGGACAGCGCCGGGACGAGCTCGGCGCACACCGCGCCGGTGACGACCACGGCGACCCAGGCGCGCAGCACGGCGTGCACCTCGTCCGAGCCGACCCCGACCGCGCGGCGCTGGTAGCCCTTCATCGCCGCCACCGCCAGCGGCCAGACGACCGCGCCGATCGCGCTGAGCACGACGATGCGGACCCAGTAGGCCGACAGGGTCTCGCTGATGACGGACGGGACGAGCGCCGCGGTCGCGCCGACCAGGACGTCCCAGACGGTGAGCACGGCGAGGTAGCGGCGGGCCCAGACGCCGAAGCGCGGACCGTCCGGCTCGTGGAGCGGAGCTGCCGGAGCCGGCGGGACCAGAGGTGCCGCCGGGGCGGGGCTCCGCTCGATCACCCGCTGGGGCTCGACCGCCCGACGGGGGGCGACCAGCGCCTCGCCCAGCAGCTCGAGCCCGTCGACCGGCATCTCCTGGGTGCTCATCGGCACTCCTGGAGGCGGTCGCTGCTGCGTGGCGTCGTCGCGCGACCAAAGACATGTGTGGCGTGCATGGATCCCCTGATGTGCTCCCCGAGGCGCCCGATCAGGGCGTCGTACCCCCAGGCCCCGCAGCGGGACGCATCCCCTGACGCGCACCTCGCAGGCGCCGGGAGGCAGCTCGCACCGCCCGACGTTTCCCACCTGGGAAGACTTTGTCACCGTACCGGCGGGTGCTCGGGCCCGTAGGGGAAAAACAAAATTGACCTGGTTCGTCACGGCTCGTCCACAAAGTCCCGATCGTGTCGGGACGCGCTCGCCCCGGGGCGCGTCGGCTGCGCCCGCGCGGACCGGGCGACGGACCGGTCCGGGCTAGCCTGCTCGCCGTGACCGCCCGCCCGCCGCACCGGCAGCCCGCGCTCCTGGGTCTGGTCTTCCTCGGTGGTGCGTCCGGCACCCTGGCCCGCTGGGCCGTGGGTCTGCTCGTGCCGCACGTCGCGGGTCTCCCGCTCGGCACGTTCGTCGTGAACGTGGTCGGCGCCTTCGTGCTGGGCGCCCTGTTGGAGCACCTCGCTCGACGCGGCCCGGACGTCGGGGCGCGGCGCGCGGTGCGGGTGACGCTCGGCACCGGCTTCTGCGGTGGCTTCACGACCTACAGCGCCCTGGCCAACGACACCGGCGCCCTGCTGCGGACCGGGCTCGTCGGGCACGCGCCGGCGTACGCGCTGGGCACCGTCGTGCTCGGGCTGCTGGCCTCGGCGCTCGGCGTGGTGGTCGCTCGTCGTCGGCCCGCCGGGGCGGGTGCGGCGTGACGGTCCTGCTCCTCGCCCTGGCCGGCGGCCTCGGTGCGGTCGCCCGGTTCGTGCTCGACGGGACGCTGTCCGCCGCGCGGTCCTGGCGCTACCCGGTGGGGACCACGGTCATCAACCTCACCGGCTCCTTCCTGCTCGGGCTGCTCGCCGGCCTCGCCGCCGGGGCCCTGCTGCCGGGCACGGCGCTGCTCGTCCTCGGCACCGGGTTCCTCGGCGGCTACACGACGTTCAGCACGGCGGCGTACGAGACCGTGCGGCTGCTCGAGCGGCAGCGCTGGGGAGTGGCGCTGCTGCACGGGATCGGCCAGGTCGTGGTGGCGACCGCCCTCGCGGGCGCGGGGTACGCGCTCGGGTCCGCAGGCTGAGCCCCGAGGGGTGGCGTGAGACGGTGGCGGGCGTGAGCGCCATCCAGCACACCGTCGTCTTCCGGCTCGTGCACCCGGCCGGGTCCGCGGGCGAGGCCGAGTTCCTCAGCGTCGCCCGGGCGACGCTGCCCGCGATCCCCGGGGTCGCCGACTTCGTGGTCAACCGGCAGGTGAGCGCGAAGAGCGACCTCGCGTGGCAGTTCTCGATGACCTTCGCCGACGCCGCGGCGTACGCCGCGTACAACGACCACCCGGCCCACACCGGCTTCGTCGCCACCCGCTGGGAGCGCGAGGTGGAGGCGTTCCAGGAGTACGACTTCGTGACGAGCCCCGCACCGGCCTCGGCGGCGACGAGCGGGTGAACGCGTGGCCCGGGGAGGCCGCGCGCGCCCTGGTCGGAGCGCGGCCGCGGGTGGGATGCTGAGCCGATGACGCAGCGGCTGACCGCGTACGCGCACGACGGGCTGACGTTCGACGTCCGCGACACCGGGCCGCTCGACGGGCCGGTCGTGATCGCCCTGCACGGCTTCCCGCAGACGTCCGCGTCGTGGGGGCCGGTGGCGGAGCGGCTGGCGGACGCTGGCCGGCGCGTCCTCGCGCCCGACCAGCGCGGCTACTCCCCCGGGGCCCGCCCGGCGGCGGTGTCGGCGTACGCGATGCCCGCCCTGGTGGGCGACGTGCTGGCGCTGGCCGACGCGGCCGGTGCGGAACGGTTCGACCTCCTCGCCCACGACTGGGGCGGCGCGGTCGCCTGGGCGCTCGCCGCCGCGCACCCCGGCCGGGTGCGCACCCTCACCGTCGCCTCCACCCCGCACCCGCGGGCGCTCGTGGCCGCGATGCGGCACGGGCAGGCGCTGCGCTCCTGGTACATGGGTGCGTTCCAGCTGCCCTGGCTGCCCGAGCGGCTCCTCGGCGACGCGCGCACCGGCGTACGCCTGCTCTCCGTGATGGGCACGCCGCACCCCGAGCAGGTGCAGGCCTTCCTGGCCACTCCCGGTGCCGCGCACGGTGCCCTCGCCTGGTACCGCGCGTTCTTCCGGAGCATCGCCGACCGGGGGAGCGCGACGGTCGCGGCCGTGAGGGTGCCGACGACGTACGTCTGGAGCGACGGCGACCCGGCCCTGGGACGGTGGGCGGCGGAGCACACGGGGGAGTGGGTGGACGCCGACTACCGCTTCGCGGTGCTCGAGGGGGTCTCGCACTGGATCCCCGACGAGGCGCCCGGGCAGCTCGCCGACCTCGCGCTCGAGCGGATCGCGAGCGTTCCCTAGTCCGACGGTTGGGAAGGAGCCACGCGGACGACGCCCGGACCTAGGGTGGCGCCCGTGAGCACCCTCGTCGGCGTGGACCTGCCCCGGTACGAGGGGGCCGAGGTGGTCGTCCCGGCCCCCGGACCCGGCGCGGGCAACTGGGCCGGTGCGGCGAGCGTCGTGCTCGCCGACGGTGTCTTCTGGATGGCCTACCGCGTCCGTCGACCGCTGGACGCCGGGCGTGGGGTCAGCGTGGTGGTGTCGCGCTCCGAGGACGGGGTGCACTTCGTGCCGGTCGCCAGCGTCGACCGCGACGCCTTCGCCGCCGCCTCGTTCGAGCGGCCCGTGGTGATGCCGGTCCCCGGCGGCGGCTGGCGGCTCTACCTCAGCTGCGCCACACCCGCCTCCAAGCACTGGTGGATCGAGGCGGTGGACGCCCCCCGCCCGGAAGACTTCGCGCAGGGTCGTCGCCGGATCGTGCTGCCCGGCGACGAGCGCTGGGGCGTCAAGGACCCGGTCGTCACGGTCACCGACGGGCAATGGGAGATGTGGGTCTGCTGCCACCCGCTCGAGCCCGCCGGGGCCGAGGACCGGATGACGACCGCGTACGCGACGAGCGCCGACGGGCTCGAGTGGGACGTCCGGGAGACGATCCTCGAGGGGGTGCCGGGCCGCTGGGACGCCCGTGGTGCGCGGGTGACCGCCGTGCTGTCGCACGCCCCGCTCCGCGTCCTCTACGACGGACGGGCCGACGCGGCGTCCAACTGGTTCGAGCAGACCGGCGTCGCGGAGGAGGTCGACGGGCGCCTGGTGGGTTCGCCGGAGCCCGTCGCCGTGTCCCCCGACGGGGACGGCGCGCTGCGCTACGTCAGCGTGGTCGAGCTGCCGGACGGTCGGCGGCGCTTCTACTTCGAGGCGGCGCGGGCGGACGGTTCGCACGACCTCATGACGTCAATCTGACGGACCTCGGGCTCTGTGCCCGCGGACGCCAGAAGTCACGCTTGACGCGTTCGAGCGTGACCGCTGGCTCCAGAGGTCACGCGGGCATGCCGCGCCACCACGACGGGGCCACCGTGGTCCACCGACGTGGGGCGGGGTTTCGCAGACCGTCGCGACGACCGGCGACGATGCGGCGACCGAGCTCCGGTCGGTGCTGCGTGAGGTCGAGGCTGTCGGCCCGGACCACCACCAGACCGTGACGCTCGAAGCCCTCCTCCCGCACGTTGTCGGCACGGTGACGCTCGCGGTCGCGGTGCCCGGCCCCGTCGAACTCCAGCGCGAGCCCGGCCTCGACGTCGAGCAGGTCGGGTGCGCCCAAGAAGTTCCCGCCGAGGTCGAAGACGGGCACGTTCACGCCCGGCTCGGGCAGCCTGAGCTCGAGGTGGGCGAACAGACGCAAGCGGGTCTCCCACGGGCTGCGTACGCCGACGCGGGCGAGCGTCGCCGCACGGCGGGCCTGAGCGGCACCCCGCAAGGACTCGACCGTGCCCACCTGGGCCAGGTGCTCCGGGCGAAGGACACGTGCCCGCAGGAGGCTGTCGAGCACGACCACCGCCTCGACCAGGTCAGGAGCTTCACGCGCGAGGTCGATCGCCGTCCGCAGCGGCGTGGTCAGACGGACGCCGTGGCGCTGGGTGACCTCCTGCTCCGTCAGCTCGACCCGCACACACCTCAGCCCGGCAGCGACCACGCGGCTCGCCGACGGCGGCAGCACCATCCGGACGGGCTCGGCCCGGCCGGTCAGCGCGTCCCGACCGTCGAAGACGTCCGCGCCCAGGACGTACGCCGCAGCCCATCCGCTCAGGCAGCCTCTCGGAACCACCTCGACGGCTTCCACGACCCGCTGAGCGGGCGTCCGGGGAGCAGTCGCGGGCACGTGCCATCCGAGCGCCACCTGATGCCACGACCGGCCCGCCAACGCGCGCCGCGCCACCCCGTCGGCGAGCAGCTCCGTCCGACGCCGGGGGCGTACGGTCCGGCCCACCTCTTTCGCGAAGCTCCCCATGCCACGACCCTGGCAGCGGCCGACGCGCCCAGACCGCCTATCCACAGGGCTTCTGATCTTCTGGTGCCAGAAGTCACGCCTGTCGCCTCTGGCTGTGCTCTGGGACGCCAGAGGTCACCAGGAGCGTCGGGCGTACCGCTCGGTCAGGAGGTCGACGCCACGCGTTCGGTGAACGAGCCGCGGCCCTCGACCGAGCGCCAGTCGTCGAACGACCGGCCCAGGACGTCCTCGAGCACGGCGATGTCGTCGGTGCAGCCGGCGAGGAGCTCGCCGCGCTGCTCGGGGGTGAGCCGGGGCCGGCGGTCCGGGCCGCCGTGCTGCAGCGCTCGGGTCAGGGGCCGGCTCGCGCGGCGCCAGACCTGCGGCGGGGCGTACGCACCCGCGGCCGCACCGAGCCGGATGACGCGGCTGAGGGCCTCGGTCCGCAGGCCGGGGCGGACGAAGCCGCGGGAGTTGTCCGGCGGAACCGTACCGATCCGGCCCTGCTCGATCCCGAGGAACGCGGCCACGGTGTCCAAGGTCTCGACCGGCCGGCTGACCAGCTGGAAGTAGCGCAGGACGAGGACGCGCTCGCGGTCGACGTGGTCGAAGAGGTCCGCGAGCTGCTCGCCGTAGCGGCCCATCCGTCGGTAGTGCCAGAACGGCGCCCAGCCGGCCCGGACCCGGTCCTCCTCGGCGCGGCAGGCGGCCACGAAGTCCGCTTCCGGCTCGAGCCCGTCGACGTAGAGGTGCATCCAGTTCGAGTACGCCCGGTCGACAGGGTCCCGCACGATCACCACGAGCTTCGCGTCCGGCAGCTCCTCGGCGATCCGCCGCCGCGCCGAGCGCAGGTACAGGTAGAACGGCGTGCTCTCCAGCCGGACCGACCCCGAGGGCGCCGGCTCGAACAGCGCGGCGTAGTCGTCCGCCCGCCAGACCCACTCCTGCTGGCTGTGCGCGTCGCCCGGCCCGACGTACGCCGGCGGCGGCGCGTCGGTGCACATGAAGTGCTTCGGCTCCTTGACCGGCGACGCGTACACCTGCGGGTGCCGCGCCAGCGCGGCGTGCAGCGCGCTCGTGCCCGCCTTGGGCGCGCCGATGATCAACGCGTCGGGCTTAGATTCCCTAGTGGGCATACCGGGATGCTAGCGACTGCGCGTCGTCCAGCCCCGGGTCGCTCACGACCCGGGAGCGCGCCGGCCCGTCAGTGCTTCGGGGCGTTGGCGGCGAAGCTCGTGCCGGCGGCCCGCTCGAAGCTCGCGCGCACCTCGGCCTCGGCCTCGTCGACCCCGACCCAGGTGGCGCCCTCGACGGACTTGCCGGGCTCGAGGTCCTTGTAGACGGTGAAGAAGTGCTCGATCTCGAGCAGGAGGTACGGCCGCACGTTCGACATGTCGCGCAGGTGGTCGCGGCGGACGTCGTTGGCGGGCACGCAGAGCACCTTGTCGTCGCCGCCGGCCTCGTCGGTCATCCGGAACATCGCGATCGCCCGGCACTTGATCAGGCAGCCCGGGAACGTCGGCTCCGACACCATGACCAGGGCGTCGAGCGGGTCGCCGTCCTGACCGAGCGTGCCCTCGATGAAGCCGTAGTCGGCCGGGTACGCCGTCGACGTGAAGAGGGTCCGGTCGAGCCGGATGCGACCGGTCTCGTGGTCGACCTCGTACTTGTTCTTGTTGCCCTTGGGGATCTCGACGGTGACGTCGAACTCCAGGCCGCTCAGCTCGCGGACGTTCTCAGCATTGGGTGCCGTCATCGTGACCTCCTTAGACTGACCGGGCGGCGCGCGCTCCGGCCTCGGGGTGCCGCCCGGGGGTGTGCGGACGAGGCAGGGCAGAGCCTAGCGGCCGGAGGGGGGAGCGCAGACCGATGGGGTTGAAGCGGCTGATCGTCCCGCTGGTCGCGTTGCTGGTGGCGACGGGACTGGTGCTCGGCCTGGTCAGCGGTGTCTTCGGCTCGCTCGGCCACCGGGCGCTGGAGGCGACAGGTCTCGAGACGTCCGGTTCGTCCGGCGCCGCGTCCTCCGGCACGCTCGGCCCCTCGGTCTCGCCGGACGGCACGGGCCGTACGGGCACCGGCGGCACGCCCGCGGCGACGGGTGCACCGGCGCCGGGCGCACCCTCCACGTCGACCTCGGGCTCGACCGTGCTGCCGGCGCCGGTGCTCGCGGGCACCGACGGCCAGGGCCGCGTGGTCGCGAGCGCGCTGGCCGACCGCATCCGCCAGGTGAAGGTCAAGGACTCGGGCGGCTACTCCGGCGAGGTGCGCGACATGCGGACCGGTGCCGTCGTCTTCAGCCACCGGGCCGGCAGCGGGGCCATCCCGGCCTCCACCACCAAGCTCGTGACGACGGCGACCGCCCTCGACCTGCTGGGTGCCGAGCACCGCTTCACGACCTCGGTGGTGTCGTCGGGCCGCGGCCGGATCGTCCTGGTGGGCGGGGGCGACCCGTACCTGCAGGAGAAGAGCTCGCGTGCGACCCCGACCCGCGCCTCGCTCAGCACGCTGGCCGCCCGGACGGCGAAGGCGCTGAAGGCGGACGGCGTCGAGAAGGTGTCGCTCGGCTACGACACGTCGCGGTTCGCCGGCCCCGCGTGGAACCCGACCTGGCCGAGCACCTACGGCGACGTCGCCTCGCGGGTCTCGGCGCTGTGGGTGAACGAGGGCCGGTCCGTGCCCGGCGGCGGCGTCCTCGGGCCGCGCGTCGGTGACCCGGCGAAGGTGGCCGCGCAGGCGTTCGCCGACCAGCTGGAGGACCGGGGGATCGACGTCGGCTCCGTCGACCGGACGAAGGCGGCCAAGGGCTCGACCAAGGTCGCCGCCGTCGACTCGATGACCCTCGAGCGGATCGTCGAGCACGTCCTGATGACCAGCGACAACGACGGCGCCGAGGTGCTGCTGCGCCAGGCCGCGGTCGCCGCCAAGCGCCGGGGGACGTTCGCCGACGGCACCGCCGTGGTCGTCGCGCGGCTCAAGGAGCTCGGCGCCTGGACGGCGGGGACGCGGCTCGTCGACGGCAGCGGCCTGAGCCGCAGCACCCGGATCCCGGCGGCGACGCTGACCAAGCTCCTGCGGGCCGCCGGCCAGGACGCGCATCCCCGGTTGCGTCCGCTGCTCACCGGACTCCCGGTCGCCGGGGTGGAGGGGAGCCTGGCCACCAAGTTCGGCGACGACCAGAGCCTGGCCGGGCGCGGCGTCGTCCGCGGCAAGACCGGCACGCTGACCAAGGTGCACGGCCTCGCCGGCACCATCACCACGCGCGACGGCTCGCTGCTCGCGTACGCGTTCCTGGTGAACGACCCGAAGAACGACTACAACGCCACCGTCTGGCTGGAGCGCGTCACGGCGGCGATCAGCACCTGCGGCTGTCGCTGAGCCGCCTCCGGTCACTGGCGACCGGTCCGGAACTAGGCTCGGTCCATGCCCGCAGCCGAAGCGCCCACCATGGTCGACTGGGCGCTCGCCCGCAGCACCGCGACCCGGCTGGTCAAGCAGGGCCCGAGCATCTCGGCGGACGGTGCCGTCGCCGTGGTCGCCGAGCTGAGGGAGGCGGCGGCCCGGGCCGAGCGCTACGTCACCGAGGTCACGGGGCTCGACGCGGCGTCGGGCAGCGCCCCCGTGCTCGTGGTCGACCGGCCGGGCTGGATCCAGGCCAACCTCGACGCCTTCCGGCTGCTGCTGACGCCGCTGACCGACGCCGCGGCGAGCCGGCTGACGTCGAGCCCGCGGTCGATGACGGTCGGGTCGCGCGTCACCGGGGCCGAGGTGGGCGTCCTGCTCAGCTATCTCGCGCCGAAGGTGCTGGGGCAGTTCGACCCGTTCTGGACCGGGCCGGACGGGGCCCAGGGACGGCTGCTGCTGGTCGCCCCGAACATCGTCGAGGTGGAGCGGGTGCTGCGCGTGCCGCCGAGCGACTTCCGGCTGTGGGTGACCCTGCACGAGGAGACGCACCGCGTGCAGTTCACGGCGGTGCCGTGGCTGCGCGACCACCTGCTCTCCCTCATCGGCCGGCTGGTCGCCACGGCGGACCTCGACAGCGGCGTCCTCGCGACCGTCCTGCGGGAGGCGGTGCGCCGGATCGTCGAGGGCATCCGTGACGGCGACGAGCTGTCGATCATCGACCTCGTGCAGACCCCGGCGCAGCGCGCCATCGTGGACGACATCACGGCGGTGATGTCGCTGCTCGAGGGCCACGCCGACGTGGTCATGGACAGCGTCGGCCCCGAGGTCGTGCCGAGCGTGGCGCAGATCCGGGCGAAGTTCGACGTCCGGCGCCAGGGTCAGGGCCCCGACAAGACCGTCCGGCGCCTGCTCGGTCTCGACGCCAAGATGCGTCAGTACCGCGACGGCGCGGCGTTCTGCCGCCACGTCCTGGACGAGGTCGGCATGGCCGGGCTCAACCGGGTCTGGACCTCGCCCGACACCCTGCCCAGCCGTGCCGAGATCGCCAACCCGCAGCTCTGGGTGATCCGCAACCACCCCGAACCCGTCACCCCGGCCGCCGGCTGAGCCGGACGAGCCCCGCCCCCATTGTGTCCAGGCGAGCGCTGGGTCCGGCGACCCTCGCCGTCACCCAGGCCGTCGGGGCCGCCCTCGCGCCCACCGACACCGCCCTGCTCGTCGCCTGCTCCGGCGGCCCCGACTCCCTCGCCCTCGCGGCCGGGACGGCCCACGTCGCGCGCGGCGCCGGGCTGGCGTACGCGGCGGTGGTCGTCGACCACGGGCTGCAGCAGGGTTCCGCGGACGTGGCCGAGGCCGCGCGCCGCGCCCTGGCCGGGCTCGGCTACACCGACGTCGCGGTCGTGCGCGTCGCGGTCACCACCGACGGTGCCGGCCCGGAGGCCGCTGCGCGGGACGCGCGGTACGCAGCCCTGCGCGCCGGGTCCGACGCCCGCGGCGCGACCCTCCTGCTCGGCCACACCCGCGACGACCAGGCCGAGACCGTGCTGCTGGGGCTGGCGCGCGGGTCCGGCGCGCGGTCGCTGGCCGGCATGGCCGTGCGCGGCGGCGGTCGGCTGCGCCCCCTGCTCGGCCTGCCCCGCTCGACCACGCTCGCCTGCTGCGCCGAGCTCGGGCTGGCGCCGTGGAGGGACCCGCACAACGCCGACCCCGCGTACGCCCGGGTCCGTGTCCGCGAGCGGGTGCTGCCGACGCTGGAGGCCGAGCTGGGTCCCGGCGTCCCGGCCGCCCTGGCGCGTTCCGCCGAGCTGCTGCGCGCCGACGCGGACCTGCTCGACGCGCTCGCGGCGCAGGCCGCGCCCGACGTCGTGCGCGACGGCGGGCTCGACGGCGTACGCCTGGCCGCCCTCCCGACCGCGCTGCGCACCCGGGTGCTGCGGGACTGGCTGCGCTCGCTGGGCGCGCAAAACCTCTCGGCCGACCACCTCGCCGCCGTCGACGCCCTGGTCACGGGCTGGCACGGCCAGGGCCCCGCCCACCTGCCCGGCGTCCGCGTCGCGCGCACGGACGGTGTCCTCCGCGTCGCCGTGGCCGACGGGGAGGCTCTGACCGCGCAGTCGCGGTCAGAACTTCCCCACTGATCGCCGAGCGGTCGGCTCAGACCGCGGAGTAGCCGCCGTCGGCGACGAGGACGGAGCCGGTGATGAAGCTGGCGGCGTCGCTGGCCAGGAAGACCACGCTGGGCGCGATCTCCTCGGGCAGGGCGGCGCGCTGCTGCGGCGCGTCCTCGATCCACATCCGACGGAACTGCGGGTCGTCGACGGGCGCCATGGCCGTCTTGACGTAGCCGGGCGCGACGGCGTTGACGCGGATGCCGTACGGCGCCCACTCGACCGCGAGCGACTTGGTGAGGTGGTGCACGGCCGCCTTGGACGCGTTGTACGCGGGCTGCCACTGAGGGCGGTTGACGATGAAGCCCGACATGCTGCCGATGTTGACGATCGAGCCGGACCCCTGCTCGCGCATGAGCGCGCCGACGGACAGCGAGGCCTTCCACAGCGCGCGGACGTTCAGGTCGAACACGTCGGCCCACTGGCTGTCGGTCACCTCGAACGAGGGTGCGTGGTAGCAGGTGCCGGCGTTGTTCACGAGGACGTCGATGCGGCCGCCGAACGCGTCGCGCGCCTGCTCGGTCATGGCCGTGACCTGGTCGTCGTCGGTGATGTCGGCGGTGATCGCGACGAGCTCGATCCCGGCCTCGGCGGCCTCCGCGGCGGCGGCCTCGTTCGCCTCGGCACGTCGTCCCGCGATCGCCACCCGGGCGCCGGCCCGGGCGAGCCCCAGCGCGAAGGCCTGGCCCAGGCCCTGGTTGCCGCCGGTGACGAGGGCGGTCCTGCCGGTGAGGTCGAAGGGGTTGTTCAGGTTCACGTCGTGCTCCTTGCTCGGGGTGTCGCTGGGCCCGCGCCCGCGCCGGTAGGTCCGGCGCGGAGCGCGAGCCAAGGATGACGTGATCCGGCCGCGGCTACCGCTGCGGGTGGATGACCGCCTTCACCGAGTCGGGCACGTGGCTGCCCAGCACCAGCGCCTCCGCGGTCTCGTCGAGCCCGAAGTGGTGCGTCACGAGCGGGTCGACGTCGACCCGTCCCGACGCGATGAGCGCGATCGCGAGCGGCCAGGTGCCGTTGTAGCGGTTCACCAGGCTGAGGGTGATCTCCTGCGGGTTGAGCTGGGCCAGCGGGAGCGCGATCGCGTCCTCCTTCGACATCCCGATCATCGCCGCGCGCCCGGCCGGCTTCAGCCGGCGCAGGCCCGCGGCGAGCGCACCCGGTGCCCCCGAGCACTCGAGCAGCACCTCGAACGCCCGGTCACCGGGCTCGTCCGCCCGCTCGGTCGCGAACCCCAGCTCGGCGGCGAGGTCGAGGCGGAACGGTGACACGTCGGTCACGGTGACCGACAGGGCCCCGAACGCCCGCGCCACGGACGCGGCGAGCAGCCCGACCGGGCCGGCGCCGGTGACGAGCACGTCGTCACCGGGCTGGAGGCCGGCCCGCTTGCAGCCCCAGATCCCCACCGAGAGCGGCTCGACCATGGCGCCCTGCTCGTACGACATCGAGTCGGGCAGCGGGTAGAGGTTGCGGGCGTCGGTGGCCATCCGCTGCACCAGGGCTCCGTCGTAGGGCGGGGTGGCGAAGAACTCCAGGTCGGGGCAGAGGTGGTAGCGCCCGGACAGGCACTCGTGGCAGTGCCGGCACGGGGTGCCCGGCTCGATGGCGACGCGGTCGCCGAGAGCCACGTTGGTGACGTCGGCGCCGACCTCGATCACCTTCCCGGCGACCTCGTGGCCCAGGATCAGCGGACCCGTCACCACGTAGTCGCCGATCCGGCCGACCTTGTAGTAGCCGGTGTCCGAGCCGCAGACCCCGACGGCCTCGACGCTGACGACCGCCTGGTGCGGCTCGGGTGACGGCTCGCCGACGTCGCGGATCTCGATGGTCTCCAGACCGGTCATCACGGCAGCGCGGTTGGGCATGGTGGACTCCTTCTCAGAGCGGGGACGGTGAGGGCGGTGGACGGCGACGCGGTCAGGCGCGGCCGTGGTTGGCGCGGCTGCGACGCGCCAGCGAGTCGATGCCCACCGCGACCGCCAGCACCACGCCGGTGATCACGAAGCGCCAGGACGACTCGAGGTTGAGCAGCGTCAGGCCGTTCGCGATGGCGGCGATGACGAGGGTGCCCAGCAGGGCCGAGAAGGCGCTGCCCCGGCCGCCGAAGAGGCTGGTGCCGCCGATGACGGCCGCGGCGATGGCGTTCAGGTTGACGTCGCCCGTGCCGCTGCTGAGGTTCGCGCTGGCGAGCCGACCGGCCGACAGCAGGCCGCCGACGCCCGCGAGCAGCGCGGTCAGCACGAAGGCGGACCAGTAGATGAACGACACGTTGATGCCGGACCGTCGCGCCGCCTCCCGGTTGCCACCCACCGCGAGCAGGGACCGGCCCCACTGCGTACGCGTGATCGCGTAGTTCGCGATCAGCACCAGCACCAGGAAGAAGACCAGCATCCAGCCGACGCCGCGTGCCCGGTTCAGGTACCAGAACGCGAACTCCAGCCCGAGCAGCAGGAGCACGGCCCCGCCGACCAGCACGCCCATCGGTGCGGTGGACAGGTTCGACCGGGACCGGCGGCGCCGTACGTTGAGCCGAGAGAGCAGGAAGCCGCCGGCGAACAGCGCCGCCAGCACGTAGGACAGCCACGCCGGCAGGAACGCGAGCTGGGCGAAGAAGACCAGGGTCGAGTCGAACGGCAGGTTGATCGAGCCCTGGTCGCCGAGGATGGCCAGCTGCAGACCGAGGAAGGCGAGCAGCCCGGACAGGGAGGCCACGAAGCTCGGCATCCCGAACTTGGTCAGCAGGACCCCGTAGAGCAGGCCGATCGCTGCCGCCACCAGGCACGTGACGAGCACGGCCAGCGCGAGGGGCACCCCGTGCCGGACGAACAGCACCGCGACGATCGCGGCGGAGAAGCCGCTCACGGAGCCGACCGACAGGTCGATCTCCCCCACGAGCAGCACGAAGACGATGCCGAGGGAGATGACGCCGACGGCGGCGGAGTCGAGCGTCAGGTTGACGAGGTTGACGCTGGACAGGAACACGGGGTTCAGGATCTGGAAGATCACCGCGATGATCACCAGGCCGATGACCACCGGGAGGAAGCCGAGGTCGCCGTCGCGGATGCTGCGCACCGACGAGCGGACGAGACCACGGGCCCCGCTGCTGTCGCTGAGCCGTTCGTCGGTGCGGTCGAGGGCGGCGGTGCTGCTGGAGGTGGGGCTGCTGGAGGTGGGCGCGCTCATGCGTGGTCCTCCGCCCCGGTGATGGCGCCGACGAGGTCCTGGGTGCTGACGGTCCGGGCGTCGAAGACGCCGTTGTTCCGACCGAGCCGCAGCACGACGACCCGGTCGGCGACCTTGCGGACGTCCTCCATGTTGTGGCTGATCACGACCACCCCGAGCCCGCGCTCGCTGACCCGGCGGATCATGCCGAGCACCTCGGCGGTCTGGGCCACGCCGAGGGCGGCGGTCGGCTCGTCGAGCATGATGATGCGCGGGTCGCCGAGCAGCGACCGGGCGATCGCGACCGTCTGGCGCTGACCGCCGGACAGCGACGCGATCGGGATCCGGACGGTGGGGATCTTGGCCGACAGCGACCGCAGCAGCTCCCAGGACCTGACCTCCATCGCCGTCTCGTCCAGCGCGAAGGGGGACAGCTCGCGGCCCAGGAACAGGTTGTCGACCACGGTCAGGTTCTCGCACAGCGCGAGGTCCTGGAAGACCGTGGCGATCCCCAGCTCGATGGCGGCGGCCGGGCCGGTCAGGGTGACCGGCTTGCCGTCGAAGAGGAACGTCCCGGAGTCGGGCGCGTGGACGCCCGCGAGCGTCTTGACCAGCGTCGACTTGCCCGCGCCGTTGTCGCCGACGATGGCGACGACCTCGCCGGCGTCGACCTGGAGGTCGATGTCGGTCAGGGCCTTGACGGCGCCGAAGCTCTTGGTGATCCCGGTCAGGGAGAGCAGCGGCTGCCCGGAGCCGGCGGGCGGACGCTCGGCCGTGGCAGCGGTGGGGGTGCTCATGCGATGCCCAGCTTCTTGCACGCGGCGGCGTACTCGGTCGTGCACAGCTCCGAGGCGGGGGTGATGTTCTTGTCGACGATCTCGGCCTTGAGGTTGTCCTGGGTGACCAGCGTCGGCGTGAACAGCTTGGTCGGAGAGCCGAAGACGTCGCCGGTCGACTCCGGGGCCTTGCCGCTGAGCAGGTCGACGGCCGCCTGGGCCGACGCGCCACCGACGATCTCGCTGGGCTTGCTGATGGTGTTGTACTGCTCGCCGGAGATGATCAGCTGCAGGCCGGCCACCGTGGCGTCGTTGCCGCTGACCGGCGGAACCTTGCCGCCCGCGGACTTGAACGCGGCGATGGTGCCGCCGCCGGTGCCGTCGTTCGCCGCCACCACGCCGGCGACCTTGTCCTCGCCGAAGCGGGAGAGCTGACCGGCGACCCACTTCTGGGCGTTCTCCGGCTTCCACTCGATCGTGTCGTACTCGGCCAGCACCGGGATGCCGCTGCTGTCGACGGCCTCGTGCACGCCCTTCTTGATCAGCCCGGCGGCCGCGTCGGTCGGGGAGCCGTTCACCAGCAGCAGGCCGCCGCCGCTGGGGACCGAGCCCTCCTTGACCTTGGTGACCAGCGACTCTCCGATCGCCTTGCCGATGCCCTCGTTGTCGAAGGAGACGTAGAAGTCGACCTTGGCGTCCGGGATCGGGCGGTCGTAGGCGATGACCTTGACGCCCTGCGAGTGCGCGCTGTTGACCAGCGACACCGCCGCCGCTGAGTCGACCGGGTCGAGCACGATGACCTTGGCACCCTGGGCGATGGCGGAGTTGAACTGCTGCTGCTGCTTGTCGACGCTGGAGTCGGCGTTGTTGTACAGCGGCTTGCAGTCGGCGCACAGCTCCTTGAGCTTGCTCTCGAAGCCGGGGCGGTCGTGGAGCTCGTAGCGGGTGGAGCCGGTGTCCGGCATCAGGAACGCCACCGTGGAGCCGGCCGCCCCCGAGCTGCCGGCGCTGCCGGGCTCGGCGGAGACGTCCGCGCAGCCGGCGAGGGCCAGGGTGGTGAGCAGGCCCGCAGCTGCGGCGCAGGCCACTTTCGTTGACAGCACTGTCATGGGAGTCCTCCAGGTCGACGATGACGGAGCGTCTTTGACACGTGTCAAAGACGATGCCCGGACGCTAGTGCAGGATGTGGGGGGTGTCAAGGATCACGGAGTCGCCGGACGGGCCCGTCGAGGCGTCCGAGCGGCGCCGCCGGGTCAGCCGGGGCGACGTCGCCGCGTACGCGGGCGTCTCCCACGGCACCGTCTCTCACGTCCTCAACCACCCCGACCGCGTCCGCCCGGCCACCCGGGCGCGCGTGGAGGCGGCGATCGCCGAGCTGGGCTTCGTCCGCGACGAGGCCGCGCGGCACCTGCGCGCCGGCTACTCGACCACCATCGGGCTCATGCTGCTGGACGCCTGGAACCCGGGGTTCATGGAGATCGCCCGCGGCGTCGAGGACCGGACCGTCGACGAGCAGTGGACGGTGCTGATGTCGAACAGCGCCCGCGACACCGCTCGTGAGCAGCGCTACCTGCGCGAGTACGCCGAGCGGCGCGTCGCCGGGCTGCTCGTGATCCCGAACGACCAGGTCAGCGAGGCCGACCACCAGCTGCGCCACGACGACATCCCGATGGTCGTGATCGACCGGGCCGAGCACGGCCCGGACGACCTGTCGGTGGCCGTCGACGACCTGGTCGGGGGAGGGCTGCAGGCCGACCACCTCGACCGGCTGGGGCACCGGCGCATCGCCTACGTCGGCAACCCCGAGGCGGCCCTGCCCGTCCGGGCCCGCTTCGCCGGGTTCCGGGACCGGCTCCGCCGGGCCGACGAGCCGGTCGAGCTGGAGGTCGTCCCCGCACCCCTCACCGTGGCGGCCGGGCTCGAGGTGGGTCGCGAGCTGGCCGCGCGCCCCGCTGAGCGACGACCGACCGCCGTCGCCACGGCCGTGGACCTGCTCGCCATCGGTGTCCTGCAGGGCCTGCTGTCCGCCGGGGTCAGGGTGCCCGAGGAGCTCTCGCTGGTCGGCTACGACGACATCCCCTTCACCGCGCAGCTCTCGGTCCCGCTCACCTCGGTCGCCCGTCCGCACCACCGGATGGGGTTCCAGGCGGCAGACCTCCTGCTGGGCGTCCTCGACGGCGGGTCGCCGGAGGTGCGCCACGTCCTGCTCGAGCCCGAGCTGGTGGTGCGCTCGTCCACCGCACCCGTCCACGGGTCCTGACGGGTCCTGGCCGGTCGGACCTGTGGCAGGCTGAGGCCGTGGACGCCTCCGACCTCGGCACCGACCTGTCCCGCGTCCTGTTCACCCCCCAGGAGGTGCAGGACCGGATCGCCGCCCTGGCCGCGCAGGTGGACCAGGACTACGCCGGCAAGGACGTGCTGCTCGTCGGTGTCCTGAACGGCGCCGTCATGATCATGGCCGACCTCTCGCGGGCCCTGTCGATCCACTGCCGGATGGACTGGATGGCCATCTCCTCGTACGGCTCGGGCACCAAGTCGTCCGGGGTCGTCCGGATCCTCAAGGACCTGAGCGCCGACATCGCCGGGGTGCACGTGCTCGTGGTGGAGGACATCGTCGACACCGGCCTGACGCTCTCCTACCTGGTCAGCAACCTGCGCTCCCGCGGCCCGGCGAGCCTGGAGGTGCTGACGGCCTTCCGCAAGCCGGAGGCGCTCAAGATGCCGGTCGAGGTCCGCTACGTCGGCTTCGACATCCCCAACGAGTTCGTCGTCGGCTACGGCCTGGACTTCGACCAGCGCTACCGCAACCTCACCGGCGTGGCGACCCTCGCGCCCCACGTCTACAGCTGAGGGCGGCAGGACCCGGCCGCTCGCGGGCGGCGAACGCGGGGGCGCGCCTTGCTGGGCACCGGTAGCCTGGCGCCTTGAGGGCACGCGGTGTTGGAGGCGTGCTGCTCC
Source organism: uncultured Friedmanniella sp. (assembly GCA_964251895.1). Classification (GTDB taxonomy): domain Bacteria; phylum Actinomycetota; class Actinomycetes; order Propionibacteriales; family Propionibacteriaceae; genus Microlunatus. The sequence goes on from CAXULL010000006.1 coordinate 67,027, forward strand.
CGACTTCTCTAGGCAGGTCATGAACCTCAAGCGCATCTTCCGCGGTCCGCTCATCTGGATCGTGCTCGCCGTCGTCGCGGTGGGGCTGCTGATCGACTTCAGCACCCGCCTCAGCGGTGGCTTCAAGGAGGCGCCCACCTCGACGGTCGTCGCCATCATCAACGGCACCGAGCCGCTCACCGAGGTCACGCTCGTCGACCGTGAGCAGAGCATCGAGGTGACCACCAAGGACACCAACCAGCGGCTCAAGGCGACCTGGGTCGGCGACCAGAGCGGGCAGCTGATCGACCGGCTCAACCAGCGCGTCGCGGACAAGACCCTCGACACCTGGCAGGGCGAGAACCCGCAGCCGAGCTTCTTCTCCAACCTGCTGGCGACGCTGATCCCGTTCATCCTCATCGCGGTCGTCTTCTTCTTCCTGCTCAACTCCGTGCAGGGCGGCGGCAGCCGGGTCATGCAGTTCGGGAAGTCCAAGGCCAAGGTGGCCAACAAGGACACGCCGAAGACCACGTTCGCCGACGTCGCCGGTGCGGACGAGGCGGTCGAGGAGCTCCAGGAGATCAAGGAGTTCCTGGCCGAGCCGGCCAAGTTCCAGGCGGTCGGCGCCAAGATCCCCAAGGGCGTGCTGCTCTACGGCCAGCCCGGTACCGGCAAGACGCTGCTCGCGCGTGCCGTCGCCGGCGAGGCCGGTGTGCCGTTCTTCTCGATCTCCGGCTCCGACTTCGTCGAGATGTTCGTGGGCGTCGGCGCCAGCCGCGTGCGCGACCTCTTCGAGCAGGCCAAGGAGAACGCCCCGGCCATCATCTTCATCGACGAGATCGACGCCGTCGGCCGCCACCGCGGCGCCGGTATGGGCGGCGGGCACGACGAGCGCGAGCAGACGCTCAACCAGCTCCTGGTCGAGATGGACGGCTTCGACGTCCGGGGTGGGGTCATCCTCATCGCTGCGACGAACCGGCCCGACGTCCTCGACCCGGCGCTGCTGCGCCCAGGTCGCTTCGACCGGCAGATCCCGGTCGACAACCCCGACATGAAGGGTCGCCTGCAGATCCTCAAGGTCCACTCGCAGGGCAAGCCCGTCTCGCCCGACGTCGACCTCGAGTCCGTGGCCCGTCGGACGCCGGGCTTCACCGGTGCCGACCTCGCGAACGTGCTCAACGAGGCGGCGCTGCTCACCGCCCGCTCGAACGCCAAGATCATCACGAACGCGTTCCTGGACGAGTCGATCGACCGCGTCGTCGCCGGGCCGCAGAAGCGCAGCCGGCTGATGAACGAGAAGGAGAAGCTCGTCACCGCCTACCACGAGGGCGGCCACGCCCTCGTCGCCGCGGCGCTGCCGGGCACCGACCCGGTGCAGAAGATCACGATCCTGCCGCGCGGTCGGGCGCTGGGCTACACGATGGTGCTGCCGGAGAACGACAAGTACTCCAACACCCGCGCCGAGCTCCTCGACCAGCTCGCGTACATGATGGGCGGCCGCGCGGCGGAGGAGCTGGTCTTCCACGACCCGACCACCGGCGCCAGCAACGACATCGAGAAGGCCACGAACGTCGCCAAGGCGATGGTCACCCAGTACGGCATGACCGAGCGGCTGGGTGCGATCAAGCTCGGCACGGGCGACTCCGAGCCGTTCCTGGGCCGTGACTACGGCCAGGGTCGCGACTACTCCGAGGAGATCGCGGCGATCGTCGACGAGGAGATCTCGCGGCTGATCAGCACCGCCCACCAGGAGGCGTTCGACATCCTGACGGCCAACCGCGACGTGCTGGACGACCTGGTCCGGGCGCTGTTCGAGCACGAGACGCTCGACCGGGCCGCCGTGGCCGGCATCTTCCAGAACCTCCGGCTGTGGCCGAAGCGCCCGGCCTGGACCGGCTCCGACAGCCGGGTCCCGTCCGACCAGCCGCCGGTCATGCCGCCGCCGCGCCGGATCGACGCCCAGCCCAGCCTCAACGGCTCGAACGGCTCCAACGGGCACAGCCCGAACGGGTCGAACGGTCAGAACGGGCACGGCCAGGTCCAGCCCGGTGGCGAGGGTGTGCCGGCCGGCGGGGCTCCGATCCCGCCCGGCCAGTTCCCGGAGACCCCGCAGCTGCCGCAGGGTCCGGCCGGCGGGGGCACGCTGCCGCCCCGCGGCCCGGACTTCCGCTGAGGCCGGCTGACGCAGCCTCAGCACGCTCGGCGAGGATGACGGGGTGAGTCGCCGCCCCGAGACCCCCGACCTCGACCTCGAGGTCGACGAGAACCCGCCCGACGAGCGGCCGCCGATCGACGAACCACGGATCGCGGCCGCCGTCCGGGAGATCCTCTTCGCCATCGGGGAGGACCCGGAGCGCGACGGTCTGCTGAAGACCCCGGAACGGGTCGCGCGGGCGTACACGGAGATGTTCGCGGGGCTGCGTCAGGACCCCGCCGACGTGCTGGCCACCACGTTCGACCTCGGCCACGACGAGCTCGTGCTGGTCAAGGACATCGAGGTCTGGAGCAGCTGCGAGCACCACCTCGTCCCGTTCACCGGGGTGGCGCACATCGGCTACATCCCCAGCCGCGACGGTCGCATCACCGGCCTGTCCAAGCTCGCCCGGCTGGTCGACGTGTACGCCAAGCGGCCGCAGGTCCAGGAGCGCATGACGACCCAGATCGCCGACGCCCTCGAGCAGTACCTCTCCCCGCGCGGCGTCATCGTCGTGATCGAGTGCGAGCACCTCTGCATGACCATGCGCGGCGTCCGCAAACCCGGCTCCCGCACCATCACCAGCGCCGTCCGCGGCGCCCTCCGCACGAGCGCCACCACCCGCGCCGAGGCGATGAACCTCATCCGCAGCTGAGACCTGCCCGCAACCCCTCCTGGCTCCGAGCGCGAACCCGAGCCGGCGGATCCGTGATGGCATCACCTGGGCGACGACCGAGGGCCGGAACCCGAGGCCAGGAGTCCGGTGAGCGGTGGCCCGAAGGGTGATCCTCGGGATGCGGCGCTGAGCGTGGTTGGGTCTGGCGGGAGCCCGGGCGCGAGAGATCGACCGGTGAATGCGTACCAGACGGCGCCCGGGCGGATGGTTGCGAAGCGCCGCGTCCCGAGGAGCGCCCGGCGCCGGAGTCATCGACAGCAGCAGAGCGCAAGAGCTCAGGTGACCGACTTCGCCGAAGCCGTCCAGGTGTTGCAGTCGGCGAAGTCGCCGGAGTCGAGGCCGCGCTCGAGCCACTTCCACTGCGCCCTCGACGACCCGTGGTCCGGCTTGCGGCTCTTGGGCGGGTCCTCGTCGCCGGTGTAGCTGTGCCAGGCCTTGAGCTCGGTGGTGTCCTTCGCGGTGATGTCCAGGTCCTGGCGCGTGGCGTGCAGGAACACGCCCTCGAAGCACTGGGCCTGCAGCTCCAGGCGCCGGCTCAGGGCGTACTGCTCCTTCTTCGACGCGTCCCGGTAGACGTCGGAGTAGGCCCTGAGCATGCCGGTCCTCGCCTGGAGGTGGTGGCCGAACTCGTGCGCCGTCAGCCCGACGTAGCCCAGCCGCGCGAACGTGTAGGCCTCGCGTCCGTCGTCGACGGTGTCGGGCCAGTAGATGGTGCCGGTGCCGGAGCAGTAGTAGGCCGGTGAGCCGCTCTGGCCGAAGTCGCCGCAGGGGCTCTCCACCCGCTTGTGGAAGGTCTTCACCTTCGGCTCGACCAGCGTGACGCCGTGCGCGGCCAGCGGTGCGGTGAACACCTTCGTGAGGCACCCGACGACCTCGGTCAGGTAGGGCTGCAGCTTCTTGTCCGCTAGCGGCGGCTTGGGCGAGCGCACCTCCAGGTCGCAGGAGACGGCGGCCTGGTCGAGGTCGACGCCGTAGAGGAGGTTCTTCTCGAGGATGCGCTCCGGGTCCGGCGGCGTGCTGGTCGGCGCCGACGCGGTGGGCAGCGGCTGCTGGGGCGCCGCCGTCGGTGCGGTGGTCGCGGCCGCGGTGGGCTCCGGGGTCGGGGACGCCGAGGGGGTGGGTGACGGCGGGACGACGCTGGCGGGGGCCGGGGCCGCTCGGCTGACGGTCGTCCGAGGTGCGGCCGGCGTGACGAGGGGAGGGGAGGTCACGGTCGTCCGGGTGGAGAGCACGACGACCGTCGCCACGATCCCGGTGAGCACGAGCGCGGACACCAGGCCGATCGCGACGAGCCAGCCGCGGCCGTGCTCCGGGCCCCGGTCCCCGGGCGTCGCCCAGGGGTCGTCGGGCGGCGGCACCGCACGAGCATGACAGAGGAGGTGCCGACTTCTGGCCCCTTAGGGTGTGGCGATGCACTTCCCCGTCGTGGCTGGTCTCCCGGCCCCGAGACGCACGCTCGTGATGGGCGTGGTCAATGTGACCCCCGACTCGTTCTCCGACGGCGGCACCTGGTTCGCGCCCGACGCCGCCCTGGAGCACGGGCTGGCCCTCGTCGCCGAGGGTGCGGACGTGGTCGACGTCGGCGGCGAGTCGACCCGGCCGGGGGCCGAGCGGCCCAGCCCCGCCGAAGAGCTGCGACGGGTCCTGCCGACGGTCGCGGGGCTGGTCGCCGCGGGCGCGTGCGTCAGCGTCGACACCATGCGCGCGGAGGTCGCCGAGGCGGCCGTCGGCGCCGGGGCGAGCCTGGTGAACGACGTCTCGGGCGGTCGTGCCGACCCCGCCATGCTCGACACGGTCGCCGGGCTCGGGGTGGCGTACGTCTGCATGCACTGGCGCGGCCACGCCCGGGAGATGCAGGGCCGCGCGACGTACGACGACGTGGTCGTCGACGTGGCCCGCGAGCTGTCCGAGCAGGTGAACCTTGCGCGAACAGCCGGTGTCCGCGAGGACCGGCTGGTGGTGGACGCGGGCTTCGGCTTCGCGAAGACGGGGGCGCACAACTGGGAGCTGCTCGACCGCTTCGCCGAGCTCGCCGCGCTCGGGCTCCCGCAGCTGGTCGGGGTGTCCCGCAAGTCGTTCCTCGGCAGCCTGCTCGCCGCTCCCGACGGCTCCCCGCGGTCTCCGCAGGGGCGCGACGACGCCACGGTCGCGCTGACGACGGTGCTCGCGCAGCAGGGGGTCTGGGGTGTGCGGGTGCACGCGGTGCGCGCCAACCGCGACGCGGTCGAGGTCGTGCGTCGGCTGACCGCCGGACGGCCCGGGGGCCCCGCCGGGACGACCCCCGAGCCGACGCCGACCGTGGGCCGGTCGGATAGGGTTCGCTTGCCCGAGGAGGTGGGATGACGAGCGCTGCGCGTGAGGTGGGACGTACGGACGGTGACCGCGTGGTGCTCACCGGTCTTCGGGCGTGGGGCCGTCATGGGGTGTTCGAGCAGGAGCGCGAGCAGGGCCAGCACTTCGTCGTCGACGTCGCGCTCGCCCTCGACCTGAGACCGGCCTCGACGACCGACGACCTGCGTCGCACGGTCGACTACGGGGTCCTCGCCGAGGCCGTCGTGGCCGACGTGCAGGGCGAGCCGCTGAACCTGATCGAGGCCCTGGCCGAGCGCGTCGCACAGACCTGCCTGCGGCAGCCCGCGGTCACCGAGGTCGAGGTCACGGTCCACAAGCCCGAGGCGCCCATCGGGGTCGCGTTCACCGACGTCGCCGTCACGCTCACCAGGAGCCGCCCATGACCAGCCCCAACCCGCACGCCATCGACACCGACACGCTCAGCGGGATGAAGCCGCTGCGCAAGGTCGTCTACTCGCTGGGGTCCAACCTCGGCGACCGGCTCGGCAACCTGCAGGGTGCGGTGGACGCGCTCCGCGACACTCCGGACGTGATCGTCGTCGACGTCTCGCCGGTCTACGAGACGAGCCCCGTCGGCGGTCCGGAGGACAGCCCGGACTTCCTCAACCTCGTCGTCGTCGCCGAGACGACCCTGGAGCCGCGCACCCTGCTGGAGCGCGCCCTGGCGATCGAGGACGCGTACGGACGCGAGCGCACCGGCCGCTGGGCCCCGCGCACGCTGGACGTGGACCTGATCATGGTCGGCGCCACGGTGCTCGACCACGAGGACCTGCGCCTGCCGCACCCGCTGGCGCAGGAGCGGGGCTTCGTGCTCGTCCCCTGGCTCGCGATCGACCCGCAGGGCGAGGTCCCCGGCCAGGGTCCGCTCGCCACGCTGGCCGACGCGGTGAGCCACGCGGGGATCACCCGTCGCGACGACCTCGTCATCGACTGACCGCACGCTCTCGACGTCTCGGATGAGCTCCGCCCCCAGCGGCAATCAGGTCACCAGCACGCCCCGCCGGGCGCTGGTCGTCGCCGCGCTGTTCGGCGGGCTGGCCGGCTGGCTGCTGGCCGTCACGACCCAGGCGCTGAACGTGGTGCCGCCTTCCATCCCGTGGTCGGCACCCGTCGGGCTGTTCGTCGTGGGCGCCCTGGTCGGCGCCATCGCCTGGTCGACCCACCAGCAGATCCAGGTGCGTCGCGAGCGGATGGACCCGCAGCGGGCGGTCGCGTTCCTCGTGCTGGGCAAGGCGTCCGCGCTCGGCGGAGCGCTGGTGGCGGGTGGCTACCTCGGCTACGCGCTGTCCTTCGTCAGCCGCTTCGACGCCGACGGGCCGCGTGAACGGGTCATCCGCTCGCTCGTGGCGGTGCTCGGCGGGATCGGCCTCGGGATCGCCGGGCTGCTGCTCGAGCGGGCCTGCAAGGTGCCCTTCGACGAGGACGAGGAACGGGAGCGGGGTCGGCTCGCGCAGGAGTGAGCCCCCGCCGCGCGTGCCTCCCTGGCGGTCGGGCCGACCCGTCCTAGGGTCGTCCCATGAGCTCCCGAACGACCGAGAACCGGCCTGTGGGCCACGCCGCCCGACGTGAGCCGGTGGCACGGTCGCACCGGGTGACCCAGACCGTCCTCGTCGTCGGCAGCGTCCTCGCGCTGGCTGCGGCGCTCGGCCCGGTGTGGCTGGTGCGGGCCGGGGTCGTCGTCGCGGTCGCGACCTGCGTCGTCACGTGCGCGCTCGCCTGGCGCGAGCTCGCCGAGGCGCGCCGGCGTCACGCCCAGCGGCTGCTGGTCGCCGACCGCGCGCACGGGGACGTGCTGCGGGCCGAGCGCACGCGCAACGGCGAGGTCGTCGACGCGCTCACCGAGCGGCTGAGCAGCGCCGGGATGGTCGTGGTGGGCCAGCGGTCGACCATCGCCCAGCTGCGCGGCGAGGTCGGCGTCCTGACGACCGAGCGCGACGGTCTGCGCGACCAGGTCGCCGAGCGCGACAGCCTGATCGGGCTGTTCCGCATCAGCCTGCGCGAGCAGGAGGTCGCGCTGCTCGCCGTCCGCGCGCAGCAGGCGGCGCTGGCCGAGCAGATCAGCGCGCAGGCCGACGCCGAGGTGCACACGCTCCCGCGCCGCAGCTCGCGCTCCGTCGACGAGCACCACGTGATCGACGCGGAGATGGCCGAGCTCGCCATGGTCCTGCCGAACTACGAGACGACCCGCCGCTTCGCTGTCTGACCTGGGCAGCCCGCTCGCGCACCGGGCGCTCGCGGGCTTGGTGTAAAAGGTGCTTGTCCGGGACTACTTGTCGAGGTCGCCGACCACGTAGCCGACCGAGGCCAGCGTCGCCTCGAGCGCGTCGACGGGCAGGCCCCGCAGCAGCGGCTCGAGCGCGGAGACGTGGTTGAACGAGGGCGTCCGCAGCTTGAGCCGCCACGGCGTCTTGTCGCCGCGCGACACGAGGAACACCCCCGACACCCCGAGCGGCGCCTCCGTCGCCACGTACGCCTCGCCCTCGGGCAGGCGGATGACCTTGCCGAGCCGGACGGCCACGTCGCCGGGCAGGTCGTGCAGCCGCTCGGCGCACGCCTCGACCAGGTCGGCCGACACCCTCAGCTCGTGCACGAGCGTGGCCAGGCGGGCGTACGCGTCCCCGGCCGTCTCCGGGCTCGCCCGGATCAGCCCGGCCAGCTCGGCGTACGCGAGGTAGGGCCGCGAGGTGCGCAGGTCCACGTCGAGGCCGCCGGCGCGGGCGGCGGGTCCGGTGACGCCGTGCCCGGCGACCAGGTCCCGGCCGAGCACGGCGGTCCCCACGGTCAGCCGGCGCAGCGGCGCGGTGTCGAGCCACGAGCCGAGCCGGTCGGCGACCGCGCGGACGTCGGTCAGGACCGCGCGCTCGGCGGCCAGCCAGGACGCGTCCGCGTCGGCGGCCAGCCCGCCGACCCGGTTGACCATCGGGTGCACGCGGTTGCCGGTCAGGCGCTGCAGCTGGAGCCGGAGCGCCTCGCGCAGCGGTGCGGTGGGGGACACCAGCCCCAGCCGGACCGGCACCCAGGCCAGGAAGCCGAGGTGGCTCAGCAGCCGGGTGTGCTCGGCGAGCAGGGTGCGCAGCCAGACGGCCCTCGGCGGGACCTCGAGGCCGAGCAGCCGTTCGCAGGTCAGCGCGACCGTCAGCTCGCCCGCGAACGGGGCCTGCCAGTCGTGCCGGTCCGCCAGCACCAGGACCTGGCGGTAGTCACGGACCTCGAAGAGCTTCTCGACCCCCCGGTGCAGGGCGCCGACCACCACCGTGGCGTCGGTGACCACCCCGTCGTCGACCCACAGCCGCAGCTCGACCAGGCCGGTCCCGCTGGGGTGCTCGGGGCCCAGGTCCAGCAGCACGGTCCCGGCCGGCGGTGCTCCTGTGGCCGCCGTCGGCAGGACGCCCGGCCCCAGCGCGCCGACCAGGACGCGCAGCGGGGTGGGCACCGGATCAGGCTAGGGGGGCGCACCCTGCAGCAGCCACCACAGGTCGCCCCACCGGGCCGGGGACGTGAGCGCGGCCCGCTCGCTGCGGCGCACGAGCGACCCGAGCGGGTCGGCGGCCCCGTCGGGTGCGTGGTCGAGCGCTCCGTCGGGCACCCTGCGGAGCACGTCGGTCTGGCGCTCGAGCAGCAGCGTGGTCGCCCCGAGGGCCTCGCCCGCCGCGGCCAGCGCGTCGACGGCCACGGCGGCGGTGAGGTTCACGCTGCCGTCCGGCACCGGCGTACGCCGTCGCCCCCGTCCGTACGCCGCCAGGCTCCCGTCGGACGGACGCCGGCCGGCCAGGTGCCCGTAGTCGACCGCCAGGGCCCGGCCGCCACGTCCCAGGGCCGCCCGGACGAGGGCCGCCCACGCCACGTCCCGGGCACGGCCGACCTCGGCGCGCCCGGTCGGGTCCCACCAGCGTCGGAGCCACTCCTCGTCGGCCGCCGCCACCGGCCAACCCCGTCGCTCGCGGCCGGACCGGTCGACCTCGATCTCGTGCCACGCCTCCGCGTGGTGCTCCACCACCGGCACCGGGAGGTCGTCCAGCCACTCGTGCGCGACGTAGAGCGGGGCGTGCCGCGGGATCGGCGGCGACCAGGCGTCCGGGCCGCCGCCCGTCCACCATTCCGTGTCGACGTCCCAGTGGTCGCTCGCCCACCGGATCCCGGGGGCGAGGCCCGCGGGGCGGGGGCGGCGGTCGACCCCGACGAGCGTGACGTCGGGCACCAGGTCGACCAGGGCCGCGAGCAGGCGGCCGTCCCCGGCGCCCACGTCGACCACGCAGCCGCCCGGCGGCACGAGCCCGGCCACGGCCCGCGCGACGAGCGGGCCGGCGCCGACCGCGGTGGCGAAGTGGTCGCCGGGCTGCTGCGTCGACCAGAAACCGTCCGCCCCGTACGCCGCGTCGACCCACGCGGAGCGCCAGGAGCACCACGTCCGCGCCGCCGGCAGGGGCCGGTCGCCGCCTTGCGCATGAGGGACCATGGGTCCATGCTGCCGACCACGGCCGGGCTCGACGACGAGCGCGCCGAACGCACCTTCCCGCCCCGCCCGGTCGAGGAGGTCCTGCTGCCCCGGCTGGCGGGGCCACCGCTCCCGGGCCGGCTCGTCTCCGAGGCCCCCGGCTGGGTGCGCGAGGTGGACGTCGTCGTCGTCGGCTCCGGCGTCGCCGGCCTCACGGCCGCCCTCGAGTGCCGCGAGCGGATGGGCCCGGACAGCCTGGTCATGGTCGTGACCAAGGACGTCGTGGCCGCCGGGTCGACCCGCTGGGCGCAGGGCGGGATCGCGTCGGTCCAGGCCGAGGGCGACAGCGTCGCCGAGCACGTCACCGACACCCTGGTCGCCGGAGCCGGCCTGTGCGAGCCCGCGGCCGTGGGCCTGCTCGTCAGCGAAGGACCCGCGGAGGTCGCGACGCTCGTCGAGCGGGGCACCCGGTTCGACCTCGACGCGTCCGGGCACCTGGCGCTGACCCGCGAGGGCGGGCACCACCGCAACCGCATCGCGCACGCCGGCGGCGACGCCACCGGGGCGGAGATCGAGCGCGCGCTGGTCGCCTCGGTCAAGAACGACCCCGGGATCGAGATCGTCGAGCAGGCGCTGGTGCTGGACCTGCTGCCCGCCCGCACCGAGGACGGCGCACCCGCCGTCGCCGGCGTCACGCTGCACGTGCTCGGCGAGGGCACCCGGCAGGGCGTCGGCGCCGTCCGCGCCCGGGCCGTGGTGCTGGCCACCGGCGGCATCGGCCAGATCTTCGCCGTCACGACCAACCCGCCGGTGTCCACCGGCGACGGGGTCGCGGCCGCGCTGCGGGCCGGCGCCCGGCTGCGCGACGTCGAATTCATCCAGTTCCACCCGACGGTGCTGTTCCTCGGCACAGGCGCCCGCGGCCAGCTGCCGCTGGTCAGCGAGGCCGTCCGCGGCGAGGGCGGCCTGCTGGTGAACTCGGCCGGCGAGCGCTTCATGGTCGGCCAGCACGAGCTCGCCGAGCTCGCCCCCCGCGACGTCGTCGCCAAGGGGATCATGAAGGAGATGGCCCGCGAGGGCACCGACCACGTCTACGTCGACGGCCGGATGCTCGGCGAGGAGACCTGGCGGGTCCGGTTCCCGACGATCCTGCACAGCTGCCGGGTGGCCGGCATCGACCCCGTCACCGACCTCATCCCGGTCGCGCCCGCGGCGCACTACTTCTGCGGCGGGGTGGAGACCGACCTCGACGGCGCGACGAACCTCGCCGGGCTCTACGCCTGCGGCGAGGTCGCGTCCTCCGGCGTGCACGGCGCCAACCGGCTCGCCTCGAACTCCCTGCTCGAGGGGCTCGTCTTCGCCGCCCGGATCGCCGAGACGCTGGCCCGGGACCTGCCGCCGCTGCGTGCGCCCCTGGACGACGACCGGCAGGGGTGGCTGGTCGACCCCGCGGTCGTGCCGGCCCTGCAGCGCACGATGAGCCGCCACTGCGGCGGCCTGCGCAACGCCGCCGGCCTCGACCGCGCGGCGAGCAAGCTCGACCGGCTGTCGCGGCGGCGTACGGCCGAGTCCGGCCTGGCGGCGTGGGAGGCCACGAACCTGCTGTGCGTCGCCACCGCCGTCCTCTCCTCCGCGCGGCAGCGCGAGGAGTCGCGCGGTGCCCACTGGCGCGACGACTTCGGGGAGCGCCGGGAGTCCTGGCAGCGCCACCTGGTGGTGCAGGCCGACGCCGACCAGCTCGTGCACCGGCTGACGGCCGTGGGGGACGAGGGAGCGCGAGCAGACGAGCAGACGACGGGGAGCGACCGGTGAGCGTGCGCATCACGAGCCTGGACGAGGCGGAGGCGTACGTCGCGTCGGTCGGGCTGGAGGTCGCGGCGCTGGCCGTGATCGTGGCGGAGGCGCTGGGCGAGGACCTGGGTGGTCGCGGCGTCCTGCCGTCCGGGACCGGCCGGGGCGTCGACGTGACGTCGGTCGCCACCATCGACGCGGACGCGGTCGCCCACGGCGAGTTCGTCGTGCGTCGTCCCGGGGTCGTCGCCGGGCTGCCCGTGGCCGCGTACGTCGTCGCGGTCGTTCTCACGAACGTGGTCGAGTCGCCCGGCGGGTTCGCGATCGAGGTGCTGGCCGCCGAGGGGGACCGGGTCGCGACCGGGGACGTGCTGATCGGCGTCGACGGCGGCACCCGGGCGCTGCTCACCGCCGAGCGGGTGGCGCTCAACCTGCTGACGCTGACCTCGGGCGTCGCGACCGCCACGCGGGCCTGGGTGGACGCGCTGGCCGGCACCGGCACCCGCGTCCGCGACACCCGCAAGACCACCCCCGGGCTGCGGATGCTGCAGAAGTACGCCGTCCGGGTCGGCGGCGGCGTCAACCACCGCATGTCGCTCGCGGACGCGGCGCTGGTGAAGGACAACCACGTCCTGGCCGCCGGGGGCGTGGTGGCGGCGTACGAGCGGGTGCGCGCCATGTTCGGCGACCTGTGGGTGCAGGTCGAGGTGACCAGCGCCGAGCAGGCGCGGGCGGTGGTCGACGCGGGCGCCACGGACCTCCTGCTGGACAACATGAGCCTCGCGGCCATGAGCGAGGTGGTGGCCGAGCTAAAGGGTCGGGCGCAATTCGAGGCCAGCGGAGGTTTGACGCTCGCGTCGGCCACCTCGGTCGCGCAGACGGGTGTCGACTTCATCGCTGTGGGGGCCATCACGCATTCCGCACCCATTCTTGATATCGCCATGGATCTGACCTGAAATACCCTGCTGCTGCGCTATAGTTCTACCGGTCAGGAAATGGCCCAAGAAAGGTGAACAATGGCGCAGCGGGTGGAGTACATCCTCGAGGACGACTTGGACGGCGGCAAGGCCGATGAGACGGTTCAATTCGGTCTGGACGGTGTGGAGTACGAGATCGACCTCTCGTCGCAGAACTACGAGAAGCTGCGCGACACGCTCGCACCGTGGGTCGGCGTGGCCCGGCGGACCGGCGGTCGGCGCAAGCGGGTGACCGGGAGCGCAGCCGGGCCGCGGGCCACCGAGAGCGGCAGCGGGGCGAACACCAGCGACGTCCGTGCGTGGGCGCAGGAGAACGGCTACGAGGTCTCGAGCCGCGGCCGGGTCTCCGCCGAGGTCCGCGAGGCCTACGACAAGGCCCACGGCTGAGTCAGCACCCTCGAGGTTTGCGCCCTGGGCGAACGCCACGTCCGCCCGGGGCGCTTTCCCCGCTGGTGCTGCCGCACGGGGAACGTGCGCTCTTCTCGCCGTCCGTCGCGGGAATCCTGCGGCGTCGTCACGACGTTGTGATGTGCACGGAACGTCGGAGGGCCCCCGGAGCCGGGGTGCGCGTGGATCATGGGATCCACGAACCTCGAGGTGTCTGCCCTCGCGACTAGCATGAGTCGCGCTGGAGTGCAGCCACCGACGGGCGGCCGCACCGTAGAGCGAGGAGCACCGTAAGCATGTTCGAGAGGTTCACCGACCGGGCGCGTCGCGTCGTCGTGCTGGCGCAAGAAGAAGCCCGCATGCTCAACCACAACTACATCGGGACCGAGCACATCCTGCTCGGCCTCATCCACGAGGGCGAGGGTGTCGCCGCAAAGGCGCTGGAGTCCCTCGGCATTTCCCTCGAGGCCGTCCGCCAGAAGGTCGAAGAGATCATCGGGCACGGCCAGCAGAGCCCCAGCGGACACATTCCGTTCACCCCCCGGGCCAAGAAGGTCCTGGAGCTGAGCCTTCGCGAGGCGCTGCAGATCAACCACAGCTACATCGGCACCGAGCACATTCTTCTGGGCCTCATCCGTGAGGGCGAGGGAGTTGCCGCGCAGGTGCTCGTCAAGCTCGGCGCCGATCTCAACCGGGTGCGCAACCAGGTGCTGCAGCTGCTTTCCGGTTTCCAGGGCAAGGAGGCCGCGACCTCCGGTGCTCCCGAGCAGGGTTCGACCCCGTCGTCCTCGATGGTGCTCGACCAGTTCGGCCGCAACCTGACCCAGGCCGGGCGCGAGAACAAGCTCGACCCGGTCATCGGCCGTGAGACCGAGATCGAGCGCGTCATGACCGTGCTCAGCAGACGCACGAAGAACAACCCCGTGCTGATCGGCGAGCCCGGCGTCGGCAAGACGGCGGTCGTCGAGGGCCTCGCCCAGGCGATCGTGCGCGGCGACGTCCCCGAGACGCTGCGGGACAAGCAGATCTACACCCTCGACCTCGGCGCGCTGGTGGCCGGCAGCCGCTACCGCGGTGACTTCGAGGAGCGCCTCAAGAAGGTGCTCAAGGAGATCAAGACCCGCGGTGACGTGGTGCTCTTCATCGACGAGATCCACACCCTCGTGGGTGCGGGTGCCGCCGAGGGCGCCATCGACGCCGCCAGCATCCTCAAGCCGATGCTGGCCCGCGGCGAGCTGCAGACGATCGGTGCGACGACCCTCGACGAGTACCGCAAGTACGTCGAGAAGGACGCGGCGCTGGAGCGCCGCTTCCAGCCGATCCAGGTCGCCGAGCCGTCGATCGCCCACACGATCGACATCCTCCGCGGGCTGCGCGACCGGTACGAGGCGCACCACCGGATCACCATCACCGACCAGGCTCTCGTGGCCGCGGCGCAAATGGCCGACCGCTACATCTCCGACCGGTTCCTGCCGGACAAGGCGATCGACCTGATCGACGAGGCCGGGGCCCGGCTCCGGATCCGTCGGATGACGGCGCCGCCGGACCTGCGCGACTTCGACGAGAAGGTCGCGGCCGTCCGCCTCGAGAAGGAGGCGGCGATCGACGCGCAGGACTTCGAGCGCGCCGCGGGTCTCCGCGACGACGAGAAGAAGCTGCTGTCGGCCCGCGCCGAGCGTGAGGCGCAGTGGAAGTCCGGCGACCTCGACGTCGTGGCGGAGGTGGACGAGGAGATCATCGCCGAGGTGCTCTCCACCGCCACCGGCATCCCGGTCTTCAAGCTGACCGAGGAGGAGTCGGCCCGCCTCATCCACATGGAGGACGAGCTCGGCAAGCGCTACATCGGCCAGCACGACGCCGTCCGGGCGCTCTCGCGCTCGATCCGGCGTACGCGGGCGGGTCTGAAGGACCCCAAGCGGCCGAGCGGCTCGTTCATCTTCGCCGGGCCCTCGGGCGTCGGCAAGACCGAGCTGACCAAGGCGCTGACCGAGTTCCTCTTCGGTGACGAGGACGCGCTCATCCAGCTCGACATGAGCGAGTACTCCGAGAAGCACACCGCCTCGCGGCTGTTCGGCTCGCCTCCCGGCTACGTCGGGTACGAGGAGGGCGGCCAGCTCACCGAGAAGGTGCGGCGCAAGCCGTTCAGCGTGGTCCTTTTCGACGAGGTCGAGAAGGCCCACCCGGACATCTTCAACTCGCTGCTGCAGATCCTGGACGAAGGTCGCCTGACCGACGCCCAGGGCCGGGTGGTCGACTTCAAGAACACCGTCATCGTCATGACGACCAACCTGGGCACCCGTGACATCGCCAAGAGCGTGTCGCTGGGCTTCAGCGCCTCGACCAACGCCGAGGGGTCGTACGAGAAGATGAAGGCGAAGGTGGCGGACGAGCTCAAGCAGCACTTCCGCCCCGAGTTCCTGAACCGCGTCGACGAGATCGTCGTGTTCCGCCAGCTCACGCAGGAGGACATCGTCCGGATCGTCGACCTGATGATCGCCCAGGTCGAGCTCCGCCTCAAGGACCGGGACATGGGCATCGAGCTCACGACCGCGGCCAAGGAGCTCGTCGGCGCCCGTGGGTACGACCCGGTGCTCGGTGCACGTCCGCTGCGTCGCGCGATCCAGCGCGACATCGAGGACCACCTCGCGGAGAAGATCCTCTTCTCCGAGCTGCTGCCGGGGGAGATCGTCGTCGTCGACGTCGCCGACCCCGGTTCGGAGAACGCGTTCACCTTCGTCGGGCACAAGCGGGACGCTGCTCCCGACGTGCCGCCGGTGGAGTTCGACGGGATCATCGAGGGCGGGTTCGAGGGCTTCGAGGAGCCCGGTGAGGCCGCCAAGGGCTGATCGCCGCTCCGTCTGACCAGCCGAGGCCCGGCACCGCACCCACGGGTGCGGTGCCGGGCCTCGCTGCTTCTGGCCGGCGTCCTTCCCGTACGGCGCCCGGTCGCTCTGGCACGCTGACGTCGTGCTGAGCGGACGCGTGGGGGAGCTTCGGGCGTACGCGGGCGTGGTCGCGCTCGTGCTGGCGCTGGCCGGCTGCGGCTCGGTCGCGGCAGGTCCGGGCGGGCCGGGCTCACCGGCCGTCCCCGGCCCGGCCCCGACGACCCCGGCCACCGCGTCGACCACACCCGGGCCGCGCAGCCCGGGCGTCGGCCCGGTGCCGACGAGCACGCCGGCCGCCGACCCGCCGGACGCCGACTTCCCGGAGCCGCACCCCACGTTCGCCGAGCACTTCGCGGACCCGATCTACCACGACGCCGGCGACGAGCTCGCGCCCTTCGGCTCGGACGAGGGCTTCGACACCCTCTACACCTGGCAGGACCACCGCGACGAGCTCACGGCCTGCACGACCGTGCGCTCGATGTTCGGCGACGGCACGTCCTCGCCCGCTCCCCTGGACGAGAGCGGTGACGACCCCGCTCAGGACGGCGCGATCATCGGGGTCGGCTTCACGCTGATCTTCTTCACCGGGCACATCGACCCCGAGGGCAAGCGGCTGGTCCTCGACGCCATCCGGCGCGAGGCCCGCGACTACCACGACGAGAGCCTCCGCGAGCTCCCCGTGATGCTGCGCGACCTCGAGAGCTTTCCCGCCTCCTCGTGCCCGCCGCCGACCCCGGCGCGGTGAGGGTCGGCGCCGAGGACCAGGCGGCGCGGCTCAGGCGCCGAGACCCGGAGGAGCACACCAGCTCCTCCACCGGGGCGACCGGCGGTCTTGCCGTCAGTGGCCGAACACGTCCGAGTCCGTGAGCTCCGCGTCGCCCGCGTCGAGCTCGGCGATCGCGGCCATGTCGTCGTCGGTGAGCTCGAAGGAGAAGACGCCGATGTTCTCGGCGAGGTGGGTCGGCTGGGTCGACTTGGGGATCGGGATCAGGCCCATCTGCACGTGCCAGCGCAGGATGACCTGGGTCGGCGTCATGTCCAGGCGCTCGGCGATGCCGGCCAGGCGGGGGTCCTCCCGCAGGGTCGTGCTGCTGGCCCCGATCGGGCTCCACGACTCCGTCGCGATCCCGTAGGTGTCGTCGAACGCCCGGACGTCGGGCCGGGTGGCGTAGGGGCTGAGCTGCACCTGGTTGACGTCGGGGATGATCCCGGTCTCGTCGACGACGCGCTGCAGGTGGGCCGGCTTGAAGTTCGAGACGCCGATGGCGTGCAGCAGGCCCTCCTCGCGCAGCGCCTCGAGCCCGCGGACCGCGTCGACGTAGCGGTCCTGGTCCGGGTTGGGCCAGTGGATCAGGAACAGGTCGAGGTAGTCGGTGCCGAGCCGCTCGAGGCTGCCCTCCAGCGCCTTGCGGACCCCGTCGACGCCGTGCCACTCGCGGTTGAGCTTGCTCGTCAGGAAGATCACCGAACGGTCGGCGCCGGAGGCCCGGATGCCCTCGCCCACGCCCTCCTCGTTGTGGTAGTTCTCCGCGGTGTCGATCAGCCGGTAGCCGGCCGCGATCGCGGTGGCGACCTGGCGGACGACCTCCTCGCCCAGCACGGGAGCCGTCCCCAGCCCCAGCACCGGGATCTCGGCGCCGTGGACCAGCTTGCGCGTGGGCACCGTCGGCGCCGGCGCCTTCGGCAGGTTCTCGGGGTGGGCGGTTTCGTCGGGAGTCAGGGACACGGCCTCAAACTACCCAGAGCCCGCCCGCCGGTCGGGGGTGCGTCAGCCAGGCAGGGCCCACCCAGGCTCGTCGGCGTCCGTCGTGCTGACCCGCACGACGAGGCCGTCCTCGACCAGCGACGCGAGCGCCCGCTCCCGCTGCACCGGCTCGGGCCAGGCGGTCGCGAGCTCGTCGGGCCCGACCGGCTCGTCGCTGCCGCGCAGCACGGCCAGCAGCGCCCCGCGACACTGCCGGTCGGTGCCCTCGTACGTCTGGCCCCGGCGCGGCGGGCCCGTCCAGGGCGGGTAGCCGGCCTCGCGCCAGGCGCACACGTCCGACACCGGGCAGGCGTCGCAGCGCGGGCCGCGCGCGGTGCAGACCACGGCGCCCAGCTCCATCGAGGCGACCGCCCAGCGGGCCGCCCGGGCGGGGTCGTCGGGCAGGAACGTCTCCGCGACGGCGAGCTCGGCCCTGGTCTGGGCGGCACCGGGGTACGCCTCGCCGACCGCCAGCCGGCCGAGGACGCGGCGGACGTTCGTGTCGAGGACGACCGCGCGGGCGCCGTACGCGAAGCTGGCGACCGCGGCCGCGGTGTACGCGCCGACCCCGGGCAGGCTGCGCAGCGCGTCGAGGTCCTCGGGCACCTGCCCGTCGAAACGTTCCGTGATCGCCACGGCCGCCCCGTGCAGCCGCAGGGCGCGCCGCGGGTAGCCCAGCCGCCCCCAGGCGCGGACGGCCTCGCCCGACGGCGACGCGGCCAGGGCGGCCGGGGTCGGCCACCGTTCCAGCCACCGCGCCCACGGTTCGCGGACGCGCTCGACGGGCGTCTGCTGCAGCATGAGCTCGCTCACCAGGACGGCCCAGGGCGAGGTCCCGGGGCGGCGCCAGGGGAGGTCGCGGGCGTTGGCGTCGTACCAGGCGATGACGCGCGCGGTGGTGCTCTGCGGGTCCCCGCGCTCCGACCGGCTGCCCGTCTTCTGTCCGTCCTCCATGGCCGCCAGCGAACGTACCCGGTCGCGATGTTCGGGTCGGCGCGGCGAGCCTGACCGGACGGCAGCGCCGTCCTGCCTAACCTCCCGTCATGAGCAGCGTCCTGCACCCGGTCGGTCCCGAACCACGGGAGCGGTACTGGGTGCGACGTCTGGCCGTCCTGATCGCGGCGGTCGTCGCCATCGGCATCGTCATCGCCCTGGTGGGCAACGCGATGAGCGCCGGGTCGGCCGTCCAGGGCGAGCCCGTCCCGCCGTCGATCGCACCGCCCACGCTGCCGGTCACGCCGGCAGCGAGCGCGACCCCCGGCAGCACGGCGAGCCCGGCTCCGACGGCGTCCCCGACGCCCGGGGCCGACCCGTCCAGCACCGCGTCCAGCACGGCCTCCGCGTCCACGACCCAGACCCCGACGACCGGGGCCAGCGCGTCCGCCTCGCCGAAGGACGGCGGTGTCGTGACGCCGGACCCGAAGCAGAAGGCCAAGACGCAGCGGTCGACCCCGCCCACGGACGCCGACAAGAAGCGGGCCGCGGCGCAGGCGGCCGCCAAGAAGGCCGCGGCCAAGAAGGCGGCGGCGCAGAAGAAGGCCGCCGCCCCCGTGCTCGCCACCTGCCCGACCGGCGACCTCCGGCCGACGCTGACCGGACCGAAGAAGGTCAAGGCCAAGAAGGCGGCGACCTTCGCGGTGTCGCTGATCAACGGCTCGTCGAGGACCTGCTACCTCAAGGTCACGAGCGCGAACTACACCCTCACGATCGTCTCGGGCAAGGACAAGATCTGGTCGAGCCAGGACTGCCCGAGCGCCGTGCCGGCCTCGAGCCGCAAGCTGGCCTCGCAGAAGTCCCTGGACTGGAAGATCACCTGGAACGGCCAGCGTTCGGGGTCGGGCTGCAGCAAGCAGCGCGAGACCCCGCGGGCCGGCTACTACTGGGCGATCGCGAGCTTCGACGACAGCCGAGAGGTGCGCTGGCGCGTCATCCTGACCTAGGCGTACGCGACTCGACCAGGAGCTTAGTCAGTCGAGCCGGTCGCCGTACGCGGCGTCGGCCAGGCGCAGCAGCCCGTCGCGGATGACGCGCGCACGGCTCTCGCCCACCCCTTCCACCGCCTGCAGCTCGTCGATGCTGGCGCCGAAGAGCGCCTGCAGGTTGCCGAAGTGCTCGATGAGGCGGACGCCGAGGGCGGCCGGCAGCCGGCTGATCTGGCTGACCTGGCGGAAGCCGCGGCTCACGACCCGGCCGTCGAGGTTGACGACCGGCCCGAAGCCCAGCGCCCGCGCCACCACCGCCGGCTCCACGAGCTGCGGGGTGCTGAGCCGCCGGAGGTTGGCCAGCGAGAAGTCCGCCTCGTCGTGCGGGCGGTAGTCCCGCTCCAGCAGGTCGGGCAGCCGGGCGAAGTCGACGGCCAGCTCGGACAGCTGGAGGGTCAGCAACCGACCGTCGGTCCCCAGCTCGAGCACGTAGCTCTGGATCTCGTCCTCCAGCCGCCCCACCATCTCGAGCCGCTGCGCGACGAGCGCGACGTCGCGGACCGTGACGGTGTCCTGGACCTCGAGCGAGGACAGGCGGGCGATGACCTGGGCGAGGCGGCCGCGGTAGCGCTCGAGCGTCTGCAGCGCCTGCTCCGCGCGGGACAGGATCTGCGCGGAGTGCTCGACCAGGTGCCGCTGGTCGCCGAGGAACAGCGAGATCGTCGCCATCGACGCCGACACCGTCACCACCGGCAGCCCGGACTGGCGTGCGACCCGTTCGGCCGTCCGGTGCCGGGTCCCGGTCTCCGAGGTCTCGATCAGCCGGTCGGGCATCAGGTGGACGCCGGCCCGGACGATGCGTTCCCGGTCCTGGCTCAGCACGATGGCGCCGTCCATCTTGGCCAGCTCACGCAGGGCGGTCGGGGTGAAGGCGACGTCGAGCGCGAACCCACCGGTGGAGACCTCGGTGATCACGTCGCTGTCGCCGAGCACGACCAGCGCACCCGTACGCCCGCGCAGGATCCGCTCCAGCCCGTCCCGCATCGGGGTGCCGGGCGCGATGGCGCGCAGCTCGTCGAGCAGCGTGAAGCCCCCTTCGCCGTCGCTCTCTGCTGCCTCCACGGCTCGTGCTCCCGGTCTTTCCTCGCGGCCCGCCCCGCAGCGGACCGGCGACATCCTAGTGGCGAGGCCGGTCTCCTGGCACGGCCGCGACCCGACCTCCGGCTCAGCGGCCGTCGATGCCGACCGCGACCAGCGCGTGGGCGAGCGTCGGCACCGTGTGCACGCGCAGGCCGCCGCGGTCGGTGGTCGTCAGCGTGCGGGCGTCGACCAGGCGGCGCCCGACGGCCGGCGGCTCGGCGGGGACGACCGCGTCGGTGAACCCGAGCCGGGCCGCCTCGGCCAGCCGGCGGTCGGTCCCCGGGACCCGGCGCAGCTCGCCGGCCAGCCCGACCTCGCCGAGCGCGATCGTGCGGGCCCCGAGCGTGAAGTTCGTCGCCGCCGACGCGATGGCGACGGCGATCGCGAGGTCGGCGGAGGGGTCGGAGACCTTGGCCCCGCCCACGGTGGAGGCGTAGACGTCCCGGCTGCCCACGGGGACGCGGCAGCGGCGCTCCAGCACGGCGAGCACCATCGAGACGCGACCGGGGTCGAGGCCGTGGATGGTCCGCCGAGGGGCGGGCAGGACGCTCGGCACGACGAGGGCCTGGAGCTCGGCGAGCAGCGGTCGCCGGCCCTCCATCGTGACCGTGATGCAGGTGCCCGGGACCGGCTCGGCGTGCACGGAGGTGAAGAGTCCGCTGGGGTCGGTGACCTCGACGATGCCGGTGTCGGCCATCTCGAAGCAGCCGACCTCGTCGGCCGGCCCGAAGCGGTTCTTGGTGGCGCGCACCATCCGGAAACCGGAGTGCCGGTCGCCCTCGAAGGCCAGCACGACGTCGACCAGGTGCTCGAGCAGCCGGGGGCCGGCGATCGCCCCGTCCTTGGTGACGTGCCCGACGATGATCACCGCCATGCCGCGGCGCTTGGCCACGCGGACGAGGGCGCCGGTCACCTCGCGGACCTGCGTGGGTCCGCCGGGCGAGCCCTCGGCCTCCGCCGTGCCCACGGTCTGCACCGAGTCGAGCACCATCAGCGACGGCGCCACCTCCTCGATGTGGCCGAGGATCGTCCCGAGGTCGGTCTCGGCCGCCAGGTAGAGCTCGTCGGCCAGCGCGTCCGTGCGCCCCGCGCGCAGCCGGACCTGGGCGGCGGACTCCTCGCCGGAGACGTACAGCGTGCGGCGGCCCGCCTTGGCCCAGCGGGCGGCGACCTCGAGCAGCAGGGTCGACTTGCCGACCCCCGGCTCGCCGGCCAGCAGGACGACGGCCCCGGGCACGATCCCGTCGCCGAGGACCCGGTCGAGCTCGCCGACGCCGGTCAGGGTGCGTGCGGCGAGGTCGGGGTCGACCTTGCCGATCGGCACCGCCTTGGCCGTCGGCGCCTGGGAACGGACGGTCGCGAGCTTGGGCGCGCCGGCCTCGACCACGCTGCCCCAGGTCTGGCACTCCCCGCAACGGCCCTGCCACTTGACGGTCGTCCAGCCGCACTCCGTGCAGGTGAAGCCGGGTCGGGCTGCTGTCTTGACCATGGGTCAGACGCTAGGCGGGCCCGCTGACAGTTCCGCCCAAGCGCGCCGCGACCTCGAGCACCCGGGCGTTCGCCTCCGCCTCGCCGACGGTGATGCGGACCCCGTCGCCCGGGTGGTCGGAGACGTACGGGCGGACCACGAGCCCGCTCGCGCCGAAGACCTCGGCGACCTCCGCGGTGCGCGGTCCGGCGGGGACCCAGACGAAGTTGCCCTGCGCGTCGGGGACGGGCACGCCGCGCTCGCGCAGCCCCTCGGCCAGGGCGTCGCGCCGGGTCACGAGCTCGGCCACCCGCGCCCGCAGCTCCGGCTCGTGCTCGAGCGAGGCGAGCACGGCCGCCTGCGCCGGCAGCGAGACCCCGAACGGCAGGGCCACCGACCGCACGGCCTGCGCCAGCCGCGGCTCGGCGACGCAGTAGCCCACGCGGAAGCCGGCCAGCCCGTACGCCTTGGAGAACGTCCGCAGCACCACCACGTTGTCGCGGCCCTGCGCCACCTCGAGCCCGCGGACCGCGGTCGGCGAGGTCACGAACTCGACGTACGCCTCGTCGACGACCACGAGCACGTCGTCGGGCACCGCCTCGACGAAGGCCACGACCTCGTCGTGGCGCAGGGCCGGGCCGGTGGGGTTGTTCGGGCTGCAGAGCAGGACGGCCCGGGTCGCGGGCCCGACCGCGGCCAGCATCGCGTCGAGGTCGTGCTCCGCGTGGCGCTCGGACGGCCCGTGCAGCGGGACGCCGACCCAGCGGGCACCGGTGAGCAGGACGGCGATCGGGTAGGCCTCGAAGCTCCGCCAGGCGTGCACGACCTCGTCACCGGGCCCGCACACCGCCTGCAGCAGGTGGTAGAGCACGCCCACCGAGCCGGTGCCGAAGGCGAGGCGGCCGGGGTCGACGCCCAGGCGGGCCCCGAGCGCCTCGGCCATCAGCGTGTTCGCGATGTCGGGGTAGCGGTTCATCGAGGCGGACGCCCGGGCGACCGCCTCGAGCACGCCCGGCAGCGGCGGGAACGGGTTCTCGTTGCTCGACAGCTTGTAGGTGACCAGGTCGGGCCGCGTCGGGGCGGGACGCCCGGCGACGTACGCGGGCAGCGCCGTGACGGCCGGCCGGAGGGGGACGGGCATGGGTCGGTCCGAGGGCTCAGACGCGCACGAGGCCGGAAGGCGTCGTGAACACGGCGGCGACCAGGCCGGGCTGACCGTTCGGCGCGACCCACTCGACCTCCAGGTCGTCGAGCACCAGGTTCGTCTTCTCGCCGAGCCACTCGTCGACGCGGTCGTGGTCGCCCGCGATCTCCAGCCGGGACAGGGCGATGTCCCCGCCGCCCGCCGACGGGTGCTGCTCGGGGTCGCTCAGCCACTGCACGAAGAACGGCAGCTGCGGGTCGCTCTGCAGGCCCTTGACCCCGACCTGCCGCCAACGCAGCTGGGCGCCGTCCGGGGTGAAGCGGCTGCCCTCCACCGCGGTCCGCCCGAGCCGCTGCTCGATCGGCGCGAGGTCGTCGACGGCGACGACCCAGCCGAGCCACCCGCCGCCGTCGGCGGAACGGGCGCGGACCGCCTGGCCGAACGGGGCCTTGTCGGCCGCCGGGTGGTCGAGCACCTCGACGACCTCGAGGTACTTGCCGCCCGCCAGCGCCAGGATCGTGTTCCGCGTGCCGAAGCGGGGGTGGAACCCTCCGTCGACGAAGCGGCCGCCCAGCTGCCCGCCGAGCCGGCGGGTCGTCTCGTCGAGACCCTCGGGGCCCGCGGCGAAGGCGAGGTGGTCCAGCTGCATCGTCCCCTGCATCACGACAGTCTCGCTGCCGCACCGTCGACGGCCACCACGGGGTCGGCGGGGTGGGCCAGCCGGCGACCGCGGCGGGTCTCGAACTCCTCGCACAGCCCGACCAGGACGTCGTACGCCCGGTCGCCCATCAGCGCGCGCAGCTCGACCGCGTTCGTGGCGTAGACCGGCTCGGTCCCGACGTGGGCGTCGGTGTTCGAGGAGCAGTACCAGTCGAGGTCGTGCCCGCCCGGGCCCCAGCCCTCGCGCCCGTACTCGCCGATGCTCACCTCGAGGTAGGTCGTCTCGTCGGTGCGCGTCACCGTGCGGTACTGCCTCCGCTGCGGCAGCTGCCAGCAGACGTCGGGCTTGGTCTCGGTGATCTCCAGGCCGGTGTCGAGGGCCAGCTTGTGCAGCGCGCACCCGGTGCCGCCGGCGAAGCCCGGCCGGTTGAGGAACACGCACGCGCCGTCGTGGACCCTCGTCTTGCGGGCCGGCTCGCTGCCGGCGGGCAGGGTTTCCGGAGCGCCAGCGACGGGAACGCCTACGGGGGCGTGGGGATCGTCCCCCTCGGAGGCAGGGTCGGTCGGGTCCTCGGTCTCGACCCAGCCGTCGCGCAGGCCGACGTCGCGCAGCTGCCACTGCTCCTCGGTGAGCCAGGAGACCGCCTCGGCGACGCGGGACTCGTCCTCGTCGTCGGCGAAGTGGGCCCCCAGCGTGCAGCAGCCGTCGTCGGGCCGGTCGGCGTAGATGCCGGGGCAGCCGCGGCCGAAGATGCAGGTCCAGCGCGAGGTGAGCCAGGTCAGGTCGCAGCGGAACACCTGGTCCGGGTCGGCCGGGTCCGTCAGCTCCGCCCACGCCCGGGGAAATCCGATGCTCACCTCAGGCACGCCGGCCAGCGTAGTCTCGAGAGGTGACAGAGTCCGACGCCCCGGGGCGCACGCCGAAGGTGGCCCTCTCGACGTCGTCGGTCTATCCGGAGGGCACGTCGAGCGGGTTCGAGCTGGCGCGCAAGCTGGGCTACGACGGGGTCGAGCTGATGGTCGGCATCGACGCCGTCGCGGCGGACATCGACGCGGTGGAAAAGCTGCGCGACTACCACGGCGTCCCGGTCCTGGCCGTGCACGCACCCTGCCTGCTGATCAGCCAGCGGGTGTGGGGGACCGACCCGTGGGCCAAGCTCGAACGTTCCGCCGAGGCGGCGATCCGGCTCGGGGCCGACGTGGTCGTCGTGCACCCGCCGTTCCGCTGGCAGCCGGAGTACGCGCGGGGCTTCGTCGCCGGCATCGAACGGCTGAACGCCGAGTCCGGCGTCACCTTCTGCGTGGAGAACATGTACCCGTGGCGCACGCCGGGCCGCGAGGTCAAGGCGTACATGCCCGACTGGGACCCGACCGAGCTGCCCTACGAGCACCTCACCCTCGACTTCTCCCACGCCTCGACCGCCCAGCAGCAGTCGATCGACCTGGCCAAGACCTGGGGCTCGCGGCTGCAGCACATCCACCTGACCGACGGCAGCGGGTCGCGCAAGGACGAGCACCTGATGCCCGGCTACGGCGACCAGCGCGCGGGTGAGACCCTGACGTACGCCGCCGAGAACGGCTTTTCCGGGCACGTCGTGCTCGAGGTCAACTCCCGCAAGAGCGGGTCCCGCGCCAAGCGCGAGGCCGAGCTGGCGGAGGCTCTCGACTTCACCCGCGAGCACCTCGCGGCCGGGGTCCGGTCCTTCGCCGTCGACGGCAGCGGGACGGCGCAGGAGCGCTAGCGCGCCCGACGGTCCCGTGGCACGGCTGAGCCCGGCCCTCGTTCCCTGAGCCCGATCACGTTCCCTGCGCCCGATCACGTTCCCTGAGCTTGTCGAAGGGCTGCGTATGCGTCGGCGGACTCTGGTCTGAAGACGTAGGTCGAGCGCCGGCTGGCGTACGCGTGGGCGGACTCTGGTCTGAAGACGCAGGTCTTGCGCCGGCCGGCGTACGCGTGGGCGGACTCTGGTCTGAAGACGCCGGTCCAGCGCCAGCCGGCGTGCGCGTGGGCGGACTCTGGTCTGAAGACGCAGGTCCGGCGCCAGCCGGCGTGCGCGTGGGCGGACTCTGGTCTGAAGACGCAGGCGCCCTGTCGCGCCCGGGCTAGACGCCGAGGCGGTCCAGGAACGGGGCCGCGGCCTCGGCGAGAGCGGCGGGGTCGCGGGTCACCCAGCCTTCGCGGGCGCCGGGGACGACGACCAGCTCCGACGCGGGCAGCACCGCCGCCAGGCGCCGGCTGGGCGCGCGGTTGAGGGGGTCGCGGTCACCGACGACGACGAGGGCCGGCGTGCGCACCTGCCCCGCGAACGGGGTCCAGTCGACCGTCCGGACCTGGTCGAGCAGCTCCAGCACGCGGCCCTGCGGCCCGTGCAGCTGCTGCACGCGGCTGACGGGCAGCAGACCGTAGGCCGCGTCGGCGATCCCGCGGCGCTGGCGGTCGAGCAGGCGGCTGGCGGTGGTGAGCACCAGGGCGGCGACCCGTTCGGGGTAGTTGGCGGCGACGTGGAGCGCGACCATGGCGCCGTAGCCGCTGCCCACGAGGACGGCCCGTTCCGCGCCCGAGGCGGACAGCGCGGCGAGCACCTCGAGGCCGGGCGCCTCCAGCACGATCAGGCCGGGCGCGGGGGTCAGGTCCGGCACGAGCGCCGCACGCCCGTGGGTGCCCCAGGCCTGCGTCCAGGCCTCGGCGCTGCCGCCGGCCGACGTCGCGGGCCGCAGCACGACGACCGGCGCCGGGGTCGACGAGCTCGAGGCGTTCACGGTGCCATCCTCACAGCAGTGTCCTCACAGCAGTGTCCTCACAGCCAGCTCACGTGCGGTGCGACCAGGGCGTAGCCGACGAACGCCGCCACGTCGAGCAGGGTGTGCGCCACCACGAGCGGTGTCACCCGGCGCCAGCGCAGGAACACCAGCAGGAAGATCACGCCCATGATCAGGTTGCCGACGAACCCGCCGTAGCCCTGGTAGAGGTGGTACGAACCGCGGACGACGGCGCTGAACGCGATCACCGCCGGCAGGCCCCAGCCGAGCTGGCGGAGCCGGACGACGAGGTAGCCGACCATCACGACCTCCTCCAGCGCGGCGTTCTGCGCGGCGGAGAGGACCAGCACCGGGATCGTCCACCAGCTGTCGCCGAGCCCCGAGGCCTGCACCTGGGTGTTGAGCCCGAGCCCGCGGGCGGCGAGGTAGAGCGCGAGCCCCGGGATCCCGATCACCGCCGCCAGCACGAGCCCGCCGAGCAGGTCGCGGCGCGGGCGCGGTGGCACCAGCCCCACCAGCCGACCGGCGGGTGCGTTCGTGGAGTTGAGCAGGTAGAGGGCCAGCAGCACCGGAACCATCGCGAACCCGATCGCCACGAGCTGGTAGCCGAGGTCGAGCCACGGCCGGTCCGGGGTGGCCGACGTGTTCAGCGTCGAGGTCTGCGAGGACAGCGGGGTCCCGCGGGTGGAGCGCTCGATGATCGACAGGATCGAGTACACCGCGGAACGTCCGAGCGAGAGCCCGAGCACGAGGAAGACCTCGAGCCCGATCCACCCGCCCGCCGGTCGCCCGTGCGGTGCCGGCCACGGGTCGTCGATCCCGGCCAGACCTGCGCGTACGCGCCCGACGATCACGCCCCCATCCTGCACCGGGGCGAGCGGTACGGGCGCAGCCCGAGCACGAGGACTGCCGTCCTCGAGCGGACACCCGTGATCCTTCGCACACGCCCTACGCTGGCCCTCATGCGTGTTGGAGTCTTCGGGGCCACCGGCCAGGTCGGCGGCGTCATGCGCGCGCTCCTCGCCGAGCGCGGCTTCCCCCTCGAGCAGGTCCGGTTCTTCGCCTCGGCCCGGTCGGCCGGCACGACCCTGCCGTGGGGTGACGGCGAGATCGTCGTCGAGGACACCGACACCGCCGACTTCGCCGGGCTCGACCTGGCGCTGTTCTCCAACGGCAAGGCCGCCTCCAAGGCGACCGCTCCGCGCGTCGTCGAGGCCGGTGCGGTCGTCATCGACAACTCGTCGGCGTGGCGGATGGACCCCGACGTCCCGCTCGTCGTGGCCGAGGTCAACCCGGACGACGCCGTGCGCCCGCCCAAGGGCATCATCGCCAACCCGAACTGCACGACGATGGCCGCGATGCCGGTGCTCGCCCCGCTGCACCGCGCGGCCGGGCTGGTCCGCCTGCAGGTCGCGACCTACCAGGCGGTCTCCGGCTCGGGCGGCGCCGGCGTCGCCGAGCTCGACGGCCAGGTGCGCGCCGTCGCCGACGAGGCCGCCGCGCTGGCCTTCGACGGTCGGGCCGTCACCCTCCCGACGCCGAACCTCTACGCCAAGCCGATCGCCTTCAACGTGCTGCCGCTGGCCGGCTCGATCGTCGACGACGGCTGGGGCGAGACCGACGAGGAGCAGAAGCTCCGCAACGAGTCGCGCAAGATCCTGCACATCCCCGACCTGCGGGTCGCCGGCACCTGCGTACGCGTCCCCGTCTTCACCGGGCACTCGCTCGCGGTGCACGCCGAGTTCGCCGAGGACCTGAGCGTCGAGCAGGCGACCGCCCTGCTGGCCGACGCCGCCGGCGTCGAGCTCATGGACGTCCCGACCCCGCTCGACGCGGCGGGGCGCGACCCGAGCTACGTCGGCCGGATCCGCGTCGACCGCTCGGCGCCGGAGGGCAAGGGGCTGGTGATGTTCATCAGCAACGACAACCTCCGCAAGGGCGCGGCCCTGAACGCCGTGCAGATCGCCGAGCTGATCTCCGCGCGCCTGGTCAGCGGGAGCCGGGTCTGATCTTGACCGGAACCGTGACCACGGGGGCCGACGCCCCGGTCTCCGCGCGCCACCGGCTCGCCCTGCTGGGGGCCGGCGTGATGGGGGAGACCGTGCTGTCGGGTCTCGTCCGGGCGGGCTGGGACCCCGCCGACCTCGTCGCGACCGACCGCCGACCCGAACGTGCCGCCGAGCTGGAGGCCGAGTACGGGATCGCGATGACCGGCAACGTCGAGGCCGTCACGGGTGCCTCGACCGTCGTCCTCGTCGTCAAGCCGCAGGACATGCGCGCGCTGATCGCCGAGATCGCGCCGGCGCTGCGGCCCGACACCCTCGTGGTGTCGCTCGCGGCCGGGGTCGACACGGCGACGCTGGAGGCCGGCCTGCCGCAGGGTCAGCCCGTGGTCCGCGTGATGGCGAACACCCCGGCGCAGGTCGACGAGGGCATGGCGGCCGTCGCCCCCGGCTCCGCCGCGACCGACGAGCACCTCGAACGGGTCCGCGGCATCCTCTCCGCCACCGGGCGGGTCGAGGTCGTGCCCGAGCACTACCTGGACGCGGTCACGGCGATCTCCGGGTCGGGCCCCGCGTACCTCTTCTTCGTCGTCGAGGCCATGATCGAGGCCGGCGTCCACCTCGGGCTGCCGCGCGACCTGAGCACCGAGCTCGTCGTGCAGACGATGCTCGGCTCGGCCAAGCTGCTGCGCGAGAGCGGCGAGCACCCGACGGTGCTGCGCGAGCGGGTCACCTCCCCCGGCGGCACGACCGCGGCGGCGCTGCGCGAGCTCGAGGACCACAAGGTGCGGGCGGCGTTCCTGAGCGCGATGGAGGCGGCGCGCGACCGCAGCCGTTCGCTGGCGGCTGCCGCACGCGCCTCGCAGGCGGGCGCGTGACCAGAACGTCGCCGGACGCGGCCACCACGACCGCGGCGGCCGCCGGTACGGGGACCACGACCGAGACGGCGGAGGGCCGGCCGGTCTTCGTCTACTCCGAGGCGCTCACCGGCTACGACTTCGGGTCCGACCACGCCATGTCGCCCGGGCGGGTCCGCGACACCGTGGCCCTGGCCGAGAGCCTGGGCGTCCTCGACCGGCTCGACGTCGTCCCGCCCCCGCCGACCGACGACGCGCTGCTCGCGACCGTCCACACGCCCGACTACATCGACGCCGTCCGGCGGTGCGTCCCCGACGAGCGCTACGGGCTCGGCACGACCGACAACCCCGTCTTCTCCGGGATGCACGAGGTGTCCTCCCAGGTCGTCACGGCGACCGTCGAGGCGGCTCGCCAGGTCTGGGAGGGTCGGACGCGCCGGGCGAGCAACATCGCCGGCGGGCTGCACCACGCCATGCCCGGCAAGACGAGCGGCTTCTGCGTCTACAACGACCTCGCCGTCGCGATCCGCTGGCTCCTCGACCACGGGGTCGAGCGGGTGGCGTACGTCGACGTGGACGTCCACCACGGCGACGGCGTGCAGGCGGTGTTCTACGACGACCCGCGCGTCATGACCGTGAGCCTGCACGAGACGCCGGTGTGCCTGTTCCCGGGCACGGGGTTCCCCACCGAGACCGGCGGGCCGGGCGCCCTGGGCACCGCGGTCAACGTCGCGCTGCCGCCCGGCACGGGCGACTCGGGCTGGCTGCGCGCGTTCGACGCGATCGTCCCGCAGGTCCTCGCGGCCCACCGGCCGCAGGTGCTGGTCACCCAGCACGGCTGCGACGCGCACCGGCACGACCCGCTCGCCGACCTGAACCTGTCGCTCGACGGGCAGCGGACCTCCTACCTCGCGCTCGCGGACCTCGCCGACGAGCTGTGCGAGGGCCGGTGGGTGTCGACCGGCGGCGGTGGGTACGCGGTGCTGCACGTCGTCCCCCGCGCCTGGACGCACCTGCTGGCGATCGTCGGCGGGGAGCCGCTGGACCCCGCGACGCCGACGCCGCAGTCCTGGCGGGACCGCATCGGCCCGTACGCGCCGGAGACGATGGGCGACGGGGTCGAGGTCTCGTTCCGTCGCTTCGACGACGGCTTCAACCCGGAGAGCCGGCTGGACCAGGCGATCATGGCGACCCGGCGGGCCGTGT
Organism: uncultured Friedmanniella sp.; assembly: GCA_964251895.1. Classification (GTDB taxonomy): domain Bacteria; phylum Actinomycetota; class Actinomycetes; order Propionibacteriales; family Propionibacteriaceae; genus Microlunatus. The sequence goes on from CAXULL010000006.1 coordinate 97,607, forward strand.
TCCCCGAGCTGGGCCTCGACCCCGGCTTCTAGAAGCCCGACGACCACGGTCGGCCGGAAAGTGGTCGCTCAGACTCCTTCCGCAGCACGAGATCTCCTTCCGAGCGGCCACTTTCCCTACGGGCCGCGCCGGTCGAGGTTCGACCTCTGGTCGAGGTCAAGCACCTGCCCGGCGTGTCGAAGAATTTCCTGTGAGGAGTCTGTACCAGCAGCACCGTTTACCACTACCCTCACACCAGTGCTCGCGTGACGCCGGAGGGGAAGCCCGGCGCCGACGGCACAGAAACGAGCACAAGAGCATGGTGGACAAGCCGGCCCCGAGCGGTGTCAGGCCGATCGGTGGAAACCTGTCGAACGTCAACTTCCTCACGGTGGCCGAGGTCGCGGCCCTGATGCGGGTGTCCAAGATGAGCGTCTACCGCCTCATCCACGGCGGCGAGCTGGAGGCGGTCCGTTTCGGCCGCAGCTTCCGGGTCAAGGAGGACGCCGTCGACGCCTATCTCAAGGAGTCCTTCTTCGAGACGGGCTAACCCGGGCGCGGGCGGGTAGGGAGCAGGAGTCACCCCAGCTGGAGGTCCCTGTCTTGGCCAACCCGTCGCCCCCCGCTCGCAGCACGCTCTCCGGACTGCTGGCCGGTGTCGGCCTGGTGGCGTTCGTCGACGAGACGGTGTTCCACCAGCTGCTGCACTGGCACCACTTCTACGACCGCTCGACGCCGGACGCCGGGCTCGTCTCGGACGGGCTGTTCCACGCGTTCGGCTTCGTGGCCGTGGTGACGGGGCTGTTCCTGCTCGCCGACCTCCGCCGACGGCAGTCGCTGCTCGTCCGCCGCTGGGTCGGCGGGGTCCTGCTCGGGGCCGGTGCGTTCCAGCTCTACGACGGGCTGGTCCAGCACAAGGTCTTCGGCCTGCACCAGATCCGCTACGACGTCGACCTCCTGCCGTACGACCTCACCTGGAACGTCGTCGCCGTCCTCCTCCTCGGGGTCGGGGTGGTGCTCACGGTCCGCTCCCGCCGGGACCCGGCCCGGGCATGAGCCACGACCACGCGGGTGGCGCCGACCTCCTGGCCGTCCTCGGGGTGCTGGTCGGGCTGGTGGGCCTGCTGGCGTACGCGGGCCTCGTCCTGCGCGCCCGGCACCGCGGTCGGGCCTGGCCGGTGCGACGGGCGCTGGCCTGGACGCTCGGGTGGCTGCTGGCGACCGCCGCCGTCGCCGGCCCGCTGCCCGCGGCGGCAGCGGCCTCGATGAGCACCGGCGGTACGGCGCACATGGCCGGCCACGTGCTGCTCGGCATGCTCGCGCCGCTCCTGCTGGTGCTCGGTGCACCGGTCACGCTCGCGCTCAACGCGCTCGGCGTCGGCAGCGCCCGGCGGTTGAGCCGCCTCCTGCGCTCGCGGCCGGTCCGCGTGCTGACCGAACCCGGCGTCGCGGCCGTGCTGGACGTCGGCGGGCTGTGGCTGCTCTACGCCACGCCCCTGCTCGAGGCCGCCCACGAGCACCCGGTCCTCGACGTCGTCGTGCACGCCCACGTGCTGCTCGCGGGCTTCCTCTTCACCGCGGTGCTGGTCGGGTCGGACCCGCTGCCGCACCGGCGCGGGACGCGGCACCTGTTGGTGGTGCTCGTGCTCGCCCTGGCCGCGCACGACGTCCTGGCCAAGCGGCTCTACGCGGCGGCCGGCGGGCCGGACCTGCTCGACGAGCAGCGGGGCGCGCAGGTCATGTACTACGGCGGCGACGCCGTCGACCTGGCGCTGGCCGTGCTCGTGTGCGCCCGCTGGTACCGCCGCGCGAGGCCGCGCAGCGCCGCGTCAGGGCAGGGACAGCTCGACCTCGAACGCCCGCGCGCCCGGCCACAGGGCGTGCTCGGGTAGCACGTCCATGCCGCACGCCCGGCTGCCGATGCCGTGCACGGCGTCGTCGAGGAACAGGAACGTGCGCTCCGGCGTCGGCAGCTCGTACGGGTGCCGTGCCGCGTCGAGCTGCTGCGGCGTCCACGGCGTGAGCGTGAAGCCGGGACGGTGCCCGTCCGGCGCCGGCCGGGTCCGGACGACCAGGCGGGCCGCCGCGGTGTCGCGCACCACCAGCTCGCGCAGCCCGGGCCGGTGCCCGGTCTCCTGAGGGCGCGAGTAGCGCACGTCGAGCCCACCCAGGTCGGCGCCGAAGCGGCCGACGTACGCCGCGTCGTGGGTGTCGGGATAGCTCTCCGCCGGCCCGGTCCCGAACCACTCGGCCCGGTCGAGCCCCACCGGCAGGTCCAGGCGGACGCCCACGCGCGGCCAGGTGCAGTCCCAGCCCGGGTCCGGCGCCACCTCGACGCGGAGCGTCACGGTGTCGCCGAGGGCCCGGTAGCGGTACGTCACGTCGACGCCGAGCGCCTGCCGGGCCGCGCCGACGCGGACGCGCACGACCGCGTCGCCGTCGTCGGGCCCACCCACCTCGACGCCGACGACCCGGTGCACGAGCCGGTCCAGCCCACGCTCGCGCCAGCGGGCGTCCGACGAGGGGCCGGGGATGCCCTCGCCGTGGGTGTCCTCCGGGGCGGCCAGCTCGTACGAGCCCCGGTCGCCGCTGCGGTCGTTGTCGGTCGGCGCCCGCCACAGCTCCAGGCGGGGCCCGGAGACGGCGAGGTCGCCGAGCCGGGTGAGCAGGCCGGTGCCCAGGTCGAGCTCGGCGGGTCCGAGCCGGACGGTCGCGGAGCGGTCGGCCGGACGCAGGACCGGCGGGCGCGACGCCCCCGCCCTCGGTCGCGCCTCCGACGGCGTCAGGTCGCGCTGCGCGCGCGCGACGACGTGCCCCGCCGGCGCCCAGCCGGTGTCCCGGGCGAGCTCGGCCCGCACGGTCAGCCACGTCTCCCCGGTCACGGCCGGCTCCAGGAGCGTGGCCGGCAGGGCCAGGTGCCCGGTCTCGCCGGCCTCGACCGGCATCGCGTCGATCCGCACCTCGGGGCCGGGGTGCCCGTCCACCTCGCGCACCCCGACGAACCGCAGCCCGGCCGTCGTGGCCGAGTGCTGGCGGTTGCGGACGTGCAGCGTCGCCCCCACGCACTCCAGGCGCACCGGCGCGTTGACCGCGCTCCACTCCGCGAGTCCGGGGGTCGGTGTGCCGTCGGGCAGGACCATGCCGTCCATGACGAAGTTGCCGTCGTGCACGACCTCGCCGAAGTCGCCGCCGTACGCGTAGAACTCGCGCCCGTCGGCGGCGTGGGCCAGCAGCCCGTGGTCGCGCCACTCCCAGACGAACCCGCCGTGCAGCCGGGGGTGGGTCTCGAAGAGGTCGTCGTACGTGCGTACGCCGCCCGGCCCGTTGCCCATCGCGTGCACGTACTCGCACAGCACCGTCGGGCGCGCCCGCACCTGCACCGCCTCCGCCGGGCCGTGCAGATAGCTGATGGACCCGGCCTCGGAGCCGATCGCCGCCGTCTCGAGGTAGTTGGGGTACATCCGGGAGTAGAGGTCGGTGTAGGAGCAGCTGTGGTCGCCCTCGTAGTGGACGGGGCGGCTCGGGTCGCGCCGGTGGACCCAGTCGGCCATGGCGGCCAGGTTGCGGCCGGTCCAGGCCTCGTTGCCGAGGGACCAGACGACGACGCTGGCGTGGTTCTTGTCGCGCTCCACGGTGCGCTCGATGCGGTCCAGGTACGCCGCGGCCCACGTCGGGTCGTCGCTCGGGTTGCCGGCCCAGTCCGCGAACACGAAGCCGTGCGTCTCCAGGTCGCACTCCAGCACGACCCAGAAGCCCAGCTCGTCGAACAGGTCGAGCACCCGCGGGTGCGGCGGGTAGTGGCTGGTGCGCACGGCGTTGACCCCGGCCCGCTTCATGGCGATCAGGTCGGCGCGGGCGAAGTCCTCGTCGAACACCCGTCCGCGCACCGGGTGCGTCTCGTGCCGGTTCATGCCGCGGAAGACGAGGCGGTCACCGTTCACCAGCAGCCGGTCGCCGTCGATCGTCACGTCGCGGAACCCGAGCCGCACGCTGACCGTCTCGGAGGTCGAGCTGACGGTCGCCGCGTACAGGCGGGGTGACTCGGCGGTCCAGGGGTCGACGTCGCCGACGTCGAACGTCCCCAGCTCCTCCGCGGAGGCGAACGTCACCTCCACGCCGAGGTCGGGCACCCGCACCGTCACCGGGAACGCGTCCGGCCCGGCCACCAGGCGCGGGTCGATGCTGCCCCGGCCGCGCGTGCGCCCGTACGGCTCGTACGCGGTCGCCAGCCAGACGTCGTCGAGGCTGCCCGCCGGCCGGGCGAGCAGCGTGACCGAGCGGAAGATCCCGGGCAGCCACCACTGGTCCTGATCCTCGACGTAGCTGGCGGCCGACCACTGGTGGACGCGGACGGCGAGCACGTTGGTCCCCGGCCGCAGCGCCTCGGTCACGTCCAGCTCCTGCACCAGCCGGCTGCCCCGCCCGACCCCGACCTCGACGCCGTTCAGCCAGACCCGGTAGACCGACTCGACGCCGTCGAAGCGCAGCAGCGTGCGGGTGCCCGGCCGCCCCGGGGCTGCGTCGGACCCCGGGACCCAGCCCGGCGCCTCGAACGTCCGCCGGTGGTCGCCCGTCGGGTTCTCGTCGGGCACGTGCGGCGGGTCGAGGGGGAAGGGGTACTGGACGTTGGTGTAGATCGGCGCCCCGTAGCGGCGCTCGCCGGAGGGGTCGCCGTGCAGGACCCAGTGCGACGGGACCTCGAGGGTGTCCCAGCCGGTGTCGTCGAAGCCCGGGTCGGCGAAGGCGGTGCCGAGGCCGAGGGGGGAGGGCGACCAGCGGAACCGCCAGTCGCCGTCGAGGCTCAGCAGAGGTGCGTCGGTCTCCACCCACGCCCGCGCAGGGCTACGCAGACCGGTCCCGGGACCGGTGTCCTCGACGTAGGAGAGGTCCAGGTCCACGTCACGGTCGTCCACGGTCTCGAACCTAGTACGGACCCCTCGTCCCGCCCGCAGGCGCTCGAGGTGACCACCGCGCGCGATCCGGGTAGTCTTCCGGGGCTGTCAAACACGTAGTCCGGGGCCAGGCTGTCTCGGGAACGAGAGGGTCACATGGGTTCGGTCATCAAGAAGCGGCGCAAGCGTATGGCGAAGAAGAAGCACCGCAAGCTCCTCAAGAAGACGCGCATCCAGCGTCGCCGCGCCGGCAAGTAGCGCTAGACCCGTGACCACGACCCCTACGGTCCTGGTCACGGGAGCTTCCCGTGCTCTGGCCGCCCAGTTCGCCCGCTCGCTCGCGGCGGACCCTGGCCTGGAGGTCATCGGCGTCGACACGACGCCACCGCGCGACGACATCGGTCGCGCCACGTTCGTGCGAGCCGACATCCGCAGCCCCGCCATCGCCAAGGTGGTGGACGCCTACGGGGTCGACACCGTCGTCCACCTGGCTATCGTGGCGACCCCTGCGGGTGCGGTCGGTCGTTCGTCGGCCCGTGAGCTGGCCAAGGAGATCAACGTCATCGGGACGATGCACCTGCTCGCCGCCTGCCAGCATGCGGCCACGTTCCGCAAGCTGGTCGTGCAGAGCTCGGTGTCGGTCTACGGCGCCTCTCCCCGCGACCCCGCGGCCTTCACCGAGGACGACTCGGCGCGGGTCCAGCCGCGGACGGGGTTCGGGCTCGACGCGATCGAGATCGAGTCCTACGTCCGCGGCTTCGCGCGCCGTCGGCCCGACGTCGTCGTGACGACCCTGCGGATGGCCGCGCTGATGGGCGCCGGCGTTGACAGCCGGATCGCGCGCTACCTGTCGCTGCCGGTCGTGCCACGGGTGCTCGGCTTCGACGCACGCCTGCAGCTGCTGCACCCCGAGGACGCCGTGCGCGCGCTCGAGCTGGTCGTCCGCGAGGACCGGCCCGGCACGTTCAACGTCGCCGCGCCGGACGTCGTCACGCTCTCGCAGGCGCTGCGGCGGATGGGCCGTCCGACCGTCGGCGTGCCGCGGGCCGGCGCCCCCTTGGTGGCGTCGATGTTCCGCTCGTGGCAGGCGGCCGACTTCTCGGCCGACCAGATCGACGCGCTGACCTACGGTCGCGTCATGGACACGACCCGGTTCACCGAGGCGGGCTTCGTGCCCCGACGTTCCACCGCGGACGCCCTGGCCGAGTTCGTCGCCGCAGCGCGTCCCGGGCTGCTCTCCGCCGACCGGGTGGAAGGCGTCGCCGAGGCGCTCGCGCGCATCGCCGGACGGACCGGCCCCCGCGCCGACGAGCGGAGGGCCGGACGTGGGTGACGGCGAGCTCGTGCTGGTCCAGGACCCGGCCGAGCGTCCGCCGACCCCGGAGGAGACGCTCGCGGCGCGGTTGGCCGGGGCCGTCCGCGACGCGGGCACGGCCGGGCTCCGATTCGTGCGCGCCGTGTCCGACGACCCCGTCCGCGCGGTGCGCTCGCTCGCGGAGTCGTTCGGGCTCGACCCGGACGCGGCGGGCGAGGAGCTCGCGACGTTCCTGCGGTCCCGGGTCGAGGGCGACTACCCGGTGGACCCGTTCGGCTTCGACGTCGAGCTGACCGAGCGGGTGTTCCTGCCGCTGCTGCGCCCCCTGGTCCGGTCCTGGTTCCGCGTCGAGCTCCGCGGGGCGGAGAACCTGCCCACGACCGGGCCCGCCCTGCTCGTGTCCAACCACGCCGGCGCGTTCCCGTTGGACGGGATGGTGCTGCACACGGTCGTGTTCGACGAGATCGGACGGCACCCGCGGATGCTGGGCGCGGACCTGATCTTCTCCACCCCGTTCTCCGCCGACCTCGCCCGCAAGACCGGCACCACGCTGGCCTGCCCCGAGGACGCGGAACGTCTGCTGCGCGGAGGCGAGCTCGTCTCGGTGTTCCCCGAGGGTTTCAAGGGGCTCGGCAAGCGCTACGCCGACCGCTACCAGCTGCAGCGCTTCGGGCGCGGCGGCTTCGTCTCGACCGCCGTGCGCGCCTCGGTGCCGATCGTCCCCGTCTCGATCGTCGGCTCGGAGGAGATCTACCCCGTGCTCGGCCGGATGCCGACCCTGGCGCGGGCGCTCGGGTGGCCGTACTTCCCGATCACGCCGACCTTCCCGTGGCTGGGCCCGCTCGGTGCGGTGCCGCTGCCGAGCAAGTGGGTCATCGAGGTGGGCGAGGCGATCGCGACCGACGAGCTGCCGCCGGGCGCCGCCGACGACCCGATGGTCGTCTTCGACGTCACCGACCAGGTCCGCGAGACGATCCAGCAGACCCTGTACGCGCTGCTCATGCAGCGGCGCGGCACGTTCTTCTGAGCCGGGCGACCCTCGTGTACGGACCCCTCGCGCTGCTCGTCGTCGCCACCGCCGTGTTCGCCGGCGGGGTCGTCTGGTGGCGCGTCCACCGGCGTGCCGGCCCGACCGAGCCGGGCGGTGTCGACCTCGAGCAGCTCCAGGGCTTCGTGTTCGTCGGCTCCGGCGCGCTGGTGCTGCTCGGCGTCGCGGTGCTCGTGGTCGGCCTGGCCGGTCGCGGCGGTCCCGCCGAGGCGATGGGCGTGCTGGGCCTGATCGCCTACCTCGTCTACCTGGTCGCCGCGGTCGCGCTCATCCGGCGTACGGCCCGCCGCAGTGCACGTCGCGCCGAGCGGTGGTCGCCGCCGGACGTCCCCGAGGACGCTTCGAGGCCCTTCAGCGGCGGAGGTGCCGGGTGACGGCGACGGCGGTGGCGATCGCGCCCGCGGCCGCTCCGACGCCGCCGGCGCCCAGCAGGCCCAGGCGCGCCGCACGGCGGCCCGTGCGGAAGTCGCGCACCTGCCAGTCCTGCTCCTCCGCGTACGCCGACAGGCGGCGGTCCGGGTTGATCGCGCAGGGGTGGCCGACGAGCGAGAGCATCGGCAGGTCGTTGGTGGAGTCGGAGTAGGCGAAGCTCCGGGCCAGGTCCAGGCCGTGCTCGAGGGCGAGGTCGCGGATCGCGTCCGCCTTGGCCGGGCCGTGCAGCATGTCGCCGACCAGGCGGCCGGTGTAGATCCCGTCCTCGTGCTCGGCCGTGGTGCCGAGCGCGCCGGTCAGGCCGAGCCGCGAGGCGATGATCCCGGCCATCTCGACGGGGGCCGCGGTGACCAGCCAGACCTGCTGACCCGCGTCGAGGTGGAGCTGCGCGATCGCCCGGGTGCCGGGCCAGACCCGGGCCGCGACGAACTCCTCGTAGACCTCCTCGCCGACCTGGGTGATCTCGGCGACCGTGTGGCCCTTGATGAAGGACAGCATCGTCTCGCGCGCGTCCGCGACGTGCGCCGCCTTCTCCTTGCCCGCCGCGCGGAAGTAGGTCTGGAACCACAGCGCCTTGACGATCGTGCGGGCGTCGAAGAACCCGCGCCGGTACATGCCCTTGGCGAAGTGGAAGATCGACGCGCCCTGGACCATCGTGTTGTCGAGGTCGAAGAAGGCGGCGGCCAGCGGGTCGGGCGCGATGCGGTCGCGGCGCTCGCGCTCCGTGCCCGCCAGGTGCACGGCCCCCGCCCCGTGCGGCAGGACCTCGAGGGCAGGTTCCGTAGCGGCCCCGCTCACGGGCCTGGCGGCGTCGGGCCGAAGGTCGGGCTCCGGCGGCTGCACGGCTCCACCCTAGGCCGGGCCGCTGACAGGAACCGGGACGACCGAGGTGGGAGACTGCCCTCGTGCCCTCTGACGCAGCCGACGCGGACGGCCCGGCTCTGTCGTCCGGTGCGGCCGGGACCGCCGCTCCCGCCCGGGTCCGGCTCCTGACCCGCGACGGCTGCCACCTCTGCGACGAGGCGCGCACGGTGGTCGCCCAGGTCTGCGCCGAGCTGGGGGAGTCGTACGACGAGGTGGACCTGGACGTCGCGGCCGCAGGCGACCCGGAGCTGCGCCGCCGCTACACCGACGAGGTCCCGGTGACGTTCGTCGACGGCGTCCAGCACGACTACTGGCGGGTCGACCCGACCCGGCTGCGGACGGCCCTGGCCCGCGCCCATGCGTAGGGTTGCGGCGTGATCGCGGACCTGCTGCCGGGCGCCGGCGCGGGGACCCGACCCGCCCGGGGCGTCCCCGACGCGACCGTCGCCCGGCTCCCGACCTACCACGAGGCGCTCGGCCGGCTGTTCGACGGACGCGTCGAGGTCGTGAGCAGCACCGCCCTCGCGGAGGCCGCCGGGGTGAGCCCGTCGCAGCTGCGCAAGGACCTGTCCTGCCTCGGGACGTACGGCACGCGGGGCGTCGGCTACGACGTCGCCCGCCTGCAGCGCCAGATCGCCACGCACATCGGCGCGGCCTCGGAGTGGCCCGTGGTCATCGTGGGGGTCGGCCACCTCGGCACGGCGCTGGCCAACTACGCCGGGTTCGCGGCCCGCGGCTTCCGGGTCGTCGCCCTGGTCGACCCGTCCCCGGCGCTGGTCGGCACCACGGTCACCGGTCTCGTCGTGTCCGACCTCATCGAGCTGGAGGCGGTCGTCCGCAACACCGGTGCGGTGATCGCCGTCGTCGCCACCCCGGCCGACGCGGCGCAGGCCGTGACCGACCGGCTGGTGTATCAGGGGGTGACGAGCATCCTCAACTTCGCGTCCACCGCGCTCGCGGTGCCCGAAGGAGTCAACGTGCGCAAGGTGGATCTCGGCCAGGAGCTCGCCATCCTGGCGTTCCACGAGCAGCGCAAGGTCGAAGAGCTGTAGTGGACGTCTCAGGAAGTTCACCACGACCGATGGTGTTGTGGTGGGTGCACCGCAGGGCCGACAGCGACGTCGCGCCGGGTCGTACGACGACCGAGGGGGACGCCACGAGGTGCGTCCTCGGACGGCGCAGGACACGGCGAGCTGACGGAGACGATCACTGATGGGCATCCTTGCGGTGAGCGTGTCGCACCGCTCCACGTCGATGGCGCGGCTGGCGGCGCTCGCGCTCGACCCGGCGACGGCGGGCAAGCTCGCGCAGACCCTGGTCGACAGCGAGCACATCGACGAGGCCGTCGTGCTGTCGACCTGCAACCGGACCGAGCTGTGGGTGTCGGTCTCCCGCTTCCACGCCGGGCTCGACGACGCCGTCCTGGCGCTGTCCGACCTGGCCGGCGAACCGGTGGGCGACCTGCGCGCGATGGCCCGGGTGTTCTTCGACGAGGGTGCGGTCGCGCACGCCTTCTCGGTGGCGTCGGGTCTCGACTCGGTCGTCCTGGGCGAGAGCCAGATCCTCGGGCAGGTCCGGGGCGCGCTGATCGTGTGCCAGGAGCAGGGCACGGTCGGCACCGTGCTCAACGCCCTGTTCCAGCAGGCCATCCGGGTGGGCAAGCGGGTGCAGACCGAGACCGGCGTGGCCGGGGCCGGCCGTTCGCTCGTCACCGCCGCGTACGACCTCCTCGTCCAGGCCCAGGGTGAGCTCGTCGACCGCCGGGTGCTGGTCGTGGGCGCCGGCGCGATCGCCGGGCTGGCCGCGCGCACCGCGGCCGCGGCCGGGGCGCAGGTCACCTGCGTCAACCGCACGCTCGAGCGGGCGACCCGGCTCGCCGACTCGATCGGCGGCCGCGCGGAGCCGCTCAGCCGGCTGTCCGTCGCGCTCGGCGAGGCCGACGTCGTCGTCACCTGCACCGGCGCCCGTTCCCTGCACCTCGACGCCACCGACCTCGCGGGCACGCCCGTCACCGCCGCGGTCGACCTGGCGCTCCCGGCCGACATCTCGGCCGACGTGACCGGGCTCGGCATCCTGCTGGTCAACCTCGACCTGCTCGTGGCCACCCGCTCCGACACCGAGACCCCCGAGGTCGAGTCGGCGCGGGCGCTCGTCCGCTCCGAGGTGCACGACTTCCTCGGCGTACGACGCGCCGCAGCCGTCGCGCCGACCGTCGTGGCGCTGCGCAGCATGGCCCAGCAGGTGGTGGTCGCCGAGATGAAGCGCCTCGACGCGCGCGTGCCGGGCCTGGACGAGCACGAGCGCAACGAGGTGCAGCGGACGATGCGACGCATCGCCGACAAACTGCTCCACACGCCCACGGTGCGGGTCAAGGAGCTCTCGGCCGACCCCGACGCGCTCGACTACGCCGCCGCGCTCCGGGAGCTCTTCGCGCTCGACCCGCAAGCGGTCGCCGCGGTGATGTCCCCCGAGACGGACGGCTAGAGGCTTCGTCGGACGGGCAGGATGGCCCCCTGATGAGCGACCCGACGGCCCAACCACCCGAGCTCCGGCTCGGGGCGCGCATGTCGCCCCTTGCCCGGGCGCAGGTCGACCTCGTGGCCGGGCTGCTGGCGGCGCGGGGTGCCGGGTCGTCGTTCGTCGGCGTGACGACCTCGGGTGATCTTGATCCCCGGCTGCTCACCGAGATCGGCGGGACCGGCGTGTTCGCGCTCGGCGTCCGCGAGGCCCTGCGGGCCGACAAGATCGACTGCGCGGTGCACTCGCTCAAGGACCTGCCCACCGCCGCCGAACCTGATCTTGAGGTGATCGCGGTTCCCGCCCGCGAGGACGTCCGGGACGTGCTGGTCGGCTCGACGCTCGCCGACCTCCCCGACGGGGCGCGCATCGGGACGGGAGCACCGCGGCGTGCGATGCAGCTGCTGGACTGGGCGCGGCAGGAGGGCCGGCACCTCGAGGTCGTCCCGGTCCGCGGCAACGTGGACACCCGCATCGGGCTGGCCCGCGGCGGCGGGCTCGACGCGGTGGTCCTCGCCGGCGCCGGTCTGCGCCGGCTCGGCCACCTCGGGGTGGCGGACGAGTTGTCGGGTTCTGACAAACGGGACATCGTTGTCAAAGGGCTGCCCGCCGAGATCCTGGACGAGGCGATGATGCTCCCGGCCCCGGGTCAGGGCGCCCTGGCGCTGGAGGTCCGGCGCACCCTCGACGGCCCGGCGCGAGCTGCCGTCGCCCTGCTCGACGACGCCGTCGCGCACGCCGAGACGCGCGCCGAGCGTGCGTTCCTGGCGACGCTGGAGGCGGGGTGCACCGCGCCGGTGGGGGTGCGTGCCCGGGTCGTGGGCCTCCGTGGTAACACCGTCGATTTGACTATGTCGGCCGTTGTTGAAAGAACGTTGCTGGGCAACTTGTCGGGACTGACCAAAACCCCGCCTCCGGTCCGCATCGAAGTCTCCGGGTCGACGACCGACCCGGCGCAGCTCGGGGCGGACCTGGCCAGGTCAGTGCTCGACCAGCTGTCCGACGAGGTCCGGCGCACTGGCGTCGGATCGGCGCCGCAACGACACGAGAGAGCCACGTGAGCACAACCTCGGTCCCTAAGTCCTCCGACTCCTCCTCGAGCTCGTCGAGCTCGTCGTCCACCACCCGCGGCCGCGTGATCTTCGTGGGTGCAGGGCCGGGCGATCCTGATCTTCTGACGCTGGGAGCCATCGCGGCCCTCGCGGACGCGAGCGCGGTGATCTTGGACGACGACCGGCAGCGCGAGATCCTCGGTCACCCGGCGATCACCCTCGGCAGCGACGCCTCCGTCACCACGCTCGGCTTCGGCGACGGCCAGAAGCCGCTCACGCCCTCGGCGCGCGCCCGGATCGTGGTCAAGCAGGCGGCGGGCGGCGGCCGGGTGGTGCGCCTCGTGACCGGTGACCCGTTCTGGGACAACGCGGTCGCCGACGAGGCTGCGGCCTGCGTCCGCGGAGGCATCGACTTCGAGGTCGTCCCGGGCGTCTCCAGCCTGACCGCGGTCCCCGAGTACGCGGGCATCGACCTCGTGCACGCCGGAGGCGTGCAGTTCGCGTCGATGACCGACGGCCGCTTCACCAAGGTGAGCACCGCGCCCTGGGGCAACGCGGCGACCGTGGTCGTCAGCACGCTCGTGGGGCACCTCGCGGCGCTCGTCGACGCGGCGCGCGCAGCCGGCCGTTCCGGCGACGACCACGTGGTGCTGACGCTGCACGGCGGCAGCACCGCGCAGGTGACCGTGCCCTGCCTGCTCTCCGAGGTCGTCGTCGCGGTGTCCGCGACCGAGGCCCCTGATCACGACCCGGTCCACGTGATCATGGGCGTGGCGGCCGAGCAGCGCGGCGAGCTGAGCTGGTACGAGACCAAGCCGCTCTTCGGCTGGCGGGTCCTGGTGCCGCGCACCAAGGACCAGGCCTCGGCCATGGTCGCGCGGCTGCGCACGTACGGCGCGCACAGCGAGGAGGTGCCGACCATCTCGGTCGAGCCGCCGCGCAGCCCGCTGCAGATGGACAAGGCGATCCGCGGCCTGGTCGAGGGACGCTACGAGTGGATCGCCTTCACCTCGGTGAACGCGGTCAAGGCCGTGCGCGAGAAGTTCGAGGAGTACGGGCTCGACGCCCGCGCCTTCTCCGGGCTCAAGGTCGCGGTCGTCGGCGACGTGACGGCCACCGCGCTGCGGGGCTGGGGCATCGAGCCCGACCTGGTCCCGAAGGAGGAGCAGTCGGCGGCCGGCCTGGCCGCGGAGTTCCCCCCGTACGACGAGATCCTCGACCCGATCAACCGGGTGTTCCTGCCGCGCGCCGACATCGCCACCGAGACCCTGGCCGCGGGCCTGGTCGAGCTCGGCTGGGAGGTGGAGGACGTCACGGCCTACCGGACCGTCCGGGCCGCCCCGCCGCCCGCCGCCGTGCGCGAGGCGATCAAGACCGGCAAGTTCGACGCCGTGGTCTTCACGTCGTCCTCGACGGTCCGCAACCTCGTCGGCATCGCGGGCAAGCCGCACCCCGGCACGATCATCGCGGCGATCGGGCCGGCGACGCAGAAGACGTGCGAGGAGCACGGGCTGCGCGTCGACGTCGTCGCCACGAAGCCGTCGGTCGTCGCTCTCGCCGACACCCTGGCCGCCTTCGCGGCCGACCGGCGCGACGCGATGGTCGCCGCGGGCGAGGCGGTCGTCCGGCCCTCGCAGCGGAAGGCGCCGACCCGGCGGGTCTGAGGTCGTGACGCACGCGGAGACGAGCCTGGTCGTCGGGGCCGTCTCCGCGTTGGCGTGACCCCAGCTCTGGCTGGGGTCTTGTCCACCGGGTTGTCCACAGATGTGAACAAGCGTTCGATAAGTGTCAGTGGGCCGTCGTAGGTTCGGGTCATGGCGTTGCGGGTGGTCGAACGGGTCGAGGAGGCTCCTCATCCTGTGACCGCGCGCCTGCGGGCGCTGCTCGACGAGCTGGGCGCCCTGACGAGCGACGCCCTGGCCGGCGTCGACGACGACGCGTCCGAGGCCGACCTGGTCGACCAGGTCGCCGCGCTGGAACGGCTGCGAGGTGCGGTCGCCGCGGCGCAGGCGGCGTCGACGGTGCGGTTCGCCCGGGCGCGGGTGGAGCGGGAGCTGGCCGCGGACGTCCACCCGCGCGACGTCGGCCGCGGCGTGGCCGAGGAGATCGCCCTGGCCTGTCACGTGTCGCCGAGCGTCGGGGCGCGGCGGCTCGGGTCTGCGCGGGCGTGGTGGTTCGACCTGCCGCACACCTTCGCTGCTCTCGCGGCCGGTCGGGTCAGCGAGCAGACCGCCGAGGTGGTGGTCACCGAGACGCGTCACCTCGACGCGGGGACGCGTCGGGCGGTCGACGCGCGACTGCACGGGGCCGACCTGGCCTCGCTCGGCGTGCGGGAGGCGGCGGCCCTGGCTCGGCGCTACGCGTACGAGGCGGACCGGGAGGCCTACGTGACCCGTGGGCGGCACGAGCGCAGGCACCGCCGGGTCGGCCTGCGTCCGGCGCCGGACACGATGAGCGTGCTGAGCGGGTATCTGCCGGTGGAGCAGGGCGTGGCGTGCCTGGCCGCCCTGCGTCGGCACACCGACGGGGTGGTCGCCGCGGGCGGGGACGGGCGGACGCGGGACCAGATCATGGCCGACACGTTGGTCGAGCGTCTGACCGGTCAGACCCGCGCCGAGGACGTCGCCGTCGAGGTCCAGATCATCATGCCGGCGGAGCTGGCCGCGGACCCCGACGCACCGCGGACGGCGACCGTCACCGGCGCCGGGCCGCTGCCCGGCCGGCTCGCCCACGACCTGGTCGACGCGAGTCGGGCGCAGAAGCGGTGGCGCGTCCTGCGCGTGTCGCTCAGCGGCGGGCTCGTCGGGATCGACGTACGGCGGCGGCGGTTCACCGGCCCCCTCGGCACCCTGATCACCGCTCGGGACCAGACCTGCCGGGTCCCGTACTGCGACGCACCGATCCGTCACCTCGACCACGTCCGACGCCACGTCGACGGAGGCGAGACGACCCTGGCCAACGGGCGCGGGCTGTGCGCCCGCCACAACCTGACGCGCGAACGACCCGGCTGGAGCGCGAAGGTCGTCCACGACGGCTTGGGCGAACATCCCCACACCGTGCGGACGACCACCCCGACCGGGCACGTCTACACCGCTCGAGCCCCCGACCCGCCGTAGCCGCACCCCCCAGGCGTGCGCGTCCTTGTCGCGGCGACGCTCGTCGCCGAGCTCGACACCGCGTTCGCCGACGCGCGTGCGCGCAACCCGCACCTCGGCGGCCGCACCGCGATCTGCGCGGAGGTCTTCGGCGGCCAGTACGCCGTCCTCGATGACCTCGGTCGCTAGCCGGTGGCGAGCAGGTCGTCGCCCGTCAGCGGAACCACCGCGTCGTCGTTGGCCAGGTGCACGGGCGCCAGCGGCACGTCGAACCGACGGGCGGACGCGAGCAGGGCACGGCCCCAGCGCCGGTCGCTCGCCCGGATCCGTCCCTCGCCCGGCCGGCTGAGCAGCACGGCGAGGCGCCCGAGGTCGTGCTCGCGGCGGACCTCGCGGCACAGGCGCAGGAGCGAGTCGGTCTCGCCGTCGCGCGGGTCGTCGGGGACGTCGTCGATCTGCATCAGGAGCTCGGTGGGGCGGTCGTCCGGCTCGAGGAACAGCAGCCACAACCGCCGGGCGCTGAAGCCGAGCGGGCCCATCATCGCCCGCCACTGGCGGTGCAGGTCGGCCTGGGTCCGCAGCGGCGGGACCTCGTGGATGGGGAGCAGGGGAGGGATGTCGTCGTCCATGCGCCGCAGCCTCGCCTTTCGACCCGCCCGTAGGCGCCCGATCGCGGGGTTGTGCACAGGGCCCGGTAGGACGGACAACACCTGCCCCTCGCCGGCAGACACCCCGGAGCGTCCGACCGCCGGATGCGGGTGCTGATCGTGAGGTTGTAGACAGGTCCGTGGCGCGGCCGGGAGCGCTGCGGCGACTAGATTGGAGGAGTGCCTGAGACGTCGCTCCGACAGCGTCCCCGTCGGCTGCGTACGACGCCGGCGATGCGGGCGATGGTCGCCCAGACCAGCGTCCAGCCGCGCCAGCTCGTGCTTCCCGTGTTCGTGGCGGAGGGCCTCACGGAACCACGCCCGATCAGCTCGATGCCCGGCGTGGTCCAGCACACCCTGGACACGCTGCGCAAGACCGCGGTCGAGGCCGCCCAGGCCGGTCTGGCCGGGGTGATGCTCTTCGGGGTGCCGACGACCAAGGACGCCACGGGATCCGGTGCGCTCGACGAGCACGGCATCCTCACCGAGGCGGTGCGCGCCGTCCGCCAGGAGATCGGCGACGACTGCCTGGTCATGACGGACGTCTGCCTCGACGAGTTCACCGACCACGGCCACTGCGGCGTGCTCACACCGGCCGGCGCCGTCGACAACGACGCGACCGTCGAGATCTACGCGCAGATGGCGGTGCTGCACGCCGACGCCGGTGCCCACGTCGTCGCGCCCAGCGGGATGATGGACGGCCAGGTCGGCGCGATCCGCGACGCGCTCGAGGCCGCGGGCCACGTCGACACGGCGATCCTGGCCTACGCCGCCAAGTACGCCTCCGCCTTCTACGGCCCGTTCCGTGAGGCGGTGGCCTCGTCGCTGACGGGCGACCGCAAGACCTACCAGCAGGACGGCTCCAACCTCCGCGAGGCGCTGCACGAGGTCGCGCTCGACCTCGCCGAGGGTGCGGACCTCGTCATGGTCAAGCCGGCGCTGGCCTACCTCGACGTCATCCGCGCCGTCCGCGAGGCCGTCGACGTCCCGGTCGCGGCCTACAACATCTCCGGGGAGTACTCGATGGTCGAGGCCGCCGCCGCCAACGGCTGGATCAACCGCGAGGCCGCGATCGGGGAGACGCTCACCTCGATCCGCCGAGCCGGCGCGGACATCGTCCTCACCTACTGGGCGCTGGAGTGGGCCCAGCGCTGGGGGGCGGGGCGATGACGGTCCTTCGACAGGCTCAGGACTCGAGGTCCGCCGCCGCGTTCGCGCGGGCTCGCGAGGTCATCCCGGGCGGGGTGAACTCGCCCGTCCGCGCGTTCTTGTCCGTCGGCGGCACGCCGCGCTTCATCGCCCGGGCCAAGGGGGCGTACCTGTGGGACGTCGACGGGAACGAGCTGGTCGACCTCATCTGCTCGTGGGGCCCGATGCTGCTCGGGCACGCGCACCCCGAGGTGCTCGGTGCGGTCGCCGAGGCCGCCCAGCACGGGACCTCGTACGGCGCGCCGACCCTGGCCGAGGTCGACCTCGCGGCGGCGATCGTGGATCGCACCCCGGTCGAGATGGTGCGGCTGGTCAACTCGGGCACCGAGGCGACGATGTCGGTCCTGCGGCTGGCCCGGGGGATCACCGGCCGGGACAAGATCGTGAAGTTCGCCGGCTGCTACCACGGCCACGTCGACTCGCTGCTGGCCTCGGCCGGCTCCGGCGTCGCGACCCTGGCCATCCCCGGGACGCCCGGCGTCACCGAGGCGACGACGGCCGACACGATCGTGCTGCCGTACAACGACCGGGCGGCGGTGCGCGAGGCGTTCGCGACGTACGGGGGCTCGATCGCCTGCCTCATCACCGAGGCGGCCTGCGGGAACATGGGCGTCGTCCCGCCCGGCGTCGAGGACGGCGTGGGCTTCAACACCTTCCTCTCCGAGATCTGCCACGCGCACGGCGCGCTGTTCATCAGCGACGAGGTCATGACGGGGTTCCGGGTGACCGCGTCCGGCTGGTACGGGATCGACGGCGTGGTCCCCGACCTGATGACCTTCGGCAAGGTGATGGGCGGTGGGTTCCCGGCGGCGGCGTTCGGCGGCCGGACTGAGCTCATGCACAGCCTCGCCCCGGTCGGTGGCGTCTACCAGGCGGGCACGCTGTCGGGGAACCCGGTCGCCACGGCCGCCGGTCTGACGACCCTCCGCCTCGCCACTCCCGAGGTGTACGCCCACGTCGACCGAGCCTCCGCGCTCCTGCAGCGCGAGGTGCACGCCGCGCTCGAGGCGGCAAGTGTGCCGCACGTCATCCAGGCCGCCGGGAACATGTTCAGCGTGTTCTTCGTGGGTGAGGACGTGGACTCCGTGCCGGACTACGCCACTGCGTCGACGCAGGTGACGACGCGCTACTCGGCGTTCTTCCACTCGATGCTCGACGCCGGCGTCTACCTGCCGCCGAGCTCGTACGAGTCCTGGTTCCTCTCCAGCGCCCACGACGACGCCGCGCTCGACCGCGTCGTCAGCGCCCTCCCGGCCGCAGCGGCCGCCGCCGCGGAGGTCTGAGGTGACCCGCACGGTCGTCCACCTCGTCCGGCACGGCCAGGTCTACAACCCGGTCGGGCTGATCTACGGCCGGCTGCCCGACTACCACCTCTCCGACGTCGGCCGCGCGATGGCCGACCTGGTCGCCGCGCACCTGCGGGGGCGGGACGTGGTGCACCTGCGCTGCTCGCCGCTCGAGCGCGCCCAGGAGACGATGGAGCCGATCGTCGACGTCTTCGGTCTTCCCGTGACGACGGACGGGCGCGTGATCGAGGCGGACAACTACCTCGAGGGCGTCAAGGTCACGCTCGCGGGGACGATCCTGCGCCCGCGGAGCTGGTGGCTGTTCCGCAACGCGCTCCGGCCGACCTGGGGCGAGCCCTATCGCGAGATCGTGGCGCGGATGAGGCTCGCGCTGCGGGACGCCGAGGCGGCGGCCCACGGACACGAGGCCGTCATCGTGTCGCACCAGCTCCCGATCTGGATGGCGCGCAGCGACGCGGAGGGACGCCGGCTGGCGCACGACCCGCGCAAGCGCGAGTGCAACCTGGCCAGCGTCACGTCGTTCACCTTCGTCGACGGCCGCGTCGTCGCCGTCGACTACGCCGAGCCGGCGGCCGAGCTCTACGGCATCCGGACGTCCCACAAGTTCGTCGCCGGTGCCTAGCCCACGCCGTCGGGCCGCGGCGTCCCTCGCGGCCGTCGCCACCGCGGCGCTGCTGCTCAGCGGCTGCTCGGCGACCGGTGCGGACGAACCGACCCGCGGCGCCGACCAGCAGGGCTACGTCGGGTCCAGCGGGGCGCTCACCCGGATCGCACCGGACCAGCGCACGCCGGGGCCGACCGTGAGCGGCACCCGGCTGGGTGCCGACCAGAAGACGGTGTCGACGGCCGACTACCCCGGCAAGGTCCTGGTGCTGAACGTGTGGGGGTCCTGGTGCTCCCCGTGCCGCCAGGAGGCGGCCGGGCTCCAGGCCGCCAGCGTCGCCACCAAGGCGGACGCGCAGTTCATCGGCCTCAACACCCGTGACGCGTCCCCGGCCGCGCCCGAGGCCTTCCTGCGTACGCAGGGGATCACCTACCCCAGCATCTTCGACCCCTCGGGCCAGAGCCTGCTCCAGCTCGCCGGCCAGGTCCCCCCCAGCGCGATCCCGTCGACGCTCGTGCTCGACCGGCAGGGCCGCGTGGCGATCCGGGTGCTCGGACAGGTCTCGGAGGCGACCCTCACCGACATGGTCGGCGAGGTGGCGGCCGGCCGGTGACCCCAGTCGTGGTGCTCGGCGGGCTCGTCCCCCTCGACCTGTCGACCTGGGCCCAGCAGGCCGTCGGCGGGTCGATGGTGCTCGCCCTCCCGGTGGCCCTGGCCGCGGGACTGGTGTCGTTCTTCTCGCCGTGCGTGGTCCCGCTGCTGCCCGGCTACCTCTCGTACGCCACCGGCCTCGGTGCCGCGGAGGTCGTCGAGGGGACCCGCCGGCGCGGGCGGATGCTGGCCGGGACGTCGCTGTTCGTCCTCGGCATCGCGGCCGTGTTCGTCGTGACGGGCGCGGTGGTCGGCAGCGCCGGCGTGCTCGTGCTGACCCACGCCGACGCGATCAGCCGGGTGCTGGGGGTGCTGATCATCGCTCTGGGGCTGATGTTCGCGGGCGTGCTGCCGCTGGGGCGCCGCGAGCTGCGCATCCACCGGCTGCCCCGGGTCGGGGTGGCGGCGGCGCCGCTGCTCGGCGTCGTCTTCGCGCTCGGCTGGACCCCGTGCATCGGCCCGACGCTCGGCGTCGTCTACAGCCTCGCGCTGAACGAGGGCACCGCCCTGCGCGGCGCCCTGCTCGCCTTCGTCTTCGCCCTCGGGCTCGGTGTGCCCTTCGTGGTCGCCGGCCTGCTCTACGCCCGGATGGCGCGGGCGGTCGGCTTCCTGCGGCGCCACCAGGTGGCGCTGATGCGCACCGGGGGCATCCTGATGGTGGTCGTCGGCCTGCTGCTCGTCTCCGGGCTGTGGACGGCGATGACCGCCGACCTGCGCCAGACCTTCGCGACCTTCACCCCACCGATCTGAGCCGCCCCACATGACCGAGAGCACATGACCGACACCCAGACCCGCCCCGCGGGCCACGCCGACAACGCCGAGCCGAGCGCCGGTCAGCCCGACCTGCCCCGGCTGGGCCTGAGCGGAACGCTCCGCTTCGTGTGGACCCAGCTCACGTCGATGCGTACGGCCCTGGTGCTGCTCTTCGCGCTCGCGGTCGCGGCGATCCCCGGGTCGCTCATCCCGCAGCGGCGCATCTCGCCGATCCGCGTCGACGACTTCATCGTCGCGCACCCGACGCTCGGGCCGCTCTACGACAAGGTCGGGCTCTTCTCGGTCTACTCCTCGCCCTGGTTCTCCGCGGTCTACCTGCTGCTGTTCGTCTCCCTGATCGGGTGCATCGTGCCCCGCGTGCGGGTCTACGCCCGCGCCCTGCGGGCACAGCCCCCGAGGACCCCGCGCAACCTGGGCCGGCTGCCCGCGTACGCGACGGCCGAGGTCGAGGGTGACGACGTCCTCGAGCGGGCCGCCCAGGAGCTGCGCCGCCAGCACTACCGGGTGCGGGTGGAGGCGGGTTCCGTCGCCGCGGAACGCGGCTACCTGCGCGAGGCCGGCAACCTCGTCTTCCACGTCAGCCTGCTGTTCCTGCTGCTCGGGGTGGCGGTCGGCGCGCTGTGGGGCTACCGCGGCAGCAGCGTCGTGGTCGTCGGCCAGGGCTTCTCGAACAGCGTCACCCAGTACGACGACCTGTCCGCGGGGGCCTGGTTCAGGGCGACGAGCCTCAAGCCGTTCAGCGTCATCGTCAAGGACTTCGACGTGAAGTTCGAGATGGGCCCGGTGCAGACCGGCGCCGCCCGGCTGTTCCGCGCCGACCTGGACGTGACCGAAGCGCCGGGCGACCCGACCGAGCCCGTGGCGCTGGAGGTCAACCACCCGCTGCACATCGACGGGTCGACCGTGCACCTGATCGGGCACGGCTACGCGCCCGTGGTGACCGTCAAGGACGGCCAGGGCAACGTCGCGTTCTCCGGTCCGGTCGTGTTCCTCCCGCAGGACGGCAACTTCACCTCGGCCGGTGTCGTCAAGGTTCCGGACGCCCGTCCGCAGCGGCTGGCGCTGCAGGGCTTCTTCCTGCCGAGCACCGTCCCGGGTGCCGACAACGCTCCGGTGTCGGCCTTCCCCGACGCCCTCAACCCCGGGCTCTTCATCAACGTCTGGTCCGGGCCGCCCGTGCCGGAGACGGGCAGGGCCGAGAACATCTACACCCTGGACACGACCGGCCTGACCCAGGTCAAGGGCGACGACGGCGCACCCCTACGGGTCGCCTTGCAGCCCGGCCAGGGCGTGACCCTGCCCGACGGGCTCGGGTCGGTCCGGCTCGACGGCTGGGACCGGTGGGTCAAGCTGCAGGTCGGCAACTCCCCGGGGGCGCCGATCGCCCTCGGGTCGATCGCCTTCGCGGTCCTCGGCCTCTGCCTGTCGCTCTTCATCCGGCCGCGCCGCGTCTGGGTCCGCCTCGCCGAGCGAACTACAGGTGAGCGTGGTCCTACAGTGGTCGAGGTCGGTGGTCTCGACCGGGCTGATGCCCGCGGCGGCCTGACCGACGACGTGGACGACCTGGCCGGCCACCTTGCGCACCTGACGACCGCTGGTCGTCAGGGAGAGAAAGAGGCAAGCGGAACGTGAACTACAGCTACTACTCCAGCGTCGCGCTGGTCAGCTCGGTGGTGGTGTACCTGCTCGCGTTCTTCTCGCACGCGGCCGAGTGGGCGGCCGCGCGCCGCGACCCGGCGGCCGAGGAGGTCGCCGTCGAGCGGCAGCTCGCCACCGTCGGAGCGGGTGGCGGAGCACCGGTCGAGACCGACCGGATCGAGTCGTACGCCCGCTCGCTCGCCGACGCGCGCCTGGCCGACCTCCGCGTCGACCAGTTCAACCGCATCGGGGTGTTCCTCACCGTCCTCGGCTTCCTGCTGAGCGCCATCGGGGTCGTCTGCCGGGGTCTGGCCGCGGGCCGCGCGCCCTGGGGCAACATGTACGAGTTCACGACGCTGGCCATGGTCTTCGTCATCGGCGCGTACCTGCTGACGGTCTGGCGCGCGGGCATCAGCTGGCTGGGGCTGCCCGTCACGCTGCTCGCCACCGTCTTCAACGGCCTCGCGGTCACCGTGTTCTACGTGGCCGTCGCGCCGCTGGTCCCCGCCCTGCACTCGGTCTGGTTCCTGATCCACATCACGGCGGCGGCGATCTCGGCGGCGGCGTTCAACGTCGGCGGCCTGATGTCGATCCTCTACATCGTCAAGAAGCGCGCGGAGGACCGTGGGCAGGTCCGCGGCTACCTCGCCCGGCTCCCCAGCTCGCGCCGCATCGACCTCATCACGTACCGCTTCCACGCCTTCGCGTTCCCGCTGTGGACCTTCACCGTGGCCGCCGGCGCCATCTGGGCCGAGTACGCCTGGGGTCGCTACTGGGGCTGGGACCCCAAGGAGACGTGGGCGCTGGTCACCTGGGTCATCTACGCCTGCTACCTCCACGCCCGGTCCACCGCGGGCTGGCGCGGCTCCAAGGCCGCCGTCATCGCGATCGTCGGCCTCGCGTCGTTCTGGTTCAACTTCATCGGCGTGAACCTGCTCGTCTCCGGCCTGCACTCCTACGCCGGGGTCTAGCCCCCGTACGTCAAGAAACCGCTGACTCCCGCCACCCGTCCTCGGACGGTGGGTGACGGGAGTCAGCGGTTTCTTCGTGCAGCCCGAAGGCCTCCGTCAGACTGGTAGGTCCTCGCGCCAGGCGGCCCAGCCGCCGACGACGTCGGTCGCCCGGTGTAGGCCCAGGTCCTGCAGAGCAGCGGCCGCGAGGCTCGAGGTGAACCCCTCCTGGCACAGGACGACGACCTGGAGGTCGTAGTCGGCGATGGGCAGGGCCGCGTCGCTCTGCGGGTCGAAGCGCCACTCGAGGACGTTCCGCTCGATCACCAGGACGTCGTCGGGGCCGCCCTGCACCGCGCGCTGGGCGGCCGGGCGGATGTCGACCACGACGGCGCCGGCCGCACGGGCCTCGACGGCCTGCGCCGGGGTGAGACGGTCCAGGCGCGAACGTGCCTCGGTCAGGACCTCGTCGATGCTGCGACGCCGAGCCAGGCCGACGGAGGCCGGGGGAGCGAGGAGGGTGCTCACCAGGACACCCCCGCCAGCCGCGACTCCACCAGGCGCAGGCGGTCGCCCTCGCGGACGTAGCCGTTCATCCGCGTCAGCGCCGGGGCGTAGACGTGCAGGCTGACGGCCGGCTCGAGGCTGGTGTTCGTCACGCGGTGGATGTGCCGGGTCCCGAAGGGCCGCACGCTCCCGGTCCGGAGCTCCCGGGTCGAGGCAACCCGGGCCGAGTCGTCGGTCTGCAGCACGGCGTGCTCCTCGGTCAGCGCACCGCGGACGACGGTGAACGCGCCGGCGCTGCCGCCGTGGTCGTGCCAGTCGGTGCCCTGCCCGGGCACCCAGGTGAGCAGCCAGGCCTCGTACTCACGGGTGAGGGCGAGCCGGGCGTAGTAGCGGGAGACCGGGTCGTAGTCGACCAGGCCCTCCCAGAGGTCGGTGGCTCCCGCCAGACGGGTGGCGGTCGCGGCGAGGTCGACGAGATGACGTGCGGGCATGGTGGAGGACGTTCCTGTCGGACGAGGAGGGTGTGACCGAGGGGCGGCGCGGGAGGCCGGCCCTCACGGAAGGCGTCTACGGACGCGTGGTCATTCGACACACCGCGCTGGCCGTACGGCTCAGGTCGATGTGCAGGCGCTGGTGCAGCGTCCTCATCCGGGTCGTTCCTTCTCTCCTCGTGCGTGCGGTCCTCAACCTAGAGGTCGAGAGCCACCGCCAATCCCTTGTCTCACGATAGGGAACATCGGGTTTGCCGGTGGCAAAGCGCGCGCAGCCCCGGATGAGGCGGGGGCTGGCACCATGGTCGCGTGCGACACTTCGACCTCTGCGTCATCGGCAGCGGGTCCGGCAACACGATCATCGACTCTGAGATGGACGACTGGTCGGTCGCCCTCGTGGAGGGCGGGACGTTCGGCGGGACCTGTCTCAACGTCGGCTGCATCCCCACGAAGATGTACGTCTACCCCGCGGACCTCGCGTCCTCGCCGGCGCAGGCGAAGGCCCTCGGCGTCGACCTCGACCTCGTGGACGTGCGCTGGCCGGACATCCGTGACCGGATCTTCGGGCGGATCGACCACATCTCCGAGGCGGGCCGTGACTGGCGCGCCTCCGGCACCAACGTGACGCTGTTCGAGCAGCAGGCCCGCTTCGTCGGCGACCACGAGCTCCGGCTCGAGGCGCGCGGCGAGCGGCCGGCCGAGACGATCACGGCCGACCGGTTCGTGGTCGCCGCCGGGAGCCGGCCGGTGATCCCGTCCATCCCGGGGCTCGACACGGTCTCCTACGAGACGTCGGGCACGATCATGCGGATCCCGGCACCGCCACGTTCGCTGGTGATCATCGGCGGCGGCTACATCGGCGCCGAGCTCGCGCACGTGTTCGCCTCGTTCGGCACCCGGGTGACCATCGTGGCCCGGACGCCCACGATGCTGCCGCGCTCCGACCGCCAGGTCGCGGAACGCTTCACCCAGCTGCTCGGGCACAAGGTCGAGATCCACACGCGCACCACGGTCGAGCGGGTGTGGGCGGGTGCTTCGGGCTCGGGCGTCGTGCTGTCCACCGTCAGCGAGGCCGGCACCGAGCTCGAGATCGAGGCGGACATGCTGCTCGTGGCCACGGGCCGGGTCTCGAACGCCGACACGCTCGGCCTCGAGGCCACCGGGGTCGAGGTCGACGACGGTGGTCGCGTGGTGGTCGACGCGCAGCAGCGGGCGAGCGCACCCGGCTTCTTCGCGCTCGGCGACGTCTCCTCGCACTACCAGCTCAAGCACGTCGCCAACCACGAGGCGCGGGTCGTGCGGCACAACCTGCTGAACCCCGACGCCATGGTGGCCTCCGACCACCGCTTCGTCCCGCACGGTGTCTTCTCCGACCCGCAGGTCGCCGCCGTCGGTCTCACCGAGGAGGAGGCGCAGGAGCAGGGCCTCGACTACGCGGTCGGCGTCCGCGACTACGGGGGCACCGCGTACGGCTGGGCGATGGGCGACGAGGACCACTTCGTCAAGGTCATCGCGGAACGGACGACCGGGCGCCTGCTCGGCGCCCACCTGATCGGGCCTCAGGCCTCCTCGTTGGTCCAGCCGCTGATCATGGCCATGAGCCACAGCATCCCCGCTCACGACGTCGCCCGCGGCCAGTACTGGATCCATCCCGCCATGGCCGAGGTGGTGGAGAACGCGCTGCTGGCTCTGCCGGCGCCGGAGGGTTCGCTGGAGGTCTGAGCTGGTTCTCGAGGTCGGCGCTCAGCCCGGGAGCAGGCGGTGGCGGAGGCGGGCGATGCGCGCACGGCGGTCGTCGGGGTCGGCGCCGGCGCTGATCCAGCGGCCGTACTCCTCACGGTGACCGTCGGCCAGGGTCGACCAGCCCTCGCGGAGGGCGCCGTCGGCGGCCAGCGCCTGGTCGAGCTCGGGGCAGGTCAGCGGCGAGGGCTCCGACGGCGCGGGCTCCTCGGCCGGCTCGGCGGGCTCGAGCTCCACGTGCAGCGCGTCACCGGCCGCGACGCCCAGCGCCGTCAGGAGCGACTTGCGGAGCCCCAGGAACGTGCGCCCGCCGTACGCGCCGAGCGTCGCCTCGAACGACTCGTCCCCGATCCGGACCAGCACGCGCCGCGTGGGCAGCTCGGCGACGACCGCCTTCGGGACGACGACGGCGTGACTGCCGCGGCCCGAGGCGCGGACCTCGGCGTCGAAGGCGGGCACGCGTGTTGGGCAGGGGGAGGGGCTGGGTCAGCCGCGCTTCGAGCCGACGAGCTTCCACGCGGCCGGCAGCAGGGCGGCGGCCACCGCGATCTTGATCAGGTCGCCCACGAGGAACGGAACGACGCCCTTGGCCACCGCGGTGCCCAGACCCATGCCGGTGCTGGCCGCGAGGCCGGTGACGCCGAACGCGTAGATGACGACGTTCCCGACGACCAGCAGGCCCGTGTTCTTGAGCACCTGACGGTCGGCGCCGGCCTCGGCCAGGCGACCGGCGAGCCAGGCGGCGGCGACGAAGCCGACGACGTAGCCGAACGAGGCGAACGCCCAGCCGCTGTGGTGGGCCGCGAACCACGGCACGCCGGCCACGCCGGCGAGCAGGTAGAGCGCCATCGACGCGGCACCGCGGCGGCTGCCGAGCGCGGCGCCGACGAGCAGGACCGCGAAGGTCTGCAGCGAGAGCGGCACGGGGGTGAAGGGGAGCGGGATCTGCACCAGCGCGCTCAGCGCGACGAACAGGGTGCCGCCGACGACGAGTGCGACGTTGCGGACCAGGCCGCCCGGGACGACGTCCGCGAGCGTGCGGGGAGAGGCGCTGACCAGAGACATGTGCTCACCCTAGTGGGAGGCGCACGTCCTTCCGCGCACGCTCAGCCGTCGACCTTCAGCTGGGAGAGGGCGTCGCGTGCCGGCTGCAAGAGGTCCGGGGTGCTGTCCGGGATGGAGGCGTAGAACAGGCCGGACTGCTCGTCGCTCACCTGCACGATCGCCACGATGAGACGTTCGCCCTTGGTCTGGAGGCCCGGGATGTCGAAGGTGAGCTTGGACTCCACGATCCAGGCCTCGTGGTTGTCGACGGTCGTGGCCTTGTTGACCACGACGTCGCTGTTCACCGGGTTGTTCCCGTAGAAGACCCCGAGGATGCAGCGCACGACGATCTGGGAGCCCTGCTCCGGGGTGAAGAAGCCGTCGCCCGCCTGGAGCTCGCCGACGAGCACGGAGGCGACCCAGTCGTGGCCCTCGCCCTGGCCGTCGTAGTTGCTCTGGACCACGACGTCCTGGTTGACCACGTTGACCCCGAACGGGACCCGGCCCTCCGTCGTCGGGGCCCGCCACGGCGACGGCAGCATCGGGTAGGACACCGGCCCGCCGTGGACCCGGCCGTCGGCGCTCGACGAAGGTGCGGCGCTGGGGGAGTCGGAACGTTGCGGTGGGCACTGGTCCGACGAGTCCTGCCCGCTCGCGCCCCCGCCGGCGCCGCCGCCGCTGGTCGCCCGGCTGATGGCGAAGACGGCGACGACGACGAGCACGAGGAGCAGGGCCCCGGCGCCGACCCACCAGCCGACCCCGGAACGCTTCTTCTGGAACGCCGCGTACGGCGACTGGCCGGGAGAACCCTGCCCGTAGGGGTTGCGACCCGCTCCGGGAGACGTCCCCGTGGACCCACTGCCGAAGGCTGAGCCGCCCCGGCCGGACGCACCTTGACCCGACGCACCTTGACCCGACGCACCCTGACCGAACGCGCCCTGGCCGTACGACCCCTGCCCGTAGACGCTCTGACCGGAGGATCCTGCGCCGTACGCGCCCTGCCCGTAGTTCGCGTGGGCGGTCGCGCCGGCCGTGCCGACGGCCGACCCCGGGTTGACGAGGCCCTGCGGCGGCGGGGCGGAGGCGGGGTCCGTGGTGGTCGCGGCCGACCACGCGCGACCGTCCCAGTAGCGGTAGAGACCCTGGCCGCCACCTGGATCGGGATACCACCCGGATGTCGCGCTCACGCGCCGAGTCTAGGAGCCGACCGGTGCCACGCCAGGGCTGAGCCCGCCTTCACAGCGAGCCGTAACCTGCCGTCACCTGCGCCGCCGCGCTCGTGCCGCGGCTGCGTCCCGATCAGCCGAACCGACCGGTGATGTAGTCCTCGGTGGCCTTCTCGGTGGGGTTGGAGAAGATCAGGTCGGTCGGACCCGCCTCGATCAGCCGGCCGGGCTTGCCCTGCGCGGCGAGGTTGAAGAAGGCGGTCCGGTCGCTCACCCGTGCGGCCTGCTGCATGTTGTGGGTGACGATCACGACCGTGTACTGCTCCTTGAGCTCGTTGATCAGGTCCTCGATGGCCAGGGTCGAGATCGGGTCGAGCGCGGAGCACGGCTCGTCCATCAGCAGCACCTGCGGCTCGACCGCGATCGCCCGGGCGATGCACAGCCGCTGCTGCTGCCCGCCCGAGAGCCCCATGCCGGCGCGGCCGAGGCGGTCCTTGACCTCGTTCCACAGGTTCGCCGCCTGCAGCGAGCGCTCGACGGCCTCGGTGAGGACGCCCTTGTTCTTCACGCCGTTCAGCCGCAGCCCGGACGCCACGTTGTCGAAGATCGACATCGACGGGAACGGGTTGGGCCGCTGGAACACCATGCCCACGACCCGCCGCACCGCGACCGGGTCGACACCGGCCCCGTAGAGGTCGGTGCCGTCGAGCGTCACGCTGCCCTTGACGTACGCCCCGGGGATCACCTCGTGCATCCGGTTGAGCGTCCGCAGGAAGGTCGACTTGCCGCAGCCGGACGGTCCGATGAAGGCCGTCACGGTGCGGGGCTCGACGGTCAGCGACACGTCCTGCACCGCGTGGAAGGCGCCGTAGTAGATGTCGACGTTACGCGCGTCAATACGCTTGGCCATGGTTCTACTTCTCCTTGAGCTTCGTGGCCCGCGAGATGCCGCGGGCGACGAGGTTGAGCAGCATGACGATGAGGATGAGGGTGAGCGCCGCGGCCCACGTCCGGTCGTAGCCGGGCAGGCCCGGCGCGACGTCGCGGCTCGAGTTGATCATGGTCGGCAGCGAGGCCATGGTCGCGCTGGTCGGTGAGAAGTTGATGCCCACCGCGTACGACACCAGGATCAGCAGCGGCGCGGTCTCACCCATCACCCGGGCGAGACCGAGCATGACGCCGGTGGAGATGCCGCCGAAGGCCGTCGGGATGACGACGAACAGGACCGTCTTCCACTTGGGGACGCCGAGCGCGTAGGAGGCCTCGCGCAGCGAGTCCGGCACGAGCTTGAGCATCTCCTCGGTCGAGCGCAGCACGACGGGCAGCATCAGCAGCACCAGCGCCAGCGAGACCGCGATGGCCGACCGGCCGAGGCCGAGGACGGTGATCACCAGCGCGTAGACGAAGAGCGCGGCCACGATCGAGGGGATCCCGCTGAGGATGTCGACGGTGAAGCTCACCGCACGGGCGGCCTTGGTGCCGCGGGCGTACTCGACGAGGAAGATCGCGCCGAGGACTCCGAGGGGGACGGCGACGACCGCGCAGATCAGGCCGATCTCCAGGGTGCCGACGATCGCGTGGTAGGCCCCACCACCCTCGCGCCGGGGGGTGATGCCCCGCTGGCTCTCGAGCCACCAGGTGGAGGTCAGCACGAGCCGGAGCCCTTTGCTGACGACCGTCCAGAGGACCCATACCAGCGGGATCAGGGCGAGGATCGTCGCGACGCCGACGTAGACGGTCGCGAGGCCGTTCTTGAGGGTGCGCGACCCGCTCGGCCTGGCGAACGAGATCTGGGTGGACTGACCTGCCTCGGTGGACTGGGCCATCACTTCACTCCCCGGTCGGCGACGATCCGGGCCGCTGCGTTCACCAGGAAGGTGACCACGAACAGCACGAGGCCCGCCGCGATGTAGGCGCCGGTCTTGGACGGCGAGTCGAACTCGGACGCGTTGTTGGCGATCTTGCTGGCGAACGTCTCGCCGCCGGCGAAGATCGACGGGGTGAAGTCGCTGCCCGGGGCCGGCTGGCTGAGGATGATCAGGACGGCGATCGTCTCGCCCAGCGCCCGGCCGAGGCCGAGCATCGAGGCGCTGATCACACCGGAGCGGCCGTACGGCAGCACCGAGGTCCGGATGACCTCCCAGCGCGTGGCACCGAGGGCGAGGGCGGCCTCGATCTGGTCGCGCGGGGTCTGCTCGAAGACGTTCTTCGAGATCGACGTGATGATCGGCAGGATCATGATCGCCAGCACGATGCCGGCGACGAAGACCGTGCTCTTGGGGTCGGACACCAGCGCGAACAGCGGGATGAAGCCGAGCGTGCTCCCGATCCACGTGCCGATCGGGCCGAGGAACGGGCCGAAGACCGTGAGGCCCCAGAGCCCGAAGATGATCGACGGCACGGCGGCGAGGAGCTCGACCAGGAAGCCGACGGGTCCGGCGACGCGCTTGGGCAGGTACTGCGTGAGGCTCAGCGCCACCCCGACCGCGACCGGCACGGCGATGACCAGCGCGACGAGCGCGGAGAGAACCGTCGTCCAGAGCAGCCCGAGGATGCCGAAGCGGAGGTCGCCGCCGGAGACCTGCCAGCTGCGCGAGAACAGGAAGCTGTCCTGGTCGGCCAGGATGCTGGGCAGCGCCAGCACCAGCAGGAAGATCCCGACGAAGGCGACGAGCAGCACCAGCACCACGGCGGTGGCCTTGGTGAGGGTGCCGAAGACGAGGTCGCCGGTCCGGCTGATGGTCGCGAGCTTCACGCCGGTCCCGGGACGCTCGGTCTCGGGGCCGGGCGGGGCCACGCGGTGCCCGACCGTGGGCACCGGGCTGTGGCGGTGGGCCTCGTCCTGCACCGGCGAGATGGTCGGGTCGGCGGCGGCGGGGAGGTCGGTCAGCGGGTCGTCCTCGGCCGGCCGGGTGAAGGCGTTCGGCGGGCCGTCGTCGACCCCGGTCCTGGCGTGGGCCAGCGGATCGACCACCGGCTCGACGCTGCCTGGCTGTCGTGTCGTATCGGTCACTGTCAGCCCTTCAGGTTGACGCTCTGCAGCTTGACGCTAGACGCCGGTGCCGTCCGGTCGGTGTCCGAGGCCCCGGGGGTGGCGACGGACACGACCGGACGGCACCGGCGCGGGACGATCAGGAGATCGCGGCGACCGCGGTCTTGACCTTGGTGAGCAGGTCGGCCGGCAGCGGGGCGTAGCCCAGGTCCTGCAGGGCCTGCTGCTCCTCGGCGGAGGAGAAGAAGGTCAGGAAGTCCTTCTCCAGCGCCGTCTTGTCCGGCTCGAGGCCGGTGCTGCAGACGATCTCGTACGTGGTGAGCAGCGCCGGGTAGGCGCCGGACGCCTTCGGGACGTAGTTCAGCTTGAGCGCCAGGTCGTTGCCGGTGCCCGCGACGGTCGCCTCGGAGACGGCCTTGCCGACCGAGTCGCCGCTGAGCTCGACCGCTCCGCTGCCGCTGTCGAGCTGGGCGATCGCGAGCTTGTTGTCGCGCGCGTAGCTCCACTCCATGTAGGAGATGGAGTTCTTGGTGCTGGTGACGGCCTCGGCCACGCCGGAGGACTTGTTCTTGCCCTCGCCCGTGCCGGCCCACGCCTTGGCCGGCTCCTTGGTCCAGGCGCCCTTGCCGGCGGCGGCGAGGAACTTCGTCGCGTTCTCGGTGGTGCCCGACTCGTCAGAGCGGAAGAAGACCGTGATGGGAGCGCTCGGCAGGGTGACGCCGGGGTTGATCTTGGCGATCGCCGGGTCGTCCCAGGTCTTGATGCTGCCGTTGAAGATGTTCGACAGGACCTCGGCGGTCACCGTCAGCTTGTCGACGCCGTCGACGTTGTACGCGAAGGCGATCGGGCCGACGACCATCGGGATGTTCCACGCCGGGTTGCCGCCGCAGCGTTCCTTGGCCTTGTCCGTCTCGACCACGCCGTCGACCGCCACGCTCTTGAGTGCGGAGTCGGACCCGGCGAAGTCGACGAGCTTGTTGTAGAACGACTTGACGCCGGCACCGGACCCGGTCGGGTTGTACTCGATGGTCGACGCGTTGTTGCAGGCCGCCTCGTAGTCCGCGATCACCTCGGTGATCGCGTTCTGCTGGGCGGTGGAGCCCTCGGCGTTGAGCTTGCCCGAGGGGCAGGTCAGGCCGGAGGCGTTGGCGGAACCCGAGCCGGAGCCCGAGGCGGCCGGGCCTGCGGTGCCAGCGGGGTCGGAGCCGCAGGCGACGAGGCTGAGAGAAGCCATCGCGGCGAGGGCGGCGAACGTGGTGTTCCGCGCGCGGCGGGAGGAGAGCATGCGAGTCCTTCACAGACCGGTGGAGGGCTGCCGGGAGCGCAGCTGCGCCCCCCGACGCCGGCCGGCGGCTCGCCGGCTGCTGCGGAACGTACGCAGGTCAGTTGTCCTGATGGATCCCCGAAGATGAACGCGGGATGAACGCCCCGCCCGCGGTGGGCTGCGCCGCCGGTGGTGCACGCCGCTCGTGCCTCCCGGTCTCGCCCACCGCGTCCTCTAGGCTGCAGTCGCGATCGGGCGAGTCGCCCGCGAGCCGAGCTGCCCGCCTCGTCGCCCGTCAGGCCACGGCAGCAGCCGGCGAGGTGACCGTGCACCGACCAGACCAGGAGTGACGATGCGCCCCGACGTGTCCGTGATCATCCCCATGCACAACGCGGCGGCGACCGTCGAACGGCTGGTGGGCTCGCTGCTGGCGATCGACGCCGTCAGCGTCGAGGTGGTCGTGGTGGACGACGCGTCCAGCGACGGCTCTCCGGAGCTGGTGGCGGCGCTCGGCCGTGACGAGGTCGTGCTGGAGCGGTTCGAGACCAACCGCGGCGCGGGGATCGCGCGCAACCGCGGCTTCGCGGTGGCCACCGGCCGGTACGCGCTGTTCTTCGACGCCGACGACGAGATCCACCCCGCGGCCCTCGCGGCCGCGGTCCAGGGCCTGGACGAGACGAGCGCCGACCTCGCCTTCCTGCCCTACCGCTACCGCCGCGGGCACGCGACGAACGACGGGATGAACGTCTTCGACGCCGCCGCCTGGGGCCGCTACGTGACCGCGCCGCGCCGGCTCACCCGGCTCGGCGAGGTGCCCCAGCTGCTCGGCTTCTCCAGCTATCCCTGGAACAAGGTGCTGCGGACCGACCACTACCGGCGCACCGGGCTGCGGTTCAGCGGCACGCCCGTGCACAACGACATCCTCGGGCACTGGCTGACGCTGCTCGACTCGACCTCGATCCTGCTGGTCGACCAGCCGCTGTGCACCCACATCGTCGCCGAGGGGGGCCGCAACCTGACCAACCGGGAGAGCCGGGCCCGGCTGAGCCTGATCGATGCGCTGGAGGAGACCTACACCGAGCTGGAGCGGCGCCCCGACCGGCGGAGCCGCTACGCCCACCACTACTGGGACTTCGTGCTGCGCGTCGGGGGCTGGGCGACCAGCCGCCTGACGCCCGACGTGATCGACGAGTTCAACCTCCGCATGCAGCACCACCTGCTGCGGATGAACCTGGGCGACTTCGCCCGGATGCGGGTGCGCCGGGACCCGGTGCTGGCCGATCTCGTCGTCCGGCGCTCGCTCGCCTGAGGAAAGGGAACCTGACGTGCCTGACGTGAGCATCATCGTGACCACGTACAACATCGAGAGCTACGTCGAGGAGTGCCTCGAGAGCGTGGCGGCGCAGACGATGACCGACATCGAGGTCCTGGTCGTCGACGACGGGTCCAGCGACTCCACCCCCGAGCTCGTCACGGCGTTCTGCGCCCGCGACCCGCGCTTCGTCCCGGTGCTGCTCGGCGTGAACAGCCCCGGCGGGGTGGCGACCGCCGCGAACGCCGGCCTCGACCGGGCGAGCGGGCGCTGGGTGGGCTTCGTCGACGGCGACGACTACGTCGACCCGCGCATGTTCGAGCGGCTGGTGGACGCGGCCGAGACCTACGACGCCGACCTCGCGATGTGCGAGTACCAGGAGGTCGTCGACGGCACCGGGGAACGCCGCGACCCCGCCGACGCGCACCGCTGGGCCGGGCTGACCGAACCGTCGTACGTCCTCGACGTGGCGACGCGCAAGCAGCTCCTGCGCTTCATCGCCGTGCCCTGGCGCAAGCTCTACCGCCGCAGCCTGCTGGAGGAGCAGGCCATCCGGTTCCCGGTCAGCGAGGGCTTCTACGAGGACAACCCGTTCCACTGGTTCGTCCTGCTGTCGGCGCGCTCGCTGGCCGTCGTGCCCGAGGTCCTCTGCTACCACCGGGTCGGCCGGGCCGGCCAGACGATGGCCACCGTCGACGCCCGGCTGTTCCAGCTCTTCGCCCACCACGACACGATCCACGCCTGGCTCGAGTCGAGGCGGCTGCTGGTGGTCTACGAGACCTCCCTGCTGGGCTGGGTGATCTCGCAGATGGAGTGGATCGCGCGCAGGACGCCGCAGCCCCTGCAGCGCGCGCTCTTCGACACCCTGGTGCCGATCTTCGCCCAGTACACGCTGGAGACCATGGCCAGCGCCCTCAGGGAGGGCAACAAGGGCTCCACCGCCCAGCGGCTCAGCCGGGCCGTGCGCAAGCGCGAGTTCGGCAGCTTCGTCCGCACGCTCGCCACCCGGCCGGGGTCGAACAACCCGCTCGTCACCGCGGGCTTCCACCTGCGCCACTCCGGGGTGCAGCACACCGTCACCCTCACCGGCCGCTACCTGCGCAACGCGTTGCAGGGCGGGCAGGTCGCCAAGGTGGTCGGGCGGGCCAGGCGCGTACGCCACTCCGAGCCGACGCGGCAGGACCTCATGTTCGGGCTGATGGTGATCCAGCAGCGCCTCGACGGCCTGGCGACCCAGCTGGGCGCGATCGACGAGCGCCTGGACTCCCTCGAGCGTCGCTCCGAGATCTCCTGACCGCCGTGAGCGTGGAGGAGGGGGAGGCGCCGGTCGCGCCGCTGTCGGTCCGGATGGTCACCGACGCGGTCGTCTACCCCACGATCCGGGTGGCGTCGCGGCCCGGGAAGCTCCTGATGGGCGTCTACGACGGTGAGGGCGCCTACGTCGAGGGCACCGTGCTCGACCGGCGCTCCGGCGAGCAGGGCGCCCCGGTGCCCCGGGACCTGTACCCGCCGGTCACCGCGCCCGCCCAGCCCGAGGCGATCTACGCCGGGCCGCTCTACTTCCACTTCGGGCACTTCCTGATCGAGAGCCTGGCGCGCACCTGGTACGCGCAGCGTCACCCGGAGGTCCCGCTCGTGTGGGCGGGTCAGCACAGCTGGCAGGGCAAGCGGCTGACGCGCTGGCAGCTGGAGATCCTGAGGCTGCTCGGCATCACGAACCCGACGAAGATCCTGGTCAGGCCCACCCGCTACGACGTGCTCCACGTGCCCGACATCGGCTACCGCTACGACGACTGGTTCCACCCCGAGCACGCGGCCTTCCTCGGCCGCTACGAAGGTCCGCACCAGGTCCCCGGCAGCCGACTGTGGCTGTCGCGCACCAAGATCGACAGCGAGGTCCGCGACCTCAACGGCGGGGCGACCGAGCGGTGGCTGGCGAAGGCCGGCTGGCGGATCATCCACCCCGAGCGCGTCAGCGTGCGCGAGCAGCTCGACGCCCTCAGCTCGGCGGAGACCGTCGCCGGGGAGGAGGGGTCGGCGTTCCACGTCCTGATGCTGCTCGCCGACGTGACCGGCAAGAAGTTCCACGTCCTGCGCCGCCACGGCCCCGAGCACCCCAACATGCACACGGTCGGCGACGCGCGCCACGTCGACCAGACCTTCTCCAGCGTCGAGCGGCAGGTGGTCCTCCAGGCCGAGGGGCGGGTGGTCTCCAAGATCAGCCCCAGCTCGGCGGAGGTCCTGGACATCCTCGGGGTCGGTGTCCACGAGGCCGGGGCGGCACCGGAGTGGTCCGACCCGGTCGTCAGCCAGACCCTCGACGCCCTCGCACCGCAGCGGCTCCTGGACGTGGGCGCGGCGAGCCCGGTCCCGCTCACCGGCTCGGGCGCGCCGGTCCGGGTGGCCGTCAGCCGTCGGCTCGACGCCGACCCGCGCGTGCTGTCCCGGACGGGGGTCGAGGTCTACGAGCTGGGCCTCGAGCAGTACGCGGACCTGTTCCACCCGGGCCAGGAACCGTTCGACGTCGTCCGGCTCGCCGGTCGCGAGCTCGACGAGGTCGTGGAGTCGTTCGTGCTCAGCACCCGGCTGGCGTACGACGCGACGGTGTGGGTCCTCGGCGCCGGCCGGCTCGCGGCCCGGGCCGCGCTGGCGGTCCGGCTCCTGCACCCCGGCCACGAGGTCCTGCGGGTGCTCGTGCAGCGCAAGGTCGTGTTCCTCGTCCGTCGGGCGCCCGGCGAGCCCGGCGACGTGGCCGGCGTCGAGAAGCTCTCCGCGGCCGAGGTCGGCCGACGGCTGCGCTGGGTCCGACCCGTCCGCCTGCGGCGGCTGCGCGAGACGGCGAACGGCTCCTCCACGGACCCGAGCCCGGACCCGGGCCCCGGCCCCGCAGCCTCCTAGGGCGCCTCGCGCCGCCGCAGCTCGGCCCGGACCTCCGCCTCGAGCTGCAGCTGGGCCTTCTGCAGGTCCTCCACCGTGCGCCGCAGCTGTCCGAGCTCCTCGGCCAGGCGCTTGTGCGACGCCCAGCCCGAGGCCATCTCCGCCATCCGGCGCCCGCGGCGGCGCCACCGCTGGCCGAGGCCCGGGGGCGCCTTCTTGGGCGGCGGGCTGGCCCCGCCGGACTGCTTCAGCAGGTCCCGCAGCCGGGCCCAGTCGGCCTCGACGACCACCGCGAGGTGGTCGGGGGTGAAGCTCTTCTTGAGCTCGGCCGGCTGGAGTCCCGCGACCAGGGGGTCGGCGAGCAGGTCGGCCAGCCGACGCAGGGCGCGCGGGCCGCTGCGGGGGCCCTCGCTGACGATCGACTTGAGGTAGCGCTGCTGGACCAGGACCCGGGGCAGGACGACCTCGGCGACGATCTGGCGCCGCTCGGCCTCGGGCAGGGGGCTGCGGTGCAGGTCGGCCAGCATCGAGCTCAGGATGCGGTGGTTCTTCTCGATCAGCGCGCCGGGGGTGCTCGCGCGCCGCGAGAGGTGGGCCGGTTCGTTCGGGTCGCCCGCGTGCCGGGTCAGGTAGTAGTAGTCGTAGCCGCCGAGCATGAGGAACCGGCTGGCGTTGAGCAGGTAGGAGAAGGCGAAGCTCACGTCCTGCCCCGACGGCAGGCCCTCGTCGAACTGGAGCCGCTGGCGCTCGATCTCGGCCCGGCGGAACACCTTGTGGACCGTCAGGGTGGACATCGCCTTGACCCGCGTCACCTCCATCCTCGGCTGCTTGACCGAGGCGGCGCCGACGCGGCCGTTCACCAGCACCTGGTGCAGCGCCACCCAGTCGGCGGGGGTCGTGCTCAGGGCGTCGGCGATGCGCTCGAGCGCGAGGCTGCCGATGGTGTCGTCGGAGTCGATGAAGAAGACGTACTCCCCGCCGGCCTCGTCGAGGATGCGGTTGCGCGGGCGGGCGGCGCCGCCCGAGTTCGCGCCGAGCGGGATGACCCTGAAGAAGCCCGGCTCCCCGGCGAGCCGCGCCCGGAACTCGTCGAGGATCGCCAGGGTCTCGGGCTCGGAGCTGCCGTCGTCGGCCACGAGGATCTCGTAGCGCTCGTGCGGGAAGGTCGAGGCGAGCACCGAGTCCAGGCAGGCCCGCAGCAGCGCCTTGCCGTTGTAGACCGGGATGCCGACGGTGAAGAGCCGGGGCGCCGGGCCCGGACGCGCGTCCGGGTCGAGGTCGTCCGTCACGGTCTGCACCTCCGCGTCCTCAGGCATCGACGAAGAGGGACGGGATCGCGTCGCCGCGCTCGACCGCGGCGAGGATGCCGTCGGCGGCGGTCAGCGCCTCGCCGATGGAGACGTCCATGTCGAGGTAGCGGTAGGTGCCGAGGCGTCCGACGAACGTCACCCCGCGCTCGGCCCGGGCCGCGTCGAGGTACTGACCCAGCACGCTCTTGTCGTCCGCCAGCCGGATCGGGTAGTACGGCGTGTCGCCCTCGCCGGCCAGCCGGCTCGTCTCCCGGAAGCAGACCGTGCCCTCGTGCTCCTCCCAGGGCGCGAAGTGCTTGTGCTCGGAGATCCGCGTGTACGGGACCTCCAGGTCGCCGTAGTTCATGACGGCGCACCCGAGGTGGTCGCCCACCGCGCGGATCTCCTCGAAGTCGAGCGTCCGGTAGCCCAGCCGGCCATAGCGGTGGTCGAACCAGGCGTCGAGCGGGCCGGACCAGACCGAGTGGTCGAACTCGCCCCGGTCCTCGGCCCCGTAGTCGGTCGAGAGCCGGACCTCCACCCGCGGGTGGTCGAGGATCGCCTCCACGGCGGCCGTGTAGCCGTCGCGGGGGATCGCCTGGTGCGGGTGGTTGAAGTAGGAGTCCTCGTAGCTGAAGCGCAGCGGCAGCCGCTTGAGCACCGAGGCCGGGATCTCGGTCGGCGGCAGGCCCCACTGCTTGCGGGTGTAGCCGAGGAAGAAGGCCTCGTACAGGCGTCGGCCCATGAACTTGAGCGCCTGCTCCTCGAAGTTCCGCGGCTCGCCGATGGACGAGTCGGCCTGCTCGCTGATGAACGCCCGCGCCTCGTCCGGGCTGAGTGTGGCGTCGAACAGCTGGTTGATGGTCAGCAGGTTGACCGGCAGCAGGTAGACCCGCCCGTGCACCGTCGTGCGGACCCGGTGGTTGAACGGCATCATCGTGGCGAACTGGTTGATGTAGGACCAGACGCGCTCGTCGGCGGTGTGGAAGATGTGCGGGCCGTAGCGGTGCACCATCACCTGGGTCTGCGGGTCCCGCTCGGTGTAGCAGTTGCCGGCGACGTGGTCGCGCGTCTCGAAGACGACCACGTCGTGGCCCGCCTCGGCCAGGCGCCTGGCGATCACCGCACCGGAGAAGCCGGCGCCGGCGACCGCGACCCTCATGGCTGCTGTCCTCGTCACGGGCGCCACCCTAACGACCCCGCCGGCCCGCCGACGTCGTGGCGCGACGGTCGGCGAGTCTTGATCAAGACGCCACGAACGTTGATGATCAAGGTGAGACGGTTGATCATCTCGGCTCGACCGTGGTCGCCGGTGCCTGGCGTCGTGCCTCCACGGCGACGCCGGACGGCAGCAGCAGGAGGCAGCGCAGCGCCTCCCGTCCCTGCCGGGCGGCGCTGGCCAGGTCGTGGGCCCGGGCCCGCTGCAGCGCGGTCCGGAGCGCGAAGACGACCGCGAAGCCCAGGGCCCGGCGACCGAGCCGGCGGCGGCGGGCCGGGGGGACGTAGCCGAGGACCACGCCGATCGCGGTGACCCGCTCCCGCACGTTGGCGCCGGTGCGCACCCGGGCGGAGGTGTCGGACGCGGCGTGCCGGCGGTAGCAGGCGAGGACCTCGTCGACGAACACGAGCGGGCCGTGCGCGGCCAGGCGGGTCCACATGTCCCAGTCGGCGGCGTGCGGGAGGTCCGTGCGGTAGCCGCCGACGCTCTCGTACGCGGAGCGGCGGACCACGATCGCCGGCGCCCGGACGCGGTTCGACACGGCGAGCGACTCGAGGGCGTCCGCCCAGACACCCGTGCCCTGACGGTACGACCGGGTGGTGTGGGTCGGGCGGTCGTCGGCGTCGACGTCACGGGCCCGGCAGAGGGCGGCGACGGCCCCCGGGTCGGTGAGCGCGGCCTCCAGCCGGGCGTAGAAGCCCGGCAGGACCGCGTCGTCGCCGTGCAGCAGGTGCACCAGCTCGCCGCGGGACAGCTCCACGCACCGGTTGAACGTGCCGATGGCGCCGAGGTGGCCGGGGTTCGGCCGGTACTGCACGCGACCCCGGCCGAGCCGCGCCACGACGCCCGCCGGGTCGTCGCCGGACGCGTCGTCCACGACGACGATCTCCGCGTCCTCGCGGTCGGCGAGCTGGGCGAGCACCTCCGGCAGCGCCCGCGCGAGGTAGTCGGCGCAGTCGTGGACCGGGATCATCACCGACCACGTGGGCCGCGCCGTCGTCGGGTCGACGACGGGCGGGATCTGGGGCACGTCGCCGGAGTGTAGTGCGCCCAGACGTCGCGCCGACGTCCGAGCGGCCGCGCCCCGAGGGTCCGGCGGGCAGGCGTTACGTGCTTGTTGCAGCGTTTCCCGCACGACGTTCACCTGTTGTTCAGCCGGCACCCCGACGATAGGGGGACGCACGTCCGCGCGGGTCGCGGGCGCGAGGCCGGACACGAGGGTGGAGGAGTGCGATGACGTCGAGCGCGGGCGAGCTGGCCCGGCCTGGGACGACGTCGCTCGCCCAGCGGGCCGACGCCCTGGGCCCCGGCTTCCTGACCCTGCTGCCCCGGACGCACGCGGCGACGGACGCGGCCGAGGCCGACGTCGCACCCGGGTACCGCCACGAGCTGGCCGTCGTGGTCCTGACCCAGGCGACCCGGCCCGCCGAGCTCGAGCGGGCGATCGCCTCCGTCCGGCTCCAGCAGGGGGTGGACCTCCAGCTCGTGCTGGTGCTGAACGGCGCCGCACCGGCCGAGGTCGACCTGCCCCGGCTGGGCCTGCACGACCGGTTGATCGTCCTGCCCGAGAACCTCGGCATCCCGGGCGGGCGCAACGTCGGGGCGGCCGCGGCCGACGCCCGGCTGCTGATGTTCCTCGACGACGACGCCGAGCTGCTCGGGCCGACCGTCCTGGCGTCGGCGCTGCGGCGCTTCGACGCCGACCCCGACCTCGGGGCGATGGCGATCCGGCTGGTGGACGAGGACGGGCGTACGCAGCGGCGGCACGTCCCCCGGGTCGGTGGCGGCTCGGCGCAGCGCTCGGGTCAGGTGACGCACTTCATCGGGGCCGCCTGCGCCGTCCGGGCCGACGCCTTCTACGCCCTCGACGGGTTCGACCGGCAGTTCTTCTACGCCATGGAGGAGTCCGACCTCTCGTGGCGGTTGCTCGACGCCGGCTGGTCGATCTGGTACTCCGCCGACCTCACGGCCTTCCACCCCCGGACGACGCCCTCGCGGCACCCCGGGCACGTGGTCCTGACGGCGCGCAACCGGATGTGGGCCGCGCTCCGCTCCCTGCCGCTCCCGCTCTGCGTGGCCTACGTGCTGACCTGGACGTTCGTCGCCGTCGCGCGCGGCAACCCCCTCCGGCAGGTCCTCAGTGGCTACCGGCAGGCCTGGCTGCTGCGGCCGGAGCGTCGGCCGATGCGCTGGCGGACGATCGCGCGGATGACCCGGCTGGGTCGACCGCCGGTCCTCTGACGAGGTCTCCGGTCACCCGGGCACGCAACCCGGTCAGCCGAGGGTCTTATGGACCTTGCGGGTCCCGCCGGGCAGGCGGAGCTCGCTGAGCCGGCGCTTGCGGACGAAGCGCCGCCGCACGTCGGGGTGGACCTCCAGGAAGCCGATGGCCGCGGCCCGCCGGTCGACGAGCAGCCCGGGCTGCATCGCGTAGGCGACCGTCGCCATGAGGCCGGTCAGGTCGACGGGCCGGACGTCCTCGCCGCCCGGCGTCGACGTCCAGCTGCGCAGGTCAGGGACGGTGGCCCCCACCAGGGTGGCCGCCGTCCGGCGGGGGTCGTCGAACGGGCGGAGGTTCTTGATCACGACCTCGCTGTCGAGCTGGGCGACCCGGTGGCCGAACACGCTGCGGGCGACCAGCAGGTCCTCGGTGGCGGTGCCCACGACGAGGCCGACGCCGTCCAGCGCGAGCCAGGCCTCGACCGGCTTCTGGCCGGTGACGACCGTGAGGTCGGCGCGGGCCGCTCGCGCGGCCTTGTCGAGCTGCTTGCGCACCCGGGGCGGTGCGTCCTTGTCGAGCAGCAGCACGAGGCGGGTGTGGCCGGCCTCGGAGCACCGCTGGACCATCGCGACCAGCAGCGCGGTCGAGACGTCGCGGTCGAGGGCGCCAGCCCAGGGCGCCGAGCGACCCAGGACCAGGGTCGTCGGGTCGGGGACCGGGTCCGGCGCCGGGAGGGTCGCCGCCGCCGCACGGACGTCCGCGGCCGGGACCGGGTGGCTCGGCACGGAACGTTCGGCCAGCAGCAGCGGCTCCAGGCCGGGCACGAGGTCGACGTGGAGCACCTGGCGGACCCGTTTCGCGAGTCGTCCCTGCAGCGCGCCCCAGGTGGGTCCGTACGCCGAGGCGCCCGCGGCCAGCAGCGACACGGGCGCGTCCCCGAAGCGGCGGGTGAGCTCGCGTCCCACCGTCAGCGTGCCGGTGCCGACGACCAGCTCCACGTCGTCGTCGCGGCCCAGCTCGGCGACCGCGGCGTCCGCGTCGGCGCTGCTCGAGACCGATACCCGACGTGCCGGTGCGTCCAGCAGCCCGGCCGCGTCCGCGGCCGCGGCGAGCATCCTCTCCGCCGGGGTCGAGGTCACGAGGAGCCGGGTGGTCATCGACGCAGGCTCCGGGCCGGCTGCAGCGGTACGGTCACCCGCCCAACCTAGGAGACCCCGACGGCACGAGGTGGCCGCTGCGGGGTGGCTCGGCCAACGCCAGGTGAACTGCTGGGTCTCCACGGCCGGGTGAGCGCCGGGGGAGGGCGCCGGAGGAGGGCGTCGAGCGTTGCCGTGACGTTCGTCCGCCGTTCGTCCCACGCGGTGCTCCTGTCCTCGTGGCCTCCCTAGCCTCAGCAGATGACGTCCGACTCCTCGACGCTGGCGCTGGTCGAGAGCGCGACGCAGCTGCTCGACGTCGTCGAGCTCGCGCACGCCACGCGCGCCACCGACGAGCTCGGCGACCTGCGGGTGTCCGTCCTGGCCCCCGCGCCCGGCCGGGGTCGGGACCAGCTCCGCGGCGTCGTCGCGCTCGCGCGGCAGGAAGGCCTGAGCGTCACCTGGCACGAGCCACGTTCGGGCGGCGCGTCCGTCGCCCGGACCATCCGCGGCCTGCTCGCCGAGCTGGGCCGTGCCCGCCGGCTCGTCGTGGGCGACCCCTTCTCGGGCGTGCTGCAGGTGCTCGTCGGCCTCGTCCGGCCGACCGAGCTCACGATCGTCGACGACGGCACGGCCATGCTGGAGCTCGTCCGCCGGCAGGCCGCCGTCGAGCCGGCGCACCGCTGGCTCACCCCCGGGGCCGGGACCCGGGTGCGGGTGTTCACCGCCAGCCCGTGGAGCGATCCTGACCCCGGGTCGACCGGCGTCGAGGTCCGCTGGAACAGCTACGCGTGGCTGCGGGGGCGGTGGCCCGACCCCGAGGTCCTCGACGGGGTCGACCTGGTCGGGTCCCCGCCCGTCGAGGACGGGGACCACCTCGCCCGGGTGGGACACCTCGTCGCCCGGCAGGGCGGCACCCGCTACCTCGCGCACCCCCTCGAGCCCGACGACCGGCTCGCGCAGGTCCGGGCGCTCGGGGTCGAGGTGGTGGTGCCCCGCCTGCCCCTGGAGATCGAGCTGCGCCGCGGGCCGGTCG
Organism: uncultured Friedmanniella sp.; assembly: GCA_964251895.1. Lineage (GTDB taxonomy): Bacteria > Actinomycetota > Actinomycetes > Propionibacteriales > Propionibacteriaceae > Microlunatus. Next base: position 140,875 of record CAXULL010000006.1, read on the forward strand.
GCGCGACCGTCATCAGCCTCTCGTCCGCCGGCGCCCACGTCCTGCCGGTCGTCCTCGCGGGCACCCGGGTGCGCACGCTGGTGAGCGCGCTGCCCGGCGGCTGGTGCGCCCCCGGGGCCGGACCGGCGGCCGGGTCGTCCCGGCGCCGGGTGTCCGCGACCACGCCGGTCGACGGCCGGCTGGCGAGCCCCACCCGCTGATCCTCGCCGGGTCTGCTCAGATGGTGACCATGCTCGTCATCGCCCACCGCGGCGCAAGCGGATACCGGCCGGAGCACACCCTCGCCAGCTACGAGCTGGCCATCGCGCAGGGGGCGGACGTGATCGAGCCGGACGTGGTCCCCACCTCCGACGGCTACCTGGTCGTGCGCCACGAGAGCGCGATCACCGCCACCACCGACGTGGCCGAGCACCCGGAGCTCGCCGACCGACGGACGACCAAGACGATCGACGGGCGTGAGGTGACGGGCTGGTTCACCGAGGACCTGACCCTCGCCGAGCTGTCGACCCTGCGGGCGCGCGAGCCGCTGCCGCACCTCCGGCCGCAGAACACGGCGTACGACGCCGAGGCCATCCTCACCCTCGACGAGGTGCTCGCCCTGGCGCGTCGCTCGACCACCCCGGACGGCCGCCCGGTCGGCGTGGCCCCCGAGACCAAGCACCCGACCTACTTCCGCTCGATCGGCCTCCCGCTGGAGGAGTCGCTGGTCGAGGCGCTCGGGGCGTACGGCTGGAGCCGGCGCGACGACCCGGTCGTCATCCAGAGCTTCGAGACCCACAACCTCCGCGCGCTCGCCCAGCGGACGGACCTCCCGCTGATGCAGGTCGCGCACGTGAGCGGCGCGCCGTTCGACCTGCGCGCCGCGCACGACCCCCGCACCTACCTCGACCTGATGACCCCCCGCGGCCTCGCCGAGATCAAGAAGTACGCCGACCACCTGGGGCTGCACAAGGACCTGATCATCCCGCGCGACGCCGACGGCCGCCTGCTCGAGCCGAGCTCCGTCCTGCGCGACGCGCACGAGGCCGGCCTGCAGGTGACGGGCTGGACGTTCCGGCGGGAGAACCGGTTCCTGCCGCTCGAGCTGCGCAGCAGCGAGGACCTCGACGGCGTCGGCGACCTGGCGAGCGAGATCGACACGTTCCTCGAGGCCGGCATGGACGACTTCTTCACCGACAACCCCGACGTCGGGCGTGCGGTCCTGTCCGCCAGGACGCCCGGCTGAGGACGAGCGCCGGTCGCGCGGACGTCGACCGGAGTTGGCGCGCCGTTCATCCGTCGCTGCGACGATCACCGGGTGACTGAGCACCAGGTGCTGGGCCCGGCGACCGCCGGTTGGAGCGACTACGTGGGCACCGCCGCCGCCGAGGACGCGGTCGCGACGCTGGGCTCTCCGAGCCTGTACGAGCTCGCGGGCGTCGACCGGGAGCGCTGGACGATCCTCGGCATCGACATCGCGGTGAACGAGACCACCGAGGTCACGGTCTACGCCTTCGACCGTGAGACGGCCGGCGTCGTCAGCGTCGAGGAGATCGAGCGGCTCGGCTGGGACAACGGGCAGATCCCGGTGACCGCGTTCGCGGTGGACGACGCCCAGGTGGAGGCGTTCGTCGAGGACGCCTTCAAGCGGCTGACGGTCCGCCTGGTCGCCCGTCCGGTCCGCGACCAGGCGCTGGTCGTCCAGGACTGAGTCCTCCCCTGCCGGGGCGGGATGGCAGGCTGCGGCCATGCCACGCCACGTCGTCGCCCTCGGGGGCGGTGGGTTCCTGTCCGGGTCCGACGACGCGCTCGACGACCTCGTGCTCTCGCTCGCGCGCCGCGACACCCCGCGCGTCTGCTACGTCGGGACCGCGAGCGGGGACCCCGCCGCCAACGAGGACCGCTTCCGCGACGCCTTGGCGGGCCGTGCCGAGACGAGCGTGCTGCGGCTCTTCGACCGCGAGGTCGCCGACCTGGACGCCTTCCTCGCCGAGACCGACGTCGTCTACGTGGGTGGCGGCAGCACGGTCAACCTGCTCGCGGTCTGGCGGGCCCACGGCCTGGACCTCGCGCTGCGCCGCGCGTACGAGGCCGGCGTCGTCATGGCCGGCGTGAGCGCCGGCGCGAACTGCTGGTTCACCCGCTCCACGACGGACTCCTGGCTCGTCGGCCGCGCCGACCCCCTCGACGACGGCCTCGGCTGGCTGGCGGGCGGGATGTGCCCGCACTACCTCTCCGAGCCGAGCCGGCGGCCCCGGCTCCTCGACCTGGTCGCGGGCGGCTTCGGCGACACCTACGGGGTCGACGACGGCGTCGGTCTGCACTTCACGGACGAGCAGCTGGTCGGAGCGGTCTCCGCCCGCCCGGACGCCGCAGCGGTGCACGTCCGGTCGGCCGACCGGGGTGGCGTGGTGGAGGAGCCGCTCCCGGTCCGGCTGCTCTGACCGCCGTCGCAGGCGGTCTTGAGTCGAACCCACGCCGGTCTGGGCGAGGACCGCGCCGGAGCGGAGCGGAGGCAGTCAGGTCTGCGGCCGGTGGCGTTCCAGGGCGTGGACGTCGCCGTCCTCGGTGAGGTGCGCGACGAGGAACTCGCCGGTGACGAGCGTGGTCGGCGCCAGCTCGAGGGCCTCGAGGACGTGCGGCAGCACGGGTCGGTGCACGCAGATCGCCGCCGGCCGGCCGGTGCGCAGCGTGCCGGCGCGCACCCGCCGCACGATCTTGGCCACGCCGCGCGCGTCGTCCGACCCCTCCTCCTCGGTCAGCCCGGGGTAGGTCGCGACCTTGTGCCGGGTCGCGTCGGCGTACGGCTGCAGCGTGCTGAGGCAGCGGACCGCCGTCGACGACACCAGCTTCTCGACCCCGTACGCGCTCAGCATCGGGACGAGCAGCCTGGCCTGCTTACGGCCCTGGGCGTTGATCGGGCGGGCCGCGTCCTTCTTGCTCCAGTCCTTGCGGTCCATCGCCTTGGCGTGCCGCACGATCACCAGCGGGGTGGTCACCGGCTGGTCGAGGTACTGCTCGAGCAGGAAGTGGTCGGCGGCGTAGGAGAGCCGGGCGAGCGCGGCGCGGACCGGGAGCCAGGACACGACGTCGACCTCGTGGTCCGGCGCCCGCCGGACGCTGTGGGTCGGGGTCGCACCCCAGTAGCTGACCCGCTTGATGCCGGTCAGCAGCTTGCCGTGCTTGGAGAGGTCGGGCCGCGCGGGCTTGGTCAGGTCGTAGCTGACCGTGTCCAGCGGGACGCCGAGCCGGACCGTCACCCCGGTCTCCTCGAGGACCTCGCGCACGGCGGCGGCGGGGACCGACTCGCCGTTCTCGACCTTGCCCTTGGGCAGCGACCAGTCGTCGTAGCGCTTGCGGTGCACGACCAGGACCTCGGTGCCGCGGACCGGGTGCGGCCGGGTCACGACCGCACCGCCGGCCAGGACCGGTCGGGCGGGGATCACCTGGACCCCGCCCGCCCGCATCACCGAGACGGTCACCGAGGCGGGCTCGCGGTGAGGCGCCGCCTGCTCTTGGTGCTGATCAGCCACTCCTGCATGTCCAGCAGGGGCTTGCCCTCGTGGTCGACCGTGAACGCCACCCAGGTGCCGTCGGGCTGGAGCTTCCACGAGGCCGTGCCCTTGTCGAAGGCCACGTCGAACAGCTCGCTGATCTCCGACACGTGCGCGGCCGAGTTGATCGAGGCGAGCACCTCGACGCGGCGGTCGAGGTTGCGGTGCATCAGGTCGGCCGAGCCGATCCCCACGCTGGGCTGACCGCCGTTGGCGAACCAGAACAGCCGGCTGTGCTCCAGGAACCGGCCCAGGATGCTGCGCACGCGGATGTTCTCGCTCAGCCCGGGGGCGCCGGGGCGGATGGTGCAGATGCCGCGCACCCACAGGTCCACCGGGACGCCGGCCTGCGACGCGCGGTAGAGCGCGTCGCTGATCCCCTCGTCCACGAGCGAGTTGACCTTGATCCGGATGTAGCCCGGCCGCCCGGCCTGGTGGTGGGCGATCTCGGTCTCGATCCGCTCGATCAGCCCCGTCCGGACCCCGTGCGGGGCGACCAGCAGCCGCTTGTAGGAGGTCTCCTGGCTCATCCCGGACAGGTGGTTGAACAGCCGGCCGATGTCGTCGGTGATGATCGGGTTGGCCGTCAGCAGACCCATGTCCTCGTACGACCGCGCGGTCTTGGGGTTGTAGTTCCCGGTCCCGATGTGGGCGTAGCGGCGCAGGCCGTCCGGCTCGTCGCGCACGACGAGGGCCAGCTTGCAGTGGGTCTTGAGCCCGACCACGCCGTAGACGACGTGGCAGCCGTGCCGTTCCAGGCGACGGGCCCAGGCGATGTTCGCCTGCTCGTCGAAGCGGGCCTTGATCTCCACCAGCGCGAGCACCTGCTTACCCGCCTCGGCGGCCTCGATCAGGGCGTCGATGATCGGCGAGTCGCCCGAGGTGCGGTAGAGCGTCTGCTTGATCGCCAGCACCTGCGGGTCGTCGGCGGCCTGCTCGATGAAGCGCTGCACGCTCGTGGCGAAGGAGTCGTACGGGTGGTGCAGCAGCACGTCGCGCTGCTTGATCGCCGCGAACATGTCGGCCGGCTTGGCGGTCTCCACCTCGGCCAGGTGGGGGTGGGTCGTCGGCAGGAACGCCGGGTACTGCAGGTCGGCCCGGTCGAGGTCGGTGATGGAGAACAGCCCACGCAGATCCAGCGGGCCGGGCAGCGAGAACACCTCGCGCTCGCTGATGTCGAGCTCGGTGGTCAGGATCTCCAGCATCCGCGGGTCCATGTCGTCCTCGACCTCGAGGCGCACGGGCGGGCGGCCGACCTTGCGGCGCAGCAGCTCCCGCTCGAGGGCGACCAGGAGGTTCTCGGCGTCGTCCTCCTCCACCTCGACGTCCTCGTTGCGGGTGACCCGGAAGACGTGGTGGCTGACGACCTGCATGCCGCTGAAGAGCTGGTCGAGGTGGCGGGCGATGACGTCCTCGAGCGGCACGAAGCGGCCCTCGTCCAGCTGGACGAAGCGGGGCAGCACCGTCGGCACCTTGACGCGGGCGAACTGGCGCGAGCCCGTCTCCGGGTTCTTCACCAGCACCGCGAGGTTGATCGACAGCCCGGAGATGTACGGGAAGGGGTGCGACGGGTCGACGGCCAGCGGCGTCAGCACGGGGAAGATGCGCTCGGCGAAGAGCACGTGCATGCGCTCGCGCTCCTCGGGGCGCAGCTCGTCCCAGCGCAGCAGCTCGATGCCCTGCGCGGCCAGCGCCGGGCGGATGTCGTCGGCGAAGAGCCGGGCCTGCTCCTCCACGAGCTCGCGGGTCCGGTTGAGGATCGCGATGTGCAGGTCGCGCGGCAGCAGGCCGCTCACCCCGGGCACGGCGACGCCGGCGGCGATGCGCCGCTTGAGCCCGGCGACGCGGACCATGAAGAACTCGTCGAGGTTGGAGGCGAAGATCGCGAGGAACTTCGCGCGCTCCAGCAGGGGCACCCGCACGGTGTCGCGGGCCAGGTCCAGGACCCGGTCGTTGAAGGCGAGCCACGACAGCTCGCGGTCCAGGAACCGGTCGCTCGGGAGCTGCGGCTCGGGCAGCTCGGCGAGGAGGCTGAAGTCAGCCCCGTCGGTGTTGATGGTGCCTCCGTCGGTCTCCAGGCTGGGGACAGCCGTGTCGACCACGTCCATCACACTCCTTCTCGTTCGTCCGGACGGGCTCGACGTCCAGGAGGGCCGATGCTACCGAGAACGGATGAACGCGCAGCCCACGCCTCCTGCGGGCCTGCCGGCCTACGGGGATGCAGGCGCAGGACCGGCGTACATGACGTCGCGGCTGGCCTCGCTGAAGCCGTAGCGGCGGTAGAGCCCCACCGGCCCGGGCTGGTCGGCCTCGACGTAGAGCTCGACCACCTCGTCGCCCACGTCGCGCAGGTGCGCCAGCCCGGTCAGCAGCAGCGCCTTGGCGAGCCCGCGACCCTGGGCGTCGGGATCGACACCGAGCACGTAGACCTCGCCCAGTCCCTCTCCGTGCCGCTTGGTCCAGTGGAACCCCAGCACCGGTCCGTCCGACCCTTCTGGGCCGTCCGGCCCCGCGGCGTGGCGCGCGAGGAAGAAGCCCGCCGGGTCGAACCACGCCTCGCCCATGCGCTCGGCCAGGTCCTCGGTGTCGATCGAGCCCTGCTCGGGGTGGTGGGCGAAGGCCCGCGCGTTGACGCTCAGCCACGCCTGCTCGTCGACCCCGACCCGGAACGTCGTGATCTCGATCCCGGCGGGGACGACCGGCTCGGGCAGGCCGGACAGGGGACGTTCCATGATCAGCAGGGTCCGGGTCGCGACCAGGCCCGTCCCTGCCGCCAGCGCGTGGGCGGCCGCGGAGTCGCCGAGCGCCCACACCCGCAGCTGCTGGTGCTGACCGCCGGCGACGTCGAGCAGCGACGCCACCAGCAGCCGGCCGACCCCGTGCCGGCGCAGGTGCGGGTCGACGACCAGCTGACCGGTCCCGTCGGACGCGAGCTGTGCGTAGCCCACGGGGTGGCCCCCGGACACGGCGACCAGGTGGCGGGTGTCCTCGCGCTCCGGGTGCTTGAGGGCCAGCAGGGCGGCCTCGTTGAGCGGGGGAGCGGGGTCCTCCGCGACCGCGCGGTCGAGCAGGCCACCCACCTCCGCCAGCAGCTCGGGGGCGGGGTCGAGGACGACGCGCACCGTGGCGCCGACCGGCTCACCGCCCGGCAGGTCGGGGTGGTCGACCGCAGGCATGGCGGTCACGCTACGCGGCCCGGCGGCGAAGGGTGCTGCGCCTATCCTGACCGCCGTGACGAACGGCAGCGGGAGCGGTGAGGGGAGCGGTGACAGCGACGTCCTGGTGGCGGGGGCCCAGCGCAACGCGATGCTCGTCGCGGTGGGCTCGATCCTCGCCACGCTCGCGATCATCCTCGCGCTGCTGGCGCTGACCGCGGCGAGCCGCGGGATCACCACGACGACCGCGGTGCCCTGGATCATCACCCTGCTGGTCTGCGCCGGGCTGCTCGGCGGGCTGTGCGTGGTGCAGCAGCGCCTGTGGCTGCGGGCCTGGAACGTGTGGCGCGTGGACCCCTCCGGCCAGATCGCCGAGCGCTTCTCCTGGATCGTCCACCTCGTCTCGTACCCGGTGGTCGTCGTCGGCATCTTCGCCGGGATCGCCGCGAGCCGCGACGTCGGCTTCGCCGGGGCGGTGGCCAACTGGGCGACGCTCGCGCTGGTGCCGCTGATCGGCGCGCAGGTCGTCGGAGCGGTCCAGTACCTCCGCAAGGACGGGCCCTCGGGCACCATCCCCACGCACGTACGTCGTCTCGCCGCCCGGATCGAGCGGTCCCGGCACGAGGACTAGGGCTTCCCCGGCCCTCGGCCCGGCCGCGCGGTGCCGGTGGCTCTAGCCGGCGGAGACGCGGTTGGCCTCGCGGCCCGGCTCGTCGGCCGGCGTGACGAAGCGGTAGCCCACGTTGCGCACGGTCCCGATGACCGACTCGTACTCGGGGCCGAGCTTGGCGCGGAGGCGGCGGACGTGGACGTCGACCGTACGGGTGCCCCCGTAGTAGTCGTAGCCCCACACGTCGCTCAGCAGCTGCTGGCGGCTGAAGACGCGACCCGGGTGCTGCGCGAGGTACTTCAGCAGCTCGAACTCGGTGTAGGTGAGGTCGAGCTGGACGCCGTTCAGCTTCGCGCTGTAACCGGCCTCGTCGATGATGATGTTGCCGGTCTGGATCAGCGGGTCGGCGCCGCCGTGCGAGACGGGCGTCATGGCGAGCCGCAGGCGGACGTCGACCTCGGCGGGTCCGGCGGAGGCGAGCAGCAGGTCGTCGAAGCCCCAGTCGGAGCTCAGCGCCGCCAGACCACCCTCGCTGGCGATCACCAGCAGCGGCGACTCCTTGCCGGTCGTCTCGATGAGGCGGCAGAGCGAGCGGGCGCCGACCAGGTCGCGGCGGGCGTCGAGCAGGATGACGTCGGCAGCCGGGGCGTCGAGCAGCGCCGTGGCCTCGGCCTGGGCGACCTTCACCGTGTGCGGGAGCAGCTCGAGCGCCGGGAGGATCTCGGCGGACGCGTGCATGTCGTTGGTCAGGAGCAACAGGGTTGCCATCGCGGGTCTCCTCGGCGTGGTGGTCAGGAGCGGCCGGACCGCACCCTGGCCGGATCTAGCTGCCCTGGTGCATGCCTGGACAATATCGCAGTGGCACTGGTGACTCTGAACTTCTGGGCCGGCGCCCGGGCCGCGGCCGGGAGGGCGTCGGAGTCGGTCGAGGCCGGCTCCGTGGCCGACGCGCTGGACGCTGTCCTCACACGGCACGACGACGGACGCTTCACGCGTGTGATCAGGGCAAGCAGTCTCCTGGTCGACGGAGTGAGCGTGGCCGGGGACGCCCTGCGGCGGCCCCTGGAGGCTCCGACCATCGTCGAGGTCCTGCCTCCGTTCGCGGGTGGCTGACCGGCGCACGACAGCTGAACGCGGGCTGAACCATGGCGGGATCGGGGCTGGAACGTGAACGCGATGTGAACAAGGTCACCTCTCGCGAGCGAATCGTGTCCGAGTGAGTCTCGCATGCTGGACAGCAGTCTCGTCATCCGGTACGCCGGCTGCGGGTCTGGGGCGAGCCGTCGTAACGTGGACGTCATGACGATCGAGCGGGCACTCCCGCTGGTCCGCCGCCGCGCGGTGGACCACGGGCGAATGCGCTCGTCTCTCTGTCGGCCCTGACCCTGGGTGTCTGACCGGCTCCTCTGCACGCGGACCTCTCCGTGCACGAGTCCCGCGCCGTCGTTGCGCCGCACACCCGTACGCACCCGCTCGAGCCTTCGCGGCCGACGCCCCACGCGCCCGGCCCCACATCCGCAAACGCACAGGAGATCTGCCCATGAGCACGTCTGAAGTTCTCGTCGACGCCGACTGGGTCGCCGAGCACGCGTCCGACGCCGGTGTCGTCCTCGTGGAGGTCGACGAGGACACCACCGCCTACGACGGCGGCCACATCGAGGGTGCCGTCAAGATCGACTGGAAGTCCGACCTCCAGGACCCGGTCCGGCGCGACTTCGTCAACCGCAAGCAGTTCGAGGCGCTCCTGTCCGAGCGCGGCATCGCGACCGACGACACCGTGGTGCTCTACGGCGGCAACAACAACTGGTTCGCCGCGTACGCGTACTGGTACTTCAAGCTCTACGGCCACGGCGACGTCCGCCTGCTCGACGGTGGCCGCAAGAAGTGGGAGCTCGACGCCCGCCCGCTGTCGTCGGAGACCGTGACCCGCCCGGCCACCCAGTACTCCGCGTCGGAGCCCGACCTGAGCATCCGCGCATTCCGCGACGAGGTGATCGGCGCGATCGGCACCGACGCGCTGGTCGACGTCCGCAGCCCCGACGAGTTCGCCGGGCGGCTGCTCGCCCCGGCCCACCTCCCGCAGGAGGCGGCCCAGCGCGGCGGTCACATCCCGACCGCGATCAACGTGCCGTGGAGCAAGGCGGCCAACGACGACGGCACCTTCAAGTCGGCGGACGACCTCAAGGCCCTGTACGCCGGCGCCGGCCTCGACCTGGGGACCGACATCATCGCGTACTGCCGCATCGGGGAGCGCAGCGCGCACACCTGGTTCGTCCTGCACGAGATCCTCGGCCAGGCCAACGTCAAGAACTACGACGGCTCGTGGACCGAGTACGGCTCCCTCGTCGGGGTCCCGGTCGCGGTCGGCGACGAGCCCGGCCAGGCCTGAACCACTCCTCCCACCCCCACGAAGCGATAGGTCATTCACATGTGCGGAGCCACCAAGGGCGGCCTGAGCATCGCCGGCGTCGACACCTCCAAGGAGGCGGTCATCCAGGGCCGCGTCCTGCGCGACGGCGAGGCCGTCGCCGGCGCGTACGTCCGGCTGCTGGACCCGTCGGGTGAGTTCACCGCCGAGGTCCCCACGTCGGCGACCGGACACTTCCGGTTCTTCGCCCACGACGGCCGCTGGACCCTGCGCACCCTCGCGCCGGGCGCCAGGGCCGACCGTACGGTCGTCGCGGCCGTCGGCCAGGTGGCCGAGGTCGACGTGGAGCTCACCGCCGCCTGACCGACGTTCCCTGAGCCCGTCGAAGGGTCTCCCCGAAAGTGGTCGCTCCGGGCCTTCTGAGCACGTCAGAAGTGCCCCGGAGCGACCACTTTCGTCATGTCTGGGAGTCGAGGAGCAGCGTCATCGGCCCGTCGTTGACCAGGGCGACCTGCATCGTCGCGCCGAAGACGCCGGTCTCGACCTCGGCGCCGCGGGCACGCAGCGCGGCCACGAACGCCTCGACCAGCGGTTCGCTGACGGGTCGTGGGGCCGCCGCGTTCCAGGAGGGCCGACGGCCCTTGCGGGTGTCGGCGTAGAGGGTGAACTGGCTGACCACCAGCAGGGGAGCGTTCTCCTGCTCCGCGGAACGTTCGCCCTCCAGGACCCGCAGCGTCCACACCTTGTCGGCCAGCCGTACGGCGTCGGCCCCGGTGTCGTCGTGCGTGACGCCGACGAGCACCACCAGGCCAGGCCGGGCAAGTGACCCGACCACCACGCCCTCGACGGTCACGCTCGCGCTGGACGCCCGCTGCACCACCACCCGCACGCCGCGACCCTAGTGGCCGTCCCCACAATGGCGGCATGGCTGACACCCCGCGCCCGCTGATGGTCAAGATCACCTGCGGGGCCGAGGCCCCGGAACGCGCCAACCAGGCCTGGACCGTGGCCGCCACCGCGCTGGCGGCCGGGGCCGAGGTCGACGTCTTCCTGACCGGGGAGGCGGTCTGGTTCGCCGTCCGCGACGCCCAGCCCGACCTCGGCCTGGAGCACGCCACGCCTGTACGGGAGCTGGTCGCGCCGCTCGTGGAGCTGGGTGGGGTGCGGGTCTGCACGCAGTGCGCGGCCCGTCGCGCGCTGACCCAGGCGGACCTGCTCGACGGCTGCACGATCGCCGGGGCGGCGACGTTCGTCGAGCGGGTGCTCCAGCCCGACGTCCAGGCCCTCGTCTACTGAGGTGGGGACCGGCGTGGTGCTCAGGTCAGGTTCAGCGCCTCGGCGACCTGGGCGGCCGTGACCGCGCCGGGCTGCTGGCCGCGGGCCGCGGCCTGGCGGACGAGGGAGGCGAGCCGGGTGTTGAGCGCGGCCTCGCGGCCCAGGCCGTGGGCGATGCGCGCGATCTCGCCGTTCAGGTAGTCGGTCTCGACGTTGCCGGTCCCGCGCTGCAGCGACTGCCAGGTCGAGCCGCCGACGTCGTCGGGCACCCCGGGCACGTGGTGCATCGAGAAGCCCGCCGAGCGCGCGGCGGACTCCTCGGCGTCGGGGGTCACCTCGATCCCGGCGGCCGCGAGCACGTCGCGCGCCTCGTCCTCCACCGCCGTCGCCAGCTCCTTGGAGCCGCCGCTCGGACCGACGAGCGCCTGCAGCCCGTTGGCGAGGTTCGAGATGAGCTTGCGGTACTTCCACGGCATCACGTCCGCGGGCTGCGGGGCGTCGAAGTTCGCCGCGACCAGGTCGGCGCTGACGCCGGCCACGAGGTCCTGCTCGCGCCCGGGCGGCACCGACCCGAGGTGCAACATCCCGGAACGCGGCCCGCCCCGGATGATCACCTCGCCGGGCACCAGGTGCACCGACGGCATCCAGACGCAGACCCCGACCACGCGGGTGAAGTAGCGCAGCGCCATCGACTCGGCCGCGACCCCGTTGAGGGCCGTCAGCACCGGGAGCCGTGCACCCGCCGTGCCGACCGGGCGTCCGTCGAGGCGCACCTCGACGTCGGCCCAGGTCCGCAGCGCGGCGTCGACCTGCTGGGTCTTGGTCGCGAACACGAGCACGTCGTCCGGCGTCAGCCCCAGCTCGTCGGGACCGCCGACCACGGGGACCCCGAGCCGGACGTCCTCGTCGGGCGTACGCAGCCGCAGCCCGTCGCGGCGCAGCACGTCGAGGTGGGCGCCACGGGCGACCAGGACCACCTCGCGCCCGGCCTGGTGCAACCGGCCGCCGACCGCACCTCCGATCGCTCCGGCTCCGACGATGACGTAGCGGTTCGGCACGGGACCACGCTATGCGGGCCGACTACTAGGGTTGTCACCGTGCCATTCGAGATCCCGACCGATCTGAACCCTGCCGTCAACCGCCTGGCCTGGCTGGTCGGTCGCTGGGAGGGCACCGGCAAGGGCGTCTACCCCGGCACCGAGGAGTTCGACTTCGGCCAGCAGGTCGACTTCGCCTCCAACGGGGGCGACTTCCTGCACTACCTCTCGCAGACCTTCGAGGTCGACGCCGAGGGCAAGGCCGTACGCCCGCTGTCGATGGAGACCGGCTTCTGGCGGCCGCAGCCCGACGACGCCCTCGAGGTCGTCATGTGCCATCCCAGCGGCTACGCCGAGGTCTGGTACGGCAAGATCACCGGCGCCAAGATCGAGCTGACCACCGACGCCGTGGTGCGCACCGCGAGCGCCGACGAGTACTCGGCCGGCCAGCGCCTGTACGGCCTGGTCGAGGGCGACCTGCTCTGGACGTTCGACAAGGCGGCCGGCGGTCACCCGCTGCAGAACCACCTCTGGGCCCGGCTCCGCCGCGTCTGAGGTCCGCCGCGTTCGGTCCCCCCGCACCGTCGGGCGGAAGAAACGCCCGGTCGTGAACGCTGACCCTGCATGAGCGACGCGCAGCGACCCACCCCTGTCGTGGCCGAAGAGGGTCCGGACGCGGGGGTCCCCTGGCACTACGGCGACCCGGTGCGCGAGCAGCGGGGCCTCGACCGCGGCGTCGGGCGGGTCGACCTCTCGCACCGCGGCGTCCTGCGCGTCAGCGGTCCGGACCGGCTCACCTGGCTCCACTCCCTGACCACGCAGCACCTGCTCGACCTCCGGCCCGGGCAGGGGACGACCGTCCTGGTGCTGTCCCCGCAGGGCCACCTCGAGCACGCGCTGTACGGCGTGGACGACGGCACGTCCTTCTGGGCGCACACCGAGCCCGGGGCCGCCGCGGCCGCCGCCGCCTGGCTGGACTCGATGCGGTTCATGATGCGGGTCGAGGTCACTGATCTTTCCGACTCCGTCGCCGTCGTCTGGAGCGCCGACCCCGACGTCAGCGAACCGTCCGCGCTCGTCGTCCGGCAGGGCGACGACTCGCTCGGCGGCGCGGAGCTGTTGGTGCCGCGCGAGGTGCTGGACACCGCGCTCGGCGACGGCCCGCGGGCCGGGACCTGGGCGTACGAGGCCCGCCGGATCGCCGCCGGCGTGCCCCGGACCGGGCTGGACACCGACGCGCGCACGATCCCGAACGAGGCGGGCCTGATCGGTGTCGCGGTGCACCTGGAGAAGGGCTGCTACCGGGGTCAGGAGACGGTGGCGCGGGTGCACACCCTCGGCCGGCCGCCGCGCCGGCTCGTGCTGCTGCTGCTGGACGGCACCGAGGAACGCCTCCCGGCGCCGGGTGCGCCGCTGACCCTCGACGGTCGTGCGGTCGGCTTCGTCGGCAGCTCGGCACGGCACCACGAGCTCGGCGCGATCGCGCTCGGCCTGGTCAAGCGGAACGTCGACGTCGACGCGACGCTGCTCGCCGACGGCATCCCGGCCGGGCAGGAACCGCTGGTCGACCCGGAGGTCGGGCTGCACGTCCGGCCGCGCCTCGGGGTGCGCTGACCCGCTCCTGCACGCACAGGTGCCAGGCGTAACCTGACAGCAACAGTGTCGACGAAGGGAGAGCCATATGGCGCTCGGTGACAAGATCGCAAACAAGGCCGAAGAGCTCGGCGGCAAGGCCAAGCAGGCCGTCGGCGACGCGACCGACAACGAGTCGCTCCAGGCCGAGGGTCAGGCAGACCAGGCCTCGGGCCAGACGAAGCAGGCCGGCGAGCACGTCAAGGACGCTGCCGGTGACGTCAAGGACGCCTTCAAGTAGCACGTCGTCCTCGTCTCAGCCGCCACCTCGGTGGCGGCTGAGTCGTTTCCAGACCCTTTCGAGGCCGGCGACGCCGGCCACCACCGTGAACAGCGAAGGAACGCCATGACCGAGTCCACCCCTGACGTCGCCAGCGACGCGCCCGCGGAGGAAACGGCCGGCCAGCCGGCCCCTTCGCCCTCCGACCCGACCAGCGTGACGCCCGGCGACACGGCGTCCGACGCCGACACCCCGCCCGCCGTGGCGCCGCCGGCCGCGAGCAAGACCGCCACCCCGCGCAAGACGGCGACCCCGCGCAAGACCGCGACGCCCCGCAAGACGGCGACCCCGCGCAAGACGGCGACGCCGCGCAAGACCACCACCACCACCGCCGCCACCACGCGCAAGGCCGCGACCGCGCGTCCGACCACGCCGCGGACCACCGCGCGCAAGACGCCGGCCCCGACCCCGCAGTCCGGGGCCGAGACGCCGGACTCGCCGCTCGACGCGCCGAACAACAAGCAGGCCCTGCCCGCCGAGGCCGCCGAGCGCCTGAGCCGCCGTCCCGACGGTGGGAGCCCGACCCCCGCCGCCCGTCCGGTCATCGACACCCCGGTGAGCGACGTCATCACCGAGATCGACAACCAGGTCGACGAGCAGGCCGAGCAGCTGCAGGCGCTCCGCCGTGCGGTCTCCTCCGCCGAGCAGCGTCTGGCCAGCCTGGAGGCGTCGGTCCTGGCCGCGAACGTACCCAGCGTCGACGCGAGCCCCGCGGCGTCGTCGAGCATGAAGGCCGACAAGAAGTCCGACAAGAAGGCCGACGCCAAGAAGCTCGACAAGAAGGCCGACGCCAAGAAGGCCGACGCCAAGAAGGCCGACGCCAAGAAGGCCGAGAAGAAGTCGGACAAGAAGTCGGACGACAAGAAGTCCAAGAAGAGCAAGAAGAAGTAGGTCTGCGGGGCGGCGACGCCGCCCGGACCAGGCCCTACGCCCCGATCCCCGCCAGGGTCGGGGCGTAGGGCCGCACCTCGCCGACGGGACGACCGCCGCCGAGGACCGGCACGCTCGCCTGGGTCGCCAGCACGTCCGCCACGAGCCCGAGACGCTGCAGGACCCCGGCCATGGCGACCGCTCGACCCCGGGTGGAGCCGTCGTCGATCTTGAGCGCGACGCCGCGTCCGTCGGGCAGCCCGACCGCGTACACGGACTCGGCCCCGGCCTTGGCGATGATCCCCGGCAGGCCCCGGTGCAGCGCGAGCTCGTCGCGTCGGGTGCCGGAGACGAGCTCGGGGTACGCCCGGATCGCCGAGGCCACGCGGGTCGCGTCCGGGTCGGGGCTGGCCGCGACCCGGCCGAAGGCCCGAGCCAGGCCCGTGAGCGAGACCGCCCACAGCGGGGCGCCGCACCCGTCGACGGCGGGCCCGACCGGCGTCTCTCCGGTCAGGTCGGCGAGCGCGTCCTCGACCGCCCGCTGGACGGGGTGGGCCGGGTCGAGGTAGGTGCCCGGGTCGGCACCGAGCCGTACGGCGGTCAGCAGCATCCCGGAGTGCTTGCCCGAGCAGTTCATCGCCAGCCGGCTGCGCTGCCCGCCCTGGCGGAGGAGGTCCTCCTTGGCGACCTCGTCCAACGGCCAGTCCGGCGGGTCCTGCAGCGCCGTCTCGTCCAGCCCGGCGAGGGCCAGGATCCGCGCCGCCGTCTCGAGGTGGAACGGCTCGCCGGAGTGCGAGGCGCAGACCAGGGCCAGCAGCTCGGCCTCGAGGTCGAGCCCGGCCCGGACCATCCCGACCGCCTGCAGCGGCTTGCTCGAGCTGCGCGGGTAGACGAGCGCGTCCGGGTCCCCGAGCGAGGCGATCAGCGACCCGTCCGGACCGGTCACCGCCACGCGGCCGTGGTGCACGCTCTCCACCAGGCCGTCGCGGACGACCTCGACGAGGACGGGGTCGGTCTCGAAGGGGTTCAGCACCCGCCCGACTCTAGGGTCCGGCTCGGGTGCGGGCGTCGCCGTCCGCCGGAGGAACCGCTGACTCCCGGCACCGGACGGCGGGCGACCCAGGGACGGAGTCAGCGTTTCGGAGGTGACCACCTGGTCCAGCGGGCACGACAAGACTTCGTTGTGACAAATGGGCCCTAGTCTTTCCCCTCGTGGACTGGGACGACTACGACGCGGCGCTGTTCGACCTCGACGGGGTGCTGACCCCGACGGCCGAGGTGCACATGCGCGCCTGGCGCGACCTGTTCACCGACTACCTGACGCTGCGGGGCGAGACCGGTCGGCCGTACGTCGAGGCGGACTACTTCGACTTCATCGACGGCAAGCCCCGCTACGACGGGGTCCGCGACTTCCTCGCCTCCCGCGACATCACGCTGGCGGAGGGTGAGCCCACCGACCCGCCGTCGGCCGAGACCGTTTGCGGGCTCGGCAACCGCAAGAACGACTTCTTCGCGGCAGCGCTGGCGGCGGAGGGCGTCGAGCCGTACGCCGGCTCGGTCGTGCTGCTCGACCACCTCGAGCAGCTCGGCACCAAGGTGGCGGTCGTCTCCTCCTCGCGCAACGCGCCGGCCGTGCTCGAGGCGGCCGGCCTCGCCGACCGCTTCGAGGTCGTCGTCGACGGCCAGGTGTCCGCCGACGCGGGTCTGGCGGGCAAGCCCGCCCCCGACACCTACCTGGAGGGGGCCAACCGCCTTGGCGTCGATCCCGAACGTGCCGTCGTCTTCGAGGACGCCGTCTCCGGCGTCGCCGCCGGGCACGCGGGCGGGTTCGGCCTGGTGGTCGGCGTCGACCGCGGCGTCGGGGCGGACAAGCTCACCGACGCGGGCGCGGACCGCGTCGTCACCGACCTCGCCGAGCTGGTCGCGGAGTGATCACCTCCGGACGTCCGTCGGCGTCTGCGCCGCCCGGGCACGCACCTCGCGGCGTCCTCCTCGATCGAGATGCGCCCGGTATCCCTCGCTCGTCGGCCTGGCGATGCACGCACCCGAACGACGCATCCGCTCGACCGACGTCCGGAGATGATCACCGATGAGGGGCTCGCACGAGGACACGCCGCCGCCGCACGCCGACCCGCTCGACCGCGTCCGGTTCCCGGTCCGGGACTGGAGCCTGAGCGAGGTCGTCTACGGCACCGAGGACCTCGGGGTCACCGAGACGCTGTTCGCCGTCGGCAACGGCTACCTGGGCATGCGCGGGAACGTCGAGGAGGGGCGCGAGACGTACGCCCACGGGACGTTCATCAACGGCTTCCACGAGACGTACCCGATCCGCCACGCGGAGGAGGCCTTCGGCTTCGCCAAGGTCGGCCAGACGATCGTCAACGTCCCGGACAACAAGACGATCAAGCTCTACGTCGACGACGAGCCGCTGCTGCTGTCCGTGGCCGACCTCGAGCGCTACGACCGCACCCTCGACTTCCGGGCCGGCGTGCTCACCCGTGACCTGATCTGGCGGACCCCCGCCGGCAAGCGCGTCCAGGTGACCTCGCGGCGGATGGTCAGCTTCACCCAGCGGCACCTGGCGATCATGACCTTCGAGGTCACGATGCTCGACGACAGCGCCCCCGTGGTCATCTCCAGCCAGACCCTGAACCGGCAGGACGGGCGCGACGAGTACCACGTCCGCTCTGCGGCGATGGGCGAGGGGAACCAGGCCGACCCGCGCAAGGCCGAGGGGTTCCACGAGCGCGTGCTCGAGCCGCAGACGCACTCGGCCGACGGGTCGCGGCTGATGATGGGCTACCGCTCCGCCCACTCGGGCATGACGCTCGCCGTCGGCGTCGACCACCAGATCGCCACCGAGAACGCGTACACCGAGCACATCAGCGCCGACGAGGACACCGGCAAGATGGTCTACCGGGTCGCCGCGTCGCGCGGGCAGACGATCACGGTGACCAAGACCGTCACCTACCACACCTCCCGCGGCGTGCCCGTCCGCGAGCTGAACGACCGTTGCCGCCGGGTGCTGGACCGTGTCGCCGGGCACGGCATCGACCGCGAGCTCGCCGAGCAGCGCCGCTGGCTGGACGCGTACTGGGAGCGTTCCGACGTCGTGGTCGTCGACCAGCCGGAGCTGCAGCAGGCCATCCGCTGGAACCTGTTCCAGATCGCCCAGGCGGCCGCACGGGCCGAGCAGTCCGGGGTGCCCGCCAAGGGCGTCACCGGCTCGGGCTACAGCGGTCACTACTTCTGGGACACCGAGATCTACGTCCTGCCCTTCCTGACCTACACCTCGCCCACGATGGCCCGCAGCGCGATGCGGTTCCGATACAAGCTGCTGGACGCGGCCCGCGCCCGGGCCGACGAGCTCGCGCAGGCCGGCGCGCTCTACCCCTGGCGCACGATCAACGGCTCGGAGGCCTCGGCCTACTACGCGGCCGGGACGGCGCAGTACCACATCGACGCCGACGTGGCCTTCGCGCTGTGCAAGTACGTCGCGGCCAGCGGCGACCACGACTTCATGAACCGCGAGGGCGTCGACATCCTCGTCGAGACCGCACGGATGTGGGCCGACCTGGGCTTCTGGCGGGAGAACGGTGACGGCCGCCGGAGCTTCCACATCCACGGCGTCACCGGTCCGGACGAGTACACGACCGTGGTGAACGACAACCTCTTCACCAACGTCATGGCCCGCTTCAACCTGGACCAGGCGGCGTGGACGCTCGGCTGGATGCGGACGGAGGCGCCCGAGGCGTACGACCGCGCCGTCGAGCGGCTCAAGATCGGCGTCGACGAGGCGGCCGAGTGGACGGCGGCCGCGCGCGCCATGACGATCCTGTTCGACCCGGTGACCGGGATCAACCCGCAGGACTCGCTCTTCCTCGACCGCGAGATCTGGGACCTCGCGCACACGCCGATGGACAAGCGGCCGCTGCTGCTGCACTACCACCCCCTGGTGATCTACCGCTTCCAGGTGCTCAAGCAGGCGGACGTCGTGCTGGCGCTGTTCCTGCAGGGCGACCACTTCACCGCCGAGCAGAAGCGCGTGGACTTCGAGTACTACGACCCGATCACCACGGGCGACTCGACCTTGTCCGGCGTCGTGCAGTCGATCATCGCCGCGGAGGTGGGCTACGCGGACCTGGCCCTGCGCTACTTCCAGAACTCGCTCTACGTCGACCTCGCCAACCTGCACGGCAACACCAGCGATGGCGTCCACGTCGCCTCGACGGGCGGGGTGTGGAACGTCCTCGTCTACGGCTTCGCGGGGATGCGCGACTACAACGGCGTGATCACCTTCGACCCGCGGCTGCCGGACGGCTGGGCCGGGCTGAGCTTCCAGCTGACCCTGCGCGGCACCCGGGTGCAGGTCGACCTCGAGGCCACCCGCATCGGGTTCTCGATCTTGGAGGGGGGCCAGGCCGAGGTCAGCGTCCGCAGCCACCGGGTCGTCGTCTCCGCCGCGGCCAGGGTGTGGGTCCCGCTCGCGGACCAGGGCCCGCGCCTGCACGGACCCCTCGGCTCACGGAGCGGCGAACGGCGCCCCGACGGCACCCTGATCACCGCGAGCGTCCCGACCTCGACCTTCGCCCGCTAGCCGGTTCAGCGCTCGAGGTCCGACCGGTACCCGTGCGGCGCGAGCGGTACCTGTTCCCGTTCCGGGCAGGCCGGGGACCGGGAAGGTGTACCGCTCGCGGCCCCCGACGAACGCGGCTTGCAACTCTGCTTGCGTACGCTTGCTGCTGCAAGCATGCTGGAGGCGTGGCACGACGGACCAGCACGCTCGGGTCGGTGGGCGAGTACATCGCCGACCGGCGGCGGGCGGCCGAGCTGACGTTGCGCCAGCTGGCCGAGCTGACGGGGGTGTCCAACCCGTACCTCAGCCAGATCGAGCGTGGGCTGCGGCGTCCGTCGGCGGAGGTCCTGCAGCAGCTGTCGAAGGCGTTGCGGGTCTCCGCCGAGTCGCTCTACGTCCGCGCGGGGATCCTCGACCCGGAGGACCACACGGCGAGCAGCGTCGAGATGGCCCTGCTGGCCGACACCGCGATCAGCGAGCGGCACAAGCAGGCGCTGCTCGACGTCTACCGCAGCTTCGTCGCCGAGGACGCACCGGCGCTGCCCGACCCTGAGCCCGACCCCGAACCCGTCGGCTGACCCCGGCGACCAGAACATCCCCCAAGGAGCACCATGCCCAAGCCCGACGAGTCCGACCTCACCCCGTTCTACGCCGTCGCCGGTCTGGCGGACGTGATCGCCGACATGTTCCGCGAGTCGGTCGCCGCCCGGCAGCGCAAGGCCGAGGAGCGCCTGGCGGAGATCCGCGACCGCCGGCTCGAACGCGTCGAGCAGGCCCGGGTGAACGCCGACGAGCTGCGCGAGTTCCTCTCGACGCTGCCCGAGCAGTTCCGCGCCCTGCCCGAGACGACGCGGGTCCGGCTCGCCGAGCTGCAGCGCCAGACCGAGGAGCTGCTGGCCCAGGCGGGCGACACCTACAGCTCGCTCGCCGGGCGCGGCAAGCGCGTGGTGGACGACCGGGTCGGCGACGCGCGGACGGCGGCGCGCTCGGCCCGGCGTACCGCGGAGGAGAACCTCGACGACGCGGCCGAGGCGGTCCAGCCCCTGGTCGACCAGGCCCAGGAGGCCGTCACCGAGGTGCGGCGCAACGTCACCGGCCGCGCCGCCCGCGCGCGCACCACGACCTCCAGCACCAAGACACCCAGCACCAAGACGCCCAGCACCAAGACGCCCAGCACGACGGCCGCCGACGACGTCACGCCGGAGAGCGCGACCCGCGCCGCGCGCGCGGCTGCGGCGGCCACGTCGGCGCCGACCGAGGCGCCGTCCGCCGACGCCGGGGTCAGCCCGGCCCAGGCCCTGGCGCAGGAGGCCGCCAAGAAGGCCCCGGCGAAGAAGGTCACCCCGGCCAGGACGTCGGCCAAGAATGTGGCGTCCGGTCAGCCGGTGAAGAAGGCGGCGGCCAAGAAGGCGGCGCCCGGTGGGCCCGCCAAGAAGGCCGCGGCGAGCGCGGGCCCGGCGGTCCCGCAGGACGCGGCGCCCTCGACCGGTGCGCCGGAGGCCGGGGTGAGCGAGGGTCCCGGGACCGGGAGCTGACCCACCGGCCGCCCTCGACCCCGGGGCTGCGACCCGGGGTCGGGCCCCGGTCGCCGCGTCGCTCGAGCAGGAGGCCGGCGCGGGCCGACCGTCAGGGTGGCAGGCATGGCACGTCGCGCGGATCCTGCTCTGGCTCGCCGCCGACGACTCCCGCGCGTGCACGGCCCAGACGTGGGTCGTGGACGGCGGCTGGATGTAGCCGGTCGGGCGGTCAGCCCGTCGGCCCTACGCCCTGCCGGAGGTCGCGGCCGACCTGGACGACCGGGTTGACCAGGGTGCCGATCCCCTCGATCGCGATGGTCACGACGTCGCCGGCCCGGAGGTCGAAGGACTCGTCCGGGACGATCCCGGTGCCGGTCAGCAGCACCGCGCCGACGCTGAAGTCGAGCGCCGCGGTCAGCCAGGACACCAGGTCCTCGAGCCGACGGGCCAGCGAGGCGGTGCTCGTCGACCCCTCGAACGCGGTCGTGCCCGCCCGGTCCACCCGGAGGTCGATCCGCAGGGGAAGCTCCGGTGCCGCCCACACCGGGACGATCCCCGGACCGAGCGCGCAGGAGCGTGCGTACACCTTGGCCTGCGGGAGGTAGAGCGGGTTCTCGCCCTCGATGGACCGGCTGCTCACGTCGTTGCCCACGACGTAGCCGAAGATCTCGCCGGCCGCGTCGAGCACCAGGCCCAGCTCGGCCTCGGGCGCGTTCCACGGGGAGTCGACCCGGACCCCGACGGTCTGCCCGTGCCCGACCACCCGGGGACCGGAGGCCTTGAAGAACAGCTCGGGGCGCTCGGCGGAGTAGACCCGCGTGTAGACGTCGGCCTCGGTCGACTCGGCGACCCGGCCGTCGCGGCTGCGCTCGTAGGTGACGCCCGCCGCCCAGACCTCCTGGCTCTCCACGGGGGCCAGCAGGTCGCCCCGTACCGGGTCGGCCCTGGCCGCGGCCTCCACCGCCGCGCGGGCCCGGTCGCGGGGGAGGCCCAGCAGGTCGTCGAGGCCCATCGGCAGCGGCCGGTCCACCCCGCCGCTGCGGACCGCCCAGCGGACCTCGCCGTCGACCTCTAGGCGGACCAGGGAGAGCGCGGCGCCGGGGACCGCGGACGTCACGGCGGTCATCAGTGGGACTCCCGCGCCACGTCGGACCCGCTGCTGCCGACCAGGAAGTCCAGGTCAGCGCCGGTGTCGGCGCCCTGCACGTGGTCGACGTAGAGCCGCTCCCACCCGCGCCGGGGTGCGGCGAAGCCGTCGACCAGCGCCGCCGAGGGCGTACGCCGGGCCAGCTCGTCGTCGTCGACGTCCAGCTGCAGCAGCCGCCGGGGCACGTCCAGCACGATCGGGTCGCCGTCCTGGACGAGCGCCAGCAGGCCACCCGCGGCGGCCTCCGGCGCCACGTGCAGCACGACCGTGCCGTACGCGGTCCCGCTCATCCGGCCGTCGCAGACCCTGACCATGTCCCGCACCCCCTGCTGCAGCATCTTCTTCGGCAGCGGCAGGTTGGCGACCTCGGGCATGCCGGGGTAGCCGCGCGGGCCGCAGCCGCGCAGCACGAGCACCGTGTCGGGGGTGACCGGGAGGTCGTCGTCGTCGATCCGCGCCTTCAGGTCCTCGACCGAGTCGAAGACGAGGGCCGGCCCCCGGTGCACCAGCAGCGCCGCGCTGGCCGCCGCCGGCTTGACGATCGCGCCGTGCGGAGCCAGGTTGCCGCGGAGCACCGCGATGCCCGCGTCCGCCTGCAGCGGTGCGGTACGCGGCGTGATCACCTCGGTGTCCCACACGGGATGACCGGCGACGGCCTCCACCAGGGTCTGCCCGGTCACGGTGACGGCGCCCGGGTCGAGCAGGTCGACGACCTGCTCGAGCACGGCCAGCACGCCGCCGGCGCGGTAGAGGTCCTCCATCAGGTACGCCCCGGCGGGCTGCAGGTTCACCAGCAGCGGGACCCCGGCCCCGGAGCGGTCGACGTCGGCGAGGTCGAGGTCGATCCCGAGACGACCCGCGATGGCCATCAGGTGCACCACGGCGTTGGTCGAGCCGCCGACCGCGGCCAGCGCGACGACCGCGTTGTGGAACGACTCCCGCGTGATCACGTCCGAGATCGTCTTCCCCTGCCGGACCAGCTCGACGGCGAGCCGCCCGGACGCGTGCGCGCCCTCGAGCAGCCGGCTGTCGGGCGCGGGGGTCCCGGCCATGCCGGGGATCGTCATGCCGAGCGCCTCGGCCATGATGCTCATGCTCGAGGCCGTGCCCATCGTGTTGCAGTGGCCGCGGCTGCGGATCATCGACCCCTCGGACCTCGCGAACAGCTCAGCGGTGAGGGTGCCGGCGCGCACCTCCTCGCCGAGGCGCCAGACGTCGGTCCCGCAGCCCAGGGCCTGCCCCCGGAACGTCCCGTTGAGCATCGGCCCCCCAGAGATCACCACGGCCGGCAGGTCGACGCTGGCCGCGGCCATCAGCAGCGCCGGGATCGTCTTGTCGCAGCCGCCGAGCAGGACCAGGCCGTCGATCGGGTTGGCCCGGAACATCTCCTCCATGGCCATCGCCGCCATGTTCCGCCAGAGCATCGCGGTCGGGCGGACGAGCGTCTCGCCCAGGGAGACCACCGGCAGGTCCAGCGGGATCCCGCCCGCCTCGTAGACGCCGCGCTGCACCGCCTGCGAGACCTCGTTCAGGTGCGCGTTGCACGGCGTGAGGTCGGAGGCGGTGTTGGCGATCGCGATCTGCGGCCGGCCCTCGAAGGCGTCGGCCGGGACCCCGCGCCGCATCCACGCCCGGTGCAGGTAGGCGTTGCGGTCGTCGCCGGCGTACCAGGCGTCGCTGCGCAGGGTGGGCCGCGCGCGTCCCTCGTCGGCGTCCGCGTCGATGCTCATGGCACCAGGATCGTACGGCCCACGCCTCCGCCACAGAGGTCGGCGAACCCCTCGTTCACCTCGGCGAGGGGACGCCGGCCCCCGACCAGCCCCCGACGGTCAGCTGTTGGTCTTGGCGCGCGAGCGGGTGCGCGAGCGCTCGCCCGCGTTGAGCACGACCTTGCGGATCCGGACCGCGGCCGGGGTGACCTCGATGCACTCGTCCCCGCGGCAGAACTCGAGCGCCTGCTCCATGGCCATGTTCTTCGGCGGGATCAGCCGCTCCAGCTCGTCGCCGGTGGAAGAGCGCACGTTCGTGAGCTTCTTCTCGCGCGTGATGTTGACGTCCATGTCGTCGGAGCGGGCGTTCTCGCCGACGATCATGCCCTCGTAGACCTCGGTGGTCGGGCCGACGAAGAGCGTGCCGCGCTCCTGCAGGCTGAACGACGCGTACGCGGTCACGACGCCGCTGCGGTCGGAGACCAGCGACCCGTTGGGGCGGGTGCGCAGCTCGCCGTGCCAGGGCTCGTACGCCTCGAACACGTGGTGCATCATGCCGGTGCCGCGGGTCTCGGTGAGGAACTCCGTGCGGAAGCCGATCAGGCCGCGGGCGGGGACCAGGTACTCCATCCGGACCCAGCCGGTGCCGTGGTTGATCATCTGCTCGAGCCGGCCGCGGCGCAGGCCCAGCAGCTGGGTGACGACGCCGACGAAGTCCTCGGGGGCGTCGATGGTCAGCCGCTCGACCGGCTCGTGGAGCTTGCCGTCGATCTCACGGGTGACCACCTGCGGCTTGCCGACGGTGAGCTCGAAGCCCTCGCGCCGCATCATCTCGACCAGGATCGCGAGCTGCAGCTCGCCTCGCCCCTGCACCTCCCAGGTGTCGGGGCGCTCGGTGTTGGCGACCTTGATCGACACGTTGCCGACGAGCTCGGCGTCCAGCCGGTTCTTCACCAGGCGAGCCGTCAGCAGCTTGCCGGACTTGCCGGCCAGCGGCGAGGTGTTGATGCCGATCGTCATCGAGATCGACGGCTGGTCGACCGTGATCAGCGGCAGCGGCTTGGGGTTCTCGGGGTCCGACAGGGTCTCGCCGATGGTGATGTCGGGGATGCCCGCGATCGCGATGATGTCGCCGGGTCGGGCGATGTCGGCCGGGACGCGGTCGAGCGCCTCGGTGATGAGCATCTCGGTGAGCTTGATGTTCTGGATCGTGCCGTCCTGCTTGCACCAGGCCACGACCTGGCCGCGCCGCATCTCGCCCGCGAACACCCGGCACAGCGCGAGGCGGCCGAGGTAGGGGGAGGCGTCGAGGTTGGTGACGTGGGCCTGCAGGACCGCGCCCTCCTCGTACTCGGGCGCGGGGACGGCGTCGAGGATGGTCGCGAACAGCGGGCCGAGGTCCGTGGCGTCGGGCATCTCCCCGTTCGCCGGGGCGGTGAGCGAGGCGCGCCCCGCCTTGGCCGAGGCGTAGACGACCGGGAAGTCGAGCACGTCGGTGTCGGCGTCCTCGAGCAGGTCGAGGAACAGCTCGTACGTCTCCTCGACGACCTCGGTGATCCGGGCGTCGGGGCGGTCGACCTTGTTGACGACCACGATGATCGGCAGGTTCTTGGCCAGCGCCTTGCGCAGCACGAACCGGGTCTGGGGCAGCGGCCCCTCCGAGGCGTCCACCAGCAGGACGACGCCGTCCACCATCTCCAGCCCGCGCTCGACCTCGCCACCGAAGTCGGCGTGGCCCGGGGTGTCGATGATGTTGATGATGACGTTCTGGCCGTCGGGCGCGTGGTGCAGCACGGCGGTGTTCTTCGCGAGGATGGTGATCCCCTTCTCGCGCTCGAGGTCCATCGAGTCCATCACGCGGTTGTTGATGTCCTGGTTGGCGCGGAAGGCTCCGGACTGCCAGAGCATGGCGTCCACGAGAGTGGTCTTGCCGTGGTCGACGTGGGCCACGATGGCGACGTTGCGCAGATCGCTGCGTACGGGCATGGCGGTGGTGCTCCCTGTTCAGACGTGGGTGCGGACCAGGGCAAGCCGGTCCAGCGGGCCCGCGACGGCGTCGTTCGGGCAACCAGACAAGTCTAGCGGCGACGGGGCTCCAGGCATTCCCGTACGTCTGAGGGCCTGCCGTCCCCCGTACGCTGGGCCACCCACCCCGGCAGGAGGCCCGATGGCGAACGACTGGCTCAAGGACTCGTTCCGCACCGAGTACGAGCACCAGTCGCAGGCGACGGGTCGGTTCAACCTCGCGGTGTTCGGCAAGACCGGCGTCGGCAAGTCGACGCTGGTGAACGCGATCTTCGGCGAGGACGTGGCCAAGGTCGGCATCGGGGAGCCGGTGACGCAGGGCAGCCACCTCTACCTCGACAAGGTCGGCAGCCTCGGCATCGTCGACACCCAGGGCCTCGAGATCGGCACCGACGACCGCAAGATCATCGACGAGCTGCAGAAGATGATCAACCGGACCCGCAAGATGCCGCTGAGCGAGCAGGTGCACGTCGCCTGGTACTGCGTCCGGGGCATGGACCGGCGTTTCGAGGACACCGAGGCCGACTTCGTCCGCGCGCTCGACGACCTGGGGCTGCCGGTGATCATCGTGATGACCCAGGTGCCGCGCAACCAGTCGGGCTTCCACCCCGACGCCGTCGCCCTCGCCGAGCTGGTCCGCCAGCGGCACCTGCCGGTCGTGCCGGGGAGCCCGTTCTTCACCTACGCCAAGGCGGACACCTTCACCGGGCAGCCGGCGTACGGGCTGCGAGAGGTCCTCGATGCCACCTTTCGCGTTGCGCCGGAAGGCGTTCACGGAGCCCTCGTCGCGGCCCAGGAGGTCGATCATTCCCGGAAGGCGTCCGAGGCCCAGAAGGTGATCGCAGCCGCGGCGTCCAGCGCGGCGGCGAGCGCGGCCGTGCCGGTGCCGTTCTCCGACGCCGTGATGCTGGTGCCGATCCAGCTCGGGATGATGGCCAAGATCGCCCAGCTCTACAAGATCAAGTTCGACCGTGCGGCGCTGATGGCGATCGCCTCGACGACGGCGGCCACGCAGGCCGGGCGGGCGACCGCGACCGGGCTGCTGAAGCTGATCCCGGGCGCCGGCACCATCGCCGGCGGGCTGATCGGCGCCGGCGTCGCGTCCACCTACACGTACGCCATGGGGCAGGCCTGGCTCGTGGTCTGCCAGCGCGCGGCGACCGGGTCGTTCGACAAGGTCGGGTCGGTGCTCGACACCGACGCGGTCCGCGAGGCGTTCAGCTCCGAGCTCAAGTCCCGGCTCAAGCTCCGGGGCGGTCAGAGATAGACCGACCCTTCTCGGGTGCGACGAGGTCAGATGTAGTCGAAGAAGCGCACCCACCACGTCGATCTGCCGCCGGTGATCGTCTCGAACGGGATCGGACCCTCGTAGGGCCGCCACAGCGGTGCCTCTGGGACGACGACGTAGCCGAGGTCGTCGAGGACCCCGTGGACGCGGGCGGCGTCCTCCGCGTCGAGCAGCGACTCGAGCTCCGCTGTGTCGAGGGCCCCCGGGTTGACGAGCGACACCGTCGCCAACGAGCCGAAGTTGCTCACGCAGACGACGAGTCGCTCCCCGGTTGCGGTGGCCTCCGCCGGCACGACCACCCGCGCGTGCAGGCTCGCGTCCTGCACCGAGCGGTCGGCGGCACTCCGGCAGCCGAAGGCGAGGTCCAGCTCGGCGACGAGCCGCTCGAACCGTTCCCGGGTGGCGGCGAAGTCGAGGCCGGCCGGCCGCTCCAGGTGGTCGGGGTCGTCCAACGCCCGCAGCAGCGTCCACATCTGCTCGCCCTCGATCCGCACGGCAGCATTCTCGTCGTGACCAGCCCCGTTATCGTTCTGCGGTGACGATCCCCGACGTGGCGGGTCTGCTCGAGGGCGAGCCGCCGCACGACCAGGCCGTGTTCTCCACCCGGCTCAAGCGGTACTGGCCGGACCTCGTGACGGGGCTGACCGGCGCCTACCCGGAGCACGCGGTGGAGATGGCGAACCGTCTCGTCGAGATCGCCGTCGACAGCTTTCGGCGTCGCCCGGCCGACCTGCGGCTGCTCGACCTGCGGCGCCACGCCGACCCGCAGTGGTTCGGCCACCCGTCGATGCTCGGCTACGCGACGTACGCCGACCTGTTCGGCGGGACGCTGCGGGGCGTGGGGGAGAAGGTCGACTACCTCGCTGAGCTCGGCGTCACCTACCTGCACCTGATGCCGCTGCTCAAGCCGCGACCCGGCCAGAACGACGGCGGCTACGCGGTCATGGACTACCGCGCGGTGCGTGAGGACCTCGGCACGGTCGAGGACCTGCGCGACCTGGCCACGACCCTGCGCGGACGCGGGATCTCGCTGACGCTCGACCTGGTGCTCAACCACGTCGCCGCCGAGCACGCGTGGGCGGTAGCCGCCCGCAGCGGCGACGCCTACTACCGGCGCTACTTCCACCTGTTCGCCGACCGTGAGCTCCCGGACGCCTACGAGCGGAGCCTGCCCGAGGTGTTCCCCGACACCGCGCCCGGCAGCTTCACCTTCGACGAGGAGTCGTCCTCGTGGGTGTGGACGACCTTCAACTCCTGGCAGTGGGATCTCAACTGGCACAACCCGGAGGTGTTCTACGAGTTCGCCGACCTGATCCTGTGGCTGGCGAACCTCGGCGTCGAGTGCGTACGCCTGGACGCCATCGCCTTCCTCTTCAAGCGCATGGGCACGGCGTGCCAGAACCAGCCCGAGGTGCACGCCATCACGCAGGCGCTCCGCGCGGTCGCGCGGATCGCGGCGCCCGCGCTGATCTTCAAGGCCGAGGCGATCGTCGGACCCGCCGACCTGGCGCCGTACCTCGGGGTCGGCAAGCACGCCGGCAAGGTCAGCGACATGGCGTACCAGAACTCGCTGATGGTGCAGATCTGGTCGGCGCTGGCGGCGAAGGACACCCGGCTCTTCTGCGCGGCGATGAACCGCTTCCCGGCCAAGCCGACCACGACGGTCTGGGACACCTACCTGCGCTGCCACGACGACATCGGCTGGGCGATCGACGACGCCGACGCCGCCTCGGTCGGGCTCTCGGGACCGGCGCACCGGCGATTCCTGGCCGACTACTACGCCGGCGTCTACCCCATGAGCGACGCGCGCGGGCTGGTGTTCCAGGAGAACCTCGAGACCGGCGACCGCCGGATCAGCGGCACGGCGGCCTCGCTGATCGGCGTCGAGGCCGCGCTGGCCACCGGTGACGACGCCCGGGTCGAGCTCGCCGTGCGTCGGCTGCTGCTGGCGTACGCGGTCGTGCTCGGCTACGGCGGGCTGCCGCTGCTCTACATGGGCGACGAGCTCGGCCTGCTCAACGACCACGAGTTCGACGCCGACCCCGAGCACGCCGACGACAACCGGTGGGTGCACCGGCCGAAGATGCCCTGGGACCTGGCCGCGCGCCGGCACGAGCCCGGCACCCTGGAGCACCGGGTCTACTCCGGGATCCGGCACCTGGTCGCCGTACGTTCCGCGCTGCCCGCGCTCGAGGCGTCGGTCGAGACCGAGGTGCTCGACCCCGTGAACCCGGCCGTGCTGGTCTGCACGCGGCACGCCCCGACCCAGACGATGGTCGCCGTCCACAACGTGACGGCGGAGCCGCAGACCCTGCCCCGCTGGGTCCTCCCCGTCGGGAGCTGGGCCTGGGACGCGCTGACCGAGGAGAC
The DNA here is from genome assembly GCA_964251895.1 of uncultured Friedmanniella sp. Classification (GTDB taxonomy): domain Bacteria; phylum Actinomycetota; class Actinomycetes; order Propionibacteriales; family Propionibacteriaceae; genus Microlunatus. Next base: position 170,267 of record CAXULL010000006.1, read on the forward strand.
GCCCCTGACCGACGGACCCCTGCACCTGGGCCCGTACGAGGTGCGCTGGTTCGTGGCCGAGGTCTGACGACGTGACGGCGGTCGAGGTGGTGCAGGAGGCCCTGGAGTCGCTCGGGCTGCCCTGGGAGCGGCGCGGGGACACGTTCACGGTGACGCTGCCGGGGGAGCACAAGCTCACCACCGAGTGCGCGCTGGAGGTGGGGGCGCACAGCGTGCAGGTGCGGGCGTTCGTGGCGCGGGCGCCGGAGCAGGACGCCGACCGTGTGCACCGCTGGCTGCTGGAACGCAACCTGCGCCTCGGCGGCGTCGCGTTCGGCGTGGACCACCTCGGCGACGTCTACCTGGTCGGGCGGCTGCCGGTCACCGGCCTGGCGGCGAGCACCGTCGACCAGCTGCTGGGGGTGGTCGCCGAGACCGCGGACACGAGCTTCGACCCGATCGTGGCGATGGGGTTCGCCGACAGCATCCGGCGCGAGTGGGTCTGGCGTCGTTCCCGTGGGGAGTCGACGGCGAACCTGGCCGCGTTCGGCCGGCTCGACCCCGGCGCCGACCCGGCCTGAGCCTCAGCCGTCGAGGCGGGCGGCCACGTCGGCCGGGAAGCCGCCGGTGGCGATCGGGCTCCACCGGGTGGGCGTGATGCGCAGCAGCGACTTGTCCTGCAGGCGCATCGCGGCGCGGTACTCGTCCCAGTCCGGGTGCTCGCCGGCGATGGACCGGAAGTAGTCGACGAGGCCGTCCTCGGCCTGCGGCATGTGCAGCACCTCGGCCTCGCCGTCCACCTGCACCCAGGGGCCGTCCCACTCGTCGGAGATCACGCACACCGAGACCTCGGGGCGCTGCTCGGCGTTCGTGACCTTGGCCCGGGCGGGGTAGGACGAGATCACCAGGCGGCCCTGCGCGTCCACGCCGCCCGAGACGGGGGAGAGCTGCGGTCGCCCGTCGCGCCGCGCCGTCGCCAGCAGGAAGCGATGGCGGGGTCGCACGAAGTCGAGCAGCTCGGTCAGCGGCACGGACGTGGTCGTGGCGATCGAGCGGGGCACCCGGCGGACACTACCCGGGACGTCCGGGACGGTCGCCGGACGGCTCTACTAGGGTCGTTCCCATGACGTCGACCCTGATCCTGCTCCGGCACGGCGAGAGCGAGTGGAACGCCAAGAACCTCTTCACCGGCTGGGTCGACGTCGACCTGAACGCCAAGGGAGTGGCGGAGGCCGAGCGCGGCGGGGAGCTGCTGGTCGAGGCCGGCCTGCTGCCCGACGTCGTCCACACCTCGCTGCTCAAGCGGGCGATCCGCACCGCTCAGATCGCGCTCATGGGCGCCGAGCGGCACTGGGTGCCGACCCGGCGCTCCTGGCGGCTGAACGAGCGCCACTACGGCGCGCTGCAGGGCAAGGACAAGAAGGCGACGCTCGCCGAGTTCGGCGAAGAGCAGTTCATGGTGTGGCGCCGGTCGTACGACGTGCCGCCGCCCCCCATCGACCGGGACGACCCCTACGCCAACTTCCACGACCCCCGCTACGCCAGCCTGCCGCCGGACGCGCGTCCCGCGACCGAGTGCCTGAAGGACGTGCTGCTGCGGGCGCTGCCGTACTGGTACGACGCGATCGTGCCGGACCTGCAGGCCGGCAAGGTCACGCTGGTCGCCGCGCACGGCAACTCGCTGCGGGCGGTCGTCAAGCACCTCGACCGCATCGGTGACGCCGAGGTGGTGAGCCTCAACATCCCGACCGGGATCCCGCTGGTCTACGAGCTCGACGACGACCTGCAGCCCACCGGGCCCGGCCGCTACCTCGACCCCGCGGCCGCCGCCGCGTCGATCGAGGCGGTCAAGAACCAGGGCAAGAAGTAGGTCGTCCGCCGGACGGAGAACTTCTCGCCCCCTGACCACCTCAGCGGTGGTCAGAGGGCGAGAAGCTCACCAAGGCGGACGGCCCGCAGCCTCAGGGCTGGGGCCAGAAGTCGTCCTCGGGGAACTGGCCGGTGACGACGTAGATGATCCGGCGGCCCATCGAGGCGGCATGGTCGGCGATCCGCTCGTAGTAGCGGCCGAGCAGGGCGACGTCCACGGCCTTCTCGACCCCGTCCGACCACTGGTCGCTGAGCAGCGTGCGGAACTGGGAGCGACGCAGCTCGTCCATCTCCTCGTCGCGCGCACGCAGCTCCTGCGCGACCTGGATGTTGCGGTCGTTGAGGGTCTGGCCGGCGGTGACGACCATCTTCTCCGCGACGTCGGCCATCCGGACGAAGTTCGCCCGCAGCGAGTTCGGGACGGCGACCTCCGGGTAGCGCAGGCGCGCGATCTTGGCCACGTGCGCGGCCAGGTCGCCCATGCGCTCCAGCTCGGTCACCATCCGGAGGGTCGTGACGACGGTGCGCAGCTCGCCGGCCACGGGCGCCTGCCGGGCCAGCAGGGAGAACGCCCGGGCCTCGATCTCCCGCTGCTTGGCGTCGATGGCCTCGTCTTCGCTGATCACGACCTCGGCGAGCTGGAGGTCGGCCTCGAGCAGGGCCGTGGTGGCGGTCCGGACAGCGCCCGACACGGTCTGGCACATCTGCACCAGGTCGGCGAGGATGTCGTCCAGCTGTTCGCGGTAGTTCTCGCGCATGGTCGGTCTGTGTCCCATCTCAGGAAGTCGTCTGCTGCGTGCAGCCTAGGGTGGCGCGCTAGCGCAGGCCCCTCCCCGCGTGAACGGCATGTGAACGGGTCCCGAACGGCTGGTGACCCCTCGTCCCCGGGGCCCGCGGTACGACGGGACCGGGGTCTCCTCCGCCTAGGATCGGCCGCGTGAACCCACTCGGGGCCGCCGCGTTGCTGGTCGCGGGACTCCTCCTCGGCGCCCTCGCCACCTGGCTGCTGCTGCGCCGTCCGCCGGTCGAGGAGACGCCCACCTTCGACGACCCGCCGCCGGTCGTGCCCGAGGGGGTGTCGGAGATCCTGGCCGTGCTCAGCTCGTCGGCGGTCGTCGTGGGCCCGCACGACGAGGTCCTCGAGGCGACGCGCGCCGCCCGCTCGCTCGGGCTGGCCCGCGGCAGCCGCGTCGGGGTGCCCGAGCTGCTCGACCTCGTCCGGGAGGCCCGCCGCGACGGCCGGACCCGTGTCCACGACCTGGAGCTGAGCCGCGGACCGGGCGACGCGACCCTCTACCTCAGCGCCCGGGTGGCCGCGCTGCCCGACGGGCTCGTCGTGATCCTCGCCGACGACCTCACCGCCTCCTACCGCGTCGAGGCGACCCGGCGCGACTTCGTCGCCAACGTCAGCCACGAGCTCAAGACCCCGATCGGCGCCATCTCGCTGCTCGCGGAGGCCGTCGAGGACGCCGCCGACGACCCGGACGCCGTACGCCGCTTCGCCGGGCGCATGGGGATCGAGTCGGGCCGGCTGGCCGACCTGGTCAGCCAGATCATCGACCTCTCCCGGCTGCAGGCCGACGACCCCCTCGCCGAGCCCCAGGTCGTCGACGTCGACGAGGTGCTGCGCGACGCGGTCGACCGGTGCCGGGTGGACGCCGAGCAGCGGGGGGTGACCCTCACCCTCGCCAGCGCGCACGGCGCCCGGATCCTCGGCAACGCGCGCCAGCTCAGCACCGCGGTCGGCAACCTCGTCGAGAACGCCGTGGTCTACTCCGACCCCGGCGCCCGGGTGGTGGTGGCGGCGCACCTGCGGGCGCACAGCGACGACGACGACGTCGAGATCACCGTGTCCGACACCGGGATCGGGATCTCGAGCGCCGACGCCGAGCGCATCTTCGAACGCTTCTACCGGGTCGACTACGGCCGCAGCCGGGCGAACGGCGGCACGGGGCTCGGTCTGAGCATCGTCAAGCACATCGCCGCCAGCCACGGAGGTCGCGTCGGCGTGTGGAGCCAGGTCGGCCGCGGGTCGACCTTCACGATCACCCTCCCGGCCCATCTCGTCCAGAGCCGGGCCGCGGACCACCAGGGCCGCGAGGCCCACCTCGAGGAGGACACCGTGCAGCAGGAAGCCCAGAACCACCACGCCGTGCAGAGCCAGGCGGAGCAGAGCCAGGCGGAGCCGAACCAGGCAGAGCAGAACCAGGTCGCGCAGGTGCGTTCGTGACCCGTGTGCTGGTCGTGGAGGACGAGCCGTCGTACCGCGAGACGCTGGCCTACATGCTCGGCCGGGAGGGCTTCGAGGTCGTCGAGGCCGCGGACGGCACCGAGGGCCTCGCCGCGTACGACCGGTCGGGAGCCGACATCGTGCTCCTCGACCTCATGATGCCGGGCCTGCCCGGCACGGAGGTCTGCCGTCAGCTGCGCCAGCGCGGTGCGGTGCCCGTGATCATGCTGACCGCCCGCGACTCCGAGATCGACAAGGTCGTGGGCCTCGAGCTCGGGGCCGACGACTACGTCACCAAGCCGTTCAGCCACCGCGAGCTCGTCGCGCGGATCCGGGCGGTGCTGCGGCGCGGCCAGGACGTCGAGCTCGTGCCCGACGTGGTCGAGGCCGGCGGGGTGCGGATGGACGTCGAGCGCCACGAGGTCGCGGTGGACGGGCAGCCGGTGCGGCTCGCGCTCAAGGAGTTCGAGCTGCTCGAGATGCTGCTGCGCAACGCCGGCCGGGTGATGACCCGCGGGCAGCTCATCGACCGCATCTGGGGCGCGGACTACGTCGGCGACACCAAGACGCTCGACGTGCACGTGAAGCGGCTGCGCGCCAAGCTGGAGACCGACCCCGGCAACCCGGAGCACCTGCTCACGGTCAGAGGGTTGGGCTACAAGTTCGAGGCGTGACCTCTGTCCTCGCTCCGCTCGGACGCGGATCGGGCTCTAGCCCGATCCCTTCCTTTCTCCCTCGCTCGCAGACGAAGAGCGTGTCTGCTCGCTCGGTCGTCCAGGCATCGGCGCCCGATCCGGCGCCGGGTCGTCCTCGAGCCCCTGGTGACCGCTGACGCCTGAACTCCTGTGCGGTACCCGGAGCTACGGCGTGGCCGAGGCCGACGGGGAGGGGGCCGCGGTGACCGACGGGGTCGCCGAGGGGGCGGCCGACGGGGTGATGTCGGAGTAGGGCGGCAGGTTGCCGTTGACGACCGTCGTCCGCATCGTGATGCTCCCGGCCGTGGCGAACTGCAGCGTGATGTCGGTGTCGAGCCCGGCGGCCAGGTCCGTGGCGCCGCTGACGGTGATGAAGGGGTCCAGCGTGGTGAGCACGACCTGCGAGTTGTTGGCCAGCTCCACCGGCGTGGTGACCTCGGCGGTGAAGGGTGCGCCCTTGCTGCCGTCCACCTTGTAGGGCACCCCCGAGACCCCGGTGAGCGAGTCGCGACCCAGGGTCGAGAAGCTGCCGGACACGATGCCCTCGCCCGCGCTGCGGCTGATGATCAGCAGGTTGCGCACGTGGATGACCGACTCCGGCTTGGTCTGGTCCCCGACGTCGAAGTTGATGCCCTCGGCCGGCGTGTACGGCTTCAGCGTCTGGGCGTTCATGCCGCAGGCCGCTGCGGGCAGGACCGCCACGAGGGCGGCAGCGGCAAGAGCGGCCCGAACCCGTCCCGGTCGCGCATGCCTGACTCGGCTGGCGCGGTGCGCGGTGGCAGTCACGGTTGACCCCTGTCTCGTCGTGTCGGTGTCTCGTCGTGCGTGTCGTGCAGGTCGTGCAGGTCGTGCAGCCCCGGCTTGGCGGCCAGGGGCAGCCTAGCGATACCGGCGGGTGCGGTGCAGGTACGACCCGGCCTGCTCGGACCCCGTCGCCGCCAGCCGGCCGCCCGCGACACAGGAAGCACAGGTTTGTCAACCCCCGGTCGCCGCCTAAACTGGCTCTGACCAGCGCGAACGCCGTCGGGACGACCCTGTGAGCGTGCTAAACTTGGCTGTCGGACAATCGGGGTACTGGAGGAACATGTCTTTCACAGTCGGCGAAACGGTGGTCTACCCAAATCATGGCGCGGCCGTGATCGAGGACATCGAGACTCGACAGATCAAGGGCGAGGACAGGCTCTACCTGGTGCTGCGCATCGTGGGCCAGACGGACCTGATCGTCCGCGTGCCCGCCTGCAACCTCGACCTGGTCGGCGTCCGTGACGTCGTCGACGCGGACGGGCTGGAGCGCGTGTTCAGCGTGCTGCGTGCACCGCACACCGAGGAGCCGACCAACTGGTCGCGCCGCTACAAGGCCAACCTCGAGAAGCTGCACTCGGGCAACGTGCTCAAGGTCGCCGAGGTCGTCCGTGACCTCTGGCGTCGCGAGCGTGAGCGCGGGCTGTCGGCCGGCGAGAAGCGCATGCTGGCCAAGGCTCGTCAGATCCTGGTCTCCGAGCTCGCGCTGGCCGAGCGCGTCGAGGAGACCCGCGCCGAGGTCCTGCTCGACGAGGTCCTCGCGTCCTGATCCGCCAGCACTGAAGCACACCATGGACGTCCGTACCGGCATCGGTACGGACGTCCATCGTCTTGTGGCCGGACGGCCGATGACGGTCGCCGGGCTCACGTTCGACGACCCGTACGGGCCGGAGGGTCACTCCGACGGCGACGTGGTCGCCCACGCCGCGTGCGACGCCTTGCTCGTCGCGGCCGGTCTCGGGGACCTCGGGTCCAACTACGGGACGAGCGAGCCCGAGTGGAGCGGTGCGGGCGGCGTCGCCTTCCTCGTGGAGACCGTGCGCCGGCTGCGCGCGGCCGGGTGGGAGCCCGGGAACGTCGCGGTCCAGCTCATCGGGAACCGCCCCAGGATCGGCGCGCGCCGGGCCGAGGCCGAGGCCGTGCTCAGCGCGGCGGTCGGTGCGCCGGTCACCCTCTCGGCCACCACCACCGACGGGCTCGGCCTGACCGGACGGGGCGAGGGCATCGCCGCCCTGGCGACGGCTCTGGTCCTTCGTGCCCCAGATCGGACCTAGCGGACCTGGCTGGCCGGCACGGTGAACGTGTTGCAGGCTCCGACGCTGCCGTTGCCCAGGCCGGTGTCGCCCCAGAAGACGCGGGAACGCGCGAGGCCGTGGTTGCCGAGGATGGTCGCGTCGCCGGTCACGGAGTCGTCACCGACCGCCTTGTAGGTGCTCTCGATGCCCTGCAGGTCGCTCTGGTCGATCCCGAGCGACGCGGACACCGACCGGATGTACATCCCGGAGAAGCAGTCGGCCTGCGTCTCCAGGCGGCGGCTGTAGAGCAGGTCGGTCTGCTCGTCGTTCGAGTTCTGGCCCAGCGCCTTGGCCGAGATCAGGATGCCCGTCCGGGCCTGCAGCGCGTGGCCGAACTCGTGGGCGATGACCACGTCGACCGCCCACTTGTCCTGACCGATGATGGGCAGCTCGTCGTCGAGCCGGTTGGAGTAGTAGACCTGCTGGTCGGCCGCGCAGTAGAAGGCGTTGACCCCGCTCGAGCCGCACTTGGTGGTCGCCTTCGCGCCGTAGATCGTGACGCTCGGGCGGACGATGATGAGCCCGGCACCGGTGACCGGCGGTTCCCACACCCGGACGAGGCACTCCATCGACGCGTCCAGGTGCGCCTTGAGCTGGGTGTCGGAGGCGTTGGCGACGTCGATGGGCGTGGCGTCGCAGCGCACTGGGGCGGGGGCCGTCTGGCCGTAGAACGGGCTGCTCGTGATGATCTGCTGGGCCTGCTCGTACGTGTCCGGCACCGGGAGCGGCGGGGGGCTGAGGTCGGGCGGCGGGACCTTGTAGTCGTCGTTCTGGTAGGCCGTGTCCGAGCTGCTGCTGCTCGTGCCCAGGCCGGTGCCGACGAACCCGAGCAGCGAGAGCCCGGCGATCACGACGAGGGCGAGCAGCAGGAGCCGGCCCCCACCGCCGCGGCGTCGCGGGGGCTGCGGAGCGCGCCCGAAGCCCGGTCCGCCGCGCGGCGCGTAGCCCGGAGGCGGCTGGGAGTAGGGGCTGTACGCGGGCTGGCCGTTGCCCTGCTGACCGAACCCGCCCGACGGGTAGCCCTGCTGCCACGGGGCCTGGCCGGGCCGGCCCTGCGGCCGCCCGCCCCACTGCTGGTTGCTCACGCACGCACCTTAATGGGCTGCGGGTGCTCCCCAGGGGCCCCAAGTGATGAAAGGATCGCGCCCGTGCACCCCGAACTCACCGACGGCTCCCGCTGGGCCCCGCCCCGCCGCCTCGTCGTGCTGGTCGCCCTGCTGCTGCTCGCGCTGGCGATCGTCGCCGGTCCGGCCGCCCGGCCCGCGCACGCCGAGGGGACGGCCTCCACCGTCGTCGTCGCGGGGAACGTGGCGAAGGACGGCACCCTCAAGCTGACGGAGACGATCACCTTCGAGGGGGCGGCGCCGGCCTCCGTGACGCAGAAGTTCGAGACCGTGCAGAACTCGGTGGGCGACCGGCAGTACAAGACGACGATCAGCGACGTCACGGCGACCGCCGGCGGTACGGCCGTGACGCCGCAGGTGAGTACCGACAGCCGCTACACCACGGCCACCGTCGCCACGAACGGCGCGCCCGAGCTGGTGGTCGGCTACACCGTCCGCGGGGCGGTGGTCACCGTCCCGGACGGCACCGCGCTGCAGTTCCGGGTGCTGCAGGGCCTGAGCGTCTCCGTGACCTCGTTCCGGGCCAACGTGCTGATCCCGGGGACCTTCACGTACGTCCGGTGCACGGCCGGCAGCCCGAACTCGACGACGCCCTGCGGGTCGGCCGCGGCGGGCACCGAGGACGCGACCACGCCGACGTTCACCGACGGCCCGCGCGGCGAGGGCGAGACCGTCGGGGTCGACATCGGCTTCCCGGCCGGCGAGGTGACCGCGAACGAGCAGATCGACTACCGCTGGACCGTCGGCCGGGCGTTCTCACCGGACCCGCTGCCGCTGGGCATCGCCGTCGGCCTCCTGGTCCTCGGCGGCCTGGCGCTGCTCCTGGCGCACCGCCGGCGGGGTGCGGACGCGGCGTACAGGGGCGAGGCGGCGACCGTCGGGGAGTTCGTGCCCGTGGCCGCCGGCCAGGCCGAGTTCCGGGTCGTCGGCGACGTCCGTCCCGGGCACGTGGGCACGGTCGCCGACGAGCGCGTCGACCCGATCGACGTCACCGCGACCCTGGTGGACCTCGCGGTGCGCGGGCACCTGCTGATCACCGAGCTGGCGAGGCCGAGCGCGTTCTCGCGCACCGACTGGACGCTCACCCGCATCGGCGCCGGGACCGGGCTGCGGCCGTTCGAGCAGGCGCTGCTGGAGGGCATCGCCCCGGACGGCGAGCCCGTGCGCGTCTCCGAGATCGGCGGTCGGGTCGGGCAGGCGATCGGGCGCGTCCAGGACGCCCTCTACGACGAGGTCGTCGCCAACGGCTGGTTCGCCCGCCGCCCGGACGTGGTCCGCAACCGCTTTACCCAGCTCGCGCTCGGGCTCCTGGTCGTGGCGGTCGTGGCGACCGCGCTGCTGGCCGCGTTCACCACGTTCGGCCTGATCGGGCTGGCGCTGGTGGTCCTCGGTCTCGGTCTGGTCTTCGTCGCGCAGGAGATGCCGTCGCGCACGCCCAAGGGCGTCGCCCTGCTGCAGGGGCTGGGCGCGCTGCGCTCCCTGCTGCTGACGCAGCCCACCGACCAGATGCCGCAGGGCCGTGCGGTGGAGGAGCTGTCGGAGGTGCTGCCGTACGCGATCGTGCTGGGCGGGACCGAGCGGTGGCTCGACGCCCTGGTGGCGACGGACACCGACGACGACCCGGACTCCGACGACCTCAGCTGGTACCACGGCCCCGCCGACTGGCACCTGCGCGACCTGCCCGAGTCCCTGCGCAACTTCACGACCACCGTCTCCGGAACCCTCTTCACCCGGTAGCCGCCGGAAGACTGTGCCACCTTGTGCACCGAGGTCGGTGCACGGGTCGACGCGCTGCGGGAGGAGTGGTCGGATGACGACGACCAGATGGCTGTTCGGGGACCAGCTCGGCTCGTCCTTCCTCGACGGCGACGACCAGCACGTGCTGCTCGTCGAGTCGCGCGCGGTGTTCCGGCGGCGGAAGTTCCACCGGCAGAAGGCGCACCTGGTCCTGTCGGCCATGCGGCACCGGGCTGCCGAGCTCGGCGACCGGTGCACGTACGTCGTCGCCGACACCTACCGCGAGGCGCTCGAGGGGGTCGACGAGCCGCTGAGCGTGGTGCAGCCGACGACGTGGGCCGCGCTGCACCTCGTCGACACGATCGCGGGCGAGCGCGACCTCGAGCGGCTCCCGGCGCGCGGCTACGTCACCGGCCGCGAGGACTTCACGCGCTGGGCGCAGGGCCGCGGCCGACGGCGCCTGCTGATGGAGGACTTCTACCGCGACGCCCGGACGCGGAACGACGTGCTCATGAAGGGTTCTGAACCCGTCCTCGGCCGCTGGAACTTCGACGCCGACAACCGCGAGCCACCGCCGAAGACCGGTCGGCTCGACGTGCTCGACCCCTGGTGGCCCGAGGAGGACGAGATCGACGCGCAGGTCCGGGCCGACCTCGACCAGATGGCCGCGGACGGGGTCGTGTTCGTGGGCGAGGACGGGCCTCGCCGGTTCGCGGCCACGCAGGAGGAGGCCCGGACCGCGCTGGACCACTTCGTCGAGCACCGGCTGCCGACGTTCGGCCGTTACGAGGACGCGATGCTGGCCGGCGACCGGTGGATGGCGCACTCCCTGATCTCCGCGCCGTTGAACCTCGGTCTCCTCGACCCGCTCGAGGTCGTCCGGTCGGCCGAGGAGGCGTACACCGCCGGTGACGCACCGATCGCCGCCGTCGAGGGCTTCGTGCGTCAGGTGATGGGCTGGCGCGACTACATCTGGAACCTCTACTGGTTCCTGGGCGAGGACTACCGGGACGAGAACGCCCTCAAGGCCCGGACGCCGATCCCGGCGTGGTTCGCCGAGCTGGACCCGAGCGGCACGGATGCGCGCTGCCTGTCCTGGGCGCTGAGCTCGGTGCGCGAGGTGGGCTGGGCGCACCACATCCCGCGGCTCATGGTCCTCGGCAACTACGCGCAGCAGCGCGGCTGGGACCCGCAGGAGCTGACGGACTGGTTCCACCGCAGCTTCGTCGACGGCTACGACTGGGTGATGGTGCCGAACATCGTCGGCATGTCCCAGTACGCCGACGACGGTGTGCTCGCGACCAAGCCGTACGTCGGGGGCGGCAGCTACATCAACAAGATGAGCGACTTCTGCGGCGACTGCGTCTACGACCCCAAGCAGCGCACGGGAGAGAAGGCCTGCCCGTTCACCGCCGGCTACTGGGGCTTCCTCAACCGGCACCGCGAGCACCTGTCCGGCAACTTCCGGATGGGTCAGATGGTCCGCGGCCTCGACCGGCTCAAGGACCTGGACCAGCTGCTCGAGGAGCACCCGGAGTTGAGGTGAGACCCGGAAGGTGGCCCAGCCCCCGCCGGACCGCGCGCCGGTGCCTGGACGACCGGACGGGCAGGACACGCTTTTCGTCCTGCCCGGGAGGGAGGAAGGCATCGGGTCAGAGCGCGGGCCGCGTCGGAGCGAAGCGGAGACAGATCACACGTCGATGCTGCTCATGTCCGGGTACCGCTCGCCGACGGCGGCGGGGACGGCCTCGTCGAGGCGGGCGAGGTCGTCGGCGCTGAGCTCCACCGCGGCGGCGGCGACGTTCTCCTCGAGGTAGCGCACGCGCTTGGTGCCGGGGATCGGGACGACGTCGGGGCCCTGGGCGAGGACCCAGGCGAGGGCGACCTGGCCGGGCGTGGCCCCGTGGCCCTCGGCGATCGCGCGCACCGCGTCGACGATCGCGAGGTTGGCCTGCAGTGCGTCGCCGGCGAAGCGCGGGTTGTGGCGACGGAAGTCGTCCGGGTCGAGGTCGTCGGTGCTGGTGATCGTCCCGGTGAGGAAGCCGCGACCGAGCGGGGAGTAGGGGACCAGGCCGATGCCGAGGTCGCGCAGGACCGGCAGGATCTCGGTCTCGAGGTCCCGGGTCCACAGCGAGTACTCGGTCTGCAGCGCCGTGATCGGGTACGTGGCGTGCGCGCGCCGGATCGTGTCCGCCGACGCCTCGCTGAGGCCGAGGTGACGGACCTTGCCGGCGGCGACGAGCTCGCCCATGGCGCCGACGGTCTCCTCGATCGGGACCGACTTGTCGACGCGGTGCTGGTAGTAGAGGTCGATGTGGTCGACCCCGAGGCGCTGCAGGCTCGCGTCGCACGCGGAGCGGACGTACGCGGGGCTGCCGTCGATGCGACGGTTCCGCGGGTTGTCGGGGTCGCGCACGTTGCCGAACTTGGTCGCCAGCACCACCTCGTCGCGGCGGTCGGCGATCGCTCCGCCCACCAGCCGCTCGTTGGTGAACGGGCCGTACATGTCGGCCGTGTCCAGGAAGCTCACGCCGAGGTCGAGGGCCCGGTGGATGGTGCGGACGGCCTCGGCCTCGTTGGTCGTGCCGTAGAACTCGGACATGCCCATGCAGCCCAGGCCGAGGGTGGAGACGGTCACTGCAGCGTCACCGGTCCCGAGGACGCGGGTGCCGAGGGTCGTGGGGGAGGTGGTCATGGGTCCCAGCCTGCTCCCTCGCCACCAGCCCGACGGAGGGTGGGGGACGGTTCCAGGGTCCGGCTCCGCCGCCCTCGCGTCGAGCGAGGATCCGCTCTAGGGTGCTCGGGACCGCACGAGGACGACGACGGGGACGATCATGACCGCACTGCTGCTGACCCGCTCCTGGCGGGCGGTCCGGGTCGCCTCCGCCGCGCTCGCGCTGACCGCGGCGGCCCTCACGGTGTCCGGCTCGGCGTCCGCACCGCCCGCCGCGCAGGCGGCACCGGCCACAGCGACCGCCTCGACGGGTGTGCCCTGCCTGGGCGCGGCGTCGGCGCAGCGGGTCCGGGCGAGCAGCGGCCTGGACGGGGTGGACCCGAACGACCTGGCGCCCGCGCAGGTCCGGCAGGCCGAGGCCAGGCTCGCGGCCCGCGTCCGGCAGCACGGCCCGGGCCAGGCCCGGAAGGCTGCGACCAAGATCAAGGTCGACGTCTACGTCCACGTGATCACCACGGACGCCGGCAAGGGCGGCGTCAGCCGTTCCCGGATCAAGAAGCAGGTCGCGGTGCTGAACAAGGCGTACGCGGGCAAGACCTCCAGCGCGTCGAAGAAGACCGCGTTCTCGTTCAGGCTCAAGGCCGTCGACACGACGAAGAGCTCGGACTGGTACCGCTGGTCGAGCCCGATCGTCGACGAGAGCGACGACGTGGAGGCCAAGACGGCGCTGCACCGCGGGGGCTTCGACGACCTCAACCTCTACGTGGCCTCGCTGAGCGACGACCTGCTCGGCTACTCCACGTTCCCGTTCGACACGACGCTGGCGCGGGACGGCGTGGTCGTGCTCAACGCCAGCCTGCCCGGGGGCTCGGCCCGGGGCTACGACAAGGGCGACACGGCGACCCACGAGGTGGGGCACTGGCTGGGGCTCTTCCACACGTTCGAGAACGGCTGCACCAGCCCCGGCGACGCGGTCGACGACACGCCCTACCAGGCCAACGGCAAGAACATCTTCTCCTGCGACAGCAGGCTCGACACCTGCTCGCGCGCTGGGAGGGACCCCGTCCACAACTTCATGAGCTACGGCGACGACAAGTGCCTCAGCCGCTTCACCAAGGGCCAGGCCGCGCGGATGGCCGCGGTCTGGCAGGCCTACCGCGCGCCGGGCGCCGGGAGCTGATGCTGCGGTCGAGCGGGCTCAGGCCCGGTGCTCCCGCTCGTACGCCTCGATCGCCCGGCGCAGCGCGGCGACCTCGGCGCTGACCGTGTCCTTCGGCACCCGCGTCCGACGCGGCTGCGGCTCCCAGTCGCCGAACCAGGCGTACGAGGCCACCGTCAGCACGATCAGGGCGAACGCCACCATCACGATGCTCGTGAAGGTGGTCGCTGCCACGTCCCTCAGAGCTCCAGGCCGGGGTAGAGCGGGTGGGTGTCGAGCATCTCGGCCGAGGCAGCCCTGGTCCGCTCGGCCACGCCGTCGGCCAGGACGTACTTGGCCTTGCCCGGGGTGCCGGCGGCCGTGGTCGTCGCCGTTGTGTTCTCCAGCACGTCGACGATGAGCTCGGCCACCGTGTCGAACTCGGCGCTGCCGAACCCGCGCGTGGTGAGCGCCGGGGTGCCGATCCGGACGCCGGAGGTGTACCAGGCGCCGTTCGGGTCGGCGGGGACGGCGTTGCGGTTGGTGACGATGCCGGCGTCGAGCAGGGCCGACTCGGCCTGGCGACCGGTGAGACCGAAGCTGCTCACGTCGATCAGGACGAGGTGGTTGTCCGTGCCGCCGGTGACGAGCCGGGCGCCGCGCGACAGGAGACCGTCCGCGAGCGTCTGGGCGTTGTCGGCCACCGCCTGGGCGTACGTCCGGAACGACGCCGTCCGCGCCTCGGCGAAGGCGACGGCCTTGGCCGCCATGATGTTGCCGATCGGGCCGCCGAGGACCATCGGGCAGCCACGGTCGACGCTCGGGGCGTACTCCTTGGTCGCCAGCACCATCCCGCCGCGCGGGCCGCGCAGCGACTTGTGCGTCGTGCTCGTGACGACGTGGGCGTACGGGACCGGGTCCTCGACGCCGGTGAACACCTTGCCGGCCACGAGCCCGGAGAAGTGGGCCATGTCGACCATGAACGTGGCGCCGACCTCGTCGGCGATCTCGCGCATGCGGGCGAAGTCGACGCGGCGCGGGTAGGCCGAGTAGCCGGCGATCAGGATCAGCGGCTTGAACTCGTGGGCCGCGGCCCGGACCGCGTCGTAGTCGATGCGCTGCGTCTGCGGGTCGGTGCCGTACGAGCGCTGGTGGAACATCTTGCCGGAGATGTTCGGGCGGAAGCCGTGGGTGAGGTGGCCGCCGGCGTCGAGCGACATGCCGAGCGCGCGCTGGTTGCCGAACTTGTGGCGCAGCGTCTCCCACTGCTCCTCGGACATGTCGTTGACGTTCTTGAGGCCGAGCTCGGCCAGCTCGGGCGACTCGACGCGGTGCGCGAGGATCGACCAGAAGGCCACGAGGTTGGCGTCGATGCCGGAGTGCGGCTGCACGTACGCGTACTCCGCGCCGAAGAGCGCCCGGGCGTGCTCGGCGGCGATCGACTCGACCTCGTCGATGTTCTGGCAGCCGGCGTAGAAGCGGTGCCCGACGGTGCCCTCGGCGTACTTGTCCGACAGCCAGGTGCCCATCGTGAGCAGCACGGCCGGGGAGGCGTAGTTCTCGCTGGCGATGAGCTTGAGCGACGCCCGCTGGTCGGCGAGCTCGGCCCGGGTGGCGGCTGCGATGCGCGGCTCGACCGAGGCGATCACGTCCAGCGCCGAGCGGTAGGCCTGCGAGGCGGCCCCGCTCAGGTCGGTGCCGGCGGTCGCGGTGGGGACGTCGGTCAGCGGTGCGAGGGTGTCGGTCACGGCGAGCTCCAGGCGGTGGGCGGATCGAGCGGTGGCCCAAATCTATCCCGCGCCCGGTGACGCGACCTCCGCCTTCCGGCGCCCGCCGCGGTGGGGAGCCGCGTGACCCTGAGGTCCCCGAGGCTCCCCACCGAGGTCGTGCCCCGGGCGGTGGGTCAGCGGAGCCGGGCCGCCGCGGTCTTCGCGAGCTTCTTGAGGGTGGCGCTGCTCCGGTCGTGGCCCGAGCTGACGCTCACGATCCCGAACCGGGTGCCGTCGCGGACCACCGCGACGCCGCCGCCGTCACGCGACCCGTCGGGGTAGACCGTGGCGTAGTAGGCGCCGGTCGCGTCGCCCGCCCGCACGTGCCGTACCGGGGCGTGCCGGACGCCCTGGGCCGGGTCCTCCTGGCAGTCCTGCACGTGGGTGATCTGGCTGGTCAGCAGGGCGACGTAGCGGTCGGTGTCCCTGACCGACCGGCCCTGGGCGACCGACTCGGTCACGGACACCTCCTTGTCGAGCGTGCTCGCCCACTCCCCGTCGGCGTAGCCCTGGCCGGTGCCCCTGGCCGGGTAGGACTTGGCGCCCGTGATCGCCCGGATCGTCTTGTCGGGCAGGCAGCTCTCGTCGTAGTGGCCACCGTCGTTCAGCGTGGCGTCCCCGGTGGCCGTGATCGTCGCCGAGTCGGCCTCGAGACCGGCGGCCCGGACGTCCTCGACGGTGAGCAGCGCGGACGTGGTCACCGCTCTGCCGACCCGGCCGCCGGACGCCTCGGCGGCGCGCGAGGCGCTCGACGCGACGGGAGCCGACTGAGGCGAGGTCGGGGCGGCCACGGCGCCGGGGCCGAGGAGCCCGACGGCGAGGACCCCCGCCGCGAGGCTGGCCGGGACGATCCCCCGGAGGGTGCGGGTGGTGGGGACGATGCGGTGCATGGCTGCTCCTCGAGCGGTAAGGCGGCACCGTGCTGGTGCCGCTCCTACCTGGGGAGATGCCGGGCGGGCGGGTTTTGTTGCCGACCCGCCCGTGCACCGGGTCGGGCGGCGTCGCGGCTCAGGGGGTGCGGCGCTGGCGCGAGATCTCGTACAGCGCGATGCCGGCGGCGACGCCGGCGTTGAGCGACTCGACCGTCTGGGTCATGGGGATGGAGACGACGCTGTCGCAGGCCTCGCGGACCAGCCTGGACAGGCCGGCACCCTCGCTGCCGACCACGAGGACCAGCGGTCCCGAGATGCCCTCCGCCGCCGCGAGGTCGGTCTCGGCCTCGCCGTCCAGGCCGACCAGGCGGAGCCCGGCGTCGGAGTAGGCCCGCAGCGTGCGGTTGAGGTTGGTGGCCCGGGCGACCGGGAGCCGGGCCGCCGCACCGGCCGAGGTCTTCCACGCGGCGGCGGTCATGCCGGCGGAGCGACGTTCCGGGATGAGGACGCCGTGGGCGCCGAAGGCCGCGGCGGAACGGATCACCGCGCCCAGGTTGCGCGGGTCGGTGATCGAGTCGAGGGCGACGATGAGCGGCTCGGTGCCGGAGTCCAGCGCGGCCGCGAGCAGGTCGTCGGGGTGGGCGTACGTGTACTCGGGCAGCTGCAGGGCCAGGCCCTGGTGGATCGCGCCGGCCGTCAGCCGGTCGAGCTCGACGCGGGTGACCTGCAGCATCGGCGTGCTGCGGTCGGCGGCGAGCTTGAACACCTCGCGCAGCCGGTCGTCGCGCTCGGCGCCCTCGGCGACGTACGCGGACTTGACCGGGATGCCGGCCTCCATGGCCTCGAGCACGGCGTTGCGGCCCACCACCCACTCTGGGCCGGAGCCGGGTCGTCCGGTCCGCTTGACGGAGGAGCCGGTGCGCCCCGTCGTGGGCCGCTCGTCGCCGGCCGCCCGCTTGTGCGCGACGTGGTACGACCGGTCCTCGGCCTTGGGGGTGGGGCCGCGGCCCTCGAGGCCACGGCGCACGCGTCCGCCCGAGCCCGCCGTGTTCCCCTTGCCCTTGCGCCGGACGGCGCCCTTGCGCTGGCTGTTTCCGGGCATCAGACGTTCTCCGAGCTGGTTGTCGTGGTGTGCTTGAGCGACCACTCGGCGCCCTGAGGAGTGTCGGCGACCTCGACGCCCACCGTGGTGAGCAGGTCGCGCAGGGCGTCGGCGGTGGCGAAGTCGCGGTTGCGGCGGGCCTGCGCCCGCTGCTCCAGGACCGCGCCGACGAGCCCGTCGACCACGCCCTCGAGCCGGTCGTCGGAGGTCGAGCCCCGCCAGGCCGGGTCGGCGAGGTCGAGCCCGAGCACGCCGAGCATGCCGCGGACCTCGGCGAGCGTGGTCGCGACCGTCTCCTTGTCCTCGGCCGCGAGGGCGGTGTTGCCCTGGCGGACCGCGGTGTAGAGGACCGCGACGGCGCCGGGCGTGCCGAGGTCGTCGTTCATCTCCGCGGCGAAGGCTTCGGGGACGACCGGGTCGACCCCTCCGGCGAGCGCGGTCGCGCGCTGCACGAACGTGTCGATGCGGTCCAGCGCCGCGGTCGCCTCGGACAGGGAGGTGTCGCTGAACTCGATCGCCGAGCGGTAGTGCGGCCCCGCGAGGTAGAAGCGGACGGCGCGCGGCGGGTAGTGCTGCACGACCTCGCTGACCAGGGCGCCGTTGCCGAGCGACTTGCTCATCTTCTCGCCCGCGGCGGTGACCCAGCCGTTGTGCATCCAGTAGCGGGCGAACTGCTGCCCGGCCGCGGTGGACTGCGCGAGCTCGTTCTCGTGGTGCGGGAAGCGCAGGTCGAGCCCGCCGCCGTGGATGTCGAACGCGGTGCCGAGGTACTTCGCGGCCATCGCCGAGCACTCCAGGTGCCAGCCCGGACGGCCGCGGCCCCACGGCGTCCACCAGGAGGCCGTCTCGGGCTCGCCCGCCTTGTGGCCCTTCCACAGCGCGAAGTCGCGCGAGTCCCGCTTGCCGCGCGGGTCGGCGTCGGCCGCGGGCTCCATGTCGGCCACCGCCTGGTGCGACAGCTCGCCGTACGCCGGCCAGGACAGCACGTCGAAGTAGACGTCGCCGGAGCCGTCCTCCGCCGCGTACGCGTGGCCGCGCTCGATCAGCGTCCTGATCAGCTCGATCATCTCGGGGATGTGCCCGGTGGCGCGCGGCTCGTAGGTCGGGGGCAGGCAGCCGAGGGCGTCGTACGCGGCGTGCAGCTCGCGCTCGAAGCGGTAGGCCAGCGCCCACCACGGCTCACCGTTCGCGTCGGCCTTGGCGAGGATCTTGTCGTCGATGTCGGTGACGTTGGCGACCACGGTGACCTCGAGCCCGAGGTGGGTCAGCCAGCGGCGCAGGACGTCGAACACGACCTCCTTGCGGATGTGCCCCACGTGCGGCGCCGACTGCACGGTGAGACCGCAGTGGTAGATCGAGACCTTGCCCGGCTCGACGGTCTCCAGCTCGTGCACGGCGCTGGTCCGGGTGTCGTACAGGTGGAAGCGGCCCACCCCGACGGTGGACGTGCGCGCAGGTTCGACCCGCTCCTCACCCGTCAGCACCGCGGAAGTCTAGCCGGAAGCGGCTCGTCCCCCCGACCCGTCAGACCTGCGCGGGAGCCTGGCTCATCAGGCGACGCATCGCGTCGACCCCCTCGCGCAGCGCCTTCTGGTCCTTGCGCGAGAGCAGGGAGAGCATCGGCAGCACGCTGGTGCCGAGGCTGTGGCGCATCTCGGCAAGGCGCTCGGTGCCTGCGTCGGTGAGCCCGATCATCCAGGCCCGGGCGTCCGTCGGGTCGGCGGTGCGGGTGACGAGGCGCTGCGCCTCGAGCTTCTTCACGTGGTTGGTGATCGTCGGCTGCGAGCAGTTCTCCGCCACGGCCAGGTCGCTGATGCGCACCGGTCCGTTGTCGCGGATCCGGGCGAGCAGGCGGACCGCGGCCAGGCTGAGCCCGAAGTCGGCGTCACGCGGCACCCAGCGGACCACCCGGGCCGCCGTGGTGACCACGTCTTCGCCGAGCGCGAGCAGGTCGTCGTCCATCGCCACACCCTAACGGGGGTATCGACCTGGCTGCACCCGTGACACCGGTCACGAAGCGCGACGAACGATTCAGCCCTTGCCGGCGCGGGCGCGCAGGGCGGCGATGTCGAGGAACCCGGCCGGGACCGCCGCCGCGGCCGCGTCGTCGTCGGCCGCGGCCTCGTCGTCCTCCCAGGGGTCGTACGGCGCGGTCTCCTCGTCGTCGTCGTAACCCTGCGACGGGTCGTACGGGTTGGCCAGCGGCCCCATCGACGCCATCGAGGACAGCGCGATCTTCTCGTCCGGGAGGCTGCCCAGCACGGTGCGCATGTAGCTCTGCGTGGCCTCCTCGAGGGGGACCTCGCGCCCGGCGCGCTCGCTGGCGAACCAGCGGTGCTCGAGGACCTCGTGGAAGACCTCGGCCGGCTCCAGCTTGCCGCGCAGGTCGGCCGGCACCGAGCTGACCACCGGCTCGAAGCGGTCGGTCAGCCACTGGTGGGCGACGATCGACTCGTCCGCCCCCTGCTGGTCGGTCAGCGCCCGGAAGTAGTCGAGGTCGTTGAGCAGGCGGCGGGCCTGGTTCTCCTCGGTGTCGAGGCCGGTCAGGCGCAGCAGGCGGCGCTGGTGGTGCCCGGCGTCGACGACCTTGGGCTGGATCCGGATCGTCGAGCCGGCGAAGTCGGTGGTGATGTCGAGCTCGGCGACGTCGAAGCCCAGGGCGTTCAGCCGTCGTACGCGGCTGTCGATGCGGTGCATCTCGGTGCCGGAGAACTCCTCGACCTCGGTCAGCTCGCCCCACAGCTCGCGGTAGCGGCTCTCGATCGTCTCGACCAGCACCTGCGGGTCCAGCGCCTCGTCCAGCAGCCCGCCGGCCTCGAGGTCGAGGAACTCCCCGAAGAGGTTGGTGCGCGCGATCTGCAGGTCGTGCTCGCGCTGCCCGTCGGTCAGCTTGTCGTGCAGCTCGCCGGTCTCCGCGTCGACCAGGTAGGCCGCGAACGAGCCCGCGTCGCGGCGGAACAGGGTGTTCGACAGCGAGACGTCGCCCCACAGGAAGCCGATGAGGTGCAGCCGGGCGATGAGCACGACCATCGCGTCCACCAGCCGGTTGACCGTGTCCTGCCGGACGCCACGGGTGAACAGGGAGCGGTAGGGCAGCGAGAACTGCAGGTGCCGGGTGACGAGCACGGGGTCGAGCGGCAGGCCCGCGGGGTCGACGCGGCCGACCACCACGCCGACGGCCTCGACGGACGGGGTGTCGAGCCGCTCGAGGTCGCGGAGCAGCGAGAACTCGTGGCGCGCGAGGTGCTCGATGACCTCCTTGACCGCGTAGACCTCACGGCCCACGCGGACGAAGCGCACGACGTGGCGGGAGATGCCCCGCGGCAGGGCGACGAGGGTGTCGGTCGGCCAGTCCGCCAGCGGCGTGCTCCAGGGCAGGGTGATCAGTCGGGTGTCGGGCTTGACCGACAGGAAGCGGGGCACGTTCCCATCCTCCCAGCAGTGGTGGGTCCCGGGGCAGCGAGACGACGGGTGGAAGCAGCACGACGCCCCCCTCCCGTGCGGGAGAGGGGCGTCGCGGTCAGCTGGTCAGCGCGCGTTGTCCGGGGAGATCCGGTCGCCGCTCGCCTTGGAGAACACGTGGACGTGCTCCGGGTCGATCCGCAGCCGGACGGTCGTCCCGCGCTGCGGAGGCGTCCGACCCGAGATGCGGGCGGTGATCTGGTTGGCGGTCAGGCGCTGGTCCTCGTGCAGACCCGCGACGGTGCCGTAGAGGAACGCGTCGGCGCCGAGCTCCTCGACCACGGCGACGTCGATCCCGATGCCGTCGTTGCCCTCACCCAGGGTGAAGTTCTCAGGGCGGATGCCCAGCATCAGGTTCTTCTCGCTGGAGGCCCGCGCGAGGGTCTCGCGCGGCACCGGGACGACGTAGTCCCCGATGTGGATGCCGTCAGCCGCGACCTCGCCCTCGATGAGGTTCATCGCCGGGGAGCCGATGAAGCCCGCGACGAAGAGGTTCTTCGGCTTGTCGTACAGGTTGAGCGGCGTGTCGCACTGCTGCAGCAGGCCGTCCTTGAGCACGGCGACGCGGTCGCCCATCGTCATGGCCTCGACCTGGTCGTGGGTCACGTAGACGGTGGTGACCCCGAGCCGGGTCTGCAGGGCCGCGATCTGCGTACGGGTGGACACCCGCAGCTTGGCGTCGAGGTTCGACAGCGGCTCGTCCATGAGGAACACCTGGGGCGAACGCACGATGGCGCGACCCATCGCGACGCGCTGGCGCTGACCACCGGAGAGGGCCTTCGGCTTGCGGTTGAGGAAGTCCTCGAGGCCCAGCAGCTTGGCGGCCTCCGCGACGCGCGTCTGGCGCTCCGTCTTGCTGACGCCGGCCATCTTGAGCGCGAAGCCCATGTTGTCGCCGACGGTCATGTGCGGGTAGAGCGCGTAGTTCTGGAACACCATGGCGATGTCCCGGTCCTTCGGCGGCAGGTCCGTGACGTCGCGGTCGCCGATGTAGATGGAGCCCTGGTTGATCTCCTCGAGACCGGCCAGCATCCGCAGCGAGGTGGACTTGCCGCACCCGGAGGGTCCGACGAGGACCATGAACTCGCCGTCGCCGATCTCGAGGTTCAGCTTGTCGACGCTGGGGTGGTCCGCCCCGGGGTAGACGCGGGTCGCGTCCCTGAAGTTGACTGTGGCCACGCCACACTTCCTTTCCACGGGCAGGTACGTGCCCGACGATCCGTAGTGGAAAAAACGCGTAGCGCCCTAGACGCAGCGCTGCGCAGTACGGACTGTAACGCAGTGCGCCGCATCTGGGCAGAGGCAGCGCCGGGGTGCTCCTGCGCTCGGCCGGTGGCCACCCGTCGCCCTAGCCGTCGCCTCAGGTGTCACAGGACTTTCATGTGAACATGAAAGTCCGGTACTGACCACGGCAGATCTGCCGGGCAGAGCACCAGACTTCCGTGGTGAGCGGTGCGTCACCGCAGCTGGATCAGCTGGCTGCCGTCGTCGGTGCCGAAGTCGTCGACGACCGCGGTGACCTCGAGGCCGTCGAGGGTGACCAGGCCGCCGTAGTTCGTCAGGAAGGCGGTGTCGGCGGCGTCGCGGCCGGTCGCCACGCGCAGCAGGCTCTGCCGTGGGGCGAGCCGCGTGGCGTCGACGACGTACCAGCCGCCGGCGTCGGTGTCGCTCGGCTCGAGGTAGGCCTCGCACACCGCGTGGTACTCCATCGGGCTCAGCCCGGGGGCGAAGACGGCGGCGAGCCGGGCGGGGACGTTCATGGCACGGAGCAGGGCGATGCACAAGTGCGCGTAGTCGCGGCACACGCCCTGACGCTCGAGGAACGTCCGTACGGCGCCATCGGTCGGGCGGCTCGAGCCGGGGACGTACGTGAGGATGCTCGACACCCAGGTGGCGACGGCGTCGAGGAGCTCGGCCCCGTGGATCCCGGAGAACTCGGCGCCCGCCGTCGGCGCGAGGCTGTCGGACTCGCAGTAGCGGCTGGGCCGCAGGTAGGTGATGAGGTCGAAGTCGTCGACCGGGGCCGGGGCCGCCTGTCCGGTCACGACCGCCTCGTAGTCCATGACGACCTTCGTGCCGATGGCGTCCAGCACGTGCATGCGGTTGCCGGTGAAGTCGACCAGCTCGCGCGCCACCACCGGTACGCCGTCGACGCTGAGCGCCATCGACTGGCTCTCGAACGGCAGCCCCTGCGCCGCCGCGACGGCGAAGACGAGGCGGGCGGGCGCGGAGAGCCCGAGGTCGAGGTGGCTGGTGACGCTGCGCTTCACCCGAAGATGTTTTCACGTGACCGACCAGGGCCCCGTCCGCGTCCGAGCGGAGCGAGTACAGAAGACCCAGCTCAACACTCGACGATGTTGACGGCGAGGCCGCCGCGCGAGGTCTCCTTGTACTTGATCTTCATGTCGGCGCCGGTCTCCATCATCGTCTTGATCACCTTGTCCAGGCTGACCGTGTGGCGGCCGTCGCCGTGCAGGGCGAGCCGGGCGGCGGTGACGGCCTTGACCGCGCCGACCGCGTTCCGCTCGATGCAGGGGATCTGGACCAGCCCACCCACCGGGTCGCAGGTCAGGCCGAGGTGGTGCTCCATCCCGATCTCGGCGGCGTTCTCGACCTGGGCCGGGGTCCCGCCCAGCACGGCGGCGAGCGCGCCGGCGGCCATCGAGCACGCGGTGCCGACCTCGCCCTGGCACCCGACCTCGGCACCCGAGATCGAGGCCGTCTGCTGGTAGACGGCGGCGATCGCCCCGGCCGTCAGCAGGAACGTCACCACCGTCTCCTCGGTCGGGCCCGGCAGGAACTGGACGGCGTAGTGGAGCACGGCCGGGATGACCCCGGCGGCCCCGTTCGTGGGGGCGGTGACGATGCGCCCGCCCGAGGCGTTCTCCTCGTTCACCGCGAGCGCCCAGACGGTCAGCCAGTCGAGCGCGGCCAGGGGGTCGGCCCGGCTGACCTCGCCCAGCGCCGTCGCGGCCGAGTCGACGTCGGCGCGCCCGTCGAGCGTGGCGCGCAGGTCGGCGGCCCGGCGGCGGACCTTGAGCCCGCCCGGCAGGATCCCCGGCGTGGTCGTCCCGTTGGCGACGCAGGTGACCATCACCTCCCACAGGTGCAGCAGGCCGGCGCGCACCTCGCCCTCGGAGGAACGTGCGGCCTCGTTCGCCAGCATCACCTCCGCGATGCTCAGCCCCTCCCGCTCGCAGGCCGCGAGCAGCTCGTTCGCGGTCCGGAACGGGTAGGGCACCGGGGTCGTGTCCGGGCGCAGGGTCGGGTGCCCGGAACCGTCGTCGTCCAGCACGAACCCGCCCCCGACGGAGTAGTACGTACGACTGACCAGCTCGACACCCTGGCCGTCCCACGCGGTGCACGTCATGCCGTTCGGGTGGAAGGGCAGCGAGCGCCGTCGGTGCATGACGAGGTCCTCGTCGGCGTCGAACGCGACCTCGTGGTGCCCTCCGAGCCGGAGCCGGCCGGTCTCCTTGATCTCGCGGGCCAGGCCCGGAGCCGCAGCCGTGTCGATCGTCTCGGGGTCCAGCCCGGTGAGGCCCCACAGCACCGCCCGGTCGCTGCCGTGCCCGTGCCCGGTGGCGCCGAGCGACCCGAACAGCTCGACCCGTACGCGGTGGGTCCGGCGCAGCAGGCCGGTGGCGGCGAGCGTCTCGGTGAACCGCTTCGCGGCACGCATGGGGCCGACCGTGTGCGAGCTGGAGGGGCCGATGCCGACGGTGAAGAGCTCGAAGACGCTGACCACGGGGCCAGTCTGCCGTCTCCGGCCTCTCCCGGCCCCCTCGAAGGGCCGGTCGCCTCAGCCGTCCTGCCGCTCCAGCTCCGCGGCGAACACGTCGTACGCCCGCTGGTCGCGCAGCACGAAGCGCACCTCCTCGACCTCCGTCCCGGCGGTCGCGACCGTGCCCAGGGCGATGCGGGCGGCGTCGTCCATGGGCCACCGGTAGGCCCCGGTCGAGATCGCTGGGAACGCAACGGTCCGCGCCCCGAGCTCGTCCGCCACGGCCAGCGACCGGGTGTGGCAGGACGCGAGGAGGCCGGACTTGTCGATCGTCTTGGCCCAGGTCGGGCCGACGGTGTGGATCACCCAGCGGGCGGGGAGGTCGCCCGCGATCGTGGCGACCGCCTCGCCCGTCGGCAAGCCCTCGCGGAACGTCGTCCTGCGCACCCGTCGGCAGGCCTCGAGCAGCTTCGGGCCCGCGGCGCGGTGGATGGCTCCGTCGACCCCGCCGCCGCCCAGGATCGTGTGGTTGGCCGCGTTCACGACGGCGTCCACCTCCACCGTGGTGATGTCGCCGAGGACGAGCACGATCGAGGTCATGCCGCTCACGCTAGGCGGCACCGGCCCGCGCGGCCCGGTAGGCCACCAGCCAGAGCGCCAGCTGCAGGTCGGTCCGGTTCCGGCCCGTACGCAGGTCGACGCCGGTCAGCTCCTCGATGCGGTCGAGGCGGTAGTAGAGCGTCGTGCGGTGCAGGTGCAGCCGGTCGGCGGCGGCCGCGACGTCACCGCCGAGGTCGAGGACGGTCCGTGCCGTGGCCAGCAGGTCGGGTCGGGGGAGCGCGGCCAGGGTCTCGGCGGCTGGGTGGACCGCCGCGACCGCCAGGTCGTCGGGTGCCTCGACGACCAGCCGCCAGGCGCCGAGCGCGTCCCAGGACACCGGGTCGAGCTCGGCCCCGGCGCGGAGGACGGTCAGCGTGACCCCCGCCCGGCGGACGGCCTTCGCCAGGTCGACGAGCGGGAGCGCCGCTCCGCTCGTCGCGGGCTGGGGGTGCGGGCCGGGGACGTGGGCGCGCAGCCCGTCCGGGAGGGCCCAGCCCCCACGGCGCGGCGTCGCGTCGACCTGGACCCCGACGTCGGTCGGCAACCGCTCCAGGCGGATCAGCTCGCGCGCGGCCTGGACGTCCGGGCCGTCGAGCAGCAGCCGGAGGAGCTGGTCGCGCCGGCGCGCGACGTCTCGGCGCGACACCTCGGCGCGGGCGAGGACCTCGGCGGCGCGTTCCGCGCACTCGACGATCGCCGCGAAGTCGCCCGGCGTGACACGGTCGTCGGGGTCGAGCACCCAGAGCAGGCCGAGCAGCTCGTCGCCCGCGTGCACCGGCATGCACCAGCGCGCCCACATCTCCAGCGCGGGGATCCCGGGCGTGTGGACCGGAGCGACCGCGTGGGCCAGGTCGAAGGTCTTCACCGCCTGGCTGACCGCCGTGTCGACGCGCCGGTTGAGGATCGTCCGGACCCGGGTGCCGTCGACCGGGCCGCGGGTGGCCCACCACACAGGTCGCTGCCGTCGGTCCTCCACCAGGACCGACAGGTCGAGCCGGGCCGCCAGCCGGTCGACGGCGAGCTGGACGTCCTCGTGGCCGTCGGGCTCCGCCTGCTCGGTGCTCTGCATGGGTTCGTCAGCCTAGGACTCGCGTTCGACGACTGTCGAAGGTGCGGCACCTGCATCGACACGTCCTCGACGATCTGTCAGACCCTCCTGCGAGTCTGGTCAGACCCCGGACGAAAGGTTCTTCCGTGTTCCTCGGACTGCGCACGGTCATCTATCCCGCCCCTGATCTGCAGGCGAGCCGGAACTGGTACGCCGAGGTGCTCGGGGTTCAGCCGTACTTCGACGCGCCGTTCTACGTCGGCTTCTCGGTCGGCGGCTACGAGCTCGCGCTCGACCCGAACGGTGATCCCGCTGCCGGCCCGACGACCTACTGGGGCGTCGCCGACGCCGACGCAGCGCTGACGGCGTTGCTGGCGGCAGGCGCCCAGCCTCGCGGCGAGGTCGAGGAGGTGGGTGGCGGCATCCGGGTCGCCACGGTCCTCGAGCCCGGTGGTGGCGTGCTCGGGGTCATCGAGAACCCGAACTTCGAGCTCGTACCGGTCCCGTCGAACGGACCCGGTCGTTGACCGCGCCACATCCGCTTGCCGGGTCGGCTCGCCGGGTCAGTGTGCGACCGCCTTCTCGATGCCCGCGCCCGTGAGGGAGCGGACCTCGAGCTCGTCGTACCGCCGCTGGCTCGTCTCGTCCTTGCTCACCAGGGTCCCGACGATGCCGCACAGGAAGCCGATCGGGATCGAGACCAGGCCCGGGTTGCGCAGCGGGAACCAGGCGAAGTCCGCGTTCGGGAAGAGCGACGTCTCGGTGCCCGACCCGACCGGGGAGAAGATCACCAGCACGACGGCGGCGATCAGGCCGCCGTAGATGCTCGCGGTCGCGCCGACGGTGTTGAAGCGGCGCCAGAACAGGTTGAACAGCAGCGCCGGGAGGTTCGCCGAGGCGGCGACCGCGAAGGCCAGCGCGACCAGGAACGCGATGTTCAGCCGCTGGGCCGGGATCGCGAGGGCGATGGCGACCGCCCCGATCCCGAACGCCGCGATCCGGACGACGATCAGCTCGCTGCGCTCGGACGCCTTGCCCTTCTTGATCACGTTGGCGTAGATGTCGTGCGCGAGCGACGAGGCCGACGTCAGGGTCAGCCCGGCGACCACGGCAAGGATGGTCGCGAACGCGACCGCCGAGATCAGTGCGAGCAGCACGGCACCGCCGAGCGTGCCCTCCCCGCCGCCGACGGCTTGGGCGAGCAGGGGTGAGGCCGCGTTGCCCGAGGAGGTCGCGATCGGGCTGCCCTTGGCGGTGTCGACCAGGGCGGCGGCACCGAACCCGAGGACCAGCGTCATCAGGTAGAACGCGCCGATCAGGCCGATGGCCCACAGCACCGACTTGCGTGCCGTCTGCGCGGTCGGGGTCGTGTAGAAGCGGACCAGGATGTGCGGCAGACCGGCGGTCCCGAGCACCAGCGCGAGGCCGAGGGACAGGAAGTCGAACTTGCCGACCAGGTCCTTGCCGTAGAGCTGGCCCGGCTGCAGGAACGCCTCGCCCTTGCCCGACTTCTGCGCGGCGGCACCCAGCAGCTCGGAGAGGTTGAAGTGGAACTGGGCCAGCACCAGGATCGTGATCAGCAGCGTGCCGATGATCAGCAGCACCGCCTTGACGATCTGCACCCAGGTCGTGCCCTTCATGCCGCCGAGGGTCACGTAGACGATCATGAGGATGCCGACGCCGATGATCACCAGGTTCTTGACCCCGGGGCTGCTGACCCCGAGCAGCAGGCCCACCAGGCTGCCCGCGCCCACCATCTGCGCGAGCAGGTAGAAGATCGACACCACGATCGTGGACGAGGCGGCGGCGCTGCGGACCGGCACCTGGCGCATCCGGTACGCCAGCTGGTCGGCCATCGTGTAGCGCCCGGAGTTGCGCAGCAGCTCGGCGACCAGCAGCAGCGCGACGAGCCAGGCGACCAGGAAGCCGATCGAGTAGAGGAAGCCGTCGTAGCCGTAGAGGGCGATCGAGCCGGAGATCCCCAGGAACGACGCGGCCGACATGTAGTCGCCGCCGATGGCGAGGCCGTTCTGGAAGCCGGTGAACGACCGGCCGCCGGCGTAGTAGTCGGCGGCGCTCTTGTTCTGCCGCGACGCCCAGAACGTGATGCCCAGCGTGACCGCCACGACGGCGAGGAAGAGCGTGATCGTCAGGCCGCGGTTGTCGCCGGCGGCGAGCGGCACGAGCAGCGGCGTCATCGTCCGGTCTCCGACTCGAAGCGCTCGCGCAGCTGGGTCGACAGCGGGTCGAGCCGTCGGCCGGCGTAGCGCGAGTAGAGGTAGGCGATCACGAAGGTCGAGAGGAACTGCAGCAGCCCGAAGACCAGCGCGACGTTGACGTGTCCGACCACGGGGGTGTCCATGAAGCCGCGCGCCCAGTTGTTGCAGACGACGTAGGTGACGTACCAGACCAGGAACGCGACCGTCGCCGGGATGGCGAAGCGGCGGTAGCGCCGCTTCAGCTCGGCGAAGCCCGGGTCGGCCGCCAGGTCGCTGTACGCCTGGTCGTCGCCCTTGCGCTGCGTGCGGGATGCAGCTCCACGCCGCGTGCGTGCCATGTCAGGACCTCCGTTGGTCGGTGATGGGAGCAGACCATACAAGCCACTGGTCTGCCGAGGGAGCAGGCGGGTCGGGAACGTTCCCTGAGCGTGTCCGAGGCCGCGACGAGCCTCAGCGGACGACGAGCCCCAGCAACGCCGCGGGCGTCTCGAGCTGGGGCAAGTGGCCGGTCCGGGGCAGCAGCACGAAACGGGCGCCCGGGATCAGCGCTGCGTACGCACGCGCCACCTCGGCGTCGACGATCCGGTCCGCCTCGCCCGCGACGACGAGCGTCGGGACGCTGATCTGCCCGAGCCGGTCGCCGAGCGTCGGGTCGGTCATCGTCGACCCGCCGTAGACGGCGAGGGCGGCGCGGTTCCCGGGCATCAGGGCCATGAGCGCGGGCGGCATGGTGGTCGGGTCCAGCCGGAACCGGTCCGGCTCGAAGTAGCTGAGGTCCGCGACCTCGTCCATCGTCAGGGCGAAGAAGTCCGCGGGCCGGTGCCCGGGGACGTCCAGCCCCACGGCGCCGACCAGGGTGAGGTCACGCCAGCGCGCCTGCGACCGTCCGGTCGGGTCCGCGCAGACGAGGGCCGCCAGCTCGGCCGCCACCCAGCCGCCGACCGAGTTCCCAACGACGCTCAGCTCGGTGAGGTCGAGGCGCTCGACCAGTGCGGCGTACGTCGCCGCGAGGCCGCGTGTCGTGTCGAGCGCGGCCGGCCGCTCGGTGCCGCCGAAGCCCGGGTGGGTCGGCACGAGGACCCGGACGCCGGCCTGAGCGGCGAGCAGCCCGGCGAAGGCGGCCACCGACTGCGGCCCCGCGCCGCCGTGCAGCAGCAGGAACGGGCGCCCGTGCCCGACGTCGTCGACACGGACGGGGACGTTCCCGATCCCGTCGACCTCCAGCTCGTACGTGGTCGTGGTCGTCGTCGTGGTGGTGGTGGTCGGTGTCTGGGTGCTCATGATTCTATATAAGCACACTTAGATAAAGGTACTTCCTCGACGGTAGGCTGTGCTCATGTCGTCGTCGCTGCAGGAGGTCGGCCTCGCGGTCAAGCGGTTGCAGTGGCGCCACCACCGCGCCGCCAACACCCGGCTCGCGGAGCTCGGGCTCTCGCTCGTGCAGTGGGACGTGCTCCGCCACCTCGACGCCCGGCCCGAGGCGTCGCTGCACGAGCTCGCGCAGCTGACGTTCCAGACGGACCAGTCGATGGGTGCGCTGGCCAGCCGCATGATCAAGCGGGGTCTCCTGGCCCGCCGCGAGGGTCCCGGGCGAGCCGTGCGTCACCGCCTCACCGAACGGGGTGAGCAGGCCCGGCGTGCCGGCAGCGAGCTCATGGACACGGTGCTGCGCGAGTCGTTCGGGGCTCTGACCCCGGAGCAGGTCGACCAGCTGCACGAGCTCCTGACGCTCACCGTCCCGGCGTCCGACGAGTCCCCCGACGTCTCCTGAGTCGCGTCGGTGCTGCGCTGATCGGGTCGGCGTCACCGAGCTCGGCGCCACCACGGGATCGTGCCGAGCTCGACCCCGACGTCGAGCTCCGCGGGTCCGTCGACGACCGCGCCGTCCTCCGCCGCCCAGCGCCCCGGCGGGAACGTGACGTGCCGGGTGGTCGTCCCGGCCTCCAGGACCGGTGCGCACAGCAGGTCCTCGCCGAGCAGGAACTCGTCGAGCACCTGCTCGTACCCGGGGTGGTGGTAGGCGAGGGGCCGCAGGACCGGCTCACCCGTCCGGCTCGCGTGCTCGACCAGCGCCAGGATCTCCGGCACCAGCCGCTGCCGCAGGGCGACCGCGTCCTGCACCGCCTGCAGGTGCGGTGCGTCGAGCACCCGCCACGGCGCGAGCGAGAGCTGGACCATCGGGAACAGCACCGAGCACTGCGCCCACCGCACGAACAGCTCGGCGTCGAGCGGGTCCCCCGCCAGGAACCCGCCGAGCTCACCACCGCCGACCATGTCCGGGCAGCCGTACGGGTGCCCGATCAGGCCCTGCGCGACGACGTCGGGGATGAGCGAACCGAGCCCGTCCGCGCCCCAGGTCGGGCGCTTGTCGTGCAGGCGCTGCGCCAGCGGGCGACCGCCGGACTTCCAGCAGGCCCGCAGCTCGTTGTACGGGTGGTCCGCCGCCAGCCGCGCCCAGGCCTCGCACTGCTGGGTCGGCGTCGTCGGCCCGCTCCCCGCGTGCGTGACGTCGGTCGCGCGGTAGTCGCGCAGGTCGCCCGCGTCGAGCTTGAACCCGTCGATCCCGTACGTCTCGCGCAGCTCGTCGAGGCGACCGCGCAGCCAACCGACGGCGCCGGGATCGGTGAGATCGAGCACCGTGCTGAAGCCGTTCCACCACTCCCGGACGGCGGGCTTGCCGCTCGGTTCGCGGACGAGCCAGCCCCGCTCGGCCGCCCTCCGCGAGTTCTCGCTGTCGGGGCTGACGAAGGGGACCAGCCACAGCATCACCGCGAAGCCCCAGGCGTGCAGCTGCCTGATCATCGCCGCCGGGTCGCTGAACCGGCTCGGGTCGAAGCGCCAGTCGCCGTAGTCCTCCGACCAGCGGTCGTCGATCATCAGCAGCCCGGGCGGGAACCCGGCGTCGAGCACGCCCCGCGCGTACGCGAGCACCCCCTCCTGCGTCGGCGCGTACGGCATCTCGATCCAGGTGTTGTACTGCGGCGCGGCGAACATCAGCTCGGCGGGCGTCGTTCCGGTGGCGGGGAAGTGGTCACGGGCGGCGGCCCGGAAGGCGGCGGCGAGCAACGTTCCTTGAGCCTGACCCGACGTTCCCTGAGCCTGTCGAAGGGCGCTCTTCACGACGACGCCCTCACCCGTCACCTCGAGGCCGTCGGCCCCGTCGAACGCGAAGGTGAACGGCTCGTCCGACCAGATGTAGCGGCCGCGGCTGGAGACGAGCAGGGGAGCGGACTGGTTCGCACCCGCGCCCGGGTCGTCGACCAGGCCGGCGTTCGTCGCGAGCTCACGTCGGTGCGGCCGCGCGCCGAACGGCATCAGCGTCCCGTCCGCGACCGCGCCGCCCCACCACCACTCGCCGGCCTCGATCGTCAGCTGCACGGGCCCATCCTGCCGGGCTCCCGGGCTCCCGGGCTCCCGGGCTCCCCCGGTTCTCAGAGCCGGGAACAGAGCAAGAGCCCGCCTCTCGCTGCCCAGGCCGCGCGAGCGCTACCTGGTGCAGGAGAGACGGGCTCTCGTCCCGATCAGCTCTTGACCGTGAGCCGCTGCTTCTGGGTGCCCACGTTGCCGGCAGCGTCCGTGGCCGTTAGGACGACGGTGTGCGTACCGGCCGTGAGGTGCGGCGACGTCATCGACCAGGTGCGCGTCGACGACACGGTGACCGCGTGGGCGACCCCGTCCACGGAGACCGTGATGCTGCTTCCGGCCGGCACGTTGACCCGACCGCTGATCGTCGGTGTGGTCGAGCGGGTCGAGGCCGTCGAGCCACCGTCGATCACGATCGACGGGGCGACGGTGTCGACCGTGAGGGTCTGCCGAGCGGTCCGGACGTTCCCGTAGGCGTCGCGCAGGGTCGCGAGGACCGGATGCACCGTGGAGGTGAGCCTGTCGGGTGTCACGGACCAGGTCCCCGGTGCAGACACGGTGCCGGTGAGCGTCTGGCCGCCCACGGTCACAGTCACGCCCGTGCCGGACGGGGCGTCCGTCGTGCCGCTGATCCTCGGGGTGACGTCCTTGGTGAGCCGGGTCTTGCCCCCGTCGACCGCCAGGGTCGGGACCAGCACGAGGCGCTGGCGCCGGGTGCCGACGTTGCCGGCGAGATCGGTGGCGGAGACGACGACGGCGTGGGTGCCGACCGTCAGGTGCCGCGAGGTCATCGACCAGGTGCGCGTCGAGGACAGCTCCAGGGTGCGGGTGTCGCCGTCCAGCTCGACCCGGACGCTGCTACCGGCCGGCAGGTCGACCCGGCCGCTGATCGTCGGCGTGTCCGACCGGGTCGACGCCGTCGAACCCCCGTCGATCACGATGGCCGGGGCGACCGTGTCGATCGTGAGGCGCTGGGTCGCGCTCGCCTTGACACCGGCCGCCGAGGAGACCCGCGCGACGATCTGGTGACCTCCCTCGCCGAGCTTGGTCGGGGTCACGCTCCACGCACCCGTCGGCGACGCCGTGCTCGTGACGCTCTGCTTGTCGACGGACACCGTGACGGTGCGACCGGCGAACCCGGTGGAGGTGCCGCTGATCTTCGGTGCGGCCAGGTTGGACAGCACCTTCGAGCCGCCGGTGATGGTGATGCGCGGAACCGCGATCGCGAGCGACTGGGTCGCGGTGCCGGTGTTGCCCGCGAGGTCCTTCGCCTCGGCGGTGACGGTCACGGTGCCGTTCTCGAGGGTCTCGGGCGTGACGCTCCAGGCACCGGCCTGCACGGTCGCGTGGAGCTTCTGGTCGGCGACGGTGACGGCCACGCTGGTGTCGTCGGCCGCGTCGGTCGTACCCGCGAGGCGCGGGTTGGCGGCCGTCGTCGTCGCGCTCGCCCCTCCGGTGATGGTGACGGCGGGGGCGATGGAGTCGACGGTGAGCGTCTGGGTGGCGGTGCCGGTGTTGCCGGCCGCGTCGGTGGCGGTGGCGGTCACGGTGACCGGACCCTGCTCGAGTGCTGCGGGGGTGACGCTCCAGGTGCTGCCGGAGTCGACGGTGGTCGACAGCTTCTGCGTGCCGACCGCGACGTTCATGGTCGAGCCGGCCGGGTTGTCGGTGGTGCCCGAGACCTTCGGGGTGGTGGAGGTGACGAGGGCGCTCGGGCCTCCGGCGATCGTGACCACCGGGGGCGTGGTGTCGGGCAGGCCGACGGTAGAGGCGGCGACGTTCCCGATCAGGTGGGTGTCGACGACCGACCCGGACGAGGCGGTGAAGCCGAACTGGTAGGTCGAGGGCGCGGCGTCGGTCATCTTGTACTGCAGGACCTGCTTGAGGTCGGTGCTCGCCGGGAACGCGCCGTACACGGTCACGGTCGGGAAGCGGTCGGGCGAGACGGTCACGCGGAACCTGCGAGCCATGGCCGGCGTGAGTCCAGCCGGGTCGCTGAGCGTTGCGTGGAGCTTCTGCGAGGTCGGGAGGTTGGTGGCCGTGAGGAGGCAGTAGCCGTTCTTCGCCGAGCCCGGGCCCCGCAGGACGACCGAGTTGGCCTGCACGACGCTCGACTGACCGGTCGTGCACCCGGTGCCGTGACCGTCCTGCGAGGTCGCGAAGGCTCCGTGCACGTCGAGCCCGACGCCGAGGTACGCGCCGGCGACGCCGTTCGGAGCGGCCGGCCGGTTCGTGTTCTGCGCGTAACCCATCGAGCTTCCCTCGCCGCCCGTGGAGGTGACGCTGGCTGCGCCGTCGGCGACGAAGAAGACCATCCCGTCGCCGCCGTAGCTGGAGCTGCCGTACTGCCACTGGTCGAACGTCACGTCGAGGCCGAGCGCGGAGGCCGACGCCTTGGTGTAGACCGCACCGCCCTTGCGGTAGCCGGTCCCGTCGTTGAGCTGCAGGTAGCCCGACGAGGCGTTGGTGGTCGGCGCATTGACGCGAAGCGCGCAGGCACCCAGGGATGACGCAGCCGGTGCCGAGGTGGCGCGCGTCAGGCAGCCGTCGCCGAGAGCACGCCACGAGCCGTCCGCGACCGTCGACCCGCCGAAGGACTCTGAGACCAGGCCCGAACCCGTGGACGCGGCCGGCGCGGCGGCGGCCGGGGCGACCACGGCGGCTGCCGCGCCAAGCGCGACGACGACCGGCGCGAGCACCCGGATGATCAGGCGGCTGGTGGTGGACCGGCCGCGTGCTGCGGCTGTCACGATGGGGAGCACGGTGTTCCTTCTGCGTTCACGGGGGCGATCGACAGGCTGCAGCACCGGACGGTCTGCAGCACGCCGTGAACGCTAGGCACCGGACACCCGCAGGGCGTGTTCCCCACGTCAAGGTCTGGTCAAGTTCGCTGGGCAGACACCCGCCGGTCCCGGGGCTTCGGCTCCTCGACGCCACCGCCCCCGCGACTGGGCCCGGTGACCGGCCGCGTCCGCGGGACCCTTCCGCGGGTTCAGCCCCGTCAGAGGTGCGCGTGCCGGCTGCGGTCCCTGCACGTCGTGGCTGGTCGGCAGGTCCACCGTCGCCGTCAGGACACCGGCCCGGTGGGGGTGGGAGTCGAGCTGACAGTCGGACTCGAACCGACAACCGCCTGTTTACAAGACAGGTGCGCTACCAATTGCGCCATGCCAGCGTGGTCTCACAGGATACCGAGACCTCGGCGACCAGGGCGCTGGGTCAGAGGCCCGGGCCGGCGAGGAACGCCGTGCCGGACCCGGTCGCCGTGGCTGCGCTGCCCGCTTCCAGGAACGCGGCCTGCCCCTGGTCCAGCAACAGGTTCGCGCCGTCGGACGTCAGCGTCACGGAACCGTCGACCACGATCAGGGCGCGGCCCGCGGCCGTCTCCGGAACCTCGACGGGCGAGCCCGACGGCGTGAGGCGCCACAGCGCGAACTCGGTCGCCGGCGTCGGATACCGCACGACCCCCCTGGACACCGGCTCGGGCGAGAGCGTGTCGCCGGGGATCGGGTTGAAGTCGAGGACCGCGGTCAGCTCGTCGACGTCGACGTGCTTGCTCGTCAGGCCGCCGCGCAGGACGTTGTCGGAGTTGGCCATGATCTCGATGCCCGCGCCGTGCAGGTACGCGTGCAGGTTCCCGGCGTCCAGGAAGATCGCGTCGCCGGGCTGCAGGACCACCCGGTTCATCAGGATCGCGGCCAGCACGCCGGGGTCGTCGGGGTGGTGGTCGGCCAGCAGCCGTACGGTGTCGGCGAGCTGGCCGAGCTCGCCCCCGGCGTGGTGCGCCTCGAGGGCCGCCGCCCGCTCCGACACCTCCGACACATACGGCTTCGGGTCGTCGAGCCGCATGATCGTCGTGAAGACGCGCTCCAGCCGCTCGTTCGCCGCCAGGGAGGTGTCGCTCAGCGGAGCCATGAGCCGGAGCAGCTTCTGGCCGCCCAGCTGCTCGACGAGCGCGTACGTCCGTGTCGGGTCGCGAAACCCGCACAGCGCCTCGGACTCGACCAGCGCGCACAGCATCTCGGGCTTGGGCCAGTCGTCCTTGAAGAGCCGGTCCTTGGCGTCGACCGCGACGCCGGCCTGCTCCTCGCGGGCGTAGCCCTCCTCGGCCTGCTGGCGCGAGGGGTGCGCCTGGAGGGAAAGGGGTTCAGCGGCGGCCAGCACCTTGAGCAGGAACGACAGCCGCGGCCCGAACTCCTGCACCGACGCCGCTCCCAGCACCCCCTCGGGGTCCTCGGCGATCACCTCGTCGATCGGTCGACCGTCGAGCACGGACAGCGCGCTCGGATGGGCGCCCAGCCACAGCTCGGCCTGGGGGTCGTCGGTCGCCCTCGTCCCCAGGAGCTCCGGGATGAACGTCTTCGAGCCCCAGGCGTACGGCTGCACGACGCCTTCCATCCGTAGCATCACGGCGGCAGCCTAGGAGCGGAGGATGACGCCCGCGTGACGTCTCGACCACCTCCTGCGACGGCGAGGCGAATGACAGGGCTGTCATTTGGTGCCTACGATGCACGGCATGGCGTTCCTCCCCGACTCCCGGCAGGCGCAGAGCTCCGCGCAGGCGTTGCCGCTGAGCGAGCGGGACACCGAGATCCTCGCGTTCGAGCGGCAGTGGTGGAAGTACGCCGGCGCCAAGGAGCAGGCCGTCCGGGAGAAGTTCCAGATGTCGGCCACGCGCTACTACCAGGTGCTGAACGCCCTGATCGACAAGCCCGAGGCCCTCGCCGTCGACCCGCTGCTGGTCAAGCGGCTGCGCCGGCTGCGGGAGACGCGGCAGCGGGTGCGTTCCGCGCGACGGCTCGGCATCGACCTCACCACCGACTGAGGGTTCCGTCCACCTATCTTCGGCCCGAGTCCGCTCGGGTTACTACGGGCTGTAGGCATTAACTACACCCTGTAGTTTCGGGGTATGGCCCGAGCGAACCTCTCCCCGCAGGTGGTCGTCGCCACCGCGGCCGATCTGGCCGACGACGAGGGCTTCGAGCACATCACGCTCTCCGCGGTCGCCCGGCGGCTCGGGGTGCAGACGGCCAGCCTCTACAACCACGTACGGGACCGGGCCGAGCTCTTCGCCGGCCTCCACGAGCTGGCGCTCGACGAGCTGGCCGACCGGATCGGGCAGGCGACGGCCGGACGGGCCGGCCGCGACGCCCTGGTCGGGCTGGCGGAGGCGCAGCGGGCGTACGCGCGGGAGTCACCAGGTCGATGGGCCGCCCTGCAGCAGCCGGCGGCGGCCTCGACGGTCGCCTCGCCGGGCGCGCGCCGCGTCGCCGGGCTGACCCTGGCCGTGCTCCGCGGCTACGACCTTCCCGAGGCCGAGCTCGTCCACGTCACCCGTTTGCTGGGGGCGACGGTCAACGGCTTCCTCGCGCTCGAGCGTTCCGGCGGCTTCGCGCACCGCACCCCGGCACCCGACGCCTCGTGGCAGCGGACCCTCACGGCCCTGGACGCGATCGTGCGCACCTGGCCCACCTCAGACGAAGGAACTTCATGATCACCACCCCGATCACCGCCGCGTACGTCCGCGGCGTCGCCGAGCTCGAACCGAACGACCGCGGCCTCCGGCTGCACCGGCTGCCGGCCTGGGTGCGGCAGCAGCTCCCCGACCCGCAGCTGATGGCGATGGAGGGCCAGCCGTCCGGTGCGCGGCTGGTGTTCCGGACCGCCGCCACGTACGTCGAGCTGGTGTCGCACCCGACGCGTGTGGCCTACCGCGGCGCGGACCGTGCGCGCGGCGCCTTCGACGTCTACGTCGACGGGGAGCTCGCGAGCCGTGACGTGCTCGACGGCGGGGACGCCATGGTCGTGGACCTGACGACCGGCGCGACGTCGTACGAGCCCGGTCCGTCGCACACGACGACCGTTGCGCTGCCTCACGGGACCCACCTGGTCGAGGTGTGGCTGCCGCACAACGAGGCCCTCGACCTCGTCGAGCTCCGCAGCGACGCGCCGCTCGAGGAGGTCACCACGGCGGGCCCGCTCTGGCTGCACCACGGGAGCTCGATCAGCCACGGCTCGAACGCCACAGCCCCGAGCGAGATCTGGCCCGCGGTCGCCGCCCGGACGAGCGGTGTGGAGCTGCGCAACCTCGGCCTCGGCGGCAGCGCGCTGGTCGACCCCTTCCTGGCCCGTGTCATCCGCGACGCCGAGGCCGACGTCATCAGCGTCAAGCTCGGCATCAACGTCGTGAACCTCGACGTCATGCGGCTCCGCGCGTTCGTGCCGGCGGTGCACGGGTTCCTCGACACGATCCGCGACGGGCACCCCGACACCCCGCTCCTGCTGGTGTCGCCGATCTTCTGCGGCATCCACGAGGCGACCCCGGGCCCGGGGACGATCGACCCGACGACGTTCGGGACGGACCAGGTGAAGTTCATGGTCACGGGCGACCCCGCCGAGGTGGCGCAGGGAAAGCTGACCCTCGAGGTGATCCGGCGCGAGCTGCGGTCGCTGTTCGAGCGACGGGCCGACGACCAGAACCTGCACCACCTGGAGGGGACGGACCTCTACGGGCCCACCGACGCCGTGGAGCTGCCGTTGCCCGACGCGCTGCACCCGGGGCCCGAGGCGCACCGGGTGATGGGGGAGCGGTTCGCGCGGTTGGCCTTCGGTGAGGGCGGGGCGTTCCACACGTTCGGGGGGCGTGATTGAGCCGACCTCCTCGAGGCCCTTCGACAAGCTCAGGGGGCGTTGCCGGAAAAGTCGCCCGATAGCGTGTCGAGAACGCGACAGTGGCTCCGTCTCCTGGACGAAGGGCCGCGACGAGCGCGGCTCAACGA
Organism: uncultured Friedmanniella sp.; assembly: GCA_964251895.1. Taxonomy (GTDB): domain Bacteria; phylum Actinomycetota; class Actinomycetes; order Propionibacteriales; family Propionibacteriaceae; genus Microlunatus. The sequence continues at coordinate 208,744 of CAXULL010000006.1, forward strand.
GGAGGTCTGAGATGCCCAAGTACCTGCTGCTCAAGCACTACCGCGGCGGCCCCGAGCTGCCCACGCCCGTGCCGCCGATGCCCGAGTGGGACCCGGCCGACATCGAGGCGCACATGGCCTTCCTCGAGCACGTGAACGACCTGCTCAAGGAGAATGGCGAGTGGGTCGATGCGCAGGGTCTGTCGATGGACCAGGAGTGGATCCGCTACGGCGGTCCCGGCGCGGCACCCGTCCGCAGCGACGGACCGCACCCGGAGACGGGCGACCTCGTCGCCGGCTGGTACGCGATCGACGTCGACTCGTACGAGCGTGCGGTCGAGCTGGCCGCGTACGTCTCCTCCGAGCCCGGCCCGGGCGGCCAGCCGCTCTACGAGTGGATCCAGATCCGTCAGATCATGGAGGCGCCCCCCTCCTACGCGGAGTGAACCCTTCGACAGGCTCGGGGAGCGAGCTGATGGACGAGGGCCTGCTCCGGGCCCTCGTCCCGCAGGTGATCACCGCGCTCCTGCGGCGGGGCGCGGACTTCGGGGCGGCGGAGGACGCGGTGCAGGAGGCGCTGATCGACGCGCTCCGGACCTGGCCCGTGAACCCGCCGCGCGACCCACGGGCCTGGCTCACCACGGCCGCGGTGCACCGGCTCACCGACGCCGTGCGCAGCGAGGCCGCCAGGCGTCGGCGTGAGGAACGCGCCGAGGACGAGCCCGAGCCCGGCCCGACCGAGCAGGCCGACGACACGCTGCTCCTGCTGTTCCTCTGCGCGAGCCCGGAGCTGTCGGCGGCCTCGGCGGTGGCCCTGACGCTCCGCGCGGTCGCCGGGCTCACGACGCGGGAGATCGCGGACGCGTTCCTCGTGCCGGAGGCGACGATGGCCCAGCGGATCAGCCGCGCCAAGGCCGCGTTGCGGGACCGGCGCCTCGACGCGCCGGCCGACGTGGCGGTCGTGCTGCACGTCCTGCACCTCGTCTACACGACCGGGCACGCGGGTGACGCCGACCTGGCCCGGGAGGCGATCCGCCTGGCGCGCCAGCTGGTCCTGGTGAGCCGGGAGCCCGAGGTCCGCGGGCTGCTCGCGTTGATGCTGCTGCACCACGCCCGGCACGCCGCACGCGTGGTCGACGGGCGCGTGGTGCCGCTCGACGAGCAGGACCGGAGCCGCTGGGACCGGGCCCAGGTCGTCGAGGGCGTCGCGATCCTGCAGGGTGCGCTGGCGGAGGGGCGGCACGGGCAGTTCCAGATCGAGGCGGCGATCGCCGCCCTGCACGACGACGCCGAGACCCCCGCCGAGACCGACTGGCCGCAGATCCTGGCCTGGTACGACGAGCTGGTCGGGCTGAGCCGCGACCCGGTGCGCGACGACCCGGCGGCGGTGCTCAGCCGGGCCGTCGCCGTGGGGCACGTGCTCGGGGCGTCGGCCGGGCTGCTCGAGGTCGAGCGGGTCGAACCGGTGCTGCGCGACCGCTGGAAGGTGCTCGCGGTGCAGGCCTACCTGCTCCGGATGGCGGGCGACCTGCCCGAGGCGGCGCGGGCGTACGCGCGGGCGGCGGAACGCTGCCCGCGCACCCTCGAGCGCGACCACCTCGTCCGCCAGGCCGCGCTGGCTCGGGCCACCGGTTCCTCCGGCGTGTGAACGGCAGGTGACGATCCTCGGGCGGCTCACGGCCGGGTCTTGAAAAATGTCAGCGGGTCAGGAGACAGTGACCGCGTCGCCGTTGCCACGCCCTTGTCGCAGCGCCCGCCGCGATCGAGGAGCCTGCCCGTGCCCGTCCCCACCCGGACCATCCGACGGAGTCGTCAGGGAGCGGCGTTCGTCGCCGCCGGAGCCCTGACGGCCGGCCTCTTCGTCGGGATCCCCGCGTCTGCCTCGGCGGCCGCGCCGCTGTCCATCGCGACCATCCAGGGGACCGCCCGGTTCTCGCCGTACGTGGGCAAGGTCGTCACCACCAAGCCCTCGGTGGTCACCGCGGCCTACCCGACGGGTGGTCTCGGCGGCTTCGTCGTGCAGACGCCGGGGTCGGGCGGCAAGAAGCGGAGCCTCAAGAAGGCGTCCGACGCCGTGTTCGTCTACACGGGCAAGGCCGGTGTCGACGTGCACGTCGGCGACCTCGTGAGCGTCACCGGGACCGTGGAGGAGTTCCCGAGCAGCACGGACCCCGAGACCGACAGCCTGACCGAGATCGGCGGGTCGGTGAAGGTCGTGAGGTCCAGCGCCTCGTACAAGAAGGTCAAGCCTGTCAGCGGCATCTCGTGGGCGTCCACCTACGACCGCCGGGAGAACCTCGAGTCGATGCTCTTCTCCGACACGGAGAAGTGGACGGTGAACGACACGTACAGCCTCGGCTCGTACGGCGAGCTGGGCCTGGCGACGGGCGGGCGGCTCGTCGAGCCGACGGACAAGGCGCGCTTCGGGTCCAAGGCCGCGGACAAGCAGGCCGACCGCAACGCCGAGCGGCGGGTGGTGCTGAACGACGGCATCAGCACGCCGGCGTTCGACAAGGCGGGCTCGCCCGGCACGCCGCCGTACCTGACCCGCAAGAAAGACGTGAAGGTCGGCGACACGGCCAGGCTGACCGAGCCGGTGGTCGTCGACTGGCGCAACGGGGCCTGGACCTTCAACCCGACGCGGCCGACGGTCGCCGGCGACGAGGTCGCGACGATCAAGGACAAGGCGTCCGAGAAGGTGCCGAACGTGAAGGGCGACGTCTCGGTCGCCTCGTTCAACGTCCTCAACTACTTCACCACCCTCGGGTCGAAGACGGCCGGCTGCAAGCCCAACCCGGTGAGCAGCGACGGCACGCCGAACACGGTGGCGTCGGGTTGCGACGCTCGCGGCGCGTGGGACGCCGCCGACCTCGACCGGCAGCAGACCAAGATCGTCAAGGCGATCAACGCGCTCGACAGCTCGGTGACCGGGCTGATGGAGATCGAGAACTCGGTCAAGCTCGGCGACAAGAAGGACGAGGCCACCGCGACGCTCGTCGCCGCGCTCAACAAGGCGGCCGGCCGGGCCAAGTGGGACTACGTGCCGTCGTCCGACCAGCTGCAGCCCGTGGCCGACCAGGACGTCATCACGAACGCGATCATCTTCCAGCCGGCCGAGGTGACCTGGGCCGGTCGGTCGTACGCGGACGGGGAGGACGCGACCGACGCGGGGCCCTTCGGCAACGCGCGGACGCCGATCGCCGCGGCCTTCACCCCGGTCGGCGGCGGGGCGCCCGTGCTCGTCGGGGTCAACCACTTCAAGTCCAAGGGCTCGGCGCCCGACGACCCGGCCGACCCGAACGCCGACCAGGGCCAGGGTGCCTGGAACGAGGCTCGCGTCGCGCAGGCGCAGTCGCTGCTCGGCTGGGTCAAGGACCTGCAGAACGAGACGCGGATCGAAGCCGTCGCCCTGGTCGGCGACTTCAACTCCTACACGCACGAGGACCCGCTCGAGACCCTGTACTCAGCCGGCTGGACGAACGCGGCGAAGCAGAAGGACTACTCGTACAACTTCGACGGGCTGTCCGGCTCGCTCGACCACGTGCTCCTCAACCCGGCCGCGGACAAGCGCCTCACCGGCAGCGGGGTCTGGAACATCAACTCGATCGAGCCCGTGCTGCGCGAGTACAGCCGTTACAAGTCGACCGACGTCGACTACTACCTCGACGGCGTCCAGCGGGCGAGCGACCACGACCCGGTGAAGGTGGGCCTCAAGAAGGGCAAGGCCCGCGAGACCACGATCACCATGCTGAACATCAACGACTTCCACGGGCGCATCGCCGCGTCGAGGCCGGACACCAAGCAGTTTTTCGGGACCATCGAGCAGCAGCGCGCCGCGGCGGGCGACGGCAACACGCTGGTCCTCTCCGCCGGCGACAACATCGGCGCCTCGCTCTTCGCGTCGTCGGTGCAGAAGGACCAGCCGACCATCGACGTGCTGAACGCCGCCGGCCTCGACGCCTCCGCCATCGGCAACCACGAGCTCGACCGCGGGTTCAGCGACCTCGTCGGCCGGGTGCAGAAGGCCGCGGACTGGACCTACCTCGGCGCGAACGTCTACAAGAAGGGCACGACCAAGCCGATGCTGCCGACGTACGCGATCGTCAAGCGCGGCGGGCTCAAGGTCGGGATCGTCGGTGCCGTGACCCAGGAGACGCCGACGCTGGTCTCGCCCGCCGGGATCGCCGGCCTCGACTTCGGCGACCCGGTGACAGCGGTCAACCGCGTGACCAAGCAGCTGACCGACGGCAAGAAGTCGAACGGCGAGGCCGACGTGGTCGTGGCCGAGTACCACGAGGGCGCTCCGAACACCCAGCTCGACGCCACCGGGGCCGAGGTCGTCAGCCTGGCGGACCAGCTCAAGGCGAGCCCGGTCTTCGCGCACCTCGTCCTCGACACCTCGCCCAAGGTCGCCGCGATCTTCACCGGCCACACGCACCAGGCGTACGCCTACGACGCCCCGGTGCCCGGCAGGGCCGGAGCCACGAGGCCGGTCACCCAGACCGGCTCCTACGCGGGCTTCGTCACCAAGGTCACGCTGACGGTCGACACCAAGACCAAGGCCGTGCGGGCGCACACCCAGCAGAACGTGGCCGTCACCAAGGTCCCCGACGCCGACCTCGTCGCGGCCTACCCGCGGGTGAAGCGCATCGCCGGCATCGTCGACGCCGCGCTCGCCCGTTCCGACGAGCTCGGATCGGTCAAGGTCGGCGAGGCGACGCACGAGATCACCCGCGCGTTCGGGACGGACGGCGTGGACTCGCGCTCCCGGGAGTCGACGCTCAGCGACCTCGTGGCCGAGATGTACCGCTCGTCCACGGCCTCGCCGGAGCGTGGGAGCGCCCAGATCGGGGTGCAGAACCCGGGTGGTGTCCGCGAGGACCTCGACCAGGGCACGGTGACCTTCGGCGAGGCGGCCTCGGTGCTGCCCTTCGCCAACTCGCTGTTCACCGTCGACCTGACCGGCGCCCAGTTCAAGACGCTGCTGGAGCAGCAGTGGCAGACGCCCGCCGCGGGAGAGACGCCCTCGTCGGAGCCGACCCTGCAGCTCGGGCTGTCGAAGAACGTGACCTACACGTTCGACGCGACCCAGGCCCAGGGCGGCCGGATCACGTCGATCGCGGTCGGCGGCAAGGCGATCGACCCGGCAGCGACCTACCGGGTGGCGACGAACAGCTTCCTGGCGACCGGAGGTGACAACTTCCGGGTCTTCACCGAGGGCAGGAACGCCAAGGACACGGGGCTGTCCGACCTCGATGCGTGGACGGACTACATCAAGGCGCAGTCGCCGGTCAGCCCGTCGTTCGCCAAGCAGGCCGTCGCGGTGTCGCCGTTGCCGAGCACGCTGACGGCCGGGCGGTCGACGGGTGTCACGCTCTCGGCGCTCGACTTCAGCAGTCGTCCGGCGGCGGACGGCGACTACGCCGGGACCGACGAGACGACGTCGACGGTGACGGCGACGTTGAACGGCTCCACGATCGGGACGGGCACCGCCACCGAGGGCTCTGCGACCGTCGACCTGGCTGTGCCCGCCGGCGCCACCAAGGGAGCGGGGACGCTCGTCCTCACCACGAACACCGGGACGACGGTCACCATCCCGGTGACGGTCGGCTGAGCCCGCGCGGCGGGACGACTCCTCAGGTGAGTCGTACCCGCCGCAGCCGGCTCACGGCCGCGTCCACGGACGCGGAGAGCGGCCTCGCGGGTCGTTCGAGGTAGCCGCCGGCGGCCAGGCCGGCACCGCGCTCGAAGACGTTGGCGGAGGCGCGGTCGCCGGTCCGCAGCACCGACCAGCCCATGGCCAGGGTGTAGAGCGGCAGGTAGGGCAGGCCGAGGAACCAGGCGTACTGGCGGCTGTGCCGTTCCTCGTGGACGAGCAGGTCCGGGCACGACCGGGTCAGGTGGTCGAACGTGTGCGCCGTGATCACTACGTCTCCGACCGTGAAGGCGCCGGCCACCGGGAACGCGAAGCGGTATCCCTCCGCCAGCACCAGCCCGTACGGTCCCGGTCGCCGCCGTGCGCTGCCCGCCCGCGCGACGGCCAGCCCCAGCGGCGTGCTGAGGTTGAGCAGGTTGGCGATGCGCCGTGCTCGTTTCCCTCGCGTCGGCGCCTGTGGCGTCCCCGCCTGCGACCCGCTCTGCGCCATGCGCCGAATCTAGCCCTGCGGCTCGTGTCCACTTGCTGGACAGCTGACTCAGCATGCGGACCCCGAGGGTGGTGAACCGGGAGCTGCCGCCTAGAGTTCTTCTCACATCCAGAGGGGACGAGGGAACGGCCCGACGACTCCCCGGCAACCGGCTGACAGCAGACACGGTGCCACTTCCGGCTCGAGCGATGGTCGCTCGGGACAGATGATGAAGGACTGATCGTCATGACCGCGGTGCTCGACACCCAGGTTCCCCCGCCCGTCGGCGTCCGCGCCGGTGCGTTCGGGAACGCCACCCACCTCGCCTGTCGGGCCTGCGGAGCGCAGTCCCCGCTCGGTCCCTTCTACGCCTGCATGGAGTGCTTCGGCCCGCTCGAGGTCGGTTACGACTTCCCGAAGGTCACGCGCGCCGAGATCGAGGCGGGCCCCAAGAGCATCTGGCGCTACGCGCCGCTGCTGCCCGTCCCGGCCGACATCGCGACGTTCCGCTCGACGGACCCGGGCTTCACGCGCCTGGTGGACGCCGGCAACCTCGCCGCCGACCTCGGCCTGCGCAAGCTGCACGTCAAGGACGACTCGGGCAACCCGACCCACTCCTTCAAGGACCGCGTCGTCGCCGTCGCGCTGTCCGCGGCGCGCGAGCTCGGGCTGAACGTGCTCGCCTGCCCCTCGACCGGCAACCTGGCGAACGCGGTCGCCGCTGCGGCCGCCCGTGCCGGCATCCGCTCGGTGGTCATGGTCCCGTCCAACCTCGAGCAGCAGAAGATCATCGCCTCCGCCGTCTACGACACCACCCTGATCGCGGTCGAGGGCAACTACGACGACGTGAACAAGCTGGCCAGCGAGATCGCCGGCGAGGAGGAGGGCTGGGCGTTCGTCAACGTCAACGTCCGCCCCTACTACGCCGAGGGCTCCAAGACGCTGGCGTACGAGATCGCCGAGCAGCTCGGCTGGCGGCTCCCCGACCAGATGGTCATCCCGGTCGCGTCCGGGTCGCAGCTGACCAAGATCGACAAGGGCTTCTCCGAGCTGATCAAGCTCGGGCTGGTGGAGGACAAGCCCGTCCGCATCTTCGGCGCGCAGGCGACCGGCTGCTCGCCGATCGTGCAGGCGTACGAGGCGGGCCACGACGTCGTCGCCCCCGTCCGGCCGAACACCATCGCCAAGTCGCTGGCCATCGGCAACCCGGCGGACGGGCCGTACGTCCTGGACGTCGTGCGGCGAACCGGCGGGCGGATCGCCGACGTCGACGACGAGACGGTCGTGCGCAACATCATCCGGCTCGCGCGGACCGAGGGCATCTTCGGCGAGACCGCGGGCGGGGTCACCCTCGGGGTGACCGCGCGGCTCATCGCTGACGGCGACCTGGACCCGGACGGCGAGACCGTGATCATCAACTCCGGCGACGGCCTCAAGACCCTCGATGCGGTGGCCGGCCACGTCGGTCCCAAGACCACCATCCCGCCGCGCTACGAGGCGTTCCTCGACTTCTGGAAGGGCTACTCCGCATGAGTGCGAACGTCCGCATCCCCACCATCCTGCGCACCTACACCGGTGGCCAGAACGAGGTCGAGGCCAGCGGTCACACCGTGGCCCACGTGCTCGACTCGCTCGACGCCGACTACCCGGGCCTGAAGGGCCGGATCGTCGACGACCAGGGTGCGCTGCGCCGCTTCGTCAACGTGTACGTCGGCGACGACGACGTCCGCTTCATCGGCGGCCTGCAGGCCGAGGTCCCCGACAACGCCAAGGTCTCGATCATCCCCGCGGTCGCGGGCGGCTAGCTCGTACGACCCCGCAGACGACCGCGACGCGCCACCCACCTCGTGGGGACGCGTCGCGGTCGTCGACGTTCTGGCCCGGGTACACCTAGGCCGCGGTGAGGCCTCGCGTCCGCCGCAGCGCCTCGCCGTACGCCGGGTTGCCGGTGATGACCAGGGGCAGCGCCGCGAGGGCACGGCGGACGAAGTACCCGTTCAGCGAGGCCAGCGCGTCCGTGCCGGGAAGCTCCGGCAGCCCGTACATGCGCCGGGCCCACGGCGGGAGCATCGCCAGACCCAGGGCGACCATGCCGGCCCACGCGGGTCGGGCCGGGGTGCCGAGCCGCACCCAGCGGGGCATCGGCGGGGCGAGGAACTTGACCGTGTTGGACCGGGCGACCCGCGACAGCCGCAGCTGCGGGCGTACGTAGTCGTAGTAGTCCGCGATCTCCGCCTCGGACGCGGGCACGGTGTGCCGCTCCAGCCCGACGAGCTCGGCGCTGGTGCGCATCTCGTCGACGTAGCGGTCGGCCTCGCCCGGGCGGAGGATGCCGCCGCACCGGCGGTAGGTCGACAGGAACGACTCGACCTCGGTCACGTGGACCCAGCGCAGCAGCTCCGGGTCGTCCACGCGGTAGGGGAGGCCCGACTCGGGCTCGATGCCCTCGGGGAGGCTGCTGTGGATGCGACGCAGGATCTTGCCGGCCCGCTCCGCCTCGGCGGTGGTGCCGTAGGTGACGGTGCCCACCCAGTCCCCGGTGCGCTGGAGCCGGCCCCACATGTCGTCGAACCACACGGTGTTGTCGTTGAACCCGGCCATCACGAGCGGGTGCACGGCCTGCAGCAGCAGCGCGCGGAAGCCCGCGAGCGCCATCGACTGGTCGCCGTGGATGCGCCACGTCACCGAGTCCGGACCGAAGAGGCCCGCGTCGCGGTCCTCGATCACGGTGGCGACCATCAGAGGTCCGACCCGAGGTCGACCTTCTCGTTCTCTCCGCCGGAGTAGCGCTTGCCCGTGAGCTTGGACTTCGCCAGGCTCAGGACGGACGAGACGCGGCCACCCGGGCCGTCCCAGTACTCGGCGGTCTCGCCCGTGACCTTGATCAGCACGATCGAGGGGTCCTCCGGGCCCTGCGGGAACCAGGCCTCCATGTCGACCGACCAGAGGTCCTTGGCCTTCTCGACGTCGTCCACGACGGCGGCCGAGCCGTTGATCGAGACCCAGGTGCTGCTCGAGGCCAGCGTCACCGCGACGTGCGGGTTGGCCCGGACGTGCTCGACCTTGCGGGAGTCGCGCGAGGAGAAGAACCAGAGGTCGCTGTCGGTCTCGACCTCCTGGTGGGCCATCGGGCGGCTGACGAGCTCGCCCTCGGCGTCCACCGTGGTCAGCATGGCGAACTTGATGTCGGAGGCGAGCTCGGCGACCTTGGCCGAGCCCTCGTTGGTGTCGATGTCAGAAGTCACGTAGAGGTGTTCGCCCGTACCGCCTCCCCGGACGCTCCCCGCCCGTACTTCTGGGTCTACTCACAGGTCCTGCACAGCCAGCGAGCGTCGTCAGCCCCTGCTCCTGGCCCCTCGAGCTGATCGGCCGGCACCGGTGCGCCCGCCCTGGCCCGTTCCTGTGCTGGTCCGGCTCCGTTCCCTGAGCCTGTCGAAGGGCGCCACGAATATCTCCACCGTGCCGCTCGTCCACAGGTGCTGCTCGATCGGCTTCCTCCCGTCCACAAGCCCGTCGTGCCGCGGCTGGTTCGGCGGTGGGCGCCCAGGATGAAAGCATGAGCACGATGACGACGAGCAGCTCGGCCGCGGTTCTCGAACGGGTGATCGCGGCGATGGCCGGGCCCGAGGCGCGGCCTCGGCCCGACCAGGTGCGGGCGGTCGAGGAGCTGGTGGACCGGCACCGCCGGGTGCTCGTCGTCCAGGCCACGGGGTGGGGCAAGTCCGCCGTCTACTGGGCGGCGACGGCCGCCCTGCGTGAGCAGGGCGCCGGTCCGACCCTCGTGGTGTCTCCGCTGCTCGCCCTGATGCGCGACCAGATCGCCGCGGCCGAGCGTGCCGGGCTGCGCGCCGCGACGATCAACTCCACCAACCTGGACGCCTGGGCCCAGGTGCTGACCGATGTGCGCTCCGGCGCGATCGACGTCCTGCTGATCTCGCCCGAGCGCCTGGCCAACCCGGCGTTCGCGGCGCAGCTGCCGGACCTGCTCACCTCCGTCGGCCTGCTCGTCATCGACGAGGCGCACTGCGTCTCGGACTGGGGCTTCGACTTCCGGCCCGACTACCAGCGCCTGACCCGCAGCATGCTCGGGCTGGCGCCGGGCACGCCGGTCCTCGCCACGACGGCGACGGCGAACGAACGCGTGACGGCCGACGTCGCGACCCAGCTCGGCGACGACACCGTGACCCTCCGCGGCTCGCTGGCGCGGGCCTCGCTGACGCTGTCCGTGGTCCCGACCATGACGGTCCTCGAGCGCTACGCGTGGGTCGCCGAGGCGCTCCGGACGCTGCCGGGGTCAGGCATCGTCTACGTCCTGACGGTCGCCGAGACGCAGCGGGTGGCCGCGTTCCTCACCGAGCAGGGCCTGGACGTCGCGCCGTACTCCGGGCAGAGCCAGGACCGCGAGGAGCTCGAGGACCGGCTGCGCGACAACAAGGTCAAGGCGCTGGTCGCGACGTCGGCGCTGGGCATGGGCTACGACAAGCCCGACCTGGCGTTCTGCATCCACCTGGGCTCGCCGAGCTCCCCGGTCGCCTACTACCAGCAGGTCGGGCGTGCGGGTCGCGCGCTCGACGACGCGGTGGCGGTGCTCGTGCCCGCCGAGTCCGACGAGCGGATCTGGGAGTACTTCGCGACGGCCGGCATCCCGGACGAGCAGCAGGTCGAGCGCGTGCTCGAGGTGCTGGGCGCCGAGGCGCAGTCGCTGCCCACGATCGAATCGGCCACGGGGATGCGCCGCGGACGGCTCGAGGGCCTGCTCAAGGTGCTCGCCGTCGACGACGCCGTGGAGCGCCGGGCCGGTGGCTGGGTTTCCACGGGCAAGGGCTGGTACTACGACGAGGCCAAGTGGTCGGCGCTGCGCCGCGTACGCGCCGCCGAGGCCGACCTGATGCGCTCGTACGCCCACGGCGAGGGCTGTCTGATGCAGTTCCTGCAGCTCGCCCTGGACGACCCCGACCCGCACCGCTGCGGACGCTGCTCGGTCTGCACCGGGCGGCTGCCCGCGCCCGGGCCGCGGCCGTCGGAGGAGTTCGTCGCGGCCGCACGGACGTTCTTCCGCGGTCAGGACGTGGTCGTCGAGCCGCGCAAGCTGTGGCCGAGCGGGATCGCTCGCAAGGGCAAGATCACCTTCCTGGAGCCGGGTCGCGCGCTCGCGTTCGCCGACGACCCGGCCTGGAGCGCGGAGCTGGCTCAGCTGTGGCGTACGGACGCTGCCGCGCCACCCGCCGTGCTCGCCGGGTGCGTCGAGGTCCTGCGGCGCTGGTCGAAGACCTGGCAGCGGCCGGTCGCCGTGGTGGCGATGCCGTCGCGCCGCTTCCCGCAGCTCGTCACCTCGGTGGCCGAGCACCTGGCCCGCATCGGCCGGCTGCCGCTCGTGGACGCGCTCGAGGTCGGCGGCCCGCCCCCGGCGGTCGACGCGAGCTCAGCCGCCCGCGCGAAGGACCTGCTCGTCCGGACCCGTGTCCGCGAGGGCGTGTCGTTCGAGGGGCCGGTTCTGCTCGTCGACGACACCATCCGCAGCCGGTGGACGCTCACGGTCGCGGGTGCCCTGCTCTCCGACGTCGGAGCGACCAGCGTCCTGCCCCTGGCCCTGCACCAGCTGCCCTGAGGTCCGCAGACGGCGCGAGCGGTACCACTTCCCGGTGGTCGGTGGCCACAGACCGGGAAGGGGTACCGCTCGAGAGGATCAGGAACCGCTCGGGGCGGGGACCGTCAGCTCAGTCGCCGAGCAGCCAGCCGCAGGGGCCGGTGAGCTCCTTGGCCGAGGCCGGGCCCCACGAGTGGTCGTCGTAGATCTCGACGTCCGGGCGGGCGTCGGTGAGCATCGGCTGGAACGCCTGGAAGGCGGACTCCAGGCCGGTGGAGCTGGTGAACAGCATCCGGTTGCCCGACAGCACGTCGTGGATGAGCGACGTGTACGGCGCCATCGAGCCCGGGGCCACGTTCGCGAGGCTGAGCGAGGTCGCGCTCTCGGCCGGCAGGGGGTCCGGGCCCGGCTTCTTCACCGTCAGGCGGATGTCGATCGCGCCGTTGCCCTTGAGGTCGAAGACGATCGCGTTGGCGTTCGGGTGGATGTGGTCCAGCGGACCGTCGGAGGGCTTGAAGACCAGGATGACCTTCTGCGCGCTCTCCTTCATCATCTTGCCGGTGCGCAGCAGGAAGGGGACCCCGCGCCAGCGGTCGGTGTCGATCCACAGCCGGGCCGCGGCGAAGGTCTCGGTCTTGGAGCCCTTCTCGACGCCCTCGGTGTCGAGATAGCTGGCGTACTGGCCGAGGACGACCTCCTTCGGGTCCAGCGGGCGGAACGCCGCGATCACGGACTCGCGGGCGGCCTGCACGTCCTCGGGGTCCATGCTGAGCGGCGGCTCGAGCGCGACCTCGGCCGCGACCTGGAACAGGTGGGTGGCGAGCATGTCGAGCATGGCGCCGGTCGCGTCGTAGAAGTCGGCGCGGTCGGCGATGTCGAGGGTCTCGGGGACGTCGATCTGGACCTGGGCGATGTGCCGACGGTTCCAGACGTCGCCGAAGAGGCGGTTGGCGAAGCGCGTTAGGTAGAGGTTCTGCGTCGCCTCCTTGCCGAGGAAGTGGTCGATCCGGTAGATCTGCTCCTCGTCGAACGCGCTGTGCACGAGGTCGTCGAGCTGGTGGAAGCTCTCCAGCGACGTCCCGTACGGCTTCTCGTAGACCACCTTGGCGTTCTCGGTGTTGAGCCCGTGGGCCTTGATCGCCTTGGTGGTCGGCTCGAAGGCGACCGGCGGCAGCGACAGGTAGTGGATGAGCTGGACCTTGTGGCCCAGCTCATCCTCGGTCTGCTTGATGACGTCCAGCAGGGTGCCCGGGTCGCTCTCGCGGAAGCCGCCGCCGGCGAACGACACGTTCTTCGCGAACGCGGCGAACTCGTCGTCGTCGGGCGCCTCGGCGAACTCGACCAGCGAGCCGCGGATGTGGTCCGCGAACTCCTCGGCCGACACGTCGCCGCGGCCGTTCCCGATCAGCCGGAACTGGTCGGGCAGCAGGCCGCGCGTGTAGAGCGCGTAGATGGACGGCAGCACCATGCGCCGGGCGAGGTCGCCGGTCCCGCCGTAGAGGATGATCGCGGTGGGGTCCTCGATGGGCTCCAGCTGCTGGGCGTCGTCAGGCTGCTGCGCGGTGGCGGAATCAGGCACGTCTGATTGTCCACCTGGCGTGGCGCGGATCGATGCGGGCTCCCCGGTCCGAGACGGCCCCGGGGGGTTGGAGCGAGGGCTCAGGCGGCGTGCCGCGCGACGGGGTCGGGTGCGGCGTGCTGCGGCTCGGGGTGACGGGTGCGACCGCTCCGACGGACGAGGTCGGCGACCGCGAAGACCAGGGCCACGAGGATGAAGCCGATCGTCGTGCGCAGGGCCACGGACAGCGCCTCGCCGTAGTCGCCCCGGGCAGTCCCCAGGGTGGCGAAGAACTGCGCCAGGATGACCGCCACGCCGATCGCGGAACCGACGCGCTGAGCGGTCTGCAGCATCCCGCCGCCCGACCCGGCCCGGACCGGGTCGACCTCGGCGAGCGTGAGCGTGACGTTCGGCGTGACGACCAGGCCGCCGCCGAGACCGGCCAGCAGGAACGCCGGCGCCAGCTTGAGCCCGACCGACCCGGACAGGTGCGGCACCAGCACGTCGATGATCACGAGGGCGGCGGCCACGGCGACCAGCCCGATCACGGCGAGCTTGCGCCCCAGCCGGCCGACGAGCCGGCCGCTCGCCAGCGCTGACGCGGCCGCACCGAGCGCGAACGGTGTCGTGGTCAGGCCCGCCTGGAGCGCGCTGTAGTGCAGCCCGGTCTGGAGGTAGAGGGTGACGACCAGGAAGATCGAGGTGAACCCCGCGAAGTAGAACGTGCCCAGGCTCAGCCCGAACAGGTAGGCCGGGACCTTGAGCAGGGTCAGGTCGATCAGCGTCTCCTTGCCGCGCCGCCGCCAGGCCAGCTCCCACAGGGCGAAGGCCACGAGCAGCGCCGCGGCGGGGATCAGCAGCCACCACGGGCGGTCCGCGAGGGACTCGCCCTGCCCGCCCTCGACGAGCGGGTAGAGCACGAGCAGCACGGCTGCGCCGAAGAGCACGACGCCGAGCGGGTCGAGGCTCTGCCGCTCCTTGCGCGGGGTCGTGGCCGGCAGCAGCCGCCGCGCGAGCAGGACGATGGCGATGCCGATCGGGACGTTCACGTAGAACACCAGCCGCCAGCCGAAGTCGGGTCCGCCGACCCTGACCAGCAGACCGCCGAGCAGCGGGCCGATCGCCGTGGAGATGCCGATCATCGCGCCGAAGATCGAGAACGCCTTGGCGCGTTCCTTGCCCCGGAACAGGTTCTGGATGAAGCCCGAGACCTGCGGGGTGATGATGCCGCCGCCGAGCCCCTGCAGCACGCGGGCCACGGAGAGCAGCCAGGGCACCGGGGCGGCACCGGCCGCGGCGCTGGCGAGGGTGAAGATGGCCACGCCGACGATGAAGACGGCCCGCCGGCTGCGGGCGTCGCCCAGCCGGCCCATCGGGACGAGGGCGACGCCGAAGGCCAGGGCGTACCCGGCGACGATCCACTGCACGTCGCTGTCGTCGGCGTTCAGGCCCGCGCGTAGCGTCGGCAGCGCGACGTTGACGATGCTGACGTCCAGCAGGGTCATCGCCCCCGCCGCGATGCAGACCGCGAGCGCGCGCCACCGCGCGGGGTCGGGTGAGTAGTCCGGGGTGCCGCTGTCCTGCTGCTGCCGTTGGGCAGGCGTCGATGTCACGGAAAGTGTCTACCCGTTCGGAGGCGAGTGCAGATGCGCGACGAGGGTCTCGAGCGGTTCGTCGAGGCGCAGGACGCCGGCGGCACGTACGCGCAGGCCCTGCGCGAGCTGCGCGCGGGTCGGAAGACGTCGCACTGGATGTGGTTCGTGTTCCCGCAGGTCGCCGGGCTCGGGCACAGCTCGATGGCGCAGGCGTACGCGATCTCCTCCCTCGAGCAGGCCCGCGCCTACCTGGCGCACCCCGTCCTCGGACCGCGGCTGCACGCGTGCACGGCAGCACTGCTGACCCACACCGACCGCAGCGCGGAGCAGGTCATGGGTGGCATCGACGCGCTCAAGCTGCGGTCGTCGATGACGCTCTTCGCCCGCGCCGCCCCCGAGGAGCCGGCGTTCCCGGCGGTGCTCGACGCGTTCTACGGCGGCGAGCCGGACGCCCGCACAGACGCGCTGCTCGCCTAGGGCCACCCCTCAGGCGAGCCGGCCCAGCACCGGTTCGAGCCGGCGCAGGTCGTCGGCGTCGACGAGGTCAGGCACGGCGACGAAGACGGTGCCGACCCCCGACTCGGCCAGCCCGCGGTAGCGCTGCGCGTGGTCGTCCGCCGTGCCCGCGTGGTGCTGCCGGGCGTACGCGGCGGCCGGCACCCGGCCGCGCAGCCGTTCCACCCGCCTGGCCACGTCCTCGCGGTCGGTGCCGAGCACGGGGACGTCGAGCACCGTCACCTCCACCTCGTCCGGGTCACGGCCCAGGTCGGCGCAGTGGCCGCGCAGCACCGCGAGGCGACGGGCCAGCCGAGCGGGGTCGGAGCTGGGGAGGTTCCACCCGTCGGCCTGCTCGGCGACGACGCGCAGCAGCCGGTCGCCGGAACCGCCGACGACGATCGGGACCCGGCCGACCGGGCGCGGGTAGCAGGTGGTCTCGGGCAGGTGGACGTAGCGGCCGGCGTACGCCTTGGTGCCCGGTGCCCACAGCGCGCGCAGGGTCTCGATCGTCACCTGCAGCTGGTCGAGCCTGGCGCCCGCGGGCGGGAAGTCGAGCCCGTACGTCTGGTGCTCGCGCAGCCACCAGCCGGCGCCCAGCCCGCAGAAGGCGCGGCCGCCGCTGAGGGCGTCGAGGGTGGCGACCGCCTTGGCCACGATCCCCGGCGCCCGGAACGTGGCCGGCGAGACGAGCGTGCCCAGCCGCAGCCGGGTGCCGAGCCCGGCGAGCAGGCCGAGGGCCACGTACGGCTCGGGGATCGGCTCCCACGCCCGGTCGACCTGGGGGATCTGGACGAGGTGGTCCATCAGCGCGATCCCGTCGAGGCCGACGGCGTCGGCGGCGCGGGCGAGGTCGGTGAGCCAGCGGGTGGGGTCGCCCACCCCCTCGCCCCACGGGAACCGCGACACCTGGAGCACGACGCGGGGGCCGGCGTGCATCGGGCCCGCGAGCTTGGCGTCGGGCGGAGCGACCGGTACGCCGGCGGGGGCGGCGTCCAGCGCGGCCCCGTCGGCCTGCTCCACCACCACGACGGCGTCCCAGCGCTCCTGGTCGGCCTCGTCCGGGTCCCACCGGTCGGGCGCGTGGCGCGCGACGAGCTCCCGGACACGCCGCAGCTGCTCGGTCAGGACGCGGGCCGGCACGGGCCGGTCGCGGGCGCCGTTGCGGGCGCGGGCCAGCGCGGGCGCGGTGTCGAGGACGACCAGCACGGCGGGCAGGTCCACCGCCCGGGCGTACGCGAGGTGCTGCGCCCGGCGCCTCGGGTCGAGCCCGAGGGTGTCGACGACGGTGGTGAGCCCGCGGCCGAGGCGGGCCACGACGATCTGGTCGAGCAGGGCGAAGGCGTCCTCGGAGGCGTCGAGGTCGTACGGCCCGCTGCCCACGGCCGCGCGCAGGGCGTCGGAGGACACGATCTCGCTCGAGCGGTAGCGCCGCGCGGCCCACGTCGACTTGCCGGAGCCGGCCGCGCCGACCAGGACGACGAGGGCGGGTCCCGGCCAGACCGGTGCCGCTTCCTCCACGTCGTCGAGTCTGGCAGCATCCCGGCAGGGGGACCGGTCCGAGGCGAGGGGGAGCGAACGTGGTCGACGACGACCCGGCGGAGGGCCGCGCCGCGCTCCGGCTGCGCGGGGTGGTGCTCGGTACGCCCGACCCGGAGGCGCTCGGCGCGTTCTACGCCCGGCTCCTCGGCTGGCCGTACCGGTCGGAGCACCCGGAGTGGGTCGTCCTGCTCAGCCCAGACGGGGGAGCGGGCCTCAGCTTTCAGCGCGAGGAGCCGTACGTCGCCCCGGTCTGGCCGGCGGGTCCGGGCGACCAGGCGATGCAGGTGCACCTCGACGTCGAGGTCGACGACCTGCGCGACGCCGTCGCGTGGGCGCAGCGCTGCGGGGCGCGGGTGGCCGACCACCAGCCGCAGGAGCACGTACGCGTCTGCCTCGACCCGGACGGGCACCCGTTCTGCCTGTACGTGGAGACGGACGGCGCGACCTAGCGGGGGAAGTCCTCCACCCGCACCGTCTTGACGGTGCCGTCGTCGGCGAGGTAACGGACGGTCAGCCCGTTGCTGCCGCCGGACGCGACGCTCGGTGCGATCGTGCCCGTGGCCGGTGGAGGGGGCGGTGCACCCGGCGTCGGCGCGCGCGGGTCGCTGCATCCGGCCAGCGCGAGGCCCAGCACCGCGACGGCCGGGAGGCCGAGCCGGGCGAGGCACTTCGGGACGCGGCGCATGAGGTCTCCAGAGTACGAAGCGCGGTCAAGACCCGCTGGTCGCCCGTGAGGACCGGCTGCCAGCCTGGACCCATGACCGAGCGCCACCACGTGTCCTGCTGGCTCACCGACATGGACGGGGTCCTGGTCCACGAGGAGCAGGCGCTGCCGGGCGCGTCCGAGTTCATCGCGGCGCTGCAGGAGCACGGGCGCCGCTTCCTCGTCCTGACGAACAACTCCATCTACACCGCCCGCGACCTGCGCGCCCGGCTGCTCCGCAGCGGGATCGACCTGCCGGAGGCGTCCATCTGGACCTCGGCGCTGGCGACGGCCCAGTTCCTGGGGGAGCAGCTGCCCGGCGGTTCGGCCTACGTGATCGGTGAGGCGGGCCTGACCTCGGCGCTGCACGAGGTGGGCTTCGTGATGACCGACCGCGACCCCGACTACGTCGTCCTCGGCGAGACCCGGACCTACTCGTTCGAGGCGATCACCCGGGCGATCCGCCTGATCGAGCGCGGGGCGCGGTTCATCGCGACGAACCCCGACGTGACCGGGCCGTCGCCGGAGGGCTCGCTGCCCGCCACCGGTTCCGTGGCGGCCATGATCCGGCAGGCGACGGGGATCAAGCCGTACTTCGTCGGCAAGCCCAACCCGCTGATGATGCGTTCGGCCCTGAACCGGATCGAGGCGCACTCGGAGACCACCGTCATGGTGGGCGACCGGATGGACACCGACGTGATCGCCGGGATGGAGGCGGGGCTGCGGACGATCCTGGTGCTCACCGGCTCGACCCGGCGCGACCAGATCGAGAAGTACCCCTACCGGCCGACGCGCGTCGAGGACTCGATCGCCGACGTCGTCCCGTTGGTCGCGGAGCTCGCCCCGCGGCCCTGACCCTCGGCCTCACCGGAAAGTGGTCGCTCCCGTATCGCTCTGCGGCGTGTCGGGCCGTCGCAGTGACCACGTGCCGGAGAGAACCCGGAGAGAAGGAGGGTCAGGCCTCGGTGGCGGAGCGGCGGCGGAGGAAGCCGAGCTGGAAGGCGACCAGGGCGAGCGCGGTGGCGACGGCCCCCGCGAGCGGCAGCTCGACGGTGCCGGCGGCCAGGACCGCACCGCCGATGACCGGGGCGACGGCGATCCCGACGTACATGGCGGTCGAGTACCACCCGAGGGTGAGGCCCGCGGTCGCCGGGTCGATCGCCACCAGCCGGTGCTGCAGCGGCACGACGGCGCCGAAGGCCACGACGCCCCAGACCCCGAAGAGGATGGCGAGCGCGACGAAGGAACGCTGCTCGACCGCGAGGAGCACGAACACCGCGACCAGGGCGCCGGTCGCCACCGCCGCGGAGGCCCGGTTGCCGAACCGGTCCGTCACGGGCCCGGCCAGTGCCGTGCCGACCACGCCGCCGACGCCGTAGAGGAGCAGCAGCAGCGCGAGCAGCCGGCCGTCCCCGCCGGTCGCGGGCTGCGTGAGCTGAGCGCTGAAGATGTAGACGACGTTGAAGCCCGCGGTCACCAGTGCCGCCGCCACGAGCACGAGCAGCACCCGCCGGTCGCGCAGGATCCCGAACCGTGCGCCCAGACCGGTCACCGCGCCGAGCGGCACCGTCCCCAGCCACAGCAGCACGGCGACCGCGAGCACCAGGGCCAGGCCGGCCAGGCCCAGCATCGTGACCCGCCACCCGACGACCGCGGCGAGGGCGGTGCCCACCGGGGCACCGACCGCCGAGGCCAGGGTGAAGCCGAGCCCGGTGGCGGCGAGCGCGAGCCCGCGCTTCTCCGCCGGCAGCATCGAGGGCGCGGCGGCGGTCGCGGTCGGTACGAGCGCTGCGCCACCCAGGGCCGCGAGGACCCGGCCGGCGATGAAGGTCGGCAGACCGGAGGCCAGGGACGCCGCGACCGTCCCCGCCGCGACCAGCAGCAGGCCGACCGCGATCAGGACGCGCCGCGGCACGCGGGGCACCAGGACCGGGACGAGCGGGGAGGCGACAGCGACCACGGCGGCGTACCAGGTGATCGACGAGGCGACCGCGGTCTGCGTCGCGCCCAGGTCCCCGGCGATCGCGGGCAGGACCCCGGCGATGACGAAGGCGTTGGTGCCGACGACGAACAGGCCGCCGGCCAGCAGCGCCAGGCGTACCGCGGTGCGCAGGCGCGTCGGCGCGGACGGGCCGGCCGGAGCGGTGCGTACGGGGGCGAGGGTGCTCACGCGACCGTCTTCACGTGGCGCGGCATGAGGAACACGGCGAGCAGCATGAACACGGCGCCGAACGCCGAGGCGAGGAAGACGTGCTGCAGCGCGACGGCCATGACCGAGGGCGCGATGGCGCTCGCCGTCGTGGCGTTGCCGCCGCCGACGTGGTTGCCGAGGCCGGCGTTGGCGATGGCGCCGAACACGGCGATCCCGAGTGCGCTGCCCATCGAGCGGGCGAACATCGAGGTGCCGGTGACGACGCCGCGGACGTTCCACTCCACGGACGACTGGGCGGCGATAAGGGTCGGCGCGGCGACGAAGCCCATGCCGAGACCGATGACGAAGCAGGTGATGCCGACCTGCCAGATGGAGCTGGTCGGGCGCAGCAGGGTGAGGCCGGCGACGCCGACCACGGCGACCACGGTCCCGATCAGGGCGGTCGAGCGGAAGCCGATCCGCAGGTAGACCCGACCGGCGAACGACGCGGCGATGGGCCAGCCGAGGGTCAGGGCGGCGAGCGCGAACCCGGCGATCAGGGCGCTGTGGCCGAGCACGCTCTGCGCGTAGAGGGGGACGTACGACGTGAGGCCGATGAGGACCGCGCCGACGGCGAGGCTGGCGAGGCTCGTGGTGATGAGCAGCCGGTTCCTGAGCACCCAGGTCGGCAGGATCGGCTCGGCGGCGCGACGTTCGACGAAGCCGAACGCGACCACCAGCGCGACGCCGAGGACCGGGACGCCGATGCCGGGCGCCGAGACCCACGTCCACAGCACCCCGCCCTCGAGCAGACCGAGGATCAGCAGCGTCGACCCGAGCGTCAGCAGCACCGCGCCGGTCACGTCCACCTTGTGCTTGACCCGCTCGATGGACTCGTGGAAGTTCCGCGAGATCATCCAGGCGGCGACCAGCGCGAGCGGGACGTTGACGAAGAAGATCCAGCGCCAGTTCAGGAAGTCGACGAAGACGCCGCCCAGCGTCGGGCCGACGACCGAGGAGATGGCCCAGACGCTGGCCACGTAGCCCTGGACCTTCGCGCGCTCGGCGAGGCTGTAGATGTCGCCGATGATCGTCATGCAGGTCGGCTGCACCGCGCCGGCGCCGAGACCCTGCAGCGCGCGGAAGGCGATCAGCGCCGGCATGCTCCAGGCGAACCCGCAGAGCACCGACGCGACGCCGAACACGGCGATGCCCGTGATGATCACCGGCTTGCGCCCGTACGAGTCGCTCAGCTTGGCGAAGATCGGGACGGTCACGGCCTGCGCGAGCAGGAAGACCGAGAACAGCCAGGGGAACTGCGAGAAGCCGCCGAGGTCGTTGACGACCGAGGGGACCGCGGTCGCCAGGATCGTGGCGTCGATGGCGATCAGGCCCATGCTGAGCATCACGCCCAGCAGCACCGGGCCGCGCTCGGAACGGAGACCGACCGACGCCCGCGTGATGACGGGGGTCGAGTCGACGGAGGTCTGGGTCTGGCTGGCCACGTCTCGTAGCAAGCGGCTAGCCACCGTATGCATTCCCCACCCAGGTCTCGTTCGGGTCACGAGTTGCCGAGGAACTCTCAGGCACGCAGCCCAGCGAGCTCCGAGACCGCTCGCGCGGGAGGGGTCGGCAGCGGTCGGCCACGGGTGCGTCCTCGCGTGCGCGGGCGCGGCGGGCGCGCGTGGAGAGGGCGGAGTTGTTTGCACTCGCCCGGGTCGAGTGCTAAACATGTGGTTAGCACTCGGCACGTGAGAGTGCCACTTTCCTACTCGGGTGAGGTCCCCATGGGCCGTCCGTCGCGGGCCCTGAGCAGGAATCAGCGTTGAACCACCCCGTCAGCAGAGGATTCGCCACACATGCCGAAACTCATCCAGTTCAACACCGAGGCCCGGCGCGGGCTCGAGCGTGGCATGAACACGCTCGCCGACGCCGTCAAGGTGACGCTCGGCCCGAAGGGCCGCAACGTCGTGCTCGAGAAGAAGTGGGGCGCGCCCACGATCACGAACGACGGCGTCTCCATCGCCAAGGAGATCGACCTCGAGGACCCGTACGAGAAGATCGGTGCGGAGCTCGTCAAGGAGGTCGCCAAGAAGACGGACGACGTCGCGGGCGACGGCACCACCACCGCCACCGTGCTGGCCCAGGCGATGGTCCGCGAGGGACTGAAGAACGTCACCGCCGGCGCCAACCCGATGGACCTCAAGCGGGGCATCGACAAGGCCGTCACGGCCATCGTCGCGCAGCTGCAGGCCGCCGCCGTCGAGGTCGAGACCAAGGAGCAGATCGCCGCCACCGCGTCGATCTCCGCCGGGGACTCCACCGTCGGCGAGATCATCGCCGAGGCGATGGACAAGGTCGGCAAGGAAGGCGTCATCACCGTCGACGAGTCGAACACCTTCGGGCTCGAGCTCGAGCTGACCGAGGGCATGCGCTTCGACAAGGGCTACATCTCGCCCTACTTCGTCACGGACACCGAGCGCATGGAGACCGTGCTCGACGACCCGTACGTGCTGATCGTCAACGGCAAGGTCTCGGCGCTGAAGGACCTCCTCCCGCTGCTGGAGAAGGTCATCCAGGCCGGCAAGCCGCTCGTGGTCATCGCCGAGGACGTCGACGGCGAGGCCCTGGCCGCGCTGATCGTCAACAAGATCCGCGGCACCTTCAAGTCCGTCGCCGTCAAGGCCCCGGGCTTCGGTGACCGCCGCAAGGCCATGCTCGGCGACATCGCCATCCTCACCGGTGGCCAGGTCATCTCCGAGGAGGTCGGGCTCAAGCTCGACGGCGTCGGGGTCGAGCTGCTGGGCCAGGCGCGTTCGGTCGTCGTCACCAAGGACGAGACCACGATCATCGAGGGCGCCGGCGCGTCCGACCAGATCGCGGGCCGGGTCAGCCAGATCCGCACCGAGATCGAGAACTCCGACTCCGACTACGACCGCGAGAAGCTGCAGGAGCGCCTGGCCAAGCTGGCCGGCGGCGTTGCGGTGATCAAGGTCGGCGCGGCCACGGAGGTCGAGCTCAAGGAGCGCAAGCACCGCATCGAGGACGCCGTCCGCAACGCCAAGGCTGCGGTCGAGGAGGGCATCGTCGCTGGCGGCGGCGTGGGCCTGCTCCAGGCGGCCAAGGACGCGCAGGTCGACCTCACGGGCGACCAGGCCATCGGCGCGCAGATCGTCTTCACCGCGGCCTCGGCCCCGTTGAAGCAGATCGCGTTCAACGCCGGCCTCGAGGGCGGGGTCGTCGCGGAGAAGGTGCGCAACCTGCCCGCCGGCCACGGCCTCAACGCCGCGACGGGTGAGTACGTCGACCTCGTCGCGACCGGCATCATCGACCCGGTGAAGGTCACCCGCTCGGCGCTGCAGAACGCAGCCTCGATCGCGAGCCTGTTCCTCACCACCGAGGCCGTCATCGCCGACAAGCCCGAGAAGGCCGCTCCGGCGGGCCCGGGCGGCGACGGCGGCATGGGCGGCATGGACTTCTGAGTCCCTGCACCACCAGCACCACCAGCACGACCTGACGAGAGGCGGTCCCCCGAGAGGGGGGCCGCCTCTTGCGCGTCCATGCCCCCGGCTCGGCGTGCTGCACCGCCTCGGGGACCGGTCAGCGCAACGCGCTCACGATCCGCTCGGGACGGCTCGAGTAGTCGGCGACCTGGTCCGCCGCGGGCAGCGGGGTCGGCCAGTCCTGCGTCGACCAGCCCCGGGGCGGGTCGGTCGCGTCGTAGGTCCAGGTCGCGTCCGTGCCGGGTCTGGTCGGGGTCGCGGCCACCTTGTCGACCCAGGTCACCGGGACGTCGGTGAAGGCGTCGAGCCCGGGGAACAGCACGTCCACCCGGTTCGTGCCCGCGGGCAGCGGACCGGTCTGGGTGCTGAGCCGGGCCGAGCCGCCGGCGCTGCGCAGCCCGCGCGACCAGAGCCCGAGCCCGGAGCACAGGCACTCGTAGGCCGCCTGCCCGGCGTACGTCGCCCGCGTCCAGCGCACACCGACCTGCGCAGCGCGTCCGGGGACCCGCAACCGGGGGCCGCTGGCCGGGACCTCGGTGACGACCCGCACGCCCGGCGGTCGCGCCGCCGACACCGGAGGCACGGCCCGGGTGCGGTAGTCCTGGTCGGCGACCGAGTAGAGCGTCCAGGCGACCGACGTGAGCCCCGGCGACGCCACGACCCGGTTGACCACGATCGTCTGGAGGTCCCGACCGCCGTCGCGCGAGGGGTAGAGCTTGGCGCCGGTCACGGCGTTGCCGTCGGCGGCCGGGCGGGTCAGGTCGGTCGGCGTCCGCGCGACGGGCGCCGCGCCGAGCGGGGTGACGGGGACGCCCGGCACGACCGCGAGGTTGGGCAGGGCCACGTCGATGCGTGTCGTCGTCGCCGGCAGCGCGGGGAAGGTCAGCTGGAGCACCCGGGTCTCGCCGAAGCGGAGCTGCGGCAGCACCGCGAACAGCGGCGTGCACAGGCAGCGGCTGAAGAGCTCGGGGGAGACGTTCGCCAGGGGCCGGTAGGCCCGGTCGTGGCGCGTGTCGAGGAGGGCCAGGTTCTGCTGGCCGGGGAGCGTCCGGTCGAGGCCGAGGTCGGTGCCCGACGGCAACGGCTCGCCCGGCTGGCGTCCTGGGCTCACCAGCGGGGTGACCGACCAGTCGAGCACGGTCGCGCCGACCACACGGCGGATGCCGTGCACCGCGAAGCGGATGGTCACGCCGTTGCCCTCGGCGGTGGTCCACAGCGCCTCGCCGACGACGGGGAGCCGTGGGTCGGTCGGAGCCGGGACGGCGGCCTGCGTGGCGGTCGGTGACGAGCCGGGGACGCTCGGTCGGGGGGTGGTGAACAGCCCCGGCTCCTGCGCGCCCCAGCTGCAGGCGCCGAGCCCGGCCACGAGGACGGCGGACGCGGCTGCGGTGGCCGTCGTACGCCGCCTGGTCGCCACAGCGCGAGCGTAGGCCGGGTGCCGAGAGGGACGACCGGGTGCGGGGCCGCACCCGGTCGTCCGCCGGTGTCAGCTGTTGCGCGA
>CAXULL010000007.1:0-183493 GCA_964251895.1 uncultured Friedmanniella sp.
CTTGCCCGCCCGGTCCTCCTTCAGGTACGCCGTGGTGGTCCGCCCGGGGTCGATCTGCTCTGCGCGCACGGCCAGCGCCCGGGTGGCCGCGGCAGCGTCGGTGGTCGCGACGGCGTCGAGCGGGACGACGACGTGCACGCCCTTGGAACCGCTGGTCTTGACCGCGCCGGCCAGGCCGGCCTCGTCGAGCGCCTGGCGCACCGCCCGCGCCGCCGCGACGACGACGCCGAAGCCGGTGCCCTCGGGCGGATCGAGGTCCAGCACCAGCGCGGTGGGCCGGTCGGGCTCGGCGAGCCGGAACAGCGGCACGTGGTACTCGACCGCCCGCTGGTTGCCGAACCAGACCAGCCCGGCCACGTCCTCGACCACGGCGTAGCCGACCTCGCGCTGCGAGGCCTCCGACCACTGCGGGACCCGCCGGATCGACGCCGGGGCGTACGCGGGCAGGTTCTTCTGCATGAACGCCGGCTGACCCGGCCGCACCCGGATCACCGAGAGCGGCCGGTCGACCAGACCGGGCAGCATCACGTCGGCCACCGCCTCGAGGTGGTCGAGGAGGTCGCGCTTGGTGGCGCCCGCGCCGGCGAACAGCTCGTCGTCGAGGGAGCTCAGCGAGACCCCGTGACGCTGCTCGCCGGCCATCGGGCGACCCGGCCTAGGCGTTCAGGTCGGTGAGGACCGCGTTCAGCGTCACCGACGGCGTCATGACCGCACTGACCTTGGCGACGTCGGGGCGGTAGTAGCCGCCGATGTCGACGGGGTTGCCCTGCACCGCTGCGAGCTCGGAGACGATCGCGTCCTCTCCCTCGACCAGCCGACGGGCGGTCTCGGTCATCGCCGCCGCGAGCGCGGGGTCGTCGGTCTGGGCCGCCAGCTCCTGCGCCCAGTACCGCGCGAGGTAGTAGTGGCTGCCGCGGTTGTCGATCGTGCCGAGCCGGCGCCCGGGGGAGCGGTTCTCGTTGAGGAACGTCCCCGTCGCGCGGTCGAGGGTGTCGGCCAGGACCTGGGCCCGGGCGTTGCCGGTGGTCTGCGCGAGGTGCTCGAGGCTGACGGCCAGGGCCAGGAACTCACCCAGGCTGTCCCAGCGCAGGTAGTCCTCGCGGACCAGCTGCTGCACGTGCTTGGGGGCGGAGCCGCCGGCCCCGGTCTCGAACAGCCCGCCGCCGTTGATCAGCGGCACGACCGAGAGCATCTTGGCCGAGGTGCCGAGCTCGAGGATCGGGAACAGGTCGGTGAGGTAGTCGCGCAGCACGTTCCCGGTGACCGAGATCGTGTCCTCGCCACGGCGGATCCGCTCGAGCGAGAAGGCCGTCGCCTCGACCGGCGGGAGGACGGAGATCTCCAGGCCGTCCGTGTCGTGGTCGGCGAGGTAGGTCTTGACGAGGCGGATCAGGTTCGCGTCGTGCGCCCGGCCCTCGTCGAGCCAGAACACGGTCGGGTTGCCCGTCGCCCGGGCCCGCGTGACGGCCAGCTTGACCCAGTCACGGATGGCGACGTCCTTGGTCTGGCACATCCGCCAGACGTCCCCGGTCTCGACGGGCGTCTCCAGCACGGCCGTGCCGTCCTCGGCGACCACCCGGACGGTGCCCGTCCGGTCGACCTCGAACGTCTTGTCGTGGCTGCCGTACTCCTCGGCCGCCTGGGCCATCAGCCCGACGTTCGGCACCGAGCCCATCGTGGTGACGTCGTACGCCCCGTGCGCGCGGCAGTCGTCGATCACGACCTGGTAGACCCCGGCGTACGAGGAGTCCGGGATGACCGCGAGGGTGTCGGCCTCCGCGCCGTCGGGGCCCCACATGTGCCCGCCGATGCGGATCATCGCCGGCATCGACGCGTCGACGATGACGTCGCTCGGGACGTGCAGGTTGGTGATGCCGCGGTCCGAGTCGACCATCGCCAGCGGCGGGCCGGCGGCCAGGCCCGCGTCGATCGCCGCCCGGATCTCCGCCCCCTGCGGCAGCGCGTCGAGCCCGGCGAGGATGGCGCCGAGGCCGTTGTTGCCGTTGAGACCCGCGGGCAGGAGGACGTCGCCGTACGTCGCGAAGACCTCGGGCAGGAAGGCCCGGACGACGTGGCCGAAGATGATCGGGTCCGAGACCTTCATCATCGTGGCCTTGAGGTGCACCGAGAACAGCACACCCTCGGCTCGGGCCCGCTCGATCTGCTCGGCCAGGAAGGCGTCGAGCGCGGCGACGTGCATGGCGGTGGCGTCGACGACCTCGCCGGCGCGGACCGCGACCTCGTCCTTGAGGACCGTGGTGGTGCCGTCCTCACCGACCAGCTCGATCCGCAGCGAGCCGGCCTCGTCGATCACCGCCGAGGTCTCGCTCGAGCGGAAGTCGTCGGCGGTCATGTGGGCGACGTTCGTCTTGCTGTCGGGCGACCAGGCGCCCATCGAGTGCGGGTGCGAGCGGGCGTACTGCTTCACCGACGCGGGAGCCCGACGGTCGCTGTTGCCCTCGCGCAGCACCGGGTTGACCGCGCTGCCCATGGTCCGGCCGTAGCGGGCCCGGACGTCACGCTCCTCGTCGGTCGAGGGGGAGTCCGGGTAGTCCGGCAGCGCGAAGCCCTGGGACTGCAGCTCGGCGATCGCGGCCTTGAGCTGCGGGACGGAGGCGGAGATGTTCGGCAGCTTGATGATGTTCGCCTGCGGGGTCTGCGCCAGCTCGCCGAGCTCGGCCAGCGCGTCCGGGAGCTGCTGGTCGGCCGGCAGCCGGTCCGCGAACTGGGCGATGATGCGGCCCGAGAGGGAGATGTCCCGGGTCTCGACCTCCACGCCGGCCTGGCTGGTGAAGGCCTGGATGATCGGCAGGAGGGAGTAGGTCGCCAGCATCGGCGCCTCGTCGGTGTGGGTGTAGATGATCGTTGCGTCGCTCACCGGTTTACGGTATCGCGGGACCTGGGACGCGCTGGTCGACGCCAGGTCTGTGGCCCGGCCCCCGCCGGTCCGGGCGCCCCTGCAGGAAGGCAGGGGGTTCGAGCCCGGACCGCGTCGGAGCGAAGCGGAGACCGATCACATCGTGGCGGCGCGGCCGATCTGGACGACCTTCCAGCCGGCGTGGCGCCAGGTGGGGGCGTGCAGCTTGAGGCGGCCGTCGATGATGATCTTGGCCTTGACGAGGTGCGACAGCTTCTCCGGGTCGAGCTGACGGAACTCGGGCCACTCGGTCAGGTGCAGCACGATCTCGGCCCCGAGCATCGCCTGCTCCACGCTGGCGACCTGCGTGAAGCCCTCGCGCGGAGGGAGCCGGGCCTCGGGGTCGTAGATCCGGACGTCGGCGCCGTGCTCGTGGAGCCGGTCGGCGACGGTGAGGGCGGGGGAGTTGCGGGTGTCGTCGGTGCCCGGCTTGAAGGCCGCGCCGAGGACGGCGATGCGCTTGCCGTTGACGTCGCCGCCGGCCTGCTCGATGGCGAGGTCGGCGATCTCGTTGCGCTGGCCGGTGTTGATCGCCTCGACGGCGTGGATGAACTCGCTGAGCACGTTCACGCCGAGCTCCTCGGCGCGGACGGCGAGGGCGGCGATGTCCTTGGGCAGGCAGCCGCCGCCGAAGCCGAGGCCGGCGTTGAGGAACTCGCGGCCGATGCGCTTGTCGAAGCCGATCGCGTCGGCGAGCAGCACGACGTCGCCGCCGGCGGCCTGGCACATCTGGGCCATCGCGTTGATGAAGCTGATCTTGGTCGCGAGGAAGGAGTTCGCGGCGACCTTGATCAGCTCGGCGGTGGCGATGTCGCAGCGCACGAGCGGGGTCCGGTCGCTGAGGGGGAGGGCGTAGATCTCGGCGAGCACGTCGAGGGCGTGCTGGGAGTGCGTGCCGAAGACGAGCCGGTCGGGGTGCAGCGTGTCCTCGACCGCGTACGCCTCGCGCAGGAACTCAGGGTTCCAGGCGACCTCGACGGCGTCGCCGGCCGGGGCCAGCTCGCGGATGCGCGCCTCGAGCTGCATCGCCGTGCCGACGGGCACCGTGGACTTGCCGACCACGAGGCACGGCTCGGTCAGCAGCGGGGCCAGGCTCTCGATCGCCGAGTAGAGCTGGCGGAGGTCCGCCTTGCCGTTCGGCTGCGACGGGGTGCCGAGGGCGAGGAAGTGGACGTCCGCCCAGTCGGCGATCTCGGTGTAGTCGGTGGTGAAGCGGAGCCGCCCGGTCGAGGTGTGCTTCTCGAGCAGCGGCTCGAGGCCCACCTCGAAGATGTGGGACTGGCCGGCGTTGAGGATCTTGACCTTGTCCTCATCGATGTCGATGCCGACCACCTGGTGGCCGAACTCCGCCATCCCGGCGGCGTGCGTGGCCCCCAGGTAGCTGGTGCCGATGACGCTGACGCGAAGAGTCATGGCGGAATCTTGACACGCTTAGTACGCCGGAGGGTATTTCTCCAGACCCGCCCGCGTGGGTGAAGAGTCTCACCCTGCTCCGCTGGCCCTGCAGGCACCCCCTGTGGTATCGAGGTCGCGTCGCCCGGCGTTGGACGTCTGCGCGAGCCGTCACCGATGCTCGCTACCCTCGATGTCCGCTCGCGAAGGAGCCCCTGAACACCCCGTGGACCACCCGCGATGAACCGCACGCTCGTCGACGCCCTCGTCGTCCTCCTCCTGATCCTGATCAGCGGGGTGTTCGTCGCCGCCGAGATGTCCCTGGTCTCCCTGCGGGAGAGCCAGATCAAGCAGCTCGCCCACCGCGGCCGGCGTGGCCGGGCCGTGGCGCGGCTGAACGAGAACCCGAACCGGTTCCTCTCGGCCGTGCAGATCGGCGTGACCCTCACCGGCTTCCTGAGCGCCGCCTTCGGTGGCGCGACGCTCGAGGCCGCCGTGTCCCCGCTGCTCGTGCGCTGGTTCGGCTGGAGCGAGCAGCTCGCGTCGACCATGGCGCTGATCGTCATCACCCTGCTCATCTCCTACGTCTCGATCGTCCTCGGCGAGCTCACCGCCAAGCGGCTCGCGCTCCAGCGGACGGAGGCGTTCGCGATGGGTCTCGCCCCGTTCGTCGACCTGGTCGCCAAGGTGCTCCGACCGGTGATCTGGCTGCTGGGCGCGTCGACGAACGTGCTGGTCAAGCTCCTCGGCGGCGACCCGACGGCCGGGCGTGAGGAG
The DNA here is from genome assembly GCA_964251895.1 of uncultured Friedmanniella sp. GTDB lineage: Bacteria > Actinomycetota > Actinomycetes > Propionibacteriales > Propionibacteriaceae > Microlunatus. The sequence continues at coordinate 5,087 of CAXULL010000007.1, forward strand.
GTCAGCGACGAGGAGATCCGCGCGCTGGTCAGCGGGTCGAGCACCCTGGGCGCGGAGGAGCGGCGCATCGTCGACGACGTCTTCGACGCGGGGGAGCGCAGCCTGCGCGAGGTGATGCTGCCGCGCACGGAGGTCGACTTCATCTCCGGCGACATGCCCGCCCACAAGGCGGTGCGCGAGCTGCTCCGTTCCCCGCACTCGCGCTACCCCGTGACGGGCGACTCCGCCGACGACGTGCTCGGCTTCGTGCACGTGCGCGACCTGCTCGACCCCGAGGTCAGCACCCGCAACACCCGCGTCGCCGACCTCGCCCGCCCGGTGCTGAGGATGCCGGACACCGTCCGCGTCCTGCACGCGCTGTCGGAGATGCGCCGCGACCGGACGCACCTGGCGATCGTCGTCGACGAGTACGGCGGCACGGCCGGCATCGTGACCATGGAGGACCTCGTCGAGGAGCTGGTCGGCGACATCACCGACGAGTACGACGTGGTCCAGCCGGAGCGCCCGGGGGTGCGCGGCAACCTGAGCATCGAGGGCCTGACGACGCTGGAGGAGTTCGCCGAGCGGACCGGCTTCAGCCTGGCCGAGGGGCCGTACGACACCCTGGCCGGCTTCTTCATGGCCCAGCTCGGTCAGCTCCCCGCCGTGGGTGACTCCGCCGTCGCCGACGGGCACCCCCTCGACGACGAGGAGGCCGAGCCGGTCAGCCTCTCGCTGCGCGTGAGCGAGCTGGACGGGCGCCGCGCGGCCAGGTTCGTCGTGCACCGCGTCGACGGCGGCGACTTCTCTCCCGTCCCCGACTGACCTCGGGGCTCCGGCGGCGGCCGACGCCGAGGCTTAGAGCTCGATCGCCGGGCTGAGGACCGTACGGCTGCCCGGGTGCAGCGCGAACTTGGCCAGGCCCTTCGGCACCGACTCGAGGACGAAGCGCCCGTCGTCGTCGGACTCGACCTCGAGCCGGGACCCGTCCAGCAGGACCTCGACCCGCATGGCGGAGCCGGGGGCGATCCAGCCGTCCACCCGGACCGTGCCGTCGGGAGCGTCGGTCAGCGTGACCATCGTGTCGAGGGTCTCGCTGGTGAAGGTCACCGTGCGCACCGCCTCGGTGTCGCCGGACCGGGAGCCCGAGGGGGCGAGGTCCGGCTGGGTGAGCGTCGCGACCTCGGTCTCCAGCGCGTCGAGGGTGAGGGCGAACTCGATCCGCCCCACCAGCCCGGCGGGGACCGGGTCGTGCTGCTGCCAGAGGCTGCTGAGCTGCTCCAGCAGGGCGACGTCGTCGGCCGAGACCGCCTCCGCCGCCGCGGCCAGCTCCTCCGGGGTCGCGCCGCTGTCCGGCACGGGGACGTTCACGCCGCACCCCACTGCGGGTCGGCGGCGAGCGCGAGCCGCAGCTTGGCCAGGCAGCGGCCGCGGGTCGGACCGATGCTGCCGACGGGCATCCCGAGGGCGCGCGCGATCTGCGCGTAGTCGGGCTTCGCCGCGAAGGCGATGACGCGCAGCAGGGTCTGGCAGCGTTCGGGGAGCTGCTGGACGTGGCGCCACAGGACGTCGTCGGACTGGGCCCCGGCCACCTGCTCGCCGACCTCCGCCTCGCCGTCGCTCTCGGTCGCCCGGGTCGTCTCCACGTCCTCGGGCCGTACGCGGTCCTGCCCGCGCGCGACGCGCCAGGCCTCCCGCTTGGTCGAGACCATCAGCCACTGCAGCACCGCGTTCGGCTCGGCGATGGTGTCGCTGTGCCGCACCAGGCTCAGCCACACGGTCTGCAGCACGTCCTCCGCGGCGGCGTGGTCCAGGCGGGTCGCGCGCACGGTGTGCCACAGGATCGGGGTCAGGGTCCGCACCAGCTCACCCATCGCCGACGCCTCGCCGTCGCGGTAGGCGGCGAACATCCGCCCGGCCCGGACGGCGAGGCTGTCCTCCACCGCACCGCCCGTCATCGCGGCCCCGCACCCATGACAGCCTCCAGCCTCGCGGCTCACGGGCTCCTCGAGTCCTGCGGCCCCGGCCTGTGCTGATTCATACCGCACAGGAGTCGCGAGCAACAGCCCCTGATACGTGGACGCGGCGGTGACCCGACGGAGACAATCAACCCAACCGTTCGTCGACGTAGCACCAGCGCCAGTCCTCGCCGGGCTCGAAGCTGCGCATCACCTTGTGCTTCGCGGTGTGGAAGTGCCGGTCGGCGTGGCGGCCCACGGAGGAGTCGCAGCAGCCGACGTTGCCGCAGGTGAGGCAGATCCGCAGGTGCACCGGGGTCGTGCCCTCGCGGACGCAGTCCTGGCACCGGCCGTCGCCGTCGGGCTCGACCTCGTACGGGGCGCTCTCGAGGTGGATGCACGGACCGATCGGGTCGACGGGCGTGCGGACCTCGTCCTCGGCCTCGTCGATCTCGTCGGCGCGCTCCCCGGAGATGGTGAGCATCGACTCCTCGATGTCGAACGAGTCCAGGACCTCCTCGATGACCTCGTGGTCGACGGTGCCGTTGGAGCGCACCTTGAGCACCGAGTCGCGCTGCACCTGGAGGGTCTGCAGCCGCAGCCTGCGGTACGTGTCGGCCGGGGTCTCGCCGTTGCTGTGGTCCCCGAGCCGCTCCCAGAGCCGCTCGGGCCCCGCGTTGAGGCGGTCGCGCACCCGGTCCACGACGTCGGGGCTGTCCCGGGACCCCTGGAGGTCGTCGAGCGCCTTCATCGCCGCGGTGGTCGAGGTGGTCAGCACGGTCGCGGCCTGGAGCGCGTCGGAGCGGGCGTCGGGCCCACGCAGGTGCAGGGCGCGGACGAGCGGCGGCAGGGTCAGGCCCTGCAGCAGCAGGGTGCTGAACGTGACGACCATCGCCGCGAAGACCAGCACCGGCAGGACGGCGTGCGTCACCTCGTTGTCGGGGATCAGCAGGACGGTCGCCAGGGTCACCACGCCGCGCAGCCCGGCCCACCCGACGACCAGGGTGGCCTGCCAGGGCACCTTGGCCTCGTCGTTGTCGCTGTCGCGGCGTCGGCGGAAGAGCGAGATGCGCATCAGGAAGACCCAGGCCATCCGCAGCACGATCACGGTGCCCAGCACGGCCAGGCAGAAGCCGGCGATCTGCCAGCCCGACAACGACGACTGGGCCATGGCCGACACGATCCGGCGGGCCTGCAGCCCGATCAGCAGGAAGACCGTGTTCTCCAGCAGGAACTGGATGGTGCCCCAGTTGACCCGCTCGTTGAGCCGGCTCTGACCGCTCTGGATGATCTGCGACTTGTGACCCAGCAGCAGGCCCGCGGTCACCACGGCGATGACGCCCGAGCCGTGCAGCTCGCCGTAGCCGAGCTCCTCGGCGGGCAGGTAGGCGGCGAAGGGGACCATGAACGAGATCGCCGTGTCGTACACGGGGCGGCGCACCCGGATGCGGATCAGCACGGCCAGCCCGCCGACGGCCAGACCGACCGCGATCCCCCCGACGAGGGCGATCAGGAAGCCGACCCCCGCGTCGAACACGGAGAACGAGCCGCCGATCGCGGCGATGGCCACCCGGAGGCAGGTGATGGCCGTGGCGTCGTTGACCAGCGACTCGCCCTCGAGGATCGTCACCACGCGCCGTGGCAGGCCCACGCTGCGGGCGATCGAGGTCGCGGCCACGGCGTCCGGGGGTGCGACGACCGCACCGAGGGCGAGCGCGACGGGGAACGTCACGGGCAGCAGCCACCAGGTCACCACCCCGACCCCGAGGGCCGTGATGAGGACCAGCAGCACCGAGAGGTACGCGATCGGGCGCAGGTTGTGGCGGAAGTCGATGATCGACGTCCGGATCGCCGCCGAGTAGAGCAGCGGCGGCAGGAAGCCGAGCAGCACGACCTCGCTGGTCAGCACGGGTTCGTCGATGAACGGGATGTACGACGCCCCCACGCCCACGAGGAGCAGCAGCAGGGGCGCGGAGAACCGCATCCGCTCCGCCAGACCCGTCACCGCGACCACCACGGCCGCGATCCCGAGCACCTCCAGAGCGATCTCCACGCGCACATGCTGTCAGGGCGGACAAAGCCGGGGAGCCCAGCGGTGGGACGATCGTCCGATGAGCGGAGACACCGAGTCGGGCACCCCGTTCGCCGACGTCTACTCCTCCGGCGAGCCGGAGGACTTCGACCCCGCGACCGCGCTCGGGGCGCCCGGCGCGTACCCCTTCACCCGCGGCGTGCACCCGGGGATGTACACGACCCGGCCCTGGACGATGCGTCAGTACGCCGGTTTCGGCACGGCGGCGGAGTCGAACGCCCGCTACCTCGAGCTGACCGCGCACGGCACGTCCGGGCTGTCGGTCGCCTTCGACCTGCCGACCCAGATGGGGATGGACTCCGACGCGCCGCTGGCTGCGGGCGAGGTCGGCAAGGTCGGCGTCGCCATCGACTCCGTCGACGACATGCGGGTGCTGTTCGCGGGGATCGACCTCGCCAAGGTGTCCACGTCGATGACCATCAACGCCCCGGCCGCGGTGCTGCTGCTGCTCTACCAGCTCGTCGCCGAGGAGAACGGGATCGACCCCGCGCTGCTGACGGGCACGATCCAGAACGACGTGCTCAAGGAGTACATCGCCCGCGGGACCTACATCTACCCGCCGCAGGCCTCGCTGCGCCTGGTCGGGGACACGTTCGCCTACTGCGCGCAGGCGCTGCCCCGGTGGAACACGATCTCGATCTCCGGCTACCACATGGCCGAGGCCGGGGCGACGCCCGCGCAGGAGATCGCGTTCACGCTCGCCAACGGGATCGCCTACGTCGAGGCGGCCCTCGCGGCCGGGCTGGAGGTCGACCAGTTCGCGCCGCGGCTCTCCTTCTTCTTCGTCTCCCGGACCACGCTGCTGGAGGAGGTCGCCAAGTTCCGCGCGGCCCGGCGGATCTGGGCGCACGTGATGCGCGAGCGCTTCGGCGCGACGAACCCCAAGTCGCAGATGCTGCGCTTCCACACCCAGACCGCCGGGGTGCAGCTGACCGCGCAGCAGCCGGAGGTCAACCTCGTCCGCGTGACCGTGCAGGCGCTCGCGGCGGTGCTCGGCGGGACGCAGTCGCTGCACACGAACTCCTACGACGAGGCGCTCGCGCTGCCGTCCCCGAAGGCCGCCCGCCTCGCGGTGCGCACCCAGCAGGTGCTGGCCCACGAGACCGACCTGACGCAGACGGTCGACCCGTTCGCCGGCTCGTACGTCGTCGAGTCGCTGACCGACGACGTCGAGGCGGCCGCGCTGGCGCTGATGGAGGCGGTCGAGAGCCGCGGCGGGGCGGTGGCCGGCATCGAGCAGGGCTTCCAGAAGGGCGAGATCGAACGTTCCGCGTACGCGATCGCCCAGCAGATCGACGCCGGCGAGCGGGTGGTCGTGGGGGTGAACCGGTTCACGCTCGACGAGGAGGAGCCGTACGAGACCCTGCGGGTCGACCCGGCGCTCGAGGCCGCCCAGGTCGCGCGGGTCGTGCGGATGCGCGACGGCCGCGACAACGTCCGCGTCGAGGCCGCGCTGGAGCAGCTCCGGGCCGCGGCGCGAGGTTCCGCGAACGTCCTGCCGCCGATGAAGCTCGCCCTCTCCCTCCGCGCCACCGTCGGCGAGGTCAGCGACGCCCTCCGTGACGTCTGGGGCGTCTACCGCTCGTCAGAAGTCTTTTAGGTTCTGGCCGGCAAACGCGCGCTGCCGAAAGATCAATCATCCAGTAGATTTGCTATGTTCGTCTTTGCTCGCGACGCACCCAAGTTCACGCACTGGCAGCAAGTAGCAAGGTGTATTGAAGTTTGCCTACCACTCGACCTTACGAAGCTCTTACGCTCGACACCAAGCGTTCAACCAGCGCATCGTGATCCGTTGAGCTCAGCGCCGAGGTGAACTTGACCCGGCTTCGGTTGAGATCGCTGGTTGTATGAGTTAAGAACTCCAGATCGCACTTGTCGGACTGTCCGGACACCTCGTCCTGAACTACAAGCTTAAAATGAAGTTGATGCACACCGATAGTCACGTTCAGTTTGTCGCGCTCGGCGTGAATGCCTTCCCAACTAAAATCGCCCATCCTTCGCCCGAATCCATCCTTACCCGTTATGGAATCCGAAATGAAGCCCTTCATTGCTGGAGAGAGTAGATCAACTAAAGGGAAGCCGAGATCGACCACGGTCGTGGTTAGGTAAGAGATGGCTTCGATGTGGGGTTCGAAATCGCCCCAAACGCGTTGTATGCCAGCAGTCATCGATAGCAAGATTCCGAGCCTCTTGCACAAATACTCTGCCTCGTCGGTTGTTCCAGATACCGAAGCTCTCAAACTCTGCTCCCCGAAGCCCAGTAACTGAATTGGCGTAAGTCGATTCGACTCCTTGTCGCTGAGTCGTCCACCGACGAAGTAAATTGCGTCCTCGCCTGCGAGTGCGTGGCTCAAGGCCGCTTCAGAGGGCACCCCACCCCTAGCTTCCTCAGGAACATTTCGAAGAAGCGCGGCACGGTCGATAGTAGACCCGAATTCAGAAGCCAGCAGCTGGATGAGCCTTTGCGGATTAATCGACGCCCTCGGAATCAGAACGGGCCAAATATTGATCGTGGCGACAGACCTTTCGTTTCTCAGTAGACGGGTCTTACGGTCGGGCTTGCGTCGCGTCTGCTCGGCCTGCCGAAGAGCAGCTCGTAGCTCGTCCGGAGTTCCTCCCGACAAGGAATCAGCCATCAAATTTCTCCTTCAGTTGTGCTGGTGCTCGAAGATAGCTCCGTATTCGAGCTTGGATGTCGAGCAGCGCGTCTCTTGAGGATGGCGCTAATGGTGGTGGTGACTGCGCAAGTGATTGTAGAGTCTCAACAATCTTCGTCCGGAGGTCATCATCCAGGTAGACAAACTGACTACGAATGGCCAGATAGTCCGTCTCGGAGATTGCCCCGCGCTCTATAGCATCTTGTAGTAGATCGTAAAACGCTTCATGTGCAGCCAGTTGCTTGTCCCGCAACGGCTCGAAGTATTTGAGGGTCGCCTCCCACTTCCGTTGTGCTAGCTCCAATTTCAGGCGTTGTGTGTTACTTCTACCCGTGATCAGTTGTGCAAGCAGTACAGCACATGCGCCGGTCAATGCAGCAAGGAGCGGAATGAGTTCTTTCATGCGACAAGCCGCGAGTCCCGATTGCCCATGGAACGACACGATGTCAGAGAGTAGGTCGGCTGTATAGGGCTACTGAGGATCGGTGGGCGTGCATGGAAGTCGAACGAGGGCGGCGACACGCTTCGACCGGGGGATGAGCAACTTCGCAAGCAGTTCTCAAGCACTCACAACAACCACTAGAAGTGGGTTACAGGCCCACGCGCTCGAGGGCCTCGTCGTAGAGGACGAGGGCGTCGTCGCTCGTCGCGCCGGCGGCGACGGCGTCGGTGTAGACGGCCTCGAGGGTGGGGGCGACCTCGGCGTAGCGGGCGTCCCAGCGCTCGGAGTCCTGGCGCCAGTAGCCGAGCAGGGTGCAGCACGTGACCGGCAGGCCGCGTACCTGGCGCAGGTGCTTGCGGACGGCCCGGGACGCGCTCGCCTCCGCCGCGAACCAGATGTAGCCCGGTCCCTCCGGCAGCGCGAGGTCGGCCACGGCGGCGGCCAGCCGGCTCGGGCCGGCGTCGTTGCCGCACCCCACCAACCAGGTCCAGCGGACGTCGCCCGCGCTCTCGACCTCGATCCGGTCGGCCTCGGTGGGCACCTCGACCAGGGCGTGCACCGGGACACCCGGAGCGAGCTCCTCCACGGCGCGCGAGAGGGCGGGCAGGCCGGCCAGGTCGGCGACGAGGAGCTGCCAGGTCGCGTCGGCCGGCGGGCGGTACCAGCCCATGGCCTCGGTCAGGTAGATCACCTCGCCCGGACGGGCGGTCTGCGCCCAGCCGGAGCCGATGCCGCCCTCGTGCACCACGAAGTCGACGGACATCCGGTGCGTGGCCGCGTCCCAGGAACGGACGGTGTAGCTGCGCATCGGCGGCTGGTCGTCGGGGTCGGGGTAGTCCTGCGTGCCGTCGGGCATCGTCACGGGCTCGGCCACGGTGCGCGTGCCCGGACCGGGCAGGACCAGCACGAGCCGCTCGTCCGGCACGCCGCTGGTCGACCAGCCGCGCAGGCCGTCGCCGCCGAGCTCCACGCGGACGAGGTGCGGGCTCAGCCGGTAGGTGGCCATGACCTCGGCCCGGTGGTAGACGTCGTAGTAGCCCACGGTGCTGCTCCTCTCCGCCCGGCTGCGCGAAGGTGCGCCGAACGAGTTAGGAGAGCCTAACCTCGTGCTGGAGCGGCTTCGGACGACCGACCGTTCCCGTCTGGTTACGGCTTGTCCCAGAACCACCAGCGGGTGTCTCGCGCGTGACAAACTGACGTGCCATGCCTGAACCCGTCGACGACCACGTGCGCCGTGCCCTGATCGTCGCCGAGGTCGAAGGGCTGCACGAGCGCCTGATCGCCATCCGCCGCGACATCCACGCGCACCCGGAGGTCGGCAACGCCGAGCACCGCACGACCGCCAAGGTGATCGAGGTCCTCGAGTCGGTCGGCCTGGTCGCCAAGGTGCTGCCGATCGGCACGGGTGCCTGGTGCGACGTCCTGCCGTACGGTCACGACGGACAGGACCTCGTCGGCCTGCGCGCCGACCTCGACGCCCTGCCGATCCCCGACGGCAGCGCCGTCGACTTCGCCTCCAAGGTCCCCGGCGTCGCGCACGCCTGCGGGCACGACGTGCACACCACCATCGTGCTCGGCGTGGGCCTGGTCCTGGCGCGGCTCCGCGAGGAGGGCCTGCTCACCCGCGGGGTCCGGCTGATCTTCCAGCCGGCCGAGGAGACCAGCCCCGGCGGCGCGGTCGACGCGATCGACGGGGGCGTGCTGACCGACCTCAGCGAGGTCTACGCGCTCCACTGCGACCCGCGTACGGACGCCGGTCAGATCGCGCTGAAGGTCGGACCCGTCACCTCCGCGGTCAGCCAGATCGGCGTCACGCTCACCGGTACCGGCGGACACACCTCGCGCCCGCACCTCACCCAGGACGTCGTCGCGGCCCTGGGCACGCTGGTGACCCAGACCCAGCTCGTGCTCTCCCGGCGGGTCGACCCGCGCAGCGGGGTCTCGATGATGTGGGGCAAGATCACCGCCGGCTCGGCGCCGAACGCCATCCCCAGCAGCGGGCAGGTGCTTGGCACGCTCCGCGCGCTGACGACCCCGGGCTGGGACCAGGCCAAGGCGATGCTGCCCGAGCTGGTGGCCCAGGTCGTCGCCCCGTTCGGCGTGGAGGCGCGCGTCTCCGTCAACGAGGGCACGCCACCCGCCGTCAACGCGCAGTCCGGGATCGACCGGCTCGCTGCGGCGGGCGAGGCGATGCTCGGACCCGAGGGCGTGACCGCGACCGAGCAGTCCCTGGGCGGCGAGGACTTCTCCTGGATGCTGGCGCAGGTGCCCGGCGCCATGGCCCGGCTCGGCGTCCGTACGCACGGCAGCGCCACCTGGCCCGACATCCACCACCCGAGCTTCCGGGTCGACGAGAGCTGCATCGACGTCGGCGTCAAGGTGCTCGCCGACGTGGCGAGCAGCAGCGGCGTCGAGGCGGTCCCGCCCGGGTCGTGACCGGACGGTGACCCGGCGGCGACCGTCGTGGGTCGAGATCGGGTGGTTCGGAGCACTAGAGTGCTGCTCGCCGGGGTCGAGCCCTGGCGGCGCGAGGTTTCCTCGCCGCGGCCACCGGAGACCGCACTATTCGTTGACGCACGTACGCAGGACCCGAACGAGGAGACCCGCCGTGAAGAAGACCCTGACCCTGGTGGGCGCGCTGGCGGCCTCCGCCGCGCTCGCTCTCTCCGGCTGCGCGCAGGCGCCCGGCACCGACGCGGGCAGCTCGGCCGCCCCGAGCGGGGCCGCCTCCTCGGGAGGGACCGACGCCGCCGGCTTCAAGGCCTGCATGGTGTCCGACTCGGGCGGCTTCGACGACAAGTCGTTCAACCAGACCGCCTACAAGGGCCTGACGGACGCGAAGACGGCGCTCGGCATCGAGACCGGCCAGGTCGAGTCGAACGCGGCCGCCGACTACGCCAAGAACGTCCAGTCGATGGTCGACGCGAAGTGCAACATCATCGTCACGGTCGGCTTCGCGCTGAGCGACGACACCCTGGCCTCCGCCAAGGCCAACCCCAGCATCAAGTACGCCATCGTCGACAACAACGACCCGAAGGCCTACCCGGCGGCCAAGAACCTCAAGCCGCTGGTGTTCAACACGGCGCAGTCGAGCTTCCTCGCGGGCTACCTCGCCGCGGGCATGACCCAGACCAAGAAGGTCGCGACGTTCGGCGGCATGAAGTACCCGACCGTCACGATCTACATGGACGGTTTCGCCCAGGGCGTGCAGTACTACAACACCCAGAAGAAGAGCGACGTGCAGGTGCTCGGCTGGGACGAGGCCAAGCAGGACGGCCAGTTCGTCGGCAGCTTCGAGGACCAGAAGGGCGGCCAGCGCGTCGCCCAGGGCCTGGTGAGCCAGGGCGCGGACATCATCTTCCCGGTGGCGGGCCCGGCGGGCCTCGGCGGCCTCCAGGCGGCCAAGGCGAGCAGCGGCAAGGTCAACGCGATCTGGGTCGACACCGACGGCTGCGTCAGCGCGGAGACCTACTGCTCGAACATCATCACGAGCGTGACGAAGGGCCTCGACGTCTCCGTCACGGACGCGATCAAGGCGGCCAAGGACGGGACCTTCGACAACAGCCCGTACGTCGGGACGCTCGACAACTCCGGCACGGGACTGGCGCCCTACCACGACTTCGACTCCAAGGTCCCCGCCGACCTGAAGGCGGAGGTCGACGCGCTCAAGGCCGACGTCGTCTCGGGCAAGATCAAGATCGACTCCAAGTCGCAGCCGACGTCCTGAGCGGTCCGAACGACTGATCGCGTGATGGCGACTCCCGCACCGGAGCGGCTCGACCCAGCAGCGCCACCCGCCACCGGGCTGGCGCTGCGGGGGATCACCAAGCGCTTCGGCTCGCTCGTGGCCAACTCCAGCGTCGACCTGGACATCGTGCCGGGCCAGATCCACTGCCTGCTCGGCGAGAACGGGGCCGGCAAGTCCACGCTGATGAACGTCCTCTACGGGCTGCTCAGCCCCGACGAGGGCCAGATCTTCGTGGACGGCTCGCCGGTGGTGATCCGCAACCCCAAGGAGGCCATCGCCGACGGGATCGGCATGGTCCACCAGCACTTCATGCTGGTCGAGGTCTTCACCGTCACCGAGAACCTCGTGCTCGGCCGCGAGGGCGGGATCGGGCTGAGCATGCGACGGGCCCGCAGGACGGTCCGCGAGCTCTCGGAGCGCTACGGCTTCGACGTCGACCCGGACGCGGTCGTGGAGGACCTGCCCGTCGGGGTCCAGCAGCGGGTCGAGATCCTCAAGGCGCTGGCCAACGACGCACGGTTCCTGATCTTCGACGAGCCCACCGCGGTGCTGACGCCGCAGGAGATCGACGAGCTGATGGACGTCATGCGCGCGCTGCGCGACGAGGGCAAGGCCGTCGTGTTCATCACCCACAAGTTGCGCGAGGTCCGCGAGATCGCCGACACCATCACCGTCATCCGGCGCGGCGCCGTGGTCGGGACCGCCAAGCCGACCGAGTCGGAGGCGCGCCTCGCCGAGCTGATGGTCGGCCGGGCCGTCAACCTGGTCGTCGACAAGCAGCCCGCCAAGCCCAGCGCCGAGCCCCGGCTCCGCCTGCGAGGCGTCTCGGTCGCCAACGCCGCCGGGCAGGTGGTCGTCGACGCCCTCGACCTCGACGTGCACGGCGGCGAGATCGTCTGCGTGGCCGGCGTCCAGGGCAACGGCCAGAGCGAGCTGGCCGACGCCCTGCTCGGCACGCTGCCGGTCACCTCCGGGTCGATCGTGCTGGACGGGAAGACGATCAGCGGTCGGACGCCCAAGGAGATCATCGACGCCGGGCTCGGCTTCGTGCCCGAGGACCGGCAGCACGACGGCTTCGTCGGCACCTTCACCGTCGCCGAGAACCTCGTGCTCAACTCCTACGACGAGGCCCCGTTCGCCCGGGGCATCCGCCTCGACCTCGGGCAGATCCGGGGGAACGCCGACGACCGGGTGGGGGAGTTCGACATCCGCACGCAGACCGTCGACACGCCCGTCAGCTCGCTGTCGGGCGGCAACCAGCAGAAGGTCGTCCTGGCCCGCGAGCTGTCGCGCCCGCTGGCGGCGCTGGTCGCCAGCCAGCCGACCCGGGGTGTCGACGTCGGTGCGATCGAGTTCCTGCACTCCCGCCTGGTCGAGGAGCGCGACAAGGGCACGGCGGTCCTGATCGTCTCCACCGAGCTGGACGAGGTCGCCGCGCTGGCCGACCGCGTCGCCGTCATGTACCGCGGTCGGATCGTCGGCGTGGTCCCCCCGGACACCTCCCGCGAGGCGCTCGGCCTGATGATGGCGGGCGTGCCCGCCGACGAAGCCCTGGCTGCGACGTCCCCCAGGCCCCGCACCACGTCTCCCGAGCCCGTCGAGGGGCGATGAGCACCGCCACCGCGCCGGCTCCCACGGCCCCCCGACCGACGCGGCCGGCCCGGAGCAGGCGGCGCTTCCCGTGGACCGACGTGGTCACCACGCTCGCCGCGTTCGTGCTCGCGTTCGGAGTCGGCGCGGTGCTGATGATCGTCTCCGACACCGACGTGCGCTCGAAGTTCACGTACTTCTTCGCCCGGCCGTCGGACGCGCTCGTCGCCTCCGTCGACAAGGTCGGAGGTGCGTACGGCGCCCTGATCGCCGGGTCGGTCGGCGGCTACGGGCCGATCACCGAGACGACCGCGCAGGCGGCGCCGCTGATCTGCGCGGGGCTCGGCGTGGCGCTCGCGTTCCGCGCCGGCCTGTTCAACATCGGCGCCCAGGGCCAGGCCATCCTCGGCTCGATCTTCGCCGCGTACGTCGGCTTCAGCTGGCACCTGCCGCCGGGGATCCACCTCCTCGTCGCCGTGTTCGCCGGGGTCGTCGGCGGTGCGGTCTGGGGCGGGCTGGTCGGTTGGCTCAAGGCCGGCGCGGGGGCGCACGAGGTGATCGTCACGATCATGCTCAACTACGTGGCCGCGGGCCTGCTGGACTACCTGCTCACCACGACCGTCTTCCAGCGCCCCGGCCGGACCGACCCGATCTCGCCGATCGTCGACTTCAGCGCGACCTTCCCGCGGCTGGTGGGCGGTCAGCTGCACCTCGGCTTCCTGCTCGCGATCCTGGCCGCCGTGTTCGTGTGGTGGCTGCTGGAGCGCTCGACCACCGGCTTCGCCATCCGTGCGGTCGGGGCCAACCCGCACGCGGCGGCGACGGCCGGCATGAGCGTCGCGCGGACCACCGTGATCACCATGGCCGTCGCCGGGGCGCTGGCGGGCCTCGCCGGGGTGCAGGCGGCGCTCGGCCCGTCGGCCTCCGGTCTGCCCGTGCCGCTGTCGGCCGGGATCGTCGGCTCGATCGGCTTCGACGCGATCACGGTCGCGCTGCTGGGGCGGTCCACCCCGCTCGGCACCGTGCTCGCCGGGTTGCTCTTCGGCGCCCTGCACGCGGGCGGTCTGGCCATGCAGAGCGTCGCCCAGACGCCGCTGACCCTGACCACGGCGCTGCAGGCCCTGATCGTGCTGTTCGTCGCCGCCCCGGCGCTGGTCACCAAGCTCATCCCGTTCGTCCGGACCCGCAAGGCCCACGCGACCGGCGCCCTGCCCGAGGGGGGTCTCGCGTCGTGACAGCCCTCGACCCCGCACCGCGGACCGACGCTGTCGTCCCGCCGAGCGCGGAGACCGTCGAGTCGGGCGAGAAGCGTCGCCAGCGGCTCTCGACCGGCATCCTGATCGGCATCGTCGGCCTGCTCCTCCTGCTCGCCCTCGGCTCGACCCACGGTGAGGCGCGGTTCGCGCTGTCGGACGCGTTCGACGAGGTCCAGCTACCGACCGTCCCGCTGCCCGGCGTACCGACCGTCGTGGTCTGCGCCGTCCTCTGCCTCGCCGCGGCGGTCGCGTTCCTCAGCGGCCGGGTCCGCGGCCGATGGGCGGTCGTGGCGGCGACGGTCGCAGGCATCGCGGTCCTGCTCGGCTTCCTGACCTGGGCCGCCGCCGGCCGCGACCTGCCCTTCCCCGTCAGCAACCAGTTCGCCGGGACCCTGTCGCTGGCCACGCCGCTCGTGTTCGGCGCCCTGTGCGGCGTGCTCTGCGAGCGGGCCGGCGTGGTGAACGTGAGCATCGAGGGCCAGTTCCTCGCGGCGGCGTTCGCGGCGGCGGTGGTCGGCAGCGTCACCCAGTCCGTGCCGGCGGCGATCCTCGCCGCGATGGTCGCCGGTCTGGCGATGGCCGCGCTGCTCGCGCTGTTCTCGATCAACTACCTGGTCAACCAGGTGGTCCTCGGCGTCGTGCTCAACCTGCTCGCCGTCGGGGTCACCGGCTTCCTCTTCGACCAGCTCGTCCAGCCGGCGTCCAGCACGTACAACAACGCGCCCGTGCTCGACACCATCGCGATCCCCGGGCTCTCGTCCATCCCGTTCTTCGGCCGGGTGCTCTTCGACCAGAACGTCCTCGCCTACCTCGCGATCATCGCGGTCGTCGTGGTGTGGGTGCTGCTCTACAAGACCACCTGGGGCCTGCGCGTGCGCTCGGTGGGCGAGCACCCGCAGGCCGCGGACACGGTCGGGATCAGCGTGCGCGGCGTGCGGTGGTCGGCGGTCCTCGCGGGCGGGGTGCTGGCCGGGCTGGGTGGTTCGTTCTTCACGCTGGCCTCGACGGGTCAGTTCACCAAGGAGTTCACGGTCGGCAACGGGTTCATCGCGCTGGCCGCGCTGATCATGGGCCGCTGGCGACCGGTGCTCGCGACGATCATGTGCCTGTTCTTCGGCTTCGTGACCCAGATGGCCTCGCAGCTGCAGACGCTGAGCACGCCGATGCCGAGCCAGCTGCTGCTCGTCCTGCCCTACATCGCCACGATCATCGCGGTCGCGGGGCTGGTCGGCCGCGTCCGCGCGCCCGCCGCCGACGGGGTCCCGTATGAGAAGTGAGGTGCCGACCGTCGGCCGCACGGCTCCGGTTCCGGCCGCACGGCTCCGGTTCGAGCCGCACAGGTCCGGTTCCGGCCGCACAGCGTCGATGCCAGCCGCACAGCTGAGGGCCAGCCGCACAGGCCGCGACCTGTGCGGGAAGCTCGACGGTGTGCGGCTGTCGGCCGGGCCGCCGGGGGAGTGCGATGAGTGACGTCGACTGGGACCTCCTGCGGAACCGCGCGGTCGAGGTCATGGAGCGGGCGTACGCGCCGTACTCGGGCTACCCGGTCGGGGCGGCCGCGCTGGTCGACGACGGCCGCGTCGTCGTGGGCTGCAACGTGGAGAACGCCGCGTACGGCGTCACGCTCTGCGCCGAGTGCGGGCTGGTCTCCGACCTCGTCGCCGGGGGCGGCGGACGCCTGGTCGCGTTCAGCTGCTGCGACGCCAACGGGGAACGCCTCATGCCGTGCGGTCGCTGCCGCCAGCTGCTCTGGGAGCACGGGGGCGCGGCGCTGCTCGTCGACACCCCCCTCGGCGTGCTGCCCATGACCGACGTCCTGCCGCAGGCGTTCGGGACGGAGGACCTGGCCAAGGTCGGTCCGCGAGAGACTGACCCACATGCCTGAGCTCGATGTCGACCGCCTGCGCGCGCTGCCCAAGGTCTCGCTCCACGACCACCTCGACGGCGGGGTCCGCCCCGCGACCGTGCTGGAGCTCTCCGAGGAGGTCGGCCACGCGCTGCCCCCGGAGGCCTCCGAGGGGGCCGAGGCCCTGGGGCGGTGGTTCGTCGACGCGGCCGACTCCGGCTCGCTGGTGCGCTACCTCGAGACCTTCGACCACACGGTCGCCGTCATGCAGACGGCGCCGAACCTGCGCCGCGTCGCCCGCGAGTTCGTCGAGGACCTCGCCGCCGACGGCGTCGTCTACGGCGAGGCCCGCTGGGCGCCGGAGCAGCACACCGCGGGCGGCCTGACCCAGACCGAGGCGGTCGCGGCGGTGTCCGCGGGGCTCCAGGACGGCATGGCCGCCGTCCGCGCCGGGGGCCGGGAGATCGTCGTCCGCCAGCTGCTCACGTCGATGCGCCAGGCCGAGCCCAACCTGACCGCCGCCGACCTCGTCCTCGACGACCGGTCGGGCACGGTCGCGGGCTTCGACATCGCCGGTCCCGAGGACGGCTTCCCCCCCGAGCGCTTCCTCGCCGCGTTCGTGCACCTGCGCACGCACGGCTGGCCGTACACGATCCACGCGGGCGAGGCCGCGGGCGTCGACTCGATCGCCGGCGCCGTCCTGGCCTGCGGGGCCACCCGCGTCGGCCACGGCGTCCGGGTCGTCGAGGACATCAGCGCCGACGACCTGCTCGGGCCGGTCGCCGCGTACGTCCGGGACCGCCAGGTCCCGCTGGAGCTCTGCCCGTCGTCGAACGTCCAGACCGGCGCGGTCGCCTCCGTCGCCGCGCACCCGATCGGGCGGCTCGACCGGCTGGGCTTCAAGGTCACGGTGAACTGCGACAACCAGCTGATGAGCGGGACGACCCTCACCCGCGAGATGGGCCTGCTGGTCAGCGAGCTGGGCTACGACCTCGACGGCCTGCGCCGCCTGACGGTGAACGCCGCCGAGAGCGTCTTCTGGCCCCTCCCGGAGCGCCGCCGCCTGATCTCCGACGTCATCCTCCCCGCGTACGCCTGACCCTTCCCTCCGTCCGGTCCTGCGGTGCGTCGGTTTACCACGCGAACGTGGTAGACCGACGCTGACCACGGCGAATTCGCCGTGGTCAGCACCAGGTTCCCGTGGTCACCGGACGCCCTCGTGGAGCAGCCTCGCGAACACGGCCGCCGCGGCCTCCACCTGCTCCAGCGGAACGTTCTCGTCCGGCCCGTGCGCGAGGCGGACGTCGCCGGGGCCGTAGTGCAGCGTCGGGATCCCCGCGCCGTTGTAGAGGCGCAGGTCGCTGCCCCAGGGCGCCCCGCGCACGTCCGTGACCGGGCCGCTGGTCACCTGCGCGTGCGTCGCTCCCACCTGTGCCGCGAACGCGTGCCCGGCGGGCAGGTGCCCGCCACGGAAGCGACCCCCCGGCCAGGTGACGACCGGCGGGTGGTCGCGCAGGTACGGGTGCCCGTGCGCAGCCTCGGCGACCGTCTGCTCCAGCTCGGCCCGGGCGCCCGCCGGGTCCTCCTCGACCCGCAGCCCGTAGCGGCCCTCCGCCACCAGCCGGTCGGGCACGCTGCTCGCCCAGTCGCCGGCCTGCAGCCGTCCGACCGACAGCGGGTAGGGGACCGGGAGGTGGTCCAGCAGCGGCTCCCGGACGCGGTTCCGGCGCTCGGACAGCCGGGCCAGCGCGGCGTGCAGCGGCAGGTAGGCGTCGATCGCCGACACCCCGGCGTACGCGGTGCTGCCGTGCGTCGCCACCCCCGGCACCTCGATCCGGAAGGTCAGCGACCCCGCGTTCGCCGTCACCAGCCGCAGGTCGGTCGGCTCCGGGATGATGCACGCGCGGCCGGTGTGCCCGCGAGCCAGGGTCGCGAACGAACCCAGCCCGCCGTCCTCCTCGCCGATCACGCAGTGCACCGCGAACGGGGCCACCGTGGTCACGTCCGGCCCGAGCGCCTCCACCGCACCGAGGACCGCGGCCAGCCCGCCCTTCATGTCGCAGGACCCGCGCCCCACCAGCCGACCGGCCGAGACCACCGGCTCGTACGGAGCCCCGGTCCAGGCGGTGAGGTCGCCGGGCGGCACCACGTCGACGTGCGAGGAGAGGACCAGGCCGACGTCCTCGCCGGGGAGGTTCGTCGCGACCAGGCCCCAGGCCGCGGTCCGCTCGACCTCCTCGCCGGTGTAGCCCGGGTCCGCCCGGAGCGCCGGCAGGTCGAGCGGCCAGAGGTCGACGCTCAGCCCGAGGTCGCCGAGGCGCTCCGCGAGGAGGTGCTGGATGCGCAGCTCGTCGGCCGCACCGCCCTCGCTCGCCACGGCGACGAGGTCGCGCAGCGTACGGAGGAGCCGGTCCGGGTCGACGGCAGTGGGCACAGGATCCTCTCGCGCCGGCTCCGAGCCAGGCTCTGGGTGGGATCCTGCACCATGGTCGTGCAGGACCCTTCCCGTCGTCGTGGAGCGGACTCAGCCCATCGACTTCTGACCGTCGATGGA
Organism: uncultured Friedmanniella sp.; assembly: GCA_964251895.1. GTDB lineage: Bacteria > Actinomycetota > Actinomycetes > Propionibacteriales > Propionibacteriaceae > Microlunatus. The sequence goes on from CAXULL010000007.1 coordinate 23,209, forward strand.
CTCCCGCAGGATGTCGGCGTGGCCGGCGTGCTGCGCGATCTCGGCCAGCACGTGCATGAACACGCGGCGGTTGCTCCAGACCTCGTCCGCCGGGAACCACGGCGCCTGGGGCAGCGGGTGGACCTCGTCGAGGTCGACGGTGCGGACGAGGGCGTCGGTCCGGACGGCGGCCGCCTCCCAGTCCGCCAGCACGCCCTCGAGCGTCTCCTCCGGCAGCAGCCGGAAGCCGTTGGCGAAGGCCTCGAAGATCGCCGGGTCCGGGTTCGACCAGTCGATCTCGGCGCCCCCCTGCGGACCGTGCTCGACGAAGTCGAGCCACTGGACCACCGTCGCGGTCACGTGCTTGACCAGGCCGCCGAGGCTCAGCGCGCTCACGGTCGGGGTCAGGCGTGCCTGCTCGTCGGTCAGCCCGTGCACGGTCACGAGGAACAGGCCCCGGTGCTTCGTGAGGATGGCGACGATCTCGTCGCGCTGGGTGCTGCTCATCTGCGGCTCCTTCGGGTCGATCGGGACGAGGCCTACGCTAGGCACGATCGCGGCCAGTTCCTGTCCGCAATGAGCAGAGACTCGGACCATGGCGAACACCAGCTCGCGCACCCTCCGGCTGCTCTCGCTGCTGCAGACCCGACGGTGGTGGCCCGGACCGCTGCTGGCCGAACGGCTCGAGGTCTCGCCCCGCACGCTCCGGCGCGACGTCGACCGGCTGCGCGAGCTCGGCTACCCGGTCGACGCCGCGCCGGGGGTCGAGGGTGGGTACGCGCTCGCGCCCGGGACCGCGCTGCCGCCCCTGGTCGTCGACGACGAGGAGGCCATGGCGCTGGCGGTCGCGATCCAGTCCCAGCTCGTCACCGGCGGCGGCGGCGACGCGGCGGTCCGCGCGTTCACCAAGGTCGTGCAGGTGATGCCGCGCCGGCTGCGGGTCCGGCTCGACGCCGTCCAGGCGGCGACGACTCCCGCCCGCTGGGGCGACGAACCGACCGAACGCCTCGACCACGAGGTGCTCGCCGTGCTCGCGCTGGCCTGCCGGGACGCCGAACGGGTCCGGTTCGGCTACGGGACCCCGTACCGGGGGTCCTCCGGGGTTCCGCGAGCGCCAGCGAGTGGAACCCCTCGGGGGGTGAGGGGGGTCGTCCCCCCTCAGGACACACGTCGGGTCGAGCCCTTCCGGCTCGTGCCCCTCGGGCGGCGCTGGTACCTGGTCGGCTACGACCTCGACCGGGCGGACTGGCGGACGTTCCGGATCGACCGGATCAGCGCGGCGGAGGGCTCGGGCGTGCCGTTCGCGCCGCGGACGCCGCCCTTCGACGACGTCGCCGCGTTCGTGCTGGCCGGCGTGCAGGGAGCGGGGGCGCGCGGGACCGGGACCCACCACGTGGAAGCGGTCGTCGAGGCTGCCGCCGCCGACGTGGCCGCCCGCATCGGGGGTTGGGCTGCGGTCGAGGTCCGCACGCCCACCTCGTGCACGTTCCGGATGGACACCGACGACCTCGACGGTGCGGTGCTCACGCTCGGGTTCACCGGGGCGGCGTTCACCGTCCTCGAGCCGCCCGAGCTCGTCGGGCAGGTCCAGACCTGGGCCGACCGCCTGGCCGCCGCTGCGACGGCCTCGCCCGCCCCGTCGTGAGGAGATCGAGACCACCAGCCCGACGACGCCCAGCGCTGCGACGATGGCGGCCCGAGGTGGCGCACGGCGAGGAGGTACCCGGTGACCGGGTGGTGGTTGACCCACTGGACCGAGGTGCTCGGCTTCGTCACGGGCGGGCTCTGCGTGCTGCTCGCGGCCCGCCGGGTCATCTGGAACTACCCCCTCGGCATCGCCAACAACCTCGTCTTCATCGGCCTCTTCGTCACCAACGCCCTGTACGCCGACGCGGGTCTGCAGATCGTCTACCTCGTGCTGGGCGTCACCGGCTGGGTCGCGTGGGCCCGTCGCCCGGCCCGCGACGAGCGGGTGGCGGTCGCCGCGCTGCCGCGTCGGGCGGTCCCGGTCCTGGTCGGGTCCGGCCTGGTCGGCTCCGGCGTGCTCGTCCTCGTGCTCCGCCAGACCGACTCGACCACCGTGGTCGCCGACGCCACCACGACGGCGGTGAGCCTGGTGGCCCAGGTGATGCTCAACCGGCGCTGGATCGAGTCGTGGTTCGTGTGGATCGCGGTCGACGTGGCGTACGTCGGGCTCTACCTGAGCAAGGGCCTGGTCATCACCGCCGCGCTCTACCTGCTCTTCATCGCCATCTGCGTGCTGGGCTACCGCACCTGGCGCCACGCACCGCCGGCCGCTCCCGGCGCCGCTCGACCGGAACCGGCCCTCGCGACCGATGGCTGACCTGACGCCGGCACCCGCGCGTCACGCCCACGGCCTCGTGCTGGGGAAGTTCTACCCGCTGCACGCGGGCCACGCGCACCTGATCCGGACCGCGCAGCAGCGCTGCTCGACGGTCACCGTCATGCTGCTGGCCTCCAGCGTCGAGTCGATCCCGCTGGAGGAACGCGCCGCCTGGATCGCCGAGGACCACCCCGGCGTCCGGCTGGTGGCGGCGACCGACGACACCCCCGTCGACTTCGGGTCGGCGACCGCCTGGGACGCGCACACCCGCGTGATCACGGGGCTCCTGCCCGCACCGGTCGACGCGGTCTTCACCAGCGACCCGTACGGCGCCGAGCTCGCCCGGCGCCTCGACGCGACCTGGGAGCAGGTCGACCCGGGCCGGGCGCTGACGCCGGTGTCGGGCCGCGCCGTGCGCGCCGACCCGGCCGCCTGGTGGTGGGCGCTGTCGGCGCCCGTCCGCCGCTGGTTCGTCTCCCGGGTGGTGGTGCTCGGCGCCGAGTCCACCGGGTCGACCACGCTCGCCGCAGCCCTCGCGGGACGTCTGGGCACCAGCTGGGTCCCCGAGTACGGGCGCGAGCACAGCCGGACGCGCGCCGGCGGCCTCACGACCCCGTGGCGGGCGGACGAGTTCGACCTGATCGTCGACCGCCAGCTCGCCGCCGAGGACGAGGCCCGGCGCCGCGCCCCGCAGCCGGTCGTCGTCTGCGACACCGACGTGCTCGCCACGGCGCTCTGGTTCGAGCGCTACGTCGGCAGCCGTCCGGCCACGATCCACGCCCGCGCCGCCGCGCATCCGCCCGCCCTCTACCTGCTGACCGGCGACGACATCGGGTTCGTGCAGGACGGCATGCGCGACGGCGAGCACCTCCGGACGGCGATGCAGCAACGGTTCCGCGACGAGCTCGCCGCCCAGCCCGTCCCGTGGCTCGAGGTCGCCGGGACCGTGGCGGAGCGGCTCGAGGCCGCGCTGCCGGCCGTGACGCACGCGCTCGCCGCTGCGCACCGGCTGGCCGACCCGCTCGAGCTGGCGCCCCTCGCCGCTCCCGGGACGACGGGCGCCGGACCCGGCGCCACCTAGGATCACGCCCATGCCCGACCTGGTGCCGCCCGACCCGGTGCGGCCCGACCGCTGGCACCAGCTGTCGCAGGCCCCGACCCGCGCCGGGGTCGACGAGGTGCGACCGCGGACGGCCGAGGACCTGTTCGCCCCGCCCACGCCCACGACGCCGCCGCTGGACGAGAAGCTGCGCCAGGCCTACTTCTGGATGGTCAACCGCGCGGTCATCTCACCCTTCTACGACGTCGAGTTCAGCTCGGGGACGCCGGTCACCTTCGCCCTGGGCGACGCGGGCGCGGAGATCCGGCTGACCGGGGAGCAGTCGTACTCCTCCAACGTGCTGCTGCCGCTGCTCACCTTCGCCGTCGGCGGGCGCTGCCTCCTCGTGGGCGGGCCCGGACGGGGCAAGACGACCCTCGCCGTCTGCCTCGGCGTGCTGGCCGGGTCGAGCCCCGCCGACGTCCGCCGCCACGTCCAGCAGGGTCAGCCGCAGCTGAGCGTCAGCGACCTGGTCGGCATCCCGCTCCCGCGCGACCTGGTCGAGGCCGAGCGTCTGACCGACGTCCGGGTCGCCTGGCGCAGCTGGCTCACCCAGCCGGTCAAGGTCGTCGACGAGTACAACCGGATCCCCACCAAGACCCAGTCGGCCCTGCTCACCATGGTCGCCGAGCGCTACGTCGAGAGCTACGACCAGATGCTCTCCACCACCCCGCCCGGGGGCGTCGAGAGCTGGTACTTCACCGCCAACGACGACGCCGGGGGCGGGACGTTCCCGGTCATCCAGGCGCTGCGTGACCGGATGGACGTCACGGTGTCGGCGCTCGGCTTCAACCACCGCTTCCTCGACGAGCTGGTGGCCCGGGTCGAGGCCGGCGAACGTCCGGAGGACCACGTCCCCGCCGAGGTGGTCTTCACCCCGGCCGAGCAGGTGGCGATGGCCGCCGCGGCCCGCGCGGTCCCGATCCCCGCACCCGTACGCCGCCAGCTCGAGTTCTTCGCGTCCCACTTCGACTTCGTGCAGCACGGCGGGCGCCAGCTCGAGTACCGCACCAAGGACACCGTGGCCACGGCCGGCGGCTCGGTGGCGGAGGTCATCGAGCGCAACGACGGCGCCGACCTCGAGGTCGACCCGGGCGCCCAGACGCTCTCGGGGATCTCCGTGCGCGCCCTGCAGACGCTCATCACGTACGCGAAGGCGATGGCGTGGTTCCGCGGCGACACCGAGGTCACGCTCGACGACGTGGCCGCGGTGCTGCCGTTCTTGCTGCGCGGCAAGCTCCTGCCCAACCCGCTGCACCCGCGCTTCGACGCCGACGCCGAGCTGGCGCTCGACCACGTCAGCTGGCTGCGCGACCTCTTCACCACCTCCGTCCGCCAGTGGGAGGCCCTGGGGCTCGCGACCGACGACCCGGTCGGCGCGCTGCTCGCCGAGCTCGACGCCGGCCTGGACGGGGTGAGCGCGGCCGAGGCCCGGTCCCGGCTGACCCGGGTCGAGGAGGCGGTCGCCGCGATCGCGGCGACCGGCAAGCTCTACGGCCGCAGCTACGACGACCTGCTCGCCGGCAAGTACCTCCACCAGCGCTACCGCAGCTATCTGCGCTGGCTGGAGTCGCGACCCCGATGATCCGTGTTCCCGGGCACGTCGTGAACGCCGGCCTGACGCCGACACGGACGCCCCTGCCCGTGGTCGCGGGGACGGACTTCGCGGCCTCGGTCGCGAACGTGACCGCCTGGGGCGGACAGGCGTGGCTCTACCAGCGAGCGGTCGTCGCGGGTCTCGACGCCGCCGGCGGCCCGGTGGACCGCGGGCTCGCCCTGGCCGTGGGCTCGCTCGCCGGCTGGCGCAGCGGGGTGCTCGACCTGCGGGCCGACGCCCTCGGCCGCCTGGCGCAGCTGATCGACGCGGGCCGCACGGACGTGGCCGGTGCCGTCCTCGGGCTGCCGGCGGACGCCGTGCAGGCGTTCGTCGCGCTCCAGCAGCAGCACCCGCTCGGCTGGCCGACATTCGCCATCCAAGCCACGGTCGCGCGGGTCGGCGGGTTCTCCAGCCTCGGCGGCAGCTGGCCGGCCCCGCCGCGGGCGCTCGGGCGGGATGGTTCCGGGGGCCTGTGCGTCCGGTGCGCCGACGGCGGCGTCTGGCGCCTGGAGGTCGACGTGTTCGGCCACCGGCTCACCCCGATCGACACGGCCGCCGACACCGTGGCCGACGACGGAGGAGTCGTCGGCGCTGCGGTCAGCCCGCGCTCCTACCTGGTCGAGCTCACCGGGGAGCTCCGGTGACCGCCCTGACGCCGGCCCAGGCCGCCGCCTGGTCGGAGGCGCTCACGATCTGGGGCGTGAGCATGCACGCCCCGGAGCTGGTGGCCGATGCGCACGAGGGCAGCTTCGCCTGGTTCACGTTCCCGCCGCAGGTGTTCGTCGACCTGGCCGAGGCGCGGCGCGACGGGGTGGAGGGCCAGCTGGCGAGCATCTTCGCCCACGAGATCGGCCACCACGTCCTCTCCCCGAGCACCCGGACGACCGGGCTCAAGATCACCCAGCAGATCGCGCGGGCCGTCGCGGTCAGCTCCGCCGAACCTCGCTCCGACCTGCCCGCCGTCGCCCGGAGCCTCGGGAACCTGTGGTCCGACATGCTGATCAACGTCCGCGTCGCGCGGCGGCAGGCGCAGCTGCGGCCCGACGTCGAGCCCGAGATGATCGGGGTCTGGCGTCGGCTCGCCGCCCGTCCGGCCACGACCTTGTCCTGGTGGGTGGTCCTGCGGGCGTACGAGCTGCTCTGGGCGCTGCCCGACGGGACCCTCGCCGGGGACCGGCCCCACGCGGAACGGCCCTGGACGATCCGGCGCCGGGCTTCGAGCGAGCGGTCCGACGGACCCCCGCCCGACCCGGCCCTCGACGCCGAGCTGGTGGCCGAGACCGTCCGGACCTTCGCCACCGACCCGGTCGCGGGCGCCCTGCGCTGGGGGATGATCATGGCCGCGTACCTTGATCGTCCGGTTCCGCTCGGGGGGTGCGCGGGCGAGGCGGACGCTGCGCCGCCGACCGCGGCCGAGCTGACCGAGGTGCTCCGTGACCCACGCCTGCAAGAGCGACCCGTGCACCCGGCGCTCGTCGCGGCCGGACGGGCCGGCGAGGTGAGCCCGACGGACCAGACCGGCGGGTCCGTCGGTCAGGGCTACGGCCTCGCGGACACCCTCGCGCTCTGGGCGAGCGCCGAGCCGGAGGCGGTGGTCCGGGCCTGGTACGAGGCGGAGGCGCGCCGCTGGGTCCGCCCGCTGCAAGCGCCCGCGCCGGTCGGCGTCGCCCGGGCCGGGCTGCCGGGGGCGCTCGAGGTCTGGGAGGTCGACGAGGACCCGATGACGATCGACTGGCCGGCCACCCTGGTCGCCGGTCCCCGGGTCGTGCCGGGCGTCACCACCCGCCGCCGGACGACGCTGCCGGACGAGCCCGAGACGCGGTTCGCGGGCATCGAGCTCGACCTCTACATCGACTCGTCGGGCTCGATGCTGCACCCGCAGAACGAGTCGCCCGCCGTCCTGGCCGGCACGATCGTCGTCGGTTCGGTGCTGCGCGCCGGCGGCCGGGTCCGGGTCACCTCGTTCTCGGGCACGGGCGAGGTGACGAGCACGACCGACTTCACCCGCCGGGGCGGCGACGCGATGGCGGCGCTGCTCACCTACTTCGGCGGCGGGACCACCTTTCCGCTCGACCTGCTCGCCCGGCGCTACCTCGGGACGCCCCGCACCGTGCCGGGCCGCCCCGCTCCGCACCGGCACCTGCTGGTGCTGAGCGACGACGGCCTGGCGTCGCTGTTCGGGCAGGGGCAGGAGGCGTACGCCCACGTCGCCGCCGAGGTCGCGCGCCGGCTCGACACCGGAACACTGATGGTGCTGGACCCGCGGCGCACGATCGCCGAGCGGGCGGCCGCCGCCGGCTACGCGGTCTCCTACCTCGAGTCGATGGCGGACGCGCCGCCCGCCTGCGCCCGGCTGGCCGCGACGATCGTCCTCGGTCCAGGCCGGGGGACCGCCGGGGGCCGACCGCGCACGGGCCCGGGGGTGCGCCGTGGCTGAGCGGCTCGCGCCGGCCGGGCGTACGCCGCAGGAGCAGGCCCTGCAGCACTGGGCCGAGCAGGGCCACGACGAGGAGGCGATCTGGAGCGGGCTCGTCCCCGGCCCGAGCGTGGCCGAGGTCGCCGCGCGGCTCTCGGCCACGCCGCGCGAGCTCCTCGACGACGCGGTCGACCTGACGGCCCTGGCCGGCGACGTGCTGGGCGACGGGGCGCCCCGGACCGACGCCGTCGTCCGTGCGGCCCAGCCCTGGGCGCCGAGCCGCCAGGGGGTGGCGATCGCGCTGTGGGTCTACGCCAGCGAGGACGTGCTCGGACCGTTCGGCGTGCCGCTGCTGCGGCTCGCCCCGGAACGGCTGCTCGCCGCGCTCGGGCTCCGGCTGGCCGCGGTGGTCGACCCGTACCGCTGGCTCGTCGAGGCAGACCGGCGCGAGGAGGCGGCCCGCGCGATCCTGCTGTGGTCGGGCCAGCACCCCGACGAGGACTACCCGACCGCGCGGAGCCGCTGGTCCGCCCTCGACTCGCTGCGCCGCGACCAGGCGCTGCGGGCGACCCTCGCGGACTACCTGCACCGCCAGGAGGTCCTCCGGCGCCTGCGCGACGAGCGGGCGCGGGAGGCCGCGACCCGTGTCGCGCCCGAGTAGCGCGGGCGTAGGCCCGGCGGCGGACGCCGCGGGCGACGCACCCGACCCGCTGCGGCTGCCCGAGTACGTCGCAGGCGACGCGGTGGCGCTCACCGAGGCCGAACGTCGCCCGACCCTGTCCGCCGCGGGCCGCGTCCGCCTCGAGGCGCTTCTCGCCGACCCGTTCGCGCCCGCCTGGACCCACACCGTCGGTGACCGGCTGGACGCGGCGGCGGTCGTTCGTGCGGCCGAGCCGCTGCGCGTCGAGGGCTGGTTGGAGCCGCACCTGGCGACGGTCCGGGCGCTGCCCGCCTACCGCCACCACCCGGGACCGCTGGTCGAGCTGGCCGACTTCCCGCTCGTCGACCGTGCGCACCTGATGGCCGACGTCGGCGGGTTCGTGCCGCGCGACGCCGACCTCGACCAGCTCGTCCAGGGCACGAGCTCGGGGTCCAGCGGCCACGCCCTCCTCATCCCCGACCACCTCGAGGACGTCGCCCGCACCCTGACCCTGCTGCGTCGCCTGGTCGCCGGGGCGGGGGTCGGGTGGCGCCCCGAGCCGGACCGGCTGGCGCTCGCGTACGTCGTGCGGCAGCGGCGGGCCTTCACGTACGCGTCCACGCTCAGCACGTTCGCCGAGGCGCCGATGGCCCGGCTGAACCTCGACCCGACGACGTGGCCCGGGCGGGACGACTTCCTGGTCCGGTACGACCCGCAGGTCGTCAGCGGCGACCCGACCGCGCTGGCCGCGCTGCTCGAGGACGGCCTCGTCGGTCGCCTGCACCCGCTGGCCCTCGTCTCCGGCGCCACCGAGTTCAGCGCCGGCCTGCGCGCCGACCTGGTGGCGGCGTACGGCTGCCCGGTCCTCGACGTGTACGGGCTGCACGAGACGCGCCCGGTCGCGGTCAGCCCGGACGGCGGGCCGCACCGGGTCCTCGACCGGCGGGTGCTGGTCGAGGTGCTCGACCCCGACGGGCAGCCCGTCGCCGACGGCGAGCGCGGCGAGATCGTGGTGACGGCGGGGGAGAACCCGCTGCTGCCGCTCGCTCGCTACCGCACCGGGGACCACGGGCGGCTGGTGGTCGTCGACGGCCGGCCGGCGATCGCGGACCTCGAGGGCCGCGCGACGGTGACGTTCATGGCTTCGGACGGCCGAGGTGTGCCCAGCGTCGACCTCACCCAGCTCCTGCAGGCGGCCGGCGCGCACGGGTGGCGCGTCGAGCAGGCGTTCGACGGCAGCGTCGCGGCGGACGTCGTGCGGGGCGACGCCGACCAGGCCCGCGACGCGCTCGCGGCGCTGCTCGGACGGCCCGTCGCGGTGCGCCGGCTGGACCGACTGACCGACCTGGGTGAGGGCAAGCCCCGGCGCTACCGGTCCGCGACGGACCCCGCCGCACGGAACTCGGGGCCGACCTCCCCCGTACGCGACTAGGCTCGACGGTCGTGGCTCGCATCCTGACCGCTGTCGCCTGGCCGTACGCGAACGGCCCGCGACACATCGGTCACGTCTCCGGTTTCGGTGTTCCCTCCGACGTCTTCAGCCGCTTCATGCGGATGAGCGGGCACGACGTCCTGATGGTGTCGGGCACCGACGAGCACGGCACCCCGATCGGCGTCCAGGCCGAGCGCGAGGGGCTGACCAACCGCGAGGCCGCGGACAAGTACAACCGCGTGATCGTCGAGGACCTGCAGGGGCTCGGGCTGTCGTACGACCTCTTCACCCGCACGACGACCCTCAACCACTACGCGGTCGTGCAGGAGCTGTTCCTTGCGCTGCACCGCAACGGCTACGTCGTGCCGCGCGTCCAGATGGGCGCGATCAGCCCGTCGACGGGCCGGACGCTGCCCGACCGCTACATCGAGGGCACCTGCCCGATCTGCGGCTACGGCAGCGCGCGCGGTGACCAGTGCGACAACTGCGGCAACCAGCTCGACCCGATCGACCTCATCGACCCCCGCTCCAAGATCAACGGTGAGACGCCGGAGTTCGTCGAGACGGAGCACTTCTTCCTCGACCTGCCGGCGCTGGCCGGGTCCCTGACCGCCTGGCTGGAGACGCGGACCGACTGGCGGCCCAACGTCCTGAAGTTCAGCGAGAACCTCATCGCCGAGCTCAAGCCGCGCGCGATCACGCGCGACATCGACTGGGGTGTGCCGATCCCGCTCGAGGGCTGGCGCGACCAGCCGATGAAGCGGCTGTACGTCTGGTTCGACGCGGTGATCGGCTACCTGTCCGCGGCGATCGAGTGGGCGAAGCGTTCCGGCGACCCGGAGGCCTGGCGGCTGTGGTGGAGCGACCCCGAGGCCCAGAGCTACTACTTCATGGGCAAGGACAACATCGTCTTCCACTCGGTCATCTGGCCGGGGATCCTGCTCGGTCAGAACGGGCAGGGCGACCACGGCGGTGAGCCGGGGGAGTTCGGGATCCTGAACCTGCCGAGCGAGATCGTGTCGAGCGAGTTCCTGACCATGAGCGGGTCGAAGTTCTCGACCAGCCGCGGCCAGGTCATCTACGTGGGCGACTTCCTCGCCGAGTTCGGGCCGGACGCGCTGCGCTACTTCATCGCGGTCGCCGGACCGGAGAACACCGACTCCGACTTCACCTGGGAGGAGTTCGTCCGGCGGACCAACTTCGAGCTGGCGAACGAGTGGGGCAACCTGGTCAACCGTTCGATCTCGCTGGCCTGGAAGAACAACGGGGCGATCCCCGAGCCGGGTGAGCTGCTCGACGTCGACCGCGCGCTGCTGGAGACGGCGGCGCAGACGTACGACACCGTCGGCGGGCTGCTCGGCCGGAGCCGGTTCAAGCAGGCGATCAGCGAGGCGATGCGGCTGGTCCAGTCGGCCAACCGCTACCTGTCCGAGACCGAGCCGTGGAAGCTCAAGGACGACCCCGCCCGGCGCGACACGGTGCTGCACACCGCGCTCCAGGTCGTCTCCGACGCCAACACGATGCTGACCCCGTTCCTGCCGCACTCCGCGCAGAAGGTGTTCGCCGCACTCGGCGGGGAGGGCGTCTGGGCGGCCCTGCCCGAGATCCGGACGGTCAGCGAGGAGGGCGGCCCGGACTACCCGGTGCTGATGGGCGACTACGCCCACGAGCAGGCCGTGTGGAAGTCCCGCCCGATCGTCCCGGGGACGCCGCTGGTGAAGCCGACGCCCTTGTTCACCAAGCTCGACGAGGCGCTGGGCCGGACGGGCCCCGCGTTCGCCCCGCTCGAACCGTCCGCCTGACCGGCCTCGTTCTTCGCCGCACCTGTGGTCGCGGGGGAGCGTCGGTTTACCACGTCAACGTGGTGTTCTGACCGTGACCACGGCGAATTTGCCACGGTCACGACTGCTTTACCACGTTAACGTGGTAAACCGACGCCCACCTTCACCACGACCGCAGCGGCAGGAACCGGCGGGCCGGGGCGTACGGGGGGCGCGGCTTAGGCTGGCGGGCGTGAGCAACGTCGCCGAGACCCGGCAGATCCCGTCCACCGAGGGCCTCGACGAGGAGGCCCGGGCCGCCGTCGAGGCGCTGTACGGCGACGGGATCGTCGCCCTCAGGGGCGCGTTCTCGACCGCGTGGGCGGACCAGCTGAACGTCGACGTGCTGGCCGCGTTCGAGGAGGCGCGGCAGCGCGAGGGTGGAGCGGTCAGCCGCGGCCCGAACCGCTACTACGTCGAGGTGCACCCCGAGCAGCTGCGCGGGTTCGTCGACCTGGTGACGCACCCGTGGGTGACCAAGGTCTGCGAGGCCGTCCTGGGCCCGGACTACGCGATCGTCGAGATCGGCTTCGACGTCCCGTTCGCGGGGGCCAAGGACCAGCCCTGGCACCGCGACTTCCCGTCGCCGCCGGAGACGTACGAGCAGGGCCGGCTGACCTCGCTGGCGTTCAACATCACGACGGTCGACACGACCGACGACATGGGTCCGTTCAACATCTCGCTCGGCACCCAGTTCGAGAGCGGGCTCGAGTTCGACCACCAGCAGTTCCCGGACCGCTCGGAGTGGCCCCGCTACGAGGCGGGCAGCGTCTACAAGCTGCCGCAGCGCGGGGACGTCTCGGTGCGGTCGGCGCTGACGATCCACCGCGGCACGGCCAACCGGTCGGAGCTGGCCCGCCCGGTCGTCGTCCTCGGGGTCGACGCGCCCGGTGCCGGGCACGACGAGCTGCACGACCTGATGGTCACCCAGGCCTTCCACGACTCCCTCGACCCCGAGCTCAGGCGCCACCTGCAGGCACGCGTGGTCGACGAGCTGGTGCCGATCGTGCAGAAGCACGACATCGAGGGCCTGGTGATGGGCTAGGCCCGACCTTTCGTCGGTACGCCGCGCGGTGCGGCGATGCCTCGTACGGTGTGAGCGTGACCGCGCCCACCCTCTCGCCCCTGCCCGACGCCCTGCTGACGCTGCTGCGCGGGGCCGCGCCCTGCTTCGTCGCCACGGTGATGCCCGACGGGTCTCCGCAGCTCACCGAGACCTGGGTCGACACCGACGGCGAGCACGTGGTGATCAACACGGTGGAGGGCTTCCAGAAGGTGCGCAACCTGCGCCGTGACCCCCGCGTCTCGCTGAACGTCTGCGACCCGACCGACGTCAACCGCTACTTCGAGGTCCGCGGCCACGTCGTCGACATCACCGCCGAGGGCGGCTGGGAGCACATCGAGATGCTCTCGCAGCGCTACACCGGAGGGCCCTACCGCAACTACGGCGGCCGCCCGAGCGTCCGGCTGATCGTGACGATCGCGGTCGACAAGGTCCGCTCGCCCTGGTGAGCCCCGTGAGCCCGGTGGTCGGCGAGGAGGGCGTGCCGCTTCGCCGCGTGGTGGAGACGCTGGGTCCTGCGGTCGTCCGGGTGCTGACCACTCCCGGGCTCGACGAGGCGTTGGCCCGCGACGTGGTCGTGCACGACCCGGTCGGACCACCTGCGCTGCGCACCGGCGACATCGTGCTGGCCGTCGGCGTCCGCGCGGCCTCGCCCGAGGGTGAGGCCCTCGCGCAGGCTACCGGCCGATCCGGTGCCGTCGCGCTCGTGGTCCGCTCGCCGGACCGGGACCTGACGTCGCTCCGGTCCGTGTCGTCCGACGCGGGCGTCACGTTGCTGGTGCTCCCAGCGGCCATGCGCTGGGAGCAGGCCAGCCTGCTCATGAGGAATGCGCTCACTGCCACGTCCCCGTCTTCGGCCGGCCTCGGTGAGGTCGGCGATCTCTTCGGCTTCGCCAACGTCCTCGCTGCCACCATCGGTGGGGCGATCACCATCGAGGATTCGTCCAGCCGGGTGCTGGCGTACTCGACCTCGGACGACGACGAGCTCGACGAGCCGCGCCGGGAGGCCATCCTCGGCCGCCGGGTGCCCGAGCCCTATCTGGACCACGTGCGCCGCCGGGGCGTGCTGCGGGCTCTGCAGACCTCCGACGAGGTGGTGGAGCTGGAGGCGGAAGAAGCCCTCGGGCTGCGGCGCCGACTGGCCATCTCCGTCCGCGCCGACAGCGAGGTCCTCGGCACGCTGTGGGCCCTGGAGGGCAAGGTGCGACTGCGCGGGAAGGCTGCTGACGCGCTCCGCGACGCGGCGAAGGTGGCACCCGGTCACCTGCTGCGGGCGCAGGGTGCGGCGTCGGCGCTGCGCCAGCACCGGGAGGACATGCTCCGCCACCTGCTGGAGAACCGGGTCGACGCCGTCACCGCGGCCGAGGCTCTCGGCTTCGACGCCGGTCTGCCGGCAGCGGTGGTCGGGGTGGCCCTGGACTCACGCGGCAGGCTCCCTGCCGACCATCACGCCTACCGCCGCCTCGACGAGCTGCTCAGCGCCCGGGCGATGGCCTTCCGCTGGCACGTGTCGAGCACGCTCGCCGGTCCGCGGATGCTGGCGCTGCTCCCCGAGCTCACCGGGGACCCCGAGCAGCAGGAGCTGAGCATCCGCAGGCTGGCCGAGGGACTGGTCGGCGACGCCGAGCAGGCCGGTCTGCGGGTGCGGGTGGCGTGCGGCCCCGTGGTGCCCGGGCTGAGCGAGGTGGGGGTCAGCACGATTGCGGTGGACGAGGTGCTGCGCTGCCTGGCCGCCAACCCCGGACGCGGACCCGTGGCCACTCCCGAGGACGTCCGAGCCCTGATCTCGGTCGAGAACGCCCTCACCACCCTGGCCGGCGTGCCCGGCCTGTGGGAAGGGCCGGTGAAGCGGTTGCTCAGCTACGACGCCCGACGCGGCACCGACTACGGCGAGACCCTGCGGGTGTGGCTGGACGCGTTCGGCGACAGCGCTGCGGCAGCCGGCATCCTCCAGGTCCACCGGAACACGCTCCGGTACCGCCTGGAACGGATCGCGCAGATCTCGGGTCTGCGGCTCGACGACCCCGAGGAGCGGCTGATCGCCGCCCTCCACCTGCGCAGGGCCTCGCCGCCCGTTCAGGCGCGCAACGACTCCTGAGCGGTGAGGGCGGCGGCGACGACGTCGTCGCGGACGGTCACGCCCAGCCCGGGACCGCGCGGCACGGCGATCTGACCGTCCTCCAGGACGAACGGCTCCGTGATGTCCTCGGCGAAGTAGCGCGCCGAGGCCGAGATGTCGCCCGGCAGCGTGAACCCCGGCAGCGAGGCCAGTGCCAGGTTCGCCGCGCGCCCGAGGCCGGTCTCGAGCATCCCGCCGCACCACACCGGGGTGTCCAGCGCGGTCGCGACGTCGTGCGCACGGCGCGCCTCCAGGTAGCCCCCCATCCGCGCCGCCTTCAGGTTCACGATGCTGCAGGCCCCGGCCCGGATGGCGGCAGCCGTCGTCGCGGCCGAGGTGAGCGACTCGTCCAGGCAGACCGGGGTCCTGCACCGGTCGGCCAGCTCGACGTGCAGGCCGAGGGCGTCGTGGTCGAACGGCTGCTCGATCAGCAGCAGGTCGAACGCGTCCAGACGTTGCAGGTGGGCCAGGTCCTTGGCCCGGTAGGCGGTGTTCCCGTCCACCTGCAGGGCCAGGCCGGGCCCGAACGCGTCCCGGACGGCCGCCACCGGCTCGAGGTCGAAGCCCGGTTCGATCTTGAGCTTGACCCGCCGGTAGCCCTGCTCGCGGTACCCGCCGACGACCTCGACCAGCTCGGCGACCGTCTCGGTGATCCCCACGGACACCCCGACGTCCACCCGGTCGCGCACGCCGCCGAGGTAGTCGGCCAGGCTCATGCCCGCGGTGCGCAGCTGCGCGTCGAGCACGGCCAGCTCCAGTGCGGCCTTGGCCATCCGGTTGCCGACGACGAACTGGGTCAGGTCGGCGACGTGCGCCGCGGTGAGCTCGCCGGCGGCGAGCACCGCGGGCACCAGGTAGCGCGACAGCACCTGGGCTGCGCCCTCGACGTACTCCTCGTTGTAGACCGGGTCGGCCAGGGCGACGCACTCGCCGTACCCGGTCACCCCGTCGGCGGTGTGCACGACGACGAGGAGGACGTCACGTCCGGTCTGCACCCCGAAGGACGTGCGGAAGGGCGACACCAGCGGCAGGGTGAGCCGTATCAGGTCGACCGATGCGAGCTTCATGCGTCGCTCCTCGAGATCTCGACGATCAGGGCGGCGAGCAACGCTGCTCGCTCGGGCATGGTGGAGGCGAGCACGTGCTCGCCCTCCGCGTGCGCGCCGCCGCCCACGGCCCCCAGGCCGTCCAGGGTCGGCACACCGAGCGCCGCGGTGAAGTTGCCGTCGGACCCGCCGCCGACGCGAGCGGCCTCCGGCGGCGCGAGCCCGCAGCGCCCCGCGGCGCGTCGGGCTGCGGCGAGCAGGTCGGTGGCCAGCGACTCCTCCAGGGGCGGTCGGTTGATGCCGCCCTCGACCCGTACGGTCGCGCCGCCGTCCACCGTCAGCCCGCGCAGGGCGTCGTCCACCCGGGTCTGCTCGGCCACGCTGGCGGCCCGGACGTCGACGGCCACCGCGGCGGACGCGGGCACGGTGTTCTGGGCGCTGCCGGCCCGGGCCAGCGTCGGTGTCACCGTCGTGCCCGAGACCGGGTCGGCCAGCGCGGCCAGCGCGAGCACCAGACCGGCGGCGGCGACCAGGGCGTTGACGCCGAGCTCCGGCTCGAGCCCGGCGTGCGCGGCCTGGCCGGTCACGTGCAGCCAGTAGCTGCCGACGCCCTTGCGGGCCACCTTCAGTGCGCCGCCGGGCGCCGACGCCTCGAGCACGAGGACCGCGCTCGCGTGCTGCGCCGCGGCCTCGACGAGGGCGCGGCCCGCGGGGGAGCCGATCTCCTCGTCCGCGGTGACCAGCAGGACGACCGGAGGGTGCGGCAGGTCGGAGCGGGTCAGCTCGGCCAGGGCGAACAGCGCCTGCACCAGACCGGCCTTCATGTCAAAGGTGCCCGGCCCGGTCGCCCGGTCGTCGGCGACGGAGAACGGCCAGCGCTCGATGGTCCCCGCCGGCCAGACCGTGTCGAGGTGCGCGAGCAGCACCACCGGGGGCGTCGCGGACGCACGGCCGGGCAGCGACCAGCGCAGCGCGGGCGCCCCGGTGCTCGCCGGCCGTCCGGGTGCGAGGCCGAGCAACGCCTCGCCCTGGGCCGCCACCAGCTCGGTGGTGGCCGCCAGCCGGGCCGGGTCGTCCGACGGCGACTCGCTCGACACCAGCGCCTCGAGGGCGTCCACCATGGCCGCCTGCTGGGCGGCCAGCCGGGCCAGCAGGTCCGCGAGCGGTGCGGACGCGGGCATCAGGCCTCGTCCCCGCGGACCAGCGCGTAGCCGCCGCTGGTCACCCGCCCCACCGACAGCCCCGTGCCGTACGCCGTCTGCAGCAGCTCACGGCAGGCGCTGCGCCAGGCACGGGCACGCTCGGGTGCGTCCCGACGCAGCCGCTCGTAGTCGTCCGGCACGGGCAGGAGGGAGCCGGGTCGGGGCGTCGTGCCCGTCCGGCGCGGCCAGCCGTCCCGGTCGACCAGCAGGGCCTCTCGCTCGTCGTCCCTCCCGGTGGCGGCGGCACGGGCTGCCCGCGAGGGGAGCGGGTCGGTCAAGGTCCAGACCGCCTCGAGCCGGTCGGAGACGTCACCGGTGTTGATCTGGTCGGTCATCTCTCCGTAGAAGTCGGGGTGGAACGACGCCGCGCGGGCGCCGAGCACCTCCACGTTGAAGTAGGTGTTGCGGCGCACCAGGGGGTCGAACGTCCACCGCATGTCCGTCAGCCCCTGGGCCAGGCAGGTGACTCGCTGGGCGAGCTTGAGGGCGAAGCCGATCCCGCGGCGCCGGTGCCCGTCGACGACGCCCAGCTGGTGCGAGTGCACGTGCAGGAGGGGCGACCAGCCGAGGAAGCCGAGCGCGAACCCGACTGTGGGGTGCCCGGCCTGACCGAGGTCGGTGGCCAGGTGCACCGGGCTGCCCGCGTGCACCAGGGCCTGCAGCTCGTTCGGGGCGAGCGTGCCGCGGGGTCCCCAGACCGCGGTGCCGGCCTCGGAGACCAGCCGGACGTCGGCCTCGTCGCGAGGCTCCACGATCCGGACGCCGGCGCGCGCGGCCGCGTCCTCCGCCTCGCGCTCGGCGGTGGCGGTCAGGGGGCCGCTGGGGGTGGGCACCGACCCATGATCCGGCCATCGTCGGGCCCGGCGCATCGTGCAGGTGCACAAGCCCGAGGTCCAAAGGTCGTCAGTTCGCCCATGACTCGCACGCGCAGTCCGGCTCTACGCTCGCCGGACCCGGGGGCACTGTGGCGCCCGTCCGCCCGACCCGAGAAGGACCTCGCATGGCTCACGCACCCAGCGCTCCTGCTGCTCGACCAGGTTCGGCGCCCGCCGTCGACGGAGACGACCGGCTTCGCCAGCTGGGCTACCGGCCGCGGCTGGAACGCGGACTCAGCACCGTCGGATCGGTCGTCCTGACCCTGTCCGACATCACGCCGGCCGGGTCCCTGCTGATCGTCGGCCTGGCTGTGGTCGCGGTGGCCGGCACCGGATCGGTGCTGGCGTACGTGGCCGGTGCGTTCCTGGCGGTCATGGTGGCCCTCTGCATGGCGGAGCTGGGCGCGCTCTACCCGATCGCGGGCGGGATCTACTCGATCGTGGCCAGGGTGCTGGGCACCTGGGCGGCGTTCCTCACCCTGCTCAGCTACGTCGTCCAGGCGATCTTCCTGCCGGCGAGCATCGCCCTGGGCGTCGGGGTCTACCTCAACTCGCTGAACGACGCCTTCCCGGTCGGACCGACCAGCGCCGTGACGATGGTCATCGTCACCGGCCTGGCGATGCTGAAGATCCACGTCAACGCCAAGATGACCGCCCTCTTCCTGCTCTTGGAGATGGTGGTGATCCTCGTCATCGCCGCCGCCGGCTTCTCCGCCCCGCACCAGAGCATCAGCACCTTCCTGCACCCGGTCGGTCTCGTGGACGGCGCGCTGCAGTCCTTCGGTGCCGGTGCGGTCGTCGCGGCCGTGGCCATCGCGCTGCAGTCGGTGAACGGCTACGACGCGGCCATCTCCTTCGCCGAGGAGACCAAGGGGTCCACCCGCAACGTCGGCAAGGCGGTGCTGCTCTCCTGCGTGATCGGGGTGGGGCTCGAGCTGGCCGCCTTCCTGGGTGCAGCGTTCGGCGCGCCGGACCTGAAGGAGTTCCTCTCCTCCAGCACCCCGCTGACCTACGTGGTGGAGCAGCGCTGGGGTCACACCGCGACGACGGTGCTGATCATCGGCGCTGTGATCGCGTTCTTCAACGCCTGCCTGGCCATCACGCTGCAGATGTCCCGGGTGCTGTGGGCGAGCGGGCGGGACCGGATCTGGCCCGCCCCGGTGAGCCGGGCCCTGCAGAAGCTGCTGCCCTCCACCGACGCCCCGTGGGTGGCCACCCTCGTCGTCGGCGCCTGCGCCACGATCCTCTGCTTCGCGTCGAACGTCGTCGCGGTGGTGACGTTCGTGTCGGTCCTGACCATCTCGATCTACGTCTTCGTCGGCGTGACCACGATCGTCAGCCGGCAGCGCGACAAGGCAGCCGACCGGACCTTCCGGCTGCCCTTCTACCCGCTGCCGCCGGTGCTGGCGGTGCTGGGTGCGCTCCTCGCGCTCAGCCAGCAGCAACCGAAGGACCTGATCGCCGTCGTGATCATCTTCGCCCTCGGGCTGGTCTACTACTTCTTCTACCTCCGGTCCCGCCGCGAGGCGATGGCCGCGCTGCGCGAGCCGCAGCTGGCCGACCCGACCTCCTGACCCACCCACGGACCTGCAGCCGGAAGGCCGACCATGACCGACCCCACACTCCGCCACCTGCGGGCCGAGCGCGACCTCGCCGTGCCCGCGGCGGACGAGCCCCTGCTCGAGGCGTACTGGGAGAAGATGCGCCGGCTCCGCGCCCAGGTCGACGAGGACCTGCTGGCCGACGCCGACATCGCCGTCACCTGGAGCGCGAGCGGGAGGGACCACGCATGAGCGGGCTCGCCGAGCTGCCGCTGCACGAGCTCGCTCCGCTGCTCGAGTCGCGGCAGGTGTCGCCGGTCGAGGTCACCCACGAGACGCTGGCGAACATCGAACGCATCGACGGTCGGGTCCGGGCCTACATCGACGTCTACCGCGAGGACGCACTCGCGAGCGCTGCGCAGGCAGAGTCGGAGATCGCCGAGGGGCGCTACCGGGGCCCGTTGCACGGTGTGCCGGTCGGGGTGAAGGACAACCTCTCCGTCGCCGGCCGGGTCACCACCATCGGCTCCAAGATCCACGCCGACTTCGTCCCCGACACCGACGCCGCCACAGTGGGGCGGCTGGCCGATGCCGGCTCGGTCCTCCTCGGCAAGCTCAACATGCACGAGTACGCCCTCGGTGCCTCGACCGACAACCCCTGGTACGGCACCTGCCGCAACCCCTGGGACCTGGGCAAGAGCCCGGGAGGCTCCAGCGGCGGCTCGGCGGCGGCGCTGGCGTCCGGCATGGCCACCGTCGCACTCGGCTCGGACACCTCCGGCTCGATCCGGATCCCCGCCGCCTTCTGCGGGATCGTCGGGTTCAAGCCGACGTACGGCCGCATCAGCAAGTTCGGCTGCTTCCCGGAGGCATGGACGCTGGACCACGTCGGGCCGATGGCCCGGAGCGTCGCGGACGTCGCCCTCCTGCTCGACGCCCTCAGCGGGTACGACCAGCGCGACCCCGGGTCGCTCGACGCGGCCCCGACCACCACCGCCGACACCCTGCGCACGGACTGCGCCGGGCTCACGGTCGGGGTGGTCGAGGACTTCTACTTCACCGACGTGGACGACGAGATCGCCGGCAGCGTCCGGGCCGCCATCGACGCGCTGCAGCAGCTCGGCGCCCGGGTGGAGAGCGTCTCCCTGCCCGGCCTGCGGGACACCGAGTGGGCCCTCACGATGATCGACACGGCCGAGACGAGCACCGTGCACCGGCGCAACCTGCGGGACCGTCCTCAGGACTACGGCGACGACGTCCGGCTCCTGCTCGAGTGCGGCGAGCTCCCGTCGGCGGTGGACTACCTGGAGGCCCAGCAGCTCCGGCGCCACCTGCGCGACCAGGTGCAGGCGGCGTTCGCGGGTGTCGACGTGCTCGTCGGGCCGACGTCGCCGATCCGCACCCCGAGCGTGGGGGAGGCGACGGCGAAGCTCAACGGGCGCGACGTCGACGCCCTGGAGAACCTGATCCGACTCGTCGGGCCGTCCAGCCTCCTGGGGCTCCCGACGCTGTCGGTGCCGTGCGGTCTGGTGGACGGGATGCCCGTGGGGATGCAGATCATCGGGGCCGCCGGCGGTGAGCAGGCGGTGCTGGACGTCGGGCACGCGTACGAGGGCACGGCGCCCCTCGGCGGCCGGAGGGCGACCGCGCATCTCGCCTGACCGCCAGGAACGGTTCGACCACGTGGTGCTGTCCGGAGGCCGTGCGCTACTGTTTACATAGTAGTGCTAAGCAAGGTCTGGGGCGGAGCGGCCACCGGGCGGGCGTGACGAGGGCCGCGGGACGCGGCAGAACGAGGTCGATCTCGAGTGGCCACCCACACGACGACGAGCGGCGCCGAAGCGCCGGCCAGCATCCTGCGCCAGCCCAAGTCGGTCTGGGCCGTGGCTTTCGCGTGCGTGATCGCGTTCATGGGGATCGGGCTGGTCGACCCGATCCTGCCCGCGATCAGCGCCCAGCTCGGGGCCACGACGGCCCAGACCGAGCTGCTGTTCACGAGCTACCTGCTCGTCACCGGTCTCGCCATGTTCTTCACCAGCTTCGTCTCCAGCCGGCTCGGCGCCAAGCCCACCCTGCTCGTCGGTCTCGCGCTGATCGTGGTCTTCGCGGCGCTGGCCGGCGCGAGCGGCTCGGTGAACGAGGTGATCGGGTTCCGCGCCGGCTGGGGGCTCGGCAACGCCCTGTTCATCTCCACCGCGCTGGCCACCATCGTCGGCGCGGCGAGCGGTGGCGCGGACCGCGCGATCATCCTGTACGAGGCCGCGCTCGGCCTGGGCATCGCCATCGGACCGCTGGTCGGCGGAGCGCTCGGCAGCATCAGCTGGCGCGGCCCGTTCTTCGGGACCGCGGTGCTGATGGCCATCGGTCTGCTCGCCATCGTCGTCCTGCTCGGCAGGATGCCCGCGCCGACCACCCGGGTGCCGGTCACTGCCACGTTCAGGGCGCTGCGGCAGCCCGCGCTGCTGACCCTGGGGCTCACTGCGCTGTTCTACAACTTCGGCTTCTTCTCGCTGCTCGCGTACACGCCCTTCCCGCTCGGGACCGCCGCCAGGGCGGCCGGCTACGCCGACTTCGGTGCCCACGAGCTCGGCCTGATCTTCTGCGGCTGGGGTCTCTGCGTCGCGATCACCTCGGTCTTCGCCGCCCCGCGGCTCACGGCCCGCTTCGGTCGGCAGCGCACGCTCTACGCGATGCTCACCCTGCTGGCGCTCGACCTGGCCGCCATGGCCGTGCTCGTCGAGGACTTCTGGGTGCTGGTCGGCTGCACCATCGGCGGCGGGCTGTTCCTCGGCGTGATGAACACGGTCCTCACCGAGTCGGCCATGGAGGCCACCGAGCTGCCCCGCGCGGTCGCCTCGTCGACCTACTCCGGCATCCGCTTCGTCGGGGGAGCGATCGCCCCGGCGCTGGCCGGCGTGCTCTCCGCCTCCATCAGCGCGGCCGCGCCGTACGCGGTGGGCACGGCCGCCCTGGTCGTCGCGATCGGCGTCCTGCTCGTCGGCCGTCGCCACCTCGCCCACCTCGACGCCCACCCGGAGGCCGAGCCCGCGGACGAGCAGGCTGCCGTCCTCACCGCCGCGGACAGCTGAACCGGGCGGTCCGTCCGGCTCAGGCCCGCCGCGCAGCTCGCGCAGACGTCTCTAGCCCTCCCGGAACGCGGCCACCACCGCAGCCATGTCTTCGGAACCGTGCCCCTGGGCCGCCGCCGCGTCGTAGCAGGCCAGCGCCGCGTCGGTGAGCGTGGTGGCCGTCCCGGAGGCGAGCTCGGCCTCGCGGATCAGCCCGAGGTCCTTGCGGACGCCGTCGAGCGCGAACGACGCCGGGAACTCGCCCGAGAGCATCATCGCGCCCTTGACGTGGACGTACGGGGAGTCGCTCGCCCCACCGTCGAGGGCGTCGAGGAAGAGCTGCGGGTCGAGCCCGAGCTGGGTCGCCAGCGCGACCGACTGCCCGACGGCGGCGGTGAGCGTGCCGACGAACGCGTTGCAGGCCAGCTTGAGCGCCGAGCCGCGGCCGGGCTCCTCGCCGACCCAGATGGTCTTCGAGCCCATCGCGTCGAACGCCGGCGCCACCCGGGCCCGCAGCTCCTCCGCGCCCGCGGCCAGGAACACGAGCGCACCCTGCTCGGCCGGCTGCTTGGTGCCGAGCACCGGCGCGTCGACGAACGGCGCCCCGTACCGGCTGGCGAGGTCGGCCGCCTCTCCGGTGCCCTCCAGCCCGATGGTGCTGGACTGGACCCACACCGGGCCGTTCTGCGTCGCCGGCAGCGCGTCCGCCATCACCTCGAGCACCGCCGCGGTGTCGAAGAGCATCAGCACGACCACGTCCGCGTCGGCCACCGCCTCGGCCGCGGAGCCGCACACCCGTGCACCGTCGTCGGCCAGCGGGTCGGCCTTGTCGCGCGAGCGGTTCCACGCGTTCACCTCGAGGTCCGCCCGCCGCAGCGACCGCACCATCCCCGCGCCCATGACGCCCGTCCCCAGCACCGCAACCCGCATGGACGTCATCCTTCCAGGCGACAGCACCGCACGATTGTGCGCGTTCGGGCCTCGTGCTGCTCAGCGGTCTCTTAGGGTTCTCGTGCGCGGGGGCGATCGGCTCCCGCCTGAGCTCGAGGAGCCTCGTGTCTGAAGTGTTGTCCGCCGCCGACGCCGCCGTCGTCCAGCGTCGCCGTTTCCTGCGGGGCGGTGCGCTGCTCGCCGCGGCGGCCGGTGGCGCGGTCGCGGCCGGTGCGACGTCCGCCCTCCCCGCCGCGGCGGCCACCGGCGACAGCCTCACGTTGGGTGCCGCCAACGCCGCCACGGCCACCACCTCGCTGGAGGCCGACGGTGCCGCGCAGGCGGCGCTGGCGCTGACGAACACGAAGGGGCCCTCGCTGCAGCTGGTGTCGGTCGGGTTGAGCGTCCCGGACTACGACGGGCTGCCGCTGGGCTCCGTCGTCAACACCGACGACGGGCCCTTCATCAGCGTGGACGACGACGAGGGCGGGACCTTCCTCAGCTATCTCGCCACGGGCGAGGACCTGGTGACGGTCCCGTCGTCGAGGGCCTTCACGCCGAAGCGCGTCTGGGACTCGAAGGCGAAGAAGGGCACCGTCGTGGCGAAGTCGTCGGCCAAGGCGGTCGACGCCCAGGGCCGCCTCGTCAAGGGCGAGTGGGTCGACGTCAAGGTCGCCGACACCGACCTCGACACGTTCCCGATCGCCGCGTTCCTCACGGTGGGCAGCAGCGGGTCCAAGAAGGACGGGTACCTGAACGTGTGGGCGAGCGGCAACCGACCGTCCGGGACCGTCTCGGTCTCGTTCCTCAAGGGCAAGTCCCTGTCGGGCGCCGCGTTCGCCCAGCTCGCCCTCAACCGCGGCAAGAAGGCGTTCACCGTGCGGGTCTACGCCAGCCAGACCACGTCCGTGAGCGTGGACCTGAGCGGGCTCACCAGCTACGGCTACCCCGGGCCCGACTTCGCGGAGCCGGACGGCCGGTCCGCGGGTGCGGCGAGCCGCCGGGCGGCGACGAAGGCGGAGCGTCGGGCGCTGCGCTGACGGATGCCGAGAGCCCAGGGAGGGCCGCGGTGGTGAGTTCGGCAGAACGCCAGCGCGGCGCTCAGGCTTCTCTTAGGGTTCAGGGCGCGAGATCCCTTCCCGCTCTGAACCCGTCGAATTTCTCTGAGGAGCCCCCATGCCCGACCCCATCTCCGCCGCCGACGAAGCCGTCCTGGCGCGGCGCCGGTTCCTGCGCGGTGGAGCGCTGCTCGCCGCAGCGGCAGGAGGGGCCGTCGCCGCGTCAGCGACCGGTGCCGCGCCAGCGAAGGCCGACGCCTCGGACGTCCTTTCCGTAGCCGTTGCCCTCCCGCCGGAGCGGCTTGTCGACACGAGGACGACCAGCGGACGCTCGCTGATCGCGGGCTCGTCCTCGTCGGCGCTCGACTCGAAGCACCGGTTGAAGAGGAACGCGTGGATCGACGTCGCGGTCTTCCCGACGGACGAGGAGATCTCGATCTTCTCGGTGTTCGTCAACCTGGGCAGCCGCGGCTCGACGAAGAAGGGCACGCTCCTCGTGACCGAGCCCGGTCCGAAGTCGTCGGCGTGGACGCTGCACTACGGGAAGGGTGCCGAGGTCTCGAACTCGGCGATCGTCGGTGTCGGCCTGAGCCACGACGAGTCTGCGTACACCGTCCGCATCTACGCCGGGTCCGTGACGCACGTCGTCCTGGACCTCACGGGCGTGTCCGCGCTCGTGCCTCTGGGAACCGACGAGCGGACCGCGGCCCGGACGTCGAGCCAGGCGAGCTTCACGCGCATCGCGAAGGCCGCCAGGTCGCTCCAGCGCTGAGCGGGTCCTCCGGGACGGCGTCACACTGGTCGACGTGACGCCGCCGGAGGACAAGACGTGCGCCAGCTGCGGCCGTCGCATCCAGTGGCGCCAGAAGTGGGCCCGGACGTGGGACGACGTCCGCTACTGCAGCGACGCCTGCCGCAAGCGCAAGCTCACCGCCGTCGACGTCCGCCTGGAAGAGCAGCTGCGGGCGCTCGTCCAGCAGGCCGGCCGGCGGGGCGTCGACCCTGACGACGCCGCCCACGCCGTCGACCCGGAGGGCTCAGCCGCGCTGCACGAACCGGCGCGCCGCGCGGCGCGGCGGCTCGTGGCGGCCGGGGTCGCGGAGATGGTGCAGGGCGGTCGGGTCGTGGACCCGTCGACGGCCAAGGGCGGGGTACGGGTCCGGTCGACGTGAGCCCCGGGGAGCCGGCCCCTCGAACGTTCCCAGCGCTGTGGTAAAACGTTTAAGAGAGCCTGGCTGACAACCTGGTCGGGTCTCGGGCGACTGGTCGCGGCGACGACGCCGTGCCGGCCCTCCCGTCGAGCCCCGAACGAGTCCTCGCCACGTCTGCATCGCGCACGTCCACCCGCCTGCCCGTCGGCCTCGTCCTGCGCCACCGGTTCTACCGGTCGGCGCTGATCGCCCTCCTCTTCTCGGGGATGGCCACCTCCGCCGCGATCCCGCAGCTGACGACGTTCTTCGTCGTCGAGCTCGGGGCCACGCTGCCGCAGGCCGGGCTCTACTACCTCACCAACGTCACCGCACCGGTCGTCGGCTTCGCCCTCGGCCGCCTCTCGGACCGCCGACCCGACCGGCTCACCCTCTTCCGCGCCGGCGCGGTCGTCGGCGGCGTGGGCTGGACGGCCATGGGCCTGGTCACCCAGCTCTGGATGCCGTTCGTCATCAGCGTCGTCGCCCTCGGGGTCGCCGGTGCAGCCGGGGCCCAGGTGTACGCCGCCGTCCGCGACGAGCTGAGCCGGCGTAGCGCCGAGCTCGCACCCGGTGTGGACGTCCAGGTCATCTCCACGGTCCGGATGGGCTTCACGCTCGGCTGGGTGGTCGGGCCGGTGCTCGGCACGGTGGTGGGCAGCGCCTTCGGCCTGCGCACGGTGCTGTTCATGACCGCCGCGCTCTCGGTCGCACAGCTCCTCCCCATGATCGGGGTCCGGGCTCCGCGCTTCGTCGCACCGGTGGCCTCCGGGCCCCGCCCGACCCCGGCCGGCTCGCGGCGCGCCCTGCTGCCGCTGCTCGCGTTCTGCGGGCTGGTGATGGTGGCCGCCTGCGGGGACACGGTGAAGTTCGCCTACCTGCCCCTCTACATGAGCGAGCAGCTGCACCTGCCGGCGGCGGTCCGCGGCGGCGTCATCGCGCTGCAGCCGGTCTGCGAGCTGGCGCTCATGCCGCTCGCGGCCCGGCTGGCGGGCCGCTTCGGCGCCATGAAGGTCGTGATGGCCGGCACCGTCTGCGCCGTCGCCGCCCACCTCTGCTACGCGACGAGCACCACCGTGGTCGGGCTCGTCGTCGCGCAGGTGCTGCTGTCGGCGATGTGGGCCGGCATGGCCGGGCTCGGGGTGTCGGTGGCGCAGGAGCTCTACCCGACCGGGGTGGGGGTCGCGTCGTCGACGTTCATGAGCTCGCTCGTCTTCTCCTCGACCTTCGGCGGACTGCTCGGGAGCGCCTTCGTCTCCGGCCTCGGCATCCCGGGCGTCTTCCTGGTCCCGGCCGTCCTCAGCGCCGTCGCGCTGGTCGGGATGGCGATCCTGGCCCGTCGCCTCGGCCGCCGGAACCCGGCGCCGGTCGAGGACCTGGTCGCGGCGTCGGTCTAGCGCTCGGCCCGCGGCAGGGCTGAGCCGGAAGCCGGTCTGACGGGGTCAGACCCGGGTGCTGCGGACGACCCTCAGCGCCTCGGCGAACCCGACGGGACGGCAGCCGCACGCGAGGGCGTGCGCCCGGAGGCCCGGTTCGGCCCGGAACAGGGCGAGACCGCGCCGCAGCAGCACGGGCAGCGGCTTGCGGTGCTCGGACACGTCACGGACGAACCGGAAGAGCAGCGTCTGCAGCCGCGGCCGGTCGAGGTAGAGCGCGTCCATCTCGAGGCCGGCCGCCCGGGCGGCGGGCACCAGGTCCGGCGCGAACAGCCCCTCGGCGACGAACGTCCGCGCGTCCCCGAGGTCGATCGTCCGGCTGCCCGTACGCCTGCTGGCGGCGATGTCGTAGACCGGGACCTCAGCCGTCCCGGCCTCGCACAGCGCGACCAGGGCGGCGAGCGCGGCGTCGGCGTCCCAGCTGCGGACGTCGTCCCAGTCGACCGCGGGTGCCTCGTCGGCGCCGACCGTGGTGCTCGTCCGCGGGTTCGCCGGGTCGTCCTCGTCGCGGTAGAAGTCGTCGAGGTTGACCCGCGGGGACGCCAGGACAGCGACGAGCCGGGACTTGCCGCTGCCCGACGGGCCGGCAAGCAGGACGAGCTCAGGCACTAGTACCCGCTGCCGCCGGAGAGGGACAGCGCGCCGGTGGGGTGCCACACGGTCTTGATCTCCAGGAACGCGCGCAGCCGGGCCAGGCCAGGCTCCGCGGCGAAGTCGGGCGTCCCGCGCGGCACGTAGACCCGCTTGACCGTGTCCGCGGCGGACCGTTCGAGCTCGACCCGCAGGTCGGCCGGGGCGCCGGTGAGGTCGAGCGCGTCCACGTCGCCGTGGGAGGCCAGCACCGGCGCCAGCTCGTCGACCGAGCCGGTCAGGACGTTGACCGCGCCGGCCGGCACGTCGGAGGTGGCCAGCACCTCGGCGAACGTCACCGCCACGCACGCGTCCGGCTGCGCGGCGACGACGACGGCCGCGTTGCCGGTCGCCAGGACCGGCGCGAGCACGGAGACCAGCCCGAGCAGCGGAGAACCGGTCGGGGCCAGGACACCGACGACGCCGGTCGGCTCGGGCGCGGAGTAGGAGAAGTACGGCGCGGAGACCGGGTTGGTCGAGCCGAGGACGGCGCCGAGCTTGTCGGTCCACCCGGCGTGGTGCACGAGCCGGTCCACGCTCGCGTCGACCTCGGCGACCGCCGCGTCGCGCGCGGTGCCGCCGGTGACGAGCAGCTCGACGAGGTCCGTACGCCGGCCGTCGAGCATCTCGGCGATCCGGTAGACCACCTGGCCGCGGTTGTAGGGCGTGGCCCGCGACCAGGACCTGAAGCCTTTGCGCGCGGCGACGACCGCGTCGCGCACGTCCTTGCGGGAGGCGAGCGCCGCGTTGGCCCAGAAGCCGCCAGAGGCGTCGCGGACCGCGTACGTCCGGCCCGACTCCGAGCGCGGGAACGCGCCGCCGACGTAGAGCTTGTAGGTCTTGGGCACGCCGAGCCGGCTCTTGTCGGCACCGACAGGGCTCATCAGGACTCCTCCAGGTAGGCGGCCATCCCCGACGGTCCGCCCTCGCGGCCGAAGCCCGACTCCCCGTAGCCACCGAACGCGGCCGCCGGGTCGAACCGGTTGAACGTGTTGTCCCAGACGACGCCGGCGCGCAGCGCGGAGGCCATCGCCATCGCCCGCGAACCCTTCTCGGTCCAGACCCCGGCCGACAGCCCGTACGGGGTGTTGTTCGCCTTGGCGACCGCCTCGTCCGGCGTGCGGAACGTCTCCACGGTCAGCACCGGGCCGAAGATCTCCTCGCGCACCACCCGCATCGACCCCGCCGTCGCCGTGAGGATCGTGGGGGAGACGTACCAGCCGCGTTCCGGGACGGGCGCGGTGGAGCGCCACACGTGCGCGCCCTCCTCGCCGCCCGAGGCCACGAGCTCGTCGATCTTCGCCTTCTGCCGGGGCGAGTTGATCGCGCCGACGTCGGTGTTCTTGTCGAGCGGGTCCCCGACCCGCAGCGTCTGCGCGCGGGCCTCGAGCTTGGCCAGCAGCTCCTCGGCGACCGGCTCCTGGACGAGCAGGCGCGAGCCGGCGCAGCAGACCTGGCCGGCGTTGAAGAAGATGCCGTTGACGATGCCCTCGACGGCCTGGTCGAGCGCGGCGTCGTCGAAGACGATGTTCGCGCCCTTGCCGCCGAGCTCGAGGGTGACGCGGCGTCCCGTCCCGGCCAGCGACCGCTGGATCTCGCGCCCGACCGCGGTCGACCCGGTGAAGGCGACCTTGTCCACGCCCGGGTGGTTGACCAGCGCGGAGCCGATGTCGCCGGCGCCGGTGACGACGTTGACCACGCCCGGCGGCAGGCCCGCGTCGGCCATCACCTCGGCGAGCACGAGCAGGGACAGCGGCGTGGTCTCGGCCGGCTTGATCACGACCGTGTTGCCGGCGGCGAGCGCGGGGGCGATCTTCCACGCGGCCATGAGGAGCGGGAAGTTCCAGGGGATGACCTGGGCGGCGACACCGAGCGGACGCGGTGCCGGCCCGAGGCCCAGGTGACCCAGCTTGTCGGCCCAGCCGGCGTGGTAGAAGAAGTGCTGCGCCGCCGTCGGCACGTCGAAGTCGCGCGTCTCGCGGATCGGCTTGCCGTTGTCCAGGCACTCCAGGACGGCGAGCTCACGGGCGCGCTCGGCGAGGCCGCGGGCGATCCGGAACAGGTAGCGGCCACGTTCCGCGCCGCTCATCGGCGACCAGACGTCCTCGTACGCCCGCCGCGCCGCCGCGACCGCGGTGTCGACGTCGGCGGTCGTGCTCTGCGAGACGGTGGACAGGTGCTCGGCGGTGCCGGGGTTGAACGTCTCGGCGTCGTCGCCGTGGCCCTCGACGAAGGTTCCGTCGACGAAGGGCAGGTAGCGGTCCTTGACGGCGGCGATCGCGGCCGACTCCGGGGCCGGGGCGTACGTCCAGCCCTCGCTCAACGGCGTGGTCATCGGGGGTGTGTCTCCCTCAGTCGAGCGGGACGGTGGTCGGGTCGGCGTAGTGGCCGTCGTGCTGCGCCCGCCGCTGGAGGATCAGGTCGTCCAGCAGCGAGGACGCGCCGAAGCGGAACCAGTGCGGGTCGAGCCACTCGGGCCCGGCGACCTCGTTGACGGCGACGAGGTGGCGGATGGCGTCCTTGGTCGTGCGGATGCCGCCGGCCGGCTTCACGGCGACCTGCTGGCCGGTCTGGTCGCGCCAGTCGCGGACCGCCTGGAGCAGCACCTGGGTGATCGGCAGCGTGGCGGCGGGGGAGACCTTGCCGGTCGAGGTCTTGAGGAAGTCCGCGCCGCCGAGCAGGGCGATCCAGCAGGCACGGCGCACGTTGTCGTACGTCGCCAGCTCGCCGGTCTCGAGGATGACCTTGAGCCGGGCGCGGCCGGACCCTGCTTCGAGCACCGCCTTGACGGCCCGGATCTGCTCGAGGACGAGGCCGTACTGACCGGCCAGGAACGCGCCGCGGTCGATGACCATGTCGATCTCGTCGGCGCCCGAGTCGAGGGCCAGGCGGACGTCGGCGAGCTTGACCTCCAGGCTGGACCGGCCGGAGGGGAAGGCCGTGGCGACGGACGCGACCCGGACCCCGCTCCCCGCGACGACGTCGACGGCGGTGGCCACCCGGTCGGGGTAGACGCAGACCGCGGCGACGGCGGGGGTCCCCGCACGGCTCGGGTCGGGGGAGAGCGCCTTGCGGGCGAGGTTGCGCACCTTGCCCGGGGTGTCCGCGCCCTCGAGCGTGGTCAGGTCGACCATCGAGATCGCGAGGTCGATCGCGGCGAGCTTGGACGCCTTCTTGATCGACCGGGTCGCCAGGGTCGCGGCCCGCTGCTCGAGCCCGACCGGGTCGACGCCGGGCAGCCCGCCGAGGAACCGTCGCAGCGTCGCCTCGTCGGCCGTCGCGCCCGACAGGTGGGCCGGCAGCGCGGCCCTGTCCCGGGCCTCCGGCGTCGCCTGCTGAGGCGGGGACGCGTACGCGGTCATCCCCCGATCCTAGGTCGCCCACCCGGGGAGGCCGACCGTCGGGGACCGCCTTAGGGTGCGGGCACCGCACGTCCCAGCGACAGACACCGGGGGATCCCATGGCCGCACGCACGCCGCACACGATCACGCTGGACGAGGGCGAGATGCCGACCCGCTGGTACAACGTGCTGCACGACCTGCCCACTCCACCGCCGCCGGTGCTGCACCCCGGCACGGGCCAGCCGATCGGGCCCGAGGACCTGGCACCGCTCTTCCCGATGGACCTCATCGCCCAGGAGGTGTCGACAGAGCAGTACGTCGACATCCCCGAGGAGGTCCAGGAGGTCTACCGCCTGTGGCGCCCGAGCCCGCTGTTCCGCGCGGAACGGCTCGAACGCGCGCTCGGGACCCCGGCGCGGATCTACTACAAGTACGAGGGCGTCTCGCCCGCCGGCTCGCACAAGCCGAACACCGCGGTGCCGCAGGCCTACTACAACGCCAAGGCGGGGATCCGGCGGCTGACGACCGAGACCGGGGCCGGCCAGTGGGGCTCGGCGCTCGCCTTCGCCTGCGCCCAGTTCGGGCTCGAGTGCGAGGTGTGGCAGGTCCGGGCCTCCTACGACCAGAAGCCGTACCGCCGGATGATGATCGAGACGTTCGGTGGCACCGTGCACCCCAGCCCGTCGGAGCTGACGGCGGCCGGGCGCGCGATCCTGGCCGCCGACCCCACGTCCAGCGGTTCGCTGGGGATCGCGATCAGCGAGGCGGTCGAGGTCGCGGCCCAGGACCCGACCACGAGCTACGCGCTCGGCAGCGTGCTCAACCACGTGCTGATGCACCAGACGATCATCGGCGAGGAGGCGCTGCTGCAGCTCGCCAAGGTGGGGGAGACGGCCGACCTCCTCGTCGGCTGCACCGGCGGCGGGTCGAACTTCGGCGGGCTGGCCTTCCCGTTCCTGCGTGAGCGCTGGGCCGGACGGATGAGTCCTCAGGTGCTCGCCGTCGAGCCCGAGGCCTGCCCCTCGTTGACGCGCGGCACGTACGCCTACGACTTCGGCGACACCGCCGGGATGACGCCCCTGATGAAGATGCACACCCTCGGTCACGACTTCATCCCCGACCCGATCCACTCCGGCGGTCTGCGGTACCACGGCATGAGCCCGTTGATCAGCCACCTCTACGAGACCGGCGAGATGACCGCGGTGGCCAAGCCGCAGAGCGAGTGCTTCGCGGCCGGCGTCCTCTTCGCCCGCACGGAGGGGATCCTGCCGGCGCCCGAGCCGACGCACGCCCTCGCCGCCGTGGTCGAGGAGGCTCTGCGCTGCAAGGAGACGGGCGAGGAGAAGGTCATCGTCACCGCGCTCTGCGGCCACGGCCACCTGGACCTGCCGGCGTACGACGCCTACAACCACGGGCGCGTCGTCGACCACGGCTGGGAGTCGGCCGACCTCCGCGCCTCGGTCGAGCAGGCGCTCACGAAGCTGCCGCAGCTGGTCTGAGGAGCGGCTCGAGTCAGAAGCGGTACGTGGTCTGGCCGTGCTCGCCACCGAAGGCGATGACCTTGGTCGGGGCGACCCGGTAGACGAACGCACCGCCCTCGGTGCTGCCGCCGCTCGAGCTGACCTCGACGAACTTCCCGCCCTGGACGTCGAAGTGCCAGTCGTCGCCGTACTTCGCGAACCAGGCGTCGGCCAGGACCTGGAGGGCAGCGCCGTCGGTCACGCGTACGGCGGTCCCTTCCACGACCAGGTCCTCGCCGCTGTCCCACCGGCCTGCGCCGGTGCTGCCGGTGGTGACGGCGACGCGCGGGTTCGCGACGAGGTTGCGCTGCTTCTGCTCCTCACCCCCGGTGCAGAACGCGAACGCGCCCTCGTGCCACACCCCGACGAGCGGGACGGCGTGCGGGCGACCGTCCACGCGGACGGTGACGATCCAGTAGAGCTGCGCCTCAGCGAGCAGTCCGTCGACGTGAGACCAGGGCGGCGCGGTGGCCGTCGCGTCGCCGTAGCGCGGGTCGATGGTTCCGTGGGTCATGTCCCTACGACCTTGGGGTCCTCGACGACTCATCGGCCGCAGCATCGACGAGGATCGTGCACCGACCACGGTGCACGACCTCTCATCGCTGTGGCGATCAGGCGCTGGTCACGCGCCCCACCGAACGCTCGAGGGCGGCGACGGCCTCGTCGAGCTCCTCAGGCGTGACGACCAGGGCCGGGCGGAACCGCATCGAGCGCTCGCCGCAGGCCAGGGCCAGGACCTGCTCGTGCTCGAGGAGGTCCACCAGGACCGCGTCGCGTGTGGTGCGGTCGGTCAGGTCGACGGCCGCGAACAGGCCACGACCGCGCGCGTTGTCGACGTGCGCCGAGCCGGCCTCGACGCGCTGCAGCCCGGCGAGCAGGTGCTCGCCCATGGTCCGCGCGTGGTCGAACAGGCCCTCGGACTCGATGATCTCCAGCATCCGGCGCGACCGGACCATGTCGACCAGCCCACCGCCCCAGGTGGAGTTGATCCGGCCCTGGACGGTGAACACGTTCTGCTCGACCTCGTCCACGCGACCGCCGGCCATGACGCCACCGACCTGCGCCTTCTTGGCGAACGCGACGACGTCGGGGGTGACGCCGAGCTGCTGGTACGCCCACGCGGTCCCGGTCGTGCCGACGCCGGTCTGCACCTCGTCGAAGATCATCAGTGCGTCGTGATCATGGGCGAGCTGCTTGATCTTGGCGAAGAACTCGCCGCGCAGGTGGTTGTCGCCGCCCTCGCCCTGGATCGGCTCGGCGATGAACGCGGCGATGTCGTGCGGGTGCGCCCGGAACGCCCGTTCGGCCTGCTCCAGCGCGCGGGCCTCGGCGGCCTCGAGCTCGTCGAGGTGGTCGGCGAGGGGGAAGCGGATCGCGGGGACGTCGATGCGCGGCCAGTCGAACTTCGGGAACCGGTCGGTCTTGTTCGGCTCGGTGTTCGTCAGCGACAGCGTGTAGCCGCTGCGTCCGTGGAACGCGCGGCTCAGGTGCATGATCCTGGTGCCGAGGTCGCGGTCGATCCCGTGCTGCTCGTTCCACCGGCTCTTCCAGTCGAACGCGACCTTGAGCGCGTTCTCGACGGCGAGCGCCCCGCCCTCGACGAAGAACAGGTGCGGCAGGGCGGGGTCGCCCAGCACCCGCGCGAAGGTCGCCACGAAGTCGGCGTACGCGGTGCTGTAGACGTCCGGGTTGGCCGGCTTGTGCAGAGCGACCTGCCCGAGCTCGGCCACGAAGCTGGGGTCGTCGGCCAGGCCGGGGTGGTTGAAGCCCAGCGGCGACGAGGCGAAGAACGTGTAGAGGTCGAGGTAGCGCCGACCCGTCCGCGCGTCGACGATGCGCGAGCCCCTGCTGCGCTCGAGGTCGACGACGAGGGCCGACGGGTCGGTGAGCAGGTGCGTCGCGAGCACCTCGTGCACCTCGGCGGGCGTCAGTCGGGTCTGTTCGGCCATCTCTGCTCCTTCAGTCGCGTACGGCAGGAGGATATCGTGCCAGACCGGAGGAGTGCGAGAAAATCGACCGAGAAGTCGGGCTTAGGCCACTGACTTCTCCTGTGGGTCTAGGCGCGCCTGCGGAGCACCGCGACGGCCAGCCAGACGGTGCCGGCGGTGAGGATCATCGCGCCGGGGACGTGCACGTAGAGGGTCTGGAACCCGCCCAGCGCGGCCTGCAGGAACCCGAAGCCGAAGACGACCACCGCCAGTGCGGCGGTCCACGTCGGGACGGCGGCGCGGCGCCAGAGCAGCACGGCAGCGATGGCGGCGAGGCCGCTGACGACGTGCAGCACGATCGCCCCCGCCGCGTGCGCCTCCTCCGGTCCGCCGCCCTGGCCGAACAGCTGACCGGCGGTGACGAACTGCCACAGGACGACGAGGACCGCGAGGCCCGCGGTGACCTTGAGCCCGGTCAGCAGGGGGCGCGAGGCCGCCGAGGCGTCGGTCGGGGTGGTGCGGGTGGAGGTGGTCATGAGAGGTCCTTCCAGGAGCCGTCCGTGAGCGTGGTGCTCCCCCCGCGCTGGGGGCCGGACCGGGAGGCCGGTTCCAGCCAACGTAGGCGGGCGGGACGTCGGGCGGAACTGGACCTTGGTCGTAGTACCTGCCCCGGCTCAGCCCGTCCGCGCGTCCTCGGACGCCGCAGGGGCCGTGCGGGCGCGTGGGTCGGCCAGCGGGAACTCCGGGTCCGGGGCCAGCGAACCGTCCGGGGCGATGTGGTCGAAGATCTGGTGCACCAGCGTCAGGACGTGCGGGTCGTCCACGGTGTAGATCTGGCGCCGGCCGTCGCGGTGGGCGCTGACCAGCCCCGCCAGCCGGAGCTTGGCCAGGTGCTGGCTGGCCGTCGCGATGCTGACCCCGGCCTTCTGCGACAGGGTGCCCACGTCGTGCTCGCCCGCCGCGGCCAGCGCGACCAGGTGCAGCCGGACCGGGGTGGCGAGCAGCGCGAACGTCCGGGCAGCGACGTCGAGCTGCTCCCCGGTCGGCTCGGTCGTCACCCTCGCATTGTGCCCGCCCCGGCTCGCCGGGCCCGCTGCTCCTGGTCGACAGGAGTTGAGTTCGACACTTGCGCAGACAACGAAACGTGGCAGAGTGGTTGGGCATGCGAGCGCTTCGACCCGTCCTGCTGTGCCTGCTGCTGACCGTCCCTGCGGTCGCCGTCCGGGTGACCGGGACCGAGCTGACCTCGTGGCTCGCGCTGCTGGTGTTCGGCGTGGCCGTGGTGTCGTCGTCGTTCGTGCTGGCCTGGGCGGCCGAGGCCGCCGAGGTCGACATCGCGGGGGGCCTCGCCATCGCGGTGCTGGCCGTCATCGCCGTGCTGCCCGAGTACGCCGTCGACCTCTACTTCGCCTACACCGCCGGCTCCCGCCCGGAGTACGTGCAGTTCGCGGCCGCCAACATGACCGGGTCCAACCGCCTGCTCCTCGGCCTCGGCTGGTCGCTCGTCGTCCTGATGGCCCTGCTCGTCGCCCGCCGCCGTACGGGACGCCCCGTCCGCGAGCTCGTCCTCGACCCGTCGTACCGCATCGAGATCGGCTTCCTGGCGCTCGCCTCGCTGCTCGCCCTGGTCGTGCCCGCGACGGGCGAGATCCACCTGGTGCTGGGGCTGGTGCTGCTCGGCGTCTTCGTCTTCTACCTGGTCCGGATGGCGCGCTCGGAGTCCGACGACGAGCACGACCTGGTGGGGCCCGCGGCGCGGATCGGTGCCCTCCCGACGCGCGCCCGGCGGGTCACCGTCGTCAGCATGTTCGTCGTGGCCGCGCTCGTCATCCTCGCCTCCGCCGAGCCGTTCGCCGACGCCCTCGTCCGCACGGGGGAGACGCTGGGCATCGACCAGTTCCTGCTGGTGCAGTGGCTGGCCCCGCTGTCCTCGGAGGCGCCCGAGCTGATCATCGCGATGATCTTCGCGCTCCGCGGGAAGGGCGCAGCCGCGCTGGGCCTGCTCGTCTCGGCCAAGGTCAACCAGTGGACCCTGCTGGTGGGGAGCCTCCCGGTCGCGTACCTCTTCGGCGGCGGCTCCGCCAGCCTGGTGCTCGACGCACGTCAGGTCGAGGAGTTCGCGCTGACCATCGCGCAGACCCTGATGGGGATCGCCGTCCTCGTCACCCTGCGCTTCCCCCGCTGGGCGGCGTGGACGTTGCTGGCGCTGTTCGCCGTGCAGTTCGGCGTGCCCGGGACGGGCGGCCGGCTGGTCCTGACCGGCGTCTACCTGGTGCTCGCGGCCGTCGCCCTCGTGGTGAACCGGCGGAGCGTGCTGCCGACGCTCGCCGCACCGTTCCGGCGTACGGCACAGGTCGTCAGCGCGGCAGCAGACGACGCCCGGGAGCTGGAGCCGAGCGGCCCGGCGTCGCGCTCGCGCTGACCGTCCAGCGCGGCCACGGCGGTCGACCCGCCGGGAGACAGCCGGCGAGGAGCTCCAGCGCCTCGCCGACCGACGGCCGGTCCGCCGGTTCCGGCGCGGTCAGGCGGTCGACCGCGGCGGCCAGGGCAGACGATCCCGGCCCCGGCCACCGACGTCGGTACGCGTCCCGCAGCACGGCGCCGACACCGAACACGTCCATCCCTGCGCTGATCGGTGCGCAGGCCTCCATCTCGGGGCTGGCGTAGCCGGGCGTGCCGACCGGGTGCCCGGCCGGCTGCCGGCTGCCGATCGGACGGGCGCTGCCGAGGTCGACCAGGACGGCGCGGCCGTCCCGGACGACCACGTTCGCGGGGGTCACGTCCAGGTGCGCGGTCCCGCGGGCGTGCAGGGGGAGCAGGGCGCTCAGCAGCTGGGTCCCGAGCAGGGCCGCGGAGCGCGGCCGGACGCGGCGCCGGTCCAGCAGGTCGTCGAGGTCGGGACCGTCCACGTGCTCCTCGACGACGTACGGCACGTCGGCGTCGAGGTCGGCACGGTAGAGCCGCGGCAGGTGCGGGTGCAGGACGCCGTCGAGGGCCGCCACCTCCCGGGCGAGCGACGCCCGGGCGCGCGGGTGGTCGACCTGGTGCGGGCGGGGGAGCTTCACCACCACCGGAGCCCAGAGCAGGTGGCACCAGCCGAGCCAGGCCTCGCAGCGGCCGCCGACCCCCAGTCGCTGCCAGGCCTGCACGTCGGGCACGAGGGGCGCACCCTCGCGGGTCGACCAGACCGGGTCGCCGTCGGGGTCGAGCTCCATGGTTCCTCCGTCGTCGGCTGGGAGCTGTCGCGTGTGGACGGGCCGTCCCGGCGGGGGACGGCCCGTCACGCCCGTCAGTAGCGCGAACGGCTACGGCTGCGGGACCGGCTGCGGCTGCGCGAGCGGCCGTGCTTGCGGTCGGCCACCAGGCCCTTGATCCGGATGATGATCATGGTTTCTCACCTCCTCCCAGGTGTCGTGGCGGACGGCGGCACCGGATGGTGCGGCCGAGACCGGGGTGAGGTGCACGACGCGGTCCGCGAGCTGCGCGAGCGCCGGGTCGTGGGTCACCAGGAGGGTCGTGCGCGACGCGGTGGTCGCCCGGACCGCCTCGGTCACGTACGCGGCGGAGCGGGCGTCGAGGGAGGCCGTCGGCTCGTCGAGCAGCACCAGCCGGGCGGGCGAGACCGCCGCCCGGGCGAGGGCCACGCGGCGGCGCTGGCCGCCGGAGAGCCGCTGGCCCCCCTCGCCGAGCGGGGTGTCGTAGGCCAGCGGCAGCCGGTCGACGAACTCGTCGACGTGGGTCCGCGCGCACGCCTCGAGGACCTGCGCCCGGGTGGCGGAGCGCGAGCCGAAGGCGACGTTCTGCGCGAGGGTCGCGTCGAGCAGCCACGGGTCCTGCGGGACGTAGGCGATCTGCTCGCGGACGCTCTGCCGCGTCCAGGCACGCAGGTCGGTCCCGTCGATGCGGATCGACCCCGTGTCGGCGTCCCAGAGCCGGAGGAGCAGCAGGAGCAGCGTGCTCTTGCCGACGCCGCTCGGGCCAAAGAGGCAGACGGTCTCGCCGCGCTCGACCGTGAGGTCGAGGTCGGCCAGCACCGGCCGGCC
The DNA here is from genome assembly GCA_964251895.1 of uncultured Friedmanniella sp. Classification (GTDB taxonomy): domain Bacteria; phylum Actinomycetota; class Actinomycetes; order Propionibacteriales; family Propionibacteriaceae; genus Microlunatus. Next base: position 61,523 of record CAXULL010000007.1, read on the forward strand.
GGGCTCGTAGCCGAAGCTCACGCCGCGCAGCTCCAGCGGGCCGAGCAGCGGCGGCGCCGGATAGGCGTCCGGTGCGTCGGGGCCCTCGGGTTCGGCCTGCAGGACCTCGCTGATCCGGTCCGCGCTCGCGCCGGCCCGGGCCCAGACCCCCGACAGCCGGGTGAGGGCACGGACGGGGGAGTAGAGGTCGCGCAGGTAGCCGAGCACCACGAGCAGCCCGCCGGTGGTGAGCCCGCCGGCCTGCACCTGCAGACCCCCCGCCACCAGCACCGCCCCGGCCCCGAGCGCGAGCACCAGGTCGGCGTACGGGGTCCAGCGGGTCTCGACGTCGACCGCGGCGATGCTCGTCCGGAGGAGGTCGGCGTTGGGAGCGCCGAAGTCGGCCACGGCCCGGTCGACCCGACCGAAGGCCTGCACGGCGGCGACGTTGCGCAGGAGGTCGGCCGCGGTCGTGCTCAGGCGTCCGGCGGCCGACCGGGCGGCGACCTGGGTGGCCCGGACGCGGCGCCGCTGGTGCAGCGAGAGCCCCGCCAGCAGCGGCACGACGAGCAGGCCGAGCAGGGCGAGCCACGGGTCGAGCAGGACCAGGACGACGGTGACGCCGGCCAGCATCAGGACGTCCGGCACGAGGGTGAGAGTCGTGGCCGTCACGGCGTCGAGGACCCGGCCGACGTCGGAGGTCAGCCGCGAGACGAGCTCGGCGCTGCGGGTCGCCTGGTGCCAGCGGAGCGAGAGCCGCAGGCCGTGGCTGAAGACCCCGTGGCGCAGGTCGGCCCCGAGCCGCTCGGCGCTCCGCTCGGCGGCCCGGGTGGCGCCGAGGTCCAGCAGGCTGACCAGGGCGCTGGTCAGCACGGTGGCGGCCCCGGCACCGACGATCAGCGCCACCGGGGCGACGCCCGCCAGGGCCTCGGGGAGGTCGGCCGGTCCGTCCGCGGGGAGGGCCCAGTCGATCGCGAGGGCCAGCGGCCACGGCCGGGCGAGCTCGGCCCCCACCCGCAGCACCGACAGCCCGCACGAGGCGGTCAGCGCGGCCCGGTGCGTCCGGGCCGGCTCCGCCACGAGGCGGACGAGGGAGGAGGTGCTCACGGCGTCCACGCTCGGCCCGGCACGGTGCAGCCCGCCATCGGACCTTCGGGCTAGTCCGATCGTCCGGCGGCGCTCGGACGTCTGCGGGCTTACGCTCGCTGATCATGGTCGATCCACGACGGCGGCGGCGCGCCGACCCGCAGGCGCCCGTGTCCGTGGCCGGCCTCGTCCTGCGCTTCAGCCTCGCCGGGCTCGTGGTGATGGCGCTGCTCGGGACCGTGCTGGCCGTGCTCGCCCGGCAGGCGGGGACCGACCAGGCGGTCGACTCGGCCCGCCAGGTGGCGTACGTCGCCGGGCGCGGCATCGCCGAGCCCCGCCTGACCGACCCGGTGCTCGCCGGCGACCCGGCTGCCCTGCGCACGCTCGACGCGGACCTGCACCGCTACGTGCTGCAGGGTTCGCTGGTGCGGGTCAAGCTCTGGCGCGCCGACGGGCGCATCCTCTACTCCGACGAGCCGCGCCTGATCGGGCAGACGTTCCCGCTGCAGGAGGACGAGGTGGAGGCGCTCGAGGAGGGGCACGTCGACTCCGAGATCAGCGACCTCTCGGCACCCGAGAACGTCTACGAGCGCCCGTTCGGCCAGCTGCTCGAGGTGTACGTCGGACTCACCTCGGCCAGCGGCGAGCCGCTGCTCTTCGAGGCCTACTTCCGCTACGACGCCGTGGTCACCGCCGCCGAGGCGCAGTGGCGCAAGTACGCGCCGCCCACGCTGGCCGGGCTGCTCGCGCTCCAGCTCGTGCAGATCCCCTTCGCCTGGTCGCTCGCCCGTCGGCTCCAGCGTCAGCAGCGCGAGCGGCAGCGCCTGCTCCAGCGGGCGGTCGACGCCTCCCAGGTCGAGCGTCGTCGCATCGCCGGGGACCTGCACGACGGCGTGGTGCAGGACCTGACCGGCCTCACGTACACGCTCGACGCGGCGCGCCTCGGTCCCGACCACCCGGACGGGCACCGCGAGCTCGTCGGTCGCGCGGCCACCCAGCTGCGGGCCAGCGTCGCGGACCTGCGCACCCTGCTGGTCGAGATCTACCCGCCGGACCTCGCCGAGGAGGGCCTGCCCGCCGCGCTGACCGATCTCGCGGCGGGGCTGGAGCGCGCAGGGCTCCGCGTGGACCTCGACGTCGAGGACGCGGCCGACCTGCCGCTGGACGTGTCGTCGGTGCTCTTCCGCAGCGGGCAGGAGGTGCTGCGCAACGTCGTCGCGCACAGCGACGCCCGCCACGTCGCCCTGCAGGCCGGTCGGCGCGACGGGGTCGCGAGCCTCGTCGTGGACGACGACGGCCGCGGCTTCGACGCCGCGGACCTCGACCGGCGCTTCGCCGAGGGCCACATCGGGCTGCGGTCGCTGGGCGACCTGATCGACGACTCGGGCGGCACGCTGTCCGTCCGGTCCGCCCCCGGCCAGGGGACGCGGGTCGAGATCGTGGTGCCGGTCGCATGAACGAGCCCGGCACCGTCTCCGTGCTCCTGGTCGACGACCACGCCGTCGTGCGCGGCGGGCTGCGGGCGCTGCTCTCGACCACCAGCGACCTCCTCGTCGTGGGGGAGGCGGCCGACGCCGACGAGGCCGTCCGGCTCGCCCGCGAGCTGCGTCCCGACGTCGTGCTCATGGACCTGTCGATGCCCGGGACCGACGGTGTGCGCGCCACGTCGGCCGTGCTGGCCGTCCACCCGGAGGCGCACGTGCTCGTGCTGACCTCGCTGGCCGAGCAGCGCTGGATCCTCGACGCGCTCGAGGCCGGGGCCGAGGGCTACCTGCTCAAGCACAGCGAGCCCGAGGTGATCATGGCCGGCATCCGCGAGGTCGTCGCCGGCGGGTCACCGCTGGACCCGAAGGCCGCCCGGACGCTGCTGACCAGCCGGCGGACGGCGCCCGCGCCGGCGTCGACCCGGGCGACCTCGCCGTTGAGCGAACGCGAGGAGGAGGTGCTCGCCATGGTCGCCGAGGGCCTGCCCAACAAGACGATCGGGCGCCGGCTCGGCATCACCGAGCGCACGGTCAAGGCGCACCTCACGAACGTCTTCGCCCGCCTGGGCGTCGCCGACCGCACGCAGGCCGCCCTGTGGCACCAGCGGCGGGACCTGGACGCCGGGTCCTGACGCCGCCGGACGGCAGGTGCTACGACCTTCGTCCAGGAGACAGCAGCGGTGCAGCCGAGGACGCTGAAGCCATGAGCAGGTCCACCCCACCCGTCGACCCCGAGCCGGACGTGCGCGGGCGGACCGTCGTGTGGTCGGCGGGCTCGCCCGCGACCCGGGGGAGCGGACGCACCGGACCCGGCCTCCTGCGTGGTGCGGGCCTCGTCCTCGCCGCGGTCGCCGCCGTCTTCGCCCTCGGGTACGCGGTGCACGCCTGGGACGTCATCGCACCGCCGCCCGCCGGAGCCGCCGTGCCGCTCTGGCTGCCCGACCGGCTGCCCGCCGACGGGGCGAGGGTGGCCAGAGCGTCCACGCCGTCGTCCCACCCCTCCCCGGCCCCCACCTCCGACCGCGTCTCCCCGGCACCCGCCCGTGCGTCCGCCCGTACGTCTCGGCCCCGCCCCGCACCGACGCGTGCCGGTGACCACCCGGGCCGGACGACGGCGTCGGGCCACGGCCCGTCGCGACGCTCGGGCTCCGACGACACGTCCGGGCGTTCGACGTCCTCGTCGGAGGGCCGGCACGGCGGTTCGTCGGGCAGCGGTTCGTCGGGCAGCGGGTCGGGGCACCACGACTCGAACGACCACGGTTCGCTGGGTGGCGGCGGTTCCGACGACGGCGGGTCCGGCGGTGGCGGCAAGGGCGGCGGCAAGGACGGCGCCGGCAAGGTAGACGGCGCAGAGGACCACGGGGTCAAGGACGGCGGCGGCAAGGACGACGGGGGCAGGGACCACGGGGGCAAGGACGACGGGGGCAAGCACGGGGGGAACGGTGGCTCCGGCTCCTGACGTCCGCAGGTCGTAGCCCGATCGTCCACTGGCGGCTACGACCTCGACGTCTCGAGGATGGCGGTGCCGGCGAGACCTCGCCGCCAGCCCCCCGAACCCAGGAGCCTCCCGTGCCCCTCGCCCGTCCCCTCCCCGCTCTGCGCGGGTCCCTCGTCGCGACCGCCGTGCTCGCCACCGTCGCCGCGAGCGTGCTCGCCGCACCGACCGCGTCCGCCAAGGCCGACCCGACCGGCGACTTCGCCGTCACGGTCGACGGCACCACCTACAACCCCGCCGCGGGCAAGGACGTCAAGCTCAAGGACGTGGCCGCGTCGGGTCGGATCGCCGTCCGCGGCGTCAACGTGAGCTTCGACCTGGACGTCTCGACCTTCGGCGTCTACGACTACACGCTGACCGGCGCGCCCACCGCGGACCGGATGGTCACCAGGCCGACCGTCGTCTTCGCCGCCAAGGTCCCGACGCTCACCAGCGCCCAGCGTGCCGGTGCCCGGCTGTCGCAGCTCGAGGTCAGGGACGACACCCTGACCGCGATCCTGACGACCTCGGCCGGCAAGCTCAAGATCCAGGCGAAGGACGGTGCGACCGGCGGCATCTTCCAGATGGAGCCCGAGTTCGCCGGTCCGGTCACCCTGACCCACGTCCTCGGCCCGGACCTCTTCTACTTCGTCAACCCGTACACGAACAAGATCAACTTCGGGGACGGGCTCGACCCGGTGACCTCGGGCAGCGGTGCGCACCAGATGCTGCTCGGCAAGGACAGCCCGCAGGTGGCGACGAAGACGAGCCAGGACCGCACCACCACGACGTGGGTCGTGGCGCCCGGCGGGCGCCTGAATGGGGTCCTCGGCGAGGACGCGATCGAGCTCTCGGCCGGTGCGACGAGCTGCACCAGCCGGTGCCAGGCGCAGAACCAGATCCGCGGCTCGCTGCCGGTGCCGCCGCTGCCGACGAGCCCGACCCCGATCGGCGGCTGACCGCCAGCGCGAAGGACGTGCTCAGCCCAGGCCGAGTGCTCTCCCGATCTCCTGCCGCAGGCGGGCCAGCGTCTCGTCGGCCCGCCTGCGGTCGTCGGCGAGGCCGCTCGTCTGGTCGAGCGGGACCCGCGCCTCGAGGTAGGCCTTGAGCTTGGGCTCGGTGCCCGAGGGGCGGACGACCACCCGGACGGTCGGCCCCTCGAGCTGCACGGCGTCGGTCGGCGGCAGGTCGCCGAGCCCGTGGGCGAGGTCGGTCACCACGACCGGCTCGTCGGCGAGCGTGGCGGGCGGGTCCGCCCGGAGTCGCGCCATCGCCTGCGTGATCTCGCCGAGGTCGTCGACCCGGACCGACCGTTGCCCGGTGCGCACGACGCCGTGCGTCGCCGCGATCGCGTCCAGCCGGTCGGCGACCGACAGCCCCTCGGCCCTCAGCCCGGCCGTCAGCGCGAGCACCCGGACCAGCGCGGTGATCCCGTCCTTGTCGTGCACGGCCTCGGGGTCGATGCAGTAGCCGATCGCCTCCTCGTAGCCGAACGCCAGCCCGGGCACCCGGCCGATCCACTTGAAGCCGGTCAGCGTCGTCGCGCTCGGCTGCCCGTACGCCGCCGCGACGCTCGCGAGCTGCGTGCTGGAGACGACCGAGCAGGCGTACGTGCCCCGGGTCCCGCGCCGCAGCGCGTCCTCGCCGAGCAGCACGCCCAGCTCGTCGCCGGTCAGCATCCGCCAGCCGTCTCCGAACCGCGCGGCCACCGCGCACCGGTCGGCGTCGGGGTCGTTGGCCACGACCACGTCGGCGTCGACCTCCTCCCCGAGGGCGAGGGCGAGGTCGATCGCGCCGGGCTCCTCCGGGTTGGGGAACGCGACGGTCGGGAACTCCGGGTCCGGCTCGGCCTGGGCCGCGACCACGGCCGGGGCGGGGAAGCCGGCGCGGGCCACGACGTCCAGCACCAGCCGGCCGCCGACCCCGTGCATGGGGGTGTACGCCCAGCGCAGCTCACGCGGTCCCGAGGCTCCGGCCAGCGAGGCGGCGCGGGCCGCGTACGCGTCGAGCAGCTCGGCGCCGATCCGGGCGTACGCGTCGCTGCGCGGGACGTCGGCGAGCGGGTGCCGGGCGACCGCGTCGATCCGGGCGGCGATCTCGGCGTCGGCCGGCGGCACGATCTGGGAGCCGTCGGCGAGGTAGACCTTGTAGCCGTTGTCCCGTGCCGGGTTGTGCGACGCGGTGACGACCACCCCGGCGAGGCAGCCCATGTGCCGGATGCCGAAGGCCACGACGGGCGTCGGTACCGGTCCTTCGGTGACCAGCGCCTCGAAGCCCGCCGCGGCCAGCACCTCGGCGGTGTCGCGCGCGAACCGTTCCGAGCCGTGCCGGGCGTCGTAGCCGACGAGGACCTGGGTGCCGGACGACTGACGCAGGGCGACGGCGTCGCGCAGGTAGGCGGCCAGCCCTGCGGCGGCCTGGGTGACCACGACGCGGTTCATCCGGTTCGGACCGGGACCGAGGCGACCGCGCAGGCCGGCCGTGCCGAAGGCCAGCCGGGCACCGAACGCGTCCGTCAGCTCCGCGAGCGCCGCCCCGTCGCCGGTCTCCGCCGCCTGCACCAGCCGCGCGGTCTCGCCGCGCGTCTGCGGGTCGGGGTCCTGGTCGGACCAGGCGGTGACGACGTGGCGGAGAGGGGACGGAAGCACCACCGGACGACTCCTAGAGCGCCGCGGCGAGGCCGGCGAGCAGGCTACGGAGCCGGGGCGCGGCGGCATTCCCGGCCTCGAGCACCTCCTCGTGGTGCAGCGGCGTGGGCGAGATGCCGGCGGCCAGGTTGGTGACCAGGCTCAGCCCGAGCACCTCGGCGCCGAGCTCGCGGGCCGCGATCGTCTCGAGGCCGGTCGACATGCCGACCAGGTCGGCGCCAAGCACGCCGGCCATCAGCACCTCGGACGGGGTCTCGAAGGACGGCCCGTGGAACTGGGCGTAGACGCCCTCGCCGAGGTCGGGGTCGACGGTGCGGGCCAGGTCGCGCAGCCGCCGGGAGTAGGCCTCCGTCATGTCGATGAACCGGGCGCCGACCAGCGGGTTGGCGCCGGTGAGGTTGATGTGGTCGCGCATCAGGACGACGGTGCCCGCGGGTCGGTCGAGCCTGAGCCCACCGCACCCGTTCGTCAGGACGACGGTGCTCGCCCCGGTGCTGATCATGGTCCGCACCCCGTGCACGACCGGCGCGACGCCGCGGCCCTCGTAGTAGTGGGTGCGTCCCGTGAGCACGGCGGCGGTCTTGCCGTTGGCGGTCCGGACGACGCGCAGCAGCCCGCCGTGCCCGACGACCACCGGTGCGGTGAACCCGGGCAGCTCACCGAGCGGGCAGCTGCCGATCTCCTCGCCGAGGTCCTCGGACGCGGCGGCCCAGCCCGAGCCGAGCGTGAACGAGACGTCGATCCCGTCGATCCCGAAGCGTTCCCGGATCGCCTGCGCGGCCTGCTTCGCGAGCTCGTACGGGTCAGGTCCAGTGGGCGAAGGCATGCTCCGACCCTAGGGGAAGGGGCCCGCGACCCCCCTCACCCCGCTCCCGGCCCGGACCCGCCCTCGGCGAAGAAACCGCTGACTCCCGACGTCGATCACCGCGAGATCCACGGACGGAGTCAGCGTTTTCTCACCGGGCCTGGGGCCGGGGGCGCTCGGGGGCGCCGGGAGCTGGGGGGTTGGGGGAGGTCAGAAGGCGTTCACGCCGGTGAGCTCGGCGGAGAGGTTCCAGAGCCAGGTGGCCTGCTCGGGGTCGACCGCGTACGGCCGCACGCCCGGTTCGTCGCCGGTCGAGACGCGGGCGACGTCGCAGTCCTCGAGGAAGACGCCGCCGAGGCCGTCCAGCTTCGGGCTGGTCGCGGCCCAGACGGTGGTCGCGGCGCCCTGCTCGGGGGTCTTGAAGTCGACCAGCGGGTTGCCGTTCGAGTCGATCCACCCCAGACCCGCCTGCTCCTCGCGCGACAGGTGCCGCTGCAGGGGGGTGAGGATGCCGCCGGGGTGCAGGGCGAACGCCCGTACGCCGCTGTCGGCGGCGAGCTCGTCGAGGCGGACGGCGAACAGCACGTTCGCGGTCTTCGCCTGCCCGTACGCCTCCCACTTGTCGTAGTCGCCGCGGGTGAACATGGGGTCGTCCCACCGGATCGGGCTGCGCCGGTGCCCGGCCGACGACACGGAGACGACGCGGCCGGCCCCGGCGGCGATCAGCGGCCACAGCCGGTTGACGAGCGCGAAGTGGCCGAGGTGGTTCGTCGCGAGCTGCGCCTCCCAGCCGGGGCCGACGCGGGTCTCCGGCGTCGCCATGATGCCGGCGTTGTCGATCATGAGGTCGATGCTCCGACCCGAGGCCAGGACCCCGTCGGCGAACGCCGCCACGCTGTCCAGGTCCCCGAGGTCGAGCGTGCCCACGCTGGTGCGCGGGATGCCGTCGAGGGCCTCGCGCGCCGTCTCCGGGCGACGCGCCGGGACGAGCACCTCGGCGCCGGCGTCGACGAGCGCGCGGGTGGTCTCCAGCCCGATGCCGGAGTAGCCGCCGGTGACCACGGCGAGCCGGCCGCCCAGGTCGATGCCGTGCGCCACCTCCGCGGCCGTGCTCTTGGCGCCGAAGCCGGAGCCGACGGGTTCCTGCGGGGTACGCGTCCAGGTGTTCACGGACCCGACGTTAGCGCCGAGGCCCGAACGTTCCCCGAGCCCCTCGAAGGGCCCGGGACGGGTGGGCGTCGTCCTTCGGGGTCGACGTCACCAGCCGCTGCGGCAGGGCCTTCCGCGCAGCTCGCTGAGGTAGTCCTCCGGCGCTCCCGCCGACTGGGCGGCGTCGGCGAGGATGCCGAGGGTGCGGGCGCTCGGCATCCCGCCCTCGAAGTCGTCGAGCACGTAGACCCACGCGGTCTTGATCCCGTCGAGGGTCTCCACGCGGACGCGGACCTTGGAGTAGAGGCCCTGGGCGTCGGCGCTCTCCCACTCGTCCAGGGTCGACTCGTCGGCGGAGGTGACGTCGTACACGGCGACGTAGACGTGGGCGTCCGCCTGCTCGTCCTCGGCGGCCTCGACGAGCGTCGGCAGCGCGCCGTCGAAGCCGTCACCGCCGAACGTCAGCCGCCAGCCGGGGACCCACCCGGTCCAGCGCAGGGGGCTGTGGGGGCAGCGCGCGGACATCTGCGCGGGGTCGAGGTTGCTCCCGTAGGCGGCGTACAGCACGCACGGAGGCTATCGGAACCTCGCCCGCCCGACCGTCGGCTCGTGGGCCACCGGGACGGACGTTCCCACGACCCTGAGACGATGGGGGGATGGACCGGGTGGTGATCATCGGCGGTGGACCGGGTGGGTACGAGGCGGCGCTGGTCGCCAGCCAGCTCGGCGGTGCCGTCACGCTCATCGAGGACCAGGGTCTCGGCGGGTCCGCGGTGCTCACCGGCACCGTGCCGTCCAAGACCCTGATCGCCACGGCCGAGGTGATGACCGAGGTCCGCGAGTCCGCCGAGCTCGGCGTCCGCCTCCAGGCCGACGCCCCGGGCGTCTCCGGCGTCGACGGCGACCCCGGCGACCCCGACCGCGGGGTCACCGTCGACCTCGCCGCCGTGAACGCCCGCGTGCTCGGCCTGGCCACCAAGCAGTCGACGGACATCGCCGAACGTCTGGTCGGCGAGCACGTCACCCTGGTCGCCGGGCGCGGCCGGCTCGACGGGCCCGAGCAGGTCGTCGCGACGCTCCCCGACGGGACGCAGGAGGCGTACGACGCCGACATCGTGCTGATCGCGACCGGCTCGCGGCCCCGCGAGCTGTCGACGGCGCCGCTCGACGGCGAGCGGATCCTCAGCTGGCGCCACCTGTACGCGCTCGAGGAGCTGCCCGAACGGCTCATCGTGGTCGGTTCCGGGGTGACGGGGGCAGAGTTCGCCAGCGCGTACGACGCGCTCGGCTGCGAGGTCGTGCTCGTCTCGTCGCGCGACCGGGTGCTGCCCGGCGAGGACGCGGACGCGGCCCAGGTGCTCGAGGACGTGTTCGCGCGCCGGGGCGTCGACGTGATGTCACGCTCCCGGGCGGCGAGCGTCGTCCGCGAGGGGGACGGCGTGGTCGTGACCCTGACCGACGGCCGTCGGGTGCGCGGCTCGCACTGCCTGCTCGCCGTCGGCTCGATCCCCAACACCGAGGACCTGGGCCTCGAGACGACCCGCGTCGAGACCGACCGCTACGGCTCGATCGTCGTCGACCGGGTCTCGCGGACCAAGGCCCGCGGCGTCTACGCGGCGGGGGACTGCACGGGGGTGCTGCCGCTGGCGTCGGTCGCCGCGATGCAGGGCCGGATCGCGATGTACCACGCGCTCGGCGACGCGGTCGCCCCGCTCGACCTGCTCACCGTCTCCTCGAACGTCTTCACCACCCCCGAGATCGCGACGGTCGGCGTCAGCCAGCAGCAGGTCGACGACCACCTGGTCCCCGCCCGCGAGGTGGTGCTGCGGCTCAGCGGCAACCCGCGGGCCAAGATGCAGGGCAGCCGCGACGGCTTCGTCAAGCTCTTCTGCCGCAGCGTGACCGGCATCGTCATCGGGGGCGTGGTCGTCGCACCCCGGGCGAGCGAGCTGATCTACCCGATCGCGCTGGCCATCTCGCAGCGGCTGACCGTGGACCAGCTGTCCGCGTCGTTCACCGTCTACCCGTCGCTCTCGGGCTCGATCGCCGAGGCGGCGCGGCGTCTGCACGGGACGCGCTCGATCACCTGAGGGGCTGCACCTGATGCCGAGCGCGAAGGACGTGGAGCGGACCGAGGACGGCCGGTTCCTGGTGATCGACGGGCGCCGGTGGCGTGCGACCGACCCGCTGATCCCCGACGAACGCCGCCACGAGCTCCAGTCGGTCCTGATGGCCTGGCGCCGCGAGGTCAGGCGGACGAAGGGCACGGACTCCGAGCGCACGTCGCGCGACGGCGTGCAGGCGACCAAGGTCGCGCTCGGTGAGCGCGGCACCCCGTGGTGGGAGCAGACCGAGGACGAGCGCCGTACGCGGTGGGAGACGCCGGTGCCGGAGCCTGCACCGCGCTGAGCCCCTCCTCCGCGCTCAGCCTCCGGTCAGTCGCGCGGCCGCCGGCCGTTGCGCCGGAGCCCGACGACGAAGACGACCCCGCCGGCCACGGCCAGGACCGCACCGATCGCGACCGCGTACGGGCCACCCTGCAGGAAGAGGCCGGCGAGGAGCACGAGGACCCCGAGGACCAGCACGGTCTGACCGAGCTGCACGGCGAGGCCCGCTCGTGGCCGGGGCCGGGGGACGCGACCCGGCGTGCTCACGCCGGACGCCCCGCGAGCACGTCGGCGAGCTCGTGCAGGTCGCCCACGACGAGGTCGAACTCACCGTCGCCCGGCGGCTCCTCGTCCGGGCGCCGGACGTAGCAGGTCCGCAGCCCTGAGCGGGCCGCAGCCCGGAGGTCGTCCACGTGGGCCGCGACCTTCATGATCTGGTCCGGTTCCAGCTCCAGCGCGTCGACGGCGACGGCGTACGCCCGCGGGTCGGGCTTGAACGCGCGCGCCGGCCGGGTCGACAGGGCGAGGTGCCAGGCGAGGCCGCCGCGCAGCGAGAAGCCGGCGACCTCCGCGGGGTCGGCGTTGCTGAGGGCGACGACCAGGAGCTCCTCCCGCAGCCGGGCGAGCCCCGTGGTCGAGTCAGGCCAGGGGTCGAAGCGGTGCACCACGCCCGAGAGCTCGTCCTCGTCGGCGGGGGTCAGCGGCGCGAGGCCGGCGGCGACGACCGCAGCCTGGACGGCCAGCCGGCGCAGCTCGCGGTGCGGGGCCCACGGGAGTCGGCCGGCGTTCACGTCGGCCAGCAGCGCATCGAGCCGGTCGCCCGTGGCCTCGGCGACGTCCAGGGCGGCCTGCTCCGGGTCGCCCCGCCGGGTGAGGACCGCCAGGGTATCGCGCCGGACCCCACCGACCTCGTCGACCACCGTGCCCATCACGTCGAACACCAGCGCGCGCGGACGAGGGGTGGTGGTCACGGCGCTCATGCTGCCAGCACGGGGCCGCTCGTCGACGACCCCGCGTGCTGTGCCGCCCCAGGTACTCTCGGCGCGTGACCGTGGCTGACGTCGGGGCCGCGACCGCAGTCGCGGTCGAGGCGGTCGTCGACCTGCTCGTCGGCCGCACCTGGACCGTGCTCTCGGGCGCCGGGGCGAGCACGGACAGCGGCATCCCGGACTACCGCGGACCGACGTCCGTCCGCGCGACGCCGATGCTCTACGCCGAGTTCGTCCGTTCCGTCGACAACCAGCGGCGCTACTGGGCCCGGTCCTACCAGGGCTGGTCGCGGATGGGTCACGCCGAGCCGAACGAGGGCCACCGCCTGCTGGCCGCGCTCGAGCCGCACGGGCTGATCGGGGTCGTCACGCAGAACGTCGACGGGCTCCACCAGCGTGCGGGTTCCTCGCCCGTCGTCCCGCTGCACGGCTCGATCGCCGACGTCGTGTGCCTCGGCTGCGGCCGGGTGACCGGGCGGCGCGAGCTGCAGGACCGGCTGGCCGTGCTCAACCCGGACGTCGGCGCCCCGCGGGTGCTCGAGCACGCGGAGCTGCGCCCGGACGGCGACGCGGTGGTCGACGAGTGGGGCGACTTCGTCCTGGCCGACTGCCTGGCCTGCGGCGGCGTCCTCAAGCCCGACGTCGTGTTCTTCGGAGAGACGGTGCCGCGCGACCGGGTCGACCTGGCGTACGCGCTGGTCGACGCTGCCGACGTCCTCGTCGTGCTCGGGTCGTCCCTGACGGTGATGTCCGGGTTCCGCTTCGTCCGCCACAACGCCAAGGCGGGTCGCGACGTCGTGATCGTCAACCGCGGCGTGACCCGCGGCGACGAGCTGGCGACCCTCAAGCTCGACGCCGGGGTGACCGAGACCCTCGCCGGGCTGCGGGACCTGCTCGACCGCTGAAGCTCCGGACCACAACCCTGGTGCCCGAATGACGCGCCGGTACCTGGACGACTGGACCATGACGTCGCCCTGACCGCTCAGCAGCGCCGTCACGCATAGAGCTGGGCGGCGTCATGGGGAAGGAGGAAGGCAGCGGATCAGAGCGTCATGAGCGTCGGAGCGAAGCGGAGACAGAAGATCTCCTAGTCCCCACCAAAGAAGTCGCCGAGGCCGTCGAAGAGGCCGCCGATGCCGTCGCCGACGGACTCGAAGCCGTCGCCGATGCCTTCGCCGAGGCCGCCGAGGCCGGCACCGATCCCACCGAACATCCCGCCGCCCCCGCCGAAGAGCATGCTGCCGATCAGCATCCCGGAGAGCATGTCGCTGCCGTTCCAGCGCCCGTAGTAGCCCTGGGCCCAGGGCGCGTACGCCTGGCCGCCCTCCCAGTACGGCACGCGCTGCGCGCCGACCTGGACGGTGCGGATGTACGGGTCCGCCCCGGCGAGGACGCGCTCGGCGTCGGCCGGGCAGGCGGGCACGGAGCGGACGGCGCCGCCGGGGGGCGCCCAGTCGACGTTCTGCGAGCTGGGTCCGTGCGCGGGGTTGAAGAAGCAGGGCGGACGCTTCTGCGGCAGCGGGCGCTTGGCCACGCGGGCCTTCACGCAGGCCACGGCGTACCGGCCGTCCTCGAGGATCTCGGTGACGTGGCGGATCTCGTCGGGCTTGGTGACGGCGTCGAGGGACGACTTCGAGTCCTCGTACGCGTCGAGCGCGCGCTGGTAGTCCTGCTGCATGGCCTCGTCGAGCGGGTGCCCGGCGACGTCCGCGTCGAGGCGCTGGAGCTCTTCACCGAACTTGGTGACGTCCTCGTCGGCGGCGCGCCGGGAGGTCGACAGCTGGCTCTCGAGGGCGGCGCGCTGCGCGCCCTCCCGCTGACGGATGGCGTTGCGCCGGTACAGGCCCACGGCCCCGAGGATCACTGCCACGACGATCAGCAGCACCAGGAATTCCATGAGGCCAAGTGTGCTCCCCGCGCACAGACCCCTCGGAGTCCTCTTCCGGGTTTGTTACCCACTTCTTGCCGCCGCGCCGTCGCACCCACGCCAGGTCCGGACAAACCGGACCGCCGTGGCGTCAGGCGTCGACGATCTCGCAGAGCACCAGGCCCGAGGTGACGGTCGCGCCGAGCTCGGCCGCCAGCTTGCTGACCGTCCCCGACCGGTGGGCCGTGAGCGGCTGCTCCATCTTCATCGCCTCCAGCACCACCACGAGGTCACCGGTCTCGACGTGGTCGCCGTCGGCGACCGCGACCTTGACGATGGTGCCCTGCATGGGCGAGGTCAGGGCGTCGCCGCTCGGGGCGCTGGCCGCACCCGCCGCCGTACGCCGTGCCGGCTTGCGGGTCGCGCCACCGGACCCGCCGTTCGTCGCCGCTGCCCGGCCCGCGCCGAGGCCCGCGGGCAGGACGACCTCGAGCCGTCGACCGCCCACCTCGACGACGACCCGTTCGCGCTCGGGCTCGGGCCCGCCGTCCGCGGTCGTGCCCTGCCAGGTCTCGATCCGGTTGTCGAACTCGGTCTCGATCCAGCGGGTGTGCACCCCGAACACGCCGTCCGTGGCTGTGAAGGCGGGGTCGTCCAGCACGACGCGGTCGAAGGGGACGACGGTCGGCATGCCCTCGACGACCAGCTCGGCCAGCGCGCGCCGGGCACGGGCCAGGGCCTGCTCGCGGTCGACCCCGGTCACGATGATCTTGGCGACCAGCGAGTCGAAGCTGCCCGGCACGGTCATCCCGGCGCGGTAACCCTCGTCCACCCGGACGCCGGGACCTAGCGGCGGGACCCAACGGGTCAGCGTCCCGGGGGCCGGCAGGAAGCCGCGGCCCGGGTCCTCGGCGTTGATCCGGAACTCGATCGAGTGCCCCCGGGTGACGGGGTCGCCGTAGCCCAGCTCCTCGCCGTCGGCGATGCGGAACATCTCGCGCACCAGGTCCAGCCCCGTGACCTCCTCCGAGACCGGGTGCTCGACCTGCAGGCGGGTGTTGACCTCGAGGAAGGAGATGGTCCCGTCCTGGCCGACCAGGAACTCGCAGGTGCCCGCGCCGACGTAGCCGGCCTCGGTCAGGATCGCCTTCGACGACGTGTAGAGCTTGTCCAGCTGGTCCGCGGTCAGGAAGGGCGCGGGCGCCTCCTCGACCAGCTTCTGGTGGCGGCGCTGCAGCGAGCAGTCGCGGGTCGAGACGACGACGACGTTGCCGTGGCTGTCGGCCAGGCACTGGGTCTCGACGTGACGCGGCCGGTCGAGGTAGCGCTCGACGAAGCACTCGCCCCGCCCGAACGCGCCGACGGCCTCGCGGACGGCGGACTCGTACAGCTCGGGGATCTCCTCGAGGGTGCGCGCGACCTTGAGGCCACGGCCGCCGCCGCCGAACGCGGCCTTGATCGCGACGGGGAGCCCGAACTCGGTGGCGAACGCCACGACCTCGTCGGCGTCCGACACGGGGTCGGCGGTGCCGGGGACGAGCGGAGCGCCCACCTTCTGCGCGATGTGGCGGGCCTGCACCTTGTCGCCGAGCGCCGTGATCGCGGCCGGCGGCGGACCGATCCAGGTCAGGCCGGCGTCGATCACCGCAGCCGCGAAGTCGGCGTTCTCGGCCAGGAAGCCGTAGCCGGGGTGCACGGCGTCGGCGCCGGAGCGAGCGGCGACGTCGAGGATCTTGGCCACGTCGAGGTAGGTCTGCGCCGGTGTCGTGCCGCCGAGCGCGTACGCCTCGTCCGCCAGCGTGACGAACAGCCCGTCCGCGTCCGGGTCGGCGTAGACCGCGACGCTGCCGAGCCCGGCGTCCGCCGCCGCCCGGATGACCCGGACCGCGATCTCGCCGCGGTTGGCCACGAGGACCTTGCTGATGCGTCCCGAGCTGCTGCGTCCCGAACGGCTCGCCTCTGGCACGTGCCCTACCTCTCGCGGTGGCGCCCTCGGCTCCCGCGTCGCAGGAGTCTAGTGGTCGGAGCCGGTCCGACCCCGGCCGACCGCGGTGTGGCGAACCGGCGCAAACGCCCTGGGCCGATCGGAACCAGGTGTGCCAGGGTGGCCTCGTGGCACCCGACGACCAGGCCAGCGAGATCCAGCCGGACGACAAGGACTGGACCTGGGTGCTCGAGCGGCGCTGCGAGCAGTGCGGCCTCGAGGCCGCCACCGTGCCGCGCGAGCAGCTCGGGGAGCGCTACTTCGTGGCCGCGGAGGAGTGGGTCCAGATCCTCCGCGAGAACCCGGCCGTCGAGGCGAGGCCGGCGCCGGCGGTGTGGTCGCCGCTGGAGTACGGCGCCCACGTGCGCGACGTGCTCGTCATCACCGGCCAGCGGCTGGAGCTGATGCTCACCACCGACGACGCGAGGTTCGCCAACTGGGACCAGGACGAGACGGCGCTGACGGAACGCTACGGCGAGCAGGACCCGGAGCAGGTCGCCGAGGAGCTGGAGGCGGCTGCGCAGCGCCTCGTCAGCCAGATCGCCGAGATCGAGGCCCGCGCGTGGGAGCGCGGGGGTACCCGCTCCGACGGCTCGGTCTTCACCGTGACGACGTTCCTGCAGTACGTGCTGCACGACGTCGTCCACCACCTGTGGGACGTCACCGGCCAGCCCGACGGGACGACCTCGCTGCAGCTCGCCTGAGCGAGGTCCAGCGCGGAGCGGGTTCAGCCCGCGGCGACGGCCTCGAACGTGGCGACGTCGAGCCGCCTCATCGTCATCATGGCCTGCATCGCCCGGCTGACCCGTTGCGGGTCGGGGTCGGTGAGGAGCTCGGTGAGGATGCGGGGAACCACCTGCCAGGAGAAGCCGAACTTGTCCTTGCACCAGCCGCAGTCGCTCTCCTCGCCGCCGTCGCCGACGAACGCGTCCCAGTAGTGGTCGACCTCGGCCTGGTCCGTGCAGTCGATCTGCAGGGACACCGCCTCGGAGAACGTGAACTGCGGTCCGCCGTTCAGCGCCGTGAACCTGCTGCCGTCCAGCACGAACTCCACCAGCAGCGGCTGGCCCTGGCGCTCCGGGTTCTCCGGGCCCCAGGTCTGCACGCTGGTGATCGACGAGCGTGGGAACAGCGACACGTAGTAGCGCGCGGCCTCCTCGCCCTGGGTGTCGAACCACAGGCACGGCGTGATGGCACTCATCTCGGTCCTCCTTCGTCGGGTCGTCACGGGTGTCGACCGGCCCGCCCTGCCGGACTCATCGGGCCTGGGAGCACGGGCCCCTCGCGTCCCGGTCCCGGCGGATGATGGGGTGTCGGTGTGGATGAACCCGTCGCCGACCTGCTTCCGACCACCCGACGGCAGCTCGACCACCGGCTGGCCCGGGCTCAGGTGGAGGGGCGGGCCCCCAGCGTGGTCGCCGGTCTCGTCCGCGACGGCCGTCTCGTCTGGAGCGGTGGGCGGGGCTCGGTGGCCGGAGCGCCGCCGACCGCGGACACGCAGTACCGGATCGGCTCGATCACCAAGACCTTCGTCGCCGTGCTGGTGCTCCGGCTGCGCGACGAGGGGCGCCTCGACCTCGCCGATCCGCTCGAGGCGCACCTGGCCGGGACCGCGGCGGGCGACCGGACCGTGCTCCAGCTGCTCTCCCACACGGCCGGGATCGCGTCGGAGACGCCCGCGCCGTGGTGGGAGCGCACCGACGGCACCGCCCTGCGACCGGCGCTGACCGACCTCCTCGGTGAGCAGCCGCTCAAGCACACCGCGGGGCAGCGTTTCCACTACTCCAACCCGGGGTTCGCCCTGCTCGGCGCGCTGGTGGCCCGGCTCCGTGGACGCCCCTTCGCCGAGGTCTTGCACGCCGAGATCCTCGAACCGCTCGGCCTGCGCCGCACGACCCTGATGCCGGTCATGCCCCACGCGCTCGGCTGGGCCGTCCACCCGTGGGCCGACGTGGTGCTGCCCGAGCCCGCCCACGACGCCGGGCTGATGGCTCCGGCCGGGCAGCTCTGGTCGACCGTCGAGGACCTGACCCGCTTCGCGGTGTTCCTGCTGGACGGCGACGACCGCGTGCTGCCGCTCGCGACCGTGCAGGAGATGCGCGAACCCGTCGCGCCGGGAGGACCCGACGGGCCGGGCTACGGCCTCGGCCTGCAGGCGCGCGGCGGACCGTACGGGCTCGTGGGCCACGGCGGGTCGATGCCCGGCTTCCTCGCCGGCCTGGACGTGGCGGCGGAGGCGGGGCTCGGTGTGGTCGCGTTCGCGAACGCGACGTCCGGCCCGGACCTCGGGGCGGTGGTCGAGGACCTGGTCGACATCGTCGCGAGCGCCGAGCCGCGGGACCCTGCGCCCTGGGTGCCGTCGGCGAGCGCCGAGCCCGAGCTGCTCGCCCTCACCGGCCCCTGGTACTGGGGAGCGGCGCCGTACGCGCTCAAACTGGTGGCCGAGCGTCAGCTGGAGCTGGTCACGCTCAGCGCGCGCGGGCGCGAGTCACGCTTCCGCCCCGAGCCCGACGGCGCCTGGACCGGGCTCGACGGCTACTACCGCGGCGAGACCTTGTCGGTGCGCCGCGACGCGTCCGGTGCCGTGACGCACCTCGACCTGGGCTCCTTCGTCCTTACCCGCGAGCCGTACGCACCCACGCCCGTGGTGCCCGGCGGGGTGGACCCGGCCGGCTGGGCCGGCGGCACCGTCTGACCCGTGCCGGCTGAGCCTGCCGACCGGGGGCGACTGAGTCAGTCGTCGGGCGGCAGCTGCGGCTGGGTGGTCGACGCGAGCACGCGGCGGGCACGGCGACCGAGGTCGCTCAGGTCCACCCGGCCGGCGTCCGCCGCCGCCGCGAGCCGGGACGCGAGGTCGAGGGCCTCGTCCAGCACCGACACCTCGGCGGCGGCCTCCTCGCCCATGTCGCGCAGGATCGTGTTCTCGGTCCGCGACGCCACGACCGGGTCGGGCACGCCCTCGATCCACACCCGCGTACGCCGGCCGTCCCCGCGCTGCTCGCCGGTCAGCGGTTCCAGGGCGAAGATCTTGTCGGAGCGCGCGTACTTGCCGAAGCCGAGGGACACCATCCGCACGTCGGGCACGCCGCCATCCTCGCAGCCGGTCGGCGCGGCCGTACGGAGACCGTCGCTGCCGCGTGCGTCTTCAGACCACGGCGGAGGTCCTGTGCGCGTACGGCCCTCAGCGCCCGCGTTCTCAGACCATGGCCCGACGGCGTCTCAATCGACGTCGCTGAAGTGCTCCACCCGGGGCGGTGCGGCGAACCAGGGCCCGATCGCCGCGCGCCACCGGGTCCAGCGGTCCGTCTGGCGGAAGTTCTCCAGGTGCGCCTCGACGTCGTCCCACTCGACGAGCAGCACGAACCGCTCGGCCGACTCGACGCCCCGGGTCATCCGGACCGAGCGGCAGCCGGGCGTGGTGGCGAGGATGTCGCGGGCCTCGAGGTACGCGGCGGCGAACGCGTCGGGATCGGTGACGTCGATGAGCGCGACTTCGAGGACCATCGCGGCAGCCTAGGAGACGCCCCCGGCCGTACGCCTCGCCCGGCGGTCGGCGGCGAGGGCGGGTCCGGCGACGAGGGCCACGCCGATCGCGACGACGTGGCCGACCGAGGAGACCTCGAGACGGGCCAGCCCCCCGAACAGGTGCGGCGCGAGCAGGGCGAAACCGAGGCCCGAGGCCGCCCGTCCGACGAGTCCCGGGCTCAGCAGGAGGCCGAGCACCAGGGCCGGGGCGATCACGTACGAGGGACCGACGTCGACGACCAGGCGGTCGGCGACGGGCATCGTGCCCGCACGGATCTGCGCGTCGAGGACGGTCTCGCTGACCAGCGTCGCGAGCACGTGACCGCCGGCGAGCAGGGCGGCGAGACGCACGTTCCCGAGGACGTCGCCCGCGGCCGTGAGCCCGACGAGCGCGAGCACGACCCAGCTCATGACCGTGCCGTCGTCGGTCACGAAGGCCGATCCGACGAGCGCCCGGACCGGGTGGTCGGCGAGGTTGGTCAGGTTGGTGCTGAGGAACGCGACCCACGCGTCCCGGACGGGCGCGGGGCGGCTGTTGACGTAGGCGCCGACGAGCCCGAAGGCGGACGCGTAGCCCACTGCCACAAGTCCGCGTCGTGCCGACGTCACCCCGCGACCGGGTTCGTCAGCTGGGTCGAGGGAGCCCGGCGAGCCTGATGTCCGCGCTCACGACGCTGATGCCGTGCTCGAGGCACCTCAGCGGTGATCGGAACCTTCGAGCGTCTCGACGACGTCGGCGACGTTCGACACCTTCATCCGCACCCCCGACGCCCGGGTGCCTTGGACGAAGCGACGCTCGGTCTCGTCAGACGCCACCCCGGTCCGGATCAGCCCGTTGGCTGCCTCGCTCAGCTCATGCCCATCAGGCAGATCCTCGTTGATGGCCCTGTGCTTTTCGCTGTCGAGGTTGACGAGAGGCCCCATGCGACGAACATAACGCCCGCGAGCGGAGGCCCGCTCGGGAAGGGCTCAGAGGGGCAGCTTGCGGAACAGCGGCCGGGGCACGTGGCGCAGCCCGGACATGACGAACCGCATCGGCACGGGCACCCAGATCAGCTCGCGCTTCGCCGCCACGGCGGCGACGGTGGCGTCGGCCACCTCCTGCGGCGTCGCGGCCAACGGAGCCGCGTCCATCCCCTCGGTCATCTTGGACCTCACGAACCCGGGGCGGACGACCAGCACCCGCGCCCCGGAGCCGCGCAGCGCCTCGCCGAGGCCGAGGTAGAAGCCGTCGAACCCGGCCTTGCTCGATCCGTAGACGAAGTTCGAGCGGCGTACGCGTTCCCCGGCGACGCTGGAGAGCGCGACGATCACGCCGTGCGCCTGGTCCCGGAACCGGTTGGCCAGCAGCACGCCCAGGTGGACCGGGGCGGCGTAGTTGACCTCGGCGAGCTCGAGCGCGACCTCGGGGTCCTGCCACGCCTGCTCGGCGTCGCCCAGCAGGCCGAACGCGACCACGGCGACGTCGATGTCCCCGTCCGCGAACGCCGCCTCGATGGTCGCCGCGTGCGAGGCGTGGTCGCGGGCGTCGAGGTCGACCTCGGTCACCGTGCAGCCGAGTGCGGTGAGCTCGGCCGCCGCACCCGTACGCCGTCCGCTCGGTCGGGCGGCGAGGACGACGCGCAGGCCGCCCCGCCCGGCGTAGGTGCGGGCGATCGCCAGCGCGATGTCGGACGTGCCTCCCAGCAGGAGCAGCGACTGAGGGTTGCCGGTGGCGTTCATCAAGGAGGGGTGCGCTCTCTGGTCGGTGGTGCGGGCGTACGCGTCGGCGAAGCGGTGGACTGCTAGAGGTCCAGGCGACGTGCGAGGTCGGAGCTGAAGAGGTGGTCGGGGTCGGCCCGGCGGCGGACGGCCAGGAAGTCGTCGAGCCGTGGGTACATCTGCCGGAACCGTCCCGAGGTGAGCCGGGAGTCCTTGGCCAGGTAGACGCGCCCGCCCACGCTGACGACCTCCTCGTCGAGCGCGTCGCAGAGCCGGTCGAGCCCCGCCTCGATGGGCAGGTCGACGGTCAGCGTCCAGCCGGGCATCGGGAACGACAGCGGCGACAGGTTGCCCGGACCGAAGCGCTTGAGGACGTTCAGGCAGGACAGGTGGCCCGAGGTCACGATCATCTCGAAGCACCGCTTGAACGTCTCGTGCGCCGAGAACGGCACGACGAACTGGTACTGCAGGAAGCCGTTCGGGCCGTAGAGCCGGTTCCACTCGGCGACGATGTCGAGCGGGTGGAAGAACGACGTGATGTTCTGCAGCGCCCCGACCTGGTGCTTGGGCGCCTTGCGGTACCAGAACTCGCTGAACGCCTTGGCCGTCGCGACGTTGACCATCCGGTTGGGGAAGACCTCGGGGATGGTCCCGAAGGACGGCGCCACGAACTTCAGCGGTTCCCGCCGACGCTTGGGGTCGAGCTGGGACAGCTTGGCCTTGTCGCCACGGGTCAGCACCGCCCGGCCCATGTGCTTGCCGCGGGTGACCGCGTCGAACCAGGCGACGGAGTAGTTGTAGTCGTCGTCACCGGTGCTCATCCGCGCCATCAGGTCGTCGATGTCGCTGCACCGGTCGGTGTCGACGGTGAAGTACGCCGTCTCCACCCGCTGCAGCTCGACGACGGCGCTGACGATCGCGCCGGTCAGGCCCATGCCGCCGATCGTGGCCCAGAAGAGCCTTCCGTCGTCGCCCAGCGCCTCCCAGGAGCCGCCGGTCGGGCGCTCGAGAGTACGGACGGTCCCGTCGGCGGTCAGCAGGTCGAACGAGCGGACGTGGTTGCCGAAGCTGCCCTGGGTGTGGTGGTTCTTGCCGTGCACGTCAGCCGCGATGGCGCCGCCGATCGTCACCTGCCGGGTGCCCGGCAGGACCGGGACCCACAGCCCGAACGGCAGCAGCGCCTTCATCAGCGTGTCGATGCTGACGCCGGCCTGCAGCTCCACCGTCGGCGGCTCCGACGCCGCGTCGACCGAGAAGATCTTGTCGAGCCGCGTCAGGTCGAGGGTGGTGCCGCCGGAGTTCTGCGCCGCGTCGCCGTAGCTGCGGCCCAGCCCGCGGGGTGTCACGCCCCGGCCGGCCCCGTTGCGCAGGGCGGACACCGCGTCCGCGACCGACTCGATGCCGTGCAGGTGCGACATCGCCCCGGCCGCACGGCCCCAGCCGTGGATCTCGACGAGCTGCTGCGGGATCGGCGGCTGCTCCTCGACCCCGGAGGGCCGGATGTGGGGCAGGTCGAGGTCCGAGCCGCCGCCGGGCATGGCGGGGAAGGCGTTCACCGGAAAGGCTCTCATCGCGTGAACACCCCGATCGAGATCACCACGAGCCAGACCAGTCCGATCACTTGCAGAACCCTGTCGTGCAGGACAACTTCTTCCGGCTCCCCGGCGTTCCCGGAGTCGACCTCGAGCGCGTACTGGAGGAGCCCGAGCGTGAACGGCGCGATGGAGATCGCGGTCCACGGGACCGTCCACGCGCCGACGCCGCCGTTCGTGAACGCCCACAGGCTGTAGGAGATGAGCACCATGACCGCGGCGAGCATCCAGGCGAAGCGCAGGTACGACTCGGAGTAGCGCTCCAGGGACCGGCGCGTGCCGGCCTCGCTGCCGAGGGACTTGATCTCGGAGTAGCGCTTGCCCGCGACCATGAAGAACGACCCGAACGCCGCCACCAGCAGGAACCACTGGCTCAGCGGGATGTCGCTCGCGACGCCGCCCGCGATCGCGCGGAGCAGGAAGCCCGAGGCGACCATCGCGAGGTCGACGACCGGCAGGTGCTTGAGGAACGCGGAGTAGCCGAGCTGCAGCAGCAGGTAGATCAGCAGCGTCACCCCGAGCTCGGGGGCGGTGAGGAAGCCGACGGTCAGGCCGCCCGCGCCGGTGACGACGGCCAGGACGATCGCCGTCTGCGGCTTGAGCTCGCCCGCCGCGATCGGGCGGAACCGCTTGCGCGGGTGCAGCCGGTCCTCCTCGACGTCGCGGACGTCGTTGACGAGGTAGACCGTGGCGCTCATCAGGCAGAACGCCACGAACGCGAGCGCCGACCCGATCAGGACGTCGCGCTCGAAGAGCCTGCCCGCGGCCAGGGGAGCGGTGAAGACGAGGACGTTCTTGACCCACTGGCGCGGCCGCATCGCCCGGATCGCGGCGGGCAGGCGCGAACGACGCGGCTCCTCGAGGAGCTGTTCCTGCGGGATGTCCGGCACCCCGGGGGTGGCGCGGGCGGTCGACGACGGCTCGACCACCGGCGCGGCAGCCGGTTCGGTGGGAGCCGGCCGCGTGGTCGCGGACCGGGGAGAGGTGTCGGTCATGAGACCTCCGATGGTATCGGCGTCCACCGACATCGCCCCGCACGCGCGTCCTCCGGGCCTGCCTCGTGCACCGCGCCGGTCGAGGCGCACGGCTACCCTCGCCCCGTGCGGACGACCCTGGCCCGGCGCGCGGCCGCGATCCCGGTGCTCGTCCTGGTCGCTCTCGCGGGAGGTCTGGCCGGGTGCTCGGCCGCCGGTGACTCGTCGTCCGCGGGCTCGTCCTCGTCGGCTGTCACCCCGACCCCGACCGCGACCCCCACGGTCGCGGTCCCGGCGGACGGCGTCAGCCTCTCCGCGCTGGGTTTCGAGAACGGCCCGGTGGACCGCGTCTTCGTCCCGGTCGGGTCCGAGCTGGCCTCACGCGTCGACCAGACGAACAACGTGACGCTCGTCCTCACCGCCCCGTCCGCCGCCGACCTGACGACCTTCTACCGCCGGACGGCGACGGCCAACGGCTTCACCGTCACCGCCGACGATCCGGCGACGACGACGCTGACGTTCACCGGGTTCGGCTGGACGGGCACGTTCACCGGCGACCGGCAGGCGTCCGCGCTGCTGCTGCGCCCGGCTGCCTGATCAGCTGAGGTCGTCCACGAGCCAGCGCCCGTCCTGCTTGAGCATGGGGAGCTTCACCGTGTCGTCGACGCTGGTCTTGACGGTGCGCCACCTGCCGTCGCGTCGCTGCTCGATCCGATTCTCGTAGGTCACCGAGACCGTCGCCCTGTCGGTCGTCAGCTCGGCGACCTTGGGCGTGCCACGGACCTTGGTCGCCGTGCGCGCCTGCTGGCCGTAGCGCGAGCGGAACGATCGCGTGGCCTTCTCGAAGTCCGCGTCTTCGAACGTGCTGAAGCCCTTCTTGGTCATCAGCGGCTCGAGGCGATCGCGGTAGGCGATGTAGCTCTGGCCGGAGTCGAAGCCGAACACGGCCTTGATGAAGGTTCTCGAGGCGGCCTGCACGTTCGCCGTCTCGTCCACCGGAGCGGCGCTCGTCGACGGGGTCGCGGCGGCGGAGGTCGTGCTCGCGGCCGGTGCGACGGGGGCGGTCGAGCTCTCCGGCGCGGTCGAGGGTGCGCCACAGGCACCGAGCAGGGGCAGTGCCATGACCGTGCCGGCCGCCAGGGCCTTCGCGATCCGCGTGTCCATCGTCTGCTCCTCCGTACGTCCGGGCCCGGCTCGTGGGACCACGAGCGGGGAGCAGGAACGTTGTCACGCACGACGCCCCGGCGCAGCGAGATCAGCAGTTGTCCACAGCCTCTCCGGAACTTCTCAGTCGCAGGAGCGGGTCAGGCGGACCGCGTACGTCCCCAGCGCGTCCGCACCCAGGTCGCGAGGTGCCGGGGCCAGGCCTTGTCCATGCACGGCCGCTCGACGAGGACGAAGAACCCGGCGGACACGGCGACCACGAACGGGCCCATGACCAGCAGCTGGAGCAGCAGGTCCGGCGCGTACGCCCCGAAGGGCGCGAGGTCCTTGGTCAGGAACAGCGTGTTGTTGAGGAGCACGTTGTGCAGCAGGTAGATCGAGTAGCACATGCCCCCGATCGTCGTGACGAGCGGCAGCGTCAGGAACGCGTTCAGCACGACCCCGCGGAACACGCCCAGGTAGGCGACCAGGCACAGCCACGGGACGGCCAGCTCGCCGACGAGCTGGACCCAGGACCCCGGGATCCAGCGCGCGGCTCCCGAGTGGGTGTGCAGCATGACCACCAGCGGCACGGCGGCCAGCGCCAGCACGTCCCAGCGCAGCAGCCGTCGCCGCGGCACCAGCTGGTCGAGGACCATCAGGTCGGCCAGGAGGAAGCCGACGAGGAAGTACTGCAGGAAGCGGAGCAGCGTGTTGTGCAGGTGCGGGCTGGTCCCGGCCACCAGCGGGCCGACGGCCGACGTCAGCACGACGGCCAGGACGAGCACGGCGCGCCGGGCGGACGTACGGCGCACCGCGAAGAGCGCCGTGAGCCAGGGCACCAGCAGGTAGAACTGGATCTCCACCTCCAACGACCACGCGACGTTGTTGATCAGGCTGTCGCGGCCGTAGACGAGGTCGTGGACGTACCCGAGGCTGGCGAGCAGGTGCGGGGCGAGCGCGGTCGCGCTCTGAGCGTGCCCCACGACCAGGAGCAGGAAGCAGCCGATCATGACCACGAGGTACGGCGGCTCCAGCCGCGTCAGGCGGCGCAGGAAGTAGGCCTGGAGGCGGACCTTCGGCGCCCCCCGGAGGTGGTGGCGGGCGAAGGGCAGCGCGAGCACGAGGCCCGACAGGATGAAGAACAGCTGCACCCCGAGCTCGCCCGTGCGGATGGTGTCGTGCAGCGGGTCTCCGGGCACCGGGTAGGCGAAGTCGACGGGGTTGCGGCTGGCCAGGTTGACGGCGAGGTGGAACACGAGCACGGCGGCGATGGCCACGAAGCGCAGCCCGTCCACCTCGGGGATGAAGGCGCCGCGCGTCGTCACCCGGGAGAAGGGCGCCAGCAGATGCGACCGACGCTCGGGGGCGTGCACGGCTCGAGACAAGCAGAAGGACGCCGAGAACGCCACGCCCACGGCCGTCGTCGCCGGATGTTCATCTGCCTCGGCCGTCTCGTGGGGCGCGACGCCGAGCGCGAGCAGTCGGTCCGCGTCAGCTCCCAGAGCCGTCCCTGAGGTCCAGTGCTTTAGATTTCAATCTTTCCGTGGTCCTGAGGTGCAGTGGTCGTCCGCCCTGAGGTGGCACCGGCAGAGTTCTTCTCACCGGCCCGCAAGGGCTGGAGAGCCAGCGGGGGCTGGCTCGTGGATCTCTGAAGTCTGGGTCGGACCGGTCGCTCCTGTCGGGGGAGCGTGGCCGTGGGGCCGAGACGACGGACAAGGGCTCGCGCGGCTGCCGGAGACGGCGCCCCGCGGGCCTTTCCGCGTTCGCGGGCGTCCACCACGTGATCAGGTCGGCGTCACCCGGAATGGCGCTCCCGCCGGCCGAGTTGGTCAGGACGTAAGCGCAACGACGAAGGAGACAGCCGTGACGGCAAGCACGACCGAGAAGAAGCACACGTTCAGGCCCGCGTTCAAGGCCGACGAGGCGCTCGGCGCCAACCTGCAGCGGGTGGCGGTCGACATGATCAACCTGCACATCGTGGGCAAGCAGGCGCACTGGAACGTGGTGGGCAAGAACTTCCGCGACCTGCACCTGCAGCTGGACGAGCTGGTGGAGTCGGCCCGCGAGTTCTCCGACGACATCAGCGAGCGGATGCGCGCCATCTACGTCACCCCGGACGGGCGCGCGTCGACCATCGCGAAGACGACGAGCATCGCCGAGTTCCCCGAGGGCGAGGTCGACACCGCCGAGACCGTCGACCTGATCGTCACCGCGATCTACACCGTGGCCGGCACGATCCGCGAGGTCCACGACGACGTCGACGACGCCGACCCCACGACCGCGGACCTGCTGCACGGGTTCCTGGTCCGCCTCGAGCAGCTCGCCTGGATGATCGAGGCCGAGAACCGGGTCGCCAACCAGACCACGCCCAAGCCGATCCACGAGTGATCTGACCCCAGCGCCCACGGGAAGTGGTCGCTCCGCCCCGGCGCGCTCGGCGTGTCGCGGGGTCGGAGCGACCACTTTCTCGTTGGTGGGCGGGTGCTGGCAGCATGCCGACCCATGAGCGCGTTCGAGGACCTCGTCCGTGGTGAGGCGCCGCTGCTCGACGCCTACCTGCGCACGCTCGACGGCGACGCCGCGCCGTTCACGATCCCCGGCCACAAGCGGAACGTCGCCTTCGGCCGGGTGGTGGCCGGCGACGTCCCCCTGCACGGTGGCCTGGACTCGATCTCGCTGACCGGCGGCCTGCTGGTCGAGGCGGAACGTCGCGCCGCAGGCCTCTGGGGCGCCGACGTCGCCCGCTTCTCCGTCGGCGGCTCGACCCACGGCAACCAGGCGCTGGCCCTCGCGGTCGGCCGGCCCGGCGACCGGGTGGTCGTGCCCCGTACGCTGCACCGCTCGCTGCTGCTCGGCCTGGTCCTGGCCGGGCTCGAACCCGTCTGGCTCCCCACCCGCGTCGACGCCTCCACGGGCCTGCCGCTGGGCGCTCGCAGCGCCGACGTCGCCCGCTGCCTCCGCGACCATCCCGACGTCGTCGCGGTCTTCGTCGGCGACCCGACCTACGTGGGCAGCGTGGGCGAGCTCGCGCAGGTCGCCGAGCTGGTGCACGACGCCGGCCGGCCGCTGCTCGTCGACGCCGCCTGGGGGGCGCACTTCGGGTTCCACCCGGCGCTGCCCGCGCACGCCCTGCAGGCCGGTGCGGACGCGCTGGTGACCAGCGTGCACAAGATGCTGCCCGGCTACTCGCAGGCCGCGCTGGTGCTCGCCCGGACCGAGCGGCTCGACCCCGCTCGGCTGCAGAGCGCGTTCGAGGCCACGCACACCACGAGCCCGGCCGGCTCCGTGCTGGCGAGCATCGACGCCGCCCGCGCGCTGCTGCAGCTGGACGGACAGGCGCAGCTCGACGGGCCCGTACGCCTGGTGGCCTGGGCCCGTGCGCGGTTGGCGGAGGCGGGGCTGACGGTCCTCGACACGGTGGAGCCCACCAAGCTGGTCGTCGGCCTGGGCGGGGTCGGCGCTGACGGTGTGGCCGTCGGTCGGGACCTGCGTGCGGCCGGCGTCGAGGTCGAGCTGGCCGACCGCGACTGGCTGATCCCGGTCGTGACCCTCGCCGACACCGAGGCGACCGTCGAACGCCTGGTCACGGCCCTGCTGGACGCGGTCCGGCGCAGCCCGGGTGCGCCGCGTGAGACCGTCGTCGCGGCGAGCTGGAGCGTGGAGCCCGAGATCGTGCTCCCGCCCCGGGACGCCTTCTTCGCCCCCGCCGTCACCCTCGACGTGCAGCAGGCGATCGGGCGGGTGTCCGCCGAGCTCGTCGCGCCCTACCCGCCCGGCGTCCCGGTGCTGGGACCGGGGGAGCGGGTCACCGCCGAGGCCGTCGCCTCGCTCCAGACCGCAGCCCGGGCCGGCACCCGGATCGCCTACGCAGCCGACCCGACGATGCAGACCCTCCGCGTGGTGGCCTGAGCCGGCCCTTCGACGAGCTCAAGGAAGGTAGAAGGATCTACGTGGACTGAGCGCGCAGGAAGGGCGGAACCACGTTCCCGGAGCTGGTCGAAGGGTCGCCGAGCCCGGCCAGCACCTCGTCGCACCAGCGCACCAGGCCGACCGCGTCGATGCCGTACGGCGGGGCGTCGGCGTAGAGGGAGATCCGCCGGCGGGCGCGCTGCAGGAGCGTGGTCGCGCCGGCGGGGTTGCCGCGCAGCACGTGCGTCAGCCCGACGGCGAGCTGGGCCAGGCCCTGCCAGAGCTCGCGCTCCTCCTCGGGTGCCGCCTTCCAGCTCGCCTCCAGCACCTCGTGGGCGTGGAAGGGCAGGCCGGCGTCGAGCAGCCGCTGCGCCTCGACGAGCGCCGGCGCAGGCTCCAGCACGAGGTCCTCGGGAACTCGTTCGACCCCGACGGCCCCGCGCGGCAGCGGGCGCCCGAGGGCGTCGCGGGGCCGCGCGTTCTGGGCGCGTCCCTGCGCGTTGCGCTCCCGCTCGACCACGGCTTCCTCCGGTCCCGGCCTTGGCCTACGCGCTCGCCCAGGCCTGGAACTGCTCGATCGCGTCCGGCGACCCGGTCACCGCGACCCTGGCCGGCCCGCGACGACCGCTGATCCACAGCGCCAGCTCCACCGGCTCGCCCGTGAGGGTCACGCCGTCCCCGGCCTTGGCGACCCGCGTCTTGCCGCCGGGCGTCGCCAGCCGGACGCCGACGGGCGAGCGTCGCAGCGACAGCGCGAACAGCCCGAGCTGGCTCCACACCGCGTCCTGCTCCTCCGCCGGCAGGTCGCGCGGCTCGGCCGGCTCCGCTCCGCCGCGACGGACGTCCTCGTGGTGGATCACGTACTCGACGAAGTTGATCTTGTCCGCCGCCCAGCTCATCGGCGACCAGGCCGGCGCGCCGACGACGAAGCGGTCGACCAGCCGGTAGTAGCCCTGCGGCGAACGCGCACGGTCCGCCAGCCGGGTCAGGCCCGGCTCCTCGCCCGGCGGCTTGCGGGCGACCGAGTCCCTGATCATGGCGACCGGGCCCTGCTCCCGCTGCACCAGGTGGGCGACCAGGCGACGCACGTCCCACCCCTC
This sequence comes from uncultured Friedmanniella sp., assembly GCA_964251895.1. GTDB lineage: Bacteria > Actinomycetota > Actinomycetes > Propionibacteriales > Propionibacteriaceae > Microlunatus. Next base: position 91,322 of record CAXULL010000007.1, read on the forward strand.
GCACAGCGTCGGTGCGTCGGGATCGGCGGCGCGCAGGGTCTGCACCAGCGCGTCCTGCTCAGCGGCAACCCAGGTCATGACGTCTCCCTCTGCGCGCCGTGGCCGACGACGCACCCGGCCAGCATAGGAACGCGCCCGCGACCCACGGTGCGTGCGCCCTGCAGAACCGTCACCCAGTCGTCACCGGACCGGCGTGCGGCATACGTCTGCATCTGCCAGGCTGCGCGCGTGGTGAGAGTCGCGGCGTGCCAGGTCCCGATCGACATCGACGACGGGGAGAAGACCCGACGACGCGTGTTCGAGTCGGTGGGGGAGGCCGCCCGGCTCGGTGCCCGCCTGGTCGTGCTGCCCGAGCTGGCGATGTGCGGCTCGATCTTCGCCGACGCCGCCGAGTCGAGCTCGCGGGCCGAGCCCCTCGACGGGGAGTCGCTGCGCTTCTTCGCCGAGCTGTCGGACGCGTACGACCTGGTCCTGGTCGCCGGCTTCTGCGAGGAGTCCGGGCTGGCCAAGCCGTACAACAGCGCCGTCGTCGTGGACCACGGCCGGGTGCTCGCGGTCTACCGCAAGACGCACCTGTGGGACTTCGAGCACGAGCTCTTCACCCCGGGTGACGTCCTGCCGCCCGTGGTCGCCACCTCCGTCGGGGCGGTGGCGCCGCTCATCTGCTACGACCTGGCCTTCCCCGAGGTGCTGCGCAGCGTGGCCCTGCGCGGGGCGCAGCTGATCGCCTCCCCGGCGAACTGGCCCGACTCCGAGAGCCCCGACACCCGCCCGCCCGAGGTCTCCAAGGCCATGGCCGGCGCGGCGATCAACCGGGTCGTGGTCGTCGTCGCCGACCGGGTCGGCGAGGAACGTGGCCGGCGCTGGGTCGGTGGCAGCGTCATCTGCGACCACGAGGGCTACCGCGTCGCCGGGCCCGACTTCGGCGTGGAGTCGGTGCTGGTGGCCGACGTCGACCTCGAGGCGACGCTCGACAAGACGATCAGCGGCCGCAACCACGTGTTCGCCGACCGGCGCACCGACCTCTACTGATCCACGGGTCCCGCACCACCGGTCCTGGTCCGCCGGTCCTGGTCCGCCGGTCCTGGTCCGCCGGTCCCCCGCGACGGAGAACGTACGGCCGCGTCACCGTTGCGTGACGATCGTGCGCGCTCCCGCGTGGGGAGGTTGCCAAACCTGAGCCGCCCTCCCTAAGTTATACGTATGCACCTGACGCCCGCCGATGCCCGCCGGATCACTGGTTCGTACTCGACCGTCCGCGCTCCCGAGCGCCCGGACGTGGCCGCGCAGTCGAACCCCCAGGTCATCGAGACCGTGTCAGGCATGCTCACCGAGATCGAGCGCGACGGCCTCGCCGCGGTCCGGCGCTACGCCGAAAAGCTGGACGGCTGGACCGGCGGTGAGGACTTCGAGGTCGCCGAGGCCTCCATCCCGGCCCTGGTCGACGCCCTGCCGCAGGACCTGCGCGACTCCCTCGACGCGGGGGCCGAGCGCACCCGCCGGTTCGCGGAGATGCAGCGGGCGCACCTGGTCGACTTCGAGGACGAGGTCATCCCCGGCGTGATCTGCGGGCAGCGCTACGTGCCCGTCGGCAACGTCGGCGCCTACCTCCCGGCGGGTCGCTTCCCGCTGCTGGCCAGTGCGTTCATGACCGTCGGCGTGGCCCGCGCGGCCGGGGTGCCGAACGTCGTCAGCTGCACCCCGCCGTCCAACCACGGCCAGGTCCACCCGGCCGTCCTCTATTCCGCCTGTGCGTCCGGCGCGCAGCGCGTCTTCGCGATCGGCGGCGTCCAGGCGCTGGCCGCGATGGCGTTCGGCCTGCTCGACGGCGTGCCGGCCGACATGATCGTCGGCGCGGGGAACGCGTTCGTCGCCGAAGCCAAGCGTCAGCTGTACGGCAAGGTGGGCATCGACGTGCTGGCCGGACCGTCGGAGGTCGCGGTCATCGCCGACGAGACGGCCACGGCCCAGATGGTCGCCGCCGACCTGCTGGCCCAGGCCGAGCACGGCCCGACCACGCCGGCCTGCCTCGTCACCACGTCGGCCGAGCTCGCGGCCGCCGTGGAGGTCGAGGTCGCCCGTCAGCTCGAGGGCCTCGCCACCCGCGACATCGCCGGCGCGGCCTGGCGCGACTGGGGCTCGATCTACGTCGCCGACTCCCCGAAGACCGCGGTCGAGATCATGAACATCCTCGCCCCCGAGCACCTCGAGATCCTGGCGACCGACACCGACTTCTACCTCGAGAACATGACCAACTACGGCTCGCTGTTCCTCGGCGAGTGGTCCACGGTCGCGTACGCCGACAAGGGCATGTCGGGCACCAACCACGTGCTCCCGACGGCTCGCGGCGCCCGCTACACCGGCGGGCTGTCGGTGACCGGCTACCTCAAGCAGCTGACCTACCAGAAGGCGACGCGCGCGTCGACGCAGGCCCAGGCCGGTCCCGTGGTGACCATCGCGGACTTCGAGGGCATGCCGGGTCACCGCGACAGCGCCCAGCTGCGGCTGGATCTCATCGCGGCCGGGTAACACCCACCACCGGCGCGAGCCGGACAACTGAATACGTATGGCACGACTCCTGCTCGACCCCGTGCGTCCCGCCCCCCGTCGTCGAAGAAGAAGGTCTCATGCGCATCTCCCGATCGACCCGTCTGCTGGCCGTCGGCCTGCTCTCCGCCTCCCTGGCGCTGACCGCCTGCGGCGCCGGCTCCCGTACGGGTGCGGCGACCGCCACCAAGGTCTCCTGCGACTTCACCAAGCCCGCCTCGGCCACCACGGTCAACGTGCTCGCCTACAACTCCTCCGCCGTCGACCCGTACTCGAACACGATGGTGTCGAGCTGCAGCCACGACGACGTGACCGTCAAGCACGACCCGATCGACTTCGCCGGCCAGGTGCAGAAGACGACGGCGACGCTGGGTGGCGACACCGGCACGTACGACATCATCGAGACCTACTCGTTCGTCGTCCCCGACCTCGCCTCGCGCGAGAAGCTCGTCCCGCTGGACGACCTCTTCGCCAAGCACCAGGCGACCTACAAGCTGGACGCGATCGACAAGTCGCTGCGCGACGCCATGAGCTACAACGGCAAGCTCTACGGGCTGCCGATGCAGACCCAGGTGCTGACGATGGTCTACCGCAAGGACCTGTTCGCGAAGAACAACCTGACCCCGCCGACCACGTTCGCCGAGCTGCGCGACGACGCCAAGAAGCTGCAGGACGCGGGGGACATGAAGTACCCGATCGCCCTGCCGTGGTCCGCCAGCAGCGACATCTCCACGGGCTACAAGGCGACGCTGAACTCGCTCGGCAAGAACTTCGTCGCCGACGACGGCAAGACCCCGAACTTCACCACCCCGGAGTCGACCAAGGCGTTCGAGGAGATGAAGTCGCTGCTGCCCTACATGGACCCGCAGGTGACGACGTTCGACCAGCCCAAGGTGCAGCAGCAGCTCTACAACGGGTCCGCCGCCATCGGCATCATGTTCTCGGGGCGGATGAACGACCTCGTGCAGCAGAAGAACACCAAGCTCTACGACCAGTTCGCCTTCGCGGCGCCGCCGTCGGTGGAGAAGGGCGGCAAGCAGTACGGCGCCCTGTCGGTCGACGGCTGGTCGATCCCGTTCAACACCAAGGTCGACCAGGACCTGCTGTTCCAGGTGATCGCCGCCTCGGTCAGCGAGGACGCCTCGAAGGCCTCCATCCCCGCGGCCTACCCGGCGCGGACCGGGCTCGACCAGAGCGCCTCCCCGTACGCCGCGGCCGCCGAGGCCGCGATCAAGGGCGCCCCGCCGGCCGAGGCCAAGCCGTGGGTCCCGCCGATCACCTCGGCGACGACCGACATCATCGGCTCCGTGATCCTCGGCAAGACCTCGGTCGCCGACGGCACGCAGCAGATGCAGGCCGCCGCGGAGAAGGTGCTGGCGACGGGCTAGGCGCCGGCTCGAGGGACGCAGGCTCTAGGTTTCGCTGCACCGACGGTAGAAGAGGGGCACCAGCATGAGACGGCGCGAGTTCTGGGTGCTGGTGACGCCGAGCGTCATCGTGATGTTCGGCTTCATGCTGGTCCCCCTCTACCGGACCGTGCGGTGGAGCTTTCAGAAGGTCGAGTACGGCTCGCCGGGCACGGGGGTCGGCCTCGCCAACTACTCGGGAGCGCTGACCGACCCCCGGCTCGGGCGGGCGGTGGTCTTCACCCTCGGCCTGACGGTCGTCGTCACCGCGTTCTGCCTGGTCTTCGGCTACATCCTGGCCAGCCTGGTCAACCAGCTGGGCCGGATGCGCCCGGTCGTGCTGGGGCTGGTGCTGATCCCGTACGTCCTGCCGCACGTGGTCGGGGCGGTCTCGTTCTCGTGGCTGTTCGACACCAACTTCGGCGGCATCTTCAACTTCGTCGTCAACGGGGCGACCGGCGGTGCGCTGGGTGAGCCGCTGTGGTTCACCTCGGTCTGGCCCAACCGGCTCATGATCGCCGCGAACGCGGTCTGGTTCATGCTGCCGTTCGCGATGCTGATGATCCTAGCCGGGCTGCAGGGGGTGTCGACCGAGACGCTCGAGGCCGCCGAGATCGACGGCGCCTCGCCGCTGCAGCGCCACCTCTACGTGATCATCCCCAGCATCCGCGGCGTCCTCGGCTTCGTCCTGCTGATCTTCACCATGGACGTGCTGCGGATCTTCGACTCCCTCATCGCCCTGTCGCCGCAGGCCGTGAGCCTCGGCAACGAGTCGCTCATGCTCTACATCTACAACGTCGCGTTCCGCGAGGGTGCGGTCAACCTCGGGCTCGGCAGCGCGATCAGCGTGCTGACCATCGTGCTGATCCTGATCCTGCTCTACCCCTCCATCCGCACCCTCGTCCGAGAGGCCAAAGCAGCATGATCAAGAACGGGGCAGCATGACCGTCGACCTGACCGCCGCCGAGGGCATGCAGCCGCGTACCGCTCTGGGCGCCACCGCCGCCGTCACCTCCGGCAAGCCCCGGCACTCCCGCAGCCGCAAGCGGACGTTCACGGTCGTGTCCGGGCTCGTCCTCGCCGCGACCTGCCTGCTGATGGTGGCGCCGTTCCTCTGGGCGGCCGTCTCGTCGGTGAAGCCGACCGACGTCGCGTTCTCCAACCCGCCCGTGTTCAGCTTCTCGCCGACGTTCCAGCCGTACGTCGACCTGTGGCAGACCACGAACTTCTACCTCTACCTCGCGAACACGGTCATCGTCGCGGTGATCAGCACCGTCGTCGCCCTCGCGGTCGGGCTGCCGTGCGCGTACGCCCTCTCGCGCTACGCCGGACCCGCCTCGTTGATCCTGCTCGTCCTGGCGCTGATCTTCCGGGCGCTGCCGCGCTTCGCCGTCGTGCTGCCGATGTACGAGATCAGCAAGGCGATCGGCATCTACGACACCCGCGTCGCCCTTGCCGCCGCCCTGATCGCGATCAACCAGCCGTTCACCATCTGGCTGCTGCGCAACTTCTTCGCCGAGATCCCGGGCGAGCTGGACGAGGCGGCGATGGTCGACGGCTGCACCCGCTTCGGCGTGCTGCGCCGGATCATGATCCCGCTGATGGGCCCGGGCATCCTGACCGCCGGGATCTTCGTCTTCCTGTTCGCGTTCCAGGAGTACCTGACCGCCGCGGTGCTGACCGACATCAACGCCAAGACGGTCCCGGTCTTCATCGCGACCCAGATCGGTCAGAACCTGCCGCTGCTCCAGCAGGCCTCCGCCGCCACCGTCCTGCTGACCCTGCCCGTCGTCGGCATCGCCTTCGTCGCCCAGAAGTACCTCGTCGCCGGCCTGGCCTCCGGCGCCGTCAAGGGGTGACCCTCCCTCTGGTCCTCCTACCCGGCTCGGGCTGCACGGCTGCACTGTGGTCGCGGCTCACCCTGCCCGGCCCCGTGCACACCCCGGTGCTGCAGGAACCCTCGCTCGACGCCGAGGTCGACCGCCTGCTCGACCTGCTCCCGGGACGTTTCGCCCTGGCCGGGCTCTCGCTCGGCGCGATCGTGGCGATGGCTCTGGTCCGCCGCGCCCCGGGACGCGTCAGCCGGCTCTGCCTCATGTCGACCAACCCGTACGCCCCCGTCCCGGCCCAGCACGAGGCGTGGGCCGTCCAGCGCGAGGTGCTGCGTACGGGATCGGCCCGCGCGCTCCAGACCTCGCTGCTGCCGGTGCTGCTCTCACCCGGTCGGGAGGACCTCGTCTCGCCGACGCTGGCCATGGCCGACGAGCTCGGCGCGGCGGCGTTCGACGCTCAGCTCCGGCTGCAGGACACCCGCGTCGACGAACGTCCCGGTCTGGCGCAGGTCCGCTGCCCGACCCTCGTGGTCGCCGCCCGGGCCGACCGCCTCTGCAGCGTCGAGCGGCACCAGGAGATCGCCGGCCTGGTCCCCGGCGCGGAGCTCGTCGTCCTCGAGGACTGCGCCCACCTGTCGCCGTTCGAGCAGCCCGAGGCGCTGTCCACCCACCTGCGCCGCTGGCTCGCGCTCGATCCAGAGAGCACCCGACCCCGCCACGTTCCCTGACCTCGGGTCGCGTCCCTGGGTCACACCGGGCGGAAAAGGTCGGCCTGGAACCGGTACGCGTCCCCGCGGTAGTGGGTGGCGCCGACGAGGACGGGGCGGCCGACCTCGGTGTAGCCGACCTCCTCGCCGACCAGGACCGGCCAGCCGGGCGCGACCCCGAGCTGTCCCGCGAGGTGCGCGTCGGCGATCTCGGCGCGGACCGAGTAGGCGGAACGGTGGATGCGGACGCCGCAGCGGACCTCGAGCTCCTCGTAGAGGGAGCGGTCCTCGAGGTCGGCGTCGCGCAGGGGCTCGGCCAGGTCGAGGGGCAGGATGCACTGGTCCAGGCAGATCGTCGTGCGCTCCATCCCGCGCAGGCGGACCAGCTCCAGCACGTCGGCGCCCGGCGGGATCCGCAGCTGGTCGGCCTCGGGCAGCGCGGCCGGACGGATCCGCTGCCGCAGCACCCGGGCGGTCGGACGGAGCCCGCGGGCGCGCGCCATCTCGGTGAACGTCTGCAGCACGCTCGGCGGCTCGCCCACCACCTCGGGCGCGACGAACCACCCGCTGCCGACCACGCTCTCCAGCAGGTGCTCGTCGGCGAGCCGGTTCAGGGCGTTGCGCAGCGTCACGCGCGAGACGCCGTAGTGGGCGGCGAGCGTACGTTCGGCGGGCAGCCGGTCGCCCGGGCCGTACACGCCGCGCTGCAGCGCGTCGGCCAGCTGCCGGTACGTCTGCTCAGACGCGATGGGGCTCCGCACGCGGTCAATGTAGCGATCAGGTTGCGAACCACCACACCCCCTTGCCGGTGATCGGTCTAATCGGTATGTTTCACCCCGCGGTTGGTCTTCCGACTGACGCGCCGTCCTGGTTCCGACGAGGGAGTCTGCCCGTGTCATCTCCGAGGTTTGCCCGACTGGTCGCGGCGCTCGCCGTGCCCCTGACCCTGGTGGTCGCGGGCTGCGCGCCCAAGGCCGCGAACACCTCGGGCGGGGACGCGCAGCCCTCGGCCGTGTCTTCCGACGTCGCCTCGGCCGGCCCGGTCACGCTCAAGTTCCTCGACTTCGAGGAGGCCGGCGACGCGGACTACATCGAGAAGGCGATCTCGGGCTTCCAGCAGCAGTACCCGAACATCAAGATCCAGCGCACGGAGCAGAGCTTCGACCAGGTGATGTCGACGCTCAACCTGCGCCTCGCCGACCCGAACGGCCCCGACGTCGCCACGATCAACAACGGCTGGCAGTCGATGGGCACGCTGTCCAAGGCCGGGCTGATCCTCAACCTCGACAAGTACGCGGAGCTCTACGGCTGGCGCGACCAGATGTCGCCGACGATGCTGCGCCAGCTCGAGTTCACCCCGGACGGCAAGAAGATGGGCGAGGGTTCGCTCTACGGCACGCCGGGCGCCCGGCTGACGACGGTCGGGCTCTACTACAACAAGAAGATCCTCTCCGCCGCGGGCGTCAAGGTCCCGACGAGCCTCGCCGAGTTCGAGACCGACCTGGCCACGATCAAGGCCAAGGGCGAGACCCCGATCGCCCTGGGCACGCAGGAGAAGACGTACGCGACGAACCCGCTCTTCGCGGTGCAGTCGCTGCTCGGCAAGCCGCAGGCCATCAACGACTTCGTCTACGGGGCGGGCGGCACGACGCTCGACCAGACCGGGCTCGGCGACTCGGCGACCAAGCTGCAGGGCTGGGAGAAGGCGGGCTACTTCAACTCCGGCTACGAGGGCCTGGACTTCAACGGCGGCCGGAAGGTCTTCACCGACGGCAAGGCCGCGTTCCACTTCGACTACTCCGGTGCGCTCGTCGGCTCGAACGCCGACCCGTCCGACTTCGGCCGGCTGCAGCTGCCGCAGCCCGACGGCGGTGCGCAGACCAGCGTCGGTGCCGCGTCGGCGGTGTTCGGCATCTCGGCCAAGACCAAGTACCCCGACGCCGCGGCGGCCTTCCTCAACTACCTGGACAGCCAGCCGATGAACGACCTCGCGGTCCAGGGCGGCTACCTGCCGATCCGTCCCGTCACGACCCAGCCCAAGGCCGGCACGGTCTTCGCCGACGAGGTCGCCGGTGCGGCCACGGTGACCTCCGCCGACGGCTTCCTGCCCTTCTTCGACTGGTCCAGCCCGGAGATGCTCGACGTCATCGGCGGCCAGGTCCAGCTGATCCTCGCGGGTCGCTCGACGCCGGCCGCGCTGGTCACCGCCGGTCAGAAGAGCTACGACGAAGCGGCGGCGAAGCGCGGGTGAGCACGCGCACCGCAGGTGAGGCCCGGTCGCCGCGGCTGGGCCGGAGCACGGCCCAGCCGCTCGACCCCGGGCTCGCGGAGCAGGAGACGGGTCGGCGTCGCCGGCGCAACCCCAACCGGCGGATGCGCTGGGCGGGCCTGCTCTACCTCGCGCCGGCGCTGGCCATGTACACGTGGGTCGTGCTGGTGCCGCTGGTCCAGTCGGCGAACTACTCGCTCTACTCCTGGGACGGGGTCTCGAACCCGACCTGGGTGGGGCTGGGCAACTACGGCGACTTCTTCACCGACCCCGACCTGCGCGCCGCCCTCGGGCACGTGGGGGTGCTGATCTGCTTCTTCTCGCTCCTGCCGATCGCCCTGGGGATGCTCACCGCGGCGATCATCTCCCGCCGGAACCTGCGCGGCGCGGCCCTGTTCCGCTCCCTGCTCTTCCTCCCGCAGGTCGTGACCACCGTCGTCACCGCCGTGGTGTGGAAGTTCCTCTACACCCCCGACGGCCCGATCAACACGCTGCTGCGGGCCCTCGGCCTCGGCGCCCTCGCGCACAACTGGCTCGGCGACGTCTCGTGGGCGCTGCCGGCGCTGGGCGTCATCGGGACCTGGGTCACGTTCGGGTTCTGCATGATCCTCTTCGTCTCCGGCGCCCAGTCGATCCCGCAGGAGCTGTACGAGGCGGCCCGGATGGACGGCGCCTCCCCGGTGGCGGAGTTCTTCGCGGTGACCCTGCCCGGGCTGCGCCCGCAGCTGGCCGTGGCGCTGACCCTGACGATCACCGCGGCCCTGCGCACCTTCGACCTGGTCTACATCGCCACCCAGGGCGGACCGGGCTCGGCGACGACCACGCCCGCGCTGCTGCTCTACCGCAAGGCGTTCCAGAACCCCGACGTCGGCGCCGCCGCGGCCATCGCCGTGGTGCTCGCCATCGCCTGCTTGCTCGTCGCCGTCCTGATCCAGCGCGTCACCGAGCGGGAGGCCTGATGACCCGCCGCTCCGAGACGGTCATGAACTACTTCGTCCTGCTGCTCTTCACCGCGGTCGTCCTGCTGCCGATCGTCTGGACGCTGCTCGCGGCGCTCAGCCCCGAGCAGGACGGCAGCGCGTCGACCCACCTGCAGTGGTCCAACTTCGGAGCGGCCTGGTCGCGCGGCGCGCTCGGGCAGGCGTTGGTGGCCAGCACGGTGATCACGGTCGGTGCGGTGGTCCTGCAGGTCCTGCTCGCGCTCGGCTCCGGCTACGCGTTCGGCGTGCTGGACGTGATCGGCTCGAAGGTGCTGTTCCCGGTGATCCTGCTCGGGCTGATGCTCTCCACCGAGGCGCTGATCATCCCGCTCTACTTCCAGTTCCGACAGCTCGGGCTGATCAACTCCTGGCTGGGGCTGATCATCATCCACGTCGGGATGGGTGTGCCCTTCGGCGCCTTCTGGATGCGGGCGACGTTCCGGGCGATCCCCGGCTCGCTGGTGGAGTCGGCCCGGATCGACGGCGCCGGCACCTGGCGCGTGCTCTGGGGCATCCTCGTCCCGGTCTCGCGCCCGGCGATCCTCACCCTCGTCCTGCTCAACGCGATGTGGACCTGGAACGACTACTTCGTCGCCCTGATCATGATCTCCGACCCGACGAAGCAGCCCGTCACGCTGGCGCTGGGCGCCTTCCAGGGCCGCTTCACCACCGAGTTCAACACCATGGCCGCGGCCGCGGTGATCATCTGCCTGCCGATCCTGGTGCTCTACGCCTTCTTCCAGCGCCAGTTCATCCACGGCGTCCTCTCGGGCGCGATCAAGGAATGAACCCGTCCCCGAGCGGGCAGCCCGACCGGGCCGCCGGCCGTCCCCGTACCCCCTCGTGCGCCCCCGCGCAGCCAAGGAGCTCTGCATGAGCATCGAGCCTGAAGTCTTCGCCAACCCCCGTGACCTCGGCGGCCGCGCCGCCCGGATGATCGCCGACGGCCTCGTCGCGGCGCGCGAGGCCGGACGCCCTTACGTGCTCGGCTGCCCGGGCGGTCGCAGCGCCTCCTCGACGTACGCCGCGCTGGCCGGCCTGGTCCGCACCGAACGGCTGCCCCTCGACCACCTGGTCGTGGTGATGATGGACGACTACGTGGTGCCCGGTCCGGACGGCACGCTCGTCCACGAGCTCGCCCAGGCCCCGCACTCCTGCATCCGGTTCGGGCGGGAGGAGATCGTGCGCCCGCTCGACGAGGCGGCCCGTCCCGGCCGCGGCGTCGGTCCCGACCACCTGTGGTTCCCCGACCCGGCCGACCCGGGCGCGTACGACGGGCGGATCCGCGACGTCGGCGGCATCGACCTGTTCCTGCTCGCCTCCGGGTCCAGCGACGGGCACGTGGCCTTCAACTCCGGCGGCGCCCCGCGCGACAGCCGGACGCGGGTCGTCGAGCTGCCGGACAGCACCCGGCGCGACAACCTGGCGACGTTCCCCTCCTTCGGCGGGGAGCTCACCCGCGTCCCGCGGCACGGCGTGACCGTCGGCATCGAGACCATCGCCGCCAGCTCCGCCTCCGTGGCGATGCTCGTGCACGGCCGCGAGAAGGGCCGGGCCGCCGCCCACCTGCTCGCCGCCGACGCGTACGACGCCGCCTGGCCCGCGACCGTCTTCGCCGAGTGCGCCCAGCCGCACCTGTTCCTCGACACCGACGCGCTCGCGGCGGCCACCCCCGTCCCCGCCCGCTGACCCTCCCCCGTACCCCCCGGGCCCACCCGTACCTGCCCGCACTCGTCCCACCCAGCAGACCCAGCAAAGGAACTCCGCATGGCCAAGATCAAGCTCGCCTACCTCGGGGGCGGCTCCTCCCGGGCCGCCGGCACGATGGCGTCCTTCATCGCCCACGGGGCCGAGTTCGAGGGCTCGGAGGTCGTCCTCATCGACCAGCGCGCCGATGAGCTCGAGATCGTGCGCACCCTGGCCGAGAAGACGGCCCGCAACGCCCGCATCGACCTGACGATCACCGCGACCACGGACCGGCGCGACGGGCTCGAGGGCGTCGACGCCGTGCTCACCAGCTTTCGCCCCGGTGACTTCGCCATGCGCCAGCAGGACGAGCTCATCCCGATGCGGCACGGCGTGATCGGTCAGGAGACGCAGGGCCCGGGCGGCTTCATGATGTCGCTGCGGTCGGTCCAGGTCTTCCAGGGCCTGATCGCCGACCTCGACGACGTCGCCCCCGGCGCGCGGATCTTCAACTACACCAACCCGGTGAACATCGTCTCCCAGGCCGTCGAGGACTACACCGACACGCCGATCTACTCGATGTGCGAGGGGCCGATGATCTTCTGGCCGTCGATCCTGCGCACCGCCGGGCTGGACCCGGAGCGCGCCGAGGTGATCATGGCCGGGGTCAACCACAACTGCTGGTCGACCACGCACCTGTACGACGGCGAGGACATCATGCCGCTGCTCGAGCAGGGCTGGGAAAAGGTTCAGGACGACCTGACCGTCGACGTCTGGGACAAGCGGATGCTGCACCTGGCCGTGGCCATGCAGTCGATCCCGGCCGACTACTTCAAGTACTACTACTTCGGCGAGGAGTTCTTCCGCGAGGCGCAGGCGTCGCGCCTCACCCGGGCCGGGGTCATCCTGTCCCACGTGGACGACTACTGGCAGCACTACCGCGAGCAGGCGGCGAGCGACAACCCGGTGCTCGACCCGGCCCGCTCGCGCGGCGGCATCCACGAGCTCGAGCTCGCGATCGACGTGATGAGCGCCTACTACAACGACGTCCCCGCCCGGCTGCCGGTCAACCTGCTGAACACCGGCGGCGCGCTGCCCGGCTTCGACGAGGACACCGTCGTCGAGATGTGGTGCGACGTCGACGGCACCGGCGCCCACCCGATCGAGCAGAAGCCCTTGCCGCACGCCGTCCGCGGCATCACGCAGGAGCTCGCCGAGTACCAGCGCCTCGCCGCCCTCGCCGCTTGGGAGGGCGGCCGGGCCGACGCCGTCCGCGCCCTCGTCGCGCACCCGTTCGTCCCCACCCTGGCCGTCGCCGAGGAGCTCTACGACGACCTGGCGCACGCGAACGCCGCCTACCTGCCCGAGCGTCTCCTGCGGTGAGCTCGTACTACCTGGGGCTCGACGCCGGCAACTCCAAGACCGTCGCGCTCGTGGCCGACGAGACGGGCGTCGTGCTCGGCCGCGGGCGCGGTGCGTCGGGGGACATCTACTCGGCCCCCGACGCGGAGGGTGAGGTCGAACGTGCCGTCCGCGGGGCTTTGGCCGACGCGGGGCTCGAGGTGGGGCAGCTGCGGCACGCCGCGTTCCGGCTGGCCGGCGTCGACTGGCCCGAGGACGAGGAGCACTGGACCACAGTCCTGTCGCACCGGCTGCCCGACCTGGCCAGCGTCAGCATCAAGAACGACGGGTTCTCGCTGCTGCGCTGCGGCAGCCCGGACGGGGTCGGCGTCGCGATCAACGCCGGCACGGGCCCGGCGATCGCCGCCCGCGGGACCGACGGGAGCGAGTTCTGCCTGTGCTGGTGGATCTCGCACCCGCTCGGCGGGCAGGCGCTCGGTCGGTCGGCGTTCCGCGCGGTCGTCGACGCCGAGCTCGGCTCGGGGCGCCCGACCCTGCTGACCGCCGAGCTGCTCGCGCTCTACGGCTACGACGACGTCGAGTCGATGCTGCACAACTTCACCCGCCGCCACCCCGTACGCCCCGTGCCGGACGAGCGGGTCGCCGCCCGCTCGGTCCTGCGGGCCGCCGGGGCGGCCGACGCGGTGGCGTGGGGGATCGTCGCCGGTCAGGCGGCGGCGTTCGCCCGGCTCGCGGCCGTGGCGGCGCGGCGTACGGGGCTCGGCGGCGGGACGCCGGTCCCGTGCGTGCTCGGAGGTTCCATCCTCACCTCCGAGCACCCGGCCTACCGCGAGGCGCTGGTCGAGGCGCTGGCCGCCGAGCTGGGCCCGGTCGAGGTCGTCGCCAGCGCCGCGACGCCCGTGGCCGGCGCCCTGCTCGACGCCCTCGCCGAAGGCGGCGCCGCGCTCGACCAGCAGACGCACGACGAGGTGCTGCAGGCCTACCACCCGGCCGAGTTCCTGCTCACCTGAGCCTGGACGTTCGGCTCGCGCGGTTGGGCGAGGCGGTCGGCGCTCTCCTGCGTTTTCAGACCGGTGCGGCCTCGGCGCGTACGCAGCCGGCCTCCGGGTTGCGTCTTTAGACCGGTGCGGCTTCGGTGCGTATGCAGCTGGCGTCCGGGTCGCGTTTTCAGACCGGTGCGGCTTCGGCGCGTATGCAGCCGGCGTCCGGGTCGCGTTTTCAGACCGGTGCGGTCTCGGTGCGTACGCAGCTGGCGTCCGGGTCGCGTCTTCGGACCGGTCCGGTCTCGGTGCGTACGCAGCAGGCGTTCGGGGCGCGTCTTCAGACCGGTGCGGCCTCGGCGCGTACGCAGTCGGCGTTCGGGTCGCGTCTTCAGACCGGTGCGGCTTCGGTGCGTACGCAGCCGGCGTCCGGGTCGCGTTTTCGGACCGGTGCGGTCTCGGTGCGTATGCAGTCGGCGTCCGGGTCGCGTTTTCAGACCGCGCGGTCTCGGCGCGTACGCAGTCGGCGTCCGGGTCGCGTTTTCAGACCGGTGCGGGCTGAAGGCGGAGGCGGACCGACACCGACACCGATGGCAGGCGTCCGGACCGCAGGGCGTCAGGCCTGGTCGTCCAGACCGGGGCCGTCGTTCTGCGCCTTGGCGTGGGTGATGAGGTCGGTGAGGACGTTCCGCAGGGTCTCGATCTTCTCCACGCTCATGCCCAGTCGCTCGAAGAGCGCGGCCGGCACCGTCGCGGCCTGCACCCGGAGCTCGCGGCCCTGCTCGGTCAGGCTCACCAGGAGCGACCGCTCGTCTGCGGGATCGCGCTGCCGTTCGACCAGGCCCGCGCTCTGCAGCCGCTTCAGCAACGGCGACAGGGTGGGCGCCTCGAGCTTGAGCCGCCGGCTCAGCTCCTTGATCGACACCGCCTCGCCGGCGCCCCACAGCGTGACCATCACGAGGTACTGCGGATGGGTCAGGCCGAGCGGCTGGAGCAGCGGTCGGTAGAGCGAGACCACCTCGCGGGAGGCCACGGCCAGGGTGAAGCAGACCTGGTGCTGCAGCGTCAGGGGATCGTCCACGTCAAGGCCCGCAGTCATGCGTCGTCGTCCTTCCCTGGAGCGCGCGAGGCCGTGGATCGAGCGCTGACGAGCGACCCGGACTCACGGGCGACCCTACTGGTCAGACCTGTGAACGAGCGAGGCGAACTGTTCATGCACGAACGGTTCACGTATCGTCAGAGGTGGGGCAGGCGAAGAAGCTTGCTCGAGTGGGTCGGTCGGCGTCGGCCGATGCGGGGGGCCGCGAGTTCCCGGCAGGCGCCGACCGGCTCACGACGTCGGGAGGCGGCGACCGCCGAACGGCGGAGCGTCGGCCCCGACGCGAGGAGCAGCGGTTGCGGGACCGCGCTCCGAAGGAAGGACCATGACCACAGCAGCACCTGTCCGGGCCCGGCAGAGCTTTCGCCACGAGGCGTTCCTCTGGCGCAGCCGGTCGGACTACGTCTCAGGTCTCGTCCCCTTCGTCCGCGAGGGGGTCGAGGCCGGCGAGGCCGTGATGGTCGCGCTGCTCCCCGAGCACACCCGGTGGCTCCAGGCCGAGCTGGGCGACATCGCCTCGCAGGTCCACGTCGTCGACATGGTCGAGCTGGGCCACAACCCGGCGCGCATCATCCCGGCCTGGCTGGAGTTCCTCGAGTCCTCGTGCGGCCCAGGACGTCCGGCTCGCGGCATCGGGGAGCCGATCTGGCCGGGCCGCAGTGCCGCGGAGATCCGCGAGTGCCAGCTGCACGAAGCCCTGCTGAACATGGCCGTCGACCCCGAGCTGCCCTTCTGGCTGGTCTGCCCCTACGACGACGAGCAGCTCGACGCCGAGGTGCTGGCCGAGGCCGGCCGCAGCCACCCGGCCCTCGTCACGGCCACGTCGTACGAGGGCAGCGGCAGCTATCGCGGGCACGAGCACGCCCGCGCGCTGTTCACCGTCGACCTCCCGGCGCCTCCCGACGACGCGTCCGAGCTCTACGTCACGATGGCGAACCTCGCCGAGGCCGCCGAGCAGGTCACGCTGCAGGCGGCGCCACGGCTGTGGTCCGACCAGGTCGTCCGGCTGGCCGAGGCGGTCCGCGGGCTGGCCGAGGACGGGCTCCGGCGGGGAGCCCGCTACGTCGAGGTCGACCTGTGGGAGGAGCCGACCGAGCTGGTGTGCCAGGTCTCCGACCGCACGGTCATCGCCGACTTCCTGGTCGGCCGCCGGCTCGCGCCCTACCTGGAGCAGGACGCGGTCTGGACTGCGAACCAGCTCTGCGACCTCGTCCAGGTCCGCTCCGGCGCCCACGGCACCACCGTCTGCCTGCACGTGACGAAGTAGCGCCGAGCGTGCGTCCCGGGCCCTCCGGGCGGGCGCGAGTCCTGGGTGCGTCTTCAGACCACGGCCGATAGAACGCGTGCGTCCGGCAAGTTTGAGCCGCGTCTTCAGACCGCGGTCCGAAGACGTGAGGACGCACCGGGCGCACGGGGTCGGGCACGGGCGCACCGGGCCCGACTGCCGCGCTCAGCGGATCGTGTAGCCCCCGTCGACGACGAGGTCGGCGCCGTTGACCATGTCGGACGCGCCGCACGCGAGGAACAGGGCCGCTCCGGCGACCTCGCGCGGCAGCGCGAACCGGCCCACCGGGATCTCCTTCTTGGCCGCCTCGCCCTTCTCGCCCGCCCAGGCCTTCTTGCCCAGCTCGGTGAGCACGACGGTGGGGGAGATGCAGTTCGCCGTGACGCCGCGGCCGGCCCACTCGGTCGCGAGCACCTTCGTCAGCCCGACGACCCCGGCCTTCGAGGCGCAGTACGCCGCGTGCTCCAGCAGGCCGACGCTCGCGGCCTGCGACGCCAGGTTGATGATCTTGCCGCGGCCGGCCGCGAGCATGTGCCGGCCGACGGCCTGGCTCATGAAGAACGTGCCGCTGAGGTTGACGGCGAGCGTGCGGTTCCAGCCGGCTGCGCCGAGGTCCTCGGCCGGGGCCAGGTCGACGATGCCCGCGCTGTTCACCAGGACGTCGATCCGGCCGGTCGCCGCGACGGCGCCCGCCACGGCGGCTTCGACCGAGGCCGGGTCGGACACGTCGCAGCCGAAGCCCACCGCGCCCCGCCCGATCTCCGTGGCCCGCCGTTCGGAAGCCGCGGAGTCGAGGTCGACGACGACGATCCGGGCTCCGGCGTCGGCGAACACGTCGGCGATCGCCGCGCCGATCCCGGAGGCGGCGCCGGTGACCAGGGCGACTCGGCCGTCGAGGCGGAAGGTGAGGTCGACGTCGGGCTCAGCGGCGGTGCTGGAGGTGGTGATGGGGACTCCTCGTCAGGTGCGGATCCGTCCCACGCAACCTAGTCGTGAAAGCTCTCGGGCAGACGTGCGGTCCGCAGCTCCGCGAGGTGCGCCATCACGGTCGCCGTGAGGTTGTAGACCACGAGCTGCGCTCCCGCGTCGAACGACGTCTCGGCCGCCGCGAGGCTGTTCACGATGTCCATCCGCAGCTTGCGCTGGTCGGCCAGCACCTGGTGCACGTGGCGAACCTGATCCGGGTGCGGAGGGTCGTCCGAGGTGGTCGACGCAGCAAGATCAGCGACGCCGACCATGATTCCGTCGAGGCCTTCGGTCGCGGCGATCGCCTCGGCCTGGCGCACCCCGGCCGGCGACTCGATCATGCCGAAGACGAGCGTCTCGGCCAGCATCCGCTCCTGGTGCTGACGCGGGTCGACCGTGCCGAAGCCGCCCGCCCGGCCGTACGTCGCGAAACCGCGGTGCCCCAGCGGCGGGTAGTGCGCCGAGTCGACCAGCGCGGCGGCCTGCTCGGGGGTGTCGACGTGCGGGGCGACGACGCCGACCGCGCCCGCGTCGATCGCCCGCAGGACGAGCGCAGGCTCGGCGGAACCCACCCGGACCAGCACCGGCACGCCGTACATCTCGGCGGCCGCCAGGTGGCGGCGCAGCTCGACCACGTCGGCCGGGCCGTGCTCGCCGTCGATCAGCACGAAGTCGAAGCCCGCCACCGCGACCATCTCGACGAGCTCCTCGCCGGGCATCCGCAGCAGCACGCCGAGCGCACGGTGCCCGGCTGCGAGTCTCTCCTTGAACGGCGGGAAGATCACGGTCACGCGATCATCCCGGCCGACAGGTCGACGTCGGCGCCGGTCATCCCGGTCATGCCGAGCATCGCGACCACCGCGGAGCCGACCTCGTCCTCGGTGATCATCCGACCGAGCGCGGCCCGCGACACGTACGCGTCCTGCGCCTGCTCGTACGTGGTCTGCGTGCGTTCGGCCTCGAGGCGGAAGTTCCGGTCCATCCGCTCACCCTGCACCGGACCGGGGGAGAGGCTGTTGACCGTGACGCCCGACGCGCCGACCTCGAAGGCCAGCGTCGACGTCAGCCCGATGACCGCCATCTTCGAGGCCGCGTACGGGGTCCGTCGCGTCAGCGGGCGCTTGCCCGTCACCGAGGCCAGGTTGATCACGTCGCCGGAGCCACGCGTGATCATGGCCGGGAGGAACGCACGGCAGAGCAGGAACACGCCCCGCACGTTGACGTCGAACACCTCGTCCCACGCCTCCACGTCGATCTCGATCAGGGGTGCGACCGGTCCGCCGATGCCGGCGTTGTTGATCAGGATCGACACCTCGACGTCAGCCAGCGCGTCCGCGAGCGCGTCGACCGAGGCCGGGTCGGCGACGTCGCACACGCGCCAGGACGCGCGCTCCCCGAGCTCCTCGCAGAGCGCGGACAGCGGCTCGGGCCGCCGACCCACGACGACGACCGTCGCCCCGGCCGCGTGCAGCGCCCGCGCGATCGCCGCCCCGAGCCCCGTCCCGCCGCCGGTGACCAGCGCCGTACGTCCGGCGAGAACGGTCACGCCTGCCCAGCAGCCTCGAGCGAACCCTCCGCGTACCGCGCCTTCGCCTCGTCGATCCACGGGTACGAGTCGCCCAGGTACTGCGCCGCTCGGACGTCCCCGGAACGCGCGTGCCCCTCGAACAGCTCCACGCGCGCCGCGCGCCCGCAGACCCGGCCGAGCTCGCCGCTCGTCTCGGTGCTGCGGACCTCCTGGTAGGTGACGGTGCGCAGGTACTTCCCGACCCAGAGGCCGCCGGTGTAGCGGGCGGCGCCGAGCGTGGGCAGCACGTGGTTGGTGCCGATGACCTTGTCGCCGTAGGAGACGCAGGTGTTCTCGCCGAGGAACAGGGCGCCGTAGTGGTGCATCTTGTCGAGCGCCACGCGCGGCTCCTCGGTGAGGATCTGTACGTGCTCGAACGCGTAGGTGTCGGCCAGCGCGTAGGCCTCGTCGAGGTCGTCGACGACGGTGACCTGACCGAAGTCGCGCCACGCCGGACCGGCGTAGTCCGCGGTCGGCATGCCCGGCAGGATCGCCTCGATGTGGGCCATCGTCTCGCGCCCCACGCGCTCGCTCGTCGTGATCAGGACCGCTGGCGACTCGGGGCCGTGCTCGGCCTGGGACAGCAGGTCGACGGCGACGAGGAACGGGTCGGCGTGCTCGTCGGCCACGATCAGGATCTCGGTCGGCCCCGCGAAGAGGTCGATGCCGACCTCGCCGTAGAGCTGCCGCTTGGCCTCGGCGACGTACGCGTTGCCCGGGCCGGCGATGAGGTCGACGCGGCTCATCGTCTCGGTGCCGACGGCCATGGCCGCGACGGCCTGGACGCCGCCGAGGATCCAGATCTCGTCCGCGCCGGCCAGGTGCATCGCCGCGACCGTGGCCGCGGGGATCTCGCCGCGGATCGGCGGGGTGCACGCCACGACGCGGGGGACCCCGGCGGTCTTGGCCGTCACGATGGTCATGTGGGCCGAGGCGGTCAGCGGGTACTTGCCGCCCGGCACGTACGCGCCGACCGACTGCACCGGCACGTGCTTGTGGCCCAGGAACACGCCCGGCAGCGTCTCGACCTCGACGTCGGCCATGGAGGCGAGCTGCACCTCGGCGAACCCGCGCACCTGCGCCTGCACGAACACGATGTCGGTGATCACCTGCGGGTCGAGCCCGGCGATGATCTCCTGCACCCGGTCGTCGCTCATGCGAAAGCTCTCGGGGCTCCAGCGGTCGAACGTCTCCGAGTACGTGCGCACGGCCGCGTCCCCGGTCGTGCGGATGTCGCCGATGATCTGGAGGACCCGCTCACGCACCTCGTCCTGCGAGACGTCGGCGAACGACTTCGTCCGGGCGGACTTCAGAGAGGTGGGCAACGCATACTCCTTGACGAGACGGCCTACATACGTATGCTGCCAGTGAACCCGATCGCTCCGACACGGTCAAGGCGGGGCCGTTAGGCTTCGGCTCCTGTGCGGCGGAATCGCTGCTCGGCACGGCGGGGAGGGCAGAGGTGGTCACCAGCCACGACGTCGCGCGCCTCGCCGGGGTCAGCCAGCCCACGGTGTCACGGGCCCTGCGCGACAGCCCCAAGGTCTCCGAGCTCACGCGGCGTCGAGTGCGGGACGCGGCGACCGCGCTCGGCTACGTCCCCAGCGACACCGGACGCGCGCTCTCGGTCGGGCGGACCCACCGCGTGGGGCTGCTGGTCACCGACCTGGCCAACCAGTTCTACACGCACACGATCGCCCCGATGCACCACGCGCTGGAGTCGCTGGGCTACCAGCTCGTGCTGCACACGGAGGCCTCCGACACCGGCCGGGTGGCCGACCGGCTGCTCTCGAACTCGCTCGACGGCGTCCTGCTCGCCACCACCGCGACCGACTCCGTGCTGCCTGTGCGGCTGCGCGACCGCGGGATGCCGTTCGTGTACTTCAACCGCCGCGCCAGCGCCGTCGAGGCCGACTCGGTCGAGGTCGAGGCGCGCAGCGGCATGCGCGAGCTGACCGAGCGGATCCTCGCGCTCGGCCACCGCCGGGTGGGCGCCGTGCTCGGCCCGCACAACGCCAGCACCGCTTCGAACCGCGAGCTGATCCTGCGCTCGACGCTGGCGACGGCCGGCGTGAGCGTCCCCGACGCGCTCTCCTACCGCGGACCGTTCGACTTCGCCACGGGGTTCGAGGGCGCCCGCCGGCTGCTCGAGCTGGACGAGCCGCCGACCGTGATCGTCTGCGCGAACGACGTCGTCGCGTACGGCGCCCTCAACGCCGCGCGCGAGCTGGGCCGCGAGGTTCCCCGCGACGTGTCGATCACCGGCTTCGACAACCTGCCCGAGGCGAGCTGGCCGCTGCTGCAGCTGACCACCGTCGCCTTCGACCTCGAGGCCATGGCCCGCCGCGCCGCCGGCCTCCTCGTCGACCGCCTCGCCTCCGGCCCCGACGAGCCCTACCGCCACGAGTGGTTCCCCAGTCACCTCGTCGAGCGCAAGACCCTCGGCCCCGCGTCCTGAGCTGCTCGGAGCGCGCACTCAACCTCGAACCCTGAGCGCGTACCCAGACCCGTTCCCTGAGCTTGTCGAAGGGCGCGTCAGAACGTGAGGCGCGAGGCGTACGAAGGTGGCTGGGAACACGCCCGCACCCCCTCGACTCGAACCAATGCATACGCATACACTCCTCGGAACAGACGTACACCGAGAGGACTTCTCATGCCGTTGGACGCGATCGCGTACAAGCCGTACGCAGATCCGGACGACTTCATCCGCGAGGTGACCGACCTGATCTGGGTCCACCGCGCGATCGGCCACATCTACGAGAACTACGAGCCCGACGCCATCGTGCACGGCTCGTACGGCACCTCGGTCGGGGTCGAGGAGGTGGTGCAGGGGAGCCTGATGCGCATCTCCGCGACGCCGGACCGTGTTGGCCAGGCCGAGGACGTGGTGTGGGAGGCGCGCGGCGACGACGCGTTCCTGAGCTCGCACCTCGTGCTCTCGATCGACCCGAGCACCGACTTCATCAGCCGCACGGTCGCGAACTGCCTGTACCGCCGCGGCCGCATGGTCGAGGAGTGGGTGGTGCGCGACTTCCTCGCGATCTGCCTGCAGCTGGGGCAGGACCCCGACGAGGTCGCCCGGATGAAGCCGTTCATCGGCTACTCCGGCTCCATGCTCACCCCGCCGCCGGAGAACGTCCTCGCCGTCGGCGACTCGGGCGAGCGCCCCGACGACTACCGCTCCGAGGCCCAGATGGTCCTCGAGTTCATCGAGCGGGTCTGGAACGGCCGCGACCTCAACGCCGTCGAGCAGTACTGGGTGCGTGACCTGACGCTGCACACGATCGGCTACCGCACGATCACCCGCCCCGAGGGCTACCGCCGTGCGCTGCTCAAGATGCTCCGGCCGTTCCCGGGCGGACGCTTCGAGGTCCGCGACGTGCAGACGAACTACAACGTCGACTACGCCGGCCTCCGTGTCGCGGTCACCTGGGTCTACAAGGGTGACTACAACGGCACGGCCGACTTCGGGTCGCTCACCGGCACCCCGGTCGAGATCCTCGGCGTCTCGCAGTTCCTCGTGCAGAACGGTCGGCTGGTCCGTGAGGTCCGCGTCTACGACGAGATCGCGATTCGCAGCCAGATCCACCACCGTCGCGGCGACAGCAAGTTCGCCGGCACCAACATCTACTGACCCTTCGCTCCACCGCAGCAGCACCCCGAAAGGATTCACATGACCGACGTGGTCGTCCCCTCCAGCGAGCTGACCCGACGGACCATCCGGCGCACCGACTGGGTCGCCGAGAACGCCGCCTTCATCGACTGCCGCACCCCCGGCTCGGACCGCAAGTCCAACTACGCCTTCATCGGCCCGGGCGTCTCGCAGAACGCCAAGCAGTTCATCAACCTCTCCGAGCCGCACGGCTACAACGTCGGGGCCGCCGGGATGCCGAACGGCGTCAACAACAACCTGCACATGCACTTCACGGCCGAGGTGTTCATCAACTTCGGCGGCACGTTCCGCGTGCGGTGGGGCGTGGACGGCAAGGCGGGGGAGTACGTCAGCCACGACGGCGACATCATCTCCGTGCCGGCGTGGATCTTCCGCGGCTTCACCAACGAGGGCCCTGACGAGGGTCTGCTGCTCACCGTGCTCGGCCAGGACGTCACCGGCGGCATCATCTGGGGCCCGTCGGTGCTCAAGCAGGCCGAGTCGTACGGGCTGCACCTCACGGCCGACAACCGGCTGATCGACACCGTCGCCGGCGACGAGCTGCCCTCTGATGTCCCGCTGATCAAGCCGATCAAGCAGGAGTACATCAACGAGCTGACGCCGTTCAGCGTCGAGGAGATGCGCGGGCGGGTCACGGCCGCCTCGGACCGTCGCTACAGCGCGCGTGGGCTCCTGTCCCAGGCGGTGCCGGGCGGTGGCGGCCAGCTCGCGCTCGTCATCGGCTACGGGATGAGCGAGGACCGCCGCCAGGTCCCGCGCCTGCACGAGCCGCACAGCTTCAACATGGCGTGGCTCAAGGCGACCCCTGGCGAGGGGATGCTGCGGCACCGCCACGGTGCGACGTCGACGCTGATCGTGAAGTCGGGGACCTGGCGGGTCACTCTGAACGAGGGCGACGCCAAGGAGTCGGTGGACCTCGGCCCGCAGGACATGCTGTCGGTCCTGCCCGGGTCGTGGCGTCGGATCGAGCTGGTGGAGGCCGGGGACGACGCGGCCGAGGAGGGCACGGGCGAGCTGCTCGTCGTCAACGCCGGCGACGGCCGCGTACGCCTCGAGTGGGCCCCCGAGGTCGTCGAGGCCGCCTACGACGCCGGTTGGATGCTCGACCCGAACGGCTACCTCGCCCCCGTAGCCGTCCTGGTGACGGCGACCGAGGACGACTAGCAGCTCGGGGCGCGAGGGGAACGTGAGCCGGTAAGCAGAATCCGGCCGCGTTCCCTGGACTTGTTGGAGCACAGCGGGCACTGATGAGCGCGCGAGGACTGAGAGGCTGAACCGGTGACCACCCGCCTCGCCGTCTGCCAGTACGCGATCGACATCGACGACCCCGACGGCACCCGTACGCGGCTCCTCGCCTCCGTGCAGGAGGCGGCCGACGCCGGCGCCCAGGTCATCGTCCTGCCCGAGCTGTGCACCAGCGGCTACGTCTTCCGCGACCTCGACGAGTGCTGGTCTCGCGCCGAGCCCGCCGACGGCCCGACCGTCCAGCTCCTCCGTGAGCTGTCGCTCCAGCACCACGCGATCGTCGTCGGCGGCTTCTGCGAACGGTCCGACGGCGATCGCCCGTACAACAGCGCGGCCGTCGTCGAGAACGGCGAGGTCCTCACCGTCTACCGGAAGACCCACCTCTGGGACACGGAGAAGCGCGTCTTCGCCGTGGGCGACGAGCCGGCCCCCGTGGTGATCACGAGCGTCGGTCAGATCGCGGTGATGATCTGCTATGACGCCGAGTTCCCCGAGATGGTCGGCAGCGTGGCCCGCCGCGGCGCCCAGCTCGTCCTCGCCCCCTCGAACTGGCCGTCGAACACCCCGCCCCCCGGCGAACGCGCCGCCGAGATCGCCAAGGCCCAGGCCTTCGCCGCAGTGAACCGCGTGTTCACCGTCGTCGCCGACCGGGTCGGCCCCGAGCGCGGCGTCGACTGGATCGGCGGCAGCATCGTCTGCGACGTCGAGGGCTACCCGGTTGCGGGCCCTGCGGAGGGCAAGGCGGTCGTCCTCGTCGCCGACCTCGACCTCGACCGCGCGCTGGTCAAGACCGTCAGCGCCAACAACGACGCCTTCGGCGACCGCCGCCCCCATCTATATCAGGGCTTCGCTGGACGGGGGGCGTCGGCGGGGCAGTATTGACCGAACTCGGCCGCTTGCTCCTCTCGCTTGACACTCGTCCGAAACTCTGAAAGGACTGCCCAAAAGGGAGAGCGTCGGGATCCACATTCTGGCGAGTCATCTCCGCTCGCCCAAGTACCGTGTCATGGACCAGGCCGCTGGCGCGGCCTGAACCACCACAACCTGAGTGTCAACCAGACCTGCAGCAGTCCCTCCTGCTGTGCCGAGGAGATGGCGTGTCGTACAAGCGCAAGTTGATCGAGGTCTCGCTACCGTTAGAGGCGATCAACCGCGAGTCGGCGCGCGAGAAAAGCATCCGGCACGGGCATCCCTCAACCCTGCACCTCTGGTGGGCGCGGCGGCCGCTTGCCGCCGCCCGGGCTGTTCTGTTCGCGCAGTTGGTCGACGATCCCTCGAGCCACCCGGAGCAGTTCCCGACCGAGGAGGATCAGAAGCGGGAGCGCGCTCGGCTCCATGGAATCATCGAGCGGCTCGTTGTCTGGGAGAACGCGCGCGATGAACGGCTCCTCGCGGAGGCTCACAAGGAGATCCTGAAGTCCACGGATGGCAACCCGCCGACCATCCTTGACCCGTTCGCGGGCGGAGGAACTATCCCCTTGGAGGCCCAGCGCCTCGGCCTTAAAGCCCATGCCTCAGACCTCAATCCCGTAGCGGTCCTTATCAACAAGGCCCTGGTCGAGATTCCTGCAAAGTTCGCAGATCAGGCCCCTCTCTTTCCTGGGCTAGCGGACTCAAAGATTCGCAAGTGGCGTGGCGCTGAGGGGCTTGCTGCTGACGTGCGCGCCTATGGCGATTGGATGAGGTCTCAGGCCTCGGACAGGGTCGGCCACCTCTACCCGGCAGTCGCAGGCAAGCCTGTGATTGCCTGGATCTGGGCGCGCACCGTGCGCTGTCCGAATCCTGCTTGCGGGGTCGAGATGCCGCTGGTCAAGAACTGGTGGCTCGGAAAGAAGAAGGGGAAGACTGCTGCGATCGTGCCGATCCTCGTCTCCGACACCACAGACGCGAGCGGGAAGCGGATTACCTTCGAGGTCAGGACCGCTGCAGTTCGAACTGAGCCGACCGTGTCGGGGCGCTCGGGTGCGGTGTGCGTCGCTTGTGAGGGCACGGCTTCGGTCGAATACCTTCGGTCGGAGGGACGGGCTGGCCGGTTGGGGCAGGTACTGATGGCCGTCGCGGCAGAGGGCGACCGCCAACGGATATATGTCGCTCCGGATGACGCCCAGGTCGAGGCAGCCAAGGTCGAGCCGCCGAATTTAACAATCGCAGGAATGATCTCGGATAACCCTCGGTGGTTCTCTCCACCCGCGTATGGCCTGGAACGCTTTGCCGACCTTTTCACCAACCGCCAGCTTGTCACGCTCAGCCTACTCGGCGACTTAGTGACGGAAGCCCGTGAGCGGCTCGTAACCGACGGGGCCACCGGCGAATATGCGGACGCGGTTTGCACATATCTCGGCCTTGCGGTCAGTAAGATGGCTGATCGCAACTCGACCTTGGTCAATTGGTATACGTCGCGAGAGTCAACTAGCTCGACCTATGCACGGCAAGCGCTGCCGATGACCTGGGACTTCGCAGAAGTGTCACCACTAGGCACGAATACGGGCTCATTCAACAATGCGTATGTTTGGACGGCCGAGACTGTTGCGGCCCTGAGGCCGTTAGCTTCGGCTGTCGTTGAGCAGGCAGACGCCCGTGCGTTGTCGATGACGAACGTGGTGCTAAGCACGGACCCTCCATATTACGACAATATTGGGTATTCGGATCTCTCCGACTACTTCTATGTCTGGATGCGACGCTCTCTCCGTGTTATCTACCCGGACCTCTTTGCGACGTTGCTCGTTCCGAAGGCCGAGGAGCTGGTTGCGAATCCATACCGACATCAGGGCAAGGAAGGCGCGAAGCAGTTCTTTGAGGAAGGATTTCGGCGCGTCTTTGCGCATGCACGCGTTTCTGCGAACCCAGATGTGCCGATTACCGTTTGGTACGCCTTCAAGCAAACCGAATCCGATTCGGAGGGTCATGCATCGACCGGTTGGGAAACGTTGCTCGACGGCATGATCAGAGCAGGTTGGGAGATTACGTCGACCTGGCCGAACCGAAGCGAACTCGGCAATCGCATGATCGCGAGTGGCACAAATGCACTCGCCTCATCGATCGTTCTGTCACTCCGACCTCGACCGGGCGGGGCGCCCACCATTGACCGTCGCGGCTACCTTGACGAGCTCCGCGATGAACTGCCGCGCAATCTCCGCGAGCTTCAGCAGGGAGCCATTGCGCCAGTCGATCTCGCCCAGGCAGCCATTGGTCCAGGCATGGCGGTGTTCAGCCGCTACTCCAAGGTCGTTGAGCCAAACGGCAAGAACGTCACGGTGCGCGAGGCCCTTCGCCTGATCAACACGGTGCTGGCCGAGGTGCTCTCTGACCAAGAGGGTGACTTCGACACAGATACCCGTTGGTGCCTCAAGTGGTACGAGACTCACGGCTTCGAGAAGGCCGCGTACGGCGAGGCAGAAACGCTTGCGACGGCCTTCGGCGCCTCAGTCAAGGGACTTGATCAATCGGGCGCCGTGTCCGCGAAGGGTGGTCAGGTGAAGCTGTTGACGGTAGCTGAGCTACCGGACAACTACCGACCCGAGCGCGACGACCGGATATCACTCTGGGAGGTCGCCCTCCACCTTGTTAAGGCGCTCGATGAGAAGGGGCTCGATGAGGCCGGCCGGATCCTCCACGGCGCATCCACTCGAGTTGAGCAGGAGATGCTCAAGGAGCTTGCCTACCTTGTCTTCTCGCTGGCGGAGAAACGATCGGCTACCCAAGTGGCGGGGATGTACAACGCGCTCGTGACCTCTTGGCCCGAGGTCACGGCCGCGGCACGATCGCACGCGAACCGCGCCCACGGCAGCACAGCTCAGGGGATGCTCGACCTCGACAACTCGGACGACTGAGGGAAAGGCACACCATGGTGAGCAATCGCGAGCGTGTCGCGCGTGGACTGGACGCCACCGCGGAAGGCCTCGAGCCGTTCGTGGCTAAGGCCCTGTCGCAACATGTTCCACCGGGCATGACGTGGCCAACCATCCTGAAGGTGCTTGACGAGTCGCGCGGCAACCCCCGCGGCGACATGCAGTACTCGGCGAGGGACCTTCAGTGCCAGCTGCGCGTCATGACGGAGCGAATCGGGGACCTGGGTTTTGCCTTCGGCGACGCTCTCTCGCGCGCCGAGCAGAATCTGGCCGGCGAGCTGCGGGAGATCCGGAACAAGTCAGCGCACCAGAGCCCGTTCAACTTCGACGACACCTACCGTGCCCTCGACACCATGGAGCGACTGCTCCGAGCCGCAGGGCAACCCATGGCCGCCGATGCGATCAAGGCAGATCGCGTCGACCTCCAGCGGACCCAGATTGAATCCCAAACCCGTAAAGACGTGCGAGAGAGCCTCGTCATCGGAGGCTTGGGCGACGTCGAGCTCACTCCCTGGCGAGAGGTTCTTCAGCCCCACCCGGACGTCCTGTCCGGGCGGTTCAAGGAGTCGGAGTTCGCGGCCAACCTGCACTCAGTCGCACACGAGACCGGAGCGACGTCTCGGGAATACGCTGATCCTATTGAGTTCTTCCGACGTACTTTCTTGACCGACGGCCTCAAGGATCTGCTCACCCAGGCATCCACCCGCATCGCTGGTGGAGCGGGCTCGCCTGTCATCAACTTGCAGACCACGTTTGGTGGCGGCAAGACCCACTCGATGCTGGCAGTCTGGCACCTCTTCTCCGGCGTTCCGGCCGCGTCACTGCCGCAAGAGGTGCAGGAGATCCTCCACGCTGCCGGTCTCGCGGACGACGCGCGCTCCATTGGTCGCGTGGCCGTCGTTGGCAACGAGATTGCCGCAGGTCAAGCACGCGACCGCGGCGAAGGCATGCAGGTTCGGACGCTGTGGGGTGAGCTCGCCCGCCAGCTCGGCGGCCGCGAGGCCTACGACATGGTCGCGGACTCTGATGCCAACAGCACGAGCCCAGGGGACCTGCTGAGGGAGCTCCTAGCGAAGTACGCACCCTGTGTACTCCTAATCGATGAATGGGTTGCCTACGCCCGCCAGCTGAGTGAGGAAGCCCTGCCCGGCGGCACCTTCGAGACCCAGTTCACCTTCGCTCAGGCCCTCACCGAGGCCGTCGCGGCAACACCAGGCGCACTGCTCCTCGTGTCGATCCCCGCCAGCGACGTGCGACGCGAGGACGGTGACGCAGGCGGCCCCTTCGCCTCCGACCTTGAGACCGGCGGCGAGCATGGCAAAGCAGCACTCAAGCGCCTCGAGCACGTCGTCGGCCGCGTCGCACACCAGTGGCACCCGGCATCAGCGCAGGAGTCCTTCGAGATCGTGCGGCGCCGGCTCTTTGAGCAGCCAGACGCCACAGCTCTGCGCGCCATCAACGCCACCGCTCGCAAGTTCGTGACGTTCTACCGCGACCACATGGGCGAGTTCCCGCGCAACACCACGGAGACAACGTACGAGACCCGCATCAGGTCCGCGTACCCGATCCACCCCGAGCTCTTCGCTCGGCTCTACGAGGATTGGTCGACCCTCGAGCGCTTTCAGCGCACGCGTGGCGTCCTTCGACTCATGAGCGCGGTCGTCCACGACCTCTACGCCTCCGGCGACGACTCCGCGCTGATCATGCCTGGCTCGGTGCCGGTCTCTGCTCCATCTGTTGTTGGTGAGCTCACGCAGTACGTGGACGTTCACTGGAAGTCCGTCATCGATGCGGACGTCGATGGAACCGACAGTCTGCCGTTCCAGATTGACAAGGAGCGGCCGCTGTTCGGCGACCGCGGACTGACGCGCCGCATCGCGCGTGCAACGTTCCTCGGCTCCGCCGCAACCTTGCAGAGCGCGCACAAGGGCGTAGAGCGCAAGCACATTTTCCTCGGCGTCGCCATGCCGGGCGACACGGTCGGCAACTTCGGGTCATCGCTCCAGATGCTCAGCGACCGGGCGTCATACCTGTTCTCGGAGGGCGACCGCTTCTGGTACGACCTCCAACCGTCGCTCAACCGGACCGTAAACGAGCGCGCGGCGAACCTCCACGACGAGGACATCTGGGCTGAGGTCGTCACCCGGCTGAAACAAGCGGGTTCGAATGCCGGCGCCGATATCGCATCGACCATCGTGGCTCCAGATGACTCTTCAGATGTGCCTGAGGCTGAGTCGGTGCGCCTCGTACTGACACACCCCAAGTACCAGCACAAGAATAAGGACACGGACTCGGTGGCGATCAAGTTCGCCTACGAGGTCGTCAAGCTACGGGGGAGCGGCAGTCGCGAGCGTCGCAACACGATCGTGTTCCTCGCGCCTGACGAGCAACGGTATGCCGAGCTCGAATCTGCGGTTCGAAAACACCTAGCCTGGCGCAGTGTGGTTCGCGACAAGGACCGGCTTGACCTGACCCAGCAGCGTGTCGCTCTCGCCACCTCCAAGGTCGATGAGACGAACAAGGTCGTCGACCAGCGGATCGTCACCAGTTGGATCTGGGCCCTTCACCCGCGCAATCGCGCCGACGATGAGCCCTTTGTGATCGGCGTGGTGAAGGCGGACGGTGACGAGTCACGCCTCGCTGTTCGTACCGGCAAGAAGCTTGTGCGTGAAGACATCCTTCGCGTCCAGATCGCCGCCTCGACGGTTCGCTACGACCTCGACTCCAAGCTTCACCGCGTGTGGAACAAGGGGCCGGTTCGTGTCGGCGATCTCTGGGACTACTACACGAAGCACCCCTACCTCCCGCGGCTTCGGGACAAGGGAGTCCTCACCGAAGCCATTGCTGATGTGATGGCCGACATCTCCTGGCTTCAGACCGGGTTCGCCCTGGCCACCGGGTACGACGCGGACTCTGGCGAGTTCGCGGGGCTGGCAATTCCGAATGAGGATGCGTTCGGGAGTGTCGTTGACGACACCTACCTCGTGGCGCCGCACTCTGCTCAGGCGCAGCGACAGCGCGAAGAGGAGGCCGCAGAGACCGCCAAGGCGAAGAAGGAGGCCGTCAGCGGCGGTGACGGAGACGACGAGGCCATCGCAACCAAGCCGCCCAAGAAGACGGCCACGTCAGCGGAACTGCAGTCCGTAAAGAACGGCCGCTACCGTGCGCGCTTCGAGGTCGATACAGGGAAGCTGGATGGCATGGGCGAGAGCGTCAAGCAGGCGATCGAAGAGGTCCTCCGCCATATCGCTGCAGCTGAAGGCGCGGAGAACGTCGAGATTGTCCTCGACGTCCGCGCGGAGAACTCCAGCGGTTTCGGCGAGAACGTTGTGCGTACAGTGAAGGAGAACAGTCGCGTTCTCGGCTTCGACGTCAGCGAGTTCGAGGACGTCGAATGGTAGATGCGAACGACGTCGAGGTGGTCGACACCATCCAGCTCGAGCCTGACGCCGGCCTCGTCAAGAGCCTCGGATCGCACCACACCTTCGAGTCGGCCATCGCGGATCTCGTCGACAACTGCATCGACGCCGAAGCGACCCGGGTCTCGGTCCGGTTGTTGACGGAGGATGAGCGATTAGTCCAGGTCGAGGTTGTCGACAACGGTAAGGGCATGGATTCGGTAGCTGTCAATCAGGCGATGACGCTGGGACACCAGCGCGAGTACGACGACACCGACCTCGGTCACTTTGGAGTGGGCCTGAAGGCAGCGTCCTTCGGACAGAGCGATGTTCTTACGGTCTGGTCGAGCCGGTACGGAGCCGTTCCTGTCGGACGACGAATCAAGCGCGTCAACTTCTCCAAAGACTTCTCGTGTGAGGTACTGTCCGCAGATGCCGCCATCGTGGTTCAGGAACAGCGGCAGAAGCAGATCGACTTTGCTTGGGGAACGACAGTCGCCTGGTCAGGGCTGCGCAGCACTTACCACGGCCGCAATGCCACTGAGGCACGCGAGTGGCTGTCGAAGACCGAGCTCTCGGTTCGTCAGCACCTGGGCGTGACGTTTCATCGGCTGATCGCCAAGAACTCTATCGTCATCGACGTCCTGGTTGACGAGGTCGAGTTCGCAGACGAGGCCATTGGTACACCAGTGAAGGCCATCGACCCCTTCGGCTACGCCACGTCAGGCCGTCCCGGATATCCCAGGACGATCGTCGCGTCGATTGGCAGCCACGAAGTGAGGCTCGAGTGCCACATCTGGCCAGCGAGGACTGACATTCCGGGGTATCGAATCCAAGGGAAGTCCGGCGAAAAGTTCCAAGGCTTCTACATTTACAGAAACGACCGTCTCCTGCAAGTGGGCGGCTGGTCTGCCGCAGCCAATCACACAGTTCAACGCCAACTGGCTCGTGTCGTCATTGATGACGCCGCTGCCATCGGCAGTCTGCTGACAATGAACCCGGAGAAGTCCGGGCTTCGGGTCGAAGCCAACTTCAAGGATGCACTCGCCCATGCATCGGCAGCCGACGGAACGACGTTCGACCAGTACCTTCAAGACGCCGAAAATACATACAAGACCGCCAATAAGCGGACCATGAAGCGTCACCCTGTAATCGCACCCGACCGCGGCTTCGCACCCGCAGTCCGACAGCAGATCGAGGCCGAGCTCGGTGTGATCAAGTCCGACTCTCTGAAGATCCGCTGGACTCGTATGCCGGAAGGCGAGTTTTTCGACATCGACTTCGGCAACAGTGCCCTGCACCTTAACCAGCGCTACCGCTGGATGTTTGCCCCCCAGGGCAGCAGTCTGAACGACGCGCCGTTGCTCAAGGCGTTAATGTTCCTGCTAACTCATCAGATCTTCGAGGGCACCAACCTAGGTCCGAAGGACAAGGACAATATCGCCCTTTGGCGCGCCATCCTCGGTGCAGCCGTCGACGCCGAAGAGGAGATGCGTTATGAGTGAGCCCCTGAGCGACGCCCGTCACTACTCGTTGGCAAACGTCGACGCCTTCTGGACAGCCGGCAACCCTGTCGTGCTTCCCATTAGCGGCACGCCTTCCTGCGCACTCGACATTCATCCAGCGAATGGTGCAATTACGCTCACCACACCTTTCACGCTGCCGGAGCCCGATGTGGCCAAGTGGCGCAACATCACGTTCAAGCCTGTGGCGTCCGACGAGGGGGACATGGCTGAACTGACTGTCGCTGTCGATGACAACCTCCACGGTGCCTACGGGCTGTTGACGAGCATCGCTGACGAGCTCCAGATCGAAGGCGAGCCGCTTGCCGTGGCGGTCGCTTCGGCAATTCAGAAACACCGCGGGATGTTTGCAGGTAAGGCCGGTCTCAGCCCTGACAAGGAGGTCGGGCTCTTCGGCGAACTCCTGGTCCTCGAGTACCTGATCAACAAGATCGGCGCTGGCCCAGCGGTTGCATCCTGGCAAGGGCCCCTGTCAGAGGAGCACGACTTCGTCTTCGGCGAGGTTCACTTGGAGATCAAGACGACGTCTGGGGAGCAGCGTCGCCACATGATGCACGGCTTCACCCAACTCGTTCCCCTGCGCGGCGTGCCTCTGGCCCTGATTTCTATCCAGCTGACGCGGAGCAATTTCGAAGGCGGGCGCACGCTGTCGCAGCTGGTGTCGCGGATCCGTGCGAAGTCGGGCGGCCACAGACCGAAGGTTGATGAAGCCCTCGAGGCTGTTGCGTGGAAGGACGACGACGCCGAGCTCTACTCGACGTTCTGGGCGACACGCAGCGAGTTCAGAGCCTACGACGTGGACGACCGTTTCCCAGCCCTGACCCTCGATCGACTCGTTCCAGCCGTCCCAAACGTCAAAGTTGTGTCGGACCTCTCGTACAGAGTGGACGTCACCCACTTCCAGAACCACACCTTGCCCGGCGCGCTTGCCGGACTTGTAGAAGCCCCGGAGATTGTGAAATGAGCGACGCCACTTCCAACCTGTCCTTGCCGTTGAAGAACCTGCTTCAGGGCCTCGCGGCGCAGGCGCCGATCCCTGTGCTGCCCATTCTGAGTGCCTTCGCAGGCCGACCGGTGTCGGAAGACGACTTGGTCTCGTTCGTGCACGGGGCGGCGCCGAACGACCCCGGCATGATTCAACTCCGCCTCGCCCTCGCGAAGTGGGACGCGAGCAACGATCTGAAGCTGGCCGGAACCGACGGGCAGGATACCGGTTCGGGCACTATCGCTCGGCGAATCGCAGTGGTCAAGAACCTCGGCCTGAGCGAGGGGGCCGAGGGTGTGCTCCGGGAGAGGATTCCGGTTCACGTCGAGGGTGCCATCGTCATCTCCAAGGAGTTCGAGCCCTGGTACGAGGAGGTACGCCACCAGCGCAGCACCATGCACTGGGACGACTACGAGAAGTATCTTGCGCAAGAGAAGAAATGGCTGGCGGCTTCGATTACGACGATCGACCAGAGCACCGACGCCGTCGTTGAGCGCTTAACGGACCCGACTCGGCTCGACATCAAGCGCACCAAGGGCTTGGTAGTCGGCTACGTACAGAGTGGAAAGACCGCCAACTTCACCGGCGTCATCGCGAAGGCAATCGACGCGGGCTATCGGCTAGTCATCGTCATGACCGGAACTATCGAGATCCTGCGAGCACAGACTCAGCGCCGCATCGACATGGAGCTCATGGGAGTCGAGAACGTCCTTGCCGGCCAGGATCCAAACGACCCCGATGTTGCCAAAGGGCTCGACTACCAGCAGGACGAGGACTGGTTGGCAGACAAGTTCGTGCGTCACAGTCTGGAGGCTCTCAACCAGCCTGGAGTCGCCCGCATTCGTCGCGTGACCACCCACAAGGGCGACTACAAGAGCCTCCCGCAGGGAATGTCCCAGCTTCGGTACGAGCGGCACGACAAGACGAAGCCGCTGAATGCGGAGGAAAACCTCTTCCATACCGACGCCTACGTCGTTATCATTAAGAAGAACTCAGCGCCGTTGAAGAAGCTAATCAAGGATCTCAAGCCGATTCAGACGATGCTCAATGAGCTGCCGGCCCTGATTATTGACGACGAGTCCGATGTCGCCTCGGTCAACACTAAGGACCCAAAGAAGTCCAAGGACCGTACAATCATCAATAAGTTTATCACCGAGATCATGGAGATCGTTCCGCGTGCCCAGTACGTCGGCTACACGGCCACCCCGTTCGCGAACGTGTTCATTGATCCTGATGAGACCGACAAGGTCGACCTCTTCCCGTCGGACTTCGTGTTGTCACTTCCTCGGCCTCCTAAGTACATGGGCGTCCAGGAGTTCCACGACATCGATTCGGATTGGGACGCCACTCCCAAGACGATCGTAACGTCCAATGAGCTCGCCTATGTGCGCGCAGTGTCTGGCAATCCGGATGTAGATCCCGGGCTCCACAAGGAGGAGTTGCGGGTGGCCCTCGATGCGTGGGTACTCAGCGGCGCTATCAAGAAGTACCGCGAGGCCAAGACAGGCAGAACCTTTCGGCACCACACCATGTTAGTCCACGAGGACGTCCGCAGTGCTATGCACAGCGACTCTGCATCCATCGTCCGCGGCTTGTGGAACACGGGCAAGTTCACGTCCGGTGAGGGACTCGCGAGGCTTCGGAAGCTCTTCGACGACGACTATTCAGTAGTGATGGCAGCCCGTTCGGGCGGTGAGCCCGTGCCCGGGTCGTTCAGCGCATTGAAGCCCTACATCCCGGAAGCCATCGCCGAAATGACGAGTGGTGGTGCGGACCCCGTCCTGATCGTCAACTCTGACAAGGAAGCCCAATCTCAACAGGAGGCACTTGACTTCGACAAGGGCCGCGTCTGGCGAATCCTCATCGGTGGCGCGAAGCTCAGCCGAGGCTTCACCGTCGAGGGGCTCACGATCTCTTACTTCCGGCGCAAGGCGGGCCAGGCGGACACGCTCATGCAAGCAGGTCGATGGTTTGGATTTCGCGAGGGCTACCGCGACCTCGTTCGCCTCTACATCCGGCGCGATCACAAGGTTGATCTCTACGAGGCCTTTGAAGCGCTTCTCCTCGATGAGGAGGCGTTCCGCGACGAGCTCGGCAAGTACGCCGGCCTCGACGAGGACGGGAAGCCGCTCGTTGAGCCCCGACAGATCCCTCCGCTCGTCAGCCAACACCTGCCCTGGTTGAAGCCTACTGCGCGCAACAAGATGTTCAACGCGGTCGTGAAGGCTCGGGCGTCAGTCGGCGCATTCCACCAGCTCTCGTCCCTTCCGTCGCGTCCATCCGAGGTTCCCGCGAATGTCCGGGCACAGATTCAATCACTGCACATGTCGAACCTCGACAACGTGGTCCTTCCGCTTCTTAAGCTGGCAGACAAGGCGCAGGTACTGCCGTACGCCGACACGGACGGGACTCTTAGGCAGCAGCACGCTCGGGTCGGTCTCATCGGCGCCGACCAATTCCTCGCCTTGCTGGATAAGCACAGGTGGCATCCGGACTTCCAAAGCGTGATCGATCCGCTCAGGGCTTTTATCGGAACTGCAACCGAGAAGGGCCGAATCAACGACTGGGCGATCATCTGGCCGCAACGGGCAGCCGCGGGGCGCGAGTTGCACTTCGCCGAGTTGGTTGTCCCAGCCCCGATCTTCAAACGCGGTCGTCGGAAGGACCCGCGTATCGACTTCACCGGTGAGAACAAGCGGAACATTCTGTCCGCCGGAGCGGTGCCGTCGGGCGGCTTGCTGCCTGGCCTCGGCAAGAGCGACACCCGCGGTGTTCTCGTGGTCTCGCTTGTGGCGGATCGTGACGAGGAATCCGAAGCCGAGGTAGTGACTCGCGACGAAGTCGTGGGGCTAATTTCGCTCCGTGTTCCGGATAATTCGGTTCAGAGCAAGAGAGACCACATCCAGTACGGAGTCGTGATCCCGGCCAAGGCCGACGAGGTGGCCGTCGACGTTGATTCTCAGAAGCCAGGCTGAGCCTCGAATAATGGACTCAGCCTTCGATTCTCTCGACCTGCGGCCCCGCAGTTAGGTGCCAGCGGCCGTGACGCAGCCGTAGGGCTGCCCACGGGTCTCGCGTCAGTGGGTGGAGCGTGAGTGCGGTGGCCTGTCGACAGCCTCAGGGGGCGCGTGGGGCCAGGGAGCTAGCGTCGGCTAGCAGCCGCCGCCGGCCGTCACGATGTTGGTCGAGATCTCCAGCAGCTGGTTGCGGAGGTCCTCCAGTTGGTCTTCGCCTTGTCCAGCGCCGACTTCGTCTGCGGCCAGGTGCAGTTGTGGAACCGCCCGGCTGCGGACCGTCCCAGTTGTTTGGATCCGACAGGGCCTGGCCCTGGGTGTTCAGGTTGTTGAGCTCGTTGATCAGGCCACCGACGATGACCGACTGCAGCTGCGTGATCGCCGACTTCGCCTGCTCGCTGGAGAGAACGCGTCCAGACGTGGCGGACTCACTGCTGGTCGGCCTCGTCGACCCCTCGGGCGCGTCCGTCTCCACGACGCGACGCTCCCGGAAGCTACCCGCGCCGTTGCGTAGGTGCACTGGTCAGGGCGAGTGTCGCTGGCTTTGTCGCTTGAAGAATTGCCTGAGGAGCTGAGTAGTCGGCCAGGAGTAGGCGCCCAGGCCCACAAGACGTACGGCGTCTCCTGCAAGGTCAGCGACGAGTGCTCGTTGGCGACCGCCGAGGAGCTCGTCGCCTTGGCGCTGGAGAAGGTGAGATTGGACTTCGGACCGATCGAGGAGGATCCGGGCCAGGTGGTTCCCCCGCTGTCGGGACACGTATTCGTGATCCAGGGCAGGATCGGCAAGGTCGTCGCTGACGCGGCCATCGTGTCGACGGACAACGTGTTCAAGGTCGAGGACCACTGGCGCAGTGCTCTAAGCGCTAGCGATGCGGATCGCTTGAGGAGCACCAACTCGATGGGTGGGCGGACCGCGGCTGGGGACGTAGCCGCAAGGCTTCGTCGAACGTCTGGTTCGTCGACGTGACGGCGGCAAGAACCGGCGGCGGAGATGCGTTCGACCGTCTGCGTATGGCGCTGGACGACATCGTTTCGGCGGGCTTGAAGAGCACGATCAACGGCCGCCCATTACCGCTCGTCGTCTTGCCAGTCATCGGGGACTAAGGGCGGAGGATTTGACCGTCAGCGGGGGGGCCAGGTGAAGCGGCTGCTCGATACCTGCCGGGCCTTCGTCGATCAGCATGCGGTCGACATCGCCATCGTGGCGCAGAACGCGGCCACCCTCGCCGCCCTGCAGTATCGGCGGCTCCAGCAGCGGGACGAGTTCTTTGGCGGGGTCGATCTCCAACGTCGGAGGCGATCGGGGCCCAGGCTCGCGAAGGATCGCTGGCGCTGTTCATCGGCGCCGGGACCAGCATGCCGGCTGGAGCGCCGTCCTGGGACGGCCTTCTTGGTGCACTGCTGAAGAAGACCAACCTCGCTGAGGGCGTCCGGGCGAAGTTCAAGGACCTGTCCGCTCTCGACCAGGCCCAGCTGTTGCACGCGAATCTTGGCGACAACATGGGTGCGGAGATCAGGGACCGGGTCGAGAAGCTGGTTCCAGCACTCGCTCACGTGCTACTCGCGAACCTGCGGTGCGAGCAGGCCGTCACGACGAACTACGACCACCTGTACGAGCAGGCCATCAGGGCCACTGGGGCGCAAGCGGCAACGATTCTTCCGACCCAGGTCCCGCCGTCAGACGGGCGTTGGCTGCTCAAGTTGCACGGGGACATGACGGACCCGAAGAGCATCGTGCTCACGCGAGCGCAATTCGTCGACTTCACCTCGGCGTCCGGTCCGGCTGGCGCAGTCGTGCAGGCGCTTCTGCTGACCAAGCACCTGCTGGTCATTGGCGCGTCGATGAACGACGACAACGTGCTCCGCCTCATCTACGAGGTCGCCGCCTACCGGGAACGAGTTCTGAACCGCCCGAAGGAGTCGGATAGCGGCATCGCGGCTGCGAACACCAGCCCTCATGCGTTCGACACCATCTTGTCTCTCACTGACGACGCCGCACGAGCAGCCCTCTACGCGCCCCCCCCTATGCGATTGCGGTGTGATAACTCGCCGGCACTACGAGTAGTTTCGTGAGGTAGCTGCGGGGGCCGCTGCCTAACAAGGAGGGATGCGATGCCCCGGTTGCCTGGCGGACCTGCCACCGACTTGCCTGCCTGCCCGAGACCGGGCCACGGCGGGCACCGAGTGGTCAAGGACGGCCGCTACGGGACCCCGCCGCGGCAGCGGTTCAGGTGTATCGGCCCGGTCGGGTTCCACCGGTTCGTGCCGGAGGTGCCCCGGCAGGAAGCCCACGCCGGCGTTTGCGACACGTGCGACACCCACGTCCCCGCGCACCGAGGGCCTGTCACCGGTCGCAAGTACGACTTCCCCGTCCGCGCGGTCGCTACCGCTTTGGCCGCGGTCGGTGCTGGCGCGTCGTACCAGCGCGCGGCGTCGCGAGCTCGCGCCGCCTCGAGTCGTCGAGCGCTGGAGGGTGGATGGGGCGGCAACGTCGTCGCGGAGTGGCTGGACAACTGGGCGCCGGTCGTGATGGCCGAGCATGCCGAGTCCGCTTGGCCGGAGACTCTGGTGCTCGACTCGACCCGCTTCATGGTCACCAACACCTGGACCGGCCTCAGCAGCTCGGTGGCGTTCAACGTCCTGGGTGCCTACGGCTACCCAGCCCCGGGGCACGGCCGCCCGCGAGTGTGGGCGCTGGCCGCCTACCACCGGGCCACCCACGTCGAGTGGGAAGACTTCCTGCGCCAGCTCGACATCAGCACCGCCCCGGTGTTGGTCATCAGCGACGGGGTCGACGAGATTCGCAACGCCGTACGCCACGTGTGGCCCACACGCACGTCCGCTCGGAGCCCGTTCGTGCTGCGCTGCGAGCACCACCTACGCGAGAACGCGCAAGAGGCCCTGGAAGCTGACCGGTTGGCGCACTGGGGGTCGATGCGGATGACCGCGCTGAACGACGCGTTCCGCTCACCCGAAGGCTGGGCCGCGTTCAAGGCCACCGTCGGGCCGAAGCAGGCGAACGCCTACCAGTGGGTCCAGGACAACGACACCCGCGTGCTGACGCAGGTCAGCGAACGCGCCCGGCTACCCAAGCACTACTCGACGGCCGCGCTCGACACCCAGCTGGGCACTGTGCGCGACTACCTCGACTCGCGCTCGTTCGTCCTGCGCAACCAACGACGCACGACCACGACGCTCGGCCTGATGCGACTCCACCTCAACGGCACCGACAGCCCCGCGGGGTACGCCACCGCACTACGCACTTGGCTCGAGGCCAACCAGGGGACCCCTGCTGCTCAGCGCACCGGCTACGACGCCGGCACCAGCCGGCGGTTGCCGTTGGCTGCCAGGCAAGTCGCCTCGCTACGTCGGTAGCTGGCAGGTGGGAGCCCGAATCGCGACCGCAGCGCGAGGACTCCGTCACGGACCCGGCCCGGCTTGAACGGGCTGCCACCCTCGCCTGCTGCGGTCGGACGTGCCCTTACCGGGTAGGCGCGCCTTGGGCGGGTTCAAGTCAAACGGTACAGCGCAAGCGGCGCTTGGCTCTCAGGCAAGACGGGAGTTATCACACCGCAATCGCATAGGGGGCCGCGCCCTACTTCGACTGGGAGGTCATGCCCGGCGCCGGGATCGACGAGCGCGCACGTCAGCTGGAGGTGTTCCTCGACGTCGTAGCGATGTTTGCATCAACCGATCACTCCTGGCTGTTGGACGAGCGCTTCAGTG
Source organism: uncultured Friedmanniella sp. (assembly GCA_964251895.1). GTDB lineage: Bacteria > Actinomycetota > Actinomycetes > Propionibacteriales > Propionibacteriaceae > Microlunatus. The sequence continues at coordinate 131,420 of CAXULL010000007.1, forward strand.
ACTTGCTCCAGGCCGGTGATCGGGAGCTCGTTCGTGATGCGCAGGAGCTCGCGGCGAAGATCCGTCGAGGATCGGGCAGCCGCGATGCCTGGCTCGCTCTGCTTGGGGCACTCGAAGCGTTCGGGGAGAGCTCCGAGTCCGAGCAGCCGCAGCGGCGGGCCGACGGCAGCGTGCAAGGGCGCGGTGGGTCCACCGAGCGGTAAGGATCGGTCGCTTCGGCGGCGGACGCGAACGACCATGGGGCTGCGCAAACAAATTTTGCAGTTCGGGCTCCGGATACGCCGACCCCGGGCATGATCACGCTGTGGCCGAGCCCAACCTGACGGAGCTGGTTCTTCGACGGATCCGAGACAAGCTGGGAGACCCGGATACTTGGATGAACCCGACGGGTTATCCAGACTCGCTCGCGCTCTGCATCATTGACTCGATCCAGTCCCTCGGTGTGCGCTACTCGACGGTGGAGCACGTCGTCCAGCGCTACCGCGCTGCGCGACCCGGGGCGGCGGCCACCGACGGGCCTGATGAGCTGCTTTCTACCTTTGACGAGCGTGACGGTGTCGACCGGTGGGCACAGGACATCGGCAACAGAAACCGCACCTCGACCCAGCCTGGTGCGCCACTGAAGGCGTCGGCCATCAGGGGGGCGGCGTCGTTCATCGAAGGAGCCGGAGTTGCTACTCCCGCAGCGCTGCGTGCGCTCGGTCCCGAGCAGCTCGCTCTGCTTAAAGCTGGTTGGATCCGATTGCCGGGGCAGCGGTCCGGGATCTCGTGGCGCTACTTCCTGATGCTGGCTGGCGTGCCCGGGGTGAAGGCCGACCGGATGATTTGCCGCTTCGTGCAGAACGCAAGTGGCAAGACCAAGCCTGCGATTGCGCCGGGCGCCGCCGGGCAGGCAGTCGAGACCGCCGCACGGCGCCTCGATGTCTCGGCGACCACCCTCGATCATGCGATCTGGCGCTGGCAGTCCGGTCGTGTCTGAGGAAGTCCGCCCTGGAGCCGCCTGTCCTGTCTTCTGCTGCCCAAGCTCGGATGAACCGATTTGACGAAGGAGCCGTATGAGTCGGTCTGTGGATAGCTGGTTCGCCGAGCGAGAGCGTTCTTCGATGGACGACAAGCTTGATGATGAGGTCGTCGAACGCGCCGATCCGTGGGACGCCCGAGCAGCCGTGAAGCGATCGACAGCTCAGTGCGGCCCTCGAGCGGGCTCGGCCAGCGTTGGAATGGCCGACGCTCGTGGCTCGTCGAAGAAGTCCGGCAGGTCGATGCCCGTCCCAGGTGCTCCGGCGCGCAAGAAGCTAGAGGCCATACCCCCCAGCACGAGAGCCCGGATCGTGGCGAGGCTGAGGGTGCAGCCGGATGCAGCGCCAAAGGTCGTGGCGGCCTTCCTGCGTCAGGCAGGGGTGAACGTCACGCGAGCGCAGGTGTTGGAGGTGAAACAAGGTCTGGCGGCCCTCCGGAAGCAGAGGAATCCTGTGAAGGGTTTCAAAGGACTCAAGGCCAAAGGACTGAGCAAGCCGGCAGCCTCAGTGCCGCGCCCGGAGTTCAGGGTGTCCGGCGGGAGCGCCAAGCCGGCGCCGAGCACTCCGCTGTGCTCGTCTTGCGGTGCCCGGATCGGTGTCCTAACTGCGTCTTGTGCCTGCTCCTAGTGTCCTGCCCTGGCGCGCTTGCAACCCCGCAAGCGCTCTGCGTGACCTCTCGATGCTGCCCATTCGCCGCTACTCGCCCGGGCACCTTCACGTGAGGGTTCGGGAGCTTGAGGGCATCAGCGCGACGTCCTCGGAAGAAGCAGGCGCCGACGGGCGGAGGCGTTGAGCTCAAGTTCCTGGGGGCGTACGTAGACCTGCGCCGGCCTTCCGCCGTCACTGCGGAGCGTGGGGTGACCGTCTTCGTCGGTCTGCGGCCGGAGCTGCGGCTCCATCCGTCTGCGGAACGTGTCCTTCAGCAGCCGCTCGCCGATCACGGCTTCGTGCACCCCTCGAAGCTCGGCCATGGTGAACGGGCGTTCGAGGAGTCCGTCCGGGTCGGGCGCGTACTCGTAGCGCTCCCGCATCGCGGCCGCGGCCTCGGTGACGATCAGGTCGTGGTCGAACAGGAGCGACTGCCCGCTCGCGAGCTCCCCGACTGGTGTCACCCCAACCAGCTCGCCACGAACCTCGGCCAGGTGCCGGGCGGCAAGCGTCAGCGAGTGGGCGAGTGACAGCGTCCAGGCTCGCGGGTCGCGGGCCGGGTCGTCGAACACGCGCAGCAGCCGCGGCACGGGCCGTACGTCGGTCAGCCCCGCCTTGACCCGCAGCACGTCCCGCACCGCGTCGGCGACCGTCTGCCCCTCGCGCAGGAACCGTCCGGGCAGCGCCCAATCCGACGCGTCGGCAGCTGGCTGCTGCACCAGGACGGCGAGCGAACCCGGCCGGTCGACGCCCGGCGCCGGGAGGACGGTCAGGATCGCGACGTCGACGGCGACGTTCGGTCGGGGGTAGCGGGCGAGGTCATTGGACGGACGCACGTCTGCGAACTTAGCGCACAAGTGCTCAAAGCGCGATAGCCTTTGCTCATAACCGAGCGAAGGAGCAAGACCATGGAGACTTTGCATGTAGGGATCGGAACCGCCAGCGGCGCCCTGACGGTGTTCCCGGTGTGGGGTGAGCTCGTCGGGGCGCGCGGCTACAGCGTCGACGCCACGGCGGCCGTGGTCGGCGAGCAGCCGGGGCCGGCCGTTTCGACCCTGACCGCGACCAACCACGGAACACGCCCGCTCCTGATGCTCGAGGGCCAGATCCTCGAGGGCGGCTGGCAGAACCGAGTGGTCGGGCGTTCCGTGCTCGTGCCGGCCCAGGGGTCGATGGACCTCGACGTGCTTTGTGTCGAGGGGGGCCGCTGGTCGGGCGGGGACGGGCACCGGTGGGACGGCCAGCGCGCGAGTCTGCGGGTACGGGGCGCGCTGCGGACGGAGCAGGACCAGCAGGGCGAGGTGTGGCGTCGGGTGGGAGAGTACGAGACGCGCTACGGGGCCAACGTCAGCGCGTCCTTCACCGAGCACGCGAACCGCGCGGTCGTCGATGTCGATCGGCTGGTCAGCGGGTTCCGTCCGCTGCCGGGTCAGGTAGGGGTGGTCATCGGTATCGCGGGGCAGCCGGTCGTCGCCGAGGTGTTCGACGACCCGCGCACGCTGGCCAGCCAGTTCGATTCGATCATCCGGGCGGCTGCATTGGACGCGGTGGGTCAGCACGAGGAGGCCACGCCGTCCCGTCGGGCCCGGCGCTTTGTCGAGCGGCTGTCGCGGGTCGAGCGCCGCGCGGTCGCCCCGGCCGGCGTCGGGACCAGCCTGGCGGGAGCCGACCCGTACGCGGACGTCACTGCTCTGACCTGGCGGCGCCGCGACGTGCACCTGGTCGCCACCAACCCGCGGCACCCGCTGAACCTGGTGGGAAGCCACTGAGTGTCGACGTCGACCAGTGAGGTTGAGCCCGGGGCCGGGCGGGCTCGGCGATCCAGCCTCGGGACGAGCCCTGAGGTGACATGCTCGCCCTCGTCGAAGTCGCGTCGGGGGACCTCTCGGAAGGACCACCCCGTGTCGTCTCTGGACCAGGTCGAGGCGGCGCGCCGCCTCGCGACCCGCGCCCACGAGGGTCAGCTCGACAAGATCGGCGTCCCGTACATCGAGCACCCGGCGACAGTCGCGGCGTACGTCCAGGCGCTGCCCGACTTCGCCACGCTCGACGAACGTGCGCAGTCCGACGCGGTCGCCGCCGCGTGGCTGCACGACGTGCTCGAGGACACCGACGAGACGGTGGAGAGCCTGCGGGCGGCCGGGATCTCGGGGTCGGCCATCTCGGCCGTGATCATCCTGACGCGGACGGCCGTCGTCCCCGACGACGACTACTACGCCGGCATCGCGATGCTGCCCGTCGCGCTCCTGGTGAAGACGGCGGACCTGGCCAGCAACCTCGCCCCCGAACGCGTCGCCCAGCTCGACGAGCACACGCGCGCGCGGCTCGCCCGCAAGTACGCGCACGCGCTCGAGGTCCTGGGAATTGACCGTGCAGTCATCACGGCGCTCCACGACCGAAGGCCTAGCCAGTGACGTCCACGTCTACGACCACCGGCGTCGGCGGATCCGGGATCGACCTGCACACGCACTCCAAGCGTTCCGACGGGACGGACACGCCGGCCGAGCTCGTCGGCCTCGCGAAGGCCGACGGGCTGACGGTCGTGGCGCTCACCGACCACGACACGACCGTGGGCTGGGCGGAAGCAACCGCAGCCGCCGACGAGCACGGCCTCGAGCTCGTCCGCGGTCTCGAGATCTCGGTCGAGGACGCGGGCAAGGGCTACCACCTGCTCGCGTACGAACCCAACCCGGACGATCACAACCTGCGAGAGATGCTCGCTCGGAGCATCGTGGCGCGCGACTCGCGCATCCCGTTGATGGTCGAGAAGATCGCCGTTCTGGTGCCCGACCTCCGGCTCGAGGACGTGCTGAAGATCGCGGGCACCGCGGTCCTCGGCCGGCCCCACCTGGCCGAGGCACTCGTCAACGTCGGTGCGGCGGCCGACCGGGGAGCGGCGTTCGCGCAGTACCTGTCGCCCGACTGCCCGACCTACCTCGAGACGTGGTCGCCGCCGATGGTCGACGCGATCCGCGTCGTACGGGGCGCCCGCGGCGTGGCGGTGATCGCGCACCCGTGGGGGAGGGGTGCGGATCTGACGCGCGAGCGGTTCCGCGAGCTGGAGGCGGCCGGCCTGCAGGGGCTCGAGGTCGACCACGTGGAGCACGACGAGGAGGCGCGACGTGAGCTGCGGCAGATCGCCTCGGACCTCGACCTCGTCGCCACGGGATCGTCGGACTACCACGGCGACCGGAAGCCCAACCGGCTCGGCTGCAACACCACTGCCGAGCGCGAGTACCAACGGCTCAAGGACCTGTGGACCGGCTCCCACTCGTCAGCCACCGTCGGGCGCTCGAGCGCCCTGCGCCCTCCCAGCTGATCGAAGGATCACCCATGCTCATCGACCTGCACACGCACTCCAACTACTCCGACGGCACCGACTCGCCGGACGCGATGGTGCTGAAGGCGAAAGCCCAGGGCATCACCACGCTGGCGATCACCGACCACGACACCACCTCCGGCTGGGCCCTCGCGTCGGCCGCAGCCAAGGACGTGGGTCTCGACCTCGTCCACGGCATCGAGCTGTCGGTCAAGAACGAGGGGAAGAGCCAGCACCTGCTCGCGTACGAGCCCGATCCCGACCATCCGGCGCTCGTCGAGCTCCTCCGGCGCGCACTCGTCGCGCGCGAGTCGCGGATTCCCGAGAGGGTCCGACGGATCGCCGACACGGGAGTGCCGATCACGGTCCACGCGGTGGAGCAGATCTCGGGTGCAGGTGTCCCTGGACGACCGCACATCGCGGACGCGTTGGTGGAGCTTGAGGTGGTGACGAACCGGGCAGAAGCGTTCAAGGAGTACCTGCTCCCGGGATGTGCGACCTACGTCGCTCGGTGGTCACCACCGATCGAGGACGCGCTGGCCACGATCACCGCTGCCGGTGGGGTCCCTGTGATCGCTCACCCCTGGGGCAAGGGTGCGTACGTCGGCGCAGCCCGGTTCGAGCAGCTGAGGGCGTGCGGGCTCAAGGGGATCGAGGTCGACCACCGAGAGCACGACGAGTCTGCGCGACGGAAGCTCAGGGGTGTCGCTCGCGATCTGGGACTGGTGATCACCGGTTCGTCGGACTATCACGGCACCGGCAAGGTCAATCATGACCTCGGGTGCGAGTCGACGGACCCGGAGCAGCTCGAGCGCCTCCGGGGTCTGTGGGCCGCTCCCGCCGAAAGGCGCTCCGCCTTCAGTGGTCGGACGCGGACGGCTGCACGCTGATCGGGGTGCTGCCGCCGTGCACCGTGGTGACCAGGGGACCGATGCGGTCGGCCACCGCGAGGACCCGTCCGATCACGGCTCGGAGGTTGTCCTCGGTCACCGCGTCGGCGAACAGCCGGTAGTCGACCATCAGCGACCCGTGGGGCGGCAGCACGACGCGGATCGCCGGGTCGGCGAGGTTGGCGTCGTTGATCTCGCGCAGGACGCCGAGCTTGGCGGGCACGCCGGTCGCCGCGATGGCGAAGACTTGGACGCCCAGCGGTTCGTTCGTGTCGACCCGCACCCACGCCTGGGCGGTCTCGCCCTGCACGGAGTAGTCGCCGTCCGCGTCCTGCTGCGCGGGCTCCTCCAGGATCGCGCTCATCAGGGTCTGGACGTAGCTCCGGAACCACTGGTGCTGAGTTGTGTCGGTGACGCTCACGACGGCCTCCTCGGGCTGGTCTCGACGACTCCTTCGCCACGAACGACGCTGACTTCTGCCACTGACAGAGATGGTGGTTGTCGCCTCGCTCGCGAATCGGTCAGCGGCTTTCCGAGCCGGTTCATTCCAGGGCCCGGCTCGCCACCGCCGTTCCGACTAGCTTCGGCTCGACTGCGTGATCCGCGGAGACAGGACGAGCGCCTTCGCTGGCTTCTCGGCGCCGACCGAGCCGCTGGCTGAGCCAAGGACGCTCAGTCGGCACTGCCGATGGTGGTGGTGCTGACGTCCGTCGACCGGCAGACGCTGCAGCGAAGCGGGGCATCGACAGAGAAGCGACCTCCGCACCCGCAGGGCCCTGCCTCGTCAGCGATCGCCCCGGCCTTTGCCTCGCCACTCAGGCGTTCGGCTCCAGCGTCGCCGGCAGTGCTGGTCCAGGGCACCAGGCGGGTGTTGCCGCACTGATCGCACCGAGGTTGGTAACCGGCCATCACCGGACCGTCGAGCTGAACCTCCTCCGTTCCGCAGTCCCCGCACTTCACCTCGAGCATCTGTGCCATGGAGTCCCTCCTTCCAGAGTGCGCATCATCGGCGTCCCAGCTCAGCCCGGAATGCAGCGTTGGGCTCTGCCCGAGGCAGGACCCGGCGGACCTCGCGGAGGGTCTCCGCGGCCGTCCGACCGGTGAGTCGCACGCCGTACAGGGCGGCGACCGTGGGCGTACGGCTCTGGGCCTGGACGCAGTGCAGCAGGACGGTCCGACCTTCGGCGCGCAGGGCTTCGACGGCGTCGACCGCGTCGTGGAGCACGAAGCCGAGGTTGGGGTTCATCGTCGGGTCGGACTTGTCGATCAGCCAGACCTCGACGTGGTTCGCGGACTCGATCCCGCTCGCCGGAGCCTGCTCGGCGCCGAGGCGGCAGAGGGAGACGACGGCGTCGACGTCGGCGGGCAGCGCGTCCAGGGCGCCGACGCCAGCGAGCCAGACGTGCTCGTCGTCGGGATGCCGGGCCAGGGCCGAGCTCTCGTACCCGGAGTAGTCGAACAGGGGGTCGCTGGGCCAGCCCTCACGGTCGGGACGGCCGCCACGTCCGGTGAGGATGCCGAGCCGGACCAGGTCCCGGCCGCGCAGGCCGGGCCAGCCGTGCAGGACGCGTCGCCAGGCCGACGGCACCGCCGACGCTCCCCAGCGTGCGCCGAGCAGCGATCCCGCGATGGCCGCGACGGTGTCGGTGTCGAGGCCGCCGCGCACGGCGGCCTCGAGCGAGAGGCGGAGGTGGTCGGCGGGGAAGCTGCCGTCACCACCTCCTTCGGAAGGCACCCGGGTGCGGCTGATGGCTGACCACGCGCCCTGGAGGGCTTCGACCACCCAGCCGTTGTGGGTGAACGAGGACGGCGGCTGACGTTCGGCGACGTCGAGCCGGTCGGTCCACACGTTGCGTCGGTCCGCGGGCAGCCCGGCGACCGCCAGGCGCAGGCCGTCGAACGTGCCCTCGCGCACCGCGTGGCGGACGGCGAGGCACCACAGCCCGCAGGCCTCACCGGCCTCGGGGTCGGCGTGGGTGAGCGAGCTGATGGCGTTGGCCGCTTCGACGAGGGCCTGCTCCTCGCCGTCGTCGAGGTAGGCCAGGGCCACCGGCGCTGTGCGCATCAGGGAGCCGTTCCCGGCGGTACTGCCCGTCCGTTCGTGCAGCGCGGATGCTGCCGAGCGCACGCGCGTGGCGACGCTCCCCGTTCCGCGTGCGGCTGCCGCGAGCACCTGCCGGGTCTGCACGCCGACGTCCGCGGCGTCGGCGGCCCACTCGATCCAGCGGGCGGCAATCCGGTCCTGCGCCTCGATCGTGCGCAGGTCGAGGCCCTCGCCGCTGACCTCCGCGATCGCGACGGCCATGGAGGTGTCGTCGGTCCACTCCCCGGGCGCCCACCCGAAGGAGCCGCCGCCGGCCATCCGGACGTCGACGTCCTCGGCCAGCGGCGGGCCGAACTCGTAGCCCGCGCCGAGCGCGTCACCCGCGGCCATGGCGAGCAGGGCGCCGGCGCTGCGGTCGGACTGGGCGGTCGAGTGCAGGGTCATGGGGTGTCCGTTCGGGGGTGGGAGCGCGGCCCTTTGACAGGCCGAGCGCACGGGTTGGCGGCTCAGGGCACGAGTCTCGGGGCTACGGGCGCGACGCGCTGGAGACTGGGCGAGTTGAGCAGAACCCCGTTGGCGCGTTCGACCGTGGTGGGCGGGCGGGCCGGCCTGGCGCACAGGACCATTGGGCGGCGGTACGGCTCACAAAACGGTCGGACCCGACGACCTTGCGGTGGTTGCCAGGGTCGAGCGGTCGCCCCCAGACTGCCTCGTACACGGGGCGGAACTCGGCTGAGCGCTCGACCAGGTCAGAAGGTGTCTTCGCCGAGCTTCACGGCTGGTCTAGGTCGTTCGACCCCGAACTTCCGCGGGTGTTCGATGCTTGTGTTCCCTGCCTGACCCAGCGCTCGTCCCACGGGTCGACTGCGTGGAGGGATGAGCTCAAGAGCTCCCTGAGCTCTGCCCCTGGCCGACCCGGGTTGGGTATCGCCTCGACCCCGCCAGTGGCAATGACCTCCTTGAGCTCCTCGGAGGCCCCGTCGTACGTCTCGTTCATCCAGGACAGGACGTGGCGTCCGACGTCAGGGGCATCGGCTCTGTGCTCGACGATCCAGTCGACGATCTCGGCGATGAACAGAGTAGGCAGCAGCTCGTCGTCGTAGTCCTCGAGATGGCTGCTCAAGAGTGGCGCGAGCCGAGGTTCTCCTCCGACCAGCGCTCGGAGCTTCTGCTGCACCTCCGACATCTCAGGACCCCTTCCCCGAGTCGACCGAGCCGGCGCCGGCCATCCGGACGTCGACGTCGTCGGCCAGCGGCGGGCCGAACTCGTAGCCGGCGCCGAGCGCATCGCCCGCCGCCATGGCGAGCAGGGCGCCAGCAGCGCGGTCGGACTGGGCGGTCGGGTGGAGGGTCATCGGAGTGTCCGTTCGAGAATGTTGGTTGTGGGCCCTTCGGCAGGCTCAGGCACTTTCCGGTGGCTCAGGGCACGAGTCTTGGCCCTCAGAGCGTGACGCGCTGGACAATCGAGGGGTTGAGCAGGACCGCGTCGGCGCAATCGAAGGTGGTGGCGGGACGGGCCCGCCCGCTGAATCGTTGAGCGGCTGTGCGGCGCACAAAGCCGTCCCACCCGACAACCTTCCGGTGAAGGTGCCCGGGGTCGAGCGGTCGGCCCCGGACCACCTCGAACACGAGACGCAGGTCGGCCATGGCGAACACGGGTTCGACGAAAGCAGTCGCGTGCGTCGTGTACTCGAGCTTGGTCCGGGCTCCATCACCCCGGTGGTGAGGATCACGTGATGATCGAACGCCAGCCCCTGGTTGAGCATCGCGTCAAACCGACTCCGGCCAGCGCTGGCTTGAGCGCCTGAACGACCCTGGCACAACCGCAGAAGACACCGCTACCGCGACAGCCAGTACCCTAAAAACGAACCCCCTCTGAGGGGGACGTGCGGAGCAGGTTCGCGCGGCTAGCCGGGCCTACTCGTAGAAGCGGGCACCTTTCAGGGCTTCGCCAACAAGAACCCATGGATCGTCCGGGACCTCTCGCCCGGTGTTGACGTAGGCGTTCTCGATCGATCCCAACAGAGCTCCGAACCCCTCGAGGAAGCGCGAGAGCGTATCGTTTTCCCATTCTTGACCGGCTTCCAGCTCACGCTGGAGCTGCTCGACAAGCTCGACGACCTGATCTCGTCCCTGCAAGCCCGGGTGTTCGATCATGGTTGCCACCAAGCCCTCTCTCCGCCACCCATGCGGATCATGATCCCGGTTCCGCCTTCCACCTGCGTCTGGTTACGCGCTGCGATCTCGCCTGCAGATGCCCAACGGTAGGGCAGGTGTACGTCGGCGTGCTGACCGGCGAAGAGCCTCCGGTTGTCGAGGGAGTGAATGTTCCCGTCCTTCTCGAAGATGCGGATCGGAGTCAAGTCGCTAGGAGCCTTGCCCGTCCTCGCCATCTCGTCGGACAGGTCAAACACAGACCTTCCATCCTTGAAGGTGGAACCTGCGCTGTCCTGGGTGAACCTCACGTCCCGGGCTCGAATCAGATCGCAAGCGTTGTGGACCAGCAGCCACTGGTTCCCAGCTTGCACATAATAGTTGTGAAGGCCCTCAACCTCGAAGTTGTAGACCGTCGCGGTCTCGCCAGTCGCGTTGACCGACAACACTGCGACCGTAGAGCCGTCCGGTCGAACCAGGAGGTCTCCCTTCTCGAGCTCGTCGACGGACGTGTAACCCTTGCCCTCGACCATGAAGGGATGCTCGGTGGTGGTGCTGACCTTCTCGCCCCCGTCGACCACGACGTCGTAGGTCGGCTTGTCCTCGTGGACGTAGGTGTGGACGACACGGCGCTTCTCTGTCTGATCGGTCTCGGGGTCGTAGGCCATGACCTCGTCATCTGTCGCGACGTCCTCGATCGACTTGCTGGAACCATCCGCAAGCAGAATTGCGGTGCCAGCGACGAAACAGCCATCGTCGGCACACGCCGCCACCTTGCCCAGAAGCTTGCCGCCGGCAGCCTGAACCCCGTGACCGACTGCGCCGCCGGCACCTCCGATGAGGGCACCGGACGCGGCTCCTGTGCTGGTGGCCTGGAGGAGCCCGCCCGCCGTGTGCGGACCAGGTCCTGTCAGGTAGTTCGTCCCTGAACCTGCACCACCCCCTGCTGCGCCCGAGACCGCACCGACCACAACAGTCTTCGCGAGTCCCTGCGCGCCCATCTTGGCGGCGAGCGCGCCACCGCCCGCACCACCGAGGGCGCCGGCCGCCGTCGAGACGGCGACCTCGGTCCAGTTGACCTTGCCGGTCGTGGCCTTCTGGATGATGGCGTCGGCGCCGCCGGAGATGAGCATCATGCCGGCCGGGCCGCCCACGCCAGTTGCCACGAGGACACCGCCAGCGACGACCATCGCACCGCCGGCGACGTACTCCCAGTTGTTCTTGGCCCAGTCGCCGACGCCGCTCGCGACCGACTTGAAGGTGCCGCCGATCCCGTTGCTGTTGCTGATCTCGGCAAGCTGGGCATCAGTGAGGGGCTTGAGACCGGCGGGGTCGGTTGCATGGATCGGGTCGTTGCCCGCGTAGCCATACGGATTGTTGTCCCAAGCCGCGGTGAGGTTGTCGATCGGGTCGACCGAGAGGAAGCCGCGGGCGGTGGAGTCATAGACGCGGGCGCCCATCCACCCCAGGCCGTCGATCGAGAGGCCGCCGGAGGCGTCGAGCGCGACGGAGCCTGAGGTGCCGAGCTGGGTGCCGGCCGCCGTGGTCCACGGGTCGTCGCCGTTGGCGCGGGCGGTGCGCCAGCCTGGCGCGGTCCAGCCCGAGCCGATCCCCGTGACCGGTCCGGTCGACAAGATCGGGGTATCGCCGGCAAGCACGGGGGCGCCGGCGTAGGCGGCGGTGTCCCAGAAGAACTCGGTGCCGTCGACGGAGGCGAGCTCGCCGAGCGCGTCGGCACGCAGCGTGGTCTTGCGGACCTGGTCGCGGTCGTGGTGGACGATGCCGGCGAGGTAGCCGGACGGGTTCCACAAGAACTCGCGGGCCTCTCCGCGGTTGTCGCGTGCGGAGGTGCGCCGGCCGGCGCCGTCGTAGGCGTAGCGGATCTCCTTGCCCTCGGCGTCGAGGGTGGACAGCAGCTGCCCTGCGGCGTCATAGACGTGCTGGACGGAGGCGGCGACGGTCGACTCGGCGACCAGGCGGCCGTCGGCGTCATAGCGCCAGCGGTTCGTGCTGGAAATCGTCGAGGTGCCGCTGGTGGTGCGGATCCGGGCCTCGACCAGCTGGCAGGCGCCGTCGTACGCGTAGTCCGTCGCGGTGCTGACGGTACCGTCGCCTTTGACCAGTCGGGTGATGCGGCCGTCGGTGTCGCGCTCGATCGTGGTGCGGGTGGAGCCCTCGCGGTCGGTGATGGTGTGGCCGACGACGAACCCGTCGGAGTGTTCCCATGACTGGATGAGTCCGCCGGCGAGGGCGGATATCAGCCGTCCGGCGGCGTCGCGGTCGAACGCGGCGCGTCCGAGGGCGCTCGACTCGATCGAGGTGAGGCCGCCGGCGACGTCGTACGCGTAGGCCGTGGTCGTGCCATCGGGCGTGACCATCGACGTGCGCCGGCCGTCGGCGTCGTAGGTCCACGTGACCGAGCGGCCGTCGCGGGTGCGCCGGACGAGCTGGTCGTTCCGGTTCCACTCGAGCTCGTGCTCGGCGACGCGCCCGTCCTCGTCGGTGGTGTCGGTGATCGTCACCGTCCGGCGACGCAGGTCGCGCGTCAGCGCCGTGACGGTGCGGCCGTCGACCGCGATCGTCACGGGGCGCCCGGTGGTGTCGTAGGTCCAGGTGGTGCGCCGGCCGTCGGGCGACTCCTGCCAGGCCTGACGCCCGGCGGCGTCGTAGCCGGCGCGGGTGGTCCGTCCGATCGGGTCAGTCTCGGCGATACAGCGGTTCATCGCGTCGAAGTCGCGGCGCGTCACCCCGCCCAGCGGGTTGACGATCTCCGTGGTCCGACCAAGGCCGTCGTAGACGTAGGTCGTGACACCACCGTTGCCGTCGACGGCCGCGACAAGCTGACCGGCCGCGTCGTAACGGAACTCGCGTCGACCGGTCTGCGCGTCGCGCCAGGCGGTGACGTGTCCGGCGAGGTCGTACTCCCAGCGGGCGGTGCCGACGCCGGGCGCATAGTGCTCGACGATCCGGCCGCACACGTCGTACGTGGACCGCGCGACCTCACTGGTCGGCAGGGTCTGCATGACCGGACGGCTGTCGACGTCGTAGCCGATGGTCGTCACCGCACCGAGCGGGTCGGTCACGGTGGACAGGCGCCCGCAGGCGTCGTAGGCGTAGCGGGTCGTCGCGCCCAGCGGGGAGACGACCTCGACCGGACGGCCTGACGGATCACGGCGGATCTGGGTGAGGCCGCCGTCGGCGTCGAGCGCCTCGACGGGCCGTCCGCAGCGGTCGTACGTGTAGATCGCGGCGGATCCGTCCGCCTGGCCCACGGAGGTGAGCCGGCCGAGCGGGTCGAAGCCCGTCCTGGTCGAGACCTCGCCGTCGCCGACCTCGACCGAGTTGTGCGCGGAGTCCAGGTCGACCCCGACGCGTACGCCGGTGGCGTCGACGGAGGCCACCGGGTGCCCGGCGAGGTCGTACTCCTGGCCCCAGGTGCCGCCGGTCGGGTCGGTCGTCGCGGTCAGCCGCGAGAGGGCGTCGTGGGTGAACTCCCACCGGGAGCGGTCGGGCAGCTCGACCGAGGCGAGGTTGCCCAGGTCGTCGAGCTGGCGGGTGATGGCTCGGCCGAGCGGGTCGACCGTCATGGCCTCCTGGCCGTGCGGGCCGTACTCGACGCTGGTCCGGGCACCGAGCGGGTCCACGGTCGCAGCGAGCCTCCCGGCGGCGGTGTACTCGTAGCGCCACACCCCACCGTCGGGGTTGCGCCGCTCCGCCAGCTCGCCGGAGACGGGGTCCCAGGTGTAGGTCGTCGTGTGATCGGACGGCGTGATCGCGGCCACGACCCGGCCGAGGGCATCGCGCTCGAGCCGAGCCGTGTTCCCGAGGGCGTTCGAGGTGCCGACCAGGTCGCCGCGGGAGTCGTAGGAGAAGCGCACGACGACGTCAGTCGGGTCGACGATCTCGGTCAGCAGGCCGTCGGCCCAGACGAGGCGGGACAGGCCGCCCTCGGGGTCGAGGATGGTGGACGGGTTCCGCTGCTGGCCCTCGTAGGTGTACTCGGTGACGGCACCCTGCTCGGTCACCACGGTGGTGACGCGGTCGAGGTCGTCGTAGCCGTAGGTCAGGTCTGCACCCGACGGCGTGACCGTCCGGACCTGGCGGCCGCGGGCGTCGTACTCGTGGACCGTCGTCGCGCCGTCACGCTCGGTCTGCAGGACGCGGTTGCCCCAGCGGTCGTACGAGGTCGACTGGCGCTGCTCGTCGGCGTCGACGACCCCGATCAGCCGACCGCGCTCGTCGTGGAGCCACGTGTTCGACCGGGTGCCGTCCTCGTCCGAGACCACGGTCGTCCGACCGGGCAGGTAGACGTAGCGCGTCGTCCGCCCGAACGGGGAGCGCTGGAAAGTGACGCGACCGTCGGTGTCGTACGTGTTCTCGACCTCGACGACACCGTCTGCGTCGACGACGGCCGTGATGAGGCCGTCGTCGTTCCAGCGGTAGGTCCGGGTGCCGTCGGGTCTCGCCGCCGAGGTCAGCTGCTCGCTTGTGTCGTAGCGGTAGGTGATCGCGCGGCCGTCCGCGCTGTGCGCCGCGGCGACGCGCTGGACGTCCGAGCTGTCGGTCCAGGTCAGGCTGATCCACTGGCCGCGCGCGTGCTCCAGGCGCGAGACGCGTCCTGCCTCGTCGCGCAGGACGGAGATGAAGCTGCGCGACTCCCGCGGGCCGGTTCCGTACGCGAGCAGCGTCCCGGCGCTCGTGAGGCGCCACCACGAGCCGTCGTCCCCCGTGACGACGAGATCGTTGGACCCGTCGGACTCGCCCGCACGGTTGAGCCACAGGCTCTCGCCGACGGCCCGGTCCCACCCTTCGCCGAGGCGCGGGAAGTTGATCTGGCGCCCGTCGGGCAGCGTGAACCGAGCCAGCCCGTCCGTCTCGTCGAAGGTGAGTCCGGCATCGCAGATCGACGACCAGCCCGGACCGAAGGCGTGCTCGGTGCGGTCGAAGGAGTTGTAGCAGCGGCTGAGCGTCAGTGCACCTGCGGCGCCCGGGAACGCGAGGTCGGTCTCGACCTCGAGGAAGTTGCCCGTCGCCGTGTTCACCGGGTCGTCGGCGTAGCCGGACGTCGGGGGCGCGCCGAACGCCTGCGGGGCCTCGATGACCAGGTCCTTGCGGGACGCGTTGACGTTCTCCGCCTTGAGCGCGGCCTGGACCGCGCTGTTGGACAGGGTCGAGACGTTGCCGTCGCCGCCCGCGGCCTTGAACGCGGTCGCGACGGCAGTGGCCCAGCGGACATCGTTGTCGTTCGCCATCAGCCACTGACGGAACCCGAGGAAGACCCCGTCCGCCGAGAGCGTGCCCCAGTGGCAGGTGGTCTTGAAGTCGGTGTACGCGGACTCGAGTCGCGCCGGGACGGGACGGAGCGTGTCGTTCGCGCCCTTGGAGCCCGTGGCGAACTTCTCCAGGTTGGACGGCCGCGCTGACGACGTCCCACCGCCGACCGTGCCCGAGCCGCCCGCCGGGGTCAGCGGCTCGCGGGCCTGGCTCGACGCCGGCGACACCGCGATCGACACGGGTGACGCAGGGGGGCCGACGGGCGGGTCGTCGCCGCCGGTACCCCAGTCCCACAACTTCTCGGCGTTGCTGCGTTCGTCATGCTCTTTCTTCCACGCCTTTGCGGTGTCGCGGCGCTGCTGCTCCTTGCGCGCCTCCTCCTTCAGCTGCTCCGCACCGTCAGCCACCTGACGCAGCCGGGTCGAGACCTCCGTCGCGTCACCGGCCGCAGTCAGGGCGTTCTGCGCGAAGAGCTCGGAGAAACGGCCCTTGAAGTCGGTCGAGCCGGTGTGCACGAAGCCCCAGCGCTCGCCCACCTGTCCGTCGACGGACGTGGCCGCGTTGCGGCACGCCGTGATCAGCGCGTCGGCCGCGCCGGCGTCGAAGGGGACGGGTTCGTCGATCGCGCCCAGGTCGGGCATGCGGGTCTCCAGAGGTCAGAGGTGAACGGCCGCGGCGTTCGACGCGGGTGTGCGGAGCGAGCCGGTGTCCGTGCTGCGCGCCCTTCGACAAGCTCAGGGAACGTTCCTCCGGCTCAGGGAACGTTCCTCCGGCTCAGGGAGCGTGGCTGGCGCTCAGGGAACGTTTCTGGCGCTTGCGACGAGCGTGGATGACGTGCCCGCCCGCCCTTCGGCAACCTCATGGAGGCGTGTCGAAGGGCAGCGCGACGAGGCTCTAGCTGCCGCCGCCGGCGGTCATGATGTTGGTCGAGATCTGCTGGAGCTGCCCACGGAGCTCCTCGAGCTCGACCTTGGCCTTGTCGAGGGCGGACTTCGTCTCGGGCCAGGTCGAGCTGCGGAACCGCTCGGCGAGCGGACCGTCCCAGTTGTTCGGGTCCGACAGGGCGGTGCCCTGGGTGTTGAGGTTGTTGATCTCGTTGGTCAGGCCGCCGTTGATGATCGACTGCATCTGCGTGATGGCCGACTTGGCCTGCTCGCTGGAGAGAACGCGTCCGGACATGGGTCACTCGCTTTCCGGTCGACCTGCGTCGACCAACACGTGCTCGAGGAGACGGGCCTGGTCGGTCGTATCCATAGCCCGTCGATGCCCGATCTTGGCACGTCTGGGGGGCCAGTCCGCCACCCTCAGCGGAACCACGACAACACTTCAGGAGAGACGGACAACACCTGGTCGCCCAGATCGACGACTGGACAGGAAAGTGTCCGGTCGAGCGCTCAGACGCCGGACGGCCGTTCTTAGAACCCGGCCTCAGGGTCGATGACCCCGAGCAGACGCTCGCCGGCGACGAACCGGCGGACGTTCTCGGTGACGTGCTGCGCGAGCGAGGCGTCGTGCGCCTCCTGCGGGTTGGCCACGTGTGGGGTGATGAGCGCGTTCGGCTCCGTCCAGAGCGGGTGACCGTCGGGGAGCGGCTCGGGGTCGGTCACGTCGAGAGCGGCGCCGCCGATCCGCCCCTCGCGCAGGGCGGCGACGAGGTCGTCGGTGACGATCAGTCCGCCGCGTCCGACGTTGATCAGCCAGGCGTCGTCGCGCATGAGGTCGAGCTCGGCAGCGCCGATCATGCCGTGGGTCTGCGGGGTCAGGGCCGCGAGGAGCACGACGTGGTCGGCCTCGGGCAGCACCTCGCGGTAGTCCGCCCGGGAGACGGTCCGGTCGGCACCGTCGACCGGGCCGGAGTCGGTGACGGCCAGCACGCGGCAGTCGAAGGGAGCCAGCATCGGCAGCAGGCATCGCCCGATGCCGCCGTAGCCGACCAGCGCGACGGTGCTGCCCATGAACATCCGCCCCGGCTGGCGGTCCCAGTGCGTGGCGCGGGCCGCGACCTGCAGCCGGCGGGAGCCGGCCAGCATCAGGGCGAACGCGTGCTCGGCGACCTGCGGCCCGTACGCACCGGCGGCGCTGGTCCAGACGGGGTCGGTGCCGACGAGCCCGGCCGAGGTCCAGCGTTCGACGCCGGCGTGCGGCAGCTGCACCCAGCGTGTCCGGTCGGTGACGAGGGCGGTGCTCTCGGCCGGGTCGTCCTTCGCGCTGTGGAAGACGATCCCGACGGCCTCCTCGGGTCCGACGACCTGGCCGCCGCCGGCGCGGACGGCTGCCTCGAGCCGTTCGTCGGGGTCGGGTCCGACGTAGATCCCGGGCTGGTCGGTCATGGCTGTGCTCCTTGAACGAGGGGTGAGGCGGGTCGCCGTCCGGGCGAGGGACGGATGCTGCGAGCGGAGCGCGCTAGGGAAGAAGCGCCAGCTTGCCGCCGGGGTGCTCGCTCTGGAGCAGGTCGAGGGCCGCGCGTGCGTCGGCGAGGCCGTACGTGCGGGCCATCGGGACGACGAGGTCGCCGCTGGCGGCGAGCGCGACGAGGTCGGCGCGGACCTGGTCGCGGAACGCCGCACTCGCGGGCATGGTGCCGCCGATCGCCCGGAAGCCGTCGGCCTGCGCCCGACCCGGGGCGGCGGCGGTGACGATGCGGGAGCGGTCCGGCACCAGCTCGAGCGAGACGTCGACCGCCTCGTCGGTGCCGACCGCGTCGAGCGCGGCGGCCACCCCGCCGGGAGCGGCGGCCCGGACGCGGTCGGCCAGACCCGGCCCGTACGCGACGGGGATGCCACCGAAGCGCCGGACCACGTCGAAGCTCCGCTCGCTCGCGGTGCCGACGACCCGGACGCCGTGCCGGCGCGCCTGCTGCAGGACGCTCACCCCCACGGCGCCGGACGCCCCGTGCAGGAGCACGGTCTCCCCGCCCGAGGCGTGCACGACATCGAGCAGCTCGGCGGCCGTGGTGCCGACGAGCAGCAGGTTGGCGGCCTCGGCGAAGTCCAGGTTGTCGGGCTTGGCGAACACGTCGCGCGCCGGGACGGTCACCGCTGAGGCGTAGCCCCCGCTGATCCGGAAGGCGAGCACGGCGTCCCCGACCGCGGCCGGCCCGGACCCGATCTCGGTGCCCTCGCCCACCGCGCTCAGCACCCCGGCGACCTCGAAGCCGACGGGGGCGGGCAGCAGGCTCTCGTCGCCGCCGTAGAGCACGCGCTTGTAGTCGGCGGGGTTCATGCCTGCGGCGGTGACCTCGATCGTCACCTCGCCCGGACCCGGCGCCGGCGGCGTCACCTCCTGCAGCTCGAGGCCGTCCAGAGTTCCGTATCGGGTCGCTACCCAGCGCTGTGCCACCCCCTCATTCAACCGCCCCGACCGGCAGACCCACGAGTGCCCGGCCCGGGAGCGGTGTGAGTGAGGGGTGTCAGTCCTCCGGGTCGAGCGCGGCGTGGACCGCGTCGAGGCGCCCGAGCGTCTTGACCACGGTCAGGTAGACGCCGAGCCCGACGGACGGGTCGCCGCCCTCGACGCGGCGCACGGTCGCGCGGCTGAGGTTGGAACGTTCCGCGAGCTGGTCGACGCTGAGGTCCTGCTGCTCGCGGAGCGCGGCCAGCTGAGCACCCAGCTGGGCTGCGGCGCGTCCCGTGCGTACGGGTCGGGGTCTCGAAGCCATGGCGTCTCGAGGCTACGAGGTCCTGGCGCGCAGCGGTCGGTCGCGGCGGCTGCTCCGGCTCGCGGTTCGACAGCGGCAGACGCTGCTCGACCTCAGCCGGGCAGGTCGTACGCGACGCCGGTCAGCTCCTCGCTGGCGTCCCAGAGGCGTACGCCCACCGCGGCGTCGCGCGCCCGGGCGCTCATGCCGACGCGGGTCGGCGCACCGCGGACCTCACCCAGGCTGGACGGGCCGAAGTAGTCGCCGGGCACGACGTCGGGCATGGTGGCGGCGTAGAGACTCGGCAGCGCGCCGGCCGACGCCGGCTGCCCGGTCACCTGGCTGGCGGCCTTGGCGAACCGCGCCAGCGGGCCGTCGGCCCCGGCGAACCCGGTGTAGAGCTCGGTGTCGGAGCCGCCCGGGTGCGCGGCGGCGGCACAGACCGTGGAACCCGCCCGGTTGAGCCGACGGACGAGCTCGCGGGTGAACAGCAGGTTCGCCAGCTTGCTCTGCCCGTACGCGAGCCAGCGCTGGTAGCTCTGCGTCGACTGGAGGTCGTCGAAGTCGATCCGCCCCATCCGGTGCCCGAGGCTCGAGACCGACACGACGCGGGCGGCGCGCGCCTCGCGCAGGGCCGGCAGCAGGAGGCCGGTGAGGGCGTAGTGGCCGAGGTGGTTGGTGCCGAGCTGGCGCTCGAACCCGTCGACGGTCGTCTCGTACGGGACGGCCATGACGCCGGCGTTGTTGACCAGGATGTCCAGCGGACCGTGCCACGCCTCAGCGAAGGCACGCACCGAGCTCAGGTCGGCGAGGTCGAGCAGGGCGAGGTCGGCGGTTCCCGGGCCGGAGCCGATCGCGGCGCGGACCTGGTCCACGGCGGCCTGGCCGCGTTCGGCGTTGCGGCAGGCGAGTGTGGTGAAGGCGCCGTGCCGGGCGAGCTCGATCGCCGTCTGCAGACCGAGCCCGCTGTTCGCCCCGGTGACGACGGCCCGCAGGCCGGTCAGGTCGGGGATCTGGTCCGCGGTCCAGCCGCTGCCGTTGCTCACGTCTCCGAGCGTAGATGGCTCGCCGCTCGTCGCCCGGGCTCGGAGACCGGGCTGCGGCTAGGCGCCCGAGTCGCGCGCGTTGTAGACGACCGCGCCGGTCGAGGCGACGTGGTCCGCGTACGCCTGCCAGGTCGCGACGGCCTCGCGGCGCAGGACGTCGCTGGTGACGTCGATCCCGCGGGCGCGGAACTGGTCGCGCCAGTCGAGGACCATCGGGCCCTCGTCGAAGCCGGTGAGCTGCTCCAGCTCGGGGCCGTCGCCGGCGACGACGAGGGAGCGGACGCCGGACCAGAGCGTCGCGCCGTAGCACTGGACGCACGGGCGCCAGTTGACGACGAGCTCGTGGGCGGACAAGCCCTCGGCGCCGAGGTTCCAGCCGCCGACAGCGGTCTGGGCGAGTCCGAGGGCGACGACCTCGGCGTGGCCGGACGAGATGCCGGAGGCGAGGACGACGTTGACGCCGACGGAGACCAGCCGGCCGGAGTCGCGTTCGACGACGATCGCCGCGAAGGGGCCGCCGTTGCCCTCGAGGAAGTTCCGCCCGGCCAGCCGGTGGACCAGCCGCATCCGCTCCTCGAGCGTGGGGAGGACCTCGGGCACGTCGGCGATCTCGTCGCCGACCCACGCGGGCAGGGTGAAGCCGAAGCTCGTCGCGACCATGATCGGGAGGCTAGTGCAGGCCGGCGGGCAGCCGGTCTCTCGACCTTCCGATTGCTGGGTGTCGAGGTTCGCGACACCTTCCTGCTGGTTTTCTGGCCCTCGTTGCCGTTTAGAGGCCTCTGAGGCCACCGGAGAGCGAACGAGCGTCGGAAACCAGCGGATTCAGCCAGAGCTGAACGGTTCCCGGCCTGACGAGAGTCAGCGTCGGCCTACGCGGGGACACGGGCACGCCCGTGCCCAGCTCGCGCTAGCGTCGGAGACCGGGGGCTGGAACCACCGGCTCCGCAGAACCGAGAGGCCACCCCATGCCGCCGGTGATGCGGGAGCAAGAGCCGAACCCGCCGGAGCGCTGGGTCGCCGCCTGGCCTGGCGACCAGCTCGTCGTCGAGGCCGAGGACGGGAGCGAGCGGATGTATCTCGTCGACTCCGAGGGCGGTCTCGTGGAGCGATCGCCCGAGTGGGTCCGGGCTCGCCTTGCGTCTCCCGACCCTGCTCCCGAGAGCTCTGCCTGAGCCGACCCTGTTCGGTTCAGGTCGACGCGGACTCTCGCCCCTCTGTCGCTTGGTCTTCGGGTTCTTCGCAGCTTCCTGCTGGTTTTCTCGCCCTCGTTGCGCTCCGAGGCCTCTGAGGTCACCGGAGAGCGAACGAGTGTCGGAAAACCGGCAGATCCTGCCAGGACGAAACGGGTTCGGACATGACAAGAGTCAGCGTCGGCCTGCTCGGGGGTTCAGGTTGACGCTGACTCTCGACGGGGACATCGCTTGGTGGCGAGGTTCGTTACACCTCCACCGTTGTGACGTGCGTCACGCAGCCTCGGACACCCAGCCGCGCAGCAGGTCGGGGACCTTCGTCCACGTCAGGTCCGGGTAGCGGGCGGTGTCGAGCGGCTCGAGCTGCGCCTCGCCGCTGAACATGTCGCGGGAGTAGGCGATGCCCTGCCAGGCCGGGAAGACCTCGCCCGGCTCGGGCGCGACGCGCTTGAGGACCGCACCCACGACGTCGAGCGACCGCGCGCTGCCGACGCGGAGGGTCCGCCAGGGGGCCCCGCCGAGGTCGGTCATGATCCTCGCGAGGTCGCGCGCGCTCACGGTGTCGCCGGCGAACCGCAGGACCCGCGGTGTCGCCCGGTCGAGCGCGACCGCGGCGGTCACGGCCGCGACGTCGTCCTTGGTCGTGAAGTCGAGCGGCTGGTCGGCGTCGCCCCAGTGCAGGACGCGCCGGATGCGTCGCTGCAGCACGGGCATGTCGCCCTCGAGCAGCTCCATGAACGCACCGGTCAGGACCGAGGTGACCGCGATCGACGCCCGGTCGGCCCGTCCCCAGAACTCGCGTCGCAGGTCGAAGTTCCGGTTGTGGCCGGGCTCGGTCCGGGTGAAGTCGGAGGCGTAGTCGGACGGGACGAAGCGCGGCACCCCGGCGCGCACGGCGCTGTCGAGCAGCACGCTCTGCCGGTCCAGGACGACGTCGCGCAGCCCGCTCAGCGCCGACACGACGCACGCGGCTCCCGCCACCGCCTCGGCGAGGGCCCCGACGTCGGAGGGGTCGACCAGCACGGGGACGGCGCCCGTCGCGGTGACCCGGTCGAGGTCGGCCTCGGACGCGTGCGGACGGACGAGCGCGCGCACGGTCGCACCGCGGGCGACCAGGGCGGCCGCGATCCGCCCGCCGAGGTCGCCGGCCGTGCCCGCGAGGGCGATGGTGGTGTCGATCAAGGTGGCTCCCCAGGGTGCGGCGTCCCGGGCGGGCCGTCCGGAGCCCACCGTACGAGCAGGTTCAGCGGGCGGCGCCGCGCGGCGTGATGACGGTGCGGGCGAAGGGCCCGCCGTGCGCGGCCGCATGAGCCACCGCCTCGTTGGCCGCGTCGAGCCCGAACGTCGTCACGTCCTCGTGGTCCAGGTCGAGCAGGCCGGCCCGGGCGAGCGCCACCAGCTGCCCGTTCGCCTCCCGGGGACCCATCCACTGCCCGCGCAACGTCACCCCGTTCCGCATCAGCCACGGGTAGGGCAGGGCCAGGTCGTCGCCCCCGAGCATGCCCACGCCGCCCATCAGCACGACCCGGCCCTGCTCCCGCACCGCCAGCACCGCACGGCGGACCACCTCGGCCCCGACCTCGGGCGGCATCAGGTCGAGGACGACGTCCGCACCGCCACCCGTCGCCGCACGCATGGCGGCGGTGTCCGCGTCCGCGTCACCGACGAGGGCCACGGAACGGCACCGCGGGCCGAAGCGACGTTCGAGACCGGCCAGGACCTCCGTGTTCCGACCGACGGCCACCACCCGGGCCGCGCCCATCGCCAGCCCGACCGCGACCGCTGCGCTGCCGAAGTTCCCCGTGGCGCCGCTGACCAGCAGGGTCTCGCCGGCCCGGAGCCCGGCCGCGAGCAGACCGCCGTACGGCACGAGCGGCACGCAGAGCGCCGCCCACCGCACGACCTGGTCGACGTCGAGGTCGCCGAGCGGCTCCACGTTCTCGGTCGGCACGACCATGAGCTCGGCGAACGAGGCGTCGTGGAAGTGCCGGGAGAGCGCCAGCCCGCCCGGGCCGCGCGAGCTCCAGCCCTGCAGCGTGATGTCCGGCGTGCGCGCGTCGTCCCGGGAGCGGACCGTCGGGTCGCACCAGACGAGGTCGCCCACCCGCAGCCGCGTGGCGTCCGGGCCGAGGGCGGCGATCCGGCCGACCGCCCCGACGCCGGGGATGACCGGCGGCTCGAGCGGATAGCGCCGGACGCCGCCGAACACGTCCGCCGCGTACGGGAGCACGCACGTCGCGAGCACCTCGACGAGCACCTCGCCCCCGCCCGCCACCGGGTCGGGTACCTCGCGGACCACCAGGGGCTCGCCGAACCGTTCCAGCACTGCTGCCTTCATGCCGTCGACGCTAGGTCTGAGCCAGCCATGCCTCAAACGAGAATCAGGCACACGTGGTATGCGTAGACGTCATGGATCTGTCGACGACCAGCCTGCGGGTGCTGCGGGAGGTGGCGGAACGTGGTTCCTTCAGCGCGGCCGCCGCCGAGCTGGGCTACACCCAGTCGGGGATCTCGCGGCAGGTCGCCGTGCTGGAGCAGGAGGTGGGCCACCGCCTGTTCGAGCGGCGGACCGGCGGGGTGCGACCGACGCCTGCCGGGCAGGCGCTGCTCCGGCACGCGGCGGTCGTGCTCGACGAGCTGGAGGCGGCGCGGCGCGAGCTGGCGGGGGAGCCCGAGGGTCGGGTGGAGGTCAGGCTGGGCGCGATCATCAGCGCCGGTGCGGTGCTGCTCCCGCGCGTGCTGCGCACGGTGCGGCTCCGGGCGCCCGGGCTGGTGGTCACCACGCGCGAGGGCACGACGCCCGCCCTGGTCCGGGCCGTGCGGGCGGGGAGCCTGGACCTGGCCGTGATCACCGCCCGACCCCCGTTCCGGCCACCCGACGACGAGCTGCCCCGACTCGCGCTCGAGACGCTGGGGGAGGAGCGGCTGCTGCTGGCGGCACCCGCGACGGGCCGGTTCGCCGGGCGGACGTCGGTCGAGGTCGCGGAGCTGGCCGACGTCGACTGGATCGCCAGCCCGGGGACCGGGAGCGAGCCGCTCCTCGGCGTCTGGCCGGGACTCGCCGGCCGGGCGCGGGTCGTGCACAGCGCGCGGGACTGGCTGACCAAGCTGCAGCTCGTCGCCGCGGGGTGCGGCCTCACCACCATCCCGCGGAACCTGGCCGCCGTGCTGCCGGAGGGTGTCCAGCTGTTGGAGGTCACGGACGGCACCGACGAGCGGCGCCGCCTGCTCGCCGTCCGCTTGCCCGGCGACCCGTCACCCGCCGTGGACGCCGTGCTCCGGGTCCTCCGTGGCACCGATCAGACGTGAGGACCGACCAGGCCCTGGTTTTCCCTCGCTCGATGTCGCGACGAGGTTCCGGCCACCCTCAGGTCCGGGCGCCTCGACGCATCGAGTGAGGGAAAACCAGGGCAGCGTTCAGTGACCGCCGCTGAGCAGCACGTCCTTCGCGATGCGGGCCACCGTGACGGCGCCGACCGCGCGGAACGGGTGCAGCGGGTCCGGGTCGGACGAGCCGGTGGGCCCGCCGAGCTCGGTGTGCCCGAGCGCGCTGAGCACGACGTAGGCGTCCTCGCGGCTCCAGCCGTGCTGGTCGACCATCACCTCGTAGAGCGACTCGTACGCCATCACGATCGACTCCTGCACGGGGTCGCCGAGGCCGACGCAGACCCACTCGTCCCCGGTGTCGACCTGCGGGCCGCGGATCGAGCGGCCCTTGACCAGGTCGACGCTCAGCGTGGCCGTCCCGGCGATCTCGATGGCCACGAACGTCGACTCGCCGCGGGCCATCACGGCGTGCAGGTCCCCGACGCTCAGCAGCGCGCCGGGCACCTGGACGGGCAGGTAGACCGTGCTGCCCACGCGCGCATCGGTGAGGTCCATGTTCCCGCCGGTCGGGTAGGTCGGCATGACCGTCGACCCGTCGACCCCGGCGGGGGCCACGCCGAGGCACCCGATCATCGGTGCCGCGGCGCAGTCGAGGGTGTCGGTCAGCTGCACCCGTCCGTCGCGCACGGGGACGCGGCGCACGAAGAACTCCGGCCCCATCACGTCGGCCAGGGCGCCCGCGCCCGGGATGGAGACCGACCAGCCCTGCTCGGCGACGTCGATGGCGTGGATCGTCACGGCGAGCACGTCGCCGGGCTCGGCCCCCTCGACGTAGACCGGGCCGGTCACCGGGTTGAGGGTGGCGGTGACCTGCGCGAGGTCGCCGTGCTCCTCCATCTGGGCGTACGCCAGGTCGTCGGTCTCGAACGTGATCTTGTCGCCGGCTCCCGGGGTGACGCGCAGCAGCGGCTCGCGGGTGGGGCTGAAGGACGACGTGCCCAGCTCGCGACCGAGGAAGTGGTCCGTCATGCCTTCCCCTCCGCCTGCAGGCTGCCCTCCGACTCGGCCACGGTGAACGGGTCGGACGCGTGCTCCTCGAGGACGCCCGTGCCCTTGCGGACGTAGTAGAGGAGGACGAGCGCGCCGAGGCCGAGCCAGATGACGCCGCCGATCTTGGCGGAGGCGTCCGCGTTCCAGAGGACGAAGCCGATGATCAGGAAGCCGAGGATCGGGGAGATCCAGTGCAGGAAGATGTTCTTGCTGCGCTTCTTGATGGCGTAGTAGCCGACCACCGAGACGTGCAGCAGCAGGAAGCTGGTCAGCGCGCCGAAGTTCACCAGGGTCGAGATGATGTCGATCTGGCCGACGAACACGAGGCCGAGCACGAGGGTGAGCCCGGCGACGACGAGGATCGCGCGCTGCGGCGCCTTGCTCTTGGGGTCGATGTGCGCGAGGAACCGGGGCAGCCGGCCGTCGCGGCTCATCGAGAACAGCAGCCGCGAGGTGGCGCTCTGGGCGGCGACCGCGTTGGCGATGCCGACCGCGAGGGCGTTCATGGCCAGGAAGGCGACCATCCAGGCGCTGCCGCTGATCTTGCCGACGAGGCCGAAGAAGGCGTTGTTGACCTCGTCGTCGCTGAACTGCGTCGTGCCGGGCACGAGCATCGCGGCGAGCCAGGTCTGGGTCACGAAGAAGACCGCGACCAGGATCAGGCCGGTGATCATGGCGACGCCGGCGGCCTTCCGACCGCCCTTGGCCTCCTCGCTGAGCGTGGCGATGCCGTCGAAGCCGAGGAAGCTGAGCACGGCGATCGAGAGGGCCGCGGCGGCGAGCTGGGGGGTGAAGAGGTCGGCGTTGAACAGCGGCGTGGTCGTGAAGGCGGCGCCGCCGGTCCCGCGGTGGATCGCGACGATCGCCATGATCACGAAGATCACGACAAAGATCAGCTCAGCGGCCAGGAACAGCCGGTTGACGATGGCGGTGAAGGAGATGCCGACGTAGTTGACCGCGGTGTTGATGATGAGGAACACGATGATCCACAGCGGCTTGGGCACGCCCGGGAAGATGCCGGACATCGACTCGGCCGCGAACACGTAGAGCAGCGTCGGCACCAGCAGGTAGTCGAGCAGGATGGTCCAGCCGGCGAAGAAGCCGAGGACGGGGTGCAGCGCGCGGCCGACGTAGGAGTAGACCGAGCCGGCGATCGGGAACGCCTTGCTCATCTGCGCGTACGACAGGGCGGTGAAGATCATCGCCACGAGCCCGATGATGTAGACGAGCGGAACCATCCCCGACGCGGAGTTGAAGACCACGCCGAAGATCGCCCAGGGCGCGATCGGGACCATGAAGACCAGGCCGTAGACGATCAGGTCGGTCGTGGAGAGCGTGCGATTGAGCTCTTGCTTGTAGCCGAACTCGGCGAGGTCGGAGGAGCCGGTGTCGTTCCGGATGGCCATGGGGATCCTTCTGCGGGCGTGGGGTGAGGAGGTGCGGTTCAGAGAGGCTGGTCGTGCTCGCGCAGGAACGACCCGACGACCTCGGTGAAGGCCTCGGGCTCCTCGACGTGGGGCATGTGGCTGGACTCGGGAAACACGTGGCTGCGGACGTCCGGGATCTGCTCGACGAACGGTGCCCACACGATCGGCCTGGCCTCGTCGTACGCGCCCGCGACCACGAGCGTCGGCACGCGGATGCCGCCGACGCGGTCGACGACCGACCACTCCTTGAGGGAGCCGACGACGTGGAACTCGCTCGGTCCGTTCATCGCGTGGTAGACGGTCGGGTCGTCGTCGATCTGCGCGAAGCTCGCGGTGACCTCGGGCGGGTTGGGCACCACGCGGCAGACGTGGCGGTCGTAGAAGACCTCCTCGGCCGCCTTGTACTCGGGGAAGTCGGTGGTGCCGGCGGCCTCGTGGGCGAGCAGCGTCGCCTGGACGTCGGCGGGCAGCTGATCACGCAGCTCGTTGGCGGCCTGCAGCCACAGCGGCATCGACGCCGGGCTGTCGCAGATGGAGAGGGAGAGGATCCCGCTGTCGTCGGCCAGCACGACCTCCGGACCGAGCATCCCGCCCCAGGACTGGCCCAGCAGGTGGAACCGTCCGCCGATCCCGAGGTGCTCGACCAGCGCCCGGAGCTCGGCGACGAAGAGGTCGACGGTCCAGAACGAAGGGTCGACGTCCGGCAGGTGCGTGCTGAGCCCGCAGCCCAGCTGGTCGTAGTGCACGACCGCGCGGCCGTCGCCCGCGAGCGAGGTCATCGCGAGGGTGTAGTTGTGCGCGGCACCCGGGCCGCCGTGCAGCACGACCAACGGTGCGCGCTCGGCCTCGGGATCGAGGGTGCCGGTGACGCGGTACCAGGTCTCGTGCCCGCGGAAGGGCATCCTCCCGGTCGTGACGGGCAGGGTCTGCGACCCCACTTCTAGACTGCTCATGTTCCTGGATCCCCCGAGGTTCATCTGATGGGCAGCGGCAGTCAAACACGGTAAAGGTGTGGTCTCAATACCTTTGGACGACGCGTCTCGTTACGGTCTTGTAGCAGGCCGCCCCGCGAGCGTGACCGAGGACGTCGCGAACCGCCTCGTCACGGCCATCGCGGTCGGCGCGTTCTCGCCGGGAGAGCGGCTGCCGTCGGAGCGCGAGCTCGCCACCCGGCTCGAGGTCAGCCGGGTCACCGTGCGCCAGGCGCTGCTGCGGCTGAACGAGCTCGGCCTCGTCGTCGCGAAGCGGGGGCGCAACGGGGGCACGTTCGTGACCATGCAGGCGTGGGAGGACGTGGCCCCCGCGGAGGCCCGCCGCACGCTCGAGACCGAGCTGCCGCGGCTGAAGGACCTGTTCGACTACCGCTGCCTGGTCGAGGGCCTGATCGCCCGCGCGGCGGCGGAGCGGCGGACGGACGAGCAGCGCGCCCAGCTGCGGGACGCGCTGGCTGCCTTCGCCACGACGGGGGAGGACATGGCCCTGGCCCGGGCCTGGGACCGGCGCCTGCACGGGCTCGTGTGCGCCGCCGCGGCCAACCCGCACCTCACCGCGCTCAGCGCCCACCTCACGGCGGCAGCGACGCTCGGCTTCGGGGCGGAGCCGTACGAGCGGGAGTTCTTCGCCACCGCGCTGCACGAGCACGAGGAGCTGGTGGGCGCCGTCGTCGACGGTGACGCCGAGCGTGCGCAGGAGATCGCGCGGGGCCACTTCGCCCTGACCTACCTGACCATGGAACGCAGCCTGCAGCGCGCCGCTGCGCGCTGAGCGCCGGGGAGGTGGCTGGGTGCACGCCAACCTCTTCGAGGCCCTTCGACGAGCTCAGGGAGCGTGTGTCGGCCTTCGACGAGCTCAGGGAGCGTTCGACGAGCTCAGGGAGCGTCGTCCGCCCTACCGAGCGCTCCTCGGCCTTGACTTTCGTCAGGCGGCTAACAATAATCGAGAGGTAGCAAACAAACTCTCGAGGAGGTCTACATGGCTGCAGAACGCATCGCACTGATCACCGGGGCCAACCAGGGCGTCGGCCGACAGGTCGCGCAGGAGCTCGTCGCCGCGGGGGTCACGGTCTACGTCGGGTCGCGCGACCTCGCCCGGGGCGAGGCGGCCGCCGCCGAGATCGGCGCCGGGGCGACCGCGATCCAGATCGACGTGACCGACCTCGCGTCCATCGCCGCCGCGGCGGAGCGGATCCGCGGCGAGCACGGTCGTCTCGACCTGCTCGTCAGCAACGCCGGCATCTCCAACACCGGCGGCGGGACCGGGACGCCGGAGGAGATGGCCGCGTCGTCGACCGCCAGCAGGGCCTCGCTCGACGAGGTCCGGGCCATCTGGGACGTGAACGTGTTCGGCGTGCTCGCGGTGTACCAGGCGATGCTGCCGCTGCTGCGCGAGTCGTCCGACGCCCGCATCGTGAACGTCTCGAGCGGCGTGGGCTCGATGGCCTCGACCATCGATCCGACCTTCCCTTACCGCGCGATGTACGGACCGGGGTACGCAGCGTCGAAGACCGCCGAGAACGCGATGACCCTGGCGATGATGATCGAGCTCGAGGGCACCGACATCAAGATCAACCTGGTGTCGCCCGGCTTCACCAGCACGGCGCTCAACAACTTCGCGGGCACGGACTCGCTCGAGGAGGGCTCGCGCGAGGTCGTCCGCGTCGCGCTGCTGGGCCCCGACGGTCCGACCGGCACCTTCACGCGCTGGGAGAACGCCACCATCCCGTGGTGAGGTGAAAGGGTGGCTGACGAGGACCGGGACCAGCACGACTCGGTCGGGGCGTGGGCGAAGAAGTACCACTTCGCGTCGCGGGCCCTGATCGAGTCGACGCTGCGCGAGCACGACCTCGGGCCGACCCAGTGGTACGTGCTCCACCGGCTGGTCAACGTCGGGCCGACGCTGCAGCGCGACCTGAGCCAGCTGCTCAAGATCGAGCGGGCGACGTTGAGCGGCGTCGTCGCCACCCTGGTCCGCAAGGGGCTCGTCACGCAGACGCCCGACGCGGTCGACCAGCGGCAGCGGGTGCTGAGCATCACCGACGCCGGCCGGACCCTGTGGGCCAACCTGCCCGACCCGGTGGAGCTGACCCTGGCGGTCTCGTTCGCGGGGGCGGACGAGGCTGACCTCGCCGTCGCGCGCCGCGTGCTGCAGGTCGCGACCCGACGGCTCGAGGAGCACATGGCCGCGCAGGACGCGACGGGCAGGACACGCTGACCGTCAGGGTGTCCAGCGGTCAGGTTGTCCAGCGGTCAGGTGTCTAGCCCGAAGGCGGCGCCCACCTCGTCGTCGATGCTGATCTGGATCCTGCCGTCGTCGAACGACGTGAGCTGGTGCCAGCGGCCGTCGCGGACCCAGTAGACGTGCGGGCTGAGGGCGCCGACTGCCTCGGACCAGCCGTCCGCGGCGAACTGGGCGAGGCGGCCGATGACGGGCAGGGCGTCCGGCCCGTCGACGACCCGGTAGGCGATCTGGTGGCGGAAGGGGACCGCGACCAGCACGCCCCGACCGAGGTCCGGGGTGCCGAGCCGGACCAGGAGCTCGTCGAGGAGCAGCGCCAGGCTGGCCGTCATCACCGAGTCGCCGAGCACGATCGAGAACGCCGGACCAGGCGCCTGCAGGGTGGGTTGCGAGAGCGGCTCGTGATGGAGGACGTGGCGCAGGTTGCCGACGCCGACGCCGAACCAGTGGTCGAGGCCACCGCGTTCCTCGTAGAAGGACTGGGCGGGCGTCTGGACGGTCTGGGGCAGGTCGACGCACAACGTGGCCATCAGGTCGCTGCCGAGCCGGCGGGCGCTCGGCCAGACCTCGCCGAGCGAGGCGTGGTGCACGCTGAGGCGCAGGTGCACCGCCTGGTCCAGCTCGTCGCGGGACAGGTCCTCCGCCCGCTCGGGCGGGTCGAGGACCAGGTCGAGGTGCTGGTCGACGAGCGCGCCCCAGTCCGACGGACGTTCGTCGGCGAGCCGGCTGGCCACGTTGTGCAGGCCCACCTCGGTGCCGTCGGCGGCACGGACGTAGTCACCGAAGACGTCGACCTCGAGACCACGCTCGGCCAGGCGGGTGCGGACGTGGTTGCGCAACCAGGCGGCCTGCTCGACGTCCAGCTGGGTCAGGACGGGGTCCGGCGCCGGGGGGACCGCGGCGGACTGACGCTTCTTTCGTCCGAACAGAGGCACCGCACCACGCTAACCGGTGACAGGTCCGGCCTCACGCGGTCCAGCCTCACCGAGCCCGGCCAGGGCCGCGTCGACGTTGTGCTGCAGGACGTAGAGCTCGAGGTCGGGGATCGCGTGGCTCACCGCGTCGTCGAGGGCCAGCCCGGTCGGGCCGGTCAGCATGCGTGCGGCGGCCAGGACGCGGTGGACGGCCTCGGCGACGACGGTCCGCACCTCGAGCGCCACGGCGTCGGTGTCGACGCTCGTGTCGGTCAGGGTCCGTCCGCCGGCGCGCACGGCCGCCGCGGCGACCACCAGGTCGGTCCGGATCTGACCGAGGCGGACCTGCTGCGCCGGGCTGGGGTGGGGGTGGAAGGCGAGCAGGACGTCGAGGACGCGTGCCGCGCCGCCGGCCCAGCAGGCGGCCACGCCGGCCCCCCCGGCCTGGAAGCCGGGCCGGCCGAGGTAGAAGCCCTCGGGTCCTCGCTGCGCGGAACGGGGCACGACCAGCCGGTCGACCCGTCGCTCGTACGAGCGGCTGGGGGCCATCGCCGCTGTGCGCCAGACCGTCGGGTCGACGGGCAGCCCGGTCACGTCGAGGTCGAGCAGGAGGTGGCGTCGCTCGTCCAGCCAGACCGGGACGAGCGCCCGGTCGAGCAGCCCCGACCCGGAGGCGAAGCGGAGCGTGCCCGAGAGCTCGAGGTCGTCGCCCCGCTCGGTCGCGCTGATCCCCGTCCTGGCCGAGCGCGAGGCCCACACGCCGTACAGGGATCCGGGCACCGGCCGCGAGCCGGCCTGGTCGAGGATCCGGAGAGCGTCGACGTGGCCCTCGCCCAGCCGGGCGAGCGGGATGTCGGTCCGCCCGAGCGCGATCAGCGCGTCCATGACCTGCGGCCACGGCAGGCCGGCCCAGTCGATGCCGTCGACGAGGCTCGCGAGCGCCGCGCGCTCGGGGACGACGTCGGGGTGGTGGCGGTCGTACCCCGGCGGCAGCGGCCGCGCGGGCGGGTACGGCTCCACCGTCGTCAACGGCCCGGTCACGAGGCCACCTCCCCTCCCCGCCGGGCGGCGGGTGCGGGTCGGTGGCCCCGTGGACCGGGCCGTGACGTCATGCGATCAGGACTTGGTGGTGTCCGAGTTGTTGATCGACTCGATCTCCACCTCGGCGGTGGCCTGGATGAGCGCCAGCAGCTCGGGGTCGAGGCCGGGAGAGAACTCCTCGCGACGCTCCGGGGCGATCGTGATGGGCGGGCCGCCGGCCGGCATGACCTGCGTGCTCAGCTCGGTGCCGTCGTTGCTCGGCGAGGCGCCGCGGTAGAGCTTGGCCGCCTGGCTCGCGTCGTCCAGGTCGAACGTGTACTGCACGCTCTGCAGACCCTGGTCGACGAGCTTCTTGACCTCGGGGAACTGCTCGGCGTTGGTCTTCGGGATCGGCAGGGTCTTGCCCCAGTCGACACCGAGCGACTCGAGCGCCTTGGCAAAAGCGTTCTCGTGGGCCTGGTCGCGCACGATCAGGTAAGCGATCGTCGAGCGCGCGGCCTTGTTGTCGGTCATCTGGTAGATCCGGCACTTCTGCAGGCGGCCGGTGCTCTCCAGCATGAGGTTGTAGAGCAGGTCGAGCACGAGGTTGCCCGAGTTGTAGACGTACGAGCCGCTCCAGGGGTTGCCGGCCGCGTCGACAGGCAGCGCGCCCTGGGCACCCACGAGGAAGTGGTGGATGTTGCCGGTGTCCTTGGCGATGCTCAGCGGCGTCGCGCCCTTGGCGCCCGGCTCGTCGATCGGGTCGGTCTTCTTGCCCTTGTAGCCGGGCGCGCCGTCGAGCAGGCGGGCGATGGTCGTGCCGATCAGCTCGACGTGGCTGATCTCCTCGGTGCCGACGCCCTGCAGGAGGTCCTTGTAGGGCTTCGAGCTGGGGTCGCCGCGGAAGTTCATCGACTGGAACAGGTACTGCATCATCGTGCGCATCTCGCCGAACTGGCCGCCCAGGCCCTCCTGGAGGGCGTTCGCGGCGGCGGGATCCGGCTCGTCGATGGCGATCTCGTTGATCAGCTGCTGGCGGTGGAGGTACATCTGGGCTCCTTCAGGACGTGCTTGAGGAGCGGCTGATCGTCGCTGCAGAACCGCAAGACCTACGTTAGCCCGAGTGCCGGGAACCCTCCGGGGCGCCGGGCGCAGGCCGTCGTCAACGGCCGCGGGCCGGTGCCTCGCCACGCCTGCGGAAAGGCGCCTGCACGGTGTTGCGGGAAGGGCGGGCCTCGTGCGGCTCGACGACCGGGAGCGCCGCGCCGGGCGCGGACGGGCCGGCCAGCAGGTCGGCGGCGACGTCGTAGACCTTGACGTTGTGGTTCTGGGACTCGCGGCGCAGCAGGCCGAACGCCTCCTCGGGGCCGCAGCCCACGCGGCCCATCAGCAGACCGGTGGCCAGGTCGATCGTGCGGCGGGTGTCCATCGCCTCGATCCGGTCGTCCAGCTCCAGCGACGTGCTCACCAGCGTGTTCGCCAGCCCGACGCCGCCGGCCACCTCGAGCGCGAACGCGCGCCCCAGGTGCCGCTGGCGCTCGTCCAGCCCGTCGACGTCGGCGGCGTAGACCTTGACCACGCCGAGGACCTCCGAGCGGCCGTCGAGCACGGGAACCGACAGCGAGCAGCGCACCCCCAGGCTCGCGGCCTGCACGCCGTACGGGTTCCAGCGCGGGTCACGGACCAGGTCCGGGGCGTAGGTCTCGCTGCCGCCGCGCAGGGCGTCGAGGCAGGGTCCGACCCCGATCGAGTACTGCACGCGGTCGACCTCGGCCGCCAGCTCGGTGCTGGCGCCCGCCGTCAGGGGGTCGCCGCTGGCGACGGCTGTGGTGATCGCGACACCGGCCACGTCCCCCAGGCGCTCGTGGGTCCGGGTCGCGGCGTCGTGCAGGAAGTCCTGGACCAGCGTCAGCACCGCGGGGGACGAGACGCCCCACCGGCGCAGCGAGGGGGAAGAAGTCACCCCCGCATGATGACGCGCCCTCCTCGTCTGTCCAAGCCCCCGCCGAGACGGACTCTCAGGCGGTGCCACGGGTCACGGTGTCGAGGACGAACCCCTCGTCCTCGTGGTGGACCCGGTGGGTCCAGCCCCGGGCGACGAGCTGGGCCACGGCCTCGGCCTGCCCGCCGCGACCGCTCAGCCAGGCGTCGGCCGGCGCGCCGTCCCAGTGCACGACGACGACCTCGGCGTCCCCGGCGGCGACGGCGTCGACCCGCTCGACGGTAGCCGCACGGACGGCGTCGGAGAGGTAGTAGAAGACCTCGCTCAGCAGCACGAGCTCCGGGGCGAACCCGGCCTCCGCGGGCCCGTCGGGCAGGGCCCGGTGGCTGACCTCGACCGGCAGGCCGGCGCACCGTCCGGTGGCGAGCTGGGCGGCCGTGGCGGAGGCATCGCTCGCCAGCACGCGGTCGCAGCGGGCCGCGACGTCGGCCGTGAGGTGGCCGGTCCCGCAGGCGGGGTCCCACGCGCCGGCGTAGCAGGGCCGGCGCAGCGAGGCGAGGACGACCGCCCGCTTGCGCTGCTCGAAGAAGCTGCCGCCGACGTCCCAGGGGTCGGGGTCGGCGCGGTAGTACGCGTCGAAGTCCGGCGGTCCGCTCACGACGCGCAGGTCCGGTCGGGAGCTCCCGCGTCGGCCACCGTCCGGCCCACGGCGATCTCGAGCTCGTCCTCGGCCGCCTCGAGGCCGCTGTCGGGCAGCCCGTACGTGGGGCCGGCGCTGACGTCGAGCGCCGCCAGGGCGTTGCGCCACTCCACCAGCCGCTCGGCGGCGAGCCCGGGCGGCCGCGCCCCGACGCGGTCGCGCCAGACCTCCCGGGCGTGGCCGGCGCCGGTCACGGGAACGACCGGGATGCTCACGAGCCCGAGCCCGCCCGGTGCCCGACGACCAGCTCCTCGTACGTCGCGGCGTTGCGCACGATGTGGGCGTGCTCCTCGTCCGTGATCCGGCGTCGGACCTTGCCGGGCACGCCGGCGACGAGCGAGCGCGGCGGGACGACCGTGCCCTCGAGCACGACCGAGCCGGCGGCGACGAGCGAGCCCGTGCCGATCACGGCGCCGTTGAGGACGGTCGCGTTCATGCCGATCAGGCAGTGGTTCTCGATGGTGGCGCCGTGCACGACGGCCGCGTGCCCCACGCTGACGCCGAGGCCGATCAGCGCCGGGAAGTCGGTGTCGGTGTGCACCACCACCAGGTCCTGCAGGTTGGTGCCGCGCCCGACGACGATCTCGGCCATGTCACCCCGCAGGACGGCGCCGTAGAAGACGCTCGACCGGGCGTGCAGGCGGACCTGGCCGACGACGGTGGCGTTCGGCGCCAGCCACGTCGTGGGGTCGAGCACCGGCACGTGGTCGGCGTAGGGCAGGACCAGCGGCATGGGGGAAACCTAACGGTTCGTGATCATGTTGATCAGCGGCCCTTGACCCTGCGATGACCGCCGTCGACGCGGACGGTCCAGCCGCGGCGGTCGAGGTGCTCGAGCAGGGGGATCGCGACCCGGCGGGTGGTGCCGAGCGCCAGGCGGGCCTCGCTCGTGGTGAACGGCTGGGGCAGGGCGGCGAGCGCGCGCATCGCCTGCGCGGGGCCGGTCGGGAGCAGCACCATGTCGGGGGCCAGGCGGACGACCCGGCCGACGCGCTCGGCGGCGGCGAGCTCGGGCACGCCGAGGCCCCAGGCGTCGAGGTCGGGACGTTCGGGGGCGGCGAACGGGTCGGCGGCGAGGTGCGCCTCGAGCCGGGCCAGGCCGGCCTCGGCGGGACCGAGGTCGTTCCCGGCGCCGGGCCGCGCGACGCGACCGTCCGCGTACGCGAGCCCGGCCGCCTCGGCCAGCGGGGCCAGGAGGGAGCGGTCGGTGAGGTTCAGCCGGCGGCGCGCGGCCTCGGCGGTGAGCCGCGGGTCGAGCGGGGTCGAGCGGGCCTGCTCGTCGACGGCGGCGCCCAGCTCGGCCCGCCAGCGTTCCCAGGTGGCGGGGTCGACGAGCCAGCCGCCGACGGTCTGCACGCGGGAAGTGTCCTGGGTGGGCACGCCCTCGGCCACGAGGTCGCCCGCCCGGACGGCGCCGACCCGGCGGACGCGGTCGGCGAGCGCCGCGGCGGGGTCGTCCGCCCGGACCAGGTCCTGCGCGCGGGCGGCGGCGGCCCCGCGGCGCGTGAGGGCCGGCGGGGCGACGTCGAGGACCACGGCCCCTGCGGCGACCGCGTGCCGTCCGGGGTCGCGCAGGACCAGGCGGTCGCCCGGCTCGGCGGGCAGGGCATGGAGGAGGGTGAGCCGGACCATCGCGCCGCCGAGGGGGCGCAGCCGGACCGGGACGGCGGCCGTCCCGAGGTGGGCGACGAGCTCGCCCGGCAGGTCCGCGGCGTCGTCGGTGTCGCCGCCGTGCAGCCGGACCCGGACGTCGACGACGTCGGTGGACGGCCAGGCCCCGGGCGTGAGCAGCGCGTCGCCGCGGCTGACGTCGTCGACGTCGACGCCGCGCAGGTTCACCGCGACCCGCGCGACGGCCGCGACCGAGCCCGCGTCGGCCCCGAGGCTCTGCAGCCCGCGGACCGTGACCTCCCGGCCACCGAGAGCGAGGGTGTCGCCGACCGTGAGCGTGCCGGCGCCGAGGGTGCCGGTGACGACGGTGCCCGCGCCCCGGATGGTGAAGGACCGGTCGACCCAGAGGCGGACGCGGCCGTCGGTGCGCGGCGCGGGCAGGACTCCGGTGAGGCGGACGAGCGCGCGGCGGAGGTCGTCGAGACCGGCGCCGGTGGCGCCCGAGACGGCCACGGCGTCGACGGTCCCGAGGCTGGAGGCCGCGAGGTGCTCCAGGGCCTCGGCCGTCGCGGCGGTGGGGTCGGCGAGGTCGCTGCGGGTGACGACGAGCAGGCCGCGGGTGAGGCCGAGGGCGTCGACGGCGGCGAGATGTTCCTCGGACTGGCGGCGCCAGCCCTCGTCGGCCGCGACCACGAACATGACCGCCGGCGCCGGGCCCAGCCCGGCGAGCATGGAGGCGATGAACCGTTCGTGGCCCGGGACGTCGACGAAGGCGAGCTCGGTGGCGTCGGGACCGTCCCCGATCCGGGTCCAGGCGTAGCCGAGGTCGATGGTCATCCCGCGGCGCTTCTCCTCGGCGAAGCGGTCGGGCTCCATCCCGGTGAGCGCACGGACCAGCGTCGACTTGCCGTGGTCGACGTGCCCGGCGGTGGCAACGACGTGCATCGGCGTCAGACCCGGACGGCGCGGATCGCGTCGGCGAGCCGGGTGTCGTCGGCGGGGTCGACGCAGCGCAGGTCGACCAGGCAGCGGCCGCGTTCCGTGCGGGCGACCACGGCGGGGTCGCCGGTGCGCAGGGCGGCGGCGTACGCGGTCGGGAGGGCGACGGCGTACGCGGGCAGCGTCAGTCCCGGTGCGCCACCGCCGCCGACGGCGCCGTCGGACGGGACGACCTCGGCGTTGCCGACGACGCTGCGCACGGCGGCGGCCAGCGCGTCACAGCGCACGCGGAGGGCGTCCGGGTCGGCGTGCAGGGCGTTCCAGGTCGGCGTCCGCGGTCCGCGCAGCGTGGCCTCGAGCGCGGCGAGGGTGAGCTTGTCGACGCGGAGCGCACGGGCGAGGGGATGGCGGCGCAGGCGCTCGACCACCGCCGTACGGCCGAGCAGCAGGCCGGCCTGCGGTCCGCCCAGGAGCTTGTCGCCGCTCCCGGTGACGAGGTCCGCACCCGCTCTCAGCGCGGTGTCGGCGTCGGGCTCGTCGGGCAGCAGCGGTTCGCGGGTCAGCAGGCCGCTGCCGAGGTCGGCCACCACGGGGACGCCGAGGCCCGCGAGCGCGCGGACGTCGACCGACGAGGTGAAGCCCTCGACGCGGAAGTTGCTCGGGTGGACCTTGAGGATGCAGCCCGTGTCGGGGCCGATGGCGTCGGCGTAGTCGGCCAGCTTGGTCCGGTTGGTGGTGCCGACCTCGCGCAGCCGGGCGCCGGTCGACTCGATGAGGTCGGTGAGGCGGAACCCGTCCCCGATCTCGACGAGCTCGCCCCGGCTGATGACGACCTCACGACCGGCGGCGAGCGCGGTGGTGGCGAGCACCAGCGCGGCGGCGCCGTTGTTCACCACGTGCACGGCCTCCGCGGCGGGGACGGCGGCGGCCAGCGCCGCCAGCGTCCCGCGACCGCGCCGGGCGCGCGTGCCGTCGGCGAGGTCGAACTCGACGTCGGTGTAACCGGCGGCGTCCACGAGGGCGTCCACCGCCGCGGGGGACAGGGGTGCGCGGCCCAGGTTCGTGTGGAGGACGACGCCGGTCGCGTTGATCACGCGCCGGGTGCTCGAGGCCTGCGCGGGGAGCGCCGCGACCGCGGCGTCGGCGACCTCGGCGGGAGCGAGCTCACCGGAACGTGCGCGCTGCTGGGCGGCGACGACCGCCTGCTTGACCAGGTCGGGCCCGAGCCTGGCCGTCGCCGCCTGGAGGCGCGGGTCGGCCAGCACCTGGTCGGTGCGGGGCACCGAACGTCGGGGGTCTGCCGCGAGGGTCACCGTCTGATCCTAGGAAGCGGACCCCACTGCGGCCGGTGCCGCAGCGGGCGGGACGAGCTCGACGCGCTGGCGGGGCAGTGCGGCGGCGTCGGCGTGGTCGCGCGCCCAGGCGACCAGACGTTCGCGGACGTGGCAGCGCAGGTCGAACAGCGCGGAGGCGTCCACGGCGCTCACCAGGACGCGGACCCGGACGAGCCCGCCGACGGCGTCGGTCACCTGCAGCGCCTGGCTGCGGCGATCCCAGAGGTCCGTGCCGGCGAGGACCTCGTCGAGATGGGTGCGCAGCCCGTCGACGTCGACGCGCCAGTCGAGGTCGAGCTCGACGGTGCCGAGCAGCTCCGACGTACGGCGGGTCCAGTTCTCGAAGGGTTCCTTGGTGAAGTAGCCCGACGGCAGCACGAGGCGGCGGTCGTCCCAGAGGTGCACGACGACGTAGCTGAGGGTGATCTCGTCGATCCGGCCCCACTGCCCGTCGACGACGACCACGTCGTCGATGCGGATGGCGTCGCTGAAGGCGAGCTGGATGCCGGCGAAGACGTTGGCCAGCGTGGACTGCGCGGCCACGCCGACCACGACGCTGACCAGGCCCGCGGAGGCGAGCAGGCTCGCGCCGACGGCCCGTACGCCGGGGAACGTGAGCAGCGCGGTCCCCGCCGCCACCAGGACCACGAGCGCGACCGTGAGCCGACGGATCACCAGCACCTGGGTGCGCAGCCGGCGGACGTTCCGGTTGTCGGAGACGTCGGTGCGGTAGCGCTGCAGCCCGAGGTCCTCCAGGAACAGCAGCGACGCCCCGACCAGCCACGCGACGGTCCCGATCGAGGCCAGCCGCAGCGCGAGCTCGACGCCCTGCCAGAGCCCGGGCGTGACCTGGTCAGGTCGCGAGTCCCGGCAGACGGCGGCGACCACGAGCACCACGGCGGCCAGCCGGAACGGGACCGCGACGTAGCGCGACAGGTCACCGACGATCGGCCAGCGGCGCGAGGCGAGGACGACCACGAGGTGGGTCACGGCCACGACGAGCAGGGTCGCGACGAGGGCGAGGAACAGCGTCAGAGCGAACTCGGTGAGGGCGACGGGCATCCCACCAGCGTGTCGGAGACGTCAAGAGGTGGCGGAGGCGGACGGGAATCGAACCCGCCAAGCCGAGATGCTCGACTTCACCGGTTTTGAAGACCGGGAGGGCCACCAGGCGCCTGTACGCCTCCGTCGCCGACTGTAGCCCCGGTCGAGCGGTGCGGTTCAGCGTCCTTCGCCCTGAGATCCGACCACTCGATGCGTCCGTCGTCTGGGGTCCACGCCTGAGAGCTCAGCGTGCTCGTCGTCGAGTGATCGTTTTTCAGGGCGGGCGCTGGCCCCCTCAGCTCGGGACACCGCGCGTGGTGCGCCGACCTGACTACCGTGGGCGGCGTGAGCGCCACCTCTGGAACGGCGACGTACGCCGGCCACGACCACCCGATCCGCCTGACCCAGTACGCCCACGGCGGCGGGTGCGCCTGCAAGATCCCGCCGGGCGAGCTCGAGGAGGTCGTCGCGGGTCTGGTTCCGTGGACCTCGCCCGACCTGATCGTCGGCCTCGAGACCGGCGACGACGCGGCCGTGGTCCGCATCGACGGCGACCGGGCGATCGTGGCGACGACCGACTTCTTCACCGCGGTGGTCGACGACGCGTACGACTTCGGCCGGATCGGCGCCGCGAACGCGCTCTCCGACATCTACGCCATGGGCGCCACCCCGC
Source organism: uncultured Friedmanniella sp. (assembly GCA_964251895.1). Lineage (GTDB taxonomy): Bacteria > Actinomycetota > Actinomycetes > Propionibacteriales > Propionibacteriaceae > Microlunatus. Next base: position 171,856 of record CAXULL010000007.1, read on the forward strand.
TCATCGCGCTCAACCTCGTGGGCTGGCCGCGCGGCGTGCTGCCGATGGAGCTGCTGGCCGAGGTCCTGCGCGGGGGGATGGACGTCGCCCGCGAGGCGCAGGTCCACCTCGCCGGCGGGCAGAGCATCGACGACCCGGAGCCCAAGTACGGCATGGCGATCACCGGCATCGCCGACCCGGCCCGGCTGCTGCGCAACGACGCCGCGAAGCCCGGCCTGCCCGTCAGCCTGACCAAGCCGTTGGGCATCGGCGTGCTGAACAACCGGCACAAGGCGACGGGCGAGGTGTTCCCGCAGGCGATCGCGTCGATGGTCCGGCTCAACGCCGAAGCATCCCGGGCGGCGCTCGCGGCCGGGGTCACCGCCGCGACCGACGTCACCGGCTTCGGGCTGCTGGGTCACGGCTACAAGATGGCGCGGGCCTCCGGGGTCACGCTGGTCATCGACCACGCGAAGGTCCCGTACCTGGACGGCGCGCGGGACGCGTTGCGCGACGGCTACGTCAGCGGCGGCACCCGGCGCAACCTCGACTGGGTCCGTCCGTACCTCGGCGCGGACGGGGTGGACGAGGACGAGCTGCTGCTCCTCGCCGACGCCCAGACCAGCGGCGGCCTGCTCGTCGTGGGCGAGATCCCGGGCGCGCCGGTCGTGGGCGAGACCGTGGCCGCCGGCGAGCATGGGATCGTGGTCCGGTGATCAGGAACGTCGTCCTCGGCCGCCTCGACCCCGACGCCAGCGAGGAGACCCGCTTCGGCCTCGACGCCGGCCTGCTCGGCCTGGCCGGCATGCGTCCCGCGGGCCTGGTCGGGCCCATGCGGATCGGCTTCGACGCCGGCCTGCGCGAGGGCGGCTGGAGCTTTGCCATCACCAACGACTGGGTCGACGCGGCCGCGTACCGGGCCTACGACGCCGATCCCGAGCACGGCGAGTTCCGGGCGCTGATCGGCAAGGCGTGCTCCGAGCTCGCCCGGGTGCAGTTCGAGACCCCGGACCTGCCGCCCGACATCGGCGACCCGGCGCTGCCGGGCGACCCGGAGCCGCTGGGCCTGTAGCTGGGGCTGCCTGCCGTGCAGACCTTTCTGCCGTACGCCGACTTCGAACGTTCCGCGCGGGCGCTGGACCTCAAGCGCCTGGGCAAGCAGCGCGTCGAGGTCGTCCAGATCGTGCGGGCGCTGACCGTGGCCGGCTACGCCTGGAAGACCCACCCCGCGGTGCTGATGTGGCAGGGCTACGAGGAGGCGCTCGGGCGCTACGGCCTGGCCATGTGCGACGTCTGGGTCGAGCAGGGCTTCGGCGACACGTGCGCGGCGTCGATCACCAAGGACCTGGCGACGTTCGGGATCGCGCCGATCCGGACGGAGGCGGCGCTGCGCGAGGCGGACGCGATGCCGCCGTGGGACGTCGACGGCGATCCTGTGCTGGAGAGCCACCGTTCCGCCCTCGTCCGCAAGGATCCCGAGCTCTACGGACCGATGTTCCCGGAGGTCGACCCGGAGGTCCCGTACGTCTGGCCGGTCCGCGCGGCCTCCGTGGTCGAGGCGGAGCGGCGACGCGCCGAGAACGCGGTGAAGCGCGAGGAGCGACGGCTGGCCAAGCTGGCCGAGGAGGCCGAGCGGGTCCGCCTCCGCCGTAGTGCCGCCGCCAAGCGCGGGGCGAAGACCCGGGCGGCGAAGAAGCGGGCGGAGCAGGGCGGCTGAGCCTGGTCTGGCCGGGCCGGTCGGCAGTGTGGACGGTTGTGCACCGTAGTCGATGCACAGGTGTCAGCCCTGAGGTTCGGGGTCCGGGCGCGCTCGCGAGCGCTGGTCCTGAGGCGTACCCGCCGACGACGGCGCCCGAGGTCGACCACGAACCGAGCCCTCGTCCGCCAGCTCGAGGACCTGCCTCACGGACCCGTCGGTCCTGACCCGGCTCGAGACCGCGGGATCGAGGACGTCGACGAGGAACGCGCTGCCGTGCACCACGACGCAGGCCCAGGTCGGGCTCGGGGTGCCGAAGCCGCTCGAGCTCGTCGAGCGTCTCGTCCGGGATCATCCGGGCTCCCTCTTCGTCGGTCGAGCCCTCGTCTCGGGCGAGCTGGTCGCTGCACCTGCCGGGAGGCTCAACCGGAACCTGGCCCCACGCCGCTCCGACGGGACCAGGACCAGCGTCCCCCCGTGGGCCTCGGCGATGCCGCGGGCGATGGAGAGGCCGAGGCCGGAGCCGCCCGACGAGCGGGAGGCGTCGAGCCGGACGAGACGTTCGAAGACGCGCTCGGCGTCGGCGGCCGGCACACCGGGCCCGTCGTCGGCGACGTCCACGGTGAGCGCGTCGGGCGTCCGCGCCAGGGTCATCGACACGGGCCCGCGCCCATGCGTCGCGGCCAGGGCGTTGTCCACGAGGTTCGTCAGGACCTGCGTGATGCGGTCGGGGTCGGCCTCGACCGACCCGGCCGCACCGACGACCTCGAGCCGTGCCCCCGGGTGGGCGAGCCGGGCCACGTCTGCGACCCGGCCGGCCAGGTCGTCCACGACCACCGGGACGCGGTCGAGCTCCAGCCCCGAGTCGATCCGCGCCATGGTCAGCAGGTCGTCGGCCAGGCGGCTCGCGCGGCGGGCCTCCCGGATGACGGTCACGCTCAGCTGTTCGCGCTGCTGGCGGTCGTCGACCCCGCGCAGGAGACGTTCGGCGGCGGCCTGGACCCCGGCGAGCGGCGTCCGCAGCTCGTGGGCCGCGTCGGACAGGAACGCGCGCAGCCGGTGCTCGGCGCTGCGGGCCGCACGTTCCGCGCCCTCGACCTCGTCGAGCATCCCGTCGAAGGCGGAGGCGGCCTGCCCCAGCTCGGTCTCCGGTCGATCGGGCCGCAGGCGTGCACCCCGGTCGCCCGCGGTGATGGCGCGGGCGGTGGCGGTGACCTGGTCCAGCGGCCGCAACGCCCGGGCGACGACGGGACGCAGCACGAGGGCGGCCAGCGCCAGCAGCACCAGCCCCGCGATGATCAGCGTCGTCCGCACCTGGTCGAGGGTCCGTTCGACGTCGCCGGAGTCGGCGAGGAGGACCAGCGTGCTGCCGTCGCTCAGCTGCTCGGACACCGAAAGGGTCTGACCCTGCTGGCGCACCGGGCTGCCCGGTCCGCCGGCGGGTCCGGGCTTGGGCTGGGGAGGCGCCGGGGCCGCCGTCGACCCCGGCGCCGACCCGACCAGCGGCCCTTTGGTGAACGTCTCGCCCGAGCTCGTGGTGAGGGAGACCGAGACGCCGTCGCCCTCGAGCTGGTCCACCAGGTCGTTGCCGCTGAACTGTCCGACCAGGTACACGGCGAAGGTGGCGCGGTCCTGCAGGCGCTGGCGCAGCTCGCCCTCCAGCCGGGCGCCGAGCGCGACGTCGGTGACCACGGCGAGCACGACGAGCATCGCGGCGAGGAACGCGAGGACGGTGATGGTCACCCGGTTGCGCAGCGACCGCGTACGGAGCCCCGCGACCGGCACCTGGGCGTCCCGGCTCACCGCGGTGCCCGTAAGACATACCCGAGGCCGCGCGCCGTGTGGATGAGGCGCGGCCCGTACGCCTCGATCTTGCGGCGGAGCGCGCTGATGTGAACCTGAACGAGGTTGTCGGCGTAGTCGTCGTAGCCCCAGACCTGGGTCAGGATCTGCAGCGTCGACATCACCCGGTCGCGGTTCTCGGCGAGGAAGACGAGCAGCCGCAGCTCCGTCGCGGTCAGCTCGATCTCGACGTCGCCGCGCGTCACCCGGGCCGCGCCCGCGTCGATCAGGAGGTCGTCCACCTGGACGAGCCCGACGCTGACGCCGGCCCGACGCAGGACGGCCCGGGTCCGCGCGAGCAGCTCCGACGTGGCGAACGGCTTGACCACGTAGTCGTCGGCACCCGCGTCGAAGCCGCGCACCCGGTCGTCGACCTCGTCGCGGGCGGTCACCATGATCACCGCCGCGGCCGTGCGGGAGCGGACCAAGCGGCTGAGCGCGGGTCCGTCACGACCGGGGAGCATCCAGTCCAGGACGACCAGGTCGGGGCGGAACCGGTCGAGCTCGGCCTCCAGGTCGCGTCCGTCGGGCAGGCCGCGGACGTCGTAGCCGGCGTCGCCCAGCGAGCCCACGAGGGAGGCGTTGATGGCGTCGTCGTCCTCCACCACCAGCACCCGGGCCTTCCCGGCGTTCGTCGTCACGCCAGACAGTGTGGCGTCCCGGGGCTGAAGAACACCTCAAGAACGTGGGTCGGGGCTCCCGGCTTGAGGCGGGCTTCAGGTTGCGCTCGCACTGTCGTCATCAGGTCACCGCCGCGGGGCGGGGACGACAGACGAACGAGGAGCAGTCTCATGGACCACCACGACGACGACCCGGCCGAGCAGCTGCGGCGGGCGCAGGCCCGTCACGACGCCGAACGTGCGGACTCGACCCGCTACGAGTCGCTCGACAGCGACGACACCCAGAAGATCCCCGTCGTCCGCAAGCACCGCGGGCGTCGCTGGGCGATCGGCGCGGCCGTGGCCGCGGTCCTGGCCACGGGCATCGCGGTCCCCGCCCTCGCGGCCGGCGGGTCGGAACCCGCCGCCGGCGGGGAACCCGCCCAGGTGCAGCCGGCCGACGCCGGGACACCCACGGCGGCGCCGAGCGAGTCGCCGTCGGAGACCCCGTCCGACGCCCCGTCCGGGGCTCCGACCCCTCCGGCCGCACCGTCCGACGCACCGTCGGCTCCGGCCGACGCGCCCGCCGGGCCGGGCGCCTGCCTGCCGGCCCCGCCCGCTCCGGGCAAGGACGCGCCGAAGCCGCCGGCACCGGGCAAGGACGCGCCGAAGCCGCCGACGCAGGGCAAGGACGCGCCGAAGCCGCCCGCACCGGGCAAGGACGCTCCCAAGCCGCCGACGCCGGGCAAGGACGCGCCCAAGCCGCCGACCCCGGGCAACGGCCAGGACGCGCCGACCCCGCCGGCCGCGGGTGAGGACGCGCCCACCCCGCCCGCGCCTCCGTCGGACGCGCCGACCCCGGGCTCGACCGGCGGCAGCTGATCGACCCCTACCGACGCGACCGGCCGCACCCCTCGAGGGGGTACGGCCGGTCGCGTCGGTGGTCGGACGTCAGGGCAGGTCGACCGGACGCAGCACGCGGTCGATGCCGTGCGCGACCTGGACGTTGCCCTTGTTGATGTTCGCGCGCACGACGACCGGGTTGGCGTCGTTCCGGTCCGCGTCGACCAGCGCGACGCGGTGGTGACGCAGGACCTTGACCCGCACGGTCGACCCGGCGAGCGCCGTGGTCAGGACGGCACCGTTCGAGCGCAGGGCCTGGCGGTAGGTGATCGTGGCGCCGGGGACCACGTGGTAGAGCAGCACCGACTCGATGGTGTCGACACCCAGCTTGGTGGCGAGGTCGGCGAACACCGCCTTCTCGCTGCGGTAGCGCTTGCCGGTGAGGTCCTCCGCCAGCCGGCGGAACGCCCGGTCCGTGGGCAGGAACGCCGTGAGTGCGGTGCTCCCGTCGGCCAGCACCGCGACGGGACTGTTCGGCTTCGCCGCCACCACGGCGGCGACCGCGTTGTCGGTGATGTCGAAGTCGTTCCAGTTGCGGTCGAAGCCAGACCCGTCCTGGGCCAGCACCGTGGCGAGGCTCCTGGTCCCGAGATGGCTGGTCTTGGTGTGGGCACTGGCGGGCATCGTCAGCCCGACGATCATCGTCAGGGCCGCGACGAGCAGGACGCCCGACCTCGTGAGGACTCGCATGCAGATCTCCCTTGATCCGGTGGTGGTGCTGACGGTTCCTGAGGGTTTCACCACCCGGATGCAGTGCCTGGTTAAGGCTGTGAGCGTGCGAATGGGCGGGCACGTCGGCTCAACCGACCTGCCCGCCCACCGGTGGATCAGCGGTTCGCGGTCCCCGCAGCCTGGGTGCCGAGCGTCCCCTCGGAGGCGTCCTTCCGGGTACGCGGGATGCGGGTGATGATCGGCAGGACGATCGCGACCAGGGCGATGATGCCGATGACCGTGTACGCGGTGGTGTAGTCCTTGTCCGCGCCGATCAGCTTGGCCGCGATCAGCGGACCGACGACGCCGCCGAGGCTCCACCCGATCAGCATCAGGCCGTAGATGCCGCCCGCGTTCTTCACCCCGAAGAAGTCGCCGGCGGTGGCCGGCATCGTGCCGAAGGCGCCGCCGTAGCAGAGGTACACCAGCGCGGCGAGGATGAAGAACAGCACCGCGTTGTGCGCGTGCGGGATCAGCAGGATGCAGACGCCCTCGATGGCGAGGATCCCGATGAACGTGCGCATCCGGCCCAGCCGGCCGGAGATGGCGGCCCAGAAGATGCGGCCCGCACCGTTGAACAGCCCGAGGAAACCGACCGCAGCCGCCGCCGTGGCCGCGGTGTAGCCCGCGACGTCGGAGAAGCTCGCCGCCGCCTGCGAGATGAAGGCGATGCCCGCGAGCACGGCGAGGGTCAGGATCGCGGCCAGCGTGTACCACTGCCAGGTCCGCAGGGCCTCGCCCTGCGTGTAGTCCTGGCCGCTGTCCACGACGTTGCCCGAGGTCGCCGGCGTGTACCCCGGCACGGTGTAGCCCTCGGGCGGGTTGCGGAAGAAGAAGGCGCCGATCACGGCCGCGACGAGGTACGCGATGCCGAGCGGGAGGAAGGCCGACGTGGGGACGTCGGGGTTGTTCTTGATCAGGGCCTGCGCGATCGGGGCGGTGACCACGGCGCCGAAGCCGAACCCGCCAACCGCGAGGCCGGTGATGAGCCCACGACGGTCGGGGAACCACTTCTGCAGCATGGCGATCGGGACGATGTAGGCGAGCCCGAGACCGAAGCCACCGAGCACGCCGTACCCGACGACGAGCAGCGGCAGCTGGTCCCCGTTGCGCGCGAAGGACGCGACGATCACGCCGATGCCGTAGATGACGCCACCGGCGATGGCGACGGTGCGCGGGCCCCGGCGGTCCTGGATCCGACCGCCGAGATAGGTGCCGATGAAGATCATCCCGATGGCGACCTCGAACGGCAGCGTCGCCTCGGGCTTGGTCAGCTTGAAGGCCTCGGCCTTCTGCAGGGCGGAGCTGAAGACGCTCCAGGCGTAGACCGCCCCGAGCGAGAGCTGCAGCAGCAGCGCGGCGACGACCAGCCCCCAACGGCCACTGGTGGGGTTGGCTGCGCGGCCCTGGGGGCTCGCGGTCGTGCTTGCCGTGCTCATCGGGTGTTCTCCTGCTGATTCGGTGCGTGCTCTGCGATGGGGTCGGTGGTCTGCGTGTCGTCGGCCGAGGGGCCGGGACGCACGCTGGTGGGAGTGGCTCCCGGGTCGGTGCCGGCCGCCTCGGCCGCGCGGCGGGCGTTCAGGCGCTCGCGCTGGGGGACGACGGTGTACTTCGGGTCACGGGCTGACTCCTGCCCAGCCTCGAACACCCCGAAACGTGTGCAGACCGATCCGGCCATGAGGACGAGGCCGCTGGCCACGGCGAAGGCCCGGTGCCGACGGCCGACGACCAGGGCGCTGGCCGCACCGACGGCGGTGAGGATCTTGCTCGCGCGCATCAGTCGACCGGGGGTGCCCTCGTGCAGGGCACCGGCCGTGAACCCCATGGACTTCTCCATGTGGTGCTCGACGACCAGCTCGGCGGTGGCGCCGATGACGGCGAGGGCACGCGCCGGTCCGGACTCCGCCAGCGGCGCGGTGACCATGCCCATCCCGCCCGACGCGGCCGCGGCCGAGCCGACGAAGACGAACGGCAGCTCGCGGTGCGCGTCGTGCCAGGCCGGGGTCGAGGTGTCGGTCAGGAGGACGGCGGTGTACGAGGCGACGGCCGGCGCGAGCATCGCGGCGGCGATCCCGCCGGGCCGCGCGGCCCAGTCGAGCAGGGTGTTGAGCACCCTGAGCCGGACGGGCAGGAACCGCTCGACGTCCAGGAGCCGCACGACCTCGGCCCCGCCGGCCACGATCGCGCCCGGGGAGTACGCGGTGAGGATCCAGGTGCCGACCGACATCGGCGAGGTGGGCTTGAAGACCCGCAGCATGTTGTAGAAGCGCTCGGGACGGCCGAGGTCGTGGACGAGCGCGAGACCGCTCGCGCTGAGGGCGAGCACCGCGGTGATGCGCGCGTTGCGGCGCAGGTTCGGCCGGCCGGTCAGGTCGGCGCCCGCGCCGAGCAGCGACGAACCGCCGGCCAGGCCACCGGCGAACAGGTAGAAGGGAATGTCCGCCTCCCACGGCGTCGCCTTGACGACCTGGCGGCCGTAGTAGGAGGTGAAGGTCGCGTCCGGGACCATCGGCTCCTCGGCACGGCCCTTCTTGCGCCGACCGCCGCCCTTGGTCATCGGGCGCCGGCCCCGCCCGCCCCCGCCCGTACGCCGCATGGTCGCGGACGCGCTGGCCTGGCCCTCGGTGCCCGGTACGGCGCGGATGCCCGCGTCGCGCAGCCGCTCGCCGTCGTCGCGCTCGGGGTTGGCCGCCTGGCCGCCGCCGTCCTGCTGGCCCAGCTGGTAGCTCTCGGCCGGGTCGTCGTTCCGGTCGGGGCTCATCGCCGGCTGCCGACGAACGCCGTCGTCACCGCGGCGACGAAGCCGAGCGCGGCGAACCCCGCGTTCTTCCACATCCGCGGCAGGTCGGCGGTGGTCACGATCGGGTCCGGCGGGAAGCCGTACACCTCTGGCTCGTCGAGCAGCAGGAAGAACGCGCCCGCACCGCCGACGCCGCCGTCGGGGTCCTCGGCGTACAGCTGGGCGCCGGCGACCCCGGCCGCCTGCAGGTCGGCGAGGCGGAGGTTGGCCCGCTCGCGCAGCTCGTCGACGTCGCCGAACTGGATCGACTGGGTGGGGCAGGCCTGCGCGCACGCGGGCGTGAGGCCCTCGCCGAGCCGGTCGTAGCAGAGCGTGCACTTCTGCGCGATGCCGTGGTTCTTGTTCGCGAGCGAAGCCTTGGGCTGGTTCTTGTCGCCGATGCGGCGGTCGATCACCCCGAACGGGCACCCGGCCACGCAGTAGCCGCAGCCGTTGCAGACGTCGTCCTGGACCACGACGGTGCCGAACTCGGTACGGAACAGCGCGCCCGTGGGGCACACGTCGAGGCAGCCGGCGTTCGTGCAGTGCTTGCAGACGTTCGACGCCATCAGCCAGCGGAACTCGGTCCGCTCGCCGGCGTCGGGCGAGGCGCTCGGCAGGTCGAACGCGGGCATGCCCAGGTCGACCAGCGGCTTCTCCGGCGTGGCCGTCGGCTCCGGCTTCAACGAGCCGAACAGGTCGATGCCGCTGGGGTCCGGGCCGGAGACCGGTCCCGGGATCGTGTCGAAGGCACCGGCGGTGCCGAACGATCCCGCGGTCCTCCCGAACGAGCCCGAGTCCGCGTCGGGCAGCAGCACGTCCGTGCCCGTGCCGGTCGGGGAGAACGGCAGGGTCTCGGGGACGCCGATCGTGACCCCGGTCGTCTGCCCGCCGAGCGGCTTGCGCTGCTCGATGAACTCGACGTGGCGCCAGGTGCTGGCGCCGAGCGCACCGGTGTTGTCGTACGAGCTCCCGAGCAGCTCGAAGATGCCGTCCTGCGGCACCCCGTTCCACTCCTTGCAGGCCACCTCGCACGCCTTGCACCCGATGCAGATCGAGGTGTCGGTGAAGAAGCCCTTGCGCGGCGGGATCTCCTCCCAACCGGCCCGGACGGCGGGACCGCCGGGCTCGACGGAGGTGAACGCCTGCTCCGACCCCCGGCGCGAGTCGAGCCTCCGTGAGAAGACTTCCTTGAGGCTCATCGAGCTCCTTCGTCCGGGTTGCCGGCCTCGCCGTCGTGCGTGCTCGGCTGCTCGACCTTGGCGTGCCTGCCGTCCGGACCTTCCGGCGGCGTGCGCTGCAGGTTGCCGGTGGCGGTGGTGATCCCCGCCCGCGCCCGGTGCGCCGCGACGTACTCCAGCAGGGCCGGCCCACGCGGCCGCCGCCCGGGCTGGATGTCGCAGGAGGACACCTTGGTCTCCTGGATGTGCACATTCGGGTCGAGCGTGACCCCGAACAGGTCGTTCGCGGAGTCCCCGGAGATCAGGGCCTCCTGGCCGACACCCCAGTGGTAGGGCAGGCCGATCTGGTGCACGGTGCGACCGGCGATCCGCAGCGGGGCGACCCGCTCGGTCACCATCACCCGGGCCTCGATCGCGGTCCGGGCACTGATGATCGTGGCCCAGCCGTTGTTCTCGAGCCCGCGCTCGCGCGCCAGCTCGGGCGAGATCTCGCAGAAGAACTCGGGCTGCAGCTCCGACAGGTAGGGCTGGAACCTGCTCATCCCGCCGGCTGTGTGGTGCTCGGTGAGCCGGTAGGTGGTGAACACGAACGGGTAGAGCTCGGCCCCCGGCTCGTCGCCCGACGGGTTCTGCAGGTTGTCCTCGCGCGGGAAGACCTCACGGGTCGGGTTGGCCTGCTGGCGGTACATCGGATTGCTGACGGGGGACTCCGCCGGCTCGTAGTGGGTCGGCATCGGCCCGTCGAGCAGACCGGCCGGCGCGTAGAGCCACGCCTTCCCGTCCGCCTGCATGATGAACGGGTCGTCACCGGCGAGGCCGTCCGGACCGGCAGCACCCTCCGGCGGCCGGTAGGCCGGGTCCTTGCCCACCTCGAAGTCGGGCACGTCGTGACCGGTCCACTTACGAGCCTCAGCGTCCCACCAGACGAGCGCCTTGCGCTCGCTCCACGGCTTGCCCTCGGGATCGGCCGAGGCGCGGTTGTACAGGGTGCGCCGGTTCATCGGCCACGCCCAGCCCCACTCCGGGGCGACCCAGGACTGGTCACGCCCGGCCTTGCGGCGCATCGACTGGTTGACCCCGTCGGCGTAGACGCCGGTGTAGATCCAGCACCCGCCCGAGGTGGAGCCGTCCGGCTTCATCTCGTTGAACGTGTTCAGCGGCTGGCCGGCCTTGTCGCCGCTCAGGTGGAACCCGTTGATCTCCTGCAGGACCGAGTCGGCCGAGATCTCGCCGGACTCGTCGAGCGGGTAGTCCCAGGTCAGGTCGAGGACCGGGCGGTCACGGTGGTCGGTCGAGCCGGCCAGGCGCTGCCGGATCTTCTGGCCCAGCAGGTAGAAGAACTCGAGCTCGCTCTGCGCGTCGTCCGGCGGCTCGACGGCCTTGTGGTGCCACTGCAGCATCCGCTGGGTCTGGGTGAACGTGCCGCCCTTCTCGACGTGCGAGGCGGCCGGGAAGAAGAACACCTCGGTGTCGATCTCGTCGGTCTTGAGCTCGCCCGTCTCGATCTCCGGCGCGTCCTTCCAGAAGGTCGCCGACTCGATCAGGTTGAGGTCGCGGACCACGAGCCACTTGAGGTGCGCCAGACCCAGCCGCTGCATCTTGCCGTGCGCCGAGCCGACCGCCGGGTTCTGCCCGAGCAGGAAGTAGCCGTCGATCTCGTCGCGCAGCATCGACATCACGGTCGCGTACGTGCCGTGGTCGCCCGTGAGGCGCGGCAGGTAGTTGAAGGCGAAGTCGTTCTCCTCGGTGGCCGCGTCGCCCCACCAGGCCTTCATCAGGCTGACCATGTAGCTCTTGGAGTTGACCCAGAAGCCCTTCTGGTCGGGGCTGGCGATCTCGCCGACGTACTCGTCGAGCGAGTCGTGCGGCCCGACCTTCGGCATCGGCAGGTACCCCGGCAGCAGGTTGAACAGCGTCGGGATGTCGGTCGAGCCCTGGATGCTGGCGT
>CAXULL010000008.1:0-162673 GCA_964251895.1 uncultured Friedmanniella sp.
GCGGAGCGTCTTGATGATGACGTCCCACTCATGACGGTGGCGCGGACCGGCGATGTTCCGGACGTTCTCGAGCAGGACGACGGAGGGCTTGCGCTTCTCTATGATCTTCGCGATGTTCCAGAAGAGCGTCCCTCGTGCCTCGTCCATGCCTCGCTGGTAGCCCGACTTCGAGAAGGGCTGGCAGGGGAAGCCGGCAGTGAGAACGTCGTGCTCCGGTACCTCCATCACCGTCTCGTTGGCCGCCGTGGTGATGTCGAAGTTGAGGATCGGTGGGTTCGGTTGGCCGTCGACCCAGTTGCGCCGGTAGGTCGCCATGGCCTGCTCGTCGATCTCGGACACGAACACGCACTCGCCACCGGCCTGGCTCAGCGCGGCGTGGAAGCCGCCGATGCCAGCGAAGAGATCGACAAACTTGAATGCAGGAGCAGCCACGTCGGCTAGCTTAGCTCGAGCTGACGTTCGATTGACTTCCGCCACGCTGAACAAGGCTTCCTGCACGACGGCGAGCCTAGAGGGTCCGTAGCAACGATCCCACTTCTCCACAGACCGAGTTCGACGACAGCCTCGCGAGCCCCTTGCCTGTGCATCAACGACTGGAGCTGGCGCCGCCGCACGCTTGTGTGCAGCATGTCGCAGGTTCACGATGGGGCGAGGGGCTGCGCCCTTCAAGGACCCTCACCGACGAGGACGGAACATGCAGGAGCACGCCAGCGACGCGTACGCGTTCCTAGCTGTCATGTTCCTGCCGGTGATGGTCTGGGTCCTGAGTCGTCCGCCCGTGTGGAGACGGCTCCGCCCCAGGCTCGAGCCGGTCGCCGTCCGGCTGTGGCAGCAGCTCGTGCAGCCCGAGCAGCCTGACCTCGAGGTCCTTCGCGCGTGGGCGACGCTGCGACTCGAGCAGCTGCAGCGCCACCTCGAGCGGGTGCGCATGCTGATCCTGGACGACGAGCACATGACAGCGACTCGTCAGGTCGGGAACCGGATGGCGCACGAGCGGCTCGTATGCGACGTCCGTGAGGCTGAGCTGGCCTTGGAGGAGTTCGGGCCGCTCGAGCCTGCGGCAGCGTTCGCGATGCCGCCGATGGTCGCCGCGCCGCGGATGGCGTTCAGCGCTCCTGCGAGTCGGCCGGTCGTCGAGATGATCGAGTTCGGCCCTGGCGGACGGTGGCGCTGAGACTGGCCTGCGGGTTCAGGGGGTCCACCAGAGCAGCTCAGGAAACGGAGGCTGCGCCTCGCAAAAAGGCTTGAGATTGGCGCGCCCTTCGACGAGCTCAGGGAACGTACTTGGGTCCGTCGATGACGCCGTATAACGACAAGAAGCGCCGACCCGAAGGTCGGCGCTTCTCGTTGGTCCTAAGGAGGCTAAAAGCCTCAGATGGCCTGGACCTTCTCGGCCTGCGGGCCCTTGGGACCCTGCGCGGTCGAGAACTCGACCCGCTGGCCCTCGTCGAGCGAGCGGAAGCCCGACGACTCGATCGCGCTGTAGTGCACGAAAACGTCCGGCCCGCCGCCGTCGACGGCGATGAAGCCGAAGCCCTTCTCAGCGTTGAACCACTTGACGGTTCCCTGTGCCATGTAAATCTCCCTAGACTCCTCCGGACCGCACCTCGCAGTCTCGGAATGCTGTCGGACGCCGGACCTCGGCCCACCGCCCACCGCTAGATCTATCGGGCGTAGCACATACCACGGCTCAAGAACTGCAACAGCAAGGCCAAGTATTGCACAGGCGGAGCGGGGACCAAAAGGGGGTGTCGCTCCCCTGTCGAACGACCCGCGCGCCGGCCCGGTTCCCCCTGGGTATGGACTGCCATCACCCGCACCGACAAGGAAGTTGGTCCCCCCATGAGATCGCCACGTCAGAGGCGCTCGCTCGGCGCGCTCCTCGCCGCCAGCACCGCCGTCGCGATGATCGCGCCCGTCCTGCCGGCGCAGGCCGCCGCGTCGAACACCTGGAGCGACAAGTCGGCTCCGCTCGCGACGCCCTGGACCTCGCTGGTCTCCCCCACCAACGCGCTGCCGGACTACCCACGACCCCAGCTGGCGCGCCCGAGCGTGGCGAAGCCCAAGTGGCTGAGCCTGAACGGGCTGTGGGAGTACGAGCCCTCCGACGGCTTCACGCCGCCGACGTTCGGCCAAAAGCTGTCGGGTCAGATCCTCGTGCCCTACCCGACCGAGTCGGCGCTGTCGGGGGTGATGGAGCACTCCGACTTCATGCTCTACCGGCGCACGGTCATCGTCCCGGCGTCGTTCCGCAAGAACAAGCAGCACGTCCAGCTCCACTTCGGCGCCGTGAACTACGCCGCCACCGTCTGGGTGAACGGCATCCGGCTCACCGAGCACACCGGCGCGTACGAGGCGTTCAGCGTCGACATCACGAGCGCGCTCCGCAGGACGGGGCGCCAGGAGATCGTCGTCGGCGTCGCCTCCCCGGTGGACAGCGAGGACGTCCCGGTCGGCAAGCAGCGCCTCGACCCCGACGGCATCTTCTACACGGCGGCGTCGGGCATCTGGCAGTCCGTGTGGCTGGAGCCGGTCGCGCGGACGAGCCTCGGCGCGTTCACCGCGACGCCGAACGCCGACCGGAAGTCCTTCACCGTCTCCAGCAGCGTCGACGGGCCGGCGAAGAACGCCAAGATCACCGTCAAGGCGTACGCGGGCAAGAAGCTCGTCGGCAGCGTCAGCGGCAAGGCCGCCAACCGGCTGAAGCTGAAGATCAAGAACCCGCGGCTGTGGTCGCCGGACGACCCCTTCCTCTACACGTTCAAGGTCACGCTCAAGCGCGGCTCGAGCGTGGACAAGGTCGAGAGCTACGCGGGCCTGCGCACGATCGGGCTGAAGCGCGTCGACGGCAAGCAGCGGATCGTGCTCAACGGCAGGCCGACGTTCCTGCTCGCCACGCTCGACCAGGGCTACTGGCCGGACGGCATCTACACGGCGCCGACCGACGCGGCGCTCAAGTTCGACATCGCGCAGACGAAGGACCTGGGCTTCAACACCATCCGCAAGCACATCAAGGTCGAGCCGGCCCGCTGGTACTACTGGGCCGACAAGCTCGGGATGATGGTCTGGCAGGACCAGCCCGCGCTGCCGACCGGGCGCAACGACCGGCTGAGCAGCACCGACAAGGCCAACCTGCGCAGCGAGACCTCGCGCATGGTCGACCAGCTCAAGGGCGTGACGTCGATCATCGGCTGGGTCCCGTTCAACGAGGGCTGGGGCCAGTGGAGCGTGCAGGCCGCCGCTGACCTCGGCGACCAGGTCAAGCGGCAGGACCCGACCCGGCTCGTCGACCCCCGCAGCGGCTCGAACTGCTGCGACACCCCCGGGGACCCCGGCAGCGGCGACGTCATCGACTACCACCAGTACCAGGGGCCGGCGCTCCCGGCACCCGACGCGAAGCGGGCGTCGATCGACGGCGAGCACGGCGGCCTGACGCTCTCGGTGCCCGGCCACCTCTGGCCGACCGCGTCGATCAACCCGTACGGGGCGGTCAAGGACGCGGCCGAGCTGAACGACAAGTACGTCGCGAACAACGACGATCTCCGCGACCTCGGCGCCAGGAACGGTCTGTCGGGCGGCGTCTACACCCAGATCACCGACGTGGAGGGCGAGCAGAACGGCTTCTTCACGTACGACCGCCAGGTCCTCAAGGTGGACCAGAAGCGGATCCGGGCGAGCAACCTGTCGGTGATCGCCGCGGGCAGCGAGCCTGCGCCGGCGCCGCCGGCGGGGACGCCGGGACTCGGCGGCGTGGCGCGCTGGACCCTCGACGAAGGTTCGGGCACGACCGCGGCGGACGCGGTCGGTGACGCGGACCTCTCGCTGCACAAGGGTGCGACCTGGGTCGACGGCCGGACGACGGGCGCCAAGACCGCGCTGCACCTGACCGGGGACCAGTTCGCTGATACGGAGCAGACCGTGGTCGCGACCCGGGGCACGAACTTCTCCGTGTCGGCCTGGGTCAGGCTCGACAGTGCGGACGGCGCGTTCCAGACGGTGGTGAGCGAGGACGGCGACACCAACAGCGCCTTCTTCCTGCAGTACTCCGGCGCCGACCAGCGATGGGCGTTCAGCTTCGTCGGGGCACGGGCACTCGCGAGCGACCTCGGTCAGCCGAAGGTCGGGCAGTGGTACCACCTGGTCGGCGTGCGGGACACGACGACCTCGACCTTGACGATCTACGTCGACGGCAAGGCCGAGGGCACGACCAGCGTGCTGGCCACGCCCGACGTCGCGACCGGGGTGCTGGCCGTCGGCCGGGGCCAGTTCGGCGGCCAGCCGGTCGACTACCTGAACGGTTCGGTGGACGACGTCAAGGTCTTCGACCGGGCGCTGTCGGCGGCCGAGGTCAGCGAGCTCGAGGAGGCCGGCGCCCAGTAGGTCGCGTCGGCGGAGAGGGTCGGCCGAGCTCGACGGTCCGGCCCTCCCGCTCGCACGGTGTCACAGACCGGCCACGCTTCCGACGGCACCCTTGACCACCTGACCGGGGAGGGCGTACGTTCCGCCTAAACCGGTTCAGTTGTCGCCGGTCCGAAGAACCCCGACCAACGAAGGTCACCCGCCGATGAGTCCGCGACCACCACGCCAGGCGCCTGGAGCGCCGACGATCGTGGACGTCGCGCGGGCCGCGGGTGTGTCCAAGGGCCTGGTCTCGCTGGCGATGAACGACCGTCCCGGGGTGTCGGACGCGACCCGGCTCCGCGTCCGCGCGGTCGCCGACCAGCTGGGCTGGCGTCCGAGCCTGCCCGCGCGCACGCTCTCGACGTCGAGGACGTACGCGCTCGGGCTCGTCCTGCGGCGCGACCTCCGGATCGTGGCCGCCGACCCGTTCTACCCCGCCTTCATGGCCGGCATCGAGACCGTCCTGACCGAGGAGGGCCGGGTCCTGGTGCTCAGCGTCGTGGGCGACGAGGCGGCCGAGGAACGCGCCTACCGCACGCTCGCCGCCGACCGGCGCGTCGACGGGGTCTTCCTGAACGACCTGCGCCACGACGACCACCGCGTCGCCCTGCTGGTCGAGCTCGGGATCCCGGCCGTGCTGGTCGGCCGGCCGGACGGTGCCACGCCTCTGCCGTGCGTCGTCCTCGACGACGCCCCGGGCGTCACCGCGGCGGTGCACCACCTGGTCGACCTCGGCCACCGCGCGATCGCCCACGTCGGCGGCGACCCCGCGCTGCTGCACGCCCGGCACCGCCGACGGGCGTTCGAGGAGACGGTCGCCGCGCGCGGCCTCGTCGCCGCCGCCGTGGTCGACACCGACTTCTCGATGGCCCAGGGCGCCGCAGCCACCACCGCGCTGCTGGCGGGGCGCACCCGGCCGACGGCGATCGTCTACGCCAACGACCCGATGGCCATCAGCGGTCTCGGCGTGCTGCAGGAGGCCGGGGTCGACGTGCCCGGCGAGGTGTCCGTCGTCGGCTTCGACGGCACCGAGACGGCACGGCACACCCACCCGCCGCTGACCACCGTCCGCTCCGACCCGCAGGAGTGGGGCGCAGCCGCTGCCCGGACGCTCCTCACCCTCACCACCTCGGGCAGCGCGCCCGACGTCGAGCTGGCACCGGCCGAGCTCGTCGTCGCCCGTTCCACCGGTCCCGCCCCGGACCGCACCGTCTGACACCCCCCAGCCCTGCGCCCCGAGGCCCAGGGAAGCCCCACCCACCCACAGGAGCACCCGTGCAACGACGCATCACCCGCATCCTCGCCGCCACCGCCGTCCTCGGCCTCTCCCTCACCGCCGCCTGCGGTGGCGGGGGCAGCGGCGGCTCCGGCGCGCAGGACACCGCCAAGACCGCCAAGGGCCCGATCACGGTCTGGTACTCCAACAACGAGCAGGAGGTCGCCTGGGGCAAGGCCATGGTCTCCGCCTGGAACGCCGCGCACGCCGACCAGCAGGTCACCGGCCAGGAGATCCCGGCCGGCAAGAGCAGCGAGGAGGTCATCGGCGCCGCGATCACCGCCGGCACGGCCCCCTGCCTGGTCTTCAACACCGCACCCTCGGCCGTCGGGCAGTTCCAGCGTCAGGGCGGTCTGGTCGACCTCGCGAGCTTCCCCGACGGCGCGTCCTACATCAACGACCGCAGCGGCGACGTGGCGAAGCAGTACCAGTCGAGCGAGGGCGGCTTCTACCAGATGCCGTGGAAGTCGAACCCCGTGATGATCTTCTACAACAAGGACCTGTTCAAGAAGGCGGGCCTCGACCCGGACTCCCCGCAGCTGGCGACGTACGACCAGTTCCTGGCCGCAGCGCGCAAGATCAAGTCCTCCGGTGCAGCCAAGTACGCGATCAACCCGGCGCCGACGAGCGAGTTCTACCAGACCCAGTTCGACTTCATGCCGCTCTACTCCGCGGAGTCCGGCGGCAAGTCGATCGTGACCGACGGCAAGGCGACCTTCAACGACCCGGCCGGGCTGGCCGTCGCCAACTTCTGGAAGACGGTCTACGCCGAGGGCCTGGCCGGCAAGGAGACCGTGCAGGGCGACGCCTTCGCCTCCAAGGTCGCCGCGATGTCGATCGTCGGCCCGTGGGCGGTCGCGGTCTACAAGGGCAAGGTCAACTGGGGCGCCGTACCGGTGCCGACGTCGACGGGCATGCCGATCGGCGACATCCACACCTTCAGCGACGCCAAGAACATCGGCCTGTTCACCGCGTGCAAGAACCAGGGCACGGCATGGGACGTGCTGAAGTTCGCGACGAGCTCGGAGCAGGACTCGGCGCTGCTGACCGAGACCGGCCAGATGCCGCTGCGCAAGGACCTGTCGACGACGTACGCCGACTACTTCACGAAGAACCCCTCCTACAAGGAGTTCGGGGACCTCGCGGCCCGCACCGTCGAGGTGCCCAGCGGCCCGCACACCGTCGAGATCCTGCAGACGCTGCGCGACGCGTACACGAAGTCGGTGATCAGCGGCCAGGGCGACCTGACCGCGTCCATGAACGAGGCGGCCGACAAGGTCACCTCGCTCGCCGGGAGCCGGTAGCCCTGTGACCGCCACCCCGACCACGGTCCCGGCCGCGGTCGTCCCGTCGTCCCGCGAGCCCGCCTCGCGCGGCCGAGGGCGACCGCGGTCCAACCTGCTGGGCTACGTGTTCAGCGCGCCGTACCTCGTCTTCATCGCCGTCGTCTTCGCCTATCCGCTGGGCTTCGCGGTCTACATGTCGTTCCACGACTACTTCTTCACCGCCCCCGGGGTGGACGTGGAGCGACCCTTCATCGGCCTGACGAACTACACCGACGCGCTCGCCGACCCGGCGGTCCGTCAGTCGTTCGTGAACGTCGGCGTGTTCTTGCTGATCAACGTCCCGCTCACCGTCGTGCTCTCGCTCGTGCTCGCCACCCTGCTCGACCGGGTGGTGCACGCCAAGGCGTTCCTGCGGGTGTCCTTCTACCTGCCCTACCTGACCTCGAGCGTCGCCGTGGTCGGCGTCTGGCTGTTCCTCTTCAACGGCGGCGGCATCGTCAACCGGGCGCTCGGCCCGCTGGCGCCCGACCCGACGTGGTTGATCAACGAGCACCTGGCCATGCCCTCGATCGCGCTCTTCGTGACGTGGAAGGGGCTCGGCTTCTACATCCTGCTCTACCTCGCCGCCCTGCAGAACGTGGCCCGCGACCTCTACGAGGCGGCCGCCACGGACGGGGCCAACCGGTGGCAGAGCTTCGTCAACGTCACCATCCCGGCCGTACGACCGGCGACCGTGCTGGTCCTGGTGCTCGCGATCATCACCGGGGCCAACCTGTTCACCGAGCCCTACCTGCTCACGGGCGGCGGCGGCCCGAACGGCGCCTCCCGCTCCCCCGTCCTCGTCATGTACCAGGAGGGCATCGAGCAGGGCCAGCCCGGTTACGCCGCCGCGATCGGCGTGCTGCTCGTCATCGGGACGCTCGTCCTGTCCTACCTGTCCAACCGCTTCGCCGGAGGAGACAACACATGAGGCGGCTACCCGTCGCGCTGCGCGGCATCGTCCTGGGGATCGGGGCGCTCGCGTTCCTCTTCCCCTTCTACTACATGGTCATCGGCTCCCTCCAGCGCGAGCCCGACCAGAGCGTCGGCGGAGCGTTCCCCCACCCCGGCAACCTGACCTTCGCCAACTACGTCACGATCGACTCCCGCATCGACCTGGTCCGCTCGGTGATCAACTCCGGGATCTTCACCGCTGGGGTGATCATCTGCACCATCGTCTTCGCGACGCTCGTGGGGTACGCGCTGGCGGTGCTCCAGTGGCGCGGCCGGGGGGCCGTGTTCGCTCTCGCGCTCCTCGTGCAGGTCGTACCGTTCCAGCTGTTGATCATCCCGCTCTACGTCCTGATCGCCCGCAGCTACGGGCTGGCCGACAACTACCTCGGGATGATCCTGCCCTTCGCGATCAGCTCGACCGCGGTGATCATCTTCCGCCAGTACTTCCTGCAGCTGCCCCAGGCGATCTTCGAGGCGGCCCGGATCGACGGGGCCAGCGAGCTGCAGCTGCTCACCAGGATCGCCCTGCCGCTCGTGCGCCCGGCGCTCGTGACCGTGGTGCTCGTGACCTTCATCGGTCCCTGGAACGAGTTCCTCTGGCCGTTCCTGATCACCAAGCGGGCCGACCTCCAGCCGCTGGCGGTCTCGCTGGCCAACTACCTGACCAACGTGGCCAACTCGACCGCGAACCCCTTCGGCGCCCTGCTCGCCGGCGCGGTGGTGCTGGTGATCCCGATCGCGGTGCTGTTCATCGTGTTCCAGCGCCAGTTCGTCAACACCGACGTGAGCAGCGGGGTGAAGGGATGAGCGGGTTCCCGTACGCGCTCGAGCGGGTCGGCACCGTCATGACGCCGGACCCGGCCGATCCGCTGGAGTCCGAGGGCGTGCTCAACCCGGCCTCGGCGCGGGGGTCGGACGGCGAGCTCTACCTGCTGCCGCGGATCGTCGCCGTCGGGAACGTCTCCCGCGTCGGGCTGGCCCGCGTCGTGATCACCGCCGGCGTCCCGACCGGCGTCGAGCGGCTCGGCGTCGTGCTCGAGCCCGAGACCTCGTGGGAGACCGCGGAGGGCAACGCCGGCGTGGAGGACCCGCGGGTCACGTGGGTCGAGGCGCTCGGGCTGCACGTGATGACGTACGTCGCCTTCGGCCCGCTCGGGCCCCGCACCGCGATCGCCGTCTCGACCGACCTGCGGACGTGGGAGCGGGTCGGGCCGGTGGTGTTCCGGTGGGACGCGGCGGCGGCACCTGGCTGGGACGCGGACCTCAACCTCTTCCACAACAAGGACACCGTCTTCTTCCCCCGACCGGTCATCGCGCCGGACGGCGTCGAGAGCCTCGCCGTCCTGCACCGGCCGATGGGGATGCTGCGCCCGTTCCGGGGCGACGACCCGGCGCGCGAGACCCCGCCCGGGCCGGCCGAGGAGCGGCAGAGCATCTGGATCAGCTTCGTGCCGCTGGCCGAGGTGCTGGCCGACCGCTCGGCGCTGACCGTGTGGCGCGGGCACCGCTGGGTCGCCGGACCCGAGCGGCCCTGGGAGGAGATCAAGATCGGCGGCGGTCCGCCCCCGCTGGAGGTGGCCGAGGGCTGGCTCGTCCTGCACCACGGCGTCACCGGCGAGATCGACGAGCAGCGGGCCCAGCAGCAGCGCGTCCGCTACGTGGCGGGCGGGATGCTGCTCGACCGCGAACGTCCGTGGGAGGTCGTCAGCCGCTCGCTCGAGCCGCTGCTGGAGCCGTCGACCGACGCCGAGCGCGTCGGCATCGTGCCGAACGTCGTCTTCCCCACCGCCATCGAGGAGATCGGCGGCGCCCACTTCGTCTTCTACGGCATGGCCGACTCCGCCATCGGCGTCGCCCGACTCACCCGGAGGAACCCGTGAACCACCCCTCGAGCAGTGCCGCTCGTCCCGTCGTCGTGCTCGTGTCCCTCGCTCTCGGGCTCGCCTCCCTCGTGGTCGGCCCGACGTCGCGACCCGCACCGGCCCAGGCGGCGACGAGCACCGTCACCAACCTCGCGCACCTCGACTTCCTGCTCGACGACGTGAGCCCGAAGGCGATCACGGGCCACACGACGTACCGGCTCGCGCAGGACCCAGAGCTGCGGGTCCCGTGGACGTACGCCGACCGGAACGACGACGGGACCTACCGCCGCGTCGGCGGCGGCGACCTCGACCCGAAGACGGGCGACTACAGCCAGGGCGCCTTCAACACTGACGACATCGCCCGGGCGGCCGTGGTCTACCTGCGGCACTGGCGCCAGACCGGCAGCGCCGACAGCCGGGCGAAGGCGTACGACCTGCTCCGCGCGGTCGCCTACCTGCAGACGACCAGCGGGCCCTCGTACGGGCGGTCGGTGCTGTGGATGCAGGCCGACGGGACGCTCAACCCGAGCGCGAAGCCGGCCGAGCTGCCCGACCCGTCGGACTCCGCCGACAGCTACTGGCAGGCGCGCAGCTTGTGGGCGTACGGCGAGGGCTACGCGGCGTTCAAGCGTGAGGACCCCGCGTTCGCCAAGTTCCTGCGCGACCGGATCCGGCTGTCGGTGCGGGCGCTGAACCACGACGTGCTCGCGCGCTACGGCGACGACGAGCAGGCCGACGGGGTCAAGGTCCCGTCGTGGCTGATCCGCGACGGTTCCGACGCGAGCGCGGAGGCCGTCCTCGGCCTGAGTGCGTACGTCGGTGCCGCGAAGAGCGACGACCTCGCGCGCGACGCGCTCCGCAAGCTGGCGCGGGGCATCGCGGCGATGGCGACCGACCCGGACGAGTGGCCGTACGGGGCGGTGCTGCCGTGGGCGCAGTCACGTTCCGACTGGCACGCGTGGAGCTCGCAGCAGTCGGCCGCGCTCGCGCGCAGCTCGAAGGTCCTGGGCAAGCCGTCGCTCCTGCGGCCTGCGGTCACCGAGGCGATCCGCTTCGACCCGACCCTGCTGACCAGCGACGGGGCGGACAACGGCTGGCTGCCGGCAACGGTGGAGACGGTGCAGATCGCGTACGGCGTGGACTCGCGCGTGCAGTCCCTGCTGGCCGTGGCCGACGCCGGCGGGACGAAGGCGGGCACGGAGCTGGCCGGACTCGAGGCGGCGTGGTTCTTCGGCGCGAACCGTTCCGGGAAGGCGATGTACGACCCGGCCACGGGGGTCACGTTCGACGGGCTGGAGGCCGACGGCCGGATCAACCCGAACAGCGGCGCGGAGAGCACGATCCACGGGCTGCTGACGATGCTGGCGCTGGACGCGCACCCGTCGGTCCGGACGCAGGCGACGTCGCTGACCTCGGTGGTCAGCCGCGACGGGCTCCGCGTGGTCGAGGCGGAGGCGGCGACGGCGACCACCGGCACGGTGGTCACGCCGGCGTCGGCCTGGACCGGGGAGTCGTCGTGGAGCGGTGGGAAGTACCTCGCGCTCGACGCCGGGAAGACCGCGACGCTGGACCTCGGCGACGGGACCGCGCCGGTGAGCGTGGCGCCGGTGGCCTGGCAGGAGGAGGGCGGCACCGCCCGGACCCGCTGGGCGCAGGGCGACCGGCGTCTCGGCACGTTGAAGCATCGGGTCGGCGACCAGGGCATCACCGCGGCCCCGGGCGCGCTGCTGCCGCAGGGCCTCGACAAGACCGTCCGGCCGAGTGCCGGGCCGATCTCGGTCGTCGCGCAGCGTGACGCGGTCGAGCTGGACGCGGTGCTGGTCCGGCCGCTGCTCTCCAGCGCGGTCCTGAAAGGGGCCGGCACGACGACCACACTGCTGCAGTCGGCGTCGTCGGAGCGCCAGTCGACACGGGTCGTGCCGGCGGGCGCCTCGGCCAGGGTGCGCGTGTACGACGGGCGCGGCCGGCTGAAGGAGTCCCGGACGATCGCGTCGGCGACGTCGATCCGGCTGCCGGCGCACGGTCTTGCGGTGGTGACGGAGTGAGCGCGACGATGCGGCGGTGAGCCTCTCGCACGTCTACCGCCGCAGCGCGACCGAGTTCGTCGAGGTCGTCCGGGGGCTTTCGGCCGCGCAGCTGGGAGCGCAGGTTCCCGCGTGCCCGGCCTGGAGCGTGCACGACCTGCTCGCCCACCAGGCCGGTTCGAGCACGGACCAGGTCGAGGGGAATCTCGACGGGGTCACCACCGATCCCTGGAGCGCGCGGCAGGTCCACGACCGGCACGACAGCTCCGTCGACGCACTCGTCGCGGAGTGGGAGGCGAACGTCGACGCCGTCGCCACGCGCTGCGACGCGATCACTGGCCCCAACCCGGCGTGGGACGTGGCCGTCCACCTCGCCGACCTGCGCGAGAGCGTCGGGCTCACGCCCGGTCCGGTCGAGAACGGCTGGGGCGAGGTCCTCGTCGCGGCCGTCGGCCTGCTGGGCTCGAGCGGCGCGACGGTGTCCATCGCCCAGTGCGAGCCGGATCCTGGGAGCACCAACTGGCACTTCGACACGGCGTACGGGCTGTGGCGGGCGTTGTTCTCCCGGCTCGACAGCGCTGCGCTCGAGCGGGAGGTCCTCCGCGGCGACGTGGACGCCTTCGCGGCGACGGCGTTCCTCGGCAGCTGATCGAGAAGGAGCTGTGGACAAGCTCTCCGGACAACACCTGGGACAACACTGGCCTGGCGAGATGGTCCTGTGCGCACGCTGCAGGACGAGGTCCGCGAGATCGTCGACCGTCAGGGTGTGATCGTTCGCCGTGACCATCCCGAGCTCACAGGTGCGACCGACCGCCTCGTGAGGACCGGCGAGCTGGTGCCGGTGCTGCCGGGCGTGTGCTCGAACCCGGCCCGGGCGTTCGACCGGGAGATCCGGATCCTCGCGGTCACCCGGCGCGAGCCCGATGCGGTGCTCGTCGACCGGACCGCTGCGCAGCTGAGCTTCTGGCCCCGGCTGCCCGGCGACCAGGTGTCCTGCGCGCTGGGTGGCGTGCGCGAACCGCAGCGCGGGTATCGCTTCGTCAAGCGCCGCGTCCCGGCCGAGCTCGTCCAGGAGCGCCACGGCCTCCGGTTCACCGTGCCGGACCTGACAGCGCTCGACCTCTGCAGCGAGCTCGAAGGGGATGCGATCGATCACGCGCTCCTCAGCCGGACGGCGACGCTGGCCGGGATGCGCCGCGCCCTTGAGCTGACGGGTCACCGGCGCGGTAACCGGGACCGTCGCAGGCTGCTCCTCGACTCGCGCGACGAACCCTGGTCGGCGGCCGAGCGACGGGCCCACCGCCTGCTGCGCGACGCCCGCATCACCGGCTGGCGTGCCAACCGCGGGGTGGTGACCGCGGGCAACCTCTACTACATCGACATCGCGTTCCGGTCGCTCAAGCTCGCCATCGAGATCGACGGTCGGCTGCACGAGACCGAGGAGGATCTGTTCGAGAGTGATCGCTGGCGTCAGAACGCGCTCGTGCTCGACGGCTGGATGGTGTTGCGCTTCACCTGGACGATGCTCTGCGACCACCCCGACGTGGTCGTGCGAGACATCCGCGCGGCCCTGGCCCAGCGCCGGCGCCGCTTTGCCGGCCTTCGTTGAGCTGGAGACCAGCCCGAGGGTCCATCCGAGCTCACGAGGTGCGGGAAACCAGCAACATCTCGCCCCAACACGTCGAGCGTGAACCTTCCACGCAACGCGCCACGGACGGTCTCAGCCAGACCCTCTGGGGCCGACGGCGCTGGTTTCCCGCACCTCACTGTGCCGCTCGGCCGCCTGCCCGCGGTCTTGACGCGATGAGGTGCAGGAAACCAGCGGCAACGGTCAGGAGTCGACCGAGGCAAACGCCTTCGTGTAGCCCTCGAGGACGGGGACGTTCGAGAGGTAGGAGTAGGGAGCGGCGGGCTTCCACTCGAAGACCCGGCCGGCCTTGACCGCGGGCAGCGACTTCCAGACGGCGGAGTCGCGGTAGCCCGTGAAGGTGTTCCGCGCGTCGACCAGGATGATGTCGCCGCTGTAGTCGGGCAGGTTCTCGTAGCTGATCGTTGCGAAGTAGTCCTCGGGCTTGCTCGTCGCCGGGACGAACTTCGCGCCGAGCTTCGCCAGGTGCGCGAGGTCCGGGCTCTGGCTGGGGAGCCCGACGTACGCGTTGTCCTGGTCGAAGCTCAGCGGCGCCACGGTCGCACCACCCGCGGCCTTGATCGCCTCGGCCAGCGTGCCCGAGGCCTGGTTGAAGCCCGCCGCGGCCGACGCCGAGATCTGCGGGTCCGCCCCGAGCTTGACGGCCAGGTCCGTGAACGAGCTGATCAGCCCGAGCAGGTCGAGCCCGAGCGTGTGCACGCCGAGCGTCGGGCAGAGGGCGGTGACCTGGGCCTCGACCTTCGCGTCGACGTACCAGAGCGTCTTGTCGTCGAACGACAGGTCGATCAGCAGCTGCGGGGCGACGGTCGCGAGCTTCTCGACGCTGAACTCCCCGTACGTCGCCCCGATCACGGCGACCTGGCTCAGGTCGAGGTGGCCGGCCTGGTAGTCCAGCTTGCCGTCGGCGCCGGTCTTGAGCTCGCCGTACGCGCCCTTGACCTTGATGCCCGCGTCCCAGAGCGCGGCGGCGGCGGAGCTCTGGGCCACGACGTTCGTCGGGACCGGCGTCACGTCGACGACCTTGCCGCGGGCGTCGGTGTAGATGAAGGACGTCGCTCCGGCGGCGGTGCTCGACGAGCCCGACCCTCCGGTGCTCGGGCTGCCGCAGGCGGCCAGGACGGGGCTCGCGGCCAGGGCGGCCAGCAGGGTGCGCCGGGTCAGGCGGTTCGGGTGCACGGGTCGTCTCCTCGGGTCGGGTGTCGTTAGGTTAGCCTTACCTGCATGGCCCTGACGACCACACGCTCGCCGGCTCGTCGCGCCCCCGTTCCCGACGTCCGCGTCCGACGGACCGCCCCGGTGCTGCTGCTCGCCGGAGGTGTCGTGGTCCTGCTGAGCCTCGCCAGCCTCGCGATCGGCGCCCGCAGCGTCCCTACCGGAACCGTGCTGCAGGCGCTCACGCACTACGACCCGACGAGCACCGACCAGCTGGTCGTGATCACCTCCCGCCTGCCGCGGACCGTCCTCGGGCTCCTCGTCGGCGCCGCGCTCGGCCTGGCCGGCTGCGCCATGCAGGGCGTCACCCGCAACCCGCTCGCCGACCCCGGCATCCTCGGCGTCAACGGCGGCGCGGCCCTCGCCATCGTGCTGGGCATCAGCGTCTTCGGCGTGACGGACGCGGGCGGCTACGTCTGGTTCGCGTTCGCCGGCGCCGCCGTCGCCTCGGTCCTCGTCTACTCGGTCGCGGCGCTCGGACGCGAGGGCGCGACCCCGGTCAAGCTGGCCCTCGCCGGCGCCGCGCTCACCGCGTTCTTCGGCGCGATCACCACCGCCCTGCTGCTGGGCGACCAGCAGGCGTTCGACCAGTTCCGCTTCTGGCAGGTCGGCAGCCTGAACGGCCGCGACCTCGGCGTCGTCGCGTCGGTGCTGCCGTTCCTGGTCGTGGGCGCCCTGCTGGCCCTCGTCCTCGGCCGTGGCCTCAACACCCTCGCGCTCGGCGACGACGTCGCCCGTGGCCTGGGCGCGCGGGTCGGGCTCATCCGGATCGGCACCGCCGTGGCGGTCGTCCTGCTCTGCGGGGCGGCGACGGCGGCCGCCGGGCCCGTCGGGTTCGTCGGGCTCACGATCCCGCACGTCGCGCGGGCCCTGGTCGGGACGGACTACCGCCGCATCCTGCCGACCTCGATGCTGCTCGGCCCGGTCCTGCTGCTCGCCGCGGACGTCGTGGGCCGGGTCATCGCCCGCCCGGCCGAGGTGCAGGTCGCCATCGTCACCGCCCTGCTGGGGGCACCCGTCTTCGTCGTCCTGGTCCGCCGCCACCGGCTGGCGGGCCTGTGACCGCGTACGCACCGACGCGCCTCGCGGCCCGCTCGAGGACGGGCGTCCGGTCGGTCCGGCGCGTCCGCCGGCACGCCCGGACGCGCTCGACCACCGTCTGCGCGGGCCTGGTGGTCGCCCTCGTCGTGGTGGCCGGCGCCGGGCTGGTGCTGGGCGACTACCCGCTGTCGCTGGACCAGCTCGTCGCGACCCTCGTCGGCCGCGGCACGACGGCGTCCGAGTTCATCGTGCTCGACCTCCGGCTGCCGCGGGTGCTGACCGGCCTGCTGGTGGGGATCTGCTTCGGGCTGTCGGGGACCACGTTCCAGAACCTGCTGCGCAACCCGCTGGCCAGCCCGGACATCATCGGGATCAGCTACGGCGCGAGCGCGGGCGGCGTGCTGGCCATCCTGCTGCTGGGCTGGACCGGGATGGCCGTCTCGGGGGCCGCCCTGGGTGGCGCGCTCGTGTCGGCCGGTCTCATCTACGCCCTCGCCTGGCGCGGAGGCCTGTCGGGCTACCGCTTCGTGCTCGTCGGGGTCGGGGTCTCGGCCCTGATGGTCGCGGTCGTGGACTACCTGATGACGCGCGCGGACGTCTACGAGGCGTCGGCCGCGCTGGTCTGGCTGACCGGCAGCCTGAACGGGTCGTCGGCCACCCAGCTGCACCCGCTCGCGCTGGCCTGCCTCGTGCTCGTGCCGCTGACGCTGCTGACCGGGCGCGCGCTGCTCGTCCTCCAGCTGGGCGACGACGTGGCCGCCGCGGTCGGGCTGCGGGTCGAGCCCGCGCGGCTGGTCGCCATCGTGCTCGGGGTGATGCTGGCGGCCGTGGCCACGGCGGCGGCGGGACCGGTCGGGTTCGTCGCGTTCGTGGCCGGGCCGGTCGCCAGGCGCCTCACTCGGGGCAGCGGGCCGTCGCTCGTGCCAGCCGCCCTGGTCGGCGCCCTCGTCGTCGTGGCGTCCGACGTCGTCGGGCAGCACCTGCTGCCGGTCGAGCTGCCCGTCGGCGTCGTCACGGCCGCGGTCGGGGCGCCGTACCTGCTCTTCCTGCTGGTCCGGTCCAACCGGGCGGGGGTGGGCGGATGAGCGAGCACCGGCTGCAGACGCAGGGGCTGGTCCTGTCGTACGGGGACCGCGCGGTCGTCGAGAACCTCACGGTCGCGATCCCGGACGGCCGCATCACCGTCATCGTCGGCGCGAACGGGTGCGGCAAGTCGACCCTGCTGCGCGGCATGGCCCGGCTCGTGGACCCCGTCCGGGGCGCGGTGCTGCTCGACGGCAAGAGCGTCCACGACACCCCGAGCAAGGAGGTCGCGCGGGTCCTCGGCCTCCTGCCCCAGGCGCCGGTCGCCCCGGAGGGCATCACCGTCACCGACCTCGTCGGGCGCGGGCGCTACCCGCACCAGGGGTGGTTCCGCCGGTGGGGCGCGGCCGACGACGAGGCCGTGGCGCACGCGCTCGCGGCGACGGGCACGACCGAGCTGGCGGACCGGCGGATCGAGGACATGAGCGGCGGCCAGCGCCAGCGGGTGTGGATCGCGATGGCCCTGGCGCAGGAGACCGACCTGCTGCTGCTCGACGAGCCGACGACCTACCTCGACCTCGCCCACCAGATCGACGTGCTCGACCTGCTCACCGACCTCAACCGCTCGCGCGGCACGACGGTGGTCGTGGTCATGCACGACCTCAACCTGGCCTGCCGTTACGCCGACCACATGATCGCCATGGCCGCCGGCGGCGTGGCGGCCCAGGGACCGCCAGGCGAGGTCGTCACCGCCGAGCTCGTGCAGCAGGTGTTCGGGCTGGAGTCGGTGGTCGTGCAGGACCCGGTCTCCCGGACCCCGACCGTCGTCCCGATCGGGCGCCACCACTGCGACGAGAACGTCGCTCGGCGCTAGCGCTAAGCGGCGATCCGGCCGAGGAGGACCGGTTCCGAGACCTGCGCGAACCGGGCGAGGTCCGGGTGGTCGGTGATCACCGAGTCCATCCCGGCGGCGAGGAACGTGGCGATCTCGCCCGCGAGGTCGCCGGGGGCGTACGGGTCGTCGCCGCGGCGGAACTCGCGGGGCAGGAAGCAGTTCTCCCGGCGGAACGTCCAGCCGAACACCTCGAGGCCGACGTCGTGGGCCGCCGTCGTCACGCCGGTCGGCCGCAGCAGCCGCCCGGTGAGGTCCCGGGCGATGATGAGGTCCTTGTCCAGACCGACGACGTCGGCGTAGCGGCTGATCTCGGCCAGCCCCGCGGGCGACCAGAGGTCCGCGAACGAGCGGTGGTCGCCCGCCGCGACCAGGTCGTACGGGGCGCCACCGGCCTCGAGCAGCTGGCCCAGCCGGACGGGCGACACGTCCGCGATCCGGCGCAGGATCGTGGTCTCGAAGCTCTGGACCACGACCGGGTCGCCCTCGCCGTCGTAGTCGGCCTCCTCGAGGTCGTCCAGGAGCGGAGGCAGCAGGTCGAGGCCGAGCCCGGCGAAGTACGTGGCGTGCTTGAGCTCGGCCAGGACGCCGACGGGTCCGCCCGCCGTGGTGCGCGAGCGCGACGCCAGGTCGAGGACCTCCTCGAAGGTCACCACCGAGAACACGCCGTCGAAGGCCGAGCTGTGCGGTCGCAGGCGCGGCAGCCGCTCGACCGCACCGAGGGTGGTCAGCTCGGCGAGGGTGAAGTCCTCGGTGAACCAGCCGGTGCGCACCTCGCCGTCGACCACCTTGGTCGTACGCCGGTCGGCGAACTCCCGGCGGTGCGCCACATCGGTCGTCGCGCCGATCTCGTTCTCGTGCCGGACGACCAGGCGGCCGTCAGCGGTCGCCACGAGGTCGGGCTCCACGAAGTCGGCGCCCTGGGCGATGGCGAGCTCGTAGGCCGCGAGCGTGTGCTCGGGCAGGTAGCCGCTGGCGCCGCGGTGCGCGACCACCAGCCGGTCAGGATGGTGCGTCGCGGCCGCAGGGGCGGGACTGAGCATGCGTCCATGGCACGACCCGGACGCGTCGAGGTGGTGGCGTCACACGCACACGTTGCTGACCAGAGGGTGAACAGTGCGCGTCGTCCTTCGACAAGATCACGACTTCGATCAACGAAGGCCGACAAGATCAGGGAGCATGATCAACACCCCTTGACAAGATCAGGACAGACTCTGCTCCAGCGTCCGCGGGGTGTGCCCGGTGATCCGCTCGACGTCCGGGCTGACCTCGGCGAGCTGACCGGAGCCGATGGCCAGGTAGGTGCTCACCCAGGCGTCGAGCTGCCACGGCTCCGTCGACCAGCGCCGCCGGGACGCGTACGCCTCCTCGACCGTCTCCTCGACGTAGGAGTACGGCCGCCCCAGCGCCGCGGTCATCCGGGCGCACGCCTCGCGGACGGAGAAGGCCTCCGGACCGGTGAGCGTGGCGACCTGGCCGACGAAGCGACCGGGGTCGCGCAGCACCTCGACGGCCACGTCCGCGACGTCGGCCCGGGCCACGGCCGCCACCCGGCCCTCGCCCGCCGGTCCGCGGACGACCCCGTCGTCGCCGGCGAACATCGGGAAGAAGTCGGAGTAGAAGCTGTCGCGCAGCAGCGTCCACGCCATCCCGCTGGCCCGGATCGCCTCCTCGGCGTCGTGGTGGTCCCGGCCGAGGGTGAAGATCGCGTCGGGCGCCGCGCCGGCGAAGCTCGTGTAGACGATCTGCCCGACACCGGCCTGCGTGGCCGCCTCGATGAACGTCCGGTGCTCGTCGCGGCGGACCGGCGACTCGGACGCCGACACCATGAAGAGGACGTCGACTCCGGCGAGCGCCCGTCGACCGGCGGCGAGGTCGCCGTACGAGGCCTCGACGACCTCGGGACCGCCGTCGATCCGGGGCGCGCGCGACGCGTCGCGGACGACCAGCCGGTCGACCGCCGTACCGAGCCGCCGAGCGACCAGACCGCCCAGCAGGCCGGTCGAACCGGTCACCGCCAGCACCGCCATGGCCTCCCCCTCGTCGCGCCGCCCTTCACGCCGGTCACAACCTACGACGACAGCCTCGCCGAGCCCCGATGAGCACTAGGATCAGCGCTGCTCGGGGACCTGCGCGACCAGGAGGTCCCGTGCGCCCCAACGCCCTGCCCGCCCCGCTCACCGCCGCGGCGGTCCAGCACCGTGCGCACCGCCGAACGCCGGTCGGGCGCGCTACCGCGTGGGCCTGGTTCCTCGGGGTCGCGCTCGCCGGGACGGGTGTCTACGCGCTCCTCCCGGGCGGCACCGGCAGGGACGTGCTGTACGTCGCCTTCGGCCTGGCGGCGGTGGCCGCGGTCGAGGTCGGCGTGCGCGCCCACCGACCCGTCCGCACCGCGCCGTGGCACCTGATCGCGCTGGGGACCCTGCTGTGGTCGACCGGCGACGCCCTGGGGGCCTGGTTCTCCGCCGACGGCGTCAGCACCTTCCCGACCCTGGCCGACCCGGTCTACCTGCTCGGCTACGCCGGCATCGGGGCCGGGCTCGTCCTGCTGATCCGTGGCCGCGGCCCGGGCCGTGACCCGGCCGCCTTCCTCGACAGCGCCATCGTGACCGTCGCGCTGGGGGTGCTGGGCTGGGTCCTGCTCGCCCGTCCGACCATGGACGACTACCGCGACGCGCCCCTCGCGGCCGCGGTCGCCGCGACGTACCCGCTCTTCGACATCCTGCTCGTCGGGCTGCTGGTCCGACTGGCCACGACGCCGGGCGGGCGCACCCGCGCGTTCCGGCTGCTGGTGACCTCCATGGGCCTGCTGGCCGTCGCCGACACCCTCTGCACCGCGCTGAACCTCACGTCCTGGGGGTCGACCCGACAGCTCGACCTGGTCTGGCTGCTCGCGTACGCGACCTGCGGCGCCGCCGCGCTGCACCCGTCGATGGTCACGCTGACCGCCACGCCCGCGCCCGGGCCCGTCCGGTTCACCCGGCTCCGGCTGGTGGTCCTCGCGCTGGCCGCGATGGTCACGCCCGCGGTGCTGGGCGCGCAGTCCGCGCTCGGGGTGCCGCTCGACGTCTGGGCGGTGGTCGTGGGCTCGGTCGCGGTGTTCGGCCTCGTCATCGCACGCATGAAGCTGTCGCTGGACCAGATCCAGACCGCCAACCAGGAACGGGAGGTGGCCCGCGTCGCCCTCGCCCACGAGGCGGCGCACGACGGCCTCACCGGTCTGCCGAACCGCGCCCAGGTCATGGAGCTCATGCGCGGCGCCCTCAACCGGGCCCAGCGCACCGGCGCCGTCGTCGGGGTGCTGTTCGTCGACCTCGACGGCTTCAAGCAGGTGAACGACACCCTCGGGCACGCGGCCGGGGACGAGGTCCTGGTGGCGTCCGGCGCCCGCATGCAGGGCTGCGTCCGTCCGGGTGACGTCGTCGCGCGGTTCGGCGGGGACGAGTTCGTCGTGCTGCTCGAACCGGTCGACGAGGAGCTCTCGGCGGTCGTCGTCGCCGAGCGCCTGGTCGCCGCCCTGTCCGAACCGCTGGTGCTGGCCAACGGCCGCGAGGTGATCGTCGGTGCCAGCGTCGGGGTGGCGATCGAGCAGGACGGCGCCGTCGACCCGGAGCGTCTCCTGACGGAGGCCGACGTGGCCGTGTACCGCGCCAAGACGAGCGGCCGGGGCCGGGCCGAGGTCTTCGACACCTCGCTGCGCACCGAGCTGGACCGCCGCGACCGGCTGCAGGCCGGGCTGGCCGCGGCCATCGCCGCCGGGGACCTCGAGCTGCGCCACGAGCCCGTGGTCGACCTGCGGACCCACCAGCTGGTCGGTTACGAGGCCAAGGTGAGCTGGCCGCGGCCCGACGAGGACGAGCTCGGTCGCGAGGCGGTCCTGCCCGTCGCCGAACGGACCGAGCTGATCTGCGACCTGGACACCTGGGCCCTGCGCGAGGCCGTGCGCCAGGCGGCGCGCATCCCGCTGGGCTCGGCCCCGGCGATGCTCGCGCTCCCCCTGTCCCGGCGCCACCTGCGGCGCAGCCGGGTCGTCCACGACGTCGTCGGCGCCCTGCACGCGGCCGAGCTGGAGCCGAGCCGGCTCGTCCTGGTCGTCTGCGCGATCGACCTGGCCGAGGACCTGGCGGCCGTCACCCACCTCGAGGTGCTGCGCGGCCTGGGCGTCCGGGTCTGCGTCGAGGGCTTCGGGACCCACGAGGGCCCGACCGACCGGTGGTCCCGGCTGCCCGTCGACCTGGTCCGGATCGACCCCGACGCCCTCTCCGGCGGGCGGCTGCGCTCGTCGCTGCTGCGCCTGACCATCGAGACGGCCCACACGTTCGGCTGGGAGGTCGTCGGCAGCGGGGTGGTCGACGCCGACCAGCTCGCCGCCCTCGCCGAGGTCGGGTGCGAGTACGCGCAGGGCCCGATGCCCCGCCGCACGATCCTGTCCCTGACCGGCTCGCCTGCCGCCGGAAGTGGTCGCTCCCGAGCTCGTTGAGGCGAGCTCTGCGGACCGCAGCGACCACGTTCCTGTCGGGGTGAGGGGCCGGAGAACCCGTCAGAGGAAGCGGGCCACCGCGGCCGGGGGCACGGGGCGCGACCAGAGGTAGCCCTGGCCGAAGTGGCAGCCGAGGTTGCGGGCGCGCTCGTACTGCGCGGGGGTCTCGATGCCCTCGATGGTGACGTTGAGGCCGAGCTCGACGGCGGCGGAGACCAGGGCGCCGATGACGACGTCGCCGGTCTTGGTGCCGAGCTGGTCGGCGTAGGCACGGTCGATCTTGATGCCGTCGACGGTGAAGCGGCTGAGGTCGGACAGGGCCGACCAGCCCGAGCCGAAGTCGTCGAACCAGACGTGGAACCCGAGCCCGCGCATCGCGTCCACGACCGCGCGGCTGCCCTCGTCGGACGGCGCCGCGGTCTCGGTGAGCTCGAGGATGACCGTGGTCGGGTCCAGCCCGGCGGTCGCGGCGGCCTCCTGCAGCTGGTCCAGCCAGCCGCTGCGGCCCAGGTGGCGCGTGGACAGGTTGGTGGTGACCCAGAAGTCCGGCCGGGTGGCCTGCCAGCCCGCCAGGTCGAGGAACGCGCGTCGCAGCACGGCGAGGTCGACCTCGAGGATGAGGTCGCTCTGCTCGGCCACGGGGATGAAGACGCTGGGCGGCTCGACGACCCCCGGGGCCCGCCGCCACCGGGCCAGCGCCTCGACCCCGACCACCTCTCCGCGGACCAGGTCGACGACCGGCTGGTACCAGGGGACGACCTCGCCCCGCTCCAGCCCGCGCGCGAGGTCGACGGCCACGGGGTCGACGACGGTCGCGTCGGCCTCGAGCCGGCACAGCTCGATGGACCACAGCTCGGCCAGCTCCAGCAGGACGGCGAGGTCACGACGGGAGATGGTGCGGGGCAGCTCGTCGCACACGCTGAGGACCGACACGACCTCGCCCGCGCAGGAGACGGGCAGGCCCGCGTACGCCCCGAGCGGCCCGGGTCCGGCGTCGGCACGCTCCACCACGACGGCCTGACCGGTGGCCCGGACCTGGCGGTCGAGAGCGGCGGCGGCGGCCGGGCGGTCGGCCGACCGCGGCGTCGTCCGGTCGTCCGGGAGCAGGATCGACCCGTGGTCGAAGCCCAGCGCGAGCGCCGCGATCCGGCTGAGCCGGTCCGCCGCCGGGATCAGCGGGGCGGAGGAGGGCAGGCCTCTCCGGTCGGCCGGCGGTCGCGCGTCGTCGCTCAGAGCTCGGCCTTGCCCTCCTGCAGGACCTTCGTCCACGAGGGACCGCGGTCGAGCACGAGCGAGGCGGTGATCATCGCCCCGGCGAGGGCGATGTGCAGCGCGTTGTCCGCCGCGTTGAACGGGACGAAGTTCGCGGCCGAGCCGTAGGTGGTGACGATCCCGTAGAAGAACAGCACCCCGTACGCGATGCCGCCGTAGAACAGGAAATTCCGGGCGCGCAGCGGGGTCGAGCTGAACAGCAGCCCGACGACGCCGAAGAGCAGGTGCACGACGTTGTGGAGCACCGAGACCTGGAAGATGCCGAGGAGCTTCGACGACGAGGCGCGACCCGCGAACTCCATGTTCATGAAGTGCGACGTGACGCCGGGGATGAAGCCGGCGACCCCGACGAGGAGGAAGACGACGCCGAATCCGGCGGCGCCGAGCTGGATCTGCGAGCGCTTCACCCGCTGAGGCTCGGGTACGAGGGCGGCCATCGTTCTCCTTGTCGCCAGCGGGTCTCGACTTCTGTCGGTGGGATGCGCTTGGCTGTGCCTCACCCTACCGAGAGGCCTGTCTGTGACCCACCGCCTACGTCGTTCTCTGCTGGTCGGCGCCTGCGGGCTCGCCCTCGTCGCGAGCCTGCCGTCGGGCGCGAGCTCCGCTCCCCGCCCCGGCGCGCCCAGCGCGGGGACGGGCGCCGAGAGCGCGGCCCGCCCGGCGAGCGCAGCCACACAGCGCTGGACGACCAAGAACGCCACCGCCCTCGGCACGGGCGGTGCGGTGTCGAGCGTCGACCCCGAGGCGACCCACGCGGGCATCGAGGTGCTGCGCAGGGGCGGCAACGCGATCGACGCAGCGGTGGCGACCGCCGCGGCCCTCGGTGTCACCGAGCCCTACTCGACCGGGATCGGCGGCGGCGGCTACCTCGTCTACTACGACGCGAAGACCAAGAAGGTCTCGACGCTCGACGGGCGCGAGACCGCGCCGGAGTCGATCCCGCGCGACGTGTTCATCGACCCGAAGACCGGGCAGCCGTACCCCTTCACCCCCGACCTGGTCACGAGCGGCGCGAGCGTGGGCGTGCCGGGCACGGCGGCGACCTGGCAGCAGGCGCTCGACCGGTGGGGGACGCTGAGCCTGCGCAAGGCGCTCAAGCCGGCGGAGAAGATCGCCCGCCGCGGCTTCGTCGTCGACGCCACGTTCCGCGAGCAGACGCTGCAGAACCGCGACCGCTTTGCGCAGGTCAGCACCACCGCCGACCTCTACCTCCCCGACGGGGACGCGCCGAAGGTCGGGTCGGTGTTCCGCAACCCCGACCTCGCCGCGACGTACGACGCGCTCGGCCGCGAGGGCACCAAGATCATCTACAAGGGCCGCATCGGCCGCGACATCGTCCGGACGGTGCAGGACCCCCCGACCACGAAGGACGCCACGCTGCCCTTCCCGAAGGGCTACCTCGAACGGTCTGACCTGGCGGCGTACAAGGTCGTGAAGCACAAGCCGACCAAGGTGCGCTACCGCGGGCTGGACGTCTACTCCATCGCGCCGTCGTCCAGCGGCGGGTCGACCGTGGGCGAGGCGCTCAACATCCTGGGCACGAAGAAGCTGTCCGCGCTCCCCCGCACGACCGCGCTGCACGACTACCTCGACGCCTCCTCGCTCGCCTTCGCCGACCGGAACGCGTACGTGGGCGACCCGGCCTACGTCGACGTACCGCTGAAGACGCTGCTGTCGAAGCCGTTCGCACGTTCCCGGGCCTGCCTGATCACCGACCGGGCGCTGCCGACCCCCACCCCGCCGGGCGTGCTGGGCGCCACCGGGTGCACGACCGCCCCGACGGTCGGGCGCAACGACGTGGGCACCTCCACCTCGCACCTGGTCACGTCCGACCGCTGGGGCAACGTGGTGTCGTACACCCTCACCATCGAGCAGACCGGCGGCTCGGGCATCGTCGTGCCTGGCCGTGGGTTCCTGCTCAACAACGAGCTGACCGACTTCACCGCCGTGTACGACCCCAAGGACC
This sequence comes from uncultured Friedmanniella sp., assembly GCA_964251895.1. Lineage (GTDB taxonomy): Bacteria > Actinomycetota > Actinomycetes > Propionibacteriales > Propionibacteriaceae > Microlunatus. The sequence goes on from CAXULL010000008.1 coordinate 25,377, forward strand.
CGAACCGGATCGAGGGCGGCAAGCGCCCGCGGAGCTCGATGGCCCCGACGATCGTGCTCAAGCACGGCAAGCCGGTGTACGCGGTCGGCTCCCCGGGCGGGGCGACCATCATCACGACGGTGCTGCAGACGCTCGTGAACCGCATCGACCTGGGCATGACGCTGCCCCAGGCGGTCGCGGAGCCGCGGGCCAGCGCCCGGAACACGGCCGCGGTCACCGCGGAGCCCGAGTTCATCGCGAAGTACGGCAAGGCCCTGACCGCCCTGGGCTACACGCTCACCCCGAGCGGTGACTCGTTCACCCTCAACGCGCAGATCGGGGCCGTGGCGGCGCTCGAGTTCCGCAAGGGCGGCAAGGTCCTCGCCGTCGCCGAGCCCGTACGCCGCGGCGGCGGGGACGCGGAGGTGGTCCGGCGCCGCTGAGCGAGCCGTCGGTGTGCGCCGGGTGCTGGCACGATCAGCACCCGGCGACACGAAGGAGGGCCACGACGTGGCTGACGCAGCGATCTCGGACGAGCGCGTGGCCCAGGTGCTGGGCGTCTACGCCCGGATGGCGCACCGGGTGATCGGCGACCCGGTCCGGTGGCTCGGTCTGGACGACGACCCGCCGCCGACCGCCGGCTTCCCCCGCAAGGCGCTCGACGCGGTCCGCGACCGGGCGTTCGGCGAGGTGACGCCGGCCTCACCGGCGTGGGACCAGCAGCCGCTCGACGACCGGGTGCGCTGGTGGGTCCGGCGGATCGGCGTCAGCGCGGGCTTCGCGGCGGCCGTCCCGCGCGTGGCCGGGGCCCTGGCCAACCGGGTCCCGCTGCAGGCGGCGCTCGGCGCCTCCGCCGCGGGTCTCGCCGTCTGCGCGACCGCGCGCGAGCACGGGGTGGTCGACGCGGCCGGCTGGGTGCCGCTGCTGGCCAAGGTCCTGCTGGACCGTGACGTCGCCGCCCAGGACGTCGGGACCGAGGCCGACGAGGCGGCCGCCTCGCTCGACGAGGCCCCCGCGCCCGAGGAGGCCAAGGGGCTCGGACCCGGCGCACGCCGGGCCGCCGGCACCCTGTGGCGCCTGGCCCGGCAGATCTGGGAGCTGCAGTCCGTCCTCGACGAGCGGCCCCGCGGCAACATCCTGTTCCGCAGCGTGGCCCAGCTCCCCGTCGTGGGGCTGGCCGGCGGGTTCCTCGACGAGCGCGGCGGGATCCGTCGCGCGGCCAAGGAGACGGCGAAGCTCCTCGGCTGAGCGCCGGGCTCAGGCCCACGTCTTCCGACCGGTGTCGACGAACGGCGGCAGACGGCCGGCGTCGGCCTACGTCTTCAGACCAGTGCCCGCAGACGCGTGCAGTCGGCCGGCGTCGGCGCACGTCTTCGACCAATGCCCGCAGACGCGAACAGACGACCGGCGTCGACCCACGTCTTCAGACCAGTACCCGCAGACGCGGGCAGACGGCCGGCTTCAGCCCACGTCTTCAGACCAATGCCCGCAAACGCGGGCGGACGGCCCGGCGCCGGCCCACGTCTTCAGACCAAGGTCCGAAGACGCCCGCAGGCAGCTGGGCTAGCGCAACGTCAGGGCGGGCATCCGCAGCTCCGTCCCGGGCGCGAGGCCGAGGACTGCGGCGAGGTCGTCGAGCCGCGGGAGCGTGGTCGTGAGCACCCGCGGGTCCTCGCTGTTGCGCGGTCGTCCGAGCCGGGCGAGCGGCGGCACGTGGCGCGCCGGGCGTACGGGGGCGCGCTCAGGCAGGTCGGCCCGCTCACGGGCGATCCGGACGGCGTCACGCAGACCGCCCAGCTCGTCGACCAGGCCTACCTCCGCCGCGTCGGCGCCGGTCCACACCCGGCCCCGGGCGATCAGCTCGACGGCCTCGCGGGTCAGCCCGCGGCCCTCGGCGACGCGGCTCGTGAAGTGCTCGTAGAAAGCGTCGAGCGCCGCGTCGAGCCGCTCGCGCTCGTCGGCGGAGAACGGGCGCCGCGACGAGTACATCCGCGCACGCTCCCCCTGCTCGACGACCCCCGTGCTCAGCCCGAGCTTGTCGAGCAGCTCGGTCACGACGAACTTGCCGCCGAAGACGCCGATGGAGCCCGTCAGCGTGGCCGGCAGCGCGACGATGACGTCAGCAGGGCAGGCGACGTAGTAGCCGCCCGACGCGGCGTACGCGCCCATGGACACGACGACGGGCTTCCCCGCGTCACGCACCCGGCACACCTCCCGCCAGATGGTGTCGGAGGCCACGCCGGAACCGCCGGGCGAGTCGACGTGCAGGACGAGCGCCCGGGCCCCGTCGTCGTCCAGCACGGCCCGCAGGTCCGCGCCGACCGTGTCGCTGCCCACCGAACGTCCCCTCGGACCCCGGCGGCTGGGTCCGCTGACGATCTCGCCGCGAACCTCGACGAGCGCCACGTGGCCCTGGGGACGACCCGGGAGCGAGGGCAGCGAGGGCAGCCGGCGCGGCCGCCAGCGGTCGCCGAAGAGCAGCACGGCGTCCTCCCCCACCCGCTCGCGGACGGAGGTGTAGACCTCGTCGCGGTAGCCGAGCCGGTCGACCAGACCCACCCGCCGAGCCTCGTCGGCCGTCCGGGGTCCCGTGCCGACGAGCGAGCGCACGACCTCCGCGGCCAGCCCGCGGCCGTCGGCGACGGCGGTCACCGCCGAGTCCACGAGCGAGGAGCTGAGGCGCTCCAACGACTCGCGGTGCGGCGGGGTCAGCTCCGTCCGGGTGATCCGGTCGACCGCGTTCTTGTACTCGTAGCGGCCCTCGAGCTCGGGCTCGACGCCCAGCTTGTCGAGGGCACCGCGCAGGAACGTCGTCTCGAGCGCCACCCCGAGCAGGTTGAGGTCACCGGTCGGCTGCAGCCACACCTCGTCGAACGCGCTGGCCAGCACGTACGCCGGCAGGTCGCTCGCACCCTGGGCGAAGCTCTCCGCCCAGGCCACAGTGGGCTTGCCGCTGGCCGCGAAGGCCGTCACCCCGAGGCGCAGCTCCTGGGCGTCCGCCCACGAGAGCGTCCCGCCGACCTTGGCGACGAGGCCCACGACGCGGCGGTCCGACCCCGCCTCGTGCAGGGCGCGCAGCAGCGGTCCGCGCACCGCCCGGCCCCGGGCCGCGAAGCGGGCGAGCGGGTCACCGGCCGGCGGGTCGGCCGGCGGCGAGGTGAGGTCGATCTCGAGCAGCAACGGGTGCGTGCCGGGCAGACCGCGTCCTGAGCCCGTCGAAGGATCCATCAGTCCACGGTAGGTCGCGCTCCGAGACAGGGCCTCGCCAGCAGGGCGGACCGGGACGACGGGACGGAAGACCGACGGGGCGCCGGGGTCGGCGAGGACCGGTCGCGAGCAGTCAACCTCGCCGGAGGTGAGGTCTCACAGGGTCCGCCGGGCTGATTCCCCGTACGGACCCAGGCAGGGCTGGCACGCTGGTGCCGTGACGACCGCGGACCCGACGAACGTCGTCGTCGGCGCTCCCGTCGCGGTCGGGACCACTGCGTACGCGCACCCCGGCCTGGTGCGGCTCGTCGGCCAGGACCTGCGCTGGGCGTTCCGGCGCCCGTACGGCTGGCTGCTCGGCATCGGGGTCAACCTGCTGCTCTCGCTGGCCTACCTCGTCGTCGTCCCGATCCGCGACGGCACGCACCGGGACTGGGCGATCCTGGTGGGGACCTACTTCGCCGTGTTCGTGCTGGCCGACGTCACGACCACGAACGTGCTCGGCGTCGACACCGAGCGGACCCGGCTCCGGCTGCTGCGCGGGCTGTCGCTGTCCCGCATCCTGCTCGTCAAGAACCTCGCCCTGCTGGTGATCGTCGGCCTGCCGACCCTGCTGGCGACCGCGGCCATCACGGTCCACGACGAGGCGAACTACCGGCTGGAGCTGACGCTGCCGGGCGTGCTCTACCCCGTCCTCACCTGGCTCGGCGTCGGCAACCTCGTCTCGGTCCTGCTGCCCTACTGGCCGGTGCCGCTGGTCACCCGCTGGCACGAGCGGCGCCGGTGGAGCCGGACCGTGCGCTGGCTGGTCTGCCTCGGGCTGCCGTACGCGCTCTGCGTCGCGGTCGACCCGATGTCGAGGCTGCCGCGCCTGCTGACCCGGGCCCTCCGGCTGCCTCCGGGCCCCGGGATCCACGGGGTCGAGCTGCTGGTCCTCGGGGTGCTCATCTGGGCCCTGCTCACGGCCGTCGCGACCGCGGTCGCCCACGCCCGCGGCGTCCCCTTCGACGACCTGCGCTGAGCCGACCGGTCGGACCGGGCTCAGGCTCGTGCGGCCCGGCGGACGAGCAGCGCCAGGGCCAGCACGAGGACCGCTCCACCCGTCATGACCAGGCCGAGCTCGTGCAGGCCGCCGCTGCTGAGGTCCCGGTCGAACAGCACGCCGATGGTGGCCGTCGCCGAGATCGCCCCGAAGTAACGGCTCGTCTGGAACAGCCCGCCCGCCGACCCCGTCCGCCCACCCGGCGCCGCCTCGTACAGCGCGGTCTGCAGCCCGAGGTTGTTGAAGCCGTTCGGGACGCCGAGCAGCAGCCCGAAGACGACGATCAGCACCGCCGGGGTGGCGTCGCCGAGGAGCTGGACGGCGCCGGTCGCGACGAGCAGCACCGCCGAGCCGAGGATCAGCGCGGCCCGTGACCCGTGGGCGGCGCGGACGAGGCGGGCGGCGACCGGGACGGTCAGCACCCCCAGCCCGGCGACGGGCAGGATGAACAGCCCCGCCTGGTCGCTGGAGTAGCCGCGGACCCGTTCCAGCCAGAGCGGCAGGGCGAAGAACGTGCAGTAGAAGACGAAGTTGACGAGGCCCTGCTGGACGAGCACCGAGGTCAGCGCCCGGTTGGCGACCAGCGCCCGCACGTCGAGGAAGGGCGACGCGGTGGCACGTTCGCGGAGCACGAGGGCCACCGCGGCGGCAGCGGCGACGACCAGCAGCCACACGTGCGGCGTGCTCGTGAACGACAGCACGCCGAGCAGGAGCGTCACCATCGTCGCGCTGAACAGCGCGACGCCCGGCAGGTCGAGCTCGGCGAGCACCTGCTTCGCCGCGACCGCCTCCCCCGCGCGCTGGCGGGGCAGCACGCGCCAGGCGAAGACCAGCCCGACGAGGCAGATGGGCACGTTCACCAGGAACACCGCCTGCCAGCCGGCGCCGGAGACGAGGAAGCCGCCGAGCACGGGACCCAGGGCGGCCGACGTGGAGTTGGCCACGGTGATGGCGCCGAGCCCGGCCGTCGGCGCGCGGTCCGCGGGCGTCGCCGCACGGATCAGCACGAGAGCCGCGGGGTACGCCGTCGAGGTCCCGAACGCCTGCACGACGCGCAGCCCGACGAGCCAGGCGAAGCCCGGGACGAACGGGGTCGCCAGCGAGGCGAGCAGGACCACCACCAGACCGGCGAGGAACATCCGCCGGGCTCCGAGCTGGTCCACCAGCCGGCCCATCAGCGGCTGCCCGACCGCGGCGCCGATGTAGAAGGCCGACACCAGCCAGCTCGACGTCGCGACCCCGACCCCGAAGTCGGTCTGCAGCTGCGCGAGCGCCACCGCGATCATCGAGGAGTTGAGCGGGTTGAGCGAGGTCCCGAGCGCCAGGGTCCCGATCAGCCGACCCCGGACCCCGCCGAAGCGTGCCTCGCTCACCGGTCCAGACGGATCAGCCGGGCGAGGCGCGTCGGACGGACCAGGCGGGTCGGCCGGGTCACACGGTCGCGGGGGCCACGGGATCGGTCGCCGCTGCCCACTCGCCGGTGTCCGCGGGACGACGGGTGCGTCGCCGCACGGCCCAGACCACCCCACCCGCACACGCGCCGACGACGGCGGCCACCTTCCAGCTCACCGCTGCAGACTAGCGCCGCCACCGGTCCACGGGCCGAGCGCGGACGCGACTGTGGTCGGATGCGCGACGGCTCCGAGCCTCGTAGGGTCGACGCGACATGCCTCCTGCCGACCGTCTCGTGCGCGACCCGCACTTCGCGTACGACCTGGCCCTGTGCGCCCTCGTCACGGTGGTGGCCGCGGCGTTCACGCTGGCCGTCGGGGAACGCGCGCTCGGCCTGGCGTCGGTGGTGATCACCCTCCCGCTGCTGGTGCGGCGGACGTTCCCGGCGGCGGCGCTCGCGGTGATGACCGCGGGCTGCCTTCTCGCGCTGGCCGTCAGCTCCGTGCCGTCCGCCGCCGGGATCATCTCCGTGCCGGTGCTCGTCTACACGCTCGCCCGCTGGAGCGGCCGGACCCTGGCCCGGCTCGCGTGGGCGGTGGCCGTGGTCGGGTCGTTCCTGGGGCCGGCCCGCTGGGCGCTGCGCGGCGCGGGGATCGGCGACCTCACCGTCTTCACGGTCAGCGTGGTCGCGTGCTTCGCGGTCGTCAGCGCCGCCCACGTCGTCGGGCGCAAGCTGCGCGAGTCGGAGGACAGCGCGACCCGCCAGGAACGTTCCGAGGCCGAGCGCGTACGGCTGCTGGAGTCCGAGCAGGAGCAGCGGGCCCGGGCCGCGAGCGTCGACGAGCGCAACCGCATCGCGCGCGAGCTGCACGACATCGTCGCCCACTCGCTGTCGGTCATCGTCGTCCAGGCCGAGGGCGGCCGCGCCGTCGCCGCGCGCCACCCCGAGCGTGCCGGCGAGGTGCTCGGCACCATCGCCGAGACCGGCCGCGAGGCGCTGACCGAGACCCGGCGCATCCTCGGCGTGCTGCGCGAGGGGCACGAGGGCGCGGGCGCGGAGTACGGGCCGCAGCCCGGGCTGGACGACATCGCCGAGCTGGTGCGACGGACGAGCGAGCGGGCGGAGCTGACCACGTTCGGCTCACCCCCACCGCTGGCGCCGGCGGTCGGCCTGACGGCCTACCGCGTCGTCCAGGAGTCGCTCACGAACGTGCTCAAGCACGCCGGGCCGCAGGCGCGGGCGCGGGTCGTGCTGGCCTGCACGGCCGACGCGGTGGAGATCGAGGTCACGGACGACGGGGAGGGGACGGCTGCGGTGCCGGACGGTCACGGTCATGGGCTGCGCGGGATGGCGGAACGGGTGAGCCTGCACGACGGGGAGCTCACCGCGGGCCCCGGGCCGGTCGGCGGGTTCGTCGTCCGGGCGCGGATCCCGTACGAGCGCTCGCCCGGCCGGGCCGACACGGTTCCGCTGCCGCAGGTGGTGGGCTGGTGATCCGCGTGTTCCTGGTCGACGACCAGGCCCTCGTCCGCGGCGGGTTCCGGATGCTGATCGAGGCCGAGGACGACCTCGAGGTGGTCGGCGAGGCCGGTGACGGGCGCGAGGCGCTGGCGCGGCTGAGGACGACGCCGGCCGACGTCGTGCTCATGGACGTCCGGATGCCGGTCCTCGACGGCGTCGAGGCCACCCGCCAGCTGCTCGCCGACGGCAACCCGGCGCGCGTGGTCGTGCTGACCACCTTCGACCTCGACGAGTACGTCTTCGCCGCGCTCAAGGCCGGGGCGAGCGGGTTCCTCCTCAAGGACGCGAGGCCCGACGAGCTGCTCTCGGCCATCCGCGACGTGGCCGCGGGTGACGCGGTGATGGCTCCGAGCGCGACCCGGCGGCTCCTCGACCACGTCGTCCCGAACCTGCCCGGCGAGCCGCCCAGCTCCGACGACCACCGCCTCGACGAGCTGACCGCCCGCGAGATCGAGGTGCTCCGCGAGATCGCCGCCGGCGCGACCAACACCGAGATCGGCTCCCGGCTCTACATGGCCGAGGGCACGGTCAAGACCCACGTCGGCCGGCTGCTGTCCAAGCTCGGCGCTCGCGACCGCGTGGGTCTCGTCCTGTTCGCGTTCGAGGTGGGGCTGCGCCCCGACCGCTGACGCTCCGTACATCTCCCGCGAGCGGTACCCCGTCCCGGTCCGCGCTGACTCAGGACCGGGACCGCTTACCGCTCGAGGGTCGTGAGTACCGCTCGGGGTCAGCCCTTGGGGGCCGCGTCGCGCAGGGCGGCGAGGAGGGGCGCGGCGGCGGTGTCGAGGAACTCACGCTGTCCCTCGTCGCCGACCTGGACGAGGGCGACGTCGGTGAAGCCGGCCTCCCAGTACGCGCTGACGGCCTCGACGATCTTGTCCAGGTCGGGGCCGCACGGGATCGACTCGGCGACGTCCTCGGGGCGGACGAACTGGGTCGCCCCGGCGAACCCGGCCGGGGTGGGCAGGTCGGCGTTCACGGCCCAGCCGCCGGCGAACCAGCGGAACTGGTCGTGCGCCTTGGCCACCGCGGCGTCGGTGTCGGGACCCCAGCAGATGGGGATCTGGCCGATCTTGCGCGAGTCGCCGGAGCCGACCTTGAGCAGGCCGCCCTTCTCCTTGTCCCACGCCTTCACCGCGTCGGCGTCGGGCTCGACGGCGATCAGGTGGTCACCGAGCGGGGCGAACCGCTCGATCGACTTGGGGCCGGACACGGCCATCCCGATCGGGACACCCCCGTCGGGGGTGTCCCAGATACGCGCGGAGTCGACCCGGAAGTACTCCCCGCCCCAGGTCACGAGCTCGCCGGTGAGGAGCTCGCGGATGATCGTCACCGCCTCCTCGAGCATGTCCTGGCGCTGGGCGACCGGCGCCCAGCCCTCGCCGGTGATGTGCTCGTTGAGGTTCTCCCCGGAGCCGAGGCCGAGGGTGAAGCGACCGTCGCTGAGGATCTGCAGCGTCGCCGCCTTCTGCGCCACCACGGCGGGGTGGTAGCGCTGGATCGGCGACGTCACGTACGTCATCAGCTCGACGCTCGACGTGAGTGCCGCGACGGCACCGAGCATCGTCCACGCGTAGCCGGCGTGACCCTGCGAGGTCAGCCAGGGCGAGTAGTGGTCGCTGGAGACCTCGAAGTCGAAGCCGATCTGCTCGGCGCGGACCCCGTACTCGACGATCTGCTTGGGGCCGCTCTGCTCGGTCATGAGGGTGTAGCCGAATCGCACCATGCGACTTGCTTACCCCGGTGCGGACCCGTCTCTCACACCGGGGTGAGCGAGGTCAGTCCTTGCCGGTCTCCTTGCGGAGCCGCTCGATCTGCTCGGAGGCCTCGCCCTTGGTGATGTCGGCGGGGATCTCCTCGCCGGCCTGGCGGGCGAGGGTGTCGAGGTAGCTCTTCTGCGCAGCGGTGATCGGGTCGCCCCCGGTCACCCACTCGCTCGGGTCCTTCTCCAGGGACGGGTCCCCGCTGCCGGAGGCACCGAGCACCTCGCCGTTGTGCTCGGGGGAGGCCTGGACGTCGGAGGTCTCCTCCTTGGCGGCCTGGCTGGTCTCGGAGGTGAACTCGCCCTCGGGCGCGGTGGAGTCCTGGTCGCGGTTGGCGGTGGACGTGGTCTCGGGAGTGCTGTCGCTCATGCCGCCCAACCTAGGTGGGCCCTCCGACACTTCCCGGCGCGCGGGACCGGTCCCGGTCCCGCCGCGTACGTCCGCCTCGACCGGGTAACAAGGGCGCGTGGTCCGTCTACGCACCGTGTCCCCGTCCAAGCCCGGCTGGACGCGCCGCCGCGTCCCCCCGGACCCCACCCGCGACTTCGTCTACCTCGACCTCGAGGGCGCTGAGCTGATCGGGCCCGACGCCGAGCGCTGCATCGCGCTCGTGATCCCGCCGGCCTGGGAGGAGGTCTGGATCTGCCCGCTCCCCAACGGTCACATCCAGGCGGTGGGGACCGACGAGGCCGGTCGGCGCCAGTACCGCTACCACGAGTACTGGCGCGTCAAGCGGGACGCGGCCAAGCACGAGCGGGTGCTCGAGGCGGCCAGGAACCTCCCGACGGCCCGCCGGCGCGCGGGCCGGCACCTCCGCCTCGACGGGATGCCGCGCGAGCGCGCCATGGGCACGGCCTTCCGGCTGCTGGACCTCGGCTTCTTCCGCATCGGCGGCGAGGCGTACGCGGAGGAGAACCACAGCTACGGCCTGGCCACGATCCGGCGCGAGCACGTCAGCTTCGAGGGCAACCAGGTCGTCTTCGACTACATCGCCAAGTCCGGCAAGGAGCGCTACATCGCGCTCGTCGACAAGCCCGTGACCGAGGCCGTGCGTGCCCTCGTCGACCGCGAGGACGACAACCCCGAGCTGCTCGCCTACACCGGCCCCGACGGGGCGTGGCACGACGTCACGTCGACCGAGATCAACGCCTACATCAAGGAGATCGTCGAGGCCGAGGTGTCGGCCAAGGACTTCCGCACCTGGCACGGCACCGTCATCGCCGCGGTCGAGCTCGCCGAACGGGTCCGCGAGGCGACGACCGACTCCAAGCGCAAGCGCGCGGTGAGCGCGACGATGAAGGAGGTCTCGACCTACCTCGGCAACACCCCCGCGGTGGCCCGGAGCTCGTACGTCGACCCGCGCCTGGTCGACCTCTTCAACGACGGCATCACCATCGACCCAGCGCTCACGGTCGGCAAGCACGACCTCGCCGGTGGGACGACGCACGGCAAGATCGAGGACGCGGTGCACGAGCTCCTGACCCACACCAAGCGGGAGCTGCGCAAGGAGCTGCCCCACCTGAGCTGACGCCGGACGACCGGGAGCACCCGGCCGTCCGGAGCAGCCGGGCTCAGCGGCGGCGGGCGGGCTTCCAGGTCATCCGGCGCGACACCGAGCGGCGAGCCGCCTTCGCCTTGCGGCCCGTCGCCGCCGGTCCGGGGTACGGCGAGAGCAGGGCACCCGTCAGGTCGACGATGACGTGGCTCGTGGTCGAGGTGTAGACCCGGACCGTGAACGCGTCCTTGACCACCCCGACGGCCGACAGGCACGAGCTCGCCGTCGTCACGGCCTTCTGATAGCTGGTGGTCGATCCGACGGGCCGGTCGCCGGACGGGTAGGCGAAGAGGAAGCCGTTGCCGGTGGAACCGGTGCTCGTCAGGTTGAGGAAGACCCCGTCAAGGGCGACCTCGTCGTCGGCGGTGGCGAGCAGCACGTCGACGTAGGACCCGCCGCGGAGCCGGCCCGCGCTGTCGAAGCCCGGTCCACCCACGGCGACGAGGTCGGCCCGGGAGTCGGCGATCCTGGTGTCGAGGAGCCGGAAGGACGGGATCGCCAGGGTGTAGTTGACGTCGTCCAGGGTCGCCAGGGCGGTCGTGTAGCTGTCGTCGCCGTCGGTGGCACCGACCAGGATCCGGCCGTTGGTGGCCAGCAGCTGCCCCGGCGTGAGGTCGCCCGCGAAGTCGTCGCCGACCGGAGAGAGCTGCAGCGCAGGTCCCGTCGCGTTGGTGAGGCGCAGGGCCGGCGTGGTGGCGCTGCCGCCGGCGAGGGTCGTGGTGGTGCCGCCGGTGTAGGTGCCGCCCTGCTTGAGGGCGTCGCCGTCGGCCGCCGACGCGGGTCCGGCTCCGGCCACGCCGAGCGCGACCGCGCCCGCAGCGGCTGCTCCGGCGACCGCCGCGCCCCGGCTCAGCAGCCGACGTCGACCGAGGATCTCTGACGGCTCTACGAACTGGCTCATGGGTGCAGACCTCCGAGGGGGTTGGTGGCGCGTGCGCGCCACCCACACCCTGAAGGTCTTCCCCGGTCCAGGCTCGACGATGCTCAGATCGTTACAAAGCCCCGCCACCGCGCCGGTCCTGCGACACCCGTCGCGCTCCGGCCCCGATGGTGCAAGCCGCAACCTTACGATGACTATCCGGAGAACGATCGGTGAACCGGTCGTGAACGACCGGACGACGCGGAGGGGGAGGGCGATGTCCCGACGCCTCCCCGGCGCGCTCGTGCCACCGGCCGTCCGGCGCCGCCTCGGTCGGGCCGCGCCCGAGACCCTGGCGCGGCACGTGCGCCTGGTCCTGCAGGGTCAGAGCACGCCGCAGCGGGCCCTGCGCGGCGCGCGCGCCTCGCTCTCGCGCCGGCGGCTGCGCAGGACGGTCCCCGGCCCGCGCGGCACGGACCGCTTCGTCCCGGTCGAGGTGGACGGCAAGGCGGTGCCGGCGCGCGTGGTCGACACCTTCCGCGCCGACCAGGTGTGGGCCGAGCAGGCGGCCCGGGTGTCCGACGCGCTGACGGCGCACGACGTCCACCACGTGTTCGTCTCCGTCGACCCGTGGCGGCGCCGCGCCATCGCCGTGCCTCAGGCCGAGCGCCGCCGGGCCGTCCGCGCCCTGGCCGTCGAGCTGACCCCGACCGCGTTCCAGGTGGCGCCGGTCTACACCAAGGACCCACGCCGCCCCCGGCCGCTGAGGAGGCGGGGTCCCCGGTTCACCAACACCGTCCGGGTGTTCCAGGTGCTGGCCACCGAATCCGGGGCCGTGCTGAGCACCGCCGAGATGGGGTGCGACCTGCACTTCTGGCGCGAGGTCGGGCCGGGCCACCGCAGCACCCCCAACGCCGAGCCCCTGCCCACCGGCACGCTGCTCGGCGAACGCACCTTCGACGCCGTGCCCGAGTCTTTGGAGCCGGCCCCCACCGGGGTCGTGCTGCGTGCGGTCGACGGCCGGGACCGGCTCGTCGCGGCCGACCTGGCCGCACCGCACCTGCTCCAGCACCTGGACGCCGTCGACGTCGTCTACACCTGGGTGGACGGGAGCGACCCCGCGTGGCAGGAACGCCGCGACCAGGCGCTGCGCGAGCTCGGCCGAGCGCCCCTGCACGACCTCGCCGCGAACGACTCGCGCTACACCTCCCACGACGAGCTGCGCTACTCGCTGCGCTCGCTGGAGATGTACGCGCCGTGGGTCCGCCACGTCTTCCTGGTCACCGACGCCCAGGTGCCGGCCTGGCTGGTGGCGGACCACCCGCGGCTGACGGTCGTCGACCACACCGACCTCTTCGGGAGCCGGGGGCGGTTGCCGACCTTCAACTCGCACGCCATCGAGTCCCAGCTGCACCGCCTCGACGGGCTGGCCGAGAACTACCTCTACCTCAACGACGACGTCTTCTTCGGCCGCCCGGTCGACCCCGGCCTGTTCGTCCTCGGGAACGGGCTGGCCAAGATCTTCCTGTCCAGCGTCAAGGTCGGGCCCAGCGAGGTCCGCCCGACCGACCTCCCGATCACCAGCGCCGCCAAGAACAACCGCGACCTGCTGCTGGAGAAGTTCGGGCGCACGACCCTGCACAAGTTCCAGCACGCGCCGTACTCGCTGCGCCGCTCCGTGGTGCAGGAGCTCGAGGACCTCTTCGGCGACGAGATCGAGGCGACGGCGTCGGCCCAGTTCCGCAGCCCGTCGGACCTCTCGGTCTCGGCCTCGCTCGGGCTGGCGTACGGCTACCTCGTCGGCAAGGCCGTGCCCGGTCGGCTCCGCTACCTCTACGCCGACATCGCCCGGGCCGACACCCCGGACCGGCTGGCCGTGCTGCTCGCCCGCCACGACCACGACGTCTTCTGCCTCAACGACCACGACTCGAGCGGGCTCACCGACCAGCACCAGCTGGACGTCGTGTCCGGCTTCCTCGAGCGCTACTTCCCGCTGCCGAGCAGCTTCGAGCGCTGACCGGCGTCCCGGGACGCCACCTCGAAGGATCCCGGTACCGGCAGGTAGTCGGCGAAGAAGTCGCGGATGAGCCGGTCGGTCGCGCGCCGCTGCTCGGGCGTCTCCTCGCTGGAACCGTCGTTGACGCAGAACGCCTCGAACACCCGGTTCCGACCGAGCGCGCGCAGGCGCTTCGCGGCGTCCGGCGCAGCCGGGTCGATGTAGGTGTAGCGGAGCCGGCCGGGGACGGCCCGGCCGGTCGCGTAGGCCCAGTTGAGGTAGAACGACCCGGCCACGGCCACGTCGTGCACCGTCCGGAAGGGCGCGCGTCGCGTGGCGTCGACGACCTCGGGGAACGTCGCCTCGAGCTCGGCCAGCCCGCTCACGGTCAGCGCCGCGCCCGTGTGGAAGAACTTGCGCGTGAAGGTGACGCCGTAGCGCTCCTCGAGCAGCCGGCGGGCGTTCTTGGCCGCCGTCGTCGACGCGATCTCCCCGGTGGCCACCGGCCCGTGGTCGACCAGCGCCCGGGACCAGAAGAACTTGCTGATGCCGTTGGCGTGGAAGAAGGTCTCGGGCGGCACCGGCCGGCCCAGCAGCATGTCGTCGTTGAGGTACAGGAAGTGCTCGGCCAGCCCGGGGATGCGGTGCAGGCACGTCTCGATCGCGTGCGAGTTGAAGGTCGGCAGACCGCGGTCGTCCGGCCAGATCTCGTCGTGCGGCACGACCGTCACCCACGGGTCGTCCTGAGCGAGCCACGACGGGTGCTGGCCCGCGGTCACCACCCAGACGTGGTGGACCCACGGCGCGAACTGCTCGAGCGCCCGCAGGCTGTGGCGCAGCTCGTCGTGGTCGGCGTAGCGCGACTCGTCGTGGGCCCGCTCGGTGAACAGCGCGGGGTCCGCCACGCCGGCCGCCCGGGCCTTCTCCCCCAGCCAGGCGTCGTCCAGCCCGTCCACCCAGGTGTAGACGACGTCGATCGGGAAGCCGATCGTGCTGCTGCGCCGCAGGCCGTGCCCCTCGAGCTCCCCGGGGTCGGTGAGGTCGGCGAGCGGTCGCGCCGTCGCCACCCCGTTGCGGACGAGGCAGGTCAGGACGTCGTCCTCGGTGCTCCAGAACAGGATGTCGAGCCCCTGGCGCTGGTCGGCCACGAAGGTGCTGCCCGGCCCGGGGGCGACGAACTCCCACACCCGCAGGCCCGGAGCCGCGAGGTCGTGCGCGGTGGAGGCACCGGTCCACCGCTCCCGGGAGGCCCCGGACGCCTCCAACGGGTCCACGTACCAGCTCGGCGCGGCCCGACGGGCCAGCGCAGCCGTCACGGCGGGCCGGTCCTCCACCCGGACGCAGACGGCGGCCGTGGCGGCGCTCGGCGACGGCAGCCGCCAGAAGAAGATCCCGTCCCGGGTGAGCGCGTCGACCACCTCGGCCTCGAAGGCGGCGCGCTGCCGCCCGAGGAGCAACGAGGCATCGAGCCGCGCGACGACCGGCACCCGGCGTACGTCGACGGACACGTAGCCGGCACCGGGCCGGGCGCGCCGGTGGGCGACGCGCGCGCTGACCTGGCGCCGACCCTCGCGCGCCGTGGCCGACCACAGCCGTCCCGCCGCCGCCTTCAGCACGCGCGCTCGGCGCGGCGGTGGCGCGCGCCCGGTCCGGCCCGACGACCGCGGATCGTGGACGACATCTGCCCGAGGCTACCCATCGGCGACCCCTGACCCGTCCCCCGCCGCCGGGCGTGGCGCACCCCGCGCGGCTGAGCCGGACGTCCACCTGCGGCCACTACGCTGACCAACCTGGCGCCGCACCTGCCGACCGGGCTCCGTCGCGGCCACGTCTCGAGGGGACCCGTGACCTTGTCTGAGCCCGGCGGCACGGACCGCAAGCGTTTCAGCATCGTCTCGGCGGTCTACGACGTCGCGCGCTACCTGCCCGACTTCATCGCCTCGATCGAGGCGCAGACCTTCGACCTCGCCTCGGTCGAGGTCCTGGTCGTCGACGACGGGAGCCAGGACGAGTCCCTCCGGCTGCTCCAGGAGTGGGCCGGGCGTCGACCCGGGCTCGTCACCGTGCTGTCCAAGCCGAACGGGGGCCAGGCCTCCGCGCGGAACCTGGGGCTGGACCACGTCACCGGGGAGTGGGTCACCTTCATCGACCCCGACGACATGGTGGCCCCGGACTACCTCGACCGCGTCGCGTGGGCCCTCGACCACGACCCGAGCGTGGTCATGGTGGCGACCAACCGGCTGATCTACGTCGACGAGACCGGCGAGGTCGTCGAGCGGCACCCGCTGCGGGCGATGTTCGCCCACCGCGACCAGTTCAAGGACCTCAACCGCTTCCCGGACTTCTTCCACGGCAGCGCGCCCGCCGCCTTCCTGCGCACCGACCTGATCGAGAAGCACGACCTGCGCTTCGACGAACGGATCCGGCCGAACTTCGAGGACGGCCACCTCTGCCAGCGCTACCTGCTCCGGTGCGACGTCCCGCAGGTCGCCTTCCTGCGGACCGCGCACTACCACTACCGCAAGCGGCTCGACGAGAGCTCGACCCTGCAGACCGGGTCGACCAAGCCGAGCCGCTACACCGACGTTCCGCGTCACGGCTACCTCGAGCTGCTCCGCGAGGGGGCCGAGCTGTACGGCGGCCGGGCCCCCGAGTGGCTGCAGAACATGATCGTCTACGAGCTCTCGCACTACATCAGCCCCGAGGACGCGACGTGGAGCACGGCGACGGCCTGCACGGGGGCGGTGGCCGAGGAGTTCATCGGGCTGCTGAGGCTGATCCGCCGCGAGCTCGACGACCACGTCATCCGCAGCTTCGACGTACGCCGGCTGCGACCCGAGTGGCGACAGCTCCTCCTGCACGGGCTCTCCGACGAACCCTGGCACACGCCGTACGTCGTGACCCACCGCTACGACGAGCGGCACCAGCAGGTGCTGGTCTCGTTCCGCTGGACCGGCCCGGAGCCGGAGGTGTCGGTCCGGCTGCGGGGCAGGACGGTGCAGCCGGTCGCCAGCAAGCGACGCGTCCTGGAGTACTGGGGGCACCCGCTGCTGCGTGAACGGCTGATGTGGGTGTCGGCCAAGGGGACGTTGCGCGTCGCGCTCGACGGTCGCTTCGTCGAGCTGCGGACGAGCTGGGCCGAGTTCACCCCGACGTCGGTGCGCCCGGCCGCCCTGCGCCGGCGCTTCGAGCTCCGCGAGCCCGACCCCGTCGAGGAGCCGAAGACCTCCCCCGGGCTGTCGGTCGAGGCGGTGCGGCGGCTGGCCGCCACGCCACCGGTCCGGCGCCTGTTCGCCGACGCCTGGGTGCTGATGGACCGCGTGGACGACGCCGCCGACAGCGGCGAGCTCCTCTTCCGCTACCTGCGCTCCGAGCACCGCGGCATCAACGCCTGGTTCGTCGTCATGCCCGACAGCCCCGACTTCGCGCGCCTCAAGAAGGACGGGTACCGACGCGTCGTCGCGTACGGGAGCCTGACCTGGAAGCTGCTGATGCTCAGCTGCCGCACCCTCGTGTCCTCCCACATCGACGACGGCATCGTGCGGCCCCCGCTGCTGGCCGACCTGGTCCCGGAACCGACCTGGACCTTCACGTTCCTGCAGCACGGCGTGATCAAGGACGACCTGTCCGGGTGGCTGAACCGGAAGAAGATCGACCTCTTCATCACCAGCACGCCGGCCGAGCACGAGTCGATCGCCGGGGACGACAACCGCTACGTCTACACCGCCAAGGAGGTGCGCCGCACGGGGCTCCCCCGGTTCGACCGCCTCCGCGCCCTGGCGGCGACGACCGGGCCCGACGAGCAGCGCACCATCCTCGTCGCGCCGACCTGGCGCGACTGGCTGTCGGCGCCCCTCGAGGTCGGGCGCTACCGGCGGGAGGTGAGCCACACGTTCCCGGGCAGCGAGTACGCCGAGAGCTGGCTCGGTCTGCTGAGGTCGGACACGCTGCGCCGGGTCTGCCGCGAGCAGGGTCTCCAGGTGGGCTTCCTGCCCCACCCGAACATGCAGCCCATCCTCGACACGATCGAGCTCCCCGACCACGTCGTGCCCCTGCGCTACGAGGACAACGACGTGCAGGCCCTCTTCGCCCGGGCGGCCCTGCTGGTGACCGACTACTCGTCGGTCGCCTTCAACGCCGCCTACGTCGAGCGCCCCGTCGTGTACTTCCAGTTCGACGCCGAACGCGTCCGGATGGGCGCCCACCGCGGCCGGGCGGGCTACTTCGACTACGAACGCGACGGTTTCGGCCCGGTGACCTACACGCTGGCCGACGCCGAGGCGGCGGTGGAGGCCACCACCGGGGCGGGTCGACGGACCGGGGAGCCCTACCGCAGCCGCATCGAGGTCGCCTTCCCCGACCGCGACGGGCAGTGCTGCGCGCGAGTGGTGCGCGCCATCCGGTCGCTCTGAGCGAGCGGGGTCTGCGCCAGCCCGACGAGCGTGATCAGCCGCCGGGGAGTCCGGCCGCCCGCAGCATCGCCGGCTCGAGGTAGGGCGCGAGCGTCGTCGCGTACGTCCGCGTGAGGTGCGACGCGTCGGAGTAGACCGTCACCCCGCCGACGGCCGCGGCGCACCGGTCGGCGTCGCACAGGTAGTCGTTGAGGTCGACGGTCTGCACCCGGGGGCTGCCGGCGGCCCGCGCCGCCTCCACCAGCGGGTCGCGGGGGACCCACCGCTCCCGTGGGCCCGAGCACGCGGCGAGGTCGTCGGGATGCTCGGCCATGCAGTCGGGTACCGAGGCGAGCGTGGCGCCCGGGGTCGCGGTGTCGGCGATCACGAGCACCCGGGTGCCCGAGCGCACCCAGCCGGCCAGGGACGCCCGGTAGCCCGCGAGCCAGTCCGGGTAGCTGGCCTCGTACGTGCGCCCGAGCGCCGCCCGGCCGTTGCGCTCCGACGTCACCACCAGGTCGAACTGCTGGCCCGCCGTCGCCGAGCGCACCTGGTCGGCCCAGCGCAGGCAGCCCTGCTGCTTGGCGTCGCTGTCCCAGACCACCGGGGTCGTCGTGGCCGTGCACTCCGACGCCAGGAAGGTCGTGACCCGCCAGCCCCGGGCCTGCGCGACCCGCTCCACGGCCGGCAACCAGTGCCCGGCGTGGGAGTTGCCGACCAGGGCCACGGAGACCTTCCCCTGCGGGTCGCCGAACACGCACCGACGGACCTCGCCGAAGGGGGCGGGGGTGAAGCAGTCGCGGTCGTACGCCTCGGACTTGTCCTTCGGCGCCTGGACCGCGCTGGGGACGACCGGCCCTCCCGTCGTCGGGGGGCAGGCCTTTGCACCCGCGGCCAGCGCCGCGGCCCCGAAGCAGCTGCCCCGGGTCTGCACCGCCGCCGCGAGCCGGCGCTCGTCCGCCCGCTCCTGCCGCGACGTCTGGACCAGCAGGACACCCGCCAGCGTGACGACGACCGCCATCGCGAGCGCCGCTCGCCGCAACGTGCGACCCGGTGTCCCAACCGGGACGCGGAACCGGTCCTCGAGCGTGACCTTGGAGACCCAGCCCAGCACCAGGCTGGCGGCGAGGACGCCCAGCTTGTCCAGGGCAGCGAGGTCATGACCCAGCGCGTAGGGGACCAGCACGACGAGGGGCCAGTGCCAGAGGTAGACCGAGTACGAGATGTCCCCCAGCTTCTGCACCGGAGCGACCGCGGACCAGCGGCCCGGCCCGTGCTGGGCCCGGGGGACGGCGGCGGCGACGACCAGCAGCGTCCCGACGACGGGCAGGGTCGCGCGCCAGCCGGGGAAGGCGAGGGCGGAGGTGTAGACGAGCGCCGGCACCACGACGAGGGCGAGCCCGGTGGCGAGCAGCAGCAGGCGCGCCCGGTCGGCCAGGCGCCACGTCCTGGTCACGCGGGGGCGGGCCCCGACGACGGCCAGCAGCGCGCCCGCGCCGAGCTCCCACAGGCGGGACGGGGTGACGAAGTAGGCCTGGGCCGGCTCGACCGCGGTTGTGACGAGGCAGTAGAGCAGCGACGCCGCCGACAGCAGCCCCAGTCCCAGCCCGACGGTCGCCCACCGCGGCCAGCGCCGGACCCGGGCGAGGACGACGAGCCCCAGCAGCGCGAGCGGCCAGACGACGTAGAACTGCTCCTCGACCGAGAGCGACCAGAAGTGCTGCACCGGCGAGGGGGCGCCGGCCGCGGCCAGGTAGTCGACCGAGGTCGCGTAGAGCTGCCAGTTCTCGACGTAGAGGGTGGCGGCGACGACCTCGTGGGCCGTCGTGCTCCACTGCGTGGCCGGCAGGACGAGCAGCGCGGCCGCCAGCGTCACGACCAGCACGACGAGCGCCGCGGGCAGGAGGCGTCGGGCCCGCCGGGCCCAGAAGGCCGCGAGGTCGGCGACCGACCGCGGGGGGTGGGCGTAGAGGTGGGAGCTGATCAGGAAGCCCGAGATCACGAAGAAGACGTCGACCCCGATGAACCCGCCGCGCACCGTGTCGGGCCAGAGGTGGTACGCCACGACCAACGACACCGCCAGCGCCCGGAGGGCCTGGATGTCGGTGCGGAAGCCCGGACGGCGACCGACGCCCGCGCGGGGCGCGGGGGCCTCAGCCGGCTGGTCGGCCAGCGCACGCACCGGGGTGTGCACGCCCACGCCTGGACCGTAGCCGGTCGTGCCCACCGCGTCCGGGCCACACGCCGGACGCGGGCCCGGGCGACACGCTCACCCGCGGGCGAGCTCGGCGATGCTCGACAGGGGCTGCACGGCCTGCCAGCCCAGGACGCGGCCGGCGAGCGAGCAGTCGGCCGTGATGTGGCGGACGTCGCCGAGGCGGTACTGACCCGTCACGACCGGGTCGAGACCGTGCAGCTCGTGGCTCAGCACCGCGGCCATCCCGCCGACGGTCGTCACGTCGGGCGAGCCGATGTTCAGCGGGGTGACCCCGGGGGCGAGGTCCGCCTCCAGCGCGGCGACCACGGCGGCGGCCACGTCGTCGACGTGCACGAAGTTGCGGCGCTGGCCACCGTCCTCGTAGACCCGGGGCGCCTCTTTGCGGGCGATCGCGGCGGCGAAGAGCGAGGCCACCCCCGCGTACGGGGTGTTGCGCGGCATGCCGGGGCCGTAGACGTTGTGGAAGCGCAGCGCGGCGACGGAACCGTCGGTCTCGCGGCACCAGGACGCGGCCAGGTGCTCGCCGTGCGCCTTGGTCGCGGCGTAGACGTTCCGCGGGTCCATCGGCGCGTCCTCGCCCACCAGCCCGGGCACGAGGTCGGAGCCGCAGCGGGGGCAGAGCGGGTCGAACCGGCCGGCGTCGAGGTCGGCGACCGCCCGCGGCGGCGGGCTGGTCGGCCCGTGCAGCGGGCAGGAGTAGGCGCCCTCGCCGTAGACCACCATCGAGGACGCGTACGCGATCCGCGGCACCGCGAGGTTGGCCGCGGCCCGCAGCACGACGGCCGTCCCGACGTCGTTGTTGAAGGCGTAGTCGTCGATGTCGTCGATGTCGAGCCCGAGGCCCACCTTGGCGGCGAGGTGCGCGACCGCGTCGCAGCCCTCCAGCGCTGCGCGGACCCGGGCCAGGTCGGTGACGTCGTCGAGCGGGTCGACCGCCCGGTCGAAGACGACCGCGTCGTGCCCGGCCGCGTCGAGACGGCGGCGGACGTGGCGCCCGATGAACCCGTCGCCGCCGGTGAGCAGGACCCTCACGCGACCGGTCCCGGGGCCGACCAGGAGCCGGCGTGCACGAGCTCGGCCTGCCAGCGCTGCTCGTCCTCGACGAACCAGGCGTCGGCGACGCGGAGGCCGGCCGCCGCCGCGACGACCTCGAGCGCGTCGAAGCCCAGCACGGCCCAGGCGAACCAGCCCCCGGCCCCGCCGGCACCGACGAGGCGGGCGGTGGTCACCTGCAGGCCGTGGCCCGGAGGCGCGAGGTCGACCAGCACGGTCCCGCCCTCCAGCAGCAGGTCCCGGCACCGCCAGAGGAGCCGTACGGGGTCGCCGCCGATCCCCACGTTGCCGTCGACGAGCAGGATGTGCTGCCAGCGGCGACCGCCGCCGAGGGAGAAGATGTCGCGGTTGAGCGCGGTCGCCCCCCGGGAGCGGGCCATGGCCACGGCCGAGGGTGAGACGTCCACCCCGAGGGCCGGCACACCGCGACCGGAGAGGGCGGCGGCCATCCGTCCCGGACCGCAGCCGACGTCGAGGGTCGCCCCGGAGCAGCGCGACAGCATCCGGAGGTCACCGGGTCCGGCGTCGGCGGACCAGCGCGGCACGGGCAGCTCCCACACGTCCCCGCCCCGGGTGTGGAGCTGGGCGCGGCCCTCGGCGAAGCCGGGCTCGAAGAACGCCTCCGGCTGCGTCACGAGGCCACGGCCTGGCGCCCGCCGAGCACACCCGCGAGCGCGGCGAACCGGCTCTGCGGGCAGCGCGTCGCCACGAGCACCACGTCTGCCGGCTCGTCGACGTCGGAGAGCACCGGCGCGGCCTCCACCCGGAGCCCCCCGTCCTCCAGGGCCTGGCGGGTGAGCCGGCCCGTCTCGGGCGTCGACATGGGCACGTTCACCAGGAGCCGGGCGTCCGCCGCGCGGCGCAGCGCGAGCAGCCACCAGCCCCCGTCGGTGGCGAGCCCCAGCACCGCGTCCGGCCCGTCCTCGGCGACCACGCGTCCGGCCGCCCCGGCGAGCACCGCGGGGCTCGCCTGCGGGGTGTCCATCCCGATCTGCACGGTGGCGCCGAAGTCCCCGGCCGCGTCGCGGTGCGCGTGAGCGATCCGCTCGCCGAGACCCGTGCCGCGCTGGTCCACGACCGAGAAGGGCTCGAGCCCGCTGCGCAGGGCGGTGGGAGCAGCCGCCCGGTCGAGGTCGCCGGAGAGGGCGCAGACCAGCCGGCGGTCGGCGCGACCCGCCGCGGCGGCGACGACCGCGTCCAGGCTGTCGAGCAGGGCCGCGCCGGCGAGCGCGGCGGCCTCGTGGTCGGAGTAGAGCGTGGTCAGGCGGGTCTTCACCTGTCCGGGCACCGGCGCCTTGGCCAGCACGACGAAGGTGACCGGCGCCAGGGCGCGGGCTTGGGCGGGAGTCACGTGAGGGAGTTCGGAGTCGCAGGGGGGTTCGGATGAGTCCCGGCCCCGTCGGTGGCACCCGTAGGGGTGGTGCGGACCCCGCGGCGCCGCCGCAGCACCCCCGCGAAGTCGTGCAGCACCCGCAGGGTCCCGCGCACGGAGCCGCTCACCTTGGAGCGTCC
Source organism: uncultured Friedmanniella sp. (assembly GCA_964251895.1). GTDB lineage: Bacteria > Actinomycetota > Actinomycetes > Propionibacteriales > Propionibacteriaceae > Microlunatus. Next base: position 47,866 of record CAXULL010000008.1, read on the forward strand.
GCCCAGGGTGCGGCGCCGGTAGGTGACGTCGACCTCGACGACCCGCCAGCCGGCCTGCGCGGCCGCGAGCACCGTCTCGAGCGGGTAGCCGAAGCGGCGGTCGACGATCCCGAGCGCGAGCAGGTCGCTGCGTCGGGCCACCCGCACCGGGGCGATGTCGTGCACGGCGACCCCGGTCGAGACCCGGATCAGCCCGGCCAGGACCGCGTTGCCCGCGCGGGCGTGCCAGGGCCAGGAACGCGACTGGACGACGCGGCGCCGACCGACGACGAGGTCGGCCTCGCCGGCGACGACCATCGCGACCGGGCCGACGAGCTCGGCCGGGTCCAGCGAACCGTCGCAGTCCAGCACGGCCACCACCTCCGTGGTCGCGGCCTCGATCCCGGTGTGCACCGGCGCGCCGTACCCGCGGCGGGCCTCGTGGACCACCCGGGCCCCGAGGCGTGCGGCCAGCTCCGGGCTCCCGTCGCGCGAACCGTTGTCGACGACCAGGACCTGCCACCCGGGCGGCACCGCGGCCAGCACCCCGGGGAGCGCGGCCGCCTCGTCGAGGCACGGCAGCACGACGGTGACGCTCACGGCGTACGCGCGCAGGGGCGGGTCATGGGTTCGGGCCTTCCGGGGGTGTCGGTCCGAGGTCGTGCGGAGAAGGAGAAGGACGTGGAGCACGGAGAGAGAAGGCTGCTCCCTTACGAAGAATAGGGTGATCTTGCTCCCGCGGTGCGGGAGCCCTCTATCCGTCGCGACGAAGGCATACCTGTGGCACGTCCGTACGCGCCCCTGTCGGCGTCCACGGCTCCTCCCGCTCCCCCGTCCGGCCTGCAGCACGCGCTGCCCGACCTGGCGGCACCCGGCCGGCGGTGGCCCGCGCTGCTCGCGGTGGTCGCGGGCCTCGTGCTGATCCGGCTGTCCATGCTGGTGGGGCAGGACCTCAACGCCCGCGGCCTGCCGATCGTCCTGCCCTACCCGCCGCTGCTCGCCTTCTGGCACCCGCACACCGGTGTCGGCACCCCGCTCACGGTGCTCTGCCTGCTGCTCGGGCTGCTCCTGCAGCGCCGCGCCCCGCGGCTGCGCTGGGGTCACCTGCTGCTCGCTGGCTGGCTGCTCGCCCTGGCCTGGATGGTCTCGCTGGTGATGATCGACGGGCTCGCCAAGGGCTGGACGACCGTGCTGACCAACCCGAACGAGTACCTGCACGACCTGCCCCGGGTCACCGGCCCGGCCGAGTTCCTGCGCACGTTCAGCCACTACATCGCCTACGGCGGCGACGTCGACGGCACGAACGGCTGGACGACCCACGTCGCCGGCCACCCACCGCTCGCGACGCTGGTGTTCTGGGCGCTGGACCGGGTCGGGCTCGGGGGCGGCTTCTACGCCGGGCTGCTCTGCATCGTCGTGTCCTCGGCCGCCGCGGTCGGGCTGCCGGTCGTCCTGCGCGAGCTGGGGGCGCCGGACGCGGCCCGTCGGCTCGTCCCCTTCGCCGCGCTGCTGCCCGGGGCCGTCTGGATGGCGGTGTCGGCCGACGGGCTGTTCGCCGGGGTCGCTGTGGGCGGGCTCGCCCTGGCCTGCCGCGGGGCCAACCTCGGGCACGGCCGGGCGCGCCTCGCCTCGAGCCTGGCGGGCGGCGTGCTGCTCGGCGCCGCGATCTACCTCAGCTACGGGCTCGTGCTCTTCGGGGCCGTCGTGCTCGTGGCCGTCGTCGTCACCGCCCGCGGCGTCGGCCTGCGGGCCGTCCTGCGTCCCTGGCTGGTGAGCACGGCGGGCGTGGCGCTGGTCGCGGCCGCGCACTTCGCGCTGGGCTTCAACTGGTTCGTCGGCCTGGCCCGGCTGCGGGTCCGCTACTACCAGCAGACCGCCTCCGACCGGCCGTACTCCTACTTCGTCTGGGCCAACCTCGCGGCCTGGCTGGTGGCCTGGTCGCCGCTGCTCGCGTACGCCGTGGTGCGCGGGGTCGCGGTGCTGCTGAGGTCGCGCCGGCTCGGCTGGACCCAGGACGTCGTCGTCGCGCTGGTCAGCGCGGCCGGCACCGCCGCGGCGCTGCTGGCCGACCTGTCGGCGATGTCCAAGGCCGAGACCGAACGGATCTGGCTGGCCTTCGGCGTCCTCGCCTACGCGGGCCTGGCGCTGATCCGCAGCCGGTGGGGCTCCGCCGTCGCGCTGGTCCTGGTCGCGGGCTGGGCGGTCATGGTCAACTCGCTGCTGGACACGGGCTGGTAGACAGACCCGGCCCGCGCGAGCCTCAGCCCGCCGGGACCAGCAGGCTCGAGATCGCCTCCCGGCTCGTGACGCCCGGCAGCCGGAGCGTGAACTCGGCACCGCCCTCGGCCGAGCGGCCGGCCTCGACCGAGCCACCCATCTCCTCGACCGTCTTGGCCACGATGGCCAGGCCCAGGCCGGTGCCCTTGGTCTTGCGGGCCGACTCCCCGCGGAAGAAGCGGTCGAAGACGTACGGCAGGTCGGCCTCGGCGATGCCCGGGCCGGAGTCGGACACCCGCAGCCGGTTGCCCTCCAGCCGGACCCAGATCTTCCCGCCGGGCGGGCTCCACTTCACGGCGTTGTCGAGCAGGTTGGTGACCGCCCGCCCGAGGGCGTCGGCGTTGGCCACGACGAAGAGCGGGTCGAGGTCGACGACGATCCTCGCGCCCTGGGCCCGGCGCTTGACCTTCTCGACCGCCGCCTCCACCACGTCGCGCACGTCGAGCGGCGCCAGCAGAAGGGCGGTGTCGTCGCGGGCCACGTGCACGAGGTCCCCGATCATGTCGTTCAGCTCGCTGAGCTGTCCCTGCAGGTCGGACAGGACCAGCGCCTTCTCCTCGAACGGCAGCGCGTCGCGCGGCAGGTCCTGGGCCAGGAGGTCGACGTTCGCCCGGAGGCTGGTGAGCGGCGTCCGGAGCTCGTGGCCGGCGTCGGCGACGAGGCGCGACGTCCGGTCGCGGGCCTTGGTCAGCGAGACGAGCATGAGGTTGAAGGACGCGGCGAGGGTCGCCAGGTCACCGCGGGCGTACGGCACCGAGACCGGCTGGAGGTCCTGGGTCTCGGTCACGTGCTCGACGGCCTCGGTGAGCTGACGCATCGGACGCAGACCGGACCGGCCGACGACCACGCCGGCCACGCCGGCCGCCAGCACACCGGCGGCGCTGATCGCGAGCAGGATGAGGCGCTGGACGTCGAGGACCTCGAGGACCGGGGCGAGCGACCGACCGACGACGAGCGCGTGGTCGGTGCCGGGCAGCGGGACGACCACGACGGCGAACGGCTGTCCCGTGGTGGAGACCCCGGTCCGGCGGACGGACTCCCCGCTGCCGGTGGCCGGCGCGAGGTCACCCGCCTCGATCACGAGGTCCTGCTGCGCCCCGGGCAGCCGGAGCACCTCCCCCTGGCCGTCGACGGCCTCCACGATCACGTTCCCCGCCTGATGGAGGTCGGGCGACAGGCCCCCCGCGGTCTTGATCTCCTGCGTCGCCGGACCGGTGAGGTCGGCCGCGATGCTGAGCGCGATGGCCTGCGAGGCCTGGACGAGGGTGGTCTTCATCAGGTAGTAGCCGACCAGGCTGAAGAGGATCACCGCCAGCGCCACCGCGACCGTGGTCATCAGCGACACCCGCCGCTGCAGCGGGTGGTTCCAGAGGTACTTCCACGTCTTCACCGGGTGAGAGACCTTCCGCGACCGGCTGGCACGGCTGGACGGGACCGTGGCGCAAACCTCACCGCAATCTTAAGGCGAGACACAAGAACGCACGGGGGAATTCTCAGGATCGCCGGAGAAATCACCCCTCGGGGTGGAGCCTCGCGGCCCGGGTGCGGCGAGGTGACGCTCAGCCCACCGGGACGAGCACGCTCGGCAGTGCTTCACGGTGCGTCACTCCGGGCAGCCGGACCGTGAACTCGGCCCCGCCGTCGCTCGAGCGGCCGGCCGTGACGGTCCCGCCGTGGTCCTCCGCGGTCTTGGCCACGATGGAGAGCCCCAGCCCCGTGCCGTGCGTCTGCCGGGCCGTCTCCCCGCGGAAGAAGCGGTCGAACACGTACGGCAGGTCGGCCTCGGGGATGCCGGGGCCGGAGTCGGCCACCTGCAGCCGGTTCCCGCGTAGCCGCACCCGGATCGTGCTGTCCGGAGGGCTCCACTTGACCGCGTTGTCGAGGAGGTTGGTGACGAGGCGCTCCAGCGCGGCCCGGTCCCCCACCATGTGGAACTCGTCGACCTGGACGTCGAACTTCCGCGCGCCGCCCCGGCGCCGCACCCGCTCGACCGCCGAGGCGACCGGGTCGCGCAGGTCGACCGGCCGGAAGACGCCGACCGAGTCGTCGCGCGACAGCTGGACGAGGTCGTTGACGAGGGCGGTGAGCTCGCTCAGCTGGCCGCGGACGTCGCCGAGGATCGCGCCCTTCTGCGTCGCCGTCAGGTGATCGGCCCGGAGGTCGGAGGTCAGCAGCTCCACGTTCGTGGTCAGGCTGGTCAGGGGCGTGCGCAGCTCGTGGCCCGCGTCGGCCACCAGGCGCGCCTGCCGCTCGCGCATCTGGGCGACCGAGCGCAGCAGCTGGTTGAACGCCTTCGCCAGCGTGGACAGGTCTCCGGACACGTAGCGGACGGCGACGGGCTGGAAGTCCCTGGTGTCCGCGACGTGCTCGACCGCCTCGGTGAGCTGACGCACGGGACGGAGCCCGGACCGGGCGACGAAGCCCGAGATCACGGCCGCCGCGAGGACGCTGGCGACGAGGACGAGCAGCAGGATGACCTGCTCCGTCCGCAGGATGGCGAAGATCGGCCCGAGCGGGCGGGCCACCACCAGGGCGTAACCCGTGTCCGTGAGCGGGACGGACACGACGGCGTACGGCGTCCCCGCCGCGTCGACGCCCTGACGCCGCGTGGTCCTACCGCCGGCGGTCGCGGCGACGAGGTCGCCGGGCTCGAGCGTGAGCTCGGGGGCACCGGGGAACCGGAGCGCGCTGCCGTCCGGCCTGACCGCCTCGACGACGACCCCGCCCGCCTGTCGCACGTCCTCGCCGAGCTGCCCGGACTCGCGGATGTCGGCCGCGGCCTCGGGTACCAGGTCCGTCGCGATCCGCAGGGAGGTGGTCTCGGACGCCTGGATCAGGGTGCTGCGAAGCGCGACGAACCCGGCGGCGTTCGAGACCAGGACGGCCACGGCCATGGCCAGCGTCATCAGCAGCGTCATACGCCGTTGCAGCGGCTTCCGTCGGAAGTAGCTCCGTAGGCCTTCCACGAGGTGGTCCTTCCGAGGCTGCAGCCGCATGCGTGGGTCCAGACCGCACTGCTGCGATCCTAAAACAGATTCCGACAATCCTCAGCAAGGCTTCAGGATTTGTGTGGGGTGGGACTGTGACCTCCGGGCCGCCTCCCGGCCGGGCCGCACGGCTTGCGACGATGGTCCTCGAGCAGCATCCGGCGACGAGGGAGACGCACGATGGATCAGCCGAGCACGAGGGCCACGGACCAGGCGGCGCTCGACGCCCGCGTCGAGGAGCTGCTCGGTCGGCTCAGCCTCGAGGAGAAGGCCGGGCAGCTGACCCAGCTGTTCTACTTCGGCTCCCTCGCCGATCCCGAGATCGGCGCCGGCATCGGTGTCGGTGACGACCAGCCCGGCGAGGTCGAGAACGCGCTGGCCTACGGTGGCGCCGGGTCGCTCCTCTTCGTCACCGACCCTGCCCAGACCAACCGCCTGCAGCGCCTCGCGGTCGAGGGCAGCCAGCACGGCATCCCGCTCCTCTTCGGCTTCGACGTCATCCACGGGCTGCGCACGATCCTGCCGGTACCGATCGCGCTCGCCGCCTCCTGGGACCCGCCGACCATCGAGCGCGGCCAGGCCGTCGCGGCCCGCGAGGCCCGTGCGGTGGGCATCCACTGGACGTTCGCGCCGATGGTCGACATCGCTCGGGACCCGCGCTGGGGCCGGATCATCGAGGGGGCCGGCGAGGACCCGTTCCTCGGGGCGGCGGTCGCCGCGGCGCAGGTCCGCGGCTTCCAGGGCGGCGCCCTCGGCGCACCGGAGCGCGTCATCGCCGGGCCGAAGCACTGGGCGGGCTACGGCTACGCGGCCGGTGGCCGCGACTACGACGAGGTCAGCCTCTCCGACCACGACTTCTACAACATCGTCCTGCCGCCCTTCCGCGCCGCGCTCGAGGCCGGCGCCGGGAACGTGATGACCGCCTACATGGACCTCAACGGCGTGCCCGCCACCGGCAACCGCTGGCTGCTGGACGACGTGCTGCGCGGCGAGCTCGGCTTCGACGGGTTCCTGGTCAGCGACGCCAACGCCGTGCGCAGCCTCCTCACCCACGGCTTCGCGACCGACCTCACCGACGCCGCCGCCCGCGCCCTCGGCAGCGGGCTCGACCTCGAGATGGCCGTCTCCGACCCCGCCTACGCGCACCTGCCCGAAGCCGTCGCGGCCGGGCTGGTCGACGAGGCCGCGCTCGACGTCTGCGTACGCCGGGTGCTGGCGACCAAGATCAGGCTGGGCCTGTTCGAGGACCCGTACGTGCACGAGGGACACGCGGCCGAGGTGCTGGCCGACCCGGCCCACCGCGACGTCGCCCGGATGGCCGCCGAGCGCACGGCGGTGCTGCTGCGCAACGAGGGCGACCTGCTGCCGCTCGACCCGGCGTCGACCGGCACGGTCGCGGTCCTCGGGCCGCTGGCCGACTCGCGGCGCGACACCATCGGACCCTGGGTCTTTGACTACGACAACGACGAGACCGTGACGATCCTCGCCGGGCTGCGAGCGCGCCTCGGTGACGGAGTTCAGGTCGACTTCGCGCCCGGCGTGCGGCCGGGCCAGCGGACGTACGCCTCGATGTTCGACATGTGGGGCGACAACGCACCGGTCGATCCCGAGGGCTTCGACGACGAGGCCGAGCTGGCGGCCGCGGTCGACCTCGCCGCCGCCGCCGAGGTGGCGGTCGTCGTGATCGGTGAGTGGCAGAACATGATCGGCGAGGCAGCCTCACGCTCCTCGCTCGAGCTCCCGGGGCGCCAGCTCGAGCTGCTGCAGGCGGTCGTGGCCACCGGTACGCCGACCGTCGCGGTGATCATGAACGGCCGCCCGCTCGACCTGCGCTGGGCTGCGGAGAACGTGCCCGCGATCCTCGACGTCTGGTACCCGGGCTCGCAGGGCGGCGCCGCGGTGGCCAACCTCCTGGTCGGCGACGCCGTGCCCGGCGGGCGGCTCCCGTTCACCTGGCCGCGCACGGTCGGTCAGGTCCCGATGTTCTACGCCCACACGATCTCCCACGAGCCCGACAACCAGTGGCGCCGCTACTGGGACGAGGAGAGCACCCCGCTGTTCCCCTTCGGTCACGGGCTCTCGTACGCGACGTTCTCGTACGCCGCGCTCACCCTCGACGCGACGTCGGTCGGCCTCGAGGACACCGTCACGGTGTCCGTCGACGTGACGAACGACGGCGACCGGGACGCCGACGAGGTCGTCCAGCTCTATCTCCACCAGCGCTACGGGCGAGCCTCCCGACCCGTCCGCGAGCTCAAGGGCTTCGAGCGCGTCGCGATCGGGGCCGGGCAGACGCGGACGGTGACGTTCCAGGTCGGGGCGGAGCACCGCCGCTACTGGAACGCCGCCGAGCGCGACTGGGTGCTCGACCCCTCGACGTTCGACGTCTGGGTCGGCGGGAGCTCGACCGCCGAGCTGACGGCCACGTTCGAGGTCACGTCTTGAGGGCATCGCTTCTTGCCTTCTCCGTGGGCTGAAGCGCGTCACGTCGTGGGAGTGCTGGGTCCCGTTCGACTCCAGCGAAGCCGACGAATCTGTCTGCTTCGACGGCAGACGTTCTCGGGTATCCGATTCGGGCCGCCCAAGTCCGGTTTCTTGGTGAACTCGCACAGCTTCGACAGTCGGCGCGCCAAGGAGCGAGGAGCACGCACCGACACTTCTAGGTCGTTGTCCGGCGCACCTGAGTGCACCACCAATGCGATCCAATGACGCTCTAGCTCACACGCACGCACGCCTCCCTTTTCTGCGATGGCGGTGTGATACGCGGTCGTCACTCGACTAGGTTCGTGAGGCAGCGACAGGACTGCTTCCTTCGAGGAGAACGCCTGAGAGCACCATCGACGCGTTCGACGCGTCAGGCGTGGTGAGCTGTCCCCAGCCCCAGGGGTTTGCCTTCGATCACGCGGTAGACAAGCTCCGCGACCGCTACGCGCAGCCGGGAACGGGTGCCTGACTCTCCGTCCGGATCGAGCTGACTGCCGAGGGTGGCTTCAGCCTCGACGCGGACTGCGAGAACGAGCCGAAGTGGGAGAGTCCGACAGATCCTGGTCACTACGTCGAGGAGCGGGAGAGGTATCCACGTGACCTCGAGCATCAGCCAGGGTGGTTCCGACAGAGGCTCTTGGAGGCGGCTGCACGCTGAACAAGGGTGCATCAGCTACGGACCTCGAGGACTGCCCCGCTGATGGAACTAGTCGCAGTGGAGGCGATCTGTCACACCGCAATCGCAGAGGGGGCACGCCGCTGTCAGCTCGCTGCTCGATGTCCTCACTACTGCTTGCTTGCAGACGTGTCCCTTGCCAGAAGAAGTGCCAGGTTGAGAAGCACCCCTGCTAGACCCCCGAGCGCGATGATGATCGAGAACACGAGGCCTACGACTGTCAACGAGGTGGGATGAATCAGGCGGTTGATCCCGATCGCGAAAATCACAGCGAAGACAACCAAGGAAGCGACGATCAGAGGCTTCGACCTGCGCAACTTAGCAGGCACGCTAGTCATCAGCAGTGCTTCAGATTTGCGAAACCGTTACCCGCCACAACTCCGCCTCCCACTGCCCCTGCGGCGCCCAGCACACCTACCGCCACCGCCGGGATCGTGAGCACGCCCAGCGAAGCCGCTTCTCCTCCGACAGCTGCAATGATATGGGATACGCCGACGAAGAACGCGAACGTTCCGACCAGCGGGTAAGTGATTGCAGCACCGCAAGAAAGTAACCCAACAAGATCCGTGTTGTTCACGGGGTCACCTGCTGTGTAGGTGTAGCTGTTGTACTTCTCGGGCCTGGTGCGGCTGCCGGCGATGTTGTCGGCCTGGGTGAAGTGGCCGGGGGCGTCGTAGCAGCGGGCTCCGAGCCTGTCGTAGCCGTCGCCCGGGTCCTGGTAGCCGCCGGTGTAGCGCCACGGGTTGTTCTGCGCGGCGGTGGTGCTGGTGCCGCTGACGACGGTGGTCCTGCCGTACGGGTCGTACTCGTACGTGCCGGCGAGCCCACCGGTCGTGGTGACCAGGGCGATCGTGCTGCCGGGGCGGTCGTTCACGAAGAAGTAGGTGCCGCCTGCGCCGTGGACGTCGACGAGCTGGCCGTCGGGGTCGCGGGTGTAGTAGGTGACGCCGGATCTGTTGCGGCGGGCGGTGACGCCGAGGGGGCCGCCGCCGGTGAAGGTGTCGGCGCCGGGCAGACGCGGACGGTGACGTTCCAGGTCGGGGCGGAGCGCCGCCGCTGCTGGAACGCCGCCGAGCGCGACTGGGTGCTCGACCCCTCGACGTTCGACGTCTGGGTCGGCGGGAGCTCGACCGCCGAGCTGACGGCGACGTTCCAGGTCACGGCCCGAGGGCGACGTCGTGAAACCTGGAGGAGCTGAAGCGCTGGCCTCTTCAGGGAGGCTCGTTGCCCGATGTCGCCGCTGCTGCTTCCTCACTTGGACGTCCTTCAGGGCAAGCAGTGCCCGTTTCATCAAGACCCGTGATGTATCGCGCCCGGGATCGGTTTGCGCGTCGGGCGTGCCGGCGTCGCTGACGGCAGTGGTCGTGCCCCAGACGTCGCAGGAGGGGGTGAGACGAGCCCACTGAGGGGGGCGACGAGTGCGGTCGCGTTGCCGGGAAGACGGATGGGGGAGGAGCGGATTCACCGGTCAGAACCCGGGCTTCGTGATGAGTGCTGGGCCCGTTGTGAGGACGCGACCTGCGTCATCTCAAGCGAGAAAGTCATTCCTCATCTGACGCGCTAGAGCGGCCAAGATCTCATCGGGCGAGCAGTCGACGAATCGCAGCAGCTATGAGCAAGAATCCAAGACCAAAGGGTATCGCAGAGAGTGCATACGAACGACTGAGTTTCACGGTGAACGTCGATGAAAGGATGAGTAGAACTCCGAGAACGATCAGTCCGATCGATCCCGCCCGGCTGGTCTGAGTGGAACGCTCGCCTTCTTCTATCATGGCTGCATTGCTGACGCCCAGTGGCCGAAGGAGTTGCCATCGTGACTTTGCGTGCAGGGGTCGCCGACTGTCATGTCGACGAACTGCCCGATCCCGATGCCGCCACCGAAGCTCAGGCCGCCACCGACCCAGCCCCCTCCAACTCCTATAAAGATGAGACCGTACGTCTGGTTGACAGTGTTCACAAAGAGCCTGCACTCCCAATAGGTGACTTTTTCTCCTGCAAGATCAGTGTTGTTGACAGGGTCACCCGCTGTATAGGTGTAGCTGTTGTACTTCTCGGTCGGGTGAGGCTGCCGGCGATGTTGTCGGCCTGGGTGAAGTGGCCGGCGGCGTCGTAGTAGCGGGCGCCGAGCTTGTAGTAGCCGTCGCCCGGGTCCTGGTACCCGCCGGTGTAGCGCCACGGGTTGTTCTGCGCGGCGGTGGTGCTGGTGCCGCTGACCGGGGTGGTCTTGCCGTACGGGTCGTAGGCGTACGTCCCGGCGAGCCCACCGGTCGTCGTGACCAGAGCGATCGTGCTGCCCAGGCGGTCGTTGACGAAGTAGTACGTGCCGCCAGCCCCGTGGACGTTGACGAGCTGACCTTGCGGGTCGCGGGTGTAGTACGTGACCCCGGAACCGTTGCGGCGAGCAGTCACGCCCAGCGGACCGCCCCCGGTGAACGTGTCAGCACCCGCGCTGGCACGCAGGTCGTCGCCCTGGTCGAAGTAGCTCATCGAGATGGCGTTTGCCACAAGCAGGCTCGGACACGTCAAGATCCACTCAACGCAGAACGACCGACAGCGGAATCCGGCAACATACCGAAAGGGAGCCCCGGAGCACCTTTCCCTCAGAGAGCGCTGACCCGTCGTCAGACCTCGAATGATAAGTACATTTTTGAAGCTAACGATTTGCGGTACTTCGTTATTCGTGGTTTCGCTAGTCTTCCGGACGCAATAGTAACTTGATATAGCCAGGAATAGGCGTGAAGATCAGGAGCGGATTACCCATCTTGACCACTACTTCTCGTGTCTGAAGCTCGTGAAGATTCACGTGTAGTGGCGTACTTCTACACCAATCGATACGCGCTTCCAGGGTGTGGTCGCCAGGGGTCAGATTCAGGGAGACTGTCTCACGAACTCGAATTGACGCTTCTGGTTGTCCGTCAACAAAGATTCTGTATGCTCTAAAGAAATTGAAGTATCCCGCTCCACGTGTGATTCTTAACCGACCCGTGTTCTTGACCACAGTTTAATCTACTTTCGAGCCTGTCACGTTGCTGGCGCCTTCCCTCGTCATTAGGTCTACTCGGTACCTCCTGAGAGTATGCCGCTAGCGACAGCTAATCCGATAATGGCCGCTGTCGTTAATCCTGCGACTCCATAGAGAGCGCAACGACTTCCGTACTGGCCAGATGTGCCGCCACCGTCATAGGCGACAGTTGCAAGCCCCGCCCCACAACCTGCAGTGAAGGCCGCAACGTAGGGACCGCCGGAGATCCGACCGCAGCGCCGGCGAGGCCGCACCTGAGAACCTGTGAGGAAGATATTTTTAACCTGAACTGAGCCTGTGCGTCAATAGTTCGACGATGAACTTGTGTGCTGTCCCCCGCAAGGACGACAGGCGAGGTCGTGCGGGCTTCAGCACAGCACCTGATGAGCGTCCAGGGCTTCGCGCAGGGCGGCCGCGTCGACCACGCCGTCGCTCACCGGCAGGGACGCGGCGACGAAGCCGTCGGGGCGTACGAGGTACATCCGGTCCGGGCGCAGCACCCCGCGCGGATCGCGTCCGAGCTCGAACGGGCCGTCGACCCAGCCCGGCACGTCCGGGCGTACGGCCGGACCGCCGTACGTGTGCAGCTGCCAGGTGAGCGAGCGCAGCGGCTCCGCGTTCTCCCCGACCGGGGGCAGCCGCAGCCCGACGACCGGGTCGGTCGCCCACGCCGGGGTCGGGGCACCGGTCGGGATGAAGTGGTAACGGATGCGGTACTGGCCGAGCCACCCACCCGGCCGGGCGCCGAGCGAGCTGCCAAGCACCCGGGGCGCCAGGGCCGCCGCGAGCCCGCTGATCCCGCGCCGCAGCCAGGCCGTCCCCCGGCCACGGCGCGCGACGACGCCGAACGCCCGGTCCGTGGCCCGGACGAGCCGTATCGCGACGGGGCGGCGTTCGCGCTCGTAGCGGTCGAGCGCAGCCGCCGTCAGGTGTCCCTGCGCGACGTCGGCGAGCAGCAGGCCGAGGTCGTGGGCGTCCTGCAGACCGGTGTTCATGCCCTGTCCGCCGACCGGCGAGTGCACGTGGGCGGCGTCGCCGGCCAGGAACGTCGCGCCCCTGCGGAACCGGGCCGCCACCCGGTGGTGCACGCGGTAGGTCGAGAACCAGTCGACCGCCGTGTAGTCGAGGCCGAGGTCGGAGCGGGCTCCGGCCAGGGCGGACTCCTGGTCGACGGTCTCCCCGTCAGCCATCGAGATGAGCCGGGCGTGCCCGCCCGGACCGAGGGGGAAGAAGACGGCGAAGGTGACGTCGCCGAACCGGGCGGACACGGCCTGGTCGGGCAGCCCGGAGACGCCGCGCAGGTCGGCGACCCAGAAGGTCGCGTGGTCGGTCACGCCCTCGAACGGGACGTCGAGCAGCCGGCGTACGCGCGACGCCGCCCCGTCCGCAGCGATGCACCAGCGGGCCCGGACCCGGGACAACCCGTCGGGGCCCTCGACCAGGGCGACGACACCGCCGCCCGGCTCGCCGGTGTCGTCGACCAGGTCCACGAGGCGGTGCCGCCACCGCACGCCGCCTCCGGCCGACGTCAGCGCCGACGACAGCAGCTCCTCGTTCCGACTCTGCTCGAAGATGTGCATCCCGGGGTAGCGGGTCGCACCCTCCTGCGCGGCCGCGAAGCCGAAGCCGGCGGGGTCGGTGCCCGGGCGAATCTGGAAGCGCGTCGCGGGGTACGCGCCGGCGAGCACCTCTCCGACGAGGCCGAGCTGGTCGTAGATCTCCATGGTCCGCGCCTGGACGGCGAGCGCCCTCGACTCACGGGTCGGGCCGGACTTGGCGTCGACCACCACCGCGGCCACCCCGCGCCGAGCGAGGACGAGCGCCGCCATGAGCCCGGTCGGGCCGGCTCCCACGACGAGCACGTCGGTCTCGACGAGGGGGAGGTCCTTGGTGTCCATGAGCCCCATCGTGACCTCATCACCTGATGATGTCAACAGATGATGAGGTACCACGATAGGGTGGTCGGATGACCACCAGCAGCGAGCGCACCGGCCGACCGGCGGGTACCGGGACCAACCGGGAGCGCGTCCGGACGGCGGCCCGCGAGGAGTTCGCCGCGGTGGGGTTCCGCGGCGCCACCCTGCGGTCCATCGCCGCCCGGGCGGGCGTGGACATCGCCCTGCTGGCGCACTACTTCGGCAACAAGGACGGTCTGTTCGCCGCGACCCTGGAGCTGCCCGAGGGTGCCCGCGACCTGCTCGCGCACGCCCTGTCCGACCCGCTCGCGACGCAGGGCGAGCGGCTGACCAGCGGTTACCTGACTTTGTGGGAGGCACCGCAGACCCGCGCGCACATGCAGGCGCTGGGCCGGTCGGCGCTGAGCAACGAGGCCGCCTCCGACCGGATGCGGGCCCTGCTCTCGGGCGCCGTCAGCGACCCCCGGGTCGGCGGGCTCGTCGCCGACCGGCGCACGGGCTTCACCCTGGCGATGGCCCACCTCCTCGGGGTGGCCTTCGCCCGGCACCTCCTCCGGGTCCCGCCGCTGGCCGACCTCGACCTGGCCGAGCTCATCGCGCGGACGGCGCCGGCCGTCCAGCAGCACCTGCAGACCGCGGACGACTGACCGGGGTCCGGGAGACCCGGGACGCGCGCCATCTCGCTGAGATCCAGCGGAAGGGTCCGGCCCGGCCAGCACGGTGTGACGGTGCACCCCCGTCGCGGCGGCCCGCCGCCGCCCGGAGCTCGCCCTGCCACTCCGCGTACGCCTGGCCGTAGCTGTAGTCCTGCACCTGGTCCTCCTCGACTCGTCGACCAGGCCGAGCCTGGTGCTGAGCTGCACGCGCTGGCATCGGGCGAATGCCCTACGTGCGCTCCTCCCGGGTGGCGCGGTTCTGGCTGAGGGGTGGACCTCAGGCCTCGACGAGGTCGGTCGAGACCCGCCAGAGGCGCTCGGCGGTGACGGGATCGAGCGCCCACCGCTTGACGCCGTGCGGGTGCGAGGCGAGGTCGGCGTCGTCGTCGACCGTGTACGCCTCCTGCCCGTCGTCGAGGTAGTGCCCGCCGGTGTGCGCGAGCTCGGGTGCGACCGCGGCCACGAGCGTGGTGGCGGCCCCCTGCTCCACGGTCTTGTAGCGGAACACCCCGGCCGCCTCGGCCGCGTCCAGCGAGGCCCGCTGCGCCGGCGTGAAGCTCCGTTGCAGACCGGTGGCCACCCCGCCCGGGTTGACGGCGTTGACGACGATGCCGTCGGAGGCCCAGCGGCGGGTCGCCTCGACGGCGAACAGGGAGTTCGCGGTCTTCGAGCGGGCGTAGGCGATCTGCGGGTCGTAAGCCCGGCGCTCGAGGTGGAGGTCGTCGAAGTCGATCCCGGAGCGCATGTGCGCCGTGGAGCTCAGCGAGACGACCCGGGCGCCGTCGCGCTCGGTGGCACCGGAGGCCAGGGCGTCCCGCAGCCCCAGGGCCAGGGCGAAGTGGCCGAGATGGTTGGTGGCGAGCTGTCGCTCCCAGCCCTGAGCGGTCCGTTCGCGACCGCCGGTCACCACCCCGGCGTTGAGGACGAGCAGGTGGAGCGACCCGCTCCACGCGTCCACGAACGCGGCGACGCTCCCCTGGTCGGCCAGGTCGAGCGCCCGGACCACCGGTCGGACGGCACCCGTCGAGCTCTCGATCCGGTCAGCCACCGCGCGACCCGCGGCGACGTCCCGCACCGCGAGCGTCACCTCGGCGCCGGCGTCGGTCAGCGCTCGCGCCGTCTCCAGCCCCAGCCCGGACGACGCCCCGGTGACGACCGCCCGGAGGCCCGTCAGGTCCACCCCACGCAGGACGTCGTCCGCGGTGCTGGTCGCGGTGAAGCCGGTGGTGATCAACGGAGAGGGCATGCTCGCCACTGTACGCAGTGTCCTTGATCTGTATAGTGCGTCGACCGCTCGTACGATCAACCCGTGATCCCGTCCGATGACCCGGCCGACGCGGACGCGGCCCCACCGGACCGTCGGGCGACGGTCCTGGAGTCCGCCCTGCTGACGTTCGCCCGCTTCGGCTACCGCAGGACCTCGATGGAGGAGGTCGCGCGTGGAGCCCACATCTCGCGCCCCGGGCTCTACTTCCTCTTCGCCTCCAAGGAGGCGCTGTTCCGCGCCGCAGTCACCCGGTCCCTGGAACGCGACATGGCCACCGCCGAACGTGTGCTGGCCCAGCGCGACCGGCCGCTGGCCGAGCGCCTCCTCGAGGCGTTCGACGCGTGGGCGGGACGCTACGCCGGACCCCTGGCCCGCGACGTCACGAAGGTGATCGACGACAACGCTGAGCTGCTCGGGGCCCTGGTCGAGACCGCGCCGGCCCGGTTCGCCGAGCTGGTCACGCAGGCCGTCGCCCACGAGCTGGAGCCGTCCCTGGCCGCGCGCGTGGCCGCGACGCTGATCAGCACCTCGATCGGGATCAAGCACCAGGTCGAGTCGCGCCAGGACTACCGCGCACGGCTCCTGGTCGCCGTCGACCTCCTGCTGCGCTGACGTGCCGGCGCTGCCCTACCAGCCTGGTGCCAGCGCGCTGCCAGCGGCCAGACCTAGCGTCGTGGACATGAAGAGCACGAGCGTCCTGATCTCCGGCGCCAGCATCGCCGGACCCGCCCTCGCCTACTGGCTCACGCACTACGGCTTCGACGTCACCGTCGTCGAGAAGGCCCCCGCGCTGCGGCCCGGCGGCCAGGCCGTCGACTTCAAGGGCGAGACCCACCGCACGGTCCTCGAGCGGATGGGCATCCTCGACGAGGTCCGGGCGGCCCGGACCAGCGGTGCGGACGGCACGGTCGTGGACGCCGCCGGCCGCACGCTGGCGGTGGTCCCCGCCGAGTTCGCCGCCGGCGAGATCGAGATCGTCCGCGGCGACCTGGCCCGGGTCCTGTTCGAGCGCACGGCCTCGACGACCGCGTACGTCTTCGGCGACTCGATCACCTCCCTCACCGAGACCGCGACCGGCGCCGACGTGACCTTCGAGCGGGCGGCGCCGCGGACGTTCGACCTGGTCGTGGGAGCTGACGGCCTCCACTCCAACGTGCGACGGCTCGCCTTCGGGCCCGAGTCGGCCTACGTCCGCCACCTCGGCTACTACTACGCGCTCGCCGACGTCGAGGTCGACGGCGCGGACGACGCCCAGCTCTACGGCGAGCCGGGGCGGATGGCCGCGACCGGCGGTCCGAAGGCGCCCGCGTTCTTCGTCTTCGCCTCCCAGCCGCTCAGCTACGACCGCGACGACGTGGCGCACCAGAAGCGGCTGGTCGCCGACGCGTACCGCGGGGGCGGCTGGCGGGTCCCCGAGCTCGTGGCGGGGCTCCCGGAGGCAGACGAGTTCTACCTCGACTCGATCAGCCGCGTCACGATGGACCGCTACACCAGCGGCCGGGTCGCCCTGCTCGGCGACGCCGCGTACGGGAACACCCTCGGCGGCTTCGGCACCGGGCTCGCGATCGTCGGCGCCTACGTCCTGGCCGGCGAGCTGTTCCGCGCGGCCGGCGACCACACGGTCGCGTTCGCGCGCTACGAGGCCGCGTTCCGCGACTACGCCAAGGTGTCGCAGAAGGTGAACGCGGGCACGCTCCTGGCTCCGAAGACGCGGCTCGGCATGCGCCTGCGGAACCTGCTGTTCTCGACCTCGTTCCTCTTCGCGCCGCTGATGAGGCTGATGGACCGCTTCGCCACCGACATCGACCTGCAGGACTACGAGGCGGACCGACCGGCGCCGGAGCTCGCGAACGAGCCGCGCTGACGGCCTGCTCGCCCCTACTTGTCCTGCGTGCTCTCCAGGTGCCCGAAGCCGACCGAACGGTCGGGTGAGTGGAACAGGTCCTGGCAGGTGGTCAGGGTGATCAGCGGCTGCGTCGGTGTCACGCCCGGCTGGTCGGGCACGGGGTCGAGCACCCAGCCGGCCCGCTCGTCGACCGTGAGGTCGGCCGGAGAGGTGTCCATCACGTACGTGAACACCGCCTCGCGTGTCTCGACCACGACGCGGTCACCCTTGCGCAGCGACAGCAGCCGGGCGAACGGCTGGCCGTGGGTGATCCGGTGGCCGGCGAGGGCGAAGTTCCCGACCTGACCGGGCGCGGCGGTCCGGTCGTAGTGACCGACCCCGCGGGCGAGGTCCGACATCGCGGTCCCGGCGACCACCGGGACCTCGTAGTCGGCGCCGAACCGCGGGACCCGCAGGAGCGCGACGGCCGTGCCGGGCACTTCGTGGGGTGCAGGTCCGCTGCCGTCGACCGAGGCCTGCGGGTCCGTCGCGGTCGGTCCGGCGTCGGCCGGCGCGGACGCCCACTGGCTGCGCAGCCCCGAGGAGCCGCGGTCGTACGAGTGTTCCGCGACGACGTCCGTGCCCCAGAGCTGGTAGCCCACCCAGCCGAGGCAGGCCAGCCCGGCGACCAGCAGAGCGACACCGGCGACCGTCAGCCTGGAGGGACGCCGCTTCCGTCGGCGTGGACGGACGCCGGGACCCGGGTCGCGCGTCTGCGTCGTCACCCGCCCATTGTGCGACCTCGGGAACCAGTTTCGTTCGCTCCCGGAAATTCTGCGCCACCGCTCTTCCCTGCCCGGTCCGGGCTGTGGTGTGCTGCCCCTCGTGCGCACCCCACGAGCACAGGCGACGGCGTTGACCGTCCTCGTCTGCCTGCTCGCGGTCCTGCTCGCGCCGGCGCGACCCGCGTCAGCCGCGTCGTCCGGATGGGCCGACCTCACCTTCGACGGCAGCGCCAACGACTGGACGGGCACGCTGCGGCAGCGAGCCGAAGGGTTCCCCGCCGCCACCATCACCAGCGACTCGGCGGGCGGGTCAGCGGTCGGTCGCCAGTCCGGTGCCTCCACCTTCCTGCCCGCGGCCTCGGACGTGGGGCGGCGCTACGGGCAGAGCCGCGGCCGGCCCTACCTCAACCTGCGGCCCTACACGGTGAACGGCAGCGGGGTGCCCGGATCCTCCACCACGACGTACGCCTTCGCCGCGCCGACCCCGGCGAGCGGGTGGACGTTCGTCCTGGGCGACGTGGACGCGGACCAGGTGACCGTGTCCGCCACCGACCCGGAGGGCACCCCGGTGACCAGCGGCGACCTCGGCTTCCGCTCGACGTTCAACTACTGCGGCCCGGGCGGCTGCACGGCGAACGCCGACGTGCCGCGCTGGGACCCCGAGACCGCCACGCTCACGGGCAACGCCAGGGCCCTCGACACCGACGGCGCCGCCGCCTGGTTCGAGCCGGAGGTGCCCCTGTCCACGCTGACCCTCGTCTTCACGAGGCGGGCCGGCTTCCCCGTCTACCAGACCTGGTTCGCCTCGCTCTCGCACACCCTGACCGGCACGGTCGACGCGCCCGGCGACGCTCAGGAGGGGCTGACGGTGCGGCTCCTCGCACCCGACGGGCGTCAGGTCGGGGAGACGACCACCGACGCCGACGGGCGCTACCGCTTCGCCGACCTGGCCACGTACGACGGCTACCGCGTCGCGCTGGTGCGCCCCGTCGGCCTCACGTCCGACCAGCCGCTGGCCCGGACGGTCGACCTCAGCGAGGACGACCAGGTCGCCGACTTCAGCCTGCGGGCGCTCGTGCCCGTCGCGGTCAGCGGAACCGTGCGCGACCCCGACGGCCAACCGCTCGCCGGGGTGGAGGTCCGTCTCACCGGCCCTGGGCCGGACCGGACCGCCGTGACCGACGCCGAGGGTGGCTACGTCTTCGACGACGTGCCGGTCGGCGACGACTACACGCTCACGGCGACGGCGCCCGACGCGACGACCGCGTCCGCGGCGCGCACGTTCTCCGTGCCACCCGACACCGAGGACCCGGTCGTCGGCCAGGACTTCATCCTCACCCCGGACCCGCGCGGCAGCGCGAGCGGCACCGTGACGGCCGAGGACGGGAGCCCCGTGCCCGGGGTCCGGATCACCGTCGCCGACGGCGGGGGCACGGAACGGGTCGCGACCACCGACGGCCAGGGCCGGTGGGCGCTCAATGACCTGCCGCCCGGGAGCTACACCGCCACGGTCACGGCGCCGGAGGGGGCGGAGGTGACGGGCGCGGCGGACCTCGACTTCACGGTGCCGGAGCGAGGTGGTGCGTCGGACGGTCTCGACTTCGAGCTCCGCGTCCCCGCACCACCCGCCACCTACACGGCTGGCGGGCGGGTGACCGACGAGGCCGGCATGGCCTTCCCGGACGTCACCGTCACGGTCCGCGACCCTGACGGTCAGGCCTTCGGGACCGCCGCGACCGGACAGGACGGGCTGTGGGAGGTCCCCGGGCTGCCGCCGGCCGAGGGGTGGTCGGCCACGGTCGACCCGCCCGGCGGCTACGAGGCCGAGGACGAGGCGACCCTCACCTTCACGGTGTCCGAGAACGATGCCGAGGGCCTCGACTTCGTGCTCGTCGAGAGCCAGAGCGACGGCGGTGGTGGGAACGACGACGGCGACGGTGCCGGAGGCTCCGCCGACGACCCCGGCTCGACCCTGGCCGCCACCGGCGGGCCCGACCTCGCGCTCCTGCTGCTCGGCGTGGCCGCGACGTCGGCCGGTGCGGTGCTCGTACGGTCGGGGCGTGGCGCTCGACGACGCTGACCGCGCGGGTTGGTCGGGCACGGCGCGCGTCGTGCGCGGGCCCGACGTGCTCGAGGAACGTTCCGCCGGGCGGGTGGTGACGCCGGACGGACCGGCGTGCTCGCCGAGCACCCGGTTCCAGGCCGGCTCGATCAGCAAGCTGCTCGTGTCGGCCGTGGTGCTCGCCCTCGTCGAGCGCGGCGAGCTGGACCTGCACCAACCGGTACGCCGGTGGCTCACCGGTCGGCCCGCGGCGTGGGACCAGGTCACGCTCCACCAGCTGCTGAGCCAGACCTCGGGCCTGGGGCACTGGGCGGACCTCCCGGGTCTCGCGGAGACGTTCGCGACAGCCCCGCCCGAGCCCGACGAGCTCGCCTCCACCATCGCGCAGGCACCGCTGCTCCACGCGCCGGGCGAGCGCTGGGCCTACAGCGGACCCGGGTTCGTCGTCGCGGCGCTCGTCGTGGGGGCCGCGACCGGCGTCGCCTACGGCGACGTGGCGGCGGAGCTGGTGCTGGGCCCCGCCGGGCTGCGCTCGACCACGTCGGGCCGATTCCCGGTCGGAGCCGCCGACGTCGCCGTCGGCCACCACCGCGGGGCACCCCTGGTGGTGGACGAGGCGTTCACCCGGATCCCGGGGACCGGCGACCTCTGGACGACGGTCGGCGACCTGGTCCGGCTCCACCAGGCCCTGCGGTCCGACCGGGTGCTGCGGCCCGACGTCGCCGCTCTGCTGTGGGTGCCACACGCGCAGCTCGTCCGCACGAGCCCGCCCGACCCGGGACCGGTGGTCACCGACGCGTACGGCTACGGGACGTTCCTCGGACGGGTCCGGGGTCACCGGGCCCGGCTCAACCCGGGCGACAACCCCGGCTACCAGTCCCTGCTCGCCCACCTGCCGGACACCGACGTCGATCTCGCGGTGCTCACCAACGACGACGACCCGGGCGTGGACGGCGCGCTCACCCGCCTCACCTCGCTCTGAGCGGCGTTCAGGACGGCTCGGGCACGACGACGGACCGCAGCGGGACCGGGGTCGACACGACGATCGAGGTCGTCAGCTGACCGTGCACGGAGAAGCGGTCGAGCACGTCGGCGAGATGGGTCATCGACCGCACGTGCAGCTTGATCAGGAAGCAGTCCTCGCCGGTGATGCGGTGGCACTCGGTGACCTCGGGGACCTCCTCGGCCAGGGCCGCGAGGCGCGCGAGCTGACCGGGGCCCGGCTTGGCCCGGGCGTACGCGGTGATCGGCAGGCCGATCGCCACGGGGTCGACGTCGAGGCGCCAGCCGGCGATGACGCCGCTCTGCCGGAGCCGGTCGACGCGTTCGGTGACGGCGGGCGGGCTCAGCCGGACCCGCCGCGCCAGCTCCGACATCGACACCCGGGGGTCGTCCTGGAGCTCGTGGACGATCTGCAGGTTCACCGCGTCCAGCAGGTCCGACGACATCGAGGACCGGGTCCCTCTCCGAGAATCTGAAGGCATCTACGGGATTTTACCGTGAGAAGTACCTTCTCGTCGAGACCTCGACCTCCCAGGGTTGAAGGCGTGCTCACTCCCGTGCTGATCCCCGTGCTCGTGTTCGTCCTCGCCGCCACCCTCTCGCCGGGCGGCGCGACGACGCTCGCCACCGCGTCGGGAGTGCAGTTCGGGCTGCGTCGCTCGGTCCCGCTGGTGCTCGGCGTCGCCGCCGGGCTGACGACCCTCGCGGTCGCCGCCTCGCTGGGGCTGGCGGGCGTCCTCTTCGACGTGCCTCACCTCGAGCTCGTCGTCCGTGCCCTGGGCTCGGCGTACCTGCTGTGGCTGGCCTGGACCATCGGCCGCAGCGGCGCGCCCGGGCGGACGACGCTCGCGTCGCCGCGGCGCTTTGTCACCGGGGTCCTGCTCCTGTGGCTCAACCCGAAGGCCTGGGCGGTCACGCTCAGCGCTGCGGGCGCGTTCGCCCCGTCCGTCGACGGCCCGGTCCGGCTCGCCGCGCTCCTGGGCGGGACCTTCGCGGTGTGCGCCACGGTCTCCCAGGTCCTCTGGTGCGGGGCGGGCGGCGCCCTGGCGCGTCTGCTCTCGAAGCCCTGGCACTGGCGCGTGCTCAACGTCGCCCTCGCGGTGCTCGTCGTCGCCTCGATCGTGCCGGTGTGGGTGCCCGCCTGAGCCGGCGGACGACGGGTCGGGCAGGAACCGCCCGCGCCCGCCTGCCGCACTTCGGTACGCCGGGCTTGTAGCGTTCCGCGGATGATCCGGCGAGCCGTCGTCCGCACCGTCAAGCCGCTGCTGCCCGAGGACGTCTGGCGGCGGTTGCGCCGGCTCGACCCGAGGGCGGCCCAGCGCGACGCGGAGCGGGCGGCCCGCGCGGCCGACCTCTCCCTGCGGAGCCTCACCGAGCTGGCGGAGCTGTTCCAGACCGACAAGTGGGGTGCGCACCGCTACACCCCGCACTACGAGGCCCTGCTCGCACCGCTCAAGCGCCGCGGGTTCGCGCTGCTGGAGATCGGCGTCGGCGGCTACAACCACGAGGGGCAGGGCGGGGCGTCCCTGCGCATGTGGAAGGCCTTCTTCCCCCGCGCGCAGATCATCGGGCTGGACATCGAGGACAAGTCCTTCGTCGACGAGGACCGGATCGTGACCTACCAGGGGAGCCAGACCGACCCCGCGGTACTCGACCGGATCCTCGCCGACCACCCGGTGAGCGTGGTCGTCGACGACGGGAGCCACCGCAGCGAGCACATCCTCGCGACCTTCGCCCACCTGTTCCCGCGGCTGCCCGACGGGGCGGTCTACGCGATCGAGGACACCCAGACCTCGTACTGGGCCGGCTACGGCGGGAGCACCGACCCCGCCGCCCCGACGACCATGAACCTGGCCAAGGCGCTCCTCGACGACCTCAACTGGGAGGACCACACCCGCGACGACCACACGCCGACCTTCAGCGAGGAGCAGGTGGTGGAGCTGCACGCGTACCGCGACCTGGTGATCCTCAAGAAGGGCCGCAACGTCGAGCGGCACGGGCGCCGCCACCCGGCCGCCCGGCAGGCGGCCGACGAGAAGGACGCCCGGCGTTCGGGCTCCGCCGACGCCTGACTCCTCGCAACCTCGCGGCCACCCGTCTCACCGGAAGTGGTCCATGGGGAGGGCTGCGACGGCGTGTCGCGACTCCGCATGGACCACTTCCGGGAGGACGAGGACTACTTGTTCGTCCCCTGCGAGACCGAGCCCTGCAGCTGGCGCTGGAAGATCAGGTAGACCACCAGCACCGGGACCACGGTGATCACCACCGCCGCGAACAGAGCCCCGAAGTCGACGGAGTAGCCGGCCTGCGAGGCGAACGACGCCATGCCCTGGGTGAGCACGTAGTTGTCCGTGTTGGTGTTCAGCGCGACCGGGAGCAGGAACTGGTTCCACAGCCCGACGAAGTTCAGGATCGCGACCGTCGCCAACCCCGGCCGGGCCATCGGCAGCATGACCGAGAAGAACGTCCGCCACTCCCCCGCGCCGTCCAGGGCCGCCGCCTCCGCGATGGACTTCGACAGCGACCGGAAGAACGAGTAGAGGAAGAACACGGTGAACGGGAAGGCGAACGCCGCATAGGTGATGATCAGCCCGGGCAGCGTGTTGAGCAGGCCGACGCTGCGCAGCACGAAGAACAGCGGCACGATGGCCAGGAAGATCGGGAACGTCAGCCCGGCCAGCATCAGGTAGTAGATGACCCGGTTGCCCGGGAACGAGAACCGCGCCAGCACGTACGCCGACATCGCCCCGAAGAGCATCGTGATGATCAGAGCCCCGAAGACCACGACCACCGAGTTGAAGAAGAAGCTGCCGATGCCGGCCGTGGTCCACGCGTTCGCGTAGTTGTCGAAGCGCAGCCGCGCCGGCAGCGCGAACGGCGAGGCGAAGATCTCCGAGCTGGTCTTGAACGAGCTCATGATCACCCACAGCAGCGGGACGATCACCAGCAGCGACCAGATGATCAGCACGGCGTGCGAGCCAGCCGTGACCACGGTGTCCCCGGTCGACGCGCGCTGCTTGCGCCGGACCGCCGGGGACGCCTGGGCGGGCGGGACCTCGGCCGCCGCGACAGGTGCCTGCGTGGACGTCATTCGGCCACCTCGTTCTTTCCACCGGTGACCCGGTTGACCACGAACACCAGCCCCGCGTACGCGAGCGTGATCACCGCGAGGACGACGCCCATGGCGCAGGCGTAGCCGAACTGCCCCTTGGTGAACGCGGTGGTGAAGAGCTGCTGCGACATGACCAGCGTGGTGTTCTCCGGCCCGCCGCCCGGCTCGAGCGCGGCCATGTAGACGAACGCGTCGAGGGCGAGGATGCCCATGTAGATGTAGGCGGTCTGGACGTTGTCGCGCACCAGCGGGATGGTGATCGAGA
The DNA here is from genome assembly GCA_964251895.1 of uncultured Friedmanniella sp. Classification (GTDB taxonomy): domain Bacteria; phylum Actinomycetota; class Actinomycetes; order Propionibacteriales; family Propionibacteriaceae; genus Microlunatus. The sequence goes on from CAXULL010000008.1 coordinate 72,181, forward strand.
CCGTGGTGCGGAAACGCCCCGCGCCGTCCACCCGGGCCGCCTCGAAGAGCTCGGCGGGGATGCCCTTGATGGCCGCGATGAACAGCACCATGTAGAAGCCGACGAGGCCCCAGACGATGACGAACATGACCGCCAGGCGCGCGGTGCTGACCTCGCCCAGCCACGGGAACGAGGTGAACTGGTCGAGGCCCACCCGGGTCAGGACCCCGTTGAGGATCCCGCTGTTCGGGTCGTAGATCTGCGACCAGATCAGCCCGATGACGATGGCCGGGATGACGTAGGGGAAGAACGAGACGATCCGGTACGCGCTCGACCCGGCCAGCCCGCGCACGTTGCCCCGGCTGGAGCCCCCGACCGTCACCAGCGTCGCGAAGAACATCGCGAGGCCCAGCGTGACGGTCGGGAGCACCAGCGCGAGGATCACGCTGTTGCCCACGGCCCGCAGGAACGTGTCGTCGCTCAGCAGCTTGGCGTAGTTCTTGAGGCCGACGAACGGGATCTCCGGGGAGAACCCCGTCCAGCTGGTCAGCGAGAAGTACGCCGCCTGGACAAAGGGCGACACCACGAAGGCGATGTAGAGCACGAGCGGGACGACGAGGAAGACCGCGAAGAAGCTGATCTTGTCGAAGGTGAGGTTGCGCCGCCGCCACCGGGCGGACCCGAGGTTGCGCAGGCCACCGCCCGCCCGCTGCGGGGTGCCGGCACCGGCGGGGCCGGCACCGACCCCCGGAGCGGCCCCTCGGCCGACCCCCTGGCCAACAACAGTCACGACACCGGCACCTTCTTGATCGAGTCGTCCTTGGCGATCTTGTCGGAGATCGACTGCAGGCCCTTGGTCAGGGTCGCGACGTCGGAGTCACCCTGCAGGAACGCGTTCCACAGGACGAGCTGGTCGGTGTTGGTGCCGTACAGGTCGACGAAGTTCCAGCTGAAGATGTTCGCGGCGGCCGCGTCGAGCATCTTGACCTGCGACTGCAGCGCGGTCGAGCCGAAGCCGTCCTCGGGGATCAGACCCTTGACGATGCTGGAGCTGAAGGTGGTCTTGGCGAAGTTGGTCGCCGCGTCCTTGGAGAGCATCGCCCGGAGGAACTCCTTGCCGCCGGCGAGGTTCTTGGCCTGGGCCGGCACGACGTAGCCCTCGCCCGCCGTCGAGTGCAGCGCCTCCCACGGCATCGACGAGCTGCTCGTGACCGTCGGCTCGGGCGCGCCGGTCATCTTGAAGTCGCTCTTGGTCTGCGTCTTCATCTCGTTCTCGATCCAGCTGCCCGAGGGGTAGAGCAGGAAGTCCTGGTCGTTGCTCCACTGCGCCTGGGCGGCGGTGAACTGCGTGCCCGCGCCACCCTTCTTGACGTAGCCGGCGTCGATGATCTTCTTGAAGCCGTTGAAGACGTCCTGGATCGGCTGCATCGACCAGGCGTCGGGCTTGAGGTTCTCCAGCGCGAGCCGGACCTCGTCGCCGCCCTGCTTGATCGCGGAGGCGATCGCCATCGTCTGGTAGTAGGTGGCGGCCTCCTTGCCCCAGCCGAGCAGGTACTTGCCCTTGGCCTTGGCCTTGCCGCCGAGCTCGTACATCTCGTCGTACGTCTTGGGGACGGTCCAGCCCTCCGACTCGAACAACGAGGCGGAGTACCAGAGGGCGTAGACGGTGAGGACGTAGTTGAGCTGGACGAACTTGCCGTCGAACGTGCCCGGCGCGGTCACGCCCGGGTAGAGGGTGTCGGCGATCTTGGTGCCCTCGTAGTTGTTGGCGTTGATCACGTCGGTCAGGTCGGCCAGCTGGTCGCGGATCGTGTTGATGGCGATCAGCCCGGCGCCGGAGTTGTCGATGACGTCCGGCGGGTTGCCGGCGACGAAACGCGGCTGCAGGGTCTGGGCGATGTTCGTGGCCGGGGTGACCTTAACCGTCGAGCCGGCCTGCTTGGTCTGCATCGCCTTGCCCGCGAAGTCGGCGTAGTCGATGCCGTAGCCGCCCTTGAAGATCACGGCCTCGGTGGAGCTGTTCGCCGCCAGGCCGAACGGGTTCTCGGCGCTGGTCGGACCGGCCGCGGAGCTCGCCGCGGGGGCCGGGCCGGTGCCCGAGGTGGCGCAGCCGGCGAGCCCGCTGGTCGCCGCGAGGGCGGCGGCGGCCAGCCCGCCACGCAGGAAGTCGCGCCTGTCGAACGAGCGCAGGGACGAGTGGGTCTGCTTCATGGTGTGGGTCCTCCGAGGTGCGTGGTGGTGTGGTCGGCTGGTGCTGGGTCGAGAGGGTGCTGGGTCGAGAGGGTGGGGCTGGCTCAGGTGCCGCGGTGGATGCGGCCGGCGTACTGCTGCTCGAGGGCGGAGTTGTGCTCGTCGCCGCCGGGGATGTTCGCGGAGAGGTAGAGCGGGGGGCGACGCCCGTCGGCGGAGATGCGTTCCGAGACGCCGATGGTCAGCAGCTGCGCGAGGTACGCGGCCGTGATCGAGGAGACCGCTCCGACCGGGACGCCGCCGCTCAGGGTGAGCGTGGCGTCGCCGTACGGGGCGAGGTTGTCGAGCACGACGACGGCGACGTCGGACAGCCGTTGGCCGCTCGGGTGCTTGGGCTGCACGGCCATCGTGTGCTCCAGCGAGGTGACGGCGACGACGGGGATGCCGTGGTCGCGGGCCAGCAGCGCCAGGCCGACGATCGAGCCGTTCACGCCCGAGTTGGACGCGATCATCAGCAGGTCGCCGGTGCGGATGCCGGAGAGCTCCCAGAGCTCCTCGACCACGGCCGGGTTGCGCTCGAGACCGGAGCCGCCGAGGTCGTCGGTGGTCAGGCTGCCGCGCAGGACGAGGTCGCGCAGGGCGATCTTGTTCGTGGGGATCAGCCCGCCCGCGCGTCCGGCGATCTCCATGGCGAAGGCTTCGGAGTGGCCCGTCCCGAAGGCGTGGATCACGCCGCCGGACTCGATCGTGGCCGTCATCAGCTCCACCGCGGCGTCGATCCCGCCGTCGGCGGCGAGCGCGGTGAGGCGGGCGAGCCGGTCGTTCACCTGCGTGGCGAAGTCGTTCACGGCCTGGGGGAAGTCCATCGGGTTCCTTGCTTCGTTCGTTCGAGTGGTCTCGGTGGTCGGGGGTCGTGGGGCGGCGCGGTCATCCGGGCGCCCGCACGGGGTCGGGGGTGGGGGCGGCCCGTGCCGCGGAACGTCGCGGGCGGCGGTGAGAGGCGACGGCCAGGGCGGAGGCCGCGAGCTTGTCGCTCGAGCGGTCGAAATCCTCCTGGGCGACGAGGAGGTAGAGCAGGTCGAGCACGAGCAGCTGGCCGTGCTTGGCCGACAGGTCGTCGGGCTGCAGCGCGCGCTCGTAGACCGAGGTGACGATGCTGCGGTCGGCCAGCTCGTCCAACGGGGAGCCGGGGTTGTTCGTGATGGCGACGGTGAAGGCGCCGGCGCGGCCGGCCTCCGTCAGCATCTCGATGGTCTCCTCCGTACGCCCGGTCGTCGAGATGCCGATGGCGACGGTCGCGGCGTCCTGGATCGCCGCGCTCACCAGGCCGAGGTGGGCGTCCGCCCAGGCGAAGGCGGTCACCCCGACGCGGTAGAGCCGGCCCTGGAGCTCCTCGGCCAGCATCGCGCTGCCGCCGACGCCGTACACGTCGACCTGCCGGCTCCGCGCGATCCGGCCGGAGACCTCGCTCATCACGCCGAGGTCGATGGCCGACGTCGCCTCGCGCAGCGACTTGGTGTGGCTGCCGATGAGGCGCGCGAGCAGCTCCTCGGGGGTGTCGTCGGGTCCGAACTCGCGGCCGATCTCGTTGGCCCAGGACTCCCGGGCGGTGCTGCGGCCGACGTCGGTGGCGATCCCGACCCGCAGCTCGACGTAGCCGGCGTAGCCGACCAGCCGGGCGAAGCGGGTCACCGAGGCCGCCGACGTCCCGGCGTGCTCGGCCAGCTCGCCGATGGAGAGGGTCAGCGGCGCCTGCGGGTGCAGCAGCAGGTAGTCGGCCACGCGGGCGAGCGCGGCGGGCATGTCGGGCTGCAGCGCCTTGATACGGTCGACGACCGCAGGCGACTGCTCGCGCGTCTGCGCAGCGCGTTCCGACGTGAGAATGAGTATCGCCAACTTCCCCGAGACGTGAAATTCGCTCTCACGTTAACCGTCTGTTCAGGGTTGGGCAACCACCTGGCCAGGTCGGCACGAGACCGCAACACAACCGCAACGCCCGTCGCCGGGTGGCCCTGCCGCTTACGCTGCTGCGTCAGCCGTGGTCGCCGTACGCGGTCACGGACAGGAAGCGGGCCGGCAGCACGGCCAGCGACTCCGGGCCGTGGGCACCCTCGCCGTCGAACTGGAGGGCGTCGCCGGCCCGCATCGTGTAGCGGGCCTCGCCGTGGCCGTACACCATCTCCCCGCTGAGCATGTAGAGCAGCTCGGTGCCGGGGTGCTGGAAGAGCGGGAAGACCTCGCTGGCCTCGGTGAGGGTGACGAGCACCGCCTCCATCCGCTTGTGCGGTCCGCGCAGCGCGCCGAGGAGCTCGTACAGGTGGCCCTGGTGCGACCCGCGGCGCACGATCTGCGCACCGTGGCCCGCGGGCACGAAGACGGCCTCGCGCTCGGCGTCGACCCCGCGGAACAGAGCCGTCACCGGGACCTGCAACCCGGAGGCGAGGCGCGCCAGGGTGGTCAGGCTGCACGAGGTCTGGGCGTTCTCGATCTTGGACAGCATCGCCTTGGAGATGCCGACCCGGTCGGCCATCTCGGCCACGGACACGCCGGCGGCGACCCGGTAGGCCCGGACCTGGCCGGCGATGACCCGTTCCAGCTCACCGCCGTCCGGGCCGGGGGCGCGGCGTACGACCTCGCGCTCGGGCGAGCCGGTTCCGACGTCGGCGGGGTCCGGGCTCACGGCCTCATCATGCCTGGCCGGGGACCCAGGAGGTCCCGGCCAGCGGACGCCGCGACATGGCGGCGGCCTCGATCGTGAGCGCGACCAGGTCCTCGGGCTCCAGGTGCAGCAGGTGCGCCTTGCCGCACGCCCGGGCGATGATCTGCGCCTCCATCGTCATCACCCGCAGGTAGTTGGCGAGCCGGTGACCGGCCGCGACCGGGTCGAGCCTTGCCGCCAGCTCGGGGTCCTGCGTCGTGATGCCGGCCGGGTCCCGCCCGGCCTGCCAGTCGTCGTAGTAGCCCGCGGCCGAGCCGAGCGCGCGGTACTCGGCGTCGAGCGCCGGGTCGTTGTCACCGAGGGCGATCAGGGCCGCGGTCCCGATCGAGACCGCGTCGGCGCCGAGCGCCAGGCACTTGGCCATGTCCGCCCCGTTCCGCACGCCGCCGGAGACGACGAGCTGGACCCGGCGGTGCTCGCCCATCTCCTGCAGCGCCTGCACCGCCTGCGGGATCGCGGCCAGGGTCGGGATGCCGACGTGCTCGATGAAGACGTCCTGGGTCGCCGCGGTCCCGCCCTGCATCCCGTCGACGACGACCACGTCCGCGCCGGCCTTCACCGCCAGCTGCACGTCGTAGTAGGTCCGGGTGGCGCCGACCTTGACGAAGATCGGCTTCTCCCAGTCGGTGATCTCGCGCAGCTCACCGATCTTGATCGACAGGTCGTCGGGCCCGGTCCAGTCCGGGTGGCGCGACGCCGAGCGCTGGTCGACCCCCTGCGGCAGGGTGCGCATGTCGGCGACGCGCTCGCTGATCTTCTGGCCGAGCAGCATCCCGCCGCCGCCGGGCTTGGCGCCCTGGCCCAGCACCACCTCGATGGCGTCGGCGGCGCGCAGGTGGTCGGGGTTCATGCCGTAGCGCGACGGGAGGTACTGGTAGACGAGGTACTTCGACTGACCGCGCTCCTCCTCCGTCATCCCGCCGTCCCCGGTCGTGGTGGAGGTGCCGACCTCGCTGGCCCCGCGGCCCAGGGCCTCCTTGGCCGGGCCCGACAGCGCGCCGAAGCTCATCCCGGCGATGGTCACCGGCGTGGACAGGTGCAGCGGGTAGGTGGCGTGGCGCGCGCCGAGGACCACGTCGGTGTCGCAGCGTTCGCGGTAGCCCTCGAGCGGGTAGCGGGACATGCTCGCCCCGAGGAAGAGCAGGTCGTCGAAGTGCGGCACCCGACGCTTGGCACCGCCGCCGCGGATGTCGTAGATGCCGGTCCGGGCCGCGGTCTGGATCGCGGCGATGGTGGCGCGGTCGAAGGTGGCGGACTCGCGCAGCGCGGGGTCCGGGCGGGGCGCGGCGGCACCGGGGTCGTCGGTCATGGGAGCTCCTGGATCAGCGCGCGTCGGCGGTCAGTACGCGTCGGCGTTGTCGGGGTGGAAGTTGTAGAGCGTGCGGGCCGACCCGTAGCGACGGAACCCGGCCGGGTCGTCGTCGCGGCCAGCCAGGGCGAGCAGTGCACCCAGCTCGGCGAGGTGCTCCGGCCGTACGGGCTTCTCGACGCAGTCCGCGCCGAGGGACCGTACGGAGCCCTGCACGTAGATCCGGGCCTCGTAGAGGGAGTCGCCGAGGCCGTGGCCCGCGTCGCCGCAGACCACCAGCCGACCCGCCTGGGCCATGAAGGCGCTGCTGTGGCCGACATTCCCGCCGACCACGACGTCCACGCCCTTCATCGAGATGCCGCACCGGGCCGACGCGCTGCCGTCGACGACGAGCAGCCCGCCGTGCGCCGTGGCCCCGGCCGCCTGCGACGCGTCGCCGTGCACGTGCACGCGGCCCGACATCATGTTCTCCGCGACCCCGACGCCGGCGTTGCCGCGGACGTCGACCGTGGCCCGCTGGTTCATCCCGGCGCAGTAGTAGCCGGCGTGCCCCTCGATCTCGACGTGCAGGTCCCGGTCGAGCCCGACCGCCAGGCTGTGCCGTCCGGCCGGGTTCAGCACCCGCCAGGTCGACGGCGCCGCATCGCGGGGGACGCCGTGCAGCGTCCGGTTGAGCTCGCGCACCGAGGAGACGGCGAGGTCGACGACGGTGGTCGCGGTCTGGGGCTGGGCATCCGTCTGGGGCTGGGTCAGCGTTCCCACGCGTACACCACTTCCGGCTCGGGCTCGAAGATGCGGGCCGACTCGACGCCGGGCAGGCCCGTCAGGTAGCGGTACTCCGAGGCCACCGCGACCCAGGCATCGGTCTCGGCGACGATGGCCGGCTTGCAGGCGATCGCGTCGCGCACCACGGCGAACGAGTCCCGGGTGGCCACGAGCAGGGTGTAGAAGCCGTCGAACCGCTCGCAGAGCAGGCGCAGCGCCTTGTCGACGTCGGCACCCTCGGCGAGCTGCCGGGCGACGAAGCGCGCACCGACCTCGGTGTCGTTCTCGGAGTCGAAGACGACGCCGTCGGCCTGCAGCTCGCGACGGATGGTCGCGTGGTTGGCGAACGACCCGTTGTGGACCAGGCACTGGTCCGGGCCGACAGAGTAGGGGTGGCTGCCCGTCGGCGTGACCGCGGACTCGGTGGCCATCCGGGTGTGCGCCACCCCCTGGTAGCCGCTCACCGACGCCAGGTCGAAGCTCGTCGCGAGCGCCACCGGGTCGCCCGTCCCCTTGAGGACGGCGAGGGAGTTGCCGCGGCTGATGACCACGACGCCGGGCCGGGCGGCGCGGACCGCGGCCTCGAGGGCGTCGGGGGTCGCGACCGCCGTGAGGACGGTCGTCGGGCCGGCCCGGCGGAACTCCACGGCCGAGACGTCGTACGGGCCCGCCTCGATCAGGGCCGGCAGCGCGACGGTGTCCAGGTCGGTGTCGGACCCGTCGTCGAGCACGCAGACCGTGGCCCGCCCGGGCGGCGTGAGGCCGGGGTCGCCGTAGATCCCGATCCCGGCGGCGTCGGTCCCGCGCTCGGCGGCCTGGCAGAGCATGCCCTGCAGCAGGGTGCCGAGCCGGGGATGGAGCGCGGGGTCGCGCAGGTGCAGACCGGCGATGCCACACATCAGACGCCTCCGAGGGTCGGCGGGTGTTTCACGGCACTATACCTAGTCTCACTTGAGTAGAAGATGCGTCAGACCGAGGTGAGGTAGCGGTCGATCTCCCACGCGCTCACGGTGTCGTGCCAGGCGTAGAACTCGTCGCGCTTGAGCGCGGCGTAGTAGGCGGAGACCCCGGCGGTGGCGTCGACGCCGTCGAGCACGCCGCGGACCACGTCGTCGCCCTCGAGCGCGTGCACCGCGTCGAGCAGGGTCCGCGGCAGCGCCGCCCGGTCACCGGGGGCACCCGGGTCGGCCGCGCCCGGCGTGCCGGGGTCCAGGGTGCGGACCACGCCGTCCAGGCCCGCACCGAGCGAGCCGGCGATCGCGAGGTGCGAGCTGGCGGAACCGTCGCCGCCACGCAGCTCGACGCGCTGGTCGTCGGGCACCCGCACCAGGTGCGTCCGGTCGTTGCCGCCGTAGGTCGCGCGGCGCGGGGCCCACGTGGCGCCCGACGCGGTGCTCGTGGCCCCGGTCCGCTTGAACGAGTTGACCGTGGGCGTGACCAGGGCGTGCAGCGCCGGTGCGTGCTCGAGCAGGCCGGCCACGAAGGAGTAGCCGAGCGGCGAGAGCCCCAGCCCGTACGGGTCGGGCGCGCCGGCGGCGGGGAAGCGGGGGCGCCCGTCCTCCCACAGCGAGAGGTGCAGGTGCAGGCCGCTGCCGGTCCGGTCGGTGAAGGGCTTGGGCATGAACGTGGCCGTCATGCCCCGCTGCTCGGCGAGCATCTGGATCACGTAGCGGAGGGTCACCACCCGGTCTGCGGTGGTCAGGGCGTCCGCGTGGTGGAAGTTCTGCTCGAACTGACCGTTGCCGTCCTCGTGGTCGCTGGCGTACGGGCCCCAGCCCAGGTCGTCCATCACGTCCGAGACGGCGCTGAGGTGCTCGTACATCCGGGTCAGCCCGCGGGCGTCGTAGCAGGGCTGGGCGGCGTCGTCGCGGCCGTCGGCCACCTGCAGGGCGCCGCCCGCCCCGCGAGTCACGAGGAAGTACTCGACCTCGGCCCCGACCGAGAGCGCCAGCCCCTGGGCCTTCGCCCGCCGGACCTGCTCCCCGAGGATCACCCGCGGTGCGTACGCGTACGGCTCGCCCTCGACCCAGGGGTCGCAGTGGACCATCGCGAGCCCCGCGCGGACCGCGTGCAGCGGGGCGTAGCTGGAGAGGTCGGGGCGCACGACGACGTCGGGGTCCCGCGGCTGCTGGCCCATCGCTCCGGCGGCGTAGCCGGCGAACCCGACCCCCTCGCCCTCGAGCTGGTCCGCCGCCGCGACCGGCACGAGCTTGGAGCACGGCTTGCCGGTCAGGGTCGTGAAGGTCGCGAGCAGGAAGCGCACCCCGTCGGCCCGGGCCATCGACGCCAGCGACTGCGTACCGGCCGCGGGCTCGGCGACCGCCGCCGGCCGCACGGACTCGATGCTGGGGCTCAGCGTCACGTTCTCGCTCCTCGTGGTGCGGGTGCTCTCGATGGTCTACCGAGAAGAACTGATGTCTATCAGCGGTAGACGCAGGAGTCGTGTCGGTCGTGTTGCGGGCCGGTAAAGCGCCTGAGCCGGTACCGCAGGACCACCACCCAGGTCCACTAAGGTGCAACAAGGTTTCTGCTTGATGAACAACCTGACGGCGAGGGGAGGCGCGGCGTGAGCGCGTCCAGGTACGTGGTGGTGGGGGCCGGGCTGGCCGGCTCGTCGACGGCCTGGGCGCTCGCCCGCCGCGGCCACGAGGTCACGGTGCTCGAGCGCGCGCTGCCGGCGACGCCCGACGGCAGCTCGCACGGGTCGGCCCGGATCTTCCGCTACGCCTACGCCGACCCCTTCTACGCCGCGCTGGTCGTGCGGGCCCGCCGCCACTGGGACGAGCTGGAGCAGGTCACCGGTCAGCGGCTGATCACGCCGACCGACGCGCTCGACTTCGGCGTGCTGCGCGACCCTCCGGCGCTCGCCCGCGTCCTGGCCGGCGTCAGAGTCCCGCACGAGATCCTCACCGCGGACCAGGTCCGCGACCGCTGGCCGGGGATCGAGGTGGACACCGACGCGCTCTGGCACGGCGGCGCGGGCGTCCTGGACGCCCAGTCCACCGTGCTCGCCCAGCTCGCCCTGGCCCGGCGGCACGGCGCCCGGCTGAAGACAGGCTGGGACGTGGCCAAGGTCGAGCGCGCGGGCCGGGGCTTCCGCCTGACCTCCACCGACGGCGACGTGCTCGACGCCGGGCACGTGGTCGTCTCCGCCGGCGGCTGGCTGCCGGCCCTGCTCGCCGACCTGCCGCTCCCGCCGGACTTCGTCCGCGCGCTGCCGACGTTCACGGTGCGGCAGGAGCAGATCTTCCACTTCCCCTACCGCGACGCCGGACCGGGCGGGTCGGCCGGGGCCGGGTGGCCGACCTTCATCCACAAGAGCCCGGCCATCTCGACCTACAGCCTCCCGGGCGGACGCGACGCCGGCGGCCGGGGGCAGAAGGTCGCCGAGTACGCCGGCGGCCGTGTGCTCCCCTCGGCGGCCGCGCAGGACGGCCGGGTCGACCCGGCGAACCGGGGCCGCGTCGTCGACCACGTCCGCCGGCGCCTGCCCGGCCTGGTCCCGGAGCCGTACGCCGAGGCGACCTGCCTGTTCACCTCGACCCCGTCGGAGGACTTCGTGATCGACGGCGTCGACGGCCTGCTCGTGCTGTCCCCGTGCTCGGGCCACGGGGCGAAGTTCGCCCCGCTGCTGGGCGAGCTCGCCGCGGACGCCCTCGAGGGCCGCGCGAGCGTGGCCCGGTTCGGCGTCGGGTCGTTCGCCGGCGTCTGAGCGGCGCCGCTCCTTCGTTACCGTGGGGCCGTGCAGGAGACGGGCGCGTCCGGCCAGACCTACCGCTCGCTCGCGCACGCCGTCCGGCACGGGGTCTTCGAGGCCGGTTCCCGGCTGCCCGCGGAACGGACCCTCGCCGCGCAGTTCGGCGTGTCCCGCGCGACCCTGCGCAACGCCCTGCAGCGGCTCTCCGAGGAGGGCCTGCTGGAGAGCGTCCTCGGCAGCGGCTGGTACGTCGCACCGCACGTCGTCGGCGAGCCGCCCAGCGTGCTGCAGACCTTCAGCGAGATGGCGCGGGCGCGCGGGCTGCGGGCCACGGCGCACGTGATCGGGTTCGAGACCCGTCCCGCCACGCTGGACGAGGCCGAGCAGCTCCGGATCGCCCCGGCCGCCGACGTGCTCGAGATCGTCCGCGTCCGCGGGATGGACGAGACCGTCATCGCCCTCGACGCGGCCGTCCTCCCGCTCGGTGTGGCCGGCGGCCTGGTCGGCGTCGACCTCGAGGACCAGTCCCTCTACGCCCGGCTCGAGGCCTGCTGCGGCGTCCGGATCGAGCGTTCCGCGTACGCCGTCCGCGCGGAGGTCGCCGACCGCCGCCTCGCCGGGCTGCTCGGGGTCACGGTCGGCTGGCCGGTGCTCGTCGGGCAGGAGGTCGGCTACGTCGACTCAGGCCGGCCGGTCCTGCTGGGGCTCACGCACTACCGGGGGGACTCCTACCGCTTCCAGGCCGACCTCTTCCGGGCCCGCTGACCCGGCTGGCACCGTCGGCGTCTCGTGCAGCGTGGGGACGTCGCTCAGCAGCCGGCGCGTGTACTCGTGCCGCGGGGCGAAGATGACGTCCTCGGCGGGGCCCTGCTCGACCATCACGCCGTGCTCCATCACCAGCACCCGGTCGGCGACGTAGCAGGCCTGCCCGATGTCGTGGGTGATGAACAGGACGGTCATGCCGAGCTGGTCGCGCAGGTCGGTCAGCACGTTCAGCACGTTGACCCGCAGCGACGCGTCGAGCATGGAGGTGGCTTCGTCGGCGACCAGCAGCTTGGGCCGCATCATCAGGGCGCGCGCGATCATCACCCGCTGGCGCTGCCCGCCGGACAGCTCGTGCGGGAAGCGGTCGAGCACGTCGGCCGGATCGAGACCGACGTGGCCGAGCGCCTCCTCCAGCCGCTCCTGACCGACCGCCCGGTCCAGCAGCCGGCTCGACCGGGCGAGCAGCCGGCGCACCGTGAAGAACTGGTTGAACGACGAGAACGGGTCCTGGAAGACGGCCTGCACGTCCTTCCAGTAGGTGGTGCGGGCCCGTCCGCCCATCTTCGTCACGTCCGTGCCGCGGAAGGTCAGCGAGCCCGACGTCACCGGCGTCAGCCCCAGCACCATCCGGGCCAGCGTCGACTTGCCCGACCCGCTCTCCCCCACGACCGTGACGACCTCGTTCTCGGCGAGGGCGAACGACACGTCACGGACCGCGTGCACGGCGTCCCTGCCGTGCCCGAAGGTCTTCGACACGTCCTGCGCCACGAAGACGTCGCTCATACCGGCAGCTCCCCCGCGTCCGCCCGAGCGGTCACCGGGTCGGACTCGGCGAGGCTCTCCGCGGCGACGGCGTCGACGGGGACCGCCTGGCCCGGGTGCTTCGCCGCCCAGAAGCACCGGGCGTAGTGCAGGTCGTCGCCGACGTGCGGCGGCTCCTCGGTCGCGCACTCGGCGTACGCGACACCGCAGCGCGGGTGGAACCGGCAGCCCGACGGCGGGCTGGCCAGGCTCGGTGGCGAGCCGGGGATGCCGTGCACGCGCATGGTGCGGTAGCGCGGCTCGGGCACCAGCACGGCGCCGAGCAGGGCGGCCGAGTACGGGTGGCGCGGCTCGTCGGTGATCGAGTCCGCGTCCCCCACCTCGGCGATCTTGCCCGCGTACATGATCGCGATCCGGTCGCTGACCGTACGCAGCACCGGCAGGTCGTGCGTCACGAACACGACCCCGCCCATGATCTTCTGCTCCAGCATGTGCAGGAGCATCTCGATCAACGCCTTCTGCGACGACACGTCGAGGGCGGACGTGGGCTCGTCGGCGATCAGGAGCCGCGGGTTCAGCAGGGTCGAGATGACGGTGACCGTGCGCTGCTTCATGCCCCCCGAGAGCTGGTGGGGGTAGGAGTCGAGCACGCGGACGGGCAGGTCGAGCGAGCTCAGCCGGTCCCGGGCCCGGTCGATGGCCTCGGCCGGCTTGACGCTGCGGTCGTGCGCACGGACGACGTCCACCACGAGGTCGCGCACGCGCAGGGTCGGGCTGATCGAGCTCATCGCGCCCTGCGGCAGCAGCGAGACGACCGAGCCCCGCCAGGTGCGCGGGATCCGGCTGCGCGCACCGAGCTCGTGGCTCTGCCCGTCGATCACGAGGGTGCCGCCCTCGACGTGGAGCGGCGGACGGGTGGTCAGCGACAGGATCGCGCCGAGCGTCGACTTGCCGCAGCCCGACTCCCCGGCGATGCCCAGCACCTCGCCCTCGTCGATGTGGACGCTCACGTCGTCCACGGCGAAGACCTGGCGGCCGTCGGGTGTGCGGTAGGCGGCGCGGAGGTGCTCGGCGTCGAGCAGGCGGCTCATGACCGCGCCTCGGTGCTCAGGGCGACCGGGGCCTCGACGATGCCCACGGCTCCGACGGGGGTCGGCGCGGCCACCGGGGCGGACGCCAGGCGCCCGCGGCCACCCTTCGCCAGCCGGCCGCGCCGCAGCCGCGGGTTGAACACCTCGTCGAGGCTGGACTGCAGGAGCAGCAGCGAGAAGGCGATCAGCGTGAGCATCACGGTCGGCGGGAGGAACGCCCACCAGGCCCCGGTGCGGACCGAGCCCCACTGCAGCGCCCAGTAGAGCATCATCCCCAGGCTCGTCGTCCCGGACGGCCCGAGGCCCAGCAGGCTCAGCGCCGCCTCGGCCAGGATCGCGCCGGACACCTGCAGGACGAAGGCCATCACGACGTAGCTGAGCAGGTAGGGAAGCACGTCGCGGGCCAGGATCGAGACCCAGGAGGCCCCGGACAGCCGCGCCACGTCGATGTGCTCGCGGGCCCGGATGCTGCTGGACTGCGCCCGGACCGACCGGGCCATCCAGGGCCAGGACGTGACCCCGATGATGAGGGCCAGGGCCAGCGAGCTCCGGTTGTTGAGCGCGATGCCGAGCAGGATCACCAGCACGATGGAGGGGATGGCCAGCGCGACGTTCGTGGCCCCGGAGATCACGTCGTCGAGCCAGCCGCCCTGGTAGCCCGCGACCAGACCGAGGGTCAGCCCGATCGCGCTCGCGACCAGCCCCGCGACCAGGCCGACGACCAGCGACGTACGGGTGCCGTAGACCAGGTTGGCCAGCACGCTCTGACCCTCGTTGTCGGTGCCGAGCAGCATCGGCAGGCTCCCACCCGGCTTGCTGTAGAGCCCGCCGATCACCGCGTCGGGGTCGGTGGCCACGACCAGCGGGCCGATCAGGCCCACCACGAGCGTGAACGCCACCAGCCCGGCCGCGAACCAGAAGCGGGGGGTCATCTGGACGGTCCTCATCAGCGCTCTCCAGCCTGTGCGGCACGGATCCGGGGGTCGATCAGGCCGTTGACGATGTCGACGGCGAAGTTGGCCAGGAGCACGGCGATCGTGATGATCAGCGTGACGGCCGAGATGACGGGGTAGTCGACCTGCCCGATCGCGTTGAACAGCAGCGTCCCGACGCCGGGGTAGGAGAAGACGAGCTCGGTCACGAGGGCGCCGCCGACCAGGCCGCTGATCGACAGGGCCAGCCCGGTGACCTGGGGCAGCATCGCGTTGCGGAAGACGTACCGGGTGATCCGGTTGTCGCTCAACCCGAGGCCGCGGCCGTAGTTGACGTAGTCCGCGCCGAGCTCGTAGATGGCCATCGAGCGCATGCCGACCGCCTGACCGCCGATGAACACGACGACCAGGGACCAGAACGGCAGCCAGAAGTAGGTGATCGCGTCGCCGAAGAACGTGACGCTCAGCTCGGGGGTGAGCCCGAAGGAGTACGCGCCGCCGATCGGCAGGATGCCGATCTGCACGCCGACGATGAAGAGCAGCAGGATCGCCAGGCAGTAGTACGGGATCGAGGTCGCGAAGAGCGACGTGACGAACGCGCCCCGGTCGAACCAGCCGCCGCGGAACGCGGCCACGGCACCGAGGACGTTGCCGACGACCCAGCCGATGAGGATCGCCGGCACCTGCAGGACGATGCTCCACGGCAGGGCCTGGCCGACGAGGGTGTTGACCGACGCCGGGTACTGCGCGAAGGACGTGCCCAGGTCCCCGTGCACGAGGTGGTTCAGGTAGATGAAGAACTGCTCCCAGACCGGCTTGTCGAGGCCGAACTCCCGGTTGTAGTTCTCGTAGATCATCCGCAGCTGGTCGCCGCCGACCCCGCCGCCCCTGGAGAGGTTGCTGACGATCGAGTCGACCGGGTTGCCGGGGATCAGCCGCGGCAGGAAGAAGTTGAGCAGCAGGGCCACGACGAGGGTGCCGAGGAACCAGAGCAACCTCCGGCCGAGGTAGCGCGTCAGTCCCATGTCAGCTGCTCCCCATGTCAGATGGTCTCAGCCGCGGTCGCCGCGGGGCGGTCGCGCCCCACCCGCGTGTCCTCCTCGTGCCAGACCGTGCGGTGCCCGGCCCAGGTGCGCCAGTGCGCGGCGAGCTCGGGGGTGTCGAAGATCGCCGACAGGTCCTTCACCTCCCGGTAGTAGATCCGGTTGATGTCGGCGGCGGTCACCCCGTGCGCCGGTGGCGGGTCGAGGGTGACGGCGTCGCCGGCCTGCAGCACGCCCTCGGACAGGATCCGCAGCAGCACACCCGGGCGCCGCGACGCCGCGGCCCGATGCGGGAAGCCCGGGTCGCCCATCTTGAGCCCGAGCTTCCAGCAGGGGGTCCGGGGCTCGGTGACCTGCAGCACCGCCGTCCCGACGCGCAAGGTCTGGCCGATGACGGCGTTGGTCAGGTCGAGCCCGGAGGTCGTCAGGTTCTCCCCGAACAGACCGTTCGCCAGCGGGCCGCCGAGCTCGGCCTCCCACCAGTCCAGGTCCTCGCGGGCGTACGCGTAGACCGCCTTGTCCGCGCCGCCGTGGCTCTTGCGGTCGGACTGGTCGTCGCCCGCGAGGTTGTGCAGGCGCACCGGCACCGGTCCCGTCACCGGCTCCTTGAAGATGCTGGTGACGACCTGGCGGCCGAGCCACTCGTACGGCTTCGGACCGCCCACCTGCACCGTGAGGACGGCGGCGGTTCGGGCGGTGCTGCCGGAGGGATCGGGGTCGAGGGACATGGAGCCACCTTCGTGAGGCCTTCGCGGGGCGCCCCCGGCGATCACGTCCTGCGGCGGGTGCGTCCCCCGCCGATGTCGTTCTGGTCTGCCGCACACCGTGGCACAACCGGGTACGTCAGCACCACAGCAGATGTGACCAATCTGTAAATTTTCAGACCAATCCGACGTGACGTGTGTCACGGGTCACGTTCGGCCCGCATGGGCCTATCGTTCCCCTCCATACGAAGGTGCTCGCCAGGAGCCCCATCTCGGGAGGGACGACCCATGAGTCGCGAACCGCTTGACCCCGCGTACGACCCCGCCACCGCCTTCAGGCCGACGCGACGTCGGTTCCTTGGTACAACTGGTCTAGCCCTCGGGGTCGCTGCGCTCGGTCTGGGCGCCACCGGCTGCGGGACCGCCCAGACGCCCAGCAGCAGCAACAAGGGAGGCACCGCCACCGGTCGCGCCGGTGCGGCGGGCGAGACCCTGTTCGTCTTCGTGCAGTCCGGGGTGCCGACCAGCTTCAACCCGCTCGGCGCGACACCCGCCTTCCCGACGAACGTCGGGCACATGCAGCTGATCTACGAGACGCTGCTCCGCTTCGACCTGCTGGACGGGTCGCTGAAGCCGGGCCTCGCCAAGGAGCTGCAGTCGCCCGACGCCTCGACCCTGGTGCTGCCCCTGCAGGACGGCACGACCTGGAGCGACGGCACCGAGCTGACCGCCGCGGACGTCGTCTTCACCTTCGAGCTGGCCAAGAAGATGACGGTCCACTACTCGAGCGTGTGGACCTACCTCGAGTCGGTCGAGGCCACCGACGCCCGCACGGTGCGCTTCACGATGAAGCAGAAGCCCTTCAACCCCGGCTCGGTCAAGGACGCCATCGCCAACGCGTTCATCGTGCCGCAGCACGTCTTCTCCCCGCTGGGTGACAAGGCGGCGAGCGACGCCAACCTCAAGCCGGTGGGCAGCGGGCCGTTCACCCTCGACAAGTACGACCAGACCCAGATCAACCTCAAGCGCTTCGACGGCTACTGGGGCAAGGCGGTCTTCGGCACGCCGGCCATGACGACGATCAACCACCCGATCTTCAAGAGCAACAACGACTCCGACCTCAAGCTCGAGGCCGGCGAGCTGGACGCCGCCCAGACCTTCACCGCGCAGATCTGGACGATGTGGGAGAAGGGCAAGCCGGTCGGCACCTGGCTCAAGGACAAGCCGTACTACCTGGCGGGGAACCTCCCCCTGCTCGAGGTGAACAGCTCGGTGAAGGGGCTCGACAACCCCAAGGTCCGGCTCGCCATCGCCCACGCGATCGACTACCCCACCATCGCCAGCACGGCGATGTCGGACTACTCCGACCCCGCCAAGGCGAGCCTCATGCTGCCGAGCGGGGCCGAGGGCAAGTACTTCGACCAGGCCGCGGTCGACGCCGCGGGCTGGACGTACGACCCCGCGAAGGCCGTCGCGATCCTCGAGGGCGAGGGCTGCAAGAAGGGCGACGACGGGATCTACTCGCTGCCCGACGGCACCCGGCTCGGGCCCTGGGAGGCCATCACCCCGACCGGCTGGAGCGACTGGAACACGGCGCTGGAGATCGTCGCCAAGTCCTGCAAGGCGGTCGGGATCGACGTCAAGACGAAGTTCCCGCAGGCGCCGCAGGTCACCACGATGATCCAGAACGGCAACTTCGAGCTCGCCTGCTGGAACGCGTCCGGCGTCAGCGTGGCCAGCCCGTGGACCCGGTTCCGCGACGTCCTGGACGACCGGGGCATCGCGCCGATCGGCAAGACGGCGTTCGCGAACTTCACCCGCTTCTCGCACCCGGACGTCGCGGGGCTGCTGGACAGCGTGGGTTCGGCACCCGACGACGCCGCGCTCAAGGAGATCTACGGCAAGCTCGACGCGATCTACCGCGAGGGCATCCCCGTCATCCCGCTGATGTACCGGCCGAACGAGTTCTACGAGTACAACTCGAGCAACTGGGCGAACTTCCCGGACGAGAAGAACCCCTACGCGCCTCCCGGCTGGACGGGCGCCTCGATCGGCTGGATCTTCAACCTCAAGAAGGTGGGCACCTAGGCCGTCCGCCCCTGAGCCCTTCGACCAAGCCCTGTCCTGAGCTTGTCGAAGGGCTCAGGACAGGCACCCCTCGCCAGCGTCTTCAGACCAGTGCGGACGTACGGCGAACGGCTCGGCCCCTCGCGCCCGCGCCTTCAGACCCGTGCGGGTACGCGCTCCCCCGGTCAGTAGGCCCGGCGGCGGGGCTGCTCCGGCGGACGCCGGAGCGTCCCCGTGCCGCCCTGCTGCCAGGGGTGCGGGCCGGCCTCGGGGCGGAAGTTCACCCCGAGGGCGTCGAGCCGCTCGAGGTGGCCGTCCAGCCGCGGCTGGAACTCCGCCCAGGAACGGTCCGCCGGGTCCGACCAGGCCACCTCGCTGTGCGCGCAGGCGCGGGGGAAGAGCATGTACTCGGCCCGCCGCATCGTCGGCACGTACTCGGTCCAGAGCTGGCACTGCGTCCCGAGCACGTGGGCGCCCGCCTCGGGCGTCAGGCCCTCCAGCGGCTCGAAGCCGTAGACCGTCTCGGTGGTGGTGAGCCCGCCGATCGCGTACTGCTCCTCGTCACCGTCGCCGGGGTAGAAGTCGAGGTAGGTGTGGCTGAAGGGCGCCATCACGACGTCCAGCCCGGCCTCGGCGGCGGCAACCCCGTGCTCGGCGCCCCGCCACGCCATCGCGACCGCCCCCTCGAGCGGACCCTCGTCGCAGATCTCGTCCCAGCCGACGAGCTGGCGACCGCGCTCGGCGAGGAAGTCGCGCAGCCGCTCGGTGAACCAGCGCTGCAGGTGCGTGACGTCGGCAAGGCCACGCTCGGCGGCCAGGGCCTGCGACGCCGGGCTGGCCAGCCACTCCGTGCGCGGGGCCTCGTCGCCGCCGACGTGGACGTAGCGGCTGGGGAACACCTCGAGCAGCTCCGCGTAGAGGCCGAGGACGACCTCGACCGTCTCGTCGGTCAGGTTCAGCACCTCGTCGAAGACGCCGAACGACGTGGCCGCGGCGTAACCCGTCTCCGGGTGGTTGCCGAGCTCGGGGTAGGCCGCCAGCAGCGCCAGCGCGTGCCCGGGCAGGTCGATCTCCGGGACGACGGCGAGGCCGCGCTGACCTGCGTACGCGACGACCGCGCGCAGCTGGTCGAGGGTGTAGAAGCCGCCGTGGGGGGTGCCGTCGCCCTGGCTGTCGTACTGCTTGCGGGTCTCGGTGCGCCAGCTCGCGACCGTCTGCAGCCGCGGGTGCGCGGCGCTGGGGAAGCGCCAGCCCTGGTCCTCGGTGAGGTGCAGGTGGAGGACGTTGTACTTGTGCAGCGCCAGCAGGTCGACCACGCGGAAGAGGTCGGAGAGCGGCAGGAAGTGGCGCCCGACGTCGACCATCACGCCGCGCCAGCCGAAGCGCGGCTCGTCGGCGACCGACACCAGCGGGACCGTCAGCGCGACGCCGCTCGGCGCCGCCCGGAGCACGTCCGGCGGGAGCAGCTGGCGCAGCGTCTGCACGCCCCAGTTCAGGCCGCGTTCCGTCGAGGCGGTGATCGTGATCCCGTCGGGGGTGACCTCCAGGCGGTACGCCTCCTCGGCCAGCGCGGCGTCCTCGACCAGACGGAGGGCGCCGTCCGCGGCGAGCGGCAGGTCGAGACCGGTGCCGGGGGCGAGCAGCCGGCGGGCCACGGCGGCCCAGCCGGGGGACGCGGCGACGGCCAGGTCGGGCGGCAGCCGGTAGGACCCGTCCCGCTGCTGCACGGAGGTGGGACGAGGGACCAGGGCGAGCGAGTCGGAGGGCACCCGACGACGCTAGTGCCCGGGCGGCGGCCCCCGCGCAGGCCGCACCCGCGGGCGACCGGTGAGAATCGCCGCATGAACCTCGTGGTGGACGCCCGGTGACGCTCCTCGCCCTCGACGCCGGTGGCACCAGCACCCGCGCGGTCGCCCTGACCCCGGCCGGCGAGGTCCTCGGCTACGGACGCGGACCGGCCGGCAACCCGACGGCGGCCGGGATCGGCCCGGCCGTCGACGCCGTCGGTGCCGCGGCCGCGGTGGCGCTGTCCGGGGTCGGCCCGGCCGACGTGGCCGTCGTCGCGATGGCGGGCGAGCAGAGCGACGCCTTCCGCACCCAGGTCACCGAGCGGCTGGCCGCGTACGGGGTGCAGCGCGTGGTGCTCGAGCACGACCTGCTCGCGCTGTTCTGCTCCGGCACCCCCTCCCCCGACGGCTACGCCCTCATCGCCGGGACCGGGACGGTCGCCGCGCGGGTCGTCGACGGCGACCTCGCGGCCGTGGTCGGTGGGCGGGGCTGGCTGCTGGGCGACGCGGGCGGCGGCTTCTGGATCGGCCGGCGGGTGGCGCGGGCCGTGGTCGCCGCGCTGGACGGGCAGACCGGTCCCACCGCGCTCACCCCGGTGGTGCTCGCGGCGCTGGGGATCGACACCCGCACGGCCGACCCCGAGGACCCGGTCGGCCGGGTCGCAGCGATCCGGCAGGTCGTGTCCGCGGTCTACGCCCGCCGCCCGGTCGCCCTCGCCGAGCTCGCACCGCTGGCCTTCGCCGCGGCGGCCGCGGACGACCCGACCGCCCGCGCGATCGTCGTCGACGCGTCCCAGTCGCTGTCCGACCTGCTCGCCGCGGTCCGGGTGCCCGAGCTGGCCGGACCGGTCGTCGTCGGCGGCAGCGTGGTCGTGCGCGGCATCCTCGACGCTCCCGAGGCTCTCGCCGTCGACCTCGTCCCCCCGGCCGGGGCCACACCGGTCGTCGCGGTCCCGGACGGGCTGGTCGGCGCAGCCGTCCTGGCCCTGCGGCACACGGGGCACGGGGTGGACCTGCCCACGTTCGAGCGGTTGCGGGCAGGGGTTCTCGCGCGCACGACCTCGTTCTGAGCCCAGGAAACCGACAGCAGGCGCGACCCGGAGAAGTTTCGGCGTCAAGGGTTATCAAGCCGTGATTCTCGCGTCGAGCAGGACCCTCAGCGGGCTGTTATGTTTTCGTGCACTACATAAAGCCGTCAAAGACGACGCGGCTCCTGTGCACGTCCGTCGAGAGCTCGACGCGACGCCCGGTGCTCGTACGGATCTGACGGCCACATCCAGCGCACCTGCGGGTGCGCACTCTGGGTCGGCCCGATCGTCGACCCGAGAAAGGTTCGTACCTCATGAACAAGCACCTGCTCGGCATCGGCACGGTTGCCGCTGCGGCAGTCCTGAGCCTCTCGGCCTGCGGCGGCGGCTCGTCCGACGCCCAGCCCGCCGCCTCCGGCTCGGCCGCGGCCGTCACCGGCAAGATCGGCGTCATCCTGCCCGACACCCAGTCCTCGGCCCGTTGGGAGAACGCCGACCGGCCGTTCTTCACCAAGGCCTTCGGCGACGCGGGCGTCCAGGTCGACATCCAGAACGCCCAGGGCGATGCCACCCAGTTCCAGACCATCGCCGACGGCATGATCAGCGCCGGCGACAAGGCCATCATCATGACCAGCATCGACCCCGACTCGGGCAACGCTGTGATCAAGAAGGCCACCGACGCGGGCATCCCGGTCATCGACTACGACCGCGCCAACCTGGGCGGCGGGGCCAAGTACTACGTGTCCTTCGACAACGTCAAGGTCGGCACGGCCATCGGCGAGGGCCTCGTCGGCTGCATCAAGGCCGACGGCAAGACCAAGGCCAACGTCGTCGAGCTGAACGGCTCTCCGACCGACAACAACGCCACGCTGTTCAAGCAGGGCTACGACAAGGTCATCCGTGACGCCGGCTTCAACGTCGTCGCCGACCAGGCCGTGCCGGAGTGGAACAACGACACGGGCGGCCAGCTCTTCGAGCAGATCTACACCAAGCAGAACGGCAAGATCGACGCCGTCGCAGCGGCCAACGACGGCCTCGGCGGCGCCGTGGTCTCGGTGCTGACCCGCAACGGCCTCCAGGGCAAGGTCCCGGTCAGCGGCCAGGACGCCACCGACGAGGGCCTGCAGCGCATCCTGCTCGGCACCCAGTGCAACACCGTCTACAAGGCGGTGGCCAAGGAGGCGGACGCCGCCGCGAAGCTCGGCATCGCGCTGGCCAAGGGCGACGTCGCGGGCGCTGACGCGCTGGCCACCCAGACCTTCGACGACCCGAAGGCCGGCACCAGCAAGAAGGCGATCCTGCTCGACCCCCAGCCGATCAACAAGGACAACGTCAAGGCGGTCATCGACGACGGCTACACCACCGCCGCCAAGGTGTGCACGACTGCGGCGCTGAAGAAGGCCTGCGCCACCGCGGGCATCTCCTGACCCAGAGCCACACCCCCTGGCCGCCCCGTCTCCTCGTGAGGCGGGGCGGCCAGGGCCGTTCTACAACCCCAGACATCCAGGAGAACCGATGACGACCGGAACGGTCAGCCCGCAGGGCGACGGGCAGCAGCCGCTGCTCAGCCTGCGGGGCATCACCAAGAGCTTCGGGGCGGTGGACGTCCTCAAGGGCATCGACCTCGACTGCTACCTCGGCCAGGTCACCGCGCTGGTCGGTGACAACGGCGCCGGCAAGTCGACCCTGGTCAAGGGCATCGCCGGCACCTACACCTTCGACGGCGGCACCTACCTCTTCGAGGGCCGGGAGGTGAACGTCACCTCGCCGAAGGCCGCGAGCGACCTCGGCATCGAGGTCGTCTACCAGGACCTCGCGCTGTGCGACAACCTCGACGTGGTCCACAACATGTTCCTCGGCCGCGAGGAGACGAGCGGCATCGTCATGGACGAGACCACGATGGAGCGGCGGGCGCAGGAGACGCTGAAGGGCCTCTCCGTGCGTACCCTCAAGTCGGTCCGCACCTCGGTGTCGCGGCTCTCGGGCGGGCAGCGCCAGACCGTCGCCATCGCGCGGGCCGTGCTGTGGAACAGCAAGCTCGTGATCCTCGACGAGCCCACCGCGGCGCTGGGCGTGGCCCAGACCGAGCAGGTGCTCAACCTCGTACGCCGGCTGGCCGACAGCGGCCTGGCCGTGATCCTCATCTCCCACAACATGAACGACGTCAAGCAGGTCGCCGACTCCGTCGCCGCGCTCTACCTCGGGTCGCTCGTCGCGACCGTGCGCGCGGCCGACGTCACGACGGGTCAGATCGTCGAGCTCATCACGACCGGCCGCAGCGGTGAGCTCGGTATGACCGCAGAGAGAGAGGTGCTGCGATGAGCACCACCGTCCAGCAGCCCACCACGCCGACCGAGGACGCGCCCGAGCGGGCAACCCTGGGCGGCGCAGCGCGCGACTACCTCGTCCGCGTACGCGGTGGTGACGTCGGCTCGCTGCCGGCGATCGCCGGGTTCGTCTTCCTGGTCGTGCTGTTCACCATCCTGCGGCCCGACCAGTTCGCCACCAAGCTCAACTGGGCCAACCTGCTCAACCAGAGCGCCGCGGTCATCTTCATCGCCATGGGCCTGGTCTTCGTGCTGCTCCTCGGCGAGATCGACCTGTCGGCCGGCTACACGGCCGGGGTGAGCGGCGGCACCCTCGCGGTGCTGCTGACCTTCAAGGGCTGGCCGTGGCCCGCCGCGGTCCTCGCGGCCCTCGTCGTCGGGGTGGTCATCGGGCTCCTGATCGGGCTGCTGGTGGCCAGGCTCGGGATCCCCTCGTTCGTCGTCACGCTGTCGGCCTTCCTGGCGCTGCAGGGTGTGCTGCTGACGGTGATCGGCACCGGCGGGACGGTCCCCGTGCGGGACCCCTTCGTCCTGTCGCTGATGAACAACAACATGACTCCCGTCCTCGGCTGGGTGATGTGGCTCGTCGTGGTCCTGGGCGCGGCCCTCGTGGAGCTCCTCGGGCGCGCCCGCCGTACCCGGGCGGGGCTCGCATCCCCCTCGGTGGCGATCCCGGCGCTACGCGTCGGGGTGCTCGCCGTGCTGCTGGGCCTGCTGGTCTACTTCTTCAACCTGGAGCGGGCGGTCAACCCGGCCATCAAGTCCCTCAAGGGCGTGCCCCTGATCGTGCCGATCGCCGTCGTGTTCGTGATCGTGCTGAGCTTCCTGCTGAAGCGCACCCGGTTCGGCCAGCACATCTACGCCGTCGGCGGCAACGCCGAGGCGGCGCGGCGGGCGGGCATCAACGTCAACCGGATCAAGATCGCCTGCTTCATGATCAGCTCGGCGCTGGCTGCCTTCGGCGGCATCCTGCTGGTCTCGCGGGCGAACTCGGTGTCACCGTCCACGGGTGGTGCCTCGACCCTGCTGCTCGCCGTCGGCGCAGCCGTCATCGGCGGCACGTCGCTCTTCGGCGGCAAGGGCCGGATCATCGACGCCATCATCGGTGGACTGGTGATCGCGGTCATCCAGAACGGTCTCCCGCTCATCACGCAGCGGGCGGAGATCCAGTACATCGTCACCGGCCTGGTGCTGCTGCTCGCCGCCAGCGTCGACGCGATCTCGCGCCGACGAGCCGCGGCCTCCGGGCGCTAGAGCGTGTCTCTCGACTCCTGGCCGGTCTCCCGGCCGTCCAGGTGTCGGGGGAGACGCGCTAGACGATCCCGGACGAGCCGATGAGCGCCCGCGAGACGCTCGCCGGCTCGCCCGACGTACGACGGACCAACCTGGCCGTCCTGCTGCGCCACCTGCACCTCGACGGGCCGATGCGCAGGGCCGAGCTGACCGACCGGCTCGGGCTGACCCGGAGCACCGTGGCCGACCTCGTGGCCGAGCTCGCCCGCCTCGGCGCGGTCGACCAGGCCCCGACCGGCGCGACGGCGGTGTCGTCGGGCCGCGGGCGGCCCTCCCCCGTGGTGCGGCCGTGCCCGCTCGGTGTGCAGGTGCTCGCCGCCGAGGTGCGGGTCGACCAGGTCGAGGTGGCCCTCGTCGGGCTGGGCGGGACCGTGCTGCGGCGTGACAGCCGTCTGCTGGCCGATCCTGCTCCCGAGCCCACGGCGGACCTGGTGGCTGCCGCGGTCGCCAGCCTCGTCGCGGACGCGCCCGGACGCGTCCTGGGTCTCGGTGTCGCCGTGCCCGGGGTGACTCGCAACCGTGACGGAGCCGTCCGTTTCGCGCCGAACCTCCGGTGGCGCGACGTCTCCTTCGGACGCCTGCTGGCCGACCGGCTGCCCGCGACCAGCGTCCAGGTCGTCAACGACGGCGACGCCGGGGCGCTGGCGGAGCACCTGCGCGGCGTGGCCCGCGGTCACGACGACGTCGTCTTCGTCGAGGGCGAGGTCGGGATCGGCAGCGGGGTGATCGTCGACGGCAAGCCGCTCGCCGGCGCCGGAGGCTACGCGGGCGAGCTCGGGCACATCGCCGTCGGTGGCCTGGGCGGGCGCCGCTGCCGGTGCGGCTCGACGGGGTGCTGGGAGACCGAGATCGGCCTCGGCGCGATCGCCGGCGGGCTGGGCCTCGGCCTCGAGGTGCCGCGCCGGACGCTCGTCGACGCGCTGCGCGCCGCCGGTCCCGTCGAGGTGCGCGGGCTCGACCGCGTCGCCCACCACCTGGGCGCCGGTCTGGCCACGGTCGTCAACATCTTCAACCCGAGCCTCATCGTCCTCGGTGGGCTGCTCCGTGAGCTCTACCCCCAGGTGGCCGCCGAGGTCCAGCGCGTCATGCTGGCGGGCGCGCTCGCCGCCCCGGCGGAGCAGGTCCGGCTCGCCCTGCCCGAGCTCGGTGACGACGCGGTGCTCCTGGGCGCCGCCGAGGCGGTGTGGCAGCGGGTGCTGCAGGACCCCGCCGGCGCCCTCAGCGCCTAGCGCGCCCCACCTCCCCCGAGCACGTGGTCGGTGCGGTGCCGGTCTCGGCCCGGAACCAGGCCGGAGCGACCACTTTCCTGTGGTCGGGAGGGGTCAGAGCTGCTGCCAGGCCGGCTTGTGGGCGTACGTCCAGCGGTAGTAGTCGGTCAGCCGCAGGTCGGCCGCCGCCTCCTCGTCGACCATGACGGTCGCGTGCCGGTGGTGCTGCAGGATCGAGGCGGGGCACATGCTCGTCACCGGGCCCTCGACCGCCGCCGCGATGGCCGCCGCCTTCTGCGGTCCCTGCGCCACGAGCAGCAGCTCGCGGGCGTCGGAGATCGTGCCAAGGCCCTGCGTGAGGCAGTGCGTCGGGACGTCGCCCGCGGAGTCGAAGAACCTGGCGTTGTCGGCCCGCGTGCGCTCGGTCAGGGTCTTGATCCGCGTCCGCGAGGCGAAGGACGAGGTCGGCTCGTTGAACCCGACGTGCCCGTTGGCCCCGATGCCGAGGATCTGCAGGTCGACCCCGCCGGCCGTGCGGATCGCCGCCTCGTAGCGCTCGCAGGCCGCCTCGACGTCGTCCGCCCGACCGTCGGGCACGTGGACACGCGCCGGGTCGAGGCGCAGCGGGACGGTCACCTCGCGGTGGATCACGGCCGCGTACGACTCGGGGTGCCCGGCGGGGATCCCGACGTACTCGTCGAGGGCGAACCCCGAGACCTCGCTGGTGTCCAGCGTCCCGTCCTGCACGTGCGCGGCGAGGGCGGCGTAGATGGCCAGGGGCGAGGAACCGGTCGCGAGTCCCAGCACGGCGCGCGGCGAGCGCTGCACGAGCTGGACGATCTTCCGGGCGGCCAGCGCGCCGACCTCGGCCGCCGAGGGCAGGATCACGATCTCCATCGCCACGAACCCTAGCGGTCGGCCGGGCTCAGCCCTCCTCGATCCAGCTCCGCAGCGCCTCGCCCACCCGACGGGAGGCGCCGAACGTGGCGATGTCGGCGTACGCGCGGTCGCGGGACCGCCAGCCCAGGTCGACGACCAGCACGTCGTGGGTCGCGCGCAGCCCGTCGACCGTCGCCCGGGCCTCGGGGTGACGGTGGATGTCGCGCCCGAGGACCAGGACCGGCCTCGTCCCCAGGGCGTCGAGGTCGAGCGCGTCGCCGGGGTGGACGACCACCTCGGGGTGGTCGCTGAGGTCGGGACCCCACGGGACGACGCCGACGGCGACGTTGGGCCGGTCCTCGAGCCGGACGACGCTGAAGCCGCCGAGCGCCCGCACGCGCCAGTCGATCGCGCGTCAACCGTGGTCGAAGGTGCCCTTGACGTCGACGTCGTCGAGGTGCACGTCGGGGACGACCGCCGGGACCGGGTGCGCCGCGCGCGCCGCCGTCAGGGCGTCGGCCATGGCGTGCACGCGGCCGACCGCCTCCTCGACGCGCGCGGCCAGCAGCGCGCCGGTGTCGACCGCCGCGCGGACGGCGACGACGATCGCCTCGACCTGCTCGTCGGTGTTGTCGTTGCCCAGGCACAGCAGGTCGCAGCCGGCGGCCAGCGCGCGGACGGCGCTCTCCGGCGTCCCGCCGGGGTGGGAGGCCCCGGCCATGTCGAGCGCGTCGGTGACGAGCACGCCCGTGAACCCCAGCTCGTCCCGCAGCAGCCCGGTGGAGACCGCGCGGCTGAACGTCGCCGGCGCGGCCGGGTCGACCTGCGGGAGCAGGAGGTGCGAGGTCATCACCGCCACGGCGCCCGCCTCGACCGCGGCGGCGAACGGGACCAGCTCGCGCGTGCGCAGCTCGTCGAGCGAGCGGTCGACCACCGGCAGGCCGAGGTGCGAGTCGGTCGCCGTGTCCCCGTGCCCGGGGAAGTGCTTCGCCGTCGCCCCGACCCCCGTGCCCTGCACCCCGCGCGTCCACGCGGCCCCGTGCCGGGCGACGACCTCCGCGCGCGGTCCGAAGCTGCGGACCCCGATCACCGGGTTGTCCGGGTTGTTGTTGACGTCCACGTCCGGCGCGAAGGTCAGCGTGCAGCCCGTACGCCGCAGCGCCCACCCCACGTCCGCGGCGACCGCCGCGGTCAGGTCGAGGTCGTCCATCCGGCCGAGCACCGCGTTGCCGGGGTAGGGCGAGCCGACGTCGGCGAAGAGGCGCGTGACGTCACCGCCCTCCTCGTCGAGCGCGATGACGGCGCGCGGGTTGGCCGCGAGGATGTCGGCGTTCAGCGCCGCCAGCGACTCGTGGTCGGCGATGTTCCGGGCGAACAGGCAGACGCCGCCGAGACCCTCGCGCAGCCGCTGCCGGACCCAGTCCGGCAGCACGGTGCCCGAGAACCCGGGGAGGAGCGTGGGCAGGACGTCCACCCCGGGGCTCACCGCGCGAGCCGTCCGTTCAGGACGTGCCAGCTCTCGCCGGCCTGCCACAGCGACAGGACGGCCCGCTGCAGCGACGTCTCGGCCTCGATCGCACCGGCCTCGCTCGCGTCGCCCTTGATCGCCTCCGGGTCGAACGGGCCCGGGCGGGCGAAGCCGAAGAACAGCGCGTCCTGGTCGCCCGGCAGAGCCTCGCCGTACGTCCGCCAGCGCCGTTGGAACGAGGCCAGGTTGGAGCCGGGCAGCAGCTCCGGCAGCCGCGGGTCGAGCATCCAGCTGTGGCAGTGGACGTCCTGCGCCGGGTGCTGGGGGAAGCGTTCGGCGAAGAAGGCGGGGGCGGCGGCGAGCGAGGCGTCGACGTCGGCGGGTGCGAGCCCGTCCCCGCGCGGGATGTGGGTGGAGAGCACCCACTCCTCGCCCGTCTCGTCGACGGTGGGCTGGCGCTCGAGGTCGAACTGCAGCCGGCCCAGCCGGTAGAGCGCGCCGGACCAGACGGCGCCGGACTCCCAGGTGTGCGTGCCGAGCCCGAAGCTGCCGTGCACCAGCCGGTGCACCCGGACCTGCGCGCCGAGGTCGGCGAGCGTCGCCGCGGAGACCTCGGGCGGCACGTCCCGGGAGGCGTGGAACGCCGCCACGGCGGGCGCGGTCACCAGCAGGGCGAGCATCGGCAGCACGCCTGCGTCGTCGGGCTCGAGCCCCCGCCACACGGCCGTCCCGTCACCCGGCGGCAGGACGCCGACCTGGTCGACGAGCCGCCCGGCCGCCGTCGCGATCCTGGTCAGGTCCGCCGGTCGGTCGAGCACCGCGACGGCCGCCGCCAGGACGTCGGTCGCGTCCTCGGGCGTGAAGCCCAGCGCGTCCACCCGCTCCGCCAGGTCGGGTGCGGTGAGCGCCGCGCGGACGTCGGTGAGGCTCGTACCGCTCACCCCGCTCACGCCGCCTCGATCCAGCCGCCGCGACGCATGACCCGCAGCAGCGTCCCCTCGTCGTCGACCAGGCACAGGTCGGCCGGACCGCCCGGCTCGACGGTGCCCGCGTCGAGCCCGAAGTGGCGTGCGGCGTTGGTCGAGGCGAAGCGGGACGCCGCGGCCAGGTCGCCGGTCAGCGCCGCGACGAGCGCGAACGCCCGCCCCGTCGTCAGCGTCGAGCCGGCGATGGAACCCGCCGTGCCGTCGGCGCCCAGGAGGCGGGCCTGCCCGTCGGTCACCCGGACGTCCAGGGCGCCCAACGTGTACGCCCCGTCGGGCATGCCCGCGGCGACCATCGCGTCGGTGACGAGGACGACCCCGTCCGGCCCGCCCGCGGCGAGCGCCATCCGGAGCACCTCCTCGTCGAGGTGGAACCCGTCGGCGATCAGCTCGGCGGCCACCCGGGCGTCGGTCAGGAGCCGCGGGACGGGGCCCGGCCGGCGGTGGTGGATGGGACGCATGGCGTTGAACACGTGGGTGCCGACGTCGGCGCCGGCGTCCAGCGCCCGGGCGACCATGTCGTCGTCGGCCGCGGTGTGCCCGATCGCGACGCGGACACCCGAGGCGACGAAGCGGCGTACGGCGTCCAGCCCGCCGGGCAGCTCGGGCGCGATCGTAATCATGCGGAGGTGCCCGCGGCCGGCCTCGACCAGCCGGTCCACCGTCGTCGGGCCCGGCGCTCGCAGCAGGTCGGGCTGGTGGGCTCCGGGCTGCTCGACCGAGAGGAACGGCCCCTCCAGGTGCACCCCGGCCAGGTGACCGGCCTCGACGACGTCGGCGAGCACGCCGAGCTGGGTCTCCAGGTCCTCCAACGACCCCGTGACCAGGCTGGCGAAGCTCGTGGTCGTCCCGTTCCGGGCGTGGAAGTCACGGGCGGCGAGGATCTCGTCGGCGTCCGCCGACGCGTAGTCGTGACCGCCCCCGCCGTGCACGTGGGTGTCGACGAAGCCGGGGACGACCCAGCCCCCGGTCCGTTCGGCGCGGACGTCCCCACCGTTGGGGTGCACCGCCGCGATCCGGTCGCCCCGCACCTCGACCACCGCGTCGTCGAGGACCCCGCCCGGTGTGACGACGTGGGCGGCCCGGAATCGCTGGACGTCGTCGGTCATGCGCGTCAGGTTAAGGGGCGGCACGCGGCCGCCGGCCCGCACCCTGGCCCTTCGACGGCGCAGCACCCGGTCACGTCACCGGAGCCCTTCGCGCGGTCGACGCCAATGGTCTGAGATCTGACCATTGACGCGGGTACGCGAACTCCGACAAGATCATCGGCACCATCCCGCCGCGCGGAACGAGCTGCCCATGACGAGCACGCCCAGTGAGAAGCAGGTCGACGCAGCCCTGGACGACGACGCCAGAGCGCTCGCCGAGCTCGGCTACACCCAGGAGCTCCACCGGGGGATGTCGGGGTTCTCGAACTTCGCCGTCTCGTTCTCGATCATCTCGATCCTGGCCGGGTGCATCACCTCGTACGGGATCGCGCTCCGCTCGGGCGGCCCGTCGACCCTGGTGCTGGGCTGGCTGATCGTCGGGGTCCTCGTGCTCGCGGTCGCCGCCGCGATGGCCGAGGTCTGCTCGCGCTACCCGACCGCGGGCGGCCTGTACTTCTGGGCCGGGCGGCTGGCCAAGCGCAACCGGCGCGAGTGGGCCTGGTTCACCGGCTGGTTCAACTTCCTCGGCGAGGTCGCGGTCACCGCGGCGATCGACTTCGGCTGCGCCACCACATGGATGGCCTTCATGAACCTCGTCTGGGGCGTGGAGGCCACGCCCGCGCGGACGTTCCTGCTCTTCGTCGCGATCATCGTCGTGCACGCCCTGCTGAACGTCTTCGGCGTCGACCTGGTCAGCCTGCTGTCCAGCGTCTCCGCGTGGTGGCACGTCGGCGGGGTGCTGATCATCGTCGCCGCGCTGTGGATCCTGCCGGAGCAGCACCAGTCGGTCTCCTGGACGCTGACCGGCTTCCACAACGAGACCGGCTGGAGCTTCACGCCGTACGTCTTCCTGCTCGGTCTGCTGATGGCGCAGTACACCTACACCGGCTACGACGCGTCGGCCCACGTCGCCGAGGAGACCAAGAACGCCGCGAAGGCCGCCCCGCGCGGCATCGTCACCAGCGTGCTGGTCTCGGTCATCGGCGGCTTCATCCTGCTCTACTCGATCACCGCCGCGATCACGGACCGGAGCGAGGAAGGCCTGGCCAAGCTCTCGGAGTCCGCCACCGGCCTGCCGCCCGCGCAGATCTTCCTGGACTCCCTGAACAGCCCCGGCGTCGCCAAGTTCCTGCTCTTCATCGTCTGCGTGGCCCAGTTCTTCTGCGGCATGGCGTCGGTCACGGCCAACTCCCGGATGTCGTACGCCTTCTCCCGCGACAATGCGCTGCCGGGCTCGCGGGTCTGGTCCAAGGTCAACCCGCGCACCGGGACCCCGACGAACTCGATCTGGCTCTGCGTGGTGCTGTCGATCATCCTGGCCTCGCCGGCGCTGGTCAGCACGACGGCCTACTTCGCGGTCACCTCGATCGCGGTCATCGGGCTCTACATCGCCTACGTCATCCCGGTGTTCCTGCGCCGCATGAACCGCGACTTCACCCCCGGGCCCTGGAACCTCGGTCGGTGGAGCGCGCCGATCGGCTGGGTGGCGGTCGTCTGGGTCGTGATCATCTGCGTCCTCTTCGTGCTGCCCCCGGTGGCTCCGGTCGACGTCAGCACGTTCAACTACGCGCCCGTCGCCGTCGTCGTGGTGCTGGCGTTCGCGTTCATCAGCTGGCGGGTCAGCGGCAAGAAGAACTTCATGAACGGGCACCCGAACGCCGAGCAGCCGGCTGCCGCGGAGGTGTCGGACCCGGCGTGAACGACCTCGCCGAGACCGTCCTCGCCTCGTCGCGCGGCCGATCCGTCCCCGAGCCTGCCCCCAGCGGGCGGCACGCCGCTCCCCGGCACACGTTCGAGAGCTGCGTCGAACGCCTGGCCACGGCGATCCGCCTCGGCGTCTACCCGTACGGGAGCGCGCTCCCGCCGGAGCGTGAGCTCGCCGCGCTGCTGGGCGTCTCGCGCGCGACCGTGCGGGAGGCGATCGCGGCGCTACGGACGGCCGGGATGGTCAGCACCACCCGGGGCCGCGGGGGCGGGACGGTCGTCGACCGCGAACCTCCCACGCCCGGCAGCGGGACGGGCGCCGACGCGGACGCCGCCGCGGCCCGTCGCCCCGAGCTGCTCGACGCCCTGGTGTTCCGCCGCGTCGTGGAACCCGGCGCCTGCTTCGTCGCGGCGACCGTGGGCCGTTCGGCGACCGACCTCGACGAGGTCCGGTCGGCCCACGACCGGGTCCGGGCGGCCGCGACCTCGGCCGATCACCGGCAGGCCGACTCGCGCCTGCACCTGGCGCTCGCCGCGCTGACGGGTTCGGCGTACCTGGTCGACGCCGTCACCCAGGTCCAGGCCGCGGTGCACGAGATGCTGGTGGCCATCCCGGTGCTGCCGACGAACATCGAGCACTCCAACGCCCAGCACGCGACGATCGTCGCGGCCGTCGAGGCCCGTGACCCCGGACGCGCCCGCCGGGCGATGGAGGAGCACTGCGACGACACCGCCGCGCTGCTGCGAGGGTTGCTGCGGTGACGACATCCATCAGCGGGACGAAGGAGCACCGATGAGCACGACCAGGGCGCAGCCCAACGACCGCTACCTGAGCGTCGACGCGCTGCGCGCCGAGGTCGCGAGCGGCGCGATCGACACCGTGGTCGTCGCCCTGACCGACATGCAGGGCCGGCTGCAGGGCAAGCGCATGCACGCCGCGTACTTCCTCGACCACGTCGTCGAGTCCGGCACCGAGGGCTGCAACTACCTGCTCGCCGTCGACGTCGAGATGAACACGGTCGACGGCTACGCGCTCACCTCGTGGGAGTCGGGCTACGGCGACCTCGAGTTCGCCCTCGACCTCGCCACCCTGCGCCGGCTGCCGTACGAGCCCGGCTCCGCGATGGTGCAGTGCGACCTCGTCCAGCTCGACCACTCCCCCGTGCCGCAGTCGCCGCGCACGATGCTCACGACGCAGCTCGACCGGCTCGCCGAGCGCGGGCTGGTCGCCCTGGCCGGGACCGAGCTGGAGTTCATCGCCTTCCAGACGTCGTACGAGGACGCCTGGAGCTCGGGTTACCGGGACCTCGTGCCGGTCAACCAGTACAACGTCGACTACTCGATCCTGGGCGGCGGCCGGGCCGAGCCGCTGCTGCGCGAGATCCGCAACGCCATGTACGGGGCGGGCATGGACGTCGAGTCGGCCAAGGGCGAGTGCAACCCCGGCCAGCACGAGATCGGCTTCCTCTACGCCGACGCCCTCACCACGGCCGACAACCACGCCGTCTACAAGACCGCGGCCAAGCAGATCGCCGCCAACCGCGGGCAGTCGCTGACCTTCATGGCCAAGTACAACGAGCGCGAGGGCAGCTCCTGCCACATCCACCTGTCGCTGCGCGGCGCGGACGGTTCGACGACGTTCTGGGCGGAGGGCGGCCGGACCAAGACGTACGAGTCCTTCATCGCCGGGCTGCTCGCGACGATGGCGGACTTCACGCTGCTCTACGCGCCGAACATCAACTCGTACAAGCGGTTCGCCGCCGGGTCGTTCGCGCCGACCACGATCGCCTGGGGCGAGGACAACCGCACCTGCGCCGTACGCCTGGTCGGCCACGGCAAGGGCGCTCGGCTCGAGAACCGCGTCCCCGGTGGCGACGTGAACCCCTACCTCGCGATCACGGCGATGATCGCGGGCGGGCTGCACGGGATCGACGAGGGCCTGGAGCTCGGTCCCGCGCTGGTCGGGAACGCGTACGCACCCTCGGACTCAGCCTTGCCGAAGGTGCCCCAGACGCTGCGCGACGCGCGCGACGCGTTCCGCTCGTCCGTCGTCGCCCGCGCCTGCTTCGGCGACGAGGTCGTCGACCACTACACGCGGATGGCCGAGGTCGAGCTGACCGCGTTCGACGCCGCCGTCACCGACTGGGAGCTGCGCCGCAGCTTCGAACGCATGTGAGAAGAGGATCGTGAGCACCACCCTGGACAGCGCCGCCCCGGACACGTGGGACGTCGTCAACCCGGCGACCGAGCAGGTCATCACCACCGTCGGTCTGGCCTCGCTGGCGGAGGCCGACGCGGCGATCGAGCGGGCGGCCGAGGCGTTCCCCGCCTGGCGCGACGTCGCGCCGACCGACCGGGCGCGGCTGCTGCGTCGGTTCGCCCGCGTCGTCGAGGCGCACGTCGACGAGCTGGCCGACCTCGAGGTGCGCAACGCCGGGCACGTGATCGGCAACGCGCGCTGGGAGGCCGACCAGGTCTCCCGGGTGCTCGACTACTACGCAGGCTCGCCGGAACGGCTCTTCGGGCGCCAGATCCCGGTGCCGGGCGGGATCGACGTCACGTTCCACGAGCCGCTGGGCGTCGTGGGGCTCATCGTGCCCTGGAACTTCCCGATGCTCATCGCGTCGTGGGGCTTCGCCCCCGCGCTGGCCGCCGGCTGCACGGTCGTCCTCAAGCCGGCGGAGCTCACGCCGCTGTCGGCGCTGCGGCTCGCCGAGCTGGCGCTCGAGGCGGGGATCCCGGAAGGCGTCTTCACGGTGCTGCCCGGGCGCGGGCCCGTCGTCGGCGAACGGTTCGTGACGCACCCGCTGGTCCGCAAGGTCGCGTTCACCGGGTCGACGGCGGTCGGCAAGCAGATCATGCGCGGGTGCGCCGAGCAGGTGAAGCGCTGCACGCTCGAGCTCGGCGGCAAGAGCGCGAACATCGTCTTCGCCGACGCGGACGTGGCCGCCGCGGCCGCCGCAGCGCCGGGCGGGGTGTTCGACAACGCGGGGCAGGACTGCTGTGCACGGTCGCGCATCCTCGTGCAGAACTCGGTGCGCGACGAGTTCCTGGAGCGCTTCGCCCGTGCGCTCGACGGCTTCGTGGTCGCCGACCCGACCGGCGAGGACGCCCAGATGGGCCCGCTGATCTCGGCCGGCCAGCGTTCCCGGGTGCAGGGCTACCTGGCGGGCGCGGAGGTCGCGTTCGCCGGTTCCGTGCCCGACGGGCCCGGCTTCTGGGTGCCGCCGACCGTCGTGCTGGCCGAGTCGACGCAGCAGCCCGTGTGGCGCGAAGAGGTCTTCGGCCCGGTCGTCGCCGTGCTCGGGTTCGACGACGAGGCGGAGGCCGTCGCCCTGGCCAACGACAGCGACTACGGGCTGTCCGGGTCGATCTTCACCCGCGACCTCGGCCGCGCCCTCCGGGTGGCCCGCGCCGTCGAGTCGGGCAACCTCAGCGTCAACTCGCACTCCTCGGTCCGCTACTGGACGCCGTTCGGCGGCTACAAGCAGTCCGGCCTCGGCCGCGAGCTCGGCCCGGACGCGCCCGACGCGTTCACCGAGACCAAGAACGTCTTCTTCAGCCAGGCCTAGTCAGCGAGAACAGAAAGCAGGGAACACGCAGTGGTGGAACGAGAGGGCCGCGTCGAGGGCCGTACGGCGGTCGTCACCGGAGGGTGCTCGGGCATCGGCCTGGCGTCGGCACGCCGGCTCGCGGGCGAGGGCGCGCACGTGGTGGTCGGCGACCTCGACGAGGTGCGCGGGCCGGAGGTGGCCGCCGAGCTCGACGGGCTGTTCGTGCGGACCGACGTCACCGACCCCGAGGGGGTCGAGGCGCTGTTCGCCGCGGCGAAGGACACGTACGGGTCGGTCGACGTCGCGTTCAACAACGCGGGCATCTCCCCGCCCGACGACGACTCGATCCTGGTGACCGGGCTCGACGCCTGGCGCCGGGTGCAGGAGGTCAACCTGACGAGCGTCTTCCTGTGCTGCAAGGCCGCACTGCCGCACATGCTCGAGCAGGGGCGCGGCTCGATCATCAACACCGCGTCGTTCGTCGCGGTGATGGGCGCCGCGACCTCGCAGATCTCCTACTCCGCCTCCAAGGGCGGGGTGCTCTCGATGAGCCGCGAGCTGGGCGTCGAGTTCGCCCGCAAGGGCGTCCGCGTGAACGCGCTCTGCCCGGGCCCCGTGAACACGCCCCTGCTCCAGGAGCTGTTCGCCTCCGACCCAGAACGCGCGGCCCGGCGCCTCGTGCACGTCCCGATGGGAAGGTTCGCCGAGCCCGCCGAGATCGCCGACGCGGTCCTCTGGCTCGCCTCGGACGAGTCGAGCTTCGTCACGGCCAGCACGTTCCTCGTCGACGGCGGCATCAGCGGGGCGTACGTCACCCCGCTCTGACCTCCAGCACGCCCGGGTTGACGGTTGTGCAGTGAAGTCGATGCACAACCGTCAAGGCCGGCGAGCTAGACGGTGGCGCCCGTGCCCGAGGTGCTACGACGCGTCAGCACCGCGCCGAGCGCGATCATGCCCAGCCCGAGGACGAGGTGCAAGACGTCGTCGGCGAGGTTGACGGGGATGAAGTTGGCCGACGACATGTCGTCCACGAGCAGGCCGTAGACGAAGAGCACCAGGTAGACGATCCCGCCGATCACGAGGTAGCGGCGGGCTCCGCCGACCGTCCGCGCCAGCAGCAGCCCGGCCACGCCGAACAGCAGGTGCACGAGGTTGTGCAGGACCGACACCTGGAAGAGCCCGAGCAGACGGGCGTCCGAGTGGTGCGAGGCGAACGACAGCGTGTCGTAGCTCGTGGTGATCCCGGGCACGAAGCCGAGGACGCCGACGAGCAGGAACACGACAGCGACGACGACGGCGGCCGTCTGCACGTGCGCGCGACGAGAGGTTGCGGGCACACCGCGGGTGGCAGCGTCGGACACGGGTTCTCCTAGCGAGAAGTGGGTTGGGTGCGTCGTGGACGCGACGGCTCCCGGCACACCGGGCCGACGTGTCGGACGGAGGGTGGAGCACCGACGCACTACCCGCACCGCTCACCGGGAAACGCCTGGGCCGGCTGTCCGCCTCCGACCCGCAGCGTCGCCCCCTACGGTTCGTCGTCGTTCAGCAGGCTGGCGGCGACGACGGCGTCGCGGGCCACGAGGGCGGTGCCGGTGGCCCGCGCGGCCGTGCTGACCGCGACCTGGCGCGCCGTCGCCGCGGCCGTCGTCTGGACCGCGGCGGCCGCCTCGGCGACCTCGCTCTCGATGGCGGCCTCCAGCTCCGAGACCGTGAACGCGAGGTCGGCCGCCGCAGCCGCCACAGCCGTGGCCGCGGCCGTCGCGGCCTGCGAGGCCTCGTGCGCCGTCGTGACCGCCGCAGCCTGGATGACCGCGGCCACCTGCAGAGCCGTACGCGCCACCTGGCGGTCGTCGGTGGCGGGTCCCGCCGACTCGACGATCAGCGCGGCCCGGGCCGCGGCCTCCTTCAGGGTGTTTGCCGACAGGGCCGCCTGCGTCCGCAGGACGGCCGCCGCGCTGGCGGCGCTCTCCGCGACCACCGTGGCTGCGGACACGGCCGCCGCCGCCCGGCGGACGCGCGCCCGTTCGGCCGCGCGGGCCGTCGTGGCGGCAGCCTCGGCGACGGCCTGGCGCGTCGAGATCATGACCTGCACGGCCTCGACCGCCTGCGCCTCCCGGGCGACGGCCACGGCCCGGGCCACGACCGCCTCCGCGGCCCGCCGGCTCGTGACGTTGCTCGTCGGGGTCGGCTCGGCCGGGCGCCGCGTGCGCACCTCGAGACCCGGAGGCGCCGTCGCAGCACCCGCTGAGCGGGCCGCCGACGGCGACACCTGGGGCTCGGAGACGGCCGCCGCGGCCAGGGCCAGGATCTCCGACCGGAGGTAGCGCCGGTGACCGCCGGGCGTCCGGATGGAGCTCACCTTCTCCGCCGCCGCCCACCGCGTCACCGTCTTGGGGTCGACCGACAGCATGGCCGCGACCTCCGCGGGAGTCAGGAGGGCGTCCACCTCCACCGACGAGCTGCGCACCGGGGACTCCCTCAGGGTTGGAGGCGAAGAACTGCCACGGCGACGCGGGTCCAGACCCGGTCGACGGTCACGTGCGCGAGAACCTTCATGATCGTACGGCTTGCCGCCAGGATATTGCGCCGGGGGAACAAAATGGTCGTCTGGTGAGTCAGAGTGCGCGGGCTAGATGCTCGACGACCGCTCGGGCGTCGTCGTCGATCCCGTGCAGGAACGTGGAACGTCTCCGCCGCAGCACCGGGAGGCCGAGGGCGTACAGCCCGGGGCTGTCGACCGCGCCGCCGTCGTGGCGCAGGCGGCCCTTGGCGTCGAGCACGTCCACGTCGAGCCAGCCGTAGTCGGGTCGCCCGCCGGTCGCCCAGAGGACTGTCCTGACCTGACCGTCGGACAGGTCCAGCTGCCAGCGCGGCGAGCCGGGGACGCGGGTCGGCGGGAAGCGTTCCGGGGGGCCGACCTCGGCCGCACGCCCAGAACGCTCGGCCCAGGCGTCGAACGAGTCCAGCAGCCGCTCCAGCTTGAGGTCGGCGAGGGCGAAGACGTTGCGCAGGCCGCCGGAGAACAGGGCCCGCCCGTCGCGCACCATGGCCAGGCGCCCGACCAGCTCGACGCCGAGGTCGGCCAGCGCGTTCAGGTCGAGCGTCGTCCGGGCGCCCGTGCCGACGAGCTGGGGCGAGGGCAGCCGGCGGGCACGGTCCAGGTCGTCGACCTGGTCGTAGCGCTCGTCCCACACCCCCGTCGCGTCCATCCACCACAGCACGTCGCGACCGCGGTACGTGCGCGGCATCCGGACGTGCTCGCCGACGGCCAGCGTGACGGGCCGGCCCGAGCGCGCCAGCTCCGCGGCGAGCTGCACCCCGGACGCCGAGGCGCCGACGACGAGCACGCCGCCGTCGGGCAGGTCGAGCGGGTTGCGGTAGGCGAACGGCGTCACCTGGTGCACCGAGGTGGGGACGCCGGCGCTGAGCGACGGCACCGAGGGCCGGTTGAACGCACCGCTCGCGACCACCACCGACCGGGCGTCGATCTCGCCGGCGCTGGTCGAGACGCGGTAGCCCGGGTCCGTACGTCGCACCGACGTCACCGCGGTCTCGGTCCGGACCGGGGCCCCGGCCACCGCGGCGAAGCGCTCGACCAGGTCGACGACCTCACCCATCGACAGGTAGCCGTCCGGGTCGGGGCCGTCGTAGGGCAGGTCGGGCAGCCGGTTCAACCAGTTGGGCGTGAGCAGGCGCAGGGAGTCCCAGCGCTCCGTGCGCCAGGAGTTCGCCACCTGCCCGCGCTCGAGGACCACGTGGTCGATCGAACGCGCGGCGAGGTGGTGGCTCGCCGCCAGTCCCGCGTGACCGGCGCCGACGACGACGGTGGTGACGTGCTCGATGCTGCATTCCTTAGCGTGGGTGGGCAGAGCCCTTCGACGAGCTCACGGAACCCTTCTCCGCCCGACCCCTCGGCGGACTCGGGGTCAGGCGACCTCGACGCTCACGTTCGTCGGGTTGGTGAGGGCGTCGAAGACGGCCGAGCGCTTCTGCGACTGGGCCACGAGGGCCTCGATCTCCTGCTTCGACGCGTCGGCGTCGATGTGGAAGGTGACCTTGATGTCGTTGAAGCCGTTGCGGACGTCCGGGTCGGCGCCGAGGATGCCGCGGATGTCGTGCTCCCCCTCGACCGTCGCCTCGACGGAGTTGAGCTGGATGCCCCGGTTCTGCGCCACGGACGCCACGCCGGCGGTGAGGCACCCGGCGAGGCCCACGAGCAGGAACTCGATCGGCGTGATGCCGTTGTCGGGGGCCGCGAACACCTCGGGGTGGTCGATGTCGAAGGTCGTCTTCTTCTTGTGCTGCTGCTCCTGGCCGAGCCCGAAGTAGTTCTCGATGCTCGACGTGCTGTGCACGCCGTGGGTCCAGGTCGACGAGGCGCGCCAGGTGAACTGAGCCGCCTCGGGCGCCGTCTTGAGGACCTCGCGGGCGCCGAGCAGCGCCTCCACGTTCACGCCGTTGTCGGCGGTCTTGCTGTCGTCGGTGACCGTC
This sequence comes from uncultured Friedmanniella sp., assembly GCA_964251895.1. Taxonomy (GTDB): domain Bacteria; phylum Actinomycetota; class Actinomycetes; order Propionibacteriales; family Propionibacteriaceae; genus Microlunatus. The sequence goes on from CAXULL010000008.1 coordinate 112,074, forward strand.
ATGGCCATCCCCCTCGCAGTGAGCCCGCCTATTCCCCAGCGGGATGGTCGACAATACCGCTGCCGGCAGCGGCTACGCTCCCCCCGTGGCGTCCTTGGTTGCCGCCGGCTCGGTCGGCCCCGGGTCTGTCGGCCCGGTCGAGACGCGGTACCTGGATCTGCCGGAGCCGCTGCCCCTCGACTGCGGTCGCACCCTGTCGGGCGTACGCGTCGCGTACGAGACCTACGGGACGCTCGCCCCGGCCCGCGACAACGTCATCCTCGTCTGCCACGCCCTCAGCGGGGACGCCCACGCGGCCGGGCAGGCCCCGGACGGGGCCGTCGAGGGCACGCGCGACGGTTTCGCGGCCGAGGAGCGCGACGGCACCCGGGGCAAGGCCCTCGGCTGGTGGGACGGGATGATCGGGCCGGGCAAGGCCTTCGACACCGACCAGTTCTTCGTCGTCTCGACGAACCTGCTCGGCGGCTGCAAGGGCACGACCGGTCCGTCGTCGACCGACCCGACGACCGGACGCCCGTACGGCTCCGACTTCCCGGTGATCACGGTCGCCGACCTCGTCCGGACCCAGCGCGCGTTCCTCGACGTGCTCGGCATCGACCGGCTCGCCGCCGTCGCCGGCGGCTCGCTGGGCGGCATGCAGGCCCTCGAGTGGGCCGTGACCCACCCCGACGCGGTGGACGCCGTGATCTCGATCGCCAGCACCCACGCGCTCGGCCCGCAGGGCATGGCCTGGAACGCGATCGCGCGCGAGTCGATCCTGCGCGACCCGGCGTGGCAGGACGGGCACTACCACGGCACGGGCCGGGCGCCCGACGCCGGCATGGGCGTCGCCCGGATGGTCGGCCACGTCACCTACCTGTCCGCCCCCGCGCTCGACGGCAAGTTCGGCCGGCGGCTGCAGCAGGGGTCCGAGCTCCGCTACACGATCACCGAGCCGGAGTACGAGGTGGAGAGCTATCTGCGCCACCAGGCCGACTCGTTCGTGCGACGCTTCGACGCCAACACCTACCTCTACACCTCGCGGGCGCTGACCTACTTCGACCTCGCCCGCGACCACGGTGGCGGCGACCTCCGGCGCGCGCTGGCGTCGGTCGCCGGACGTACGCTGCTGATCGCGTTCAGCTCCGACTGGCTCTACCCGCCGGCCGCGTCGAAGGACGTCCACGACGCCCTCGTCGCCCTCGGCAAGCCCTCGGAGCTCCACGTGATCGACGCGCCGTACGGCCACGACTGCTTCCTCCTCGAGGAGGCGCGGCAGACGCCGATCATCCGCGCGTTCCTGGATCGAGCACGGCTGGGAGAGGAAACCTGATGAGCACCACCAGCGGCAACGGGCAGGACCGCATCGAGACGGACCGGCTCGAGGCCGAGCACGCCTTCGGCTTCGACACCCGGCAGCTGCACGCCGGCCAGCGACCCGACCCGAACACCGGCGCCCGCGCGGTGCCGATCTTCCAGACGACGAGCTACGTCTTCGAGGACCCCGAGTCCGCGGCCGCCTACTTCAACCTGCAGGAGTACGGGAACACGTACTCGCGGATCATGAACCCGACCGTCGCGGTCTTCGAGGAGCGCGTCGCCAACCTCGAGGGCGGCGCCGGCGCGGTCGCGTTCGCCAGCGGCATCGCCGCCCAGCACGCCGCGCTGTTCACGCTGCTGGAGCCCGGCGACCACGTCGTCGCGTCCTCCGCGCTCTACGGCGGCACCGTCAACCAGTTCAAGCACGTCCTGCGCAAGATGAACGTCACGGTCAGCTGGGTGAACCCCGACCACGCCGACGCCTGGCGCGACGCCGTGCAGCCGAGCACCAAGCTGTTCTACGCCGAGACCGTGGGCAACCCGGCCGGCAACGTGCTCGACATCGAGACCGTGGCGGCGATCGCGCACGAGCACGACCTGCCGCTGATGGTCGACAGCACGTTCACCACCCCCTACCTCGTCCGCCCCATCGAGTGGGGCGCCGACATCGTGGTCCACTCGGCCACCAAGTTCATCGGGGGGCACGGCACCTCGCTGGGCGGCGTCGTGGTCGACGCGGGCACGTTCGACTGGTCGAACGGGCGCTTCCCCGTCGTCGCCGACCCCTCGCCCGCCTACCACGGCCTGCAGTTCCACGAGACGTTCGGGACGTACGGCTACCTGATGAAGCTGCGGGCCGAGACCCTGCGCGACCTCGGTGCAGCGATGACCCCGTTCAACGCGTTCCTCTTCCTCCAGGGCCTCGAGACCCTCAGCCTGCGGATGGACCGGCACGTGCAGAACGCGCTGGCGGTCGCCGAGTTCCTCGAGGGCCACCCGCTGGCGAGCAACGTCCGCTACGCCGGGCTCCCGACCAGCCCGTACCGGCCCCTGGTGGAGAAGTACCTCCCCCGCGGCGCCGGGGCCGTGTTCTCGTTCGACTGCGCCGGCGGGCGGGAGGGCGGCCAGGACCTCATCCGGGCGCTGACCCTCTGGTCGCACCTGGCCAACGTCGGCGACGCCAAGAGCCTGGTGATCCATCCGGCGAGCACCACCCACCGTCAGCTGAGCGACGACGAGCTCGCCGCGGGCGGTGTCGGCGCGGGGACCGTACGGCTCTCCGTCGGGCTCGAGTCGGTCGGCGACCTGGTCTGGGACCTCGAGCAGGCCTTCGCGCTCGTCGCAGCGGGCCACGCGGCCCCGGCGGGTGCCCGGTGACCGCGCCCGCCGCGGCGCCCGACCAGGTGGACCTGACGCCGTACCAGGACCCCACCGCGATCCAGCGGGTGCTGCACACCGCCCGGACCGTCGCCGTCGTCGGGCTGTCCAAGAACGAGCTGCGGGCCAGCTTCTTCGTCGGCTACTACCTCCAGCGCCACGGCTACCGGGTCATCCCGGTCAACCCGCGCGAGACCGAGATCCTCGGCCAGACGAGCTATCCCAGCCTCGCGGCCATCCCCGAGCCGGTGGACGTCGTGAACGTGTTCCGCGCGCCGTCGGCCCTGCCCGGCATCGTCGACGAGACCATCGCGATCGGTGCCTCCGCGCTGTGGTGCCAGTTCGGCGTCATCGACGTCGACGCCGCCCGGACCGCCACCGACGCCGGCGTGACCGTGGTCATGGACCGCTGCATCAAGATCGAGCACGCCCGCTACATCGGCCGCATGCACTGGCTGGGCTTCAACACGTCCCGCATCACCTCGGTCCGCGGCGGCATCCAGTAGCCGTCCGGATGCGGGCGGAGCCGGCCGAAACCACCCCAAAAGGGACCGATCACGGCGAGACGCCGCCGCTCGTGCGCCGGGGCGGCCGTTCGGGTCTACCCTCGAGGAGCAGGCGTTCCACCGCACGCGACTCCCAACTGGATCGGGCCTCCGGCTAGGCGTCGAAGCCATTGCTTCTGACGAGAGGGAGTTCCCCGCGTGACCAGCTCGTCCCTCGAGGTCGACGCTCTCCTCACCCCCGCCGACGTCGCCGCGATCCTGTACGTGGACCCCAAGACCGTCACGCGCTGGGCCATGGCCGGCAAGATCAGCTGCCTGCGCACGCCCGGCGGTCACCGGCGCTTCCTGCGCTCGGAGATCCTCGCCCTGGCGACGGTGGTCAGGTCGCAGAAGCAGTCCCCCTGGCCGACCGAGCACCCGAACCCGCCCGCAGCCCCGGCCGTCCCCGTCGTCACCGGCCTGCCGCCGGTCCGACCGGCGCCGGCTCCGGTCAAGGACAGCAAGCTCGCCGCCGGCACGGTCGCCCGAGCGGTCGCCCTGGCCCGCGAGGTGCAGGCCCTCGAGGCCGCCCAGGCGGTCATCTCCACCCGCTCCGCCGTCGACCTGGCCGCCCGGATCGCGGCCGACGCGGCCGCCCGGGCGCGGCTGAGCCGAGCAGCCGCAGCGTCCGCCGCCGCCGAGGCGGTGGCCCTCAGCGCGAGTCGCACCGCAGCAGCGGTGCAGCACCAGGCCGACGCGTACGCGAACGCGTTGCGCGACGCCGCGGTCGAGGCGGCCACGGTCGTCGCCCGCGCCGACCGCCCCTCGGGGAGCCACGCCATCGCCCAGGCTGCGCTGCACCTGGCCGCTGCGGCGCAGGCCGCCGCGGTCACCACCGCGCAGGACACGGCGGCAGCCGCCGCCGACGTGGCCAGCGCCGTCGCCGCCACGGCCGCGGAGGTCGCCCGCACGGTCTCCGAGCTGGACGCGGCGATCGAGGTCGAGGTCGCGGAGGCTGCCGCTGCGGTCCAGACCCGTGCGTCCGCGGCGGCGCGCCAGACGGCCGCCGACACCGACGCACGCGCGACCAGCGTCGCGGAGGTCGCTCGGGAAGCGGTCGTCGCGGTCACCCGCCTGCAGACCCACGACGACCCCGCGCCGCAGGCTCCGGCCCACGGCGAGGCCCCCCGACAGAACCCCTGAGGAGCCAGATGAACGATCACGTCGAGCCCGGCGCTGGCGAGGACCGCAGCGTGATCGTCACCATGACCCCGTACCTGGCCGACGCCCTGGCCCAGCTGATCGCCACCAGCCCGACCCCGGACCTCGAGCTCGACGCCCTCCCCCAGGGACTCTGGGACGCCACCACCTGGCCCGAGACGCAGGCCGCCTCGGTCTTCGCCGCCGCAGAGGCCGTGATCGAGCAGGCGCGCATCGGCATCGCCGCCGAGGCCGAGGCCTCCGACGTCGCCGACGCCGTGGTCGCCGCCCACAGCTCCATGGTCACCGCGGCCCTCATGGCCGCCGAGGCCGCTGCGACCGCCCGGGACACGAAGGCCGCCGCCGCCGCCGCTGCGGCCCAGGCCGTCGCCGCCACCGCGGCCCGGACGGCCGGCGGGCTCCGGGTGCGGGCCGAACAGCTCGCCGCACACGTGGCCCTGGCCGCGGAGTCCGCCGCCGAGGCCGTGGCCGCAGCGACCGCCGACGGCGACGCACCCGAGGCCGCCCGTACGGCCGCACTCATGGCGGCCACGGTCGACGCGGCCGCGATCAGGACCGCCGCGGACACCGCAGCGGCCGCCGCAGCCGTCGCCACCGCCGTCGCCGCGGCAGCGGTACGCGCCGCGGACGAGGCGTCCGCGGCAGCGGCCGCCGTCGCCCGGGAGGTCGCCGACACCGCCACGGCGGTGCGGTCGGTCGCGACCGCCGCCGCCCGCGAGCTGGCCGTCGACACCGACGCCAAGGCCGTCGAGACGGCCACGGCAGCGCGGCAGCGCACCCAGCTCTGAGCCCCCGTCGGCGGGACGTCGAGCCGGTGCAGCCGTCCGGACCCGTTCCACGCGTCCGGCCCTCCCCCGACGTCGCCGTGGCCTAGGATCGACGACGTCGCCCGCGTGGACGTCCGGGTGCACCACGAGGCCGTCGTGCGGAGTCTCGCAGCGGCAGCCGTTCCCACCCGAGGAGAAGCCCTCCGATGTCGCGCGCCGAACCCCGCACCAGGACCCGTCGAGGGCGCCTGTCCGCCCTGCTCGTCGTCCTGCTGGGCGCGCTCGCCCCGGTCTCGGCCTGCGGGACGACGCCGTCTGCGCCCGTCGCCGCCCCGGAGCCGTCGTGCACGATGCCCGACCCGCGGCCCGCGCTGGTCGCCGGCAGCCTGAAGCTCCCCACACACCCCTCCGTGCTGGTGCTCGGGGACTCCTACACCGAGGGTGGCGGCGCCGAGCCGGCCACGAAGGGGTACGCGTACCTGCTCGGCAAGCCGCTCGGATGGCGGGTCACCGTCAAGGGGGTCGCGGGGTCCGGCTACGTGAACCCCGGGGCCCACGGCAACAACCGGTACCTCCAGCGGCTGCCGGCCCTGCAGGGCCGCACCTTCGACCTCGTCGTCGTGCAGGGCGGCTCGAACGACCGGGACGTCGCCTACCCCGTGCTGCGGGACGCGGTCGCGCAGACGATCGACGGGGTCCGCGCGACGTTCCCGGGTGCGGCGGTGGTGATCCTCGGCCCGTCGAACCCGTACGGCAAGGCCGACCCGACCCGGCTCCTCTCGGAGTGCACGCTGGCGCAGTACGCCGGTGCCCAGCACCTGGCGTTCCTCGACCCGATCGGCGAGTCGTGGTTCGTGCCGGGTGACGGCAAGTGGGCCGCCAACCCCGCGAACGCCCACCCGAGCAACGCGGGCCACCGGCGGATCGCCGAGCGGTTCGTGGCCGACGTCAGCGTTCTGCTCGGCAGCTCCGGCACGTCCTGATCCGCCCTCGCGGCTGGTCGCGCAGGGAGAAGCGGCTGGACTGGCTGGTCGATCACGCCCGGGAGACCAGGGCGGGCGGCGACGAGACGCCGGGGACAACGGGGTGGGCCTAAGTGGACTTGAACCACTGACCTCTGCCTTATCAGGGCAGCGCTCTAACCGACTGAGCTATAGGCCCGGAGGGTGTGCGGCCAAGCCGCGCACGAGGGACAACGTTAGCGGATCCGGGAGCCTCACCCAACTCGTTCTCGTCAGGAGGACGCTCGCCCGGCGCCCGGAGAGCCTGCCTGCTCCTCTGCGGCGCCGGGCACCAGGGGTCAGTCCTCCGCGAGCGTGACCTCGAGACCACCCAGGACGGTGGCGGCGAGGTTGTAGAGGAACGAGCCCAGCGTGGCGAGCGCGGTGAAGATCAGCACGTCGACCACGGCGATCAGAGCGGCGACGCCGATGATCTTCTGCGTGTTGACGTACTCCTCGATCCGGAACGGCGTCGTGTCGCCCGGCGTCGAGACGACGCTCTTGACCATGTCGTTGACCGCGTCGAACAGGCCGGACGCGTTCAGCACCGACCACACGCCGTACGTCGCGACGACGAGGATGATGCCGGCGGCGATCGAGAACAGCAGCGCGGTCTTCATCACCGACCACGGGTCGACCCGGGACAGGCGGAGCCGGGCCTTGCGCGTACGTCGGGCTGCTCCGACCTTCGGCCTGGCCGGGGCCAGGGCCTGCGGGGACCCTGCCGCCGCTGCGGGGCTCGCGACGCCGGCCTCCACGGCCGGGATCTCGACGGTGTCCGGGTTGGTCGCCGGGACCAGCGTCGACGGGGTGACCCGGTCGGTCGGCTGGTCCGGCTGCTCGGGTGCTGCGACCGGTTCGGGGGTGGCCGTGCGGGCCTCCGGGCTCGCCGACCAGGGCGAGGCGGCCACGGACGCGGTGGCCGCCCCGGCGGCGACCTCGGCGGCGGACGCGTCAGCACCGGTCTCCGGCACGACGACCGGCTCGGGCTTCGGCTCCTTGGGCGCCAGACCGAGGCGGTCGCGCCAGGTGAGCCGACGCGGCTCGGTCGAGGGCTCCTGCTCCTTCACGTCGGGCGCGGCGTCGCTCTCCGGCTCGGCTCCACGCTCCTGCTCGGGCGTCACGGTGGCGGGCTCGGACGAGGTCGCGGTCTCCGCGACCTCCGGGGCCTGGGCCACCGTGACGGCCGTCGGGCTGTCCTGGGGAACGCGGCGCTCACGGCCGCCCTGCAGGCGACCGAGGACGCCGCGTCCCTTCTCCGGAGCCACCGTCGCCGAGGACGCCGTCTCCGCACCTGTCGCGGCGCTGGGCGCCACGGGTGCCGCCGGAGCGGTCTTCGGCTGGTCGGGAGCGACGGCCGGCATGACGGCGGTCTCGTCGGCCGGCGCGGACGGGGCGGCCGGGGTCCGGCTCCCGGTCAGCGCAGAGCCGCCGCGGACCTTCGCCGCGCTGGCGTTGCGGGCGGCGGCAGCCGTGCGGGCCTCCGCCACGAGCCGCTCCTGCTCGCTCGGCTCGGGCCGCTTGGGGGCGCCGTTCGTGCGGGGACGTGCGTACGGGTTGGGCGTCGCCGGGTGGGCGCCGTTGGCCGCCGACCCGTTCGGCCCCGCACCCTTGGCCGCCGGAGCGGTCGCGCCGTAGGCGGCGGCACCGTTGGAGCCGGAGCCGTTCGAACCAGAGCCGTTCGAACCAGAGCCGTTCGACCCGGACCCGTGGGGACCAGAGCCGGTGGAGCCGGACCCGGAGCCGTTGGCCGGGGTGCGCGGCGGCTGCGGCGTGCGCTGCTGCGGAGAGCTCGGACCCGGGGTCCGCCCGTTGGCCCCACCGCGGCCCGCGGCACCGTTCGCCGCGCTCCCGTTGCGTGGGCCGTAGCGGACCGGCGGGGTGGCCGGGCGACCGTTGGTCGCCGCCTTGCCCTCGCCGGTGTCCGTACGAGAGTCGGCGTCGGGACCCTGTCCCGGCGTGCCTTCACTCACGCTGACCATCCTCCTGGCCCCCGCAGCACGCCCGTCGGCGTGCGCGTGGGACCGTGTTGTCGCCTGCTCCGAGGGCCTTCCGGTGAGGCCGACGGTGACCGGGTCCTGCCGTTCTCCACCACCATCGTGGCACGGCGTCGCGACCCAGGTCCGGCACCGCGCGGCGCCCGACCCCGCCGCGCGCCCGGTGGGGGCGTACGGCTGCGTCCATCATCCGGCACAGCCGCGGCGCAACCAAACAGGTGCGCCGCGGCTGCACAGCCAGGACTCAGCCGACCGAGGGTCAGTCGATCGAGTCGTCGTCCGCCGGGTCGGTGCTCTCGTCCTCCGCCTCGGCCGACTCGCTGCCGCCGTGGACGGCCGGGCTGACCTCAGCCTCGAGGACCTGCTCCGGCACCCCCGACTGCGCGGACTCGCTCACCACGTCCGGGTCACCGGTCTCCGCCTCGAGCTCGGCCTCGACCGCCTCGACCTCCTCCTCGGTCACCTCCGGGTAGAGCGCGATCGCCACGACCGAGTCGCCGTCGCGCACCCCGACGAAGCGGACGCCCATGGTGTCGCGGCCCTTGACCGGCACCTCGGACGCGGCGCTCCGGGTGATCTGGCCGCTGGCCTTGAGCGCGATGACCTCATCGGCCTCGTTCACGACGACCCCGCCCACGATCGAGCCCCGGTCCTCGGCGAGCTTCATCGCCTTGACCCCGAAGCCGCCGCGACCCTGCTGCCGGTACTCGGCGACGGCCGTGCGCTTGGCGAAGCCACCGTCGGTGACGGTGAAGACGAAGCGGTCCTCCTCCGACTCCCCCGTCCGGATGATCGACATCGACAGCAGCTCGTCCCCGGGCCGGAACTTCATCCCGGTCACGCCCGAGGTCGCGCGGCCCATCGGGCGCAGCTCCTCGTCGTTCGCCGGGAACCGGATCGCCTGCCCCTTGGTCGAGATGAGCAGCACCTCGTCGGTCGGGCCGCACAGGTCGGCGCCGATCAGCTCGTCGTCGTCGTCGCGGAAGTTCACCGCGATGATCCCGGCCTGGCGCGGCGAGTCGTAGAGGCTCAGCTCGGTCTTCTTGACCAGCCCCCGCCGCGTCGCCAGCAGCAGGTACTCCGACGCGTCGTAGTCGCGGACGGCGAGGACCTGGGCGATCTGCTCGTCCGGCAGGAACGAGAGCAGCCCGGCCACGTGCCCGCCACGGGCGTCGCGACCCGCCTCCGGCAGCATCCAGGCCTTGGCCCGGTAGACCCGGCCCTTGTTGGTGAAGAACAGGATCCAGTGGTGGTTGGTCGTGACGAAGAGGTGCCCGACCTCGTCGTCGGCCCGCAGCGTCGCGCCGCGGACCCCGGTCCCGCCGCGCTTCTGCACGCGGTACTGGTCCGTCGTCGTGCGCTTGGCGTAGCCGCCACGACTGATCGTCACCACGACGGGGACGTCCGGCACGAGGTCCTCGTCGGACAGGTCGCCGTCGGCCGCGATGATCTGCGTACGCCGCTCGTCGCCGTAGCGGTCGACGATCTCGGCGAGCTCGTCACGCACGATGTCGCGCTGGCGCTGGGGCTTGGCGAGGATGTCCTCGAGGTCGGCGATGATCCGCTCGAACTCGGCCAGCTGGTCGACGATGCGCTGACGCTCCAACGCGGCCAGGCGGCGCAGCTGCATGTCGAGGATCGCCGTGGCCTGCAGGTCGTCGATGTCGAGCAGGGTCTTCAGGCCCTCGCGCGCCTCGTCGGTGCTCGGGCTGCGCCGGATCAGGGCGATGACGTCGTCCAGCGCGTCGAGCGCCTTGACCAGGCCCCGGTAGATGTGGGCCCGAGCCTCGGCGTCGTCGAGCCGGTGCTGCGTCCGGCGCTGGATGACCTCGATCTGGTGGGCGATCCAGTACGAGATGAACTGGTCGAGCCGCAGCGTGCGGGGCACGTCGTCGACGAGCGCCAGCATGTTGCAGCCGAACGTGTCCTGCAGCTGCGTGTGCTTGTAGAGGTTGTTCAGCACGACCCGCGGCTGGGCGTCGCGCTTGAGCACGATCACCAGCTGCTGGCCCGTGCGGGCCGAGGTGTTGTCGCGGATGTCCGCGATGCCGTTCAGCTTGCCGGTGTTGACCAGCTCGGCGATCTTGAGCGCGAGGTTGTCCGGGTTGACCATGTGCGGCAGCTCGGTCACCACGAGGTTCGTCCGCCCGCCGCGGTCCTCCTCGACGTTGACCACCGCGCGCATGATCACGGAGCCGCGACCGGTGCGGTACGCGTCCTCGATGCCCCGGCGCCCGACGATCAGGGCGCCGTTCGGGAAGTCCGGGCCCTTGACCCGCTCCATGGCGGCCTCGAGCAGCTCCTCCGCCGTCGTCTCGGGGTGCTCGAGCGCCCACTGCACCGCCGAGGCGACCTCGCGCAGGTTGTGCGTGGGGATGTTCGTGGCCATCCCGACGGCGATGCCGGTGGAGCCGTTGACCAGCAGGTTCGGGAACCGGGCCGGCAGGACGACGGGCTCGGACTCCTTGCCGTCGTAGTTCGGCTTGAAGTCGACGGTGTTCTCCGCGATGTCGCGGACCATCTCGTTGGCCAGCGGCGCCATCTTGCACTCGGTGTAGCGCATCGCGGCGGCGGGGTCGTTGCCCGGCGAGCCGAAGTTGCCCTGCCCGCTCACCAGCGGGTAGCGCATGACCCACGGCTGCGCGAGGCGGACGAGGGTGTCGTAGATCGCCCCGTCGCCGTGCGGGTGGTACTGCCCCATCACCTCGCCGACGACGCGGGCGCACTTGTTCCACCCGCGGTCGGGCCGGTAGCCCCCGTCGTGCATCGCGTACAGGATCCGCCGGTGCACCGGCTTGAGCCCGTCGCGCACGTCCGGCAGCGCCCGCCCCACGATGACGCTCATCGCGTAGTCGAGGTACGACTTCTGGATCTCGTCCTGCAGGTCCACCGGCTCGCGCCGGTCGGTCACCTGGGGCGGCTCGGTCATTCGCTAGCTCCTTGGGTCGGGACGAGGTTCGTGGTTCGTACGGGGGCGGGATGCCACGCGAGTGCGCGCTCGCGCACGGTTTCCGCGGCGTGTCGGGTGCGGAAGTGCGCACTCGTGACGACCGAGGACGAACCCACCTCAGATGTCCAGGAAGCGGACGTCTTTGGCGTTGCGCTGGATGAACTGCCTCCGCTGGTCGACGTCCTCCCCCATGAGGATCGAGAACATCTCGTCCGCGCGCGCCGCGTCGTCCAGCGTCACCTGGAGCAGGATCCGGTTGTCCGGGTCCATCGTGGTCTCCCACAGCTGGTCGGGGTTCATCTCGCCGAGGCCCTTGTAGCGCTGGATCTTGTTCTCCTTGGGCAGCCGGTGCCCGGCCTCCTCGCCGGCGCGCAGCAGCGCGTCGCGCTCGGCGTCGTCGTACGCCAGCTGCGGGGTCGCGTTCGTCCAGTTGATCTTGAACAGCGGCGGCTGCGCGAGGTAGACGAACCCGCCCTCGATCAGCGGACGCATGAAGCGGAACATCAGCGTCAGCAGGAGCGTCCGGATGTGGGCGCCGTCGACGTCGGCGTCGGCCATCATGACGATCTTGTGGTAGCGCAGCTTGGCCACGTCGAAGTCGTCGTGCACGCCGGTGCCGAGGGCGGAGATGATCGCCTGGACCTCGTTGTTCTGCATGATCCGGTCGATGCGGGCCTTCTCGACGTTCAGGATCTTGCCGCGGATCGGCAGGATCGCCTGGATCCGCGGGTCGCGCCCACCCTTGGCGGAGCCGCCGGCCGAGTCGCCCTCGACGATGAACACCTCGCACTCGGCGGGGTTCGTCGACTGGCAGTCGCTCAGCTTGCCGGGCAGGCCGCTGCGGCCGAGCAGGCCCTTGCGGTCGCGGGCGGCGTCGCGGGCCTTGCGCGCCGCGATGCGGGCGATGGCCGCGGCCTGGCCCTTGCGCACGATGATCTTGCCCTCGGTCGGGTTCTCCTCGAACCAGGCCCCGAGCTTGTCGTTCATCTCCTGGACCACGAACGAGCGGACCGGGGTGTTGCCGAGCTTGGTCTTGGTCTGGCCCTCGAACTGCGGGTCGGCGAGCTTGACCGAGATGATCGCGGTCAGGCCCTCACGGATGTCGTCGCCCGACAGCCGGTCCTCGCGCTTCTTGATCAGGCCCCAGGTCTCGCCCCACTTGTTGGCGGTGTTGGTCAGCGCCGTGCGGAAGCCCTCCTCGTGGGTGCCGCCCTCGTGGGTGTTGATCGTGTTCGCGAAGGTGTGGACCGACTCCTGGTAGGAGGTGTTCCACTGCATCGCGAGCTCGAGGCTCATGCCCAGCGCCTCGCGCTCGGCCTCGAGCGCGATCACGGACGGGTTGAGCGTCTCCTTGCTGCCCGTCAGGTACTTGACGTAGTCGACCAGCCCGTCGAGGTAGCAGAACGAGTCGGAGAACGGGTTGCCGTTCTCGTCCACCCGGTCGGGACGCTCGTCGCGCACGTTGATCGTCAGGCCCTTGTTGAGGAAGGCCATCTCGCGGAACCTCGCCACCAGGGTGTCGTACGAGAACGTCGTGGTCTCGAAGATCTCCTGGCTGGCGTAGAAGGTGACCGTCGTCCCGGTCTCGTCCGTCGCCTCGTGCTGCTCGAGCGGCCCGTCGGGCACGCCGAGCGAGAACGCCTGGCTCCAGCGGTAGCCGTCGCGGCGGACCTCGACGGTGAGGTGCGCTGACAGCGCGTTCACCACGGACACACCGACGCCGTGCAGGCCGCCGGAGACCTTGTAGCCGCCCGTGCCGAACTTGCCGCCCGCGTGCAGCACGGTCAGCGCCAGCGTCACGGCCGGGATGTGCTCGGTCGGGTGGTCCTTGACCGGGATGCCGCGGCCGTTGTCGATCACCCGGATGCCGCCCTCGGGCAGGATCGCGACGTCGATCGTGTCGCAGTAGCCGGCGAGCGCCTCGTCGACGGAGTTGTCGACGACCTCGTAGACCAGGTGGTGCAGACCTCGCTCGCCCGTGGACCCGATGTACATGCCGGGGCGCTTGCGCACGGCCTCGAGGCCCTCGAGCACGGTGATCGACGAGGAGTCGTACACGCCCGCGTCGACGTTGGAGGCACGCAGCCGCGCGATGTCGAACTCGGAACGCGCGTCGTCGGCCGCGAGGTCGGGGTGCGGGACGCCGGTGATGCCCTCGGCGTCACCGCTCAGTCCGCCGTCGTCCACCGGTGCGCTGTCCGCGGGCGGGAGCTCGTATCCGGCGTCGGGGGTCGTGGCGGCGCCGTCGATGGCGTCGACGTCGTCGGGCTGGTCGGGCAGGTCGGGCAGGTCCGTCACGGGCGATGAGCTCCCTGGCTCGGAGGCGGTGCCGCGGGCGCTGACGAACGTCCCGGGCCCCGGTGGGGACCGGTCCGGCGCGAGATCGCGACTGACGGGCCGGGCGAGATCCCTCGACCCCTCCGACACCGTCGTGAACGTGTCCAGTCTACTCGTTCACACCCCGAGAACGGGTGCCGCACGGCCGTCGGACAACACCGCGTCCCGTTCGGACGCCCTCCAGGGCCGTCAGGAGCCGCTGGACCCCCAGACCCGACTCCCCGTACGGGCGTCGGGGATCAGCGGCACTGAGCCGTCGTCACGCGAAGCTCCTCCGTACGACCCGGCCGTTCCCTAGGATGACGGCCGTGACGGTCCCCGAGACGGCTGTCGGCGAGCCGGAGACCGACGGTGCAGACGCCGAGGAACGCGCCCGGGCGGAGGCCCGGCTGCGCCTGCGCCGTGGGCGGCTGGCCACGGCGGCCGTCGTCGCGGTCGTCCTCGTCCTGGTCGCCGTCGTGGCGCTGCTCGGCGGCTTCGCCAACCGGACAGACCCCTTCACCCCCGCGGCGCCGGGTTCGGTGGTGAGGAGCGGACCCTTCGATCTGACGCTCCAGAAGGCCACGGTGCGCCACAAGACCGCCGACGACACGTGGGAGGTGCGGGTGACCGGCACCATCGCCTCGACCAACGACACCAGCCTGGTCCCGTCGACCGGCGAGTCGGGCTTCCTGTTCGCCAAGGCCTCGGGGACGAACCAGGTCAGCTCGGCCGACGCGGCCGAGCTGGGGGATCCCGACGCAGTGCCGCGCCGGGCCCTGGTGTCGCCCGGGCTGCCGCCTGCGCCCTGGACCTCCGAGTTCAGCTTCACCCGCGAGCCCGGGCCCGAGCTCCTGGTCGGGGTGTTCAGGCAGAAGTACACGACGAAGTACCTCTTCAGCGACGAGCAGAGCTGGCAGACCGATCGGGGAGCGACCACGACGGTGCTCCCTCTCGAGCAGCTCCCCGACGAGAAGTACTGACGCGCCTCGCCCGGCTGTGGACGTCTGGCCGACGTCAGTCCGGTGGACGGAGGAGCTGGTAGGCGCGTGCGCTGAAGGAGGGCAGAGCCACCCCGGCGATGTTCGCCGCCTCGTCGGCCGGCACCTGGAAACCCTGGCGGAAGCGGTAGGTGGTCCCCAGCTCGACGTGCTCCGGGTCGGGGGCGCACGACTCGCCCTCGGCGGTCGGACCTCCGAAGTCCACCGACTCCCACGACCGGGCGTCCGTGGACACCAGGGTGAAGCTGCAGAGCAGGTAGTCCTCGTGCACGCGTGGCGTGACCTCCAGCTGGGCCACCACCCAGACCGCACCGGGGTCCGGCGACGCGGGCTGTCCCTCGTCGTCCTTGCCCCAGTAGGGGGTCTGCTCGAGCGAGAGCAGGCGGAACTCCGCCGTCTTGCTCCTGGCGACCTCCCCAGGTGCGAGCGCCACGTACCGGGGCGGCGGCTCGTGCGTCGAGAGATAGGTGATGTCGACCGCCAGCCAGACCAGGACGAGAAGCACCGCGATCAGGAAGCCGATCCACGCGCGCGACGCTGGACGGGCAGGCGGAGGCCCGACGAGGCCCGTTCGACCCTGCGTCGTGCTCACGGGAGCGCCCGGGTGTCGGGCTGCCTGGCGAGCGTCACCACGGACTCCCGACCTGCGGTCGCCCAGCGCTCGGCGTTGGCGGACGTGATGCCGAGGGGAGCCTGGACCCGCTGCTCGTAGCGGGTGACGAAGCCGCCGTCCCAGACCGTGAGCGTGGCGCCCGCCAGCCCGTCAGGGTCGACCTCGAAGGCGAGGTCGTCGGAGGACTGGAAGCCGGAGGCCGCGGAGACGAGACCTCCGGTCGTCTCGAGCGGGGTGTAGGTCCGGCCGGCGGCCTGCAGCTGGCTGTCACCGACCGTGATCTTGTCGCGCCCGGTCGCCTGGACGGTGACCCGTACGACGAGGATCAGGCCGACCGACGTGACGACCTCGTCGCCCTGGCGCAGCTCGTGTGCGATCCGGACCTCGCTCACCACCACCCGGCCGGACCCGAAAGCCACCGGCTGGTCCAGCTGGGCCGTGCTCAGGTCGTAGCGGACCCTGGGCTCGCTCAGCCGGTAGGCGCCCATCGCCACGGCCACGAGCAGCACCGAGACGACGGCCGCCAGGACCCTGCTGCGGGCCACGGTCCGCCGCCGGCGACCAGCCCGCGTCTGCACCGGAGCGCTCACGGCGCCACGCCCGGCTCGAGGGAGGCCGCGGAGCCGGGCACGTCGCCGGCGCTGCGCTGCTGGAACAGCTCGAGGCAGCGGCGGAACGCCACCGCGAGCAGGCAGAGTCGCAGTGGCTCCCAGGGGTACTGGTCGACCAGGTCGACCAGAGGCCCGATCTTCACCCAGTAGTAGACGGGCTGGCCCCCGATCACCGCCTCGTAGGTCTTCTGCACGTAGTTCTGCAGCACGATCACACCGGTGTACACGAGCACGAAGGCACCCAGGAAGGTCGACCCGGCCCCGAGCACGAGACGCAGCGAGTGGAAGGTCGGCAGGTACTTGTCGTCGACGTCGCCCAGGAACGCCTCCTTGACCTCGCTCCCCACGCGGACGAGCCCGCGCGGCGGGGTCAGCGCGAGCGCCCGGCGCCGGTCGCTGTGGCGGTCGAAGACGGAGGCACCGATGACGCGGCTCGCCACGGGCTGGCCCTTGCGCCACAGCTCGGCGAGCGTGAGCACCTGCGAGCCGTAGACGAGCGCGGCGACGGCGAGCCAGATGATCGGCTGGGACACGACGGTGAGGAACAGCGGCCAGACCGGGTCGGCGAGGAAGCCGAGCAAGCGGTGCAGCAGGTCAGGCAGGTGCAGGTTCAACGACGCGAGCGCGTGCTCGACCGCGCGCCCCAGCGACTCCAGCCAGACCGTGTACTGGCGGGTGGTCAGCCACCGTCCGGGACGCGCGAGCAGGAGGAAGCCTCCGTAGATCACCACCAGGATGAAGAAGGACTCGACCGCGGCGGTCAGGATGCCGAGCGGCCGGATCCCCGAGCGCTCGTGGAGCGCGTCGAGCAGCCGCCGCAGGAGGTAAAGCCCGACCAGCAGCGCGAGCATCGCCGCGGGGTGGTCGGTCGCCAGCCCGCGGACGGAGGTCAGCACCGACGGCCCGCCCGAGGCGACGGCTCCGCGCAGGGTCTGCTGGTAGGTCAGCTGCGCGGCCTTGTCCTGGACAAGGCCGAAGGCGGCGTACAGGCCGAGGAACGGCAGCAGCGTCACCGCCACCACGCGCGACAGCCGCTCGTCGCGCCCGTCGTCCACCGCCTCCGACTGCGGGATGAGCGCTGCGACGCCGAGCTCTCGTCCGCACAGCCGCAGGACCACCACCACAGCGACCAGGTCGAAGAGGAAGCTGGTCGAGAAGATCGCGATCGCGGCCCAGCCGCTGCCGTCGCCGACGACCCCGGCGACCTGGGTCGCCACCTCGTCCCCGAGCCAGCCCAGCAACCACACCGCGCTGATCCGAGGGAAGAGACGGAGGAAGACGGTCAGCGTGTCGCGCACGAGGATCACCACGTCGCCGAGCAGCGCCGAACCGGCGCGCTCGACCACCTGCTCGGTGCTCAGACCCCTCGTCGGTGACATCGGGGCCCAACCTAAGGGACCGCGGGTCCGCACGAGCGCCCTACGATGACTCGACCGCCGGGCGGCATGCCGTACGGGTCAGGAGCAAGCCGTCACCAGTGGAGGGAGAGGCCGGTGCCTCAGCAGGTCCAGGGGATCATCGCGCGCAGCAAGGGCGCGCCCGTCGAGAAGGTCACGGTCAACGTGCCCGACGCGGGTCCGGGCGAGGCCGTGGTCAGGGTGCTGACCTGCGGCGTCTGCCACACCGACCTCCACTACCGCGAGGGCGGGATCGGCGACGACTACCCGTACCTGCTCGGTCACGAGGCCGCCGGCATCGTCGAGCAGGTCGGCGACGACGTGCGCGACCTCGAGCCCGGCGACTACGTGATCCTCAACTGGCGCGCGGTGTGCGGCACCTGCCGCGCCTGCAGGCGCGGTCGGCCCTGGTACTGCTTCAACACCTTCAACGCGACCCAGAAGATGACGCTCGAGGACGGGACCGAGCTCTCGGCGGCGCTCGGCATCGGCGCGTTCATGGACAAGACGCTCGTCGCCGCCGGCCAGTGCACCAAGGTCGACCCGAAGGCGCGCCCGGCGGCGGCCGGCCTGCTCGGTTGCGGCGTCATGGCCGGCCTGGGCGCGGCGATCAACACCGGCAACGTCACCCGCGGCGACTCGGTGGCCGTCATCGGCTGCGGCGGGGTGGGTGCCGCCGCGATCGCGGGGGCCCGGCTGGCGGGGGCGGGCACGATCATCGCCATCGACGTGGACGAGCGAAAGCTGGCCGTCGCCCGCGCGCTCGGCGCGACCGAGGCGGTCAACGCGCGTGACGCCGACCCCGTCGAGGCGATGCAGGCCCTGACCGGCGGCTTCGGGCCCGACGTCGTCATCGACGCGGTCGGGCGGCCGGAGACCTGGCTCCAGGCCTTCTACGGCCGCGACCTCGCCGGCACCGTCGTGCTGGTCGGGGTGCCGACGCCGGAGATGAAGCTCGAGCTGCCGCTGCTGGACGTGTTCGGGCGCGGCGGGTCGCTCAAGTCGAGCTGGTACGGCGACTGCCTGCCCGACCGTGACTTCCCGATGCTGATCGACCTTTACCTGCAGGGCCGGCTGCCGCTGGACACGTTCGTCACCGAGGAGATCGGCATCGACGACGTGGAGGAGGCCTTCGCCCGGATGAAGTCCGGCGACATCCTGCGCTCGGTCGTGATCATCGACCCGACGTCGCCGACCGAGCTCGGCGGGACCTCCAACTCCGCTGCCGCCGAGGAGGTCACGGCGTGAGCGCCCGGATCAACCACACGGTCACCTCGGGCACGTTCAGCCTGGACGGGCAGACGTACGACGTCGACAACAACGTCTGGGTCGTCGGTGACGACGAGGAGTGCCTCGTGATCGACGCGCCGCACGACCTCGAGGCGATCCTCGGCCTGGTCGGGACCCGTCGCGTCGTGGCCATCGCGTGCACGCACGGCCACGACGACCACGTCCGGTTCGCGCCCGACCTCGGTCACGTGACGGGTGCGCCGGTGCTGCTGAACCCGGCCGAGCTCGAGGTGTGGTCGCTGACCCACGACTCGAAGCCCGACGGCGAGCTCGTCGACGGGCAGCCGATCTCGGTCGCGGGCATCTCGCTGCAGGTCATCGCGACGCCGGGGCACTCGCCCGGCGGCGTCTGCCTCTACGCGCCGGACCTGGGCGTGCTGTTCACGGGCGACACCCTGTTCAACGGCGGCCCTGGCGCCACCGGTCGGTCGTTCAGCGACAAGGACCTGCTCGTGTCCTCGATCCGCGAGCGCCTGTTCGTCCTCCCCGACGACACCGTCGTCAAGACCGGCCACGGCGACGACACCACCCTGGGCGCCGAGCGCGCGAACGTCTGACGGTTCAGTCCCAGGATTCCGCCCCCGGTTCGCCGCCCTCCGTCACAGCTGGGGAAGTCTGCTCGATCTTGTGTCGTCTGCGCGGGTTTGAACGCGCGCAGACGACACCAACGCGAGCAGACGGTCCGCAGAGGTCGACGGAGGCGCTCGTCGACGGCGCAGGACGCCCCGAGATTGGCCTGTGCACAACTGGTCGGGGGTGCCATCAGACGTGATCGGCTGGCGGGGTGGACGACATCCGGCTGACCCGTGAGCTCGTACGAGGCGGGCTCAGCCCCGTCGAGATCCGGTCAGCCGTCGGCGCCGGCAGCCTCGAGCGGTTGAGGCGGGGGGCGTACGTGGACTCCGCCGGGTCCGAGGACGACATGGTCCGGCGG
This sequence comes from uncultured Friedmanniella sp., assembly GCA_964251895.1. Lineage (GTDB taxonomy): Bacteria > Actinomycetota > Actinomycetes > Propionibacteriales > Propionibacteriaceae > Microlunatus. The sequence goes on from CAXULL010000008.1 coordinate 131,333, forward strand.
CATCGTCGGCTGATCACTGCCACGCTGCGTCAGGGTCACCCCGGAGCGGTCGTGAGCCACGGTTCTTCAGCGGTGCTCCACGGTTCAGGGGTGCCGCGCAGCGCTCTGGGGTGCGTCCACCTCACCCGGAACCGGCACGGCGGCGGGCAGCGGCGCGCCTGGCTGCAGGTCCACGGTCACCCGCTGCCCGACGAGCACGTCACCGAGGTCGACGGCATCGCCACGACGACGCTCCCGCGAACGGTCGTGGACCTCGCCTGCACCCTCCCGCTCCCGGACGCCGTCGCGGTCGGGGATGGTGCGCTCCGTCTCGGAGCGACGCCCCTCGACCTCTCGAGCGTCCTGGCCGACGTCGGCCCCCGACGCGGGATCGCCACCACGCGCCGTGCGCTGGAGCTGCTCGACGCACGGAGCGAGAGCTACGGCGAGTCGATCAGCCGGGTCCTGATGCTCGAGCGCGGTCTCGTCGACCTCGTCCCGCAGCAGCTGATCCGAGACGGGCGTGGCGTCGTCGTCGCCCGGGTCGACTTCGCCTGGCCGGCCCAGGGCGTGATCGGCGAGTTCGACGGTCGGGTCAAGTACGGCCGCGGGCTCGCGCCCGACGAGGACCCGACCGAGGCGCTCTGGCGGGAGAAGGTGCGCGAGGACCTGCTTCGCGACCTCGGCTGGCAGGTCGTGCGCTGGGTCTGGGCCGACCTCGACGACCCTCGGACCTGGTTCGCCCGCCTCGACCGGGCCTTCGCCCGCGGCCACCCGATCGCCGTGTGACGCCGACGCGTAGGACCTCGCTGCCGTCTGCTCGATCTAGGTGAGTCTGCGCGGGTTTGAACACGCGCAGACGACACCAGGTCGAGCAGAGGTGACCGAGGGGGGCAGACGTGGGTCAGCGGCTCACTGGAACCCGGCGTTCGTCCGCGGCGTGTAGGCGGCCTCGAGGCGGCTGACCTCGTCGTCGGTGAGGTCGACGTCGAGGGCGGCGAGGGCGTCGTCCAGGTGGCCGGGCTTGGACGCGCCGATGATCGGGGCCGTGACGACGGGGTGCCGCATGACCCAGGCGAGCGCGACGCTGGCCGGCGCGACGCCACGGGCGGAGGCCACCTCGAGGACCGCCGAGACGATGTTCTGGTCGGTGTCGGCGTACAGGCTCTTGCCGAACTCGTCGGTCTCGGAACGACTCGTCTCCGAGTCCCAGGGCCGGGTGAGCTTGCCGCGCGCCAGCGGGCTCCACGGGATGACGCCGACGCCGGAGTCGAGGCAGTACGGCAGCATCTCGCGCTCCTCCTCGCGGGCGAGGAGGTTGTAGTGGTCCTGCATCGTCACGAAGCGCGTCCAGCCGTTCGCGGCGGCCACGTTCTGCGCCTTCTGGAACTGCCACGCGAACATCGACGAGGCACCGATGTAGCGGACCTTGCCCGACCGCACGACGTCGTGCAGCGCCTCCATCGTCTCCTCGATCGGCGTGGCGTAGTCCCAGCGGTGGATCTGGTAGAGGTCGACGTAGTCCATCCCGAGCCGCGTCAGCGAGGCGTCGATGCCGGTCATGATCGCCTTGCGCGAGAGCCCGTGCCCGTTGGGCCGCCCGGGCCGCATCGGGTTGTAGACCTTGGTCGCCAGCACCAGGTCCTCGCGCGGCAGCAGCTCGCGCAGCGCCCGCCCGGTGATCTCCTCGCTCGACCCGTCGGAGTAGGCGTCGGCGGTGTCGAAGAAGTTGATCCCTGCCTCGACGGCCGCCGTGTAGAACGGCCGCGCCTGCTCCTCCGGCAGCGTCCAGCTGTGGTTGCCCCGAGCGGGGTCGCCGTAGGTCATCAGGCCGAGGCAGATGGGTGAGACCTCGAGGCCGGTGGTGCCGAGTCTGACGTAGTCCATGACCACCTGCCTACCCCAAGACCCCAACCCACCCGTCGACGGGCTCAGGGAACGGGACAGGACCGCTCAGACGTGGTCGCGCCAACTGTGCTGCGGGTCGTAGCCCAGCAGCGACCGGGCCTTGTCGATGCTGAGCGGCGACTCGTACTCCCCGAGCTCGCGGGTGTGCTCGACCTGACCGAAGCGGTCGGACAGCAGCTGCTCCACCGGGACGTGCGGCACCACGTCCGGCGAGGCGATGACGAAGACCTCGACGCCGTGCGGCTCGTACGCCAGCGCGAGCTCGACGGCCTGCGCGGCGTCGCGGGCGTCGATGTAGGACCAGAGGTTGAAGCGTCGCTGGTCGGCGGTGTAGCCGGCGAAGTCGGCGTAGTCCTCGACGAGCATGACGTTGGAGAACCGCAGCCCGACCATCGACAGGTCCGGGTCCCAGCGGCAGAACTGCGCCGCCATGGTCTCCTCGACCAGCTTGCCGAGGGAGTAGGTCGAGTTCGGCTCGGCGACGGCCTCGTCGACGGGGACGTACGCGGGCGCGTCGTCGAACGGCAGCCCGAGCACCGTCTCGCTCGAGGCCCAGACGACCTTGCGGATGCCCGCGAGCTTGGCGGCCTGGAAGACGTGGAACGTCGACGGCACGTTGTTGGCGAACGTCGCCGCGTTCGGGATGAGCCCGGGCGCGGGGACGGCCGCCAGGTGCACGACCGCGTCGACGGCGTCGTACGCGTCGTCGATCCCGGTGAGCGCCTCGACCACCTGCCCGTAGTCGGTGAGGTCGACCCGCAGGAAGCGCGCCGCCGAGCCGGGAGCGGGCCGCTGATCGACGTTGGTGACCCGGTGCCCGCTGGCGAGCAGACGCTCGACCACGGCACCGCCGAGCTTGCCGGATCCTCCGGTGACCACGATGTGCATGCCTCGACCCTGCCACCTGCGAGCGCCGGACGGGCGGGGGCCGCTCGGCCTGGGACGATGGGGGCATGAGATTCGTCTTGCGCCTCGTCGCGAACGCGGCGGCGCTCGCCGTCGCCACGTGGCTCCTGGCCGGCATCCAGCTCACCGCGGCGGGCACCGGCGACAAGGTCCTCGTGCTGCTCGTCGTCGCCCTGATCTTCGGCATCGTGAACGCGGTCGTGAAGCCGGTCTTCACCGCGGTCACCGCCTGCATCGTGCTGCTCACGCTCGGGCTGTTCCTGGTGGTGATCAACGCCCTGATGCTGCTGCTCACGTCCTGGCTCGCCACCCGGATCGGGATCGGCTGGCACGTGGACGGCTTCTGGACCGCGCTGCTCGGCGCGATCATCGTGTCCGTCGTCAGCTTCGTCCTCAACGCCTTCGTGCCCGAGCGCAACCAGCCGCGGCGCGGCCGCGCATGACGGGCGGGCACGGCACGGGGGACAAGCCGGTCAAGGTCGTCTTCGTCTGCTGGGGCAACATCTGCCGCTCCCCCATCGCCGAACGCGTCGCCGAGCGGGCCGCGGCTGACGCCGGGCTGACCGACGTCGAGTTCACCAGCGCGGCGACGAGCCGGGAGGAGATCGGCGCACCGATCGATCCCCGGGCCCGTCAGGTGCTCGCGGAGCACGGCTACCGGACCGAGGGCCACTCCGCGCACCAGATCACCGCGGCCGAGATCGCCGACGCCGACCTGGTCGTCGCGGCCGAGCCGCTCCACGTCGACCGGATGCTACGGATCGCCCCGGCCGCCGACAACCTGTCGCTGCTCAGCGACCACGACCCGGCCGCCGAACCCGGCTCGGGCCTGCCCGACCCCTGGTACGGCGGGCGGGAGGGCTTCGAGGAGACGCTCGCGGCCGTCGAGGCCGCGATGCCCGGGGTGCTCGACGAGGTGCGTCGGCGCCAGCGCTGAGCGCTCCACCGCGCGCCGGTCCGGGAGTGGCAGGGTTGCGTTCATGACGTCTGTGGTGGGGCAGCGCCCCGTGGTCGTGGTCACCGGTGCGAACGGGCTGGTCGGGCGCCGGGTCTGCGAGGTCCTGGCGGAACGGGGCGCCACGGTGCGCGCGGTCGTCCGGCGGGCGGGGACGGCGCCCGAGCTGGACGGGCTCGAGGAGCACGTCGGTGACTTCGCCGACGCGGCGCTCGCCGCGCAGGTCACCAGCGGAGCGGACGCGGTCATCACCACGGTCCACCCGATGGGGTCGGACCTCGAGACCCAGCACCGGGTGGGGGTCGAGGAGACGCCGCGCCTGGCCCGGGCGGCCCGCGACGCCGGGGTGGACCGCTTCGTGCACCTCTCCACCTGCGCGGTCTACGACCGCTCCCCCGGGGTCGGCGACGTGGACGAGTCGTCCCCTCTGGTCGGGGACGAGGCCGGCGACTACCCGGTGACCAAGCGCGACGCCGACGCGGCCCTCGCCGAGGTCGACGGCATCACCCGCGTGCTCGTCCGCCCGCCGGCCATCCTCGGCCCCGGTGAGACGTCGGTGTGGAACACCCTGCGGCCCACGCAGGTCCGGGACGACGAGCGCGCGCGCCACGACGTCGAACGACGCTCCTTCGCGTGGGTCCACGTCGACGACCTGGCGTCGATGGTCGTCGACGTCGCCCTCGGCCGGGTCGCGACGGCCGCCGACCCGGTGGAGGGCCCCGTGGAGGGCGGCTGCACCGCCGTCGACGTGGCCGGCGAGCCGGCCACGATGGGTGACTACCTCGGTACGGTCACCCGTGCCCTCGGCGTCGACCCCGTCTGGGAGGACGGGCCGGCCTGGACCGGCCAGATCCTCACCGAGCGGGCGCGCGCCTGGGGCTGGACGCCCCGCGTGAGCCTCGCCACCGCGCTCGACCACCTGCACGAGAACGTGCGGCGCACGGTCGCCTGACCCGGCAGACACCCGGCGTTCGTCGGGTGCCTAGCGGGCCGTCGTCGCCACCAGCGCCGGCGCGTGCACCACCCGCCTGCGGGCCGTGGCCAGGACACCCGCGGCGAGCCCGACGACCAGCCACGCGACCAGCAGGGCGGCCGAGCCACCTCCGCTGCCGGCGCCGGTCGCGACCGCGCGCATCCCCTGCAGCGCCGGGGTGAGCGGGAGCAGCGGGGTGACCGAGTCGAAGACCTCGGGCACGGCCGAGGTGATGGCGGCGGCGGCCGTCAGGACGACCAGCACCACCGACACGAAGCGCCCGACCCCGCCGAACCAGCCCACCAGGGCCTGGTTGAGCGCCGCGAACACGAGCCCGGCCAGCAGCGCAAGCCCGAGCATCCGGGTCGTCGCGCCCGCACCGAGGTCGAGGAGCGTCGAGAGCAGGACGGTCAGGATCACGGCCTGCGCCGCCGCGACGACCGCGCCCGGCAGCAGGCTCTCCAGGGTCAGCCGCACGGACGACCGCATCGACGACAGCGCCTTGGCCGACACGGCGCGCAGGACGAGATAGCTCGCGAGCCCGCCCACCCAGAGCGCCAGCACCGCGAGCAGCGTGGTGGTGGCGACGTTCGAGAAGACCGACGTGACCTCCGGCGTCGTCACCGGCGTCGCGACGACGGTCGAGAGCCGGTCGCGGGCCGTCTTGTCGTACGTCGGGATCTGCTTCGCGCCCTTGTCGAGCCCGTCGGAGAGCTGCTTGGTGCCGTCGGCGAGCTTGTCCGCACCCGCGGAGAGCTGGACGAGCCCGGTGCTGAGCTGCTCGGCCCCGGTCGCGACGCCGTGCACGCCGGTCGTGTACTGCGCGACCCCCGTGCTCAGGTCGTCCGCGCCGGAGGCGAGCTTCGAAGCCCCGGTGTCGAGCTGCTTGATGCCCGCCGCCAGGGGCTTGAGCCCGTCGGCGAGCTGGTCGGCGCCGTCGGCCAGCGCCCCGGTGCCGGAGATGATGCTCTGCTTGGTCTTGGGGTCCTTCTGGCTCAGCCCCGCGGCTGCGCCGTCGAGCGCCTGGGCCGCGCCCTGCTGACCGGCGTAGCCGGCCAGACCCTTGGCGTACGCCCCGAACTGCTCGCCGGCCACCGTGAGCGCCGTCTTGGTGGCCTGGGTCCCGGTCGCCGTGACGGTCGCCGTCAGCACGCCCTCCACCTTGGCGCACTGCGCCTCGGACAACGTCGGGTCGATCTGCGCGCAGGTCGGCAGCGAGCCGGCGGGCGTGGCCGCAGCGACCGCCTTGCCCAGCGACTCCGAGGTCGGCGCGACGGGTGGCTTCGAGGAGGCCTGCTCGGCCGCCTGCTGGCGCAGGGCCTTCTGGTAGGTCTTCAGCCCCTTCTCGATGCCGGAGACGCCGTCGGCGATCTGCCGTCCGCCCTTCGGCAGGGCGGCCGTCGAGTCGGCCAGCGTCCCGACACCCTCGGCGTACTGGTCGAGCCCCTTGCTGAGCTCCTTCGTGCCGCTCGCGAGCTGGCCGCCGCCGGAGTCGAGCTGGTCGAGCCCGTCCGACAGCTTCGCCGTGCCGTCGGAGGTCTGGCCCAGGCCGTCGGCGAGCTTGGTGGTGCCGTCGGAGAGCTCGCCGGCGGCGTCGGCGACCTTGGTGAACTGCTTCCCGGTGTCGTTGAAGCCGACGTAGATGCTCTTGACGTACTGCTCGGTCAGCTCGCTGTTGAGCGCGCGCGTGGCGGCGGCGGTGATCGCCTGGCCCACCACCGGGTCGGAGACGCCGCTCACGTCGGACGTCCGGACGTCGAGGACGGCCTGCTCGGCGGTGTCGCCGGTCTGGTCGCTGTACGAGGTCGCGTGCGCGGAGAAGTCCTTGGGGATGGTGACGACGGCGGCGTAGCGGCCCGAGCCGAGCCCGCTGCTGGCGTCGTCGGCGTCGGTGAGCACCCAGGAGAAGTTCGTGTCGCTGCCGTCGCCGTCGACCAGACCACCGGCCAGCTGCCGCCCGAGCGGGACCGTCTGCTTGTCGATCTTCACCGGCTCGTCGAGGTTGACCACGGCGGCCTGCACCCGGTCGAGGCGGTCGGTGGACTTCCAGGTCGTGGCGAGGAAGCCGCCGGCCAGCACCAGCGGCACGAGCAGCAGCCCGACCAGCGACCAGAGACCGACCCGGCGGCTGCCGTCGGCACGTTCGAGCGTGATCATGCGGGGTTCCCCTTCAGGAGAGGTCGTACGAGAAGCAGGAGGTGGTGCGGGCGTCAGGTGCGGGCGAGCGCCGGGCGCTGCCGGCCCGTGAGGTCCAGGACGCGGGAGGGGCCGCGCAGGAGGGTCTCGAGGTCGGCGCGGTCGGCGACGGCGACGACCGCTGCGGCGGTGCCGTCGGCGGCGATCGCGTCGAACGTGCGCGCCAGGGCGGCCCGGGCGTCCGGGTCGCCGCCCGGGTCGGTCAGGACGTCGACCCGGTCGAGGAACACGACGTCCGGCTTCGCCCGGACCAGGTCCGCCAGCTCGCGCGGCAGGTCGGTCGAGGCGGCGCAGTCCACGTAGGCGGTCCGGCGCCGGACACGCCCGGCCTGCTCGGGCAGCACGAGCCCGGCCGTCCGCGCCCGGACGGTGCGCCCGTCCGCGCCGGTGCGCAGCGGCATCCGGCCCGAGAGCATCAGCAGCAGCGCGGTCGCCTCCGCGGCCGTCGGACCCTCGACGACGAGCACCTCGCCGGGCAGCACGGACGGCGCGACGTCGTCGTACGACCCGACCCGCAGGCCCTCGGCGACGACCAGGTGGCGGTCGTCGGGCGCCGGCCACTGCGCGAGCGCGACCTGGTGGGCCAGGCCCTCGCCCTCCACGTCGAACGACGGCAGGCGCCGGTCGATCCAGCGGGGCAGCCACCAGGCGCGCGTGCCGAGCAGCGTGAGCACCGCGGGCACCAGCGTCATCCGGACGACGAACGCGTCCACGAACACCCCGACGGCCAGGCCGAAGCCGATGGTCTTGATCGGCCCGTCGCCCTCGGGGACGAACGCCCCGAACACCGACAGCATGATCACGGCGGCCGCGACGACCACCCGGGAGGAGGCGACGAAGCCGTTCTCGACCGCGGCCCGCGCGATCGCCCGCGAGGGTCCGCCGGCGTGCGTGACCGCGTGGACGTACTCCTCGCGCATCCGGGAGACGAGGAACACCTCGTAGTCCATGGCCAGGCCGAAGAGGATGCCCATCAGCAGGATGGGCAGGAAGCTGATCACCGGGGCCGTCTGGTCGACGTTGAAGACCGAGCCGAACCAGCCGTACTCGAAGACCATCGCCGTCGCCCCGAACGCGGCGCCCACGCTGAGCAGGAAGCCGACGGTCGCCTTGACCGGGACCGCGATCGAGCGGAACACCATGGTCAGCAGCACCAGCGAGAGCCCGACGACGAGGATCCCGAACGGGACCAGCGCCGCGCCGAGCCGGTCTGAGATGTCGATGCCGACGGCGGTGAACCCGGTGACGGCGGTGTCCACGCCGTACTGCTGCTTGAAGTGCGGCTCGAGGGCGCGGATGTCGCGGACGAGCTGCTTGGTCTCCTCGCTGTCCGGCGCGCCGGTCGGGATGACCTGGATGATGCCGGTGTCCGCGTCTTCGTTCGGCGTCGCGAGGGGCACGCTGGCCACCCCGGGCAGCACGCGGAGCTGGTCGGCCATGCCGTCCATCACTCCCAGCGGGTCGTCGGAGCCGACGATGGTGGCCGCGACGATGAGCGGGCCGTTGAAGCCCTGCCCGAAGTGCTCCGCCACCAGGTCGTACGTCACGCGGACGGGCGTGCCCGGGGCCGCCGTGGCGTTGCTGGGCAGGGCGATGCGCAGGTCCTTGGCCGGGTAGGCCATCGTGCCCAGCGCCACCAGGACCAGCACGACGGTGAGGACCGGGACCCTGGTGACGAGCCGCACCCAGCGCCGGGCCAGACCGACCCGGGGCGCACGGGGCGGGCGCGCAGCCCGGGTCGGCGTCCTGGCCGCCCGCTCCTTCTTCGGCTCGGCGCGCTGCTTCGGGCGCAGCCGGGCCCCGAAGAAACCGAGCAGCGCGGGCAGCAGGGTGAGCGCGATGAGGACCGCGATGGCCACCCCGACCGCCGCGGCGACGCCCATGATGGACAGGAAGGGGATGCCGGCGACCGAGAGCCCGACGAGCGCGATCATCACGGTCATCCCCGCGAAGACGACCGCGGAACCGGCCGTCGCCACCGCGCGGGCGACCGACTCCTCGGGGTCCATCCCCTGGCCGAGCTGGTCGCGGTGGCGCGAGGTGATGAACAGCGCGTAGTCGATGCCGACGGCCAGGCCGAGCATGAGCGCGAGCAGCGGGGTGGTCGACGAGACGGTCGCGAAGCCGGTCGCCCCGAAGATCAGCGCGATGGTGAGCCCCACGCCGAGCAGCGCGGTGAGCAGCGGCATGCCCGCGGCGCGGAGCGAGCCGAGGGTCAGCCAGAGCACGATCAGCGCCACCAGCACGCCGACGCCCTCCGACGCGCTGACGCCGGGGGTGCTGCCGCCGTACGCGTCGCCACCGACCGACACCTGCGACCCGGGCAGGGCCGCCTGCAGCTCGGACCCCTGCTGCTGGAGCTCGTCGAGCGTGGCCGGGGCGATGTCGACCTGGGGCACGGTGAAGGACACGGTGATGATCGCGGCGCTGCGGTCGTCGGCCACCTGGCCCTTCGCGTACTTGTCGAACGGCCCGGTGACCGAGTCGACCTGGCTGACGTCGGCGAAGCGCTTGGCGCTGGCGTCGATCGCCTTCTTGGCCGCGGCCGAGCGGACGGACTCGCCGTCACGCGGGACGACGACGACCTGGGCGGTCGTGCCCCCGGCCTGCGGGAACGTGCGCTTCAGGGAGTCGAGGGCGGTCTGCGACTCGGTGCCGGGCAGCGAGAAGTTCTCGTCGAACCCCTTGCTGACGGCCGCCGAGGCAGCGCCCAGCACGACGAGGACAGCCAGCCAGGCCAGCACGACACGGAGGCGGTGGCGGTACGCGGAGCGACCGAGACCGTAGAGGAAGGACGACATCTCGATACACGAGCGTATCCGATACAGACCTGTATGCAATGGGCGCTAGGGTGACGTCCATGACGTCGCTCAGCGAGGTCGGGGAGGCCGTGCGGGCGGCCTCGACCACGACCTCCGTCACCCCCGCCAGCCCGCTCTCCGCCCGGCGTACGCGCACCCGCCAGCGCCTGATGGCGTCGGCCATCACCGTGTTCGCCGAACGGGGCGTCATCGGCTCCAGCGTCGAGGAGATCTGCGAGGCGGCCGGCTTCACCCGTGGGGCGTTCTACTCCAACTTCGCCGACAAGGACGCGCTCGTCCTCGCCCTCATCGAGCAGGGCGTCGCCGAGGAGTACGCGGCCGCCGAGGAGGCGGTCACCGAGCTCAAGGCCCACGGCGGCCGGCTGGCGGCGGCCGACGCCGTCGCGCAGGTGCTCGACCGGCTCAACCACGGCGGACGTTCCGACCGGACCAGCCTGCTCGCGCAGCGGGAGCTGCTGCTCTACGCCGCCCGGGTCCCCGGGCTGCGGGCGCCGTACCAGGAGTTCGCCGACGCGTGCCGCGCCCAGGTCGACGCCCTGGTCACGGACGCGCTCGTGTTCGCCGAGCTCGAGTTCACCGTGCCCCTCGACGTCGCGCTCGACCTGCTGATGGCCACGCACGACCACATGCAGCAGACCGCGCTGTTCACGGGCCGGCTCGACCCCGGCGCGATGCATGCGCTGATCATGAATCTGACACGACCTCGCGGCGAGGTGACTTTCCCCCGTCCGCGGGAAGAACTCTGACAGACTTCGGACATGCACATCCTCGTCGTCGACGACGACCAAGCCGTCCGGGACTCGCTCGCCCGGTCGCTTCAGTACAACGACTACGAGATCAGCACGGCCGAGGACGGGGTCGAGGCGCTGGCCAAGCTGGCCGCCCACCGCCCCGACGCCGTGATCATGGACGTCATGATGCCGCGGCTCGACGGCCTGGAGACCACCCGGATGCTGCGGGCCGCGGGCAACGACGTGCCGATCCTGGTGCTGACCGCCCGGGACGCCGTGGGCGACCGGGTCGACGGGCTGGACGCCGGCGGCGACGACTACATGGCCAAGCCGTTCGCGCTGGACGAGCTGCTCGCCCGGCTGCGGGCGCTCGTGCGTCGTTCCGGCACGACCGCCGACTCGAACGACCCGTCCACGCAGAGCCTGAGCTTCGGCGACCTGGTGCTGAACACCCAGACCCGCGAGGTCCTGCGGGGCGCCCGCCAGATCAGCCTCACGCGGACCGAGTTCGCGCTGCTGGAGGCCTTCATGCAGCACCCGCGCCGGGTGCTCGAGCGCAGCTGGCTGCTCAACGAGGTGTGGGGCTTCGACTTCCCGACCACGGCGAACTCGCTCGAGGTCTACATCGGCTACCTGCGGCGCAAGACCGAGGTCGACGGCGAGCCTCGGCTCATCCACACCGTGCGCGGCGTCGGCTACGTGCTGCGCGAGACGCCCCCGTAGGTCGACCGATGGCGTCCGAGGTCGCTGAGCGGGTGCGTCGCGGGTCGGTCCTCGAACGCTCCCGGAGCTGGCTCGGCCTGCTCCCGCTGCAACGACGGGTGGGCTACCTCACCACGGCCGCGGTCGCGCTCGCGGTGGCGCTGGCGAGCCTCGCCGGGTGGATGACCGTGCGCGCCTCGCTGTACTCCAACCTGGACAGCGAGCTCGTCGACGCGGCGACCAGCCTGACGGTCCCGACCGCGCAGGACGTGCCCAACCTCGGCGGGCTGACGGCGCGCACGCTCCGGGCGGGCAACATCAGCGTGGCCGCGATCCAGGCCGACGGCAAGATCAGCTACGTCTCCGACGAGCGTCAGCACCTCGTGCTCGGCCCCGAGGAGCTCGCCACGGCGCGGCTGCACTTCGGCCACTCGGCCCGGACCGGTCGGGCGGCGGACGGGTCCAGGTTCCGCATCGTCGCCGTGCCGGTCGCGAACGTCCCCGGCGTGGCGCTCGTGGTCGGGCGCCCGCTCGCCGGCACGGACGCGGTGCTGAGCTCGCTCCTGCTCGCCGTCGGGCTGATCGGCCTCCTCGGGATCGTGACCGCGGCGGCCGCGGGGACCGCGGTGGCGCGCTCGAGCCTGCGACCCGTACGGCAGCTGTCCGGTGCGGTCGAGCAGATCGCGGTCACCAAGGAGCTGCGTCCGGTCCGGGTCTCCGGGGCCACCGACGTCGCCGTGCTGGCGCGCTCGTTCAACCACATGGTCGGATCCCTGGCCGCTTCCCGTGAACGGCAGCGCCGGCTGATCGCCGACGCCGGCCACGAGCTGCGCACCCCGCTCACGAGCCTGCGGACCAACGTCGACCTGCTGCTGATGGACGCGCGGACCGGGATGCTCCGCGAGGGTGACCGGCTGACCATCCTGACCGACGTCCAGGGCCAGCTCGCCGAGTTCTCCAAGCTGATCGGCGACCTGGTCCAGCTGGCCCGCGACGACGGCGAGGCGACGCCCGAGGCCATCGACTTCCGCCACGTCGTCACCTCCGCCCTCGAACGCGCGCGCCGACGGGGACCGGGCCTCGACTTCGACGTCGAGCTCGACCCCTTCTACGTCGTCGGTGTCCCCGACGCCCTCGAGCGGGCCGTCACCAACCTGCTCGACAACGCGGTGAAGTGGAGCCCCCCGGGCGGGACCATCCGGGTCCAGCTCGAGGGCAACCGGCTGCGCGTCGCCGACGAGGGCCCGGGCATCGCCGAGGAGGACCTGCCGCGGGTCTTCGACCGGTTCTTCCGGGCCGACACGGCCCGCACCACGCCGGGCACGGGCCTCGGGCTGTCGATCGTCGCCCAGGTCGTCCGCCAGCACGGCGGGGTGGTCCGGGCGGGTCGCTCCGCGCAGGGCGGGGCCGAGTTCACCCTGGTCCTGCCCGGCGCGCGCTCGCTCGAGGCGCTGCCCGCACCCGCGCTGACCTGAGGGCGGCCATCTCGGCCGGAGCCGGGCCAAACCGGTTGGGCCACGGCACCGAAGAGGACTCGAGCGGACTCACCATCCCCCCGGACGTGGCGCAGCGCCCGGTTGGTGCGCGACCCACTCGCGATCTCAGCGGTACGCGGTTCGGCGAGGGGCTTCGCCGACACACGTCTCCGTGGCTCCTCGGGCGCGCTCCGCGGCCGGGACGGCATCGCTGGGGTGACTCACGGAGCATCCTTCTGCATAGGAGCATGATGTTCGGAAAGAAAGTAGTGGCTGACATGATCAGCCGCAGCGCGGAGAACGAGTCGGACCGCCGTTCGTTCCTGCGGGCCGCTGGTGTGGCCGGTCTCGGGACCGTCGGGGCCGTCGCCCTGGCCGGTGCCTCGACCGAGTCCGCCTCGGCCGTCCCGCCGGCGGGTGGGCCCAGCGACAGCGCGATCCTCAACTTCGCGCTCAACCTGGAGTACCTCGAGGCGCAGTTCTACTCCTACGCCTTCTGGGGCAACGGGCTGGACTCGATCTCGCTCACGGGCAAGGGCACGCAGGGCAAGGTCACCGGCGGCAAGAAGGTGCACTTCAAGTCCAAGGCGATCAAGGAGTACGCCCGCGAGATCGCGGAGGACGAGCGCAACCACGTCAACTTCCTGCGTGGCGCGCTCGGCAGCGCCAAGGTGTCCATGCCGGCCATCGACCTGAAGACCAGCTTCACCGCGGCAGCGCGGGCGGCCGGCCTGATCAAGAGCAACCAGACGTTCGACCCGTTCGCGAACGAGAACAACTTCCTGCTGGGTGCCTTCATCTTCGAAGACGTCGGCGTCACGGCCTACAAGGGTGCGGCTCCGCTGATCAACAACGCCGGCTACGTCGAGGCTGCCGCCGGCATCCTCGCCGTCGAGGCGTACCACGCGGGCATCATCCGCTCGGCGCTCTACAACAAGGGCCTCTTCTCCGAGGTCAAGAAGATCTCCCAGCTGCGCGACGACGTCGACGGCAAGTCGGACGACGACCAGAACCTGCGTCGGACCCACAAGTACGGCAACCTGGTGCCGACGGATGCGAACAGCATCGTCTTCAGCCGGACCCCGGGCGCCGTGCTCAACATCGTCTACCTCAACCCGGCCAAGGTCACCAAGGGCGGGTTCTACCCGGCCGGCGTGAACGGCGAGATCAACACCAGCGAGAACAACGCCTGATCCAGGCGCTGCGCGGCTGATCGGCGGTCGACGGGCCGCTGACCACGCCGGGACGTAGGTGAGCACGGGAGTCCGGTGCTCACCACGGCAGATCTGCCGTGGTGGGTACCGGACTTTCACGTCCTCATGAAAGTCCGACCACCGCACCCGGGCGCAGCGGGGCCGGGCGAGGCCTACGAACGACCGCGGGTCGCGTACGGGGTGTGCGTCGGCAGGGTCATCCGCGGCGCGTGCCGCGGGCGGCGGGCGCCCATCATGGCCAGCAGCTGCTGCACCCGGAAGCGGTGGCCGCGGTAGGGCTCGAGCAGCTCGGTCGCGGCGTCGTCGTCGAGGACCTCCCCCGTCAGGGCCCAGGTGATGTTCTTGCCGACGTGGTAGTCGCCGACGCTCCAGGCGTCGGCGTCGCCGTGCGCGCGCTGGCGCACCTCGGCCGAGGTCCACGGGCCGACGCCGGGAAAGCTGCGCAGGGCCGCGTCGGCGGCCGCGTTCGTGCCGAGCAGGGTGCGTTCGATCGCCGGCGCGCGCTGCGCGGTCCGCACCAGGGTCCGGCTGCGCCGCTCCTCCACGCCCGCCGCCAGGAACCTCCAGCTCGGCACCCGAGCCCACGCCTGCGGGGTCGGCGCGACGAGCATCCCGAAGGCGGCGGAGCCCGTCTCGTGGGTCGGGCCGGGAGCCGGCTCCCCGAACTCGCGCACCAGCAGCCGGAAGGCGCGGAACGCCTCCTTGCCCGTGACCACCTGCTCGATGCACGCCGGGGCGAGGGCCTCGAAGACGTTGTCCGTGCGCCCGACGCGCAGGTGGCCGTAGCGCCGGTGCGCCTCCGCGACCACCGGGTGCCGCGGCTCGAAGCCCGCGAGGTCGTCGTCCTCGCCGAGGAAGCGCGGCAGGTGGTCGAGCACCCACTCCGCGCCGTCGCCCCAGGCGCGGGCGGACACCTCGGGTCCGGCGGCCACCACCTTGAGCAGCGCGGTCCCGGTCGGCGCCCGCGTGGTCCGCAGGTGGATGCCGCCCAGGCTGCGGTGCGTGGGGTCGCCGCTGCCCCGCCTGTGCAGCCCGAAGCAGACGCCCAGCATCGGCACCCGGTCCAGGACCAGGCGCCGCGTCAGGCCGCTCGCGGGTGTGCTCATCTCGGAGCAGGAGCCTATGCCGACCCCCGGACCGGGGCCTCCAGCGCGAAGTCGCCCTGCCCGGTCGGTCGGAAGCCGTTCGCCCGCAGCACCGCACGCGAGGCGGCGCCGTACGGGTTGTCGGGCTCGACCTCGGCCCGGACGAGCTCGGCCCCGTGGCGCCAGGCGTGCTCGAGCAGCAGCGCGCACGCCCGGGTCGCGACCCCGCGACCGCGCGCCGACGGCACCACCTGGTAGCCGATCTCGACCTCCGCCGTCCCCTGCGCCGGAGGCGGGCCGTGGTAGCCCGCGTCGCCGACCACGACCCCGTCGACGACGACCGCGAAGAACCACCACGGGCTGCGCTCCGGGTCGAGCTCCAGGGCCGCGTACGCGCCGAGCAGCATCCGCGCCGCGTTGAGCGTGCCGGCGGCCGGGAACTCCGCGTCCCACCCGGTCGGGCGGACGAGCGTCCCCCGGACCAGGGCCCGTGCGGTCGCGACGGGGATGCGTTCCAGCCGGACCTCCGACCCCGGGTCGCTCATCCCTTCGTGACCGACGGCCACGGGTTGGCCGTGCAGCCCTGCAGACCCTTCGTCTGCTGCAGCATCACCGGCGCGGGACGCCCGCGACGCGGGCAGCCGACGTGGGAGTGCCCGAGCGCGTGCCCGAACTCGTGGTTGGCCAGGTACTGCCGATAGGTGGCGACGTCCGGACCGAAGGCCTTGGACCCGAACACCCACCGCTTGGCGTTGAGGACGACCTTGTCGCCCGAGCGGCAGGACACCTCGCCGCGGGTAAGCAGCGGGGCGCAGAGCCGGTCGGTCGTGCCCGGCGTGACGAGGTACGCGTGCAGGTCGGCCTGCTCGCCCGCCGCCACGAGCGAGAACCGGACCCGCTCGGTCGAGCGCCAGCTGCGCGGGTCGTCGAGGGTCGCCTCCAGCGCCCGCGCCACGGTGTCGGGATCCAGGTCGAGACCCTTCTCGACGCGCACGTCGAAGCGGTAGAGCCGACCCTTGTCGGTCGTCGAGCCGACGGAGACCTTCGCCTTGTCGTACGTCCCGGGGCCCTTGTCGGGGACGAGGGTGGCCTCGGCCTGGGCGCTCGCGCGCGCCGAGGACGAGGGCGTGGGTGCTGGAGGCTCCGCCGAGGTCGAGTTCGAGGTCGAGGCCGCCCCGCTCGGCCGGGCAGGTGCGGTCGGCGCCGCGGGAGCTGCCGCTGCGGGACGCTGCTGCGCGCTGCCGAGCGCCGCGGGACGGGGCAGGGCCCACGCGCCGGACACCACCAGGGCCAGCCCGACCACCGCGCAGAGGAGCATCCAGCCGCGGCCGAGGGTGAGTCCCGTCGGCTGCGCGACAGGAGGGTCGTCACGGTCCGGCGGGTTAGATTGTGCGCCGACGAGCGCGTTCGGGGCTCGTCGAGGTCGTGGACCCTCGTGATGGTCACGGGTCCGACGCTGCTGTGACGGCCGTTGGGATGATCGGCTCACGAGCCAAGAGACTAGGCGGACGACGTGGCGCACTCGCACAGCAACGCCGCACGCAGCGGACGCGGCCGGGGCGCACCCGGTCGCGAGACCCTGCACGAGGGTGCCGAGCACCAGGTCACGGCCGCCGAGCTCTACCGCCACCGCCGTGCGCTGCGCATCCTCATCGTCGTGCTGATCCCCCTCGGGATCTGGACGCTGGTCGGCCTCGTGGCCCTGTGGCCCGGGAACGTCTCCGACCACGTGAACGCGGACGCGGCCGGCTACAGCGTCGCCGGTGTCAGCTATCCCCACGCCAAGATCACGGGTGTCGAGGAGATCTCCTGCGACGGCCTGCCCGGGTCCACGCCGGGGCAGAGCAGCAACGCCTGCGCCAACCTCACCACCACCGTCAGCGACGGCGAGGGCCGCGGCGAGGTCGCCAGCGTGCCGCTCACCCAGGCCCTGTACGCCTCCGGCGCGAAGGTCGGGCAGTCGGTCGTGCTGGTCCGCGTGCCGCCCGGCGACGGCCAGCCGGCGTCGTACCAGTTCTCCGACTTCGACCGCAGCACCCCGCTGCTCGTCCTGGGCATCGTCTTCGCGCTGGTCGTCGTGGCCGTCGCCCGCTGGCGCGGCCTCGCCTCGCTGCTCGGCCTGGCCTTCGCCGCGCTGATCCTGGTCAAGTTCATGTTCCCGGCGCTGGTCGCCGGGCAGAACCCGCTCGTGGTCGGGCTGATCGGCTCGTCGGCGATCATGTTCGTGGTCCTGTACGCGGCGCACGGCTTCAACGCGCGGACGACGACCGCCCTGGTCGGGACGCTCTTCGGGCTCGTGCTGACCGCGGTGCTCGGCTACTTCGCCACCCGCTGGGCCCACCTCACCGGCGTCGCCAGCGAGGACGACTACCTGCTCGCCGCCTCGACGCCCGACCTGCGGCTGACCTCGGTGGTGCTCTGCGGGATCATCGTCGCCGGGCTCGGGGTGCTGAACGACGTCACCATCACGCAGGCCTCCGCGGTGTGGGAGCTGGCCGACGGGCACTACCTCGACGAGAACGGCAATGCCCTGCGGCTGCGCAACCGGGACCTGTTCGCCCGGGCGATGCGCATCGGCCGCGACCACATCGCGTCCACCGTCTACACGATCGCGTTCGCCACGGCCGGCGCCTCGCTGTCGGTGCTGCTGCTGATCGCGGTGTACGACCGGCCGCTGCTGCAGGTCCTGCAGACCGAGCAGTTCTCCGACGAGATCGTCCGGACGCTCGTCGGCTCGATCGGGCTCGTGCTGGCGGTCCCGCTCACCACCGCGATCGGCGTGGCCGTCGTCCGCGCGGGCCGGGTCCAGCCCTCAGGCGCTGGGGCCGCCGTGGGCGGCGGCCAGGCGCTCGTGCCCTCCGAGCGACGCCGGGCGTCGCTCGGCCGCAAGGGGTCGAGGCGTCCGGTCGCCCCGGGTCTGCCGGCCCCGACCTCCACGACCGCAGCACCGGAGGGGGACGCCGACACGACGATCCTGCCGGCCGTACGCGGGTCGGACCCCGTGCCGGTGCCGACCGGCGACCCGGTGGCCGACGTCGTCTCCGACGCGACAGAACGACCCTCCAAGCGGCGCCGGCGCAAGGCCGACGACGACTTCGGCGACTTCTCCGACCTCCGCGACCCCGACGAACAAGCCCCGCGCCGCTCGAGGTGAGCACCTCAGCGGCCAGGCAGGGAGCGGACTCCTCCCGAGCGTCGGGTAGCGGAGCGCCCCGCTGGCGTCTGGACGAGGAGTCGAGCACGCGACTCAGCTCGCCTACCTTCGGCCCGGACGCAGACGTGTCGCGTGCGAGCGACGAGGAAAACGCCAGCTCCCGGGCGCGCAGCGAGCGCGAGGGAGACTAGAGGGCCCGCAGCAGGGGGAAGAGGATCGTCTCGCGGATGCCGACGCCGCTGAAGAGCATGATCAGCCGGTCCAGGCCGAGGCCGACGCCGCCCATCGGCGGCGCGCCGAGCTCGAGCGCGTCGAGGAAGTCCTCGTCGAGCTGCATGGCCTCGGGGTCGCCGGCGGCGGCCTCGAGGGACTGGGCGGTCAGGCGTTCGCGCTGGATCACCGGGTCGATCAGCTCGGAGAAGCCGGTCCCCCGCTCCACGCCGCCGATGAACAGGTCCCACGCCTCGATGAGGTCCGGGTCGCTGCGGTGGGGGCGGGCCAGCGGCTGGGCGATCGGCGGGTAGTCGCAGACGAACGTCGGCTGCAGCAGCGTGGGCTCGACGAGGTGCTCGAAGAGCTCCATGACGACCTTCTGCTCGCCCCAGGCGGGGTCGAGGGTGACGTCGTGCGCGGCGGCGATCTCGTGCAGCCGGGCCAGCGAGGTCTGCGGCAGGACCTCCTCCCCGACCACCGCCGACAGCCCGGGGTAGACCCCGAGCCAGCGCCACTCGCCGTCGAGGTCGATCACGCCCGCGGGCGTCTCGATCTGCCGGGAGCCCAGCACGTCGGCGACGTCGAGGATGATCTGCCGCGTCAGGTCGGCGACCGTGCGCTGGTCACCCCACGCCTCGTAGAACTCCAGCATCGTGAACTCGGGGCTGTGGGTGGAGTCCACCCCCTCGTTGCGGAAGATCCGGCCCATCTCGTACACCCGGTCGACGCCGCCGACCACGGCGCGCTTGAGGTACAGCTCGAGCGCGATCCGCAGCGTCATGTCGACGTCGAACGCGTTCAGGTGCGTCGGGAACGGACGCGCGTGCGCCCCGCCGTGCACGAGCTGGAGGACGGGCGTCTCGACCTCGACGAAGTCGTGGCGGTGCAGCGTGTCCCGGATGCTCCGCGTGACCTTCGCGCGGGTCAGGACCATCTGGCGCGCCTCCTCGCGCACCGTCAGGTCGGCGTAGCGCTGGCGGACCCGGGTCTCCTCGGAGAGCTCGGTGTAGAGGTTCGGGAGCGGGCGCAGGGCCTTCGACGCGAGCTCCCAGCGGTCGGCGAAGACCGAGAGCTCGCCGCGCCGGGACGAGATGACGCGTCCCGAGACGAAGACGAAGTCGCCCAGGTCGACGTCGGCCTTCCACGCCGCGAGCGCGGCCTCCCCGACCTCGGCGAGCGACAGCATGACCTGCAGCCGGGTGCCGGTGTCGGAGGTCGAGAGCCCCTCCTGCAGCGTCGCGAAGCACAGCTTGCCGGTGTTGCGCAGGAACACGACCCGACCGGCGACCCCGACGACGTCGGAGGTCTCCTCGCCCGTGGCGAGGCTCGCCCAGCGACGCCGGACCTCGCGCAGGGAGTGCGTGCGCCCGACCGACACCGGGTACGCCTGGCGGCCCTCGTCGAGCAGCCGGCTCCGCTTCTCCTGCCGGACGCGGCGCTGCTCGGACACGGCCGCCGCCTCCTGCGTGTCGGTCGTCGGAGCGTCGGCGAGGTCGTCTGGCACCGGCTCAGACTAGGGCGTCCCTCCCGGTGGAGAACTCCCGTTTCGGCCCGCCCGGGACCCCCGCGCTGACAGACTGGCGCCCATGTCCTCGCCGCAGCAGCCCTGGTCGCCAGACCAGCCCGCCCCCACCGACCCGCCCGGCTCACCGGCCCCCGGCTACGGGGCGCCCCAGGGCTACGGCGTCCCCCTCGGGTACGGGTCGCCGCAGGGTCCCGCCGCCGCCGAGGGCTACGGGTCGCCGCAGGCGTACGCGCCGCAGACCCAGCCGGGGCACCCGTACGCGCCGCAGCCCGGCCCGCAGCAGACCGGCCAGCCGCAGACCGGCCAGCCGTACGCCGGCGGGCCGGCGGGCGAGCTGGTGCTCAACCTGCGCAAGCCCTTCGGCGCGATGGGCATGATCAGCCCCGTCGTGGCCATCGACGGCCACCCCGCCGGTGCCACCTGGGGTCGCAACGCCTACCAGGTGCCGGCGGGCGTCCGGCAGGTCGACGTCGCGCAGACCTACCTGTGGACGTACGGGCGCGCCTCGCACGCGGCCAACGTCGCGCCGGGCGCCAGCAGCGAGATCTTCTACTCGGGCCCGATGGCGACCTTCGGCTTCGGCGGGGCCATGGGGACCGAACCGCAGCGCAGGCCGGGCACCGGGCTGTTCATCGGGCTGATGGTGTTCCTCCTCCTGCTCGTGCTGCTCGTCGTCGTGTCGGTCACGGTGTGGAACTCATGACGGGCTCCACCTCCACCTGAGAACCTCACACAGCGCCCCCGCCGTGAGCGCCTTCGATGTGAGGTAGATCGCTCTGGATAGGGTCGGCGTATGCCCGACGTCCTGTCCGACTACCACCCCGGTGTCGCCTTCGACGAGATGGTCGACGCGGGCGGCAGCGTGCGTCCGAGCTATGCCGCCGTGTACGCGACGCTGCAGCAGTCCACCCCGGCCGAGCTCAAGGGCATCGCCGAGGCGCTGGCCAGCAACTACACCCAGGCCGGGGTGACCTTCGACGTAGGCGGGGTCGAACGCCCCTTCCCCCTCGACCTCGTGCCGCGGGTCATCGCCGCGGCCGAGTGGGACACCATCGAGACGGGGGTCGCCCAGCGCGTCCGGGCGATGGAGGCGTTCCTCGACGACGTCTACTCCGAGGCCAAGGTCATCTCCGACGGCGTGGTCCCCAGCCAGCTGATCACCTCGTCGGCCCACTACCACCGCGTCGTCTGGGGCGTCCGGCCCTCGAACGGCGTCCGGATCCACGTGGCCGGGGTCGACCTCATCCGCACCCCCGAGGGCGACGTCCGCGTGCTCGAGGACAACTTCCGGGTGCCGAGCGGCGTCTCGTACGTGATGACGAACCGGACGGCGATGATCACCGCGCTGCCCGACGCCTTCGCCAACCTGCGGATCCGCTCCGTGGCCGACTACCCGGCCCGGCTGCTGCAGGCGCTGCGCAAGGCCTCACCCGTCACCGACGACCCGAACATCGTGGTGCTCACGCCGGGGGTCTACAACTCGGCCTACTTCGAGCACACGCTGCTCGCGCGCACCATGGGCGTCGAGCTGGTGGAGGGCCGCGACCTCGAGTGCCGGCGCGGCAAGGTGTTCATGCGCACGACGTCCGGCCTGCGCCGGGTCGACGTGATCTACCGCCGCCTCGACGACGACTTCCTCGACCCCGTGTTCTTCCGCAGCGACTCGATGCTGGGCGTGCCCGGCCTGGTCAACGCCGTGCGTACGGGTGGCGTCGCCCTGGCCAACGCGATCGGCAACGGCGTGGCCGACGACAAGCTGATCTACACCTACGTGCCGGACCTGATCCGCTACTACCTGCACGAGGACCCGATCATCGCGAACGTCGACACCTGGCGCCTCGAGGAGGACGAGGCCCGCGCCGAGGTCCTCGACCGGCTCGACGAGCTCGTGGTCAAGCCCGTCGACGGGTCGGGCGGCAAGGGCATCGTCATCGGGCCCCGGGCGACGCGCGAGGAGCTCGACGCCCTGCGCGCCCGGGTGATCGCCGACCCGCGCGGCTGGATCGCCCAGCCGGTCGTGCAGCTGTCGACCGTGCCCACGCTGATCGACGACGCCCTGCGGCCGCGCCACGTCGACCTGCGGCCGTTCGCGGTCAACCACGGCGACGGCATCTACGTGCTGCCGGGCGGGCTCACCCGGGTCGCCCTGCCCGAGGGCGAGCTGGTCGTCAACAGCAGCCAGGGCGGCGGCAGCAAGGACACCTGGGTGCTGAGCCCGTCGTTCCCGCGCCTCGTCGAGGAGCCGGACGCGGTCGAGGCCGAGCTGCGGGCCGAGGAGGGTGACCTGGCCGGCACCGAGGCCGTCGAGGCCGTCGAGGCCGACGTCCCGCCCCCCCACCGGCCGGTCGTCCCGATGCTCGTCGGGCGCCCTCGCGTCGACGTGGCCTCGCGCACCCCCGGGCACCGCCAGCAGGAGGAGCAGCAGCAGCAGCAGGCCGCGGACGCCGACCCCGCCGATCCGCTCCCTGAGCCCGTCGAAGGGGGACGCCCATGATGCTCAGCCGCATCGCGGAGTCGATGTTCTGGATCGGCCGCTACGTCGAGCGCGCCGAGGACACCGCCCGCCTGCTCCAGACCCACCTGCGCCTGCTCGTCGAGGACAGCTCGACCGAGGTCCAGGCCAGCGCCAACCTCCTCGCGCTGATGAGCGTCGAGGGCGTGGAGGAGCCCGACCACACCGACCTGCTGCGCCTGCTCGCGTACGACCGCCGCGAGCCCAGCTCGATCTTCTCCTGCTGGGCCGCCGCCCGCGACAACGCGCGGCGGGCCCGCGAGGTCATCCCGCTGGACCTGTGGGAGTGCATCAACACGACCTGGCACCAGCTCCCGTCGGGCGGCTTCGGCGTGGCGCGGGCGAACGGGTTCCTCAACTGGGCCAAGGAGCGGAGCGCCCTGTTCGGCGGCATCGCCCGCGGCACGATGGTCCGCGACGACGGCTGGCAGTTCCTCTCCCTCGGCCGCTGCCTCGAGCAGGCCGACATGACCTCCCGCCTGGTCGCGTCGGCGTCGGTCTCCGGCGGGGCCTCCCAGTGGCCCTCGGTGCTGCGCGGCTGCGGCGGGCACGACGCGTTCCTGCGGACGTACCGGGGCGTCCACAACGACGCCTCGGCCGCCGAGTTCCTCATCCGCGACGCCCGGTTCCCGCGCTCGATCATGCACGGGCTGGACGCCGCGTCGGACTGCCTGACCAAGCTCGCGGTGAGCGACTCGGCCGGCTCGGGCCGCGACCTGCAGGCCCGCCGCCAGCTCGGCCAGCTGCGCTCGCGCCTCGAGTACGCCGACATGAACGACCTGGTCGACCACCTCGACGAGGAGATGGGCGCGGTGCAGGACGTCACCGCGGCCGTCACCGAGCTCGTCACGCGCCAGTACTTCGCCGCAGAGGACCAGCACTCCTGGGTCACGGAGGGCACCAGGTGACCGACTCGCGGAAAGTGGTCACTCAGGTCGGCGACACGCCGGGGAGCTTCCTCCGCAGCGACCACTTTCCGGTGAAGGGGGAGGACAGCCCATGCGACTGAGCATCGACCACCAGACCGGGTTCCGGTACGACTCACCGGTGCGGTCCTCCTTCAACGAGGCCCGGATGACGCCGGTCACCCAGGACGGCCAGACGGTCTGGACCAACCGGATCACCATCGAGCCGACGGCCTGGAGCTTCAGCTACGTCGACTACTGGGGCACGACGGTGACGACGTTCGAGCTGCACGAGCCGCACGAGCGCCTCACCGTGCACGCCCAGGCCGTCGTCGACACCCGCGGCGACGAGATGCCCTGGGACACCGAGCGGCGGGCCCCGCGCAACGACCTCGGCTGGCCCGCCCTGCGCGACCGGGGCGTCATCGACCCGATGACCGACTTCCTGACCGTGACGAGCCGCACGACCCCGCCCCCCGAGCTCGCGGCCCGGGCCGCCGACGTCGCGGGCCAGGCGCCGCGGCTCGCGGGGCTCGACGTGTGCCGGATCGTGCACGACCACCTCCGCTACAAGCGGGGGTCCACGACCGTGAACAGCACCGCCTCCGAGGTCTGGGACCTGGGCACCGGCGTCTGCCAGGACTACACCCACGTCGCGCTCGGCGCGCTTCGCTCGATCGGGCTGCCGGCGCGCTACGTCTCGGGCTACCTGCACCCCGGTGGTTCCGCGGGCGGGACCGTCACCGGCGAGAGCCACTCGTGGGTCGAGTGGTGGTGCGGGACCTGGGTCTCCTACGACCCGACGCAGGGCCAGCGGCTCACCGACCGCTACGTCCGGGTCGGGCAGGGCCGCGACTACGGCGACGTCGCACCGCTGCGCGGGACCTACTCCGGCGGTGCGTCGGAGATGTTCGTGACCGTCTCGATGACCGAGCTCGGTTAGTGCCTCTCGGACGCGCCCGGCGCCCGATACGTTGGGGCGCATGAGCAACCCGTACGGCCAGCAGCCCCCCTACGGGCAGCCGGGCCGCCAGCCGAACCCGTACGGCCAGCCCCAGCAGGCCCCGTACGGCCAGCCGCCGCAGGCCCCGTACGGCCAGCCGCCGCAGCAGGGCTACCCGCAGCCCCAGGGCTACGGCCAGCCGCCGCAGCAGGGCTACGGCCAGTACGGCCAGCAGCAGCAGTGGGCCCCGCCGCAGCCGCAGCGTCCCGCGCTGCGCCGCTTCGGGATGCCGGTCCTGACCATGGACGCGGTGCCCGGGCGCGAGACCACCGAGGTCCTCGGGCCGGTCGTCTCCGTCGTCGCCCGCACCCGTGAGCTGCGGCCCGACCTGCGCAACGCCGGGGTCGTCGAGGGCTACACCGCGATGCTGACCGACTCCCGCCAGGACGCGATCGCCAAGGTCGTCGACATGGCCCGCGAGGCCGGCGCGGACGCCGTCGTCGGGCTGCGCTTCGACTGCAGCGAGATCACCCAGTCCCTGAGCGAGGTCGTCGCGTACGGGACGGCGGTCAAGCTCGCCCCGGCGCCCGAGCCCCGTACGGAGCAGACGGCCTGACCTCAGGCGCCGGACACCGGCCGGGCCGCGACGGCGGCGACGACGACCTCCGCGACCGCCCGCGCCTCGGCCGGGTCCAGCGGTCCGAGCCCGTTGAGCAGCCGGAAGACCACCGGTCCGAAGACCACGTCGACGACGAGCGTCGCCGAGAGGTCCGTACGGAGACGGCCCTCGGCCTGGCCGCGCTCGACCAGGGCCGTCGTCTCCGCCCGCCGGCGACCGAAGAACGAGTCCCGCAGCCGCTCCGCGCCCCGGGTCGCGGTGAGCGAGGCGGCGATCAGCTCCACGCCGACCCGGCCTCGAGGGCTCGCGTAGAAGTCCGCCAGCCGGACGACCTGGTCGGTCAGGTCGGCCACCGCGTCGCCGGTCGCCAGGACCGGGACGCGGTCGGTCACCGCGGCCCCGTAGGCCTCCACCGCCAGCCCGAAGCCGTCGGGCCAGTGCCGGTAGAGCGTCGCCTTGCCGACCTTGGACCGTCGCGCCACCTCGTCCACCGTGAAGGCCGCGTAGCCGCGTTCCGCGAGCAGGGCGGCCGCCGTGTCGAGCGCCGCCTGGCGCGACCGCCGGCTCACCGGCCGCCCGCGCACCGGTCTGGGCTCGTCCTCGGTCACACCTGCAGGTTAACGGAACGCTCCGTTCAGCATCGGTCGGCCGAGACCTATACTGAACGTATCGTTCTGAAATAGAGGTCGGCATGACAGAGGACTCGAGAGCGACATCCGAGCTCGGGGTGGGGATCGTTGGCGTGGGGTCGGCGTCGTCGTGGGCGCGTGAGGCGCACGTCGCCGCCGTGCACGCCACGCCCGGGCTCCGGCTGCGGGCGGTGGCCACCCGGGACCCCGTGACGGTCGAGCGGACGGCCGCCGAGCTCGGGGCCGACGTCGGCTACGGGGACGCGCAGCAGCTCGTCGAGGACCCGTCGGTCGACGTCGTCACCGTCGGGGTGCCGGTGCCGGCCCACCGCGACCTGATCCTCGCGGCGCTCGCGGCCGGGAAGCACGTGGTGACCGAGTGGCCGGTCGGGACGAGCACGGAGCAGACGGGCGAGCTCGCAGCCGCGGCGGCCGCGGCCGGGGTCCGGACGGCCGTCGACCTCCAGGCCCGGCTCGCGCCCGCCGCCGTACGAGCGCGTCGGCTGCTGGCGGACGGTGCGCTCGGGCGGGTGACCTCGGTGAGCGTGTACTCCTCGACGGCCGCGTTCGGACCGGTCGTCCCGGCCGGCGCGCGCTACCTCGAGGACCCCGCGAGCGGGATGAACCTCACGACCATCCAGACGGCGCACACCCTCGACCTCGTGGCCAGCCTGGTCGGCGGGCTGGCGTCGTTCGCCGCGCTGCGGACCGTCCAGCACCCCGACGTCACGGTCGCCGGCACCGATCCCACCGTCCACCTGCGCCGCACGGTCCCCGACCACGTGCTCGTGCAGGGCCGGCTGGTCTCGGGAGCGGCGCTCGCCGTCGAGGTGAGCGGTGGTCGGGCCCCGGAGGCACCCTTCCGTCTCGACGTCCGCGGCGAGCGGGGCAGCCTGGTGCTGACCGGTGGCGGTCCGCGCGGGTTCCAGGCGAGCCGGCTCCAGCTGTGGCGCGACGGCTCCGTGGAGCCCCTCGACGAGGCCGCGACCCAGGACCTCCCGGAGCCCGTGGTGAACGTCGCGCAGGTCTACGTCGCGCTCGCGGCCGAGATCAGGGGCGAGGGCGGCACGGCCCCCGACTTCGAGGACGCCCTTCGGCTGGCCCACCTGCTGGACGACCTCGTCCGGTCCGCCGGGGAACGGCGCACGGTCGAGCCCACGGCCCCCTGGCCCCGCTGAGCCGGGCGCCGGGCCGGTGGTCGCGCGTCAGGCGGCGGGACGCACCCGGATGCCGTCGGCGTCCGCCTCGAACCTGACCTCGGACAGGTCGCCGACGACCGCGTCGGCGTGCAGCTCCTCGCGCGCGGTCGTGGTGACGACCGCCAGCGTCGCGCAACCCGCCGCCCGGGCCGCCTGCAGCCCGAGCGGGGCGTCCTCGACGACCAGGCAGCGGGTGGGGTCGACGCCGAGCCGTTCGGCGGCCAGCAGGTAGGGGTCGGGCGCCGGCTTGCCGTGCGCGACCTGGTCGGCCGTCACGAGCACGCTCGGCGCCGCCAGACCGGAGGAGGCGATGCGGGCGCGGGCCAGCGGCATCGTGCAGGAGGTGGCGATCGCGTTCGGGGCGTCGACCAGGGCGGCGAGCGCCTCGGCCGCCCCGGGGAGCACGGTCAGGCCGCCGGTGTCGGACAGCTCGAGCTCGTTGATCCGCACGATGCCGGCGTCGCGCTGGTCCTCGGGCAGGAACTTGGCCACGATGCTGGCCGCCGGGATGCCGTCGTGACCCCGCATCAGGTCCGCGGGCACGCCGTGCTCGACCGCCCAGGCGGCCCACGCGCGGTAGACGGCCGCCGTCGAGTCGACCAGCGTCCCGTCCATGTCGAACAGCACCGCGTCGAAGACCTTGCCCTCGAGCCCGTCCAGCCCCACGCCTGCTCCTCTGCTCGTCGTCCGACCGGCCCCCATCCTCGCGTACCACTGACCGACCTGACGAAACCCCTTGCGTGAGTGAGCACTCACTCATACAGTGGCCGCCGTGCCCCGCGCGACCCCCATGCCTCTCGAGGACCGCCGTTCCGCGCTGATCAGCGCGACCGAGCCGTTGCTCGAGCGCTTCGGGCGGGACGTCAGCACCCGGCAGATCGCCGAGGCGGCCGGGGTGGCCGAGGGCACGATCTTCCGGGCGTTCGCGACCAAGGACGAGCTCGTCGACGCCGTCATCGAGGAGGTGCTCGACGAGGCCCGTACGCGGTCGGCGATCGCCGCCATCGACACGACGCTGCCGCTCCCGGAACGGCTCGTCGCCGCGGTGACCGTCCTCCAGGACCGGACGCGGCGGGTGTTCGCCCTGTTCCACGCGCTGCGGCTGCGTCCCGGCTGGGCCACCGGCAAGAACGAGGACCCGCCTGCGCACGAGAGCCTGCACGCCCGGCAGCGCCACGACCACGAGCAGATGGAGCTCGTCCTGCTCGACCTGATCGGCCCCGACACCTCCCGTCTGCGCCTCTCCCCGGGCGAGACCGTCACCGTCCTGCGGGGCGCCGTGTTCGCCCTGACCCACCCGCTGCTCGGCGACGAACGCCTGGCGCGACCCGACCGCATCGTCGACCTCGTGCTGCACGGGGTCATGAAGTCCGAGGAGACCCCGTGCTGATCAGCCTGCTGCGCGAACGCCTGCTGCGCCCGTACGGACGGCTGCTGCTCGGCGTGCTCGTCCTGCAGCTCGTCGGGACCCTGGCGTCGCTCTACCTGCCGAGCCTGAACGCGTCGATCATCGACAAGGGCGTGCTGACCGGCGACACCGCGTACATCTGGCGCATCGGCAAGGTCATGCTCGCCGTGAGCCTGGTGCAGATCGTCTGCGCCGCCTTCGCGACCTACCTCGGCGCCAAGGCGGCGATGAGCTTCGGGCGCGACGTCCGCGGCGCCGTGTTCGAGCGGGTGCTGTCCTTCTCGGCCCGCGAGCTGAACCGCTTCGGCGCCCCGACCCTGATCACCCGCACCACCAACGACGTGCAGCAGGTGCAGCTGCTCGCGCTGCTGTCGTCGACCGTGTTCGTGGCGGCGCCGATCACCATGATCGGCGGGGTGATCATGGCCCTGCGCGAGGACGTCGTGCTGTCGTGGCTGATCATCGTGGCCGTCCCGGTGCTGGTGCTCTCCATCGGTGCCCTGATCTGGAAGATGCGGCCGCTGTTCCGCGTGGTCCAGACGCGGATCGACACCGTCAACCGGGTGCTGCGCGAGCAGATCACCGGCATCCGCGTGGTGCGCGCCTTCGTCCGCGAACCGTTCGAGGCCGCCCGCTTCGGCCGCGCCAACGCCGAGCTGACGGCCACCCAGACCTCCGTCGGTCGCTACCAGGCCGCGCTGTTCCCGATCGTCATGCTGGTGCTCAACATCTCGAGCGTCGCGGTGCTGTGGTTCGGCGCCCGCCGGATCGACGCGGGCGAGATGCAGATCGGCGCGCTCACCGCGTTCCTGACCTACCTCGTGCAGATCCTCATGTCGGTCCTGATGGCGACGTTCCTGCTGCTCATCGCCCCGCGCGCCGCGGTCTGCGCCGAGCGGATCGAGGAGGTGCTGCGCACCGAGTCGTCGGTGGTGCTGCCCACGAACGGCGTCAGCACGACGACCGAGGTCTCCCGGGTGCGCTTCGACCACGTCGGGTTCACCTACCCCGGGGCCGACTCCCCGGTGCTGCACGACGTCACCTTCACCGCCGAGCCGGGGCAGACCACCGCGATCATCGGCTCGACGGGGTCGGGCAAGACCACCCTGGTCTCGCTGGTGCCGCGGCTGTTCGACGCGACCGCCGGGACGACCGAGGTGGACGGCGTGGACGTGCGCCAGCTCGAGCCGGAGGCGCTCTGGAGCCGGATCGGGCTGGTCCCGCAGCGGGCGTTCCTGTTCAGCGGGACGGTGGCCAGCAACCTGCGCTACGGGCGCCCCGACGCCACCGACGACGAGCTGTGGGAGGCGCTGCGGACCGCGCAGGCGGAGGACTTCGTCCGCGCCATGCCGGAGCAGCTCGAGGCACCCATCGCCCAGGGCGGGGGGAACGTCTCCGGCGGGCAGCGGCAGCGGCTCGCCATCGCCCGCGCCCTGGTCAAGAAGCCGGAGGTGTACGTCTTCGACGACGCCTTCTCCGCGCTCGACGTGGCCACCGACGCCCGGCTGCGCGCCGCGCTGGCCCGCGAGACCGCGGGGGCCTGCGTGATCATCGTCGGCCAGCGGGTGGCGACCATCCGCGAGGCCGACCTGATCATCGTCCTGGAGGACGGGCGGGTGGTCGGTCGGGGCACGCACGAGTCCCTGCTCGCCGGCTGCCCCACGTACGTCGAGATCGTCGACTCCCAGCTGAGCGCAGAAGAGGTCCTCGCATGAGCACGCCCGTGACCCCGACGCCGACCCCGACCCCGGCGAAGGCGCCGGAGCGGCCCGCGTACGCCGCGCAGGCCGGTCGCAGCGGCGGCCCGTTCGGCGGGCAGCGGGTGGCGGAGAAGTCGCTGAACTTCCTGCCCTCGCTGCGCCGCCTGCTCGGTGAGCTGCGTCCCGAGCGCTGGGTGCTGCTCGGGGCGGTCGTGCTCACCGTGGTCGGCATCGGGATGAGCGTCCTCGGCCCGCGCATCCTCGGCATGGCCACCGACATCATCGTGGCCGGCATCACCGGCAGCAGCCGGCTCGACTTCACCGCGCTCCGCAACACGCTGCTGCTCGCCCTCGGGCTGTACGTCGTGAGCTCGCTGGTCCTGCTGCTGCAGGGCTACCTGCTCAACGGTGCGGTCCAGCGGTCCGTCCGCCGGCTGCGCGACGGCGTGGAGGCCAAGATCAACCGGCTGCCGCTGTCGTACTTCGACCGGCAGACGCGCGGCGAGCTGCTGAGCCGGGTCACGAACGACATCGACAACGTCGCCCAGTCGCTGCAGCAGACCCTCAGCCAGCTGCTCACCTCACTGCTCACCGTCCTCGGCGTGACGGTGATGATGTTCGTCATCTCCCCCGTGCTGGCGGTGATTGCCCTGGTGACGATCCCCGTGGCCATCGGCGTGACCGCCGTGATCGGCAAGCGCGCTCAGCGGTTGTTCGTGGCGCAGTGGAAGTCGACCGGCGAGCTGAACTCCCACATCGAGGAGGCGTTCACCGGCCAGTCCCTGGTCAAGGTGTTCGGACGTCAGCGCGAGGTCGAGGAGGTGTTCGCCGGGCGCAACGACGCGGTCTACCGCGCGAGCTTCGGGGCGCAGTTCGTGTCCGGGCTGATCATGCCGACGATGTTCTTCATCGGGAACCTCAACTACGTCGTCATCGCCGTCGTCGGCGGCCTGCGGGTGGCGAGCGGCACGATGACGCTCGGCGACGTGCAGGCCTTCATCCAGTACAGCCGGCAGTTCACCCAGCCGCTGACCCAGGTGGCCTCGATGGCCAACCTGCTGCAGTCGGGCGTCGCGTCCGCCGAGCGGGTCTTCGAGGTGCTGGACGCTGAGGAGCAGACCGTCGAGGGGGTCGTCGAGCTGCCGCCCGTCCGTGGCCGCGTCGACTTCGAGCACGTCTCGTTCTCCTACTCCGAGGACCAGCCGCTCATCGAGGACCTGACGATCACCGCCCAGCCCGGGCAGACCGTGGCGATCGTCGGACCCACCGGTGCGGGCAAGACGACGCTGGTCAACCTGCTCATGCGCTTCTACGACCCGCAGTCCGGGCGGATCCTGCTCGACGGCGTCGACGTCGCGACGATCCCGCGGGCGGTGCTGCGCGCGGAGGTCGGCATGGTGCTGCAGGACACCTGGCTGTTCAACGGGACGATCCACGACAACATCTCCTACGGCCGTCCCGAGGCGGACGAGGCCGACATCCTCGCCGCGGCCGAGGCGACGTACGTGGACCGGTTCGTCCGGTCGCTGCCCGACGGCTACGACACGGTGATCGACGAGGAGGGCAGCAACGTCAGCGCCGGCGAGCG
>CAXULL010000009.1:0-143560 GCA_964251895.1 uncultured Friedmanniella sp.
GCTCAGGCGGTGGCGCCCACCCGCACGTCGGGGGCGCCGAGGCGGGCGGCGTCGGCCGTACGGTCGTCCGGCTGGGTCTGCGACTCGCGCTCGGCCGCGACGCGGACGACGTAGTGCTCGACCTCGCGGGCGACGTCGGCCTCGTCCCAGCCGAGGACCGGGGCGACGAGGCGGGCCACCTCCTCCGCGACCACGGTGCCGCGGTCCCAGGTCTCGATCGAGATGCGCGTACGCCGGGCCAGCACGTCGTCGAGGTGCAGGGCGCCCTCGTGCGAGGCGGCGTACACGGCCTCGACGCGCAGGTACTCCCCCGCGCCGGGCAGCGGCTCGGCCAGGCTGGGGTCGGCCTCCACCAGCTCGAGCAGCTCCGGCAGCAGCGTGCCGTAGCGGTTGAGCAGGTGCTCGACCCAGCTGACGCCGAGACCGGCACGCTCGGCGAGGAGGCGGCGCGAGTTCCACGCCGCGTGGTAGCCGTCGGCTCCGAGCAGCGGGACGTCCTCCGTGATCGACGGCCCGGTGCCCGCGTCGAGGTCCAGCACGGCCGCGTCGACGGCGTCCCTGGCCATGATCCGGTAGGTCGTGTACTTGCCGCCGGCCACCGCCGTCAGGCCCGGGGCGGGCGAGGAGACGGCGTGCTCGCGCGACAGCTTGGACGTCGACTCGTCCTCGCCGGCCAGCAGCGGGCGGAGCCCCGCGTAGACGCCGATCACGTCGTCTGTGGTCAGCGGGTCGGCGAGCAGCGCGTTGACCTGGCCGAGGACGTAGTCGATGTCGGCCGCGCTGGCCGCCGGGTGCGCGAGGTCGAGCGCCCAGTCGGTGTCCGTGGTCCCGATGAACCAGAAGTTCCCCCACGGGATGACGAACAGCAGGCTCGTCGGGGTGCGCGTGATGATGCCGGTGCGCGAGCTGATCCGCTCGCGCGGCACGACGAGGTGGATGCCCTTCGAGGCCCGGACGCGGAACTGGCCGCGCCCGCCGATCATCTCCTGGATCTCGTCGACCCACACCCCGGTCGCGTTGATCACGTGCTTGGCGCGGACCTCGATCTCCGCCCCCGTCTCCAGGTCGGTGACCGTCGCGCCGGTGATCCGGCCGGCGGTGCGCGCGAAGCCGGTGACCCGTGCGCTGCTCGCCACCAGGGCGCCGAAGTGCGCGGCCGTCCGCGCGATCATCATCGTGTGCCGGGCGTCGTCGACCTGGCCCTCGTAGAACGTGATCGAGCCGGTCAGCGCGCCCGGCTTCGCCGACGGGAAGGCCTCGTACGTCGACCGCTTCCCGTGGTGCTTCAGGTGCGACGGGACGCCGCGACCCGCCCCCATGACGTCGTAGACGCCGATGCCGAGGCCGGCGTACGCCCGGTCGATCCCGGTCTTCTGCAGCGGGTAGAGGAACTCGACGGGGTGCGCGAGGTGCGGGCAGAGCGTCTCGAGGGCGAGCTTGCGCTCCTTGAGCGCCTCGAAGACGAGGGCGAAGTTCAGCTGCTCGAGGTAGCGCAGACCGCCGTGGAAGAGCTTGCTCGAGCGGCTCGACGTGCCGGCCGCCCAGTCCCGGGCCTCGACCAGCCCGACCCGCAGGCCCCGCGTCGCCGCGTCGAGCGCGGCCCCGACCCCGACGACCCCGCCACCGACCACCAGGACGTCGAGCTCCTCCTCGCCGAGCCGACGGAGCGCCTCCGTACGAGCGGCAGGGCTGAGGGGGGAGGTGAGCGAAGGCATGGTCCCAGTGTCCCCGCTTGCGGAACGTGGTCCGGCGCAGGTCCTCGTGAACTTCTCGCGTTCTGACCACCGTGGCGGTGGTCAAAGGGCGAGAAGTTCCAGCGTCGGCCCGGTCACGGGACGTCGACCCAGTCCAACGTGCGCTCGACGGCCTTCTTCCAGCCCGCGTAGCCCTCGGTGCGCGACTCCTCGTCGCCGTGCGGGGTCCAGCGCCGGTCCTCGTGCCAGTTCTCACGGAGCTCGTCGGGGTCGGACCAGAAGCCAACCGCGAGGCCGGCCGCGTACGCCGCCCCGAGCGCGGTCGTCTCGGCCACCTCAGGGCGGCTCACCTCGACGCCGAGGACGTCGGCCTGGATCTGCATGCAGAGGTCGTTGGCCGTCACGCCGCCGTCGACCTTGAGCACGTCGAGGTGCACCCCGGAGTCCTTCTCCATCGCGTCGACGACGTCGCGGCTCTGGTAGCAGATCGCCTCCAGCGCGGCCCGGGCGACGTGGGCGTTGGTGTTGTAGCGCGACAGCCCCACGATCGCCCCGCGCGCGTCGGAGCGCCAGTAGGGCGCGAAGAGACCCGAGAAGGCCGGCACGAAGTAGACCCCGCCGTTGTCGTCGACCGACCGCGCCAGCGCCTCGCTCTCCGCCGCGTCGCCGATGATCTTGAGCTGGTCGCGAAGCCACTGGATCGCCGAACCCGTCACGGCGATCGACCCCTCCAGCGCGTACACCGGCTTGGCGTCCCCGAGCTGGTAGCACACGGTGGACAGCAGACCGTTCTTCGAGCGGACGAGCTCCTCGCCCGTGTTCAGGAGCAGGAAGTTGCCGGTGCCGTAGGTGTTCTTGGCCTCGCCGGCGGCCAGGCACACCTGGCCGACCATGGCCGCGTGCTGGTCCCCCAGGACCGCGCCGATCGGGACCTCGCTCTTCCAGACGCCGCCCTTGACGCCCTGGGTGCGGCCGAAGAGGTTCGGGTCCGAGGAGGGTCGGATCTCGGGCAGCATCTGCGCCGGGACGCCGAAGATCTCGCACAGCTCGGGGTCCCACTGGAGCGTCTCGAGGTTCATGAGCATGGTCCGCGAGGCGTTCGTGACGTCGGTCAGGTGGACCCCGCCCTCGGTCCCGCCGGTCATGTTCCACAGCAGCCAGCTGTCCATCGTGCCGAAGAGGACGTCGCCCGCCTCCGCCGCCTCGCGCACCCCGTCGACCTCGTCGAGGATCCACTTGAGCTTGCCGCCCGCGAAGTAGGTCGCCGGCGGGAGCCCGGAACGCTCCCGGATCGCCTCCGCGTGCCCGTCCCGCTGCAGCGCGGCGGCGATCGAGTCGGTCCGGGTGTCCTGCCAGACGATGGCGTTGTAGCAGGGCCTGCCGCTCTTGCGGTCCCACACGACGGTGGTCTCGCGCTGGTTCGTGATGCCCACCGCGGCCAGGTCGGACGGGTCGGCCTTCGCGCGGCGCAGGGCCTTCTTGGCCACGGTCCGCGTCCGCTCCCAGATCTCGTCCGGGTCGTGCTCGACCCACCCGGAGCGCGGCATGATCTGCTCGTGCTCGAGCTGGTGGCGCGCCACCTCGCGACCGTCGTGGTCGAAGATCATGCAGCGGGTGCTGGTGGTGCCCTGGTCGAGGGCGGCGACGAGCTCAGGCATGGCGCCACGGTAGCGGCCTCCCTTAGGGTCGGCAGAGAGCATTCGTCGAGCACGCCATAGCCCAGGAGGACCACCCATGACCGTCTCTCGCGGCTTCGCCGGACGTCGACGCGGAGGGGGGCGCAGCGACCTCCCGCCCGGGCAGTACGACGAGGGCGCCGGCTGGCCGGTCCTGACCGCCGAGGTCACGCCGCACCTCGACCCGCAGTCGTGGTCGATGAGCGTGGACGGGCTGGTCGAGCGCCCGGGCACCTGGAGCTGGGACGAGATGCACGCGCTCCCCCAGTCCGACTACGACGGTCCGATCCACTGCGTCACGACCTGGTCGAAGTTCGGCATGCACTGGTCCGGGGTCAGCGTCGACGTGCTGCTCGACGCCGTCGGGGTGCAGCCCGAGGCGAAGTTCGTGCTGGCCACCTCGACCACCGGCTACACCACGAACCTGCCGCTGGAGCACCTGCGCGGCGGCCAGGCCTGGGTCGCCTGGGAGGCGGACGGCAAACCGCTGACCCGCGAGCACGGCGGCCCGGTCCGGCTGCTCGTCCCGCACCTGTACTTCTGGAAGAGCGCCAAGTGGGTCACGAGGCTGACGCTGCTGGACCACGACGTGCAGGGCTTCTGGGAGCGCAACGGCTACCACGACCTCGGCGACCCGTGGCGCGAGCAGCGCTACCAGGGTGACTGAGCTCGCGGACGGTCCCGCCGCCGGCCCGGCGACCGACCCGGCGACGGCGATCGGCGGACCGGAGGCCGAGGCGCCGACGGGAGCCTGGCGGACCGCCGTCGTGCGCGAGGTCCTGCACCCGCACCCGCGGGCGGTGCTGCTGCGGCTCGAGGTCCCCGACCGCATCCAGCACCTGCCGGGCCAGCACTACGTCGTCCGGCTGGTGGCCCCCGACGGCTACACCGCACAGCGCTCCTACTCTCTGTCCTCCCCGCCCGAGGACCCGCTCGTCGAGCTGTACGTCGAGCGCATCGAGGACGGCGAGGTCTCCACCTACCTGGCCGACGGGGTGGCCGTGGGCGACTCGCTGGACGTACGCGGACCGATCGGCGGCTGGTTCGTGTGGCGGGGGACGACGCCCGCGCTCGGCGTCGGCGGCGGCACCGGCGTCGTGCCGCTCGTGGCGATGCTGCGCCACGCCCAGGCCGCCGGGACGACCGACCTGCTCCGGCTCGTGGCGGCGGCCCGGACGTGGGACGACCTCCCGTACGCCGCCGAGCTCCGCGACGCCGGCGCGGTGCTCGCGCTCAGCCGTGAGGCGGGACCGGGACACCGGTCGCGAGGTCGGTTGAGACCCGGCGACGTCGCCCCGCTGCTGCGCCACCGCGGCACGGGCTGGACGTCGTACGTGTGCGGCTCGGCCGGGTTCGCCGAGGCGGCGAGCGGCCTGCTGATGGGGCTCGGCGTGCTGCCGGGCGACGTACGGGTGGAACGGTTCGGTCCGAGCTGACACCGGATGAGCCATGCTGGACCGGTGCGAAGAACCAGCAGGTGGATGGCGGCGGCGGCCGTGGTGCTCGCGACCGGCGGGCTCACGACGGCCTGCAACCAGCCGATCTCGACCGGTCCGGAGCCGGGGGCGGCGGCCAGCAGCGCTGTCACGGCGCTCACCATCCCCATCACGATCAAGGGCGGCCAGGTCCAGCCGAACGGCCAGAAGATCACCGCCTCGCTCGGCCAGCCGATCGTCCTGCAGGTGACCAGCGACGAGGCCGACGAGATCCACGCGCACACCGGCGGTGACGGCTACGAGCTGGAGGTGCCCGCGAACCAGCTCACGACCGGTCAGTTCACGCCCACGCAGGCGGGCAGCTTCGAGGTCGAGTCGCACCACCTCGAGAAGGTCATCGTCATCCTGAACGTCAGCTAGCCGTTGCCCCCGTACGTGCTCGCCCCCCTGCACGGCATCGCGTCGCGCCACGACCTGCCGCTGCCCTTCTCGTTCGTGCTCGTCGGTGCCGGTGTCGCGCTGGTCGTCTCGTTCGTCGTGCTCGGCGTGGCGTGGCGGCGTCCCCGCTTCACCTTCGTCGGCGGGGTCGAGCTGCCCCGGCTGACCCGGTTCGTCGACGCGACCGGCACGCGGGTCGTCGCCCGCGTGCTGGTGCTGCTGCTGTTCGCCTGGGTCGGGCTGGCGTTGTTCGGCGGGCCGGACCTCCTGACGAACCCGGTCTTCGGCTTCGTCTTCGTGTGGATGTGGGTCGGCCTGGTCCCGCTCTCGCTGCTGCTCGGGCCGTTCTGGCGGGCCGTCAACCCGCTCCGTACGCTCCACCGGCTGCTGTGCGCGGTCGCGCGCACCGACCCGCGCGAGGGCCTCGTGCCGCTGCCCGCCTGGGCCGGGCTGTGGCCGGGCGCGATCCACCTGGCCGCGTTCACCTGGCTCGAGCTCGTCCAGCCCGACCGGACCACGCTCCCGGTGATCCGGGTCTGGGCGCTGGCCTGGCTCGTCGTCGTGGTGCTCGGCGCGATCGTCTTCGGCGAGCGCTGGTTCGCCGCGTCCGACCCGTTCGAGGTCTACTCCACGACCATCTCGCGGCTCTCGCCCTGGCACCGGACGGGCGACGTCGTCCGGCTGGTGAACCCGCTGGCCGGGCTGACCGCCTGGCGCCCGCCGCCCGGGGCCGTGGGGGTGGTGGCGGTGCTGCTCGGGAGCACCGCGTTCGACAGCTTCACCAACACCACCCAGTGGATCCAGACCGTGCAGTCCTCCGCCGTGCCCAGCGTGCTGTGGGCCACCGCCGGCCTGCTCGTGATGATCGTGCTGGTGCTCGTGAGCTTCGTCGCGGCCGCCGCCTGGATGGCTCGCTACCAGCCTGTGCTGAGCTCGTCGAAGGGCGACCGGCCGGGCCGGGAGTACGCCCGGCTCATGGCCGGGTCGCTGGTGCCGATCGTGGTCGGCTACGCGGTCGCGCACTACTTCACGCTGCTCGTCGTCGAGGGTCAGCGCGTCCTGGTCAACCTGTCCGACCCGCTCGGCCGCGGCTGGGACCTGCTCGGCACCCACGGCTGGACCGTCGACTCCTCGATCTTCGACCACCCGACCGCGATCGCGGTCGTGCAGCTGCTCGCGATCGTGGTCGGCCACGTCCTCGGTGTGGTCGCGGCGCACGAGAAGGCCGTCGCCCTGCTCCCGGCCCGGGACGCGCTCAAGGGCCAGTGGCCGATGCTCGTCCTGATGGTCGCCTACACCAGCGCGGGACTCGTGCTGCTGTTCTCGCCCTGATCGTTCAGGCAGGTGTCGCCCGAGGTCCCTTCCGCCCGCGGCGCTGACGTCCCTAGGGTCGTGCCAGCGCCCAGCACCCGCGCCGGGCCAGGGAGAAGGAGGCTTCGTGCCCTACATCACCACCAAGGACGGGACCCAGCTCTACTACGTGGAGCAGGGGTCCGGGTCGCCCGTGATCCTCAGCCACGGCTGGCCGCTCAGCTCCGACGCCTGGCAGCTCGAGCTCAAGCTGCTCGCCGACGCCGGCTACCGCGCCATCGCGCACGACCGCCGCGGCCACGGCCGCTCGCAGCAGACCTACCAGGGCAACGACATGGACACCTACGCCTCCGACCTGGCCGACCTGGTGGCGGCGCTGGAGCTGACCGACCTCGTCGTCATCGGCCACTCCACCGGCGGCGGCGAGGTCGTCCGCTACGCCGCGCAGCACGGTGCGGGAGTCGTCACCAAGGTGGTCACCGCGGGCGCCGTCCCGCCGGTCATGGTCAAGTCCGACAGCAATCCCGACGGGACCCCCGTCGAGGCCTTCGACGCGATCCGCGAGGGCGTCCTGAAGGACCGATCGCAGTTCTACCAGGAGCTTTCCGTCCCGTTCTACGGCGCCAACCGCGACGGGAACAAGGTCACGCAGGGCCTCAAGGACGACTTCTGGCGCCAGGGCATGCTGGCCGGGCTGACCGCCGCGTACGACTGCGTGAAGGCGTTCTCCGAGACGGACTTCACCGAGGACCTGAAGGCCCTGGACGTGCCGATCTTCGTCGCGCAGGGCGACGACGACCAGATCGTCCCGATCCACGACGCCGCGCTCAAGACGATCGAGCTCGTCAAGCACGGCACGCTCAAGGTCTACCCGGGCGCCCCGCACGGGATCTCCGGCGACTACCAGGCCGAGCTCGACGCCGACATCCTCGCCTTCTTGAAGGGCTGAGGCCCGCCGGCCGACCCGCGGCCGCGCCCGGGCCGTCCTGCGACGGCTCGGGCGCCTCACCGTCCGGCCCGCCCGGTGCTAGCGTTTGTCCTGACAAAAGCACCCGGTCGAGAGGGACCACCGACGATGACGTCCACCACTCACGCTGCCGCCACTCCCCTGCGCGTCGGCGTGGTCGGCCTCGGCTGGATGGGCCAGGTCCATGCCCGCGCCTACACCCGCGTCGGGCAGCACTACCTCGACGCGCCGCTGGCTCCGGTCCTCGTCGCCGTCGCCGACAACGCGGGCGACGCCCGGATCGCCCGGACGGTCGCGGCGTACGGGTTCCGCGACGTGCACGCCGACTGGCGCGACCTGGTCGCCCGTGACGACATCGACGTGGTCAGCATCACCGGGCCGAACTTCATCCACCGTGACGTCGCGGTCGCCGCGGCGCAGGCCGGCAAGCACCTGTGGCTGGAGAAGCCGGCCGGCCGCAACGCGGAGGAGACCGCGGAGATCGCGGAGGCGGTCGCGCAGGCCGGGGTCCAGGCCGCGGTGGGGTTCAACTACCGCAACGCCCCGGCCGTCGAGCTGGCCCGCCGGCTCGTCGCCGAGGGCAGGCTCGGGCGCGTCGAGCAGGTCAGGATCACGATGCTCGCCGACTACGCCGCGCACCCCGAGGGCGCGCTGACCTGGCGCTACCAGAACGCCTGGGCCGGCTCGGGCGTGCTCGGCGACCTGGTCAGCCACGGGATCGACCTCGGCCGGTACGTCGTCGGCGAGGTCGAGTCGCTGGTCTGCGACACGGCGACGTTCATCGGAGAACGACCGGCCCTCAGCGGCGCGGCGTTCGCGCACACCGCGCGCGGCACCGGTGCGCTCGCCCCCGTGGAGAACGAGGACTACGCCGGCGCCCTGCTCCGCTTCGCCGGCGGCGCCCGCGGGACGCTCGAGTCGAGCCGGGTCGCCGTGGGCGAGCAGTGCACGTACGGCATCGAGGTGCACGGCGACACCGGTGCGCTCGCCTGGGACTTTCGCCGGATGGGGGAGCTGCGCGTCTGCCTCGACCAGGAGGTCACGGACGCGGCGTACGCGACCCACTACGTCACGGCGGGCGACGGCGACCTCGGCGCGTTCCAGCCCGGCTCGGGCATCGCGATGAGCTACGACGACCTCAAGGTGGTGGAGGCCCACCGGCTCGTGCGCTCCATCGCCAGCGGCGTGCCCGAGGGCGCGACCATCACCGACGCCCTGCGCGCCGCCCGGCTGGTCGACGCGATGGCCGAGTCGGCCCGCGAGCGGCGCTGGGTCGACACCTCGGCAGTCACGTCCGTCGACCCTTCAACCGGCATGTCAACCGCCAGGCCGGGGGTCACCGTCTCCTAGCGGACGCACAGGTTCGCGACGCTTTGTGCCGACAAACCCGTCCGACCGACCTAGGGTGGGGCCATGTCGCAGGGTGCCGCGTTCGCCGAGCTCGACATCCGGCTGGACCGCTCGTCGTCGGTGCCGCTGTATCACCAGCTGGCCCAGTCGATCGAGCAGGCCATCACGTCAGGCGAGCTGGCCCCCGGTGACCGGCTCGAGAACGAGCTGTCGCTCACCACCCGGCTCGGGCTGTCGCGCCCGACCGCGCGGCAGGCGATCCAGGAGCTGGTCAAGAAGGGGCTGCTGGTCCGCAAGCGCGGCGTGGGCACCCAGGTCGTCCGGTCGCAGTTCCGCCGCGACGAACGCCTCTCCAGCCTCAACGAGGACCTGGCCAAGGCGGGCCGGGTCCCGAGCACCCGGCTCCTCAGCTTCACCGTCGGCCCGCTGGAGGCAGACGTGCGCGACGCGCTCGACGCGGGCGAGGTCACGCAGGGCGACTTCGTGACGATCCGCCGGCTGCGCCTGGCCGACGACGTCCCGCTGGCGATCCTCACGAACTACCTGCCCGCACGCTTCGACATCAGCCGTCCCGACGTGGAGGACGGCAAGAGCCTCTACGGCCACCTCGCCACGCTCGGCGTCAACCTCAAGATCGCCCACCAGCGCATCTCCGCCCGGCTGATGGACGACGAGGAGGCGGCTCTGCTGAACTCGACGCCCCCTGCAGCGTGCCTGACCGTCGAACGCACCGCGTACGACGACGTCGGCCAGTTCGTCGAGCTGGGCCGGCACGTCTACCAGGCCGCGCACTACTCGATCCAGTCGTCCCTCGTCGTCTGACGGGGAACGTTCACGCCGCAGCCTCTTCCCACGAGCGGTGCCTCTTCCCGGTTCGAGGACCGCTCCGAGCGGGAAGACGTACCGCTCGCGGAGCTGGTGCATCGCTCGTCTGCGCTAGGAGCGGGTCGGGCGCCCGAGCAGGTCGTACGTCGTGCTCTGCCGCTCCTCAGGCGTCGAGGACCGCCGAACCGTTGGTCACCGGAGGCTCGGTCGACCAGGGGAAGTTGATCCAGCGGGAGGTGCGCTTCCAGACGTGGTCGCAGGAGATCACCGACTGCGGCTTCTCGTAGAGGACCGCGGTCTGGAGGTCGCGGACGTGCCCGGCGCAGAACTCCGCGACCAGCTCGAGGGTGCGCCCGGTGTCGGCGACGTCGTCCACGACCAGCACCGACGCCTCGTCCAGGTCGTGCGCGTTCAGGAACGGCGGCAGCATCACGGGGACGTCGAGCCGGCTGTCGACGCCGGTGTAGAACTCGACGCTGATGGTGAAGAGGTTCTTGCAGCCCAGCGCGTACGCGAGGCTTCCAGCGGGGATCAGCCCGCCGCGCGCGATGCCGAGGACGACGTCCGGCACGAAGCCGCTGTCGGCCACCGTCTGGGCGAGCTCACGGGCCGCCCGCCCGTAGAGGTCCCAGGTCAGGACCTCGCGGTCGACCGCCGGTGACGCGCTCACGAACCGACCGCCGCCGCACCCCTAGGGGTGCTGTACGTCGCCGGGGCGGCGGTGGTAGACAGGTTCACAGCGCGCGACCAGGACCGCGAGCAGCGTCGCCCGGTCCTGGCCACGCCCTTCACGGGCGGTCGCTTCACGGGTGCGGGCACGGGTCTCATCCTGCCGGTTCGAGCGCCGTCAACGCGAACGTCCCGAGCCAGTGCGTGCTCAGGTAGCCGTCCTCGGCCAGCGCCGCCAGTCCCGCGTCGAGGTGGGCGTCCGCCGCGTCCTGCAGCACGAGTCGCCGCGGGTCCTCGTCCCGGAGCGCCAGCGCGACCCGGGCCAGGGCCGCAGAACGCGAGAGGTTCAGCCCGTCGAGGTGCCCGAGCTGACCGTCGGTCCGGTCGTGCACCTGCACCGGTTCGAGGAGGTTCCGCGGCTCCCCCGACGCGAGAGCGGGCCAGAAGCCGTCGAGCCACCGACTGAACGCGACCGGGTCCAGAAGGCGCCGAACCAGGTCGGCCTCCGAAAGCCCCGGGGACAGGAAGTCCTGCCCCGAGGGCTCCCAGACCAGCGGGGCGTCGCGGTCCGGCACGAACCGCTCCTCCACGTACGTGGTGATCGCGACGGCGAGGTCGTCGCGACCGAGCGTGGCTGCGGCGTCGAGCAGCAGACCCAGGGCGTACGCGGTGCTCGCGTGGGTGCCGTCGCGCACCGGTCGGCCGGCGCGCGGGAGCCAGTCCAGGACGAGACCGACGACGGTGTCCACGGCCGGCGCGAGCGCCTCGGCCCAGGCCTGTGCCGGTGCCAGCTCCGTCGCCCCGGCAGTGCACTCCGCCGCCAGGGCCACGAGCCAGGCCCATCCGTACGGACGCTCGAACGACGGCTCGGCGCGCAGGACCGCGGCCTCGGTGACGAGGTGCGCGGGCGTCAGGTGCGCGTCGAGCACGGCGAGCGCGGCCGCGACCTCCGCAGAGCCGAGCGCACCGGCGTGGCGCCGGAGCAGCCGGACCAGCAGCCAGTGCGTGTGCACCGCCGAGTGCCAGTCGTAGCAGCCGTAGAACGCCGGGTGCCGCTCCCGGGGGAGCCGAAGATCATCCGGCTCGGTGACGACCATGATCAGCGCGTACGGGTGCTCCCGCGTCGCGTTCGTCACGGCCGTGCGGGCCAGCCGCGCCAGGTCGATCCCCGGCGCGGCCGGCAGCCCGGTCAGAAGGCGACCACGTACATGATCACGATGTTCGCGACCAGCAGCGGGACCGCCGTCGGCAGCTGCGCCCTGATCACCGCGTAGTTGCTCTTCAGCTCCAGCAGCGCGACGGGGACGATGTTGAAGTTCGCCGCCATCGGGGTGCAGAGCGTCCCGCAGTAGCCCGACAGCATCCCGACGGCGAACACGGCCGCCGGGTTGCCACCCATCGCGGCCACCAGCACCGGGTAGCCGATCGCCGCCGTGAGCACCGGGAACGCCGCGAACGCGTTGCCCATGATCACCGTGAACACGGCCATCCCGACGCAGTACAGGATCACCGCGGGCAGCAGCGACCCCTTGGGCAGGATCGCGGACACCGTCGAGCCGATCGCGGTCCCCACGCCGGCCGTGGCGAAGACCAGGCCGAGCACGGAGAGCAGCTGCGGCAGCACGAGGGCCCAGCCGAGGTCCTCGGTGAGGCGACGACCCTCGGTGAGGGCCAGCGCCGGCGACCGGAGCTTGAAGACGATCATCGAGATGACGATCGCGATGATGCCGGCCGCGGCGAGCCCGATCACGGTCTCGCTGCCCTTCTGCAGCAACGGCTTGCCGCCGATGACCACGTACGGCCCGGCGATGGCGCAGAGCGCGGTGATCACCGGGATCGCGAGCACCGGGATGAACAGCTTGTTGCCGAACCGCTCCGCCCGGGCCTCGCGCTGCTGCGTCGGGGCGAGGGCCACGTTCGACCCGCCGGACCCACCCGGTCCGGTCGGGCCACCGGACCCGCGGTCGGACCGGTCGGCGTCGCGGTCCAGGTCGGCGCCCTCGACGTCACCGTCCGCCGTCTCCGCGGTCGCCGACCCGCTCTTGGCGAGCCGTCCGGTGCCGGCCAGCGCGGCGATCACCACGATGACGAGACCCAGCGGCCACGCCGGCGCCGTCTTGGCCACCACGAAGGAGCTGTAGGGGAAGCAGAGCCCGAGCAGCGCCCAGAACAGCCCGCTCGTCAGTCGCTTCGGGTTGGTCCGGTCGCGCGCGACGAGCACACCGACGCCGAGCCAGAACAGCCCCATCAGCCAGTAGAACCACTCGACCTGGATCATCGGGCCACCCCCTCGGGCTGGACGCGGGCCATCTCACGACGGAGCGAACGGTCGACCAGCAGGCTGCGGGTGCCGTGAATGAGCAGGGCGACGATCGCGGTCGGGATGGCCCAGAGCGCGACCTGCAGCGGCGCCAGGGTGAAGCCGTACGTGGTGTCGACGAACGAGGTGATCAGCAGCACCGCGCCGACGGCCACGAAGATGTCCTCGCCGAAGAAGGCGCCGACGTTGTCGGTGCTGGCGGCGAAGGCGCGGATGCGCTGCACGACCGCGTCGGGGAGCGGCCCGTACTTGCGGACCGCCGCGGCCTCCGCCATCGGCGCGACCAGCGGACGCACGGTCTGCGCGTGCCCGCCGATGCTCATCAGCCCGATGGCGGCGAGGACCTGCCGCAGGAGCAGGTAACCGGCGAGGATGCCGCCGGTGC
The DNA here is from genome assembly GCA_964251895.1 of uncultured Friedmanniella sp. Lineage (GTDB taxonomy): Bacteria > Actinomycetota > Actinomycetes > Propionibacteriales > Propionibacteriaceae > Microlunatus. Next base: position 13,072 of record CAXULL010000009.1, read on the forward strand.
TGAGGCGGGCCAGCCGCGAGACGAGCCGCCGGGCCTGCTGCTGCAGACCGAAGTGCTCGACGAGGCCGATGACGGGGAGCACGAGCAGGAAGATGCTGACCGAGCGGCTGCCGGCGAAGCCGGTGCCGAACGCGTTCAGGACCTGGATCGGGGTCATGCCACCGAGGAAGCCGGTCACCAGGCCGGCGACGGTGACCACGAGCATGGGGTTGAGCCGCAGCGCGAAGCCGACGACCACCACCAGGATGCCGAGGAGGACGAGCACGCTCTCCACCTTTCGGGAGGGGCGGGACCCGGTCGGGTAGCCGTACTAGGTAACCTAGAGATCGTTCAACGATTCGGCAAGACCCCACCTCGAGCCAGGCGGAACGCGATGACGTCAGAGCCAGCTGCAGCCCGCACCACTCCCCACCCCGCTCCTGCCCGGCCAGCGCCGCCCACCGTCGAGGAGTCGCGGCTGAGCGAGTCGCTGTCCTCCGGCGGGTCCTCCGGCGGGACGACCGGCGGGACGCCGCTCTCGGCGCAGGTCCTGCAGGCGTCGGGCTTCGACGCCCTCGTGGCCGAGCTGACCGAACCGATCGTCCACGCCGCCTCGCTGGTCGACCTCACGTCAGCCGTGCGCGACGCGGGCATGCGGCTCTGGACGGCAGCCGTCGACCGGGCGCAGGGGCGGAGCAGCCAGGGTGACCTCGACCCGTACGACGACCGCCCGCTCTACTGGGCGCGGACCACGCTGAGCGCGACGCTGCGGCGCCTCGACTCGCCGCACCTGTCCGTCCAGCACCAGCGCTACGGCCTGCTGCACCTGCTCGACCGCGCGTCCCGGGGGATCGCCCCTTCGACGGGCTCAGGGGACGGGGAGGGCTCAGGGGACGGGGAGGGCTCAGGGAACGGGCTATGGTCCGGCGCGCAGGCCGGGGACCTCCGGGTCATGGTCAGCGGCTTCGACGTCTTCGGGCTCGACCAGAGCCTGCGCCACTCCAACCCCTCGGGTGCGGCCGCGCTGCAGCTGGACGGGACGCGGATGAGCACCCCGGCCGGTCCGGCGTACGTCCGGGCCGTCGTGCTGCCGGTCAGCTACGGCGAGTTCGACTCCGGCGTGGTCGAGGACGCGTTCGGGCCGGTGCTGGCCCCGGGCGCGGACCGTGCCGACCTGATCATGACCATCAGCATGACCTCGCGGGGCCGGATGGACGTCGAGAAGTGGGCGGCGAACGCGCGCGGCGGCAGCCCGGACAACCAGCGTGCCCAGCACTTCGGGCCGGTCGCCCGGGCGTCGCACTGGCCGCAGCCCTTCGACTCCCCCGACTGGATCGAGACGACGCTGCCGTACGCGGCGATGGTCGCGGCCGGCACCGGACCGTGGCCGGTGGTGCTCAAGCAGGGGATCCGGGAGTGGCCGGCCGGCGCGTTCGGCGACCCGTCGGCGCTGACCGAGGCCCCGGACCCGTCGCCGGGCAGCACGGCGGCGGCCGGCACGGGCGGGGACTACCTGAGCAACGAGAGCATGTACCGCTCCAACCGGCTGCGCCAGGGGTTGCACGCCTGGGACGTCCCGGGCGGGCACCTGCACATCTCGGCCCTGGAGTACCCGGAGGACCAGACCCTGCTGACCGACGCCGCCTTCGAGGCCGACCGACGGGCCGTCGTCGACCAGACCGTCGCCCTGGTCTCGGCCGCGGCGGCCGCCGTCGCGCGGGGACGCGCCGGCGAGCGTCGCCCGTGACCGGGACCCGGACGAAGACCGTGACCCGGGGGGCCGGTGGCTCAGGCGGCGCCGCGCTCGCGGTAGGCGGCCAGCACCTGGCTCTCCGCCTCGTCGAGGTAGTCGCGCAGCATGGGTGCGGCGACGAGCCCGCCCCGGCTGACCAGGGCGTCCAGGATCGCGTGGTTGCGGTGCAGGTACGAGCCGTGGAACGCGTCCGGGCTGGCCACCACGTGGAAGGCCAGGCGCATCTCGTTCCAGATGCTCTGCATCAGGTCCACGATCCGGGTGCTCGACAGCGCCGTGAGCTCGCGGTGGAAGTCGATGTCCGCCGTGCCGACCCCGACCCAGTCCTGCGCCGCCGCGGTGGCGTCCGCCCGCTCGAGGGTCTCGACGACCCGCTCGAGCCCGGCGCGACCCACGGGGCGGGCGGCGACCGAGGCGCACTCCACCAGCCGGCGGGCGTCGTACAGCTCCGACACGTCCTGCGTGGTCGGGACCCGGACGAAGACGCCGCGGTTGAGCTCGTGCACGACCAGCCGCTCCTCGGCCAGCATCCGGAACGCCTCGCGCAGGGTGTTGCGCGAGACCTCGAGGTCGCGGCAGATCTGCGGTTCCGACAGCCGTGTGCCCAGCGCGTACGTGCCGTCGAGGATCGAGCGCCGGACGTGGTCGGCGACGCGTTCCGAGCGTCCCGGGTGGTCGGGCCCGACCGGACCGGCGAGATCCGGGTCGGGCGAGGTCACCGGCCGCACGCTACCAGCGGGTCGCGGCCCGGGAGCCGTGTGCGATCGTTCGACGATCGAGCAGGACGAGCGGCGGGGAGGACGCGGTGAACGCGGTGGACGTGGTGGACCTGAACGCCGACGTCGGTGAGGGGTTCGGTCGCTGGGAGCTCGGCGACGACGACGCCGTCATCGCCACGGTGACCAGCGCGAACGTGGCCTGCGGCTTCCACGCCGGCGACCCGGCCACGATGGCGCGCACCGTGCGGACCGCGCTGGAGCACGACGTGGCGATCGGGGCCCACGTGTCCTACCGCGACCTGGCCGGCTTCGGGCGCCGCTACGTCGACGCCGACGAGGCCGAGCTGGCCGGTGACGTGCTCTACCAGATCGGCGCCCTGGCGGGGATCTGCCGGTCGCTCGGGGCGCGGATCGGCTACGTGAAGCCGCACGGCGCGCTCTACAACACCATCGCCGCCGACGACGAGCGCGGGCGCCGGCACGCCCGAGCCGTGCTGTCGGCGCTGGAGCAGTACGACCCGACCCTCCCGGTCGTGGGGCTGGCGGGGTCCGCGTTCCTGCGTGCCGCGCACGCCGTCGAGCAGCCGGTCGTCGCCGAGGCGTTCGCCGACCGGGCGTACACCCCCGCCGGGGCCCTCGTCAGCCGACGCGAGCCCGGGTCGGTGCTGCACGACGCGGACGAGGTCGCCGAGCGGATGGTCACGCTCGTACGCAGCGGGACGGTGCAGGCCGTCGACGGCAGCGCGGTCGAGGTGGACGCGCAGTCGATCTGCGTGCACGGCGACTCACCCGGCGCGGTCGCCATGGCCCGGGCGGTCCGCGGCGCGCTGACCGGCGCCGGCATCACCCTGCGGCCCTTCGCCGCCGGCCCGCAGGCCTGAGCCTTGACCGACGCGGGCCTGGCGCTGCTGCGGGCCGGGTCCGACGGCCTGCTCGCCGAGGTCGCCGACCTCGACGAGGCGCTCGCGTTGTTCGCCTCGCTGCGTGACGACCCGCTGCCGGGGGTCTGGGAGCTCGTGCCCGCCGCCCGTACGGTGCTGGTCCGCTTCGACCCGGCCCTGACCAGCGTCGAGGCGGTCGCCGCAGGAGTGGCCGCCCGGCCCCGGGAACGTTCCGCGGTGGCCGACGGCCCCGTGGTCGAGGTGGGGGTCCGCTACGACGGGGAGGACCTGGCCGAGGTCGCCCGGCTCTGCGGCCTCGAACCCGCCGAGGTCGTGCGGCGGCACACCGCCGGGCCCTGGACGGTCGCGTTCACCGGCTTCGCCCCCGGCTTCGGCTACCTGTCCGGGGGCGACCCGGCCCTCGACGTGCCCCGGCGCGCCGAGCCGCGGACGGCCATCCCCGCCGGCTCGGTGGGCCTGGCCGGCCCCTTCAGCGGCATCTACCCGCGGGCCAGCCCCGGCGGGTGGCAGCTGATCGGGCGCACCGGCCTGGCGCTGTGGGACCAGCGGCGGGCGCAGCCGGCCCTCCTCGCCCCCGGCATGCGGGTGCAGTTCGTCGACCTGGGCGCCGACGGAGACCCCGGCAGCAGTCCCGACGCACCGGCGGGCGACCCCGCACCCGCCTCCTCCTCCACGACGACGGTCCCCGCGGGCGTACCCGCCCTCGAGGTGCTCGCTCCCGGCCCGCTGACCGTGGTCGTCGACCTCGGGCGCCCGGGTCACGCGGCCCAGGGGGTCGCCCGGTCCGGCGCGGTGGACCGGGGGTCGTTCCGGCGGGCGAACCGGCTGGTCGGCAACCCTGCCGCGACGCCGGCCCTGGAGGTCGCCGCGGGCGGGCTCCGGGTCCGGGCCCTGGTGGACCTGGTGGTCGCGGTCACCGGCGCGCCGGCACCGCTCACCGTGGTCGACCCGGGGACGGAGCCGGAACCGGGGACGGAGTCGCCCGCCGAGACGGTGGTCGAGACGGTGGTCGGGACGGGGCGGGCCTTCGCCCTGGACCGCGGGACGGAGCTGCGCCTCGGAGCGCCGGCCCGCGGCATGGTCAGCTATCTCGCGGTCGTGGGCGGGGTCGCGGGCGAGGCGGTGCTCGGCAGCGTCTCGACCGACCTGCTCTCCGGCATCGGACCGGCGCCCACCCGGGCCGGCGACGTCGTACGGACCGGGACGGCGCGCGAGTCGGCGGCGGCCACGGAGCCCGACCCGGGTCCGCCGCTGCCCGCAGCGGACGAGGTGACCGAGATCGACGTGCTGCTCGGGCCGCGGGACGGCTGGTTCACCCCCGCCGGCGTGCAGATGTTCCTCGACCAGGCGTGGACCGTCACGCCGCGCTCCAACCGCGTCGGGCTCCGGCTGCAGGGCGACGAGCCGCTCGAGCGGTCGCGCGACGAGGAGCTGCCGAGCGAGGGCACGGTCCCGGGCTCGATCCAGGTCCCGCCGACCGGCCAGCCCGTGGTGTTCACCGCCGACCACCCCGTGACCGGGGGCTACCCCGTCATCGCGTGCGTCGCGCGGCACGACCTGGACCGGATCGGGCAGGTCCCGCTGGGCGGCCGGGTCCGGTTCCGTGCCCTCCGTCCCGCGCCCGCGCGGTGAGCGACCGGCGTCCCACCCCGCCGGACGACCCCGTACGGGCCTGATCCGGGCCGACATACTCGCGGGGTGATCATCACTCGCGAGCACCGCTCCAAGCCCTACCCGCTCGGCGTCCGCGTCGTCGACGGCGGGCTCGAGGCCGCCGTCTACTCCGAGACCGCCGACGCGGTCGACCTCTGCGTCTTCGACGAGTCCGGCCACGAGACCGCGCACCGTCTCCAGGAACGTTCCGGGCACGTCTTCCACGGCCGCGTGGACGGGCTCGGGGTCGGGACCCGCTACGGCCTGCGGGTCGACGGCGCCTGGGACCCGGCGAACGGGCTGCGGCACAACGTCCACAAGCTGCTCCTCGACCCGTACGCGACCGCGATCGAGGGTCAGCTCCAGGGCGACGAGGCCGTCTTCAGCCACCGCTTCAACGCCCCCGACGAGCTCAACCCGACCGACTCCGCCCCCTTCGTGCCGCGCTGCGTGGTGACCGACGACGCTTTCGACTGGGGCGACGACGCCCACCCGCTGACCCCGCTCGCCGAGACGATCGTCTACGAGACGCACGTCAAGGGCTTCACCCAGCTCCACCCCGACGTCCCGGAGGAGATCCGCGGGACGTACGCCGGGCTGGCCCACCCGGCGGCCATCGCCTACCTCACCGACCTCGGCATCACCGCCGTCGAGCTGATCCCGGTGCAGCAGTTCGCCCAGGACTCGCACCTGGTCGACCGTGGCCTGCGCAACTACTGGGGCTACAACACGTTCGCGTTCTTCGCGCCGAACGCCGACTACAGCGCGTCCGGGGACGGCGGCCAGCAGGTCGTCGAGTTCAAGCAGATGGTCAAGGCGCTGCACGCGGCCGGGCTCGAGGTCATCCTCGACGTCGTCTACAACCACACGGCGGAGGGCAACCACCTCGGTCCGACGATCTCCTTCAAGGGCATCGACAACGCCTCGTACTACCGGTTGGTCGACGAGGACCGGTCCTCCTACTTCGACACCACCGGGACCGGCAACAGCCTCAACGTCGGCCACCCCGCCGCGCTCGGGCTGATCATGGACTCGCTGCGCTACTGGGTCACCGAGATGCACGTGGACGGCTTTCGCTTCGACCTCGCCACGACGCTCACCCGCCAGGACGGGTCGGCCGAGGTGCACAGCGCGTTCCTCGACCTGATCCACCAGGACCCGGTGCTGGCCCCGGTGAAGATGATCGCGGAGCCCTGGGACACGCAGGGCTACCAGGTCGGCGGATTCCCTGCGGACTGGTCGGAGTGGAACGGCAAGTTCCGCGACGACCTCCGCGACTTCTGGGGCGGCGCGGACAGCCGCATCGGCGGTGTCGCGCAGCGGATCCTCGGGAGCCCCGACGTGTACGAGGCCAGCCGCCGCTCGCCGCTGTGCAGCGTCAACTTCGTCACCGCGCACGACGGCTTCACCCTCGCCGACCTGACCGCGTACACGCGCAAGCACAACGCGGCGAACGGGGAGGACAACAACGACGGGGAGAGCGACAACCGGTCCACGAGCTCGGGCGCCGAGGGCCCGACCGAAGACGAGGCGGTGAACGCCCGGCGCGCCCGGATGCGGCGGAACTTCCTCGCCACGCTGCTCCTGTCCGCCGGCGTGCCGATGCTGCTGGGCGGCGACGAGATCGCCCGGACCCAGGGCGGCAACAACAACGCCTACTGCCAGGACAACGAGATCTCCTGGTACGACTGGTCGCACGTCGACGAGGACCTGCGGAGCTTCACCGCCGACCTCGTCGCGCTGCGCCGCAGCGAGCCGGCGCTGCGACCGGACTGGTACCGCGCCGCCGCGCCGCCCGAGGGCCAGGAGGAGACGTCGAACGCGACCGTCTGGCTGCTGCGCTCGGACGGCAAGACCTTCTCCGACAGCGACTGGGACGACCCGAGCGCCCGCAGCATCATGTTCGTCTTCGCCCACCGCGACGGCAACACCTTCGCCCTGCTGCTGAACGCCGCCGAGAACGGCGTCGAGTTCACCGTCGCCCCACCCCTGCACGCCGACTGGGAGCTGGTGGTCAGCAGCGACTCGGAGCAGACGGTCACCGCCCCGGTGAGCACCCTGATCGTCCGCGACTGCTCCTTCACCCTGCTGCGGTCGCGTCGGGGATAGTCCCGCGCGGCCGGGCCGGCCGACGTCGGGCACCCGACGTCAGGCCGGCCTCGAGCGCCGTGCACAGCCATTGACCGTCGCGGGCCTCGAGGCGGAACGCGAGCACGAGCAGGCGGCCGCCGGACCGGAGCACCGCGCAGGCCTCGGCCGAACGTGGGCCGGGGTGCTGGACGCGCCCGGAGATCAGCACGGTCCGCGGCGCCGGCTCCTCCGCGGGGCGCAGGCGCTGGCGCCGGTTGAGGCCGGCCAGGACCTCGGCGCTCACCCAGCCGGAGAGCTGGGAGGCCGGACGGCGTCCGAGGACCGCCTCAGCGAGGGCGAGCGCGAGCCAGCCCGACCACCGGGCGGCGTCCGGCAGCGCCTCGGGCACCCGTGCGCCCCAGGCGCGGCCGACGCGTTGGACACGGCCAGGCGAAGGACGCGGGGAGGGGTCGTCCACGGTCGTCTGCGCCGACCTGGTCGGGGCGGGTGGGACCAGCCAGGTGCGTGGCTCGGGTCGGCTCGACGGCAGGACGCGGACGGCGGCGGGGACGGTCACGCCGTCACCCTGCGCGACCCACCCTCCCTACGGAAGAGCCACGGGGCGATCTGTGGACGACGAGACCGGACGGACAACACCGCACCGCCGTCGTCCGCACCGACTCCGGCACAAGACGCACCTCGCACGACGAGGCGCACCCGGCAAGGTGCGCCTCGTGGTGGGACGCGAAGCTCGCGACAGCGAGGGACTCCCGGTGGTCAGGCGCCCGAGCGCCCGTGGCACATCTTGAACTTCTTGCCCGACCCGCAGGGGCAGGGCGCGTTGCGGCCGACGCCCGCGTACGGGTCGTCGATCGCCGCGGCGTCGGCCGTGGCCTCGCCGGACTCGTCCGGCGACGTGTAGGTCAGGCGACGGCGGGCCGGCTGCTCGAGGCCCTTGGCGCGCACCCGCGGACGGGAGCCCGCGACCTCGAGCTCGGGCTCGTCGACCTCCTCGACCTCGGTCACCTCGACCCCGGGGCCGTCCGGGTCGGGGCCGGTCTCGGTGAGGTGCCGGTGCCCGTTGCCGTTGGTCTCGGCGCCGTCGGCGCCGTTCGAGCCGCCGGTGCCGCTCGAACCGTTGGCACCGTTCGCGCCCCGGGCGCCGATCTGCATCGCCCGACCGTCGGCACCGGCCACCACGCCGACCTGCGGAGCGGCCGGCTCGACCTCCACCTCGAGGTGGAAGACAAAGCCGACGACCTCTTCCATGAACGCTTCCATCATGGAGTTGAACATCTCGCCACCCTCGCGCTGGTACTCCACCAGCGGGTCGCGCTGCGCCATGGCCCGCAGGCCGATGCCCTCGCGCAGGTAGTCCATCTCGTAGAGGTGCTCGCGCCACTTGCGGTCCAGCACGGTGAGCAGCACGCGGCGCTCGACCTCGCGCATGACCTCCGGCCCCAGCTCGGCCTCACGGGCGTCGTAGGCCCGTTCGGCGTCGGCCTTGAAGTCGGCGACCAGCGTCGCCTGGTCCAGGTCCTCGCTGTCCTCGTACGCGGCCCGGTCCAGCCCGACCGGATAGAGGGTGTTCATGTTGGTCCACAGCTGCTCGAGGTCCCAGTCCTCAGCGAACCCGGCCGTCGCACCCACGACGTACTGCTCGACCACGGTGTCGACCGTGCTGCGCAGCCGGTCGGAGATGTCCGCTCCCTCGAGCACCTTGCGGCGGTCGCCGTAGACCGCGTGCCGCTGCCGGTTCATCACGTCGTCGTACTTGAGGATGTTCTTGCGCGTCTCGAAGTTCTGCGACTCGACCTGCGCCTGCGCGCTCGCGATGGACGAGCTGACCCGCTTGTTCTCGATCGGCTGGTCGTCGGGGATGTTGAGCGCGTTCAGCACCCACTCCACGATGTCGGACTTGAACAGCCGCATCAGGTCGTCGCCGAGCGAGAGGTAGAACCGGCTCTCCCCCGGGTCGCCCTGGCGTCCGGAACGTCCGCGCAGCTGGTTGTCGATGCGGCGCGACTCGTGGCGCTCGGAACCGACGACGTACAGCCCGCCCGCCTCGACGACCTCCTCGTGCTCGCCGGAGACCTGCTCCTCCAGCGACTCGAGGACCTGCGGGTAACGCTCCTCGTACTCCTCGATGTGCTCGACGGGGTCGAGGCCCTCGTTGCGCAGCAGGGCGTCGGCCAGGAACTCCGCGTTGCCGCCCAGGATGATGTCGGTGCCTCGGCCGGCCATGTTCGTGGCGACGGTGACGGCGCCCTTCTGGCCGGCGAGCGCGATGATCGACGCCTCCCGCGCGTGCTGCTTGGCGTTCAGCACCTCGTGCTTGACGCCCTTCTCCTTCAGCAGCTTCGACAGCGTCTCGGACTTGGCGACCGACGCGGTGCCGATGAGGACCGGCTGGCCCTTCTCGTGCCGCTCGGCCACGTCGTCGACGATGGCCTCGAACTTGGCGAGCTCGGTGCGGTAGATCAGGTCGCGCTGGTCGGCGCGCACCATGGGCTCGTTGGTGGGGATCGGGACGACGCCCAGGCCGTAGATCTTCTGGAACTCCGACGCCTCCGTGAGGGCGGTGCCCGTCATGCCCGAGAGCTTCTCGTACATCCGGAAGTAGTTCTGCAGCGTGATCGTGGCGAGGGTCTGGTACTCCTCGCGGATCTGCACCTTCTCCTTGGCCTCGATCGCCTGGTGCAGACCCTCGTTGTAACGGCGCCCGACCAGCGACCGGCCGGTGTGCTCGTCGACGATGAGGATCTCGCCGTCCATGTTCACGTAGTCACGGTCGAGCTTGAAGAGCTCCTTGGCCTTGATCGCGTTGTTCAGGTAGGAGATCAGCGGGGTGTTGGCCGACTCGTACAGGTTGTCGATGCCGAGCCGGTCCTCGACCTGGTCGATGCCGGCCTCGAGGATCGCGACGGTGCGCTTCTTCTCGTCGACCTCGTAGTGCACGTCCTTCTGCAGCCGGTTGACCATGCTGGCGAAGGTCGGATACCAGCGCTGGCTGTCCTCGGCCGGGCCGGAGATGATCAACGGGGTACGGGCCTCGTCGATCAGGATCGAGTCGACCTCGTCCACCACGGCGAAGTGGTGCTCGCGCTGCACGCAGTCCTCGAGGCTCAGCGCCATGTTGTCGCGCAGGTAGTCGAAGCCGAACTCGTTGTTCGTGCCGTACGTGATGTCGCACGCGTACGCGACCCGCCGCTCGGCCGGGGTCATCTGGGACAGGATCGCGCCGACCTCCATCCCCAGGAAGTGGTGGATGCGGCCCATCTGCTCGGACTGGTACTTGGCCAGGTAGTCGTTCACCGTGACCACGTGCACGCCGCGGCCGGTGATCGCGTTCAGGTACGACGGGAGCGTGGCGACCAGGGTCTTGCCCTCACCGGTCTTCATCTCGGCGATGTTGCCGAGGTGCAGCGCCGCACCGCCCATGATCTGGACGTCGAAGTGCCGCTTGCCGAGGACGCGCCTGCTGGCCTCGCGCACGGTCGCGAACGCCTCGGGCAGCAGCGCCTCGAGCGTCTCGCCGTTCTCGTGCCGCTGCCTGAAGTCGGCGGTCTGACCCTGCAGCTCCTCGTCGCTCATCGCGACGAAGTCCTCCTCGATGGAGTTGACCTGGTTGGCCATCCCCTTGAGCTGCTTGAGGATCTTCCCCTCGCCGAAGCGAAGCATCCTGTCCATCAACGCCACGAGATCCGGGCTCCCTACTAGGTCGTGCCTGCTGGGCGCCGGGACGCTGTGCCCCGACGCCCGTCCATCGTAGGCCAGCCGCGCCCGGCACCGACCTCTCGCGTGATCGCCGTGAGCGGAGAAGGATGAGGCCGTGACCATCCTCAGCCTGCCCGACGGCCGCTCGCTCGACGTCGCCGTCAGCGGTCCCGACGGTGCCGTGCCGCTGCTGTTCCACCACGGGACGCCCGGCTCGAAGGTCCCGGTCGGTCCCCTGGAACGAGGCGCCCACGCCCGCTCCCTGCGCCTGGTGACCTGGTCGCGGCCGGGCTACGGCGGCTCCACCCGACGACCCGGGCGCCGGGTCGTCGACGACGCCGACGACGTCGCGGTGCTGCTGGAGAGCCTCGGGGCCGAGCGCTGCGTGGTCGCCGGCTGGTCCGGAGGCGGGCCGCACGCGCTGGCGAGCGCGGCCCGGCTGCCCGACCGGGTGGCCGGCGTGCTGTCCATCTCGGGGGCTGCACCCGCGACGGTGCCGGACCTCGACTTCCTGGCGGGGATGGGCCAGCAGAACCACGAGGAGCTTGGGGCGGCCCGAGCCGGTGAGCCGGAGCTGCGCGCGTACCTCGAGGCGGAAGCCCCTGGTCTGCGGGACGTCCAGGGCGACGGCGTCGCAGCCGCGATGGAGACGCTGATCCCCCCGGTGGACCGGGCCGCTCTCGCGGGCGAGTACGGCGTCGAGCTGGCCGCCAACCTGCGGGAGTCCGTCCGGACCGGGATCGACGGCTGGCTGGACGACGACCGCGCGCTGCTCGACGGGTGGGGCTTCGCCGTCGAGGAGGTCACGACGCCCACGTTCGTCTGGCAGGGCAGCGAGGACCTGATGGTGCCCTTCACCCACGGGCAGTGGCTGGCCGACCACCTGCCGCAGGTCACCGCGCACCTGCTGGTCGGCGAGGGCCACGTCTCGACCGCGTCGCACACGCTCGACTCGATGCTCGACGAGCTGGTCAGCACGCTCTGAGGCGAGACGGTCGGCACGGCAGAATCGGGCGCGTGGCCCTCCTGCGCGTCGACTTCTTCTCCGAGGCTCTGAGCCTCAGCACCTCGATGACCGTCGTCCTGCCCCAGCGGACGACCTCGCAGGTCGGGCTCGCGGGCGCGGCGTCGGACGCGCCTCCCCCGGTGCTCTACCTGCTGCACGGGATGAGCGACGACGCCACCACCTGGGTGCGCCGGACGTCGATCGAGCGGTACGTCGCCCCGCTCGGCCTGGCCGTCGTGATGCCGCAGGTGCACCGCAGCTACTACACCGACGAGGTGTACGGGGGCCGGTACTGGACGTTCCTGTCCGAGGAGCTGCCCGCTCTGGTGCACGACTTCTTCCGCGTCTCCTCCCGGCGGGAGGACACGTTCGTGGCCGGGCTGTCGATGGGCGGGTACGGCGCCCTCAGGTGGGCGCTCCGCGAGCCGCACCGTTTCGCCGCGGCCGCCAGCCTGTCCGGCGCGCTGGACGTCGCGGGGCGCACGACCCGGAGGGAACGGCCCGAGGATCCGCGGATGACCGCCCGCCTCTTCGGCGACGGGCCGGTCGCGGGCACGGACGCCGACCTGCTGCACCTGGTCGCCGAGGCCGATCCGGCGGCGCTGCCGGCGCTGCGCACCTGGTGCGGGCTCGAGGACGGGCTGCTGGAGGACAACCGCCGGTTCGCCGCGGCCTGCGCAGCCGCCGAGCTGCCGGTCGAGCTGGTCGAGGGCCCGGGCGACCACGACTGGGCCTACTGGGACGCCCGCATCGTCGACGTCCTCGACTGGCTGCCGCTGGAGCGCCCCGCCTAGGACGCCACGAGGGCCAGCACCGCGCGGGCCTCGGCGGCCATCGCGGCGTCGACCATCCGTCCGTCCGGCAGCCGGACGGCCCCGGCCGCGCCGGCGAGCGCGTCCAGCACGAGCCGTGCGTCGGCGACCTCGTCCGCCGTGGGCGTGAAGGCCTCACGGATCACCGGGACCTGGCGCGGGTGGATGGCCGCCCGGCCCCGCAGCCCCAGCGCCGCGCCGTGGCGGCAGGAGGCACGCAGCCCCTCGTCGTCGTCCAGGTGCGGGTGCACGGCCATGGCCGGGGCCGGCAGCCCGGCGGCGCGGGCGGCCACCACGCAGCGGACCCGGAGCCAGTCCAGCGCGCCCTCGGCGCTGACGCCCAGCTCCGCGCGCAGGTCCGCCTCCCCCAGCGCGATCCCCGACACGGCCGGGTGGCTCGCGACGGCGTACGCCTGCTCGACGCCGAGCGCCGACTCGAGCAGGCAGGTCAGCTCCCCGCGCTCGCCGGCGCCGCCGAGGCGCTCGAGCACCCGGTCGACGTCGTCGGGGCCCTCCACCTTGGGCAGCCGGAGCGCGGGTCGGCCCGCGGCCTGGGCGAGCATCGCCAGGTCGTCCTCGTGCCACGGCGTGCCCGCACCGTTGGGACGGACGGCGACCCGCCCGGGCACCGGGCCGGCCAGCAGCTCGGCCACCGCCTGCCGCGCCCGGTCCTTGTGCCCGGGGGCGACGGCGTCCTCGAGGTCGAGGATGACCTGGTCGGCACCCGCGGCGAAGGCCTTGGCGAAGCGTTCGGGCCGGTCGCCGGGCACGTACAGCGCGACGAGCACGGGCCGCTGCGCGGTCATCTGCGTCGTGGGGGTCACACGACCCCCTGCTCGCGCAGCGCGGCGACCTCGGCCGGGTCGTAGCCGTGGCGGGCGAGGACCGCGTCGGTGTCGGCCCCGTGCGGTCGGGCCGTCCAGCGCACCGAACCGGGTGTCTCGGACAGTCGGAACAGCACGTTCTGCATCTGCAGCGGGCCGAGGACCGGGTCGGGCACGGTCAGGACCGTGCCGCGGGCCTGGACCTGCGGGTCGGCGACGATGCCGCGGACGTCGTAGATCGGGGCGACCGCGGCCTGCGCCTCGGTGAACGCGGCGAGCACCTCGTCCGTGGTCCGCGCGGCGATCCAGGAGCCGACCGCCTCGTCGAGCTCGTCGGCGTGGGCCGCACGGCCCGCGCCGGTGGCGAACCACGGCTGGTCCAGGTGCTCGGGGTGGCCGACGAGGCGCAGCACCCGCTCCGCGATGGACTGCGAGCTGGTGGAGACGGCGACCCAGTTGTCGTCGGCGGTGCGGTAGCAGTTGCGCGGGGCGTTGTTCACGGAACGGTTGCCGTGACGTTCCTGGACGAGCCCGAGCTGGTCGTAGATGGTCAGCTGGCCGCCGAGCATGGCCAGGATCGGCTCGAGGATCGCCAGGTCGATGACCTGGCCGTGCCCGGTCCGGTCGCGAGCGCGCAGCGCGGCGAGCACCGCGAAGGCGGTGGCCAGCGAGGCGATCCCGTCGGCCAGCCCGAACGGCGGCAGGGTCGGCGGCCCGCCCTCCTCGCCGGTGACCGCGGCGAAGCCGCTCATCGCCTCGGCCAGCGAGCCGAAGCCGGGGCGGGGCGCGTACGGGCCGGTCTGGCCGAACGCGGTCACCCGTGCCACCACCAGCCCGGGGTTGAGGGCGAGCAGGTCGGTCGGGGCCAGGCCCCAGCGCTCCAGCGTGCCGGGCCGGAAGTTCTCCACCAGCACGTCGGCGTCGGCCACGAGCCGGCGCAGCACCTCGGCGCCGGTCGGGGAGGACAGGTCGAGGGTGATGCTCTCCTTGTTCCGGCCGATGGTGGCGTACCAGAGGCCGACGCCGTCCTTGCTCGGCCCGTGGCCGCGGGCGCCGTCCGGACGCCGGGGATGCTCGACCTTGATCACCTCCGCACCGAAGTCACCCAGCTGCGTCGCGGCGAGCGGCCCGGCGAACAGCGTGGCGACGTCGACGACCTTGAGCCCGGCCAGCGGTCCTGCGGTCATGCGGTCTCCTGATCATGGTGGAGGTCCCAGGCGAGCCGGAAGCCGATCATGCTCGACCGGGCGAGGCCGAGGCCGGGCAGCAGCAGCTTGGCCGTCACCTCGGGCGGCTGCGGGCCTCCGTCGAAGTACCACTCCGAGCCGCGGGCGAGGTAGGCGCTGCCGCCCTTGAGCTGGACGTGGCGGGTCCGCCCGTCGCTGTGCTCGCTCTCCGTCCAGTCCCACACCTGCCCGTGCCGCCAGCCGGGTCCGCCGCGCTGCGCGGCGAGCTGCCACTCGTCCTCGGTGGGGAGCCGGGCACCGACCCAGCCGGCGTACGCGCGGGCGTCGTCCAGGTCGACGAAGGTGACGGGCGCGCCGGGGTCGGGTGCCGGCCCCGCCAGGAAGCGGTTGGCCTCGCGCGGGCGCCAGCCGGACACGGCGAGGAACGCGTCGAACTCGGTCCGCGTGACCTCCCTCGGCGCTACCGCGACCGGGTGGTCGAGGTGCACGGTGCGCTCGAGGGTGCGCTGGTCGTGCAGCCGCGGCGGCAGCGGCTTCCACTCCTCGACGAACGGCGCCTCGTCGTAGAGCCCGGTCTCGCGCATGCGGAAGCGGACCGTGAGCCGGTGCGCCCCGGCTGCGACCGTGACGGCGTCGTCGGCGGGCGCACCGCGGCTGGGTCCGGGCACGACCCGGACCGACGTGCGGTACGGGAAGGTCGCGTCGCCCTCCGCGGGCACCGCGGCCAGCGCGTCCGCGAGGGGCGCGAGCCACGCCGGCTCGGGCGTCCCCGGCGCGAGCGTCACGAGGACGCCGATCCCGGACGCCGGCACGGCACCGGTCGTCAGCACGGGTCGACCGGGCAGGTCGGCCGGCAGCAGGGGGCCGCCGTACGCCGCCGCGCCCCGGTGAGCCAGCGCCCACAGGGTGACGCCGTCCGCGGACCAGGTCGAGGCGGCGACACCGGCCGCGGTCGCGTCGGGGTGCAGGTCGGCCAGCGGCGTCCACACCCCCACGGCCTGCAGGTCGGCGCAGCCGCGCTGGACCGCGAGCAGGCGGCGCAGGGTGGCGGCGTCGCGGGCGTTCCAGCCGACCCAGACGCCGAAGACGACCTCCCAGACCATGACCCCGCAGCCGTTGAGGAACGCCGACGACAGCTCCTCGGCGTGGTCGCGGTTCCAGCGGCGGACGTGGTGCTGCAGGTGGCGTCGTTCCACGTAGTGCGTCCGGATCACGCCGGGGGTCGGCGAGTCCGCGAACCACTGGGCCCAGGACAGCCGGTGCTCGCCGAGGCGGGCCAGGGGCAGGGTCGACTCGCTCTCCAGCGCGATCCCGGGGCGCGCGGCCTCGAGGGCGGCGACCAGGGCCGGGTCGCCCTCCTTGAGGGTGTCCAGGAACACGCCGTCCGCGCCCAGCTCCCGGACGACGGCCGTCAGCTCGTCACCGTCCGCCCCGCCCCGGTGGGTGCCGGTGTCCCAGGGGTTGTAGTCGAGGAACACGGCCACGCCGGCGGTGTGCAGCGCGTCGACGAGGTCGCGCAGGTCCGGTACGTCGCGGTAGTAGTCCCACTGGTTGCGCTCGTCGATCCCGATCACCGGGTACGCGTGCCACAGCACCACGCCGTCGAAGCCGCCGAGCCGCTCCCGCGCGTCGGCGAGCAGCCGCTCCGGGGTGAAGCGGCCGACGGCGGCGTCGTAGAGCAGCTCGTCCCACAGCCAGACCTGCGCGACGGCGAAGCAGCGCTGCGCCCAGCGTCCCTCCGGCGCGTCGTACGCGGCGGTCGAGAAGCCCTGCCGGGCCGCGGCTCCGGCCCGCCACTCGTCCAGGACGGCTCGCCACCGGGGCCGGTCGGCCGGGTCCCCGGGCGCGGCCAGGATCTTGGCCGCGTCCATGGCGGCCCAGTCCGGCGCATCGAGGTCGACCACCGTCGGGCGGTCCAGCGGTCGCGGGACGAGCGGGTCCATGCCGCGCTCCCCCACGACGAACGTGGCCGTGGACGTCCTCACGGCCGGCCCTTCGACGAGCTCAGGGAGCGAGAGAGCCCGAGGGTGCGGGCCACCAGGGCGTCGACCTGCTGCTCGCCGCCGGGCAGGCTGGTGTCGATCCGGCCGTCGAGCGGCGCGGTCCAGGCGCTCGGCAGGCGCGAGGCGCCGAGCAGGCCGCCGAGGACGGAGCCGACGGTGGCCCCGGTCGAGTCGGTGTCCCAGCCGGTCATGACGGCGAACGCGATCCCGGCGGCGAAGTCGCCCTCCGACGCGCTGAGCGCGCAGGCGACGGTGGCGGCGTTGTTGAGCACGTGCACCCAGTGCAGGTGCCCGTACCGCGCGTGCAGCGCGTCCAGCCGGTCGTCGAGGGACAGCGGCCGGCGACCGAGGTCGGCCCCGAACGCGACCGCCTCGGCCAGCGCGGACCGGGGCGGCACGACCGCGGCCGCCCGGACGAGCACCTCGGCCACGTCGTCGGCGACGAGGCTCGCCGACGCGAGCGCGGCCGCCCACAGCTCGCCGTAGACCCCGTTGCGGGTGTGGCTCAGCACGGCGTCGGGCCAGGCGAGGCGGGCGGCCGCGTACGGGTCGCCGGGTCGGGCCCAGCCGAACACGTCGCCGCGGATGAGGGCGCCGATCCACTCCCGAAACGGGTTGCGCCGGGTCGGGACCTCGTCGAGCGGCAGGGTGAGGAGCAGGTTGCGGTAGGCGGCCCGTTCGGCGGTGAAGACCCGCCCCGCCGGCAGGTCGGCCAGCCACGCGAGCGCCACGTCCTCGGTGCTCGGGGAGCCGCGGCGCTCGAGCAGCCCGAGGTTGAGCAGGGGGTAGTTGAGGTCGTCGTCCTCGGGCATGCCGTCCAGGTTCTCGACCAGGCTCGTCGGCGCGGAGCGACGGTTCCACGGCCACGCGGCGGCGGTCGCCGGGCTGAGTCCGACGGCGGTGAAGTAGCCGCGGACGGGCCAGTTCTGCGTCTCCTCCGCGATCGCGCGGATGCCCGCCCGGGGGATCTTCTCCACCGGCTTGCCGAGCACGCAGCCCGCGGAACGTCCCAGCCACGCCCCGGCGACCCGGTCGGGCAGGTCGTCGCCCGGCGCCCGGACGTCCGGGCCGTCGGTCCACCCCGCCACGACCGCGGCGAGGGTCGACGGCTGGTCGGGGTCCTCGGGCCGGAGGAGCCCGTCGAGCTCGTCGAGCAGCGCGCTCGCCAGCCGGCGCAGCTCCGGGCCCGCCGGCACCGCGGCCGCACCGCTGACCGGCGGCTCGAGCGACCCGCCCCCCGCCTGCAGCCAGCGCCGCTCGACGTCGGCGACCGCGTCGACGTCCACGCCTTCCGTCCGGGCCTGCACCAGCTCGTGCAGCAGCAGGTCCTCGGGCTGCGCCCAGGTCAGCCGCACAGGGCAGCCACCCGCTCGCGGTGTCGCTCCGCCTCGTCGAGGTCGGACGCGATGATCTCGGCCGCGGCACCGGACAGCGCCTTGGCCACCTGGCGCAGGTCGATCCGGCTGGCCTGCTCGACGTCGCGCACCCACTCCGCCGGGACCGCCTCCGGCCCGCCGAGGCCGGCGCAGACCGCTCCCGCCATGGTGGCGATGGAGTCGGCGTCGCGGCCGTAGTTCACGGCGCCGAGCACCGCCCTGCGCAGGTCGCCGCCGGAGGCCAGGCAGAAGCCGAGCGCGACGGGCAGCTCCTCGATCGACTTCGTCCGGCTGGGCAGGCGGGCGTCCATCGCCGGGCGGCGGTAGTCGTCACCGACCGTGTCGTACGGCCGGACCGCCGCGCGCAGCGCGTCCCGCACGGTCTCGTCGTCCGCACCGGGCGCGAGCCCGCGAACGGCTCCGACCACCGCGACGAGCGCCGCCCGGGTGCCGTCGTGGGCCACCTCGATTGCGGCGGCCACCACGTCCTCGACGTCGGCCCCGGGCGTCAGGGCCGCGGCGACCGCGGCCGCGAACACCCCGGCCGCCTCCCGCCCGTAGCTGGACTGGTGCGCCCCGGCCAGGTCGATCGCCTCCGCGTACGCAGCCCTCGGGTCCGCCGCGTTCACCACGCCGACCGGCGCCATGTACATCGCGGCCCCGCAGTTGACGATGTTGCCGACCCCGGCCTCGCGCGGGTCCACGTGGCCGTAGTGCAGCCGTGCGACCAGCCACTTCTCGGCCAGGAACACCCGCTGCAGGATCAGCGCCTCGGTCTCCAGCTCGGGGATCCAGACCTGCTCCCCGATCAGCAGCGGGACCAGGTCGCTGGCCATGGCGTACGCGTCCAGGTGCCGCCGTCGCGCGGCGTACACCTGGACCAGCGCGTGCGTCATCAGGGTGTCGTCGGTGATGTGCCCGTCGCCCTTGTGGTACGGCGCGATGGGGCGGGCGTGGCGCCAGTCCTCGTTGTACGGACCGACGATCCCGGTGACGGGACCACCGTGCCGGGTCTGGATCTGCTCGACCGTCCAGCCCTCGGTGGCACCACCCAGCGCGTCACCCACCGCGGCCCCGGCGAGCACCGCCCAGGTGCGGGCCTCGAGGGTGCCCGTCTCCGGCGTGTCCATCTGCTTCTCCTCCGACTGTCTGGTTCCGACTGGCTGATCGCGTCCGGCTCTGCCGGCGTCAGCGGTTGACGGTGGCCCAGCCGTCGCTGAGGGCCTTCTGCAGCCCGGCGGCGTCGGTCTTGCCGGCGAGGAACTGCTGGAAGGCCGGCGTGGCGATCTGGTCCTTCCACTGCGGGTAGTTGTCGACGCTCTGGAACGGCGCCTTCTGCAGGGCGTCGCCGGACGCGACGATCTGCTTCCAGCCGTTCTTGCCGCCCGTCTCGGTGATGACGGCCTGCTGCGCGTCCTTGGTCGCCGGGTAGAGGGTCTCGCCCTCGGCGATCGAGGCCAGGTTCTGCGCGTTCATGTAGAAGTTGACGAAGCTGGACGCCTCGGCGACGTGCTTGGAGTCCGCCGAGACCGACAGGGTCTGCGGGTTGGCGGCCTGGGCCGCGCCGCTGCTGCCGGCCAGCGCGGGCAGCGCCACCCAGTCGAAGCCCTTGGGTGCGTCGGTCCCGAACGAGCCGGCGGCGTACGAGCCCTGCACGGTCATGGCGAACTTGCCGGCGTACCAGGCGGGCAGCACGTCGCTGCCGGACTGCGTGAGCGTGGCCTTGTCCAGGCTGCCGTCTGCGGCCATCGCCGCGATCCGCTTCGGCACCTCGAGCTCGGGGTCGCCGACCTTGATCGTGGCGTCCTTGCCGGTGCCGTCGAAGTAGGTGCCGCCGAAGCCGAGCGCCAGGTTCATGAACGACGCCGTCGGGCTCTTCAGGCCCCAGCCGACGCCAGGCTCGCCGGTCTTGGCCTGGACCTGCTTGGCCAGCGCGGCGAACTGGTCCCAGGTCATCGTCGGACCGGTGGGCACGGTCGCACCGGCCTCGTCGAGCAGCTTCTTGTTCGCGAAGACGAGGTAGGACTGCAGCACGGTCGGGGCGGCGATCACCTTGCCGTCGACCGTCACCGCGTCGAGCACGCCCGGGCTGATGGACGCCTTCACGGTCGGGTCCATCGTGCCGCTGAGGTCGGCGAGGTAGCCGCCCTGCGCGAAGCCCGTCATGTCGGCGGACTCGTCGTGGATGATGTCCGGCGCGGTGCCGCCGGCGAACTGCGTGACCAGCTGGTCGTGCACGTTGTCCCAGCTCCCCTGCACCAGGTCGACCTTCACGTTCGGGTTGGCCGCGTTGAAGTCGTCGACGATCTTCTTCGTCGCCGTCTGCGTGGCCGGCAGGAAGGCGAGCGACTGGAACTTGAGGGTGACGGGACCGGACCCGGACTCGGTGGAGCCGCCGGACCCTCCGCCCCCGCACGCGGCGAGGGAGGCGGCCAGGACCGTGGTGAGGCCCGCGGCGGCGATGCGGCGGAGGTTCATGGTTCTTCTTTCGTGGGGAGGGTGTGACGGGGTGGGAAGAACGGACGGAGCGGCCCGCACGGACGTGCGGTCAGCCCTTGACGGCACCCGACAGCAGACCGCCGGTCAGGCGGCGCTGCAGGATGGCGAAGAAGACCAGGCTCGGGATCGAGGCGAGGACGGCGCCGGCGGCGAGCGGGCCGAGCCGGACCTGGCCCTCGGCGCCGACGAACAGGGCGAGCGAGCGGGACAGGGTGAAGTTCTCCGGGCTCTGCAGCAGCACCAGGGCGAAGAAGAACTCGTTCCAGGCCGACACGAAGGTGAACATGGCGGTCGCCACCGTGCCGGGCACGAGCAGCGGGAAGACGACGGTCCGCAGCATGGTGAAGCGGCTCGCCCCGTCCATCGCCGCGGCCTCCTCGAGCGAGACCGGGATGGCCGCGACGAAGCCCTGCAGCATCCACAGCGCGAAGGGCAGGCAGAAGGTGACGTAGACCAGCGTCAGCCCGACCAGGGAGTCGTTGAGGTTGATCGTCCGCAGGATCAGGAACAGCGGGATGATGATCAGGATCACCGGGAAGACCTGGCTGACCAGGATGTAGCCCGTGCCGATCATCCGCAGCCGGCCCCGGAAGCGGGCCATCGCGTACGCGGCGGGCAGCGCGATCACGGTCACCACGAGGGTCGTGATCACCGACACGATCGCCGTGTTCGCCGTGGCCCGCACGATGCCCTGGCTGGCGAGCGCCTCGGTGAAGTTCGACCAGGTCAGCGAGCGCGGGAAGATCCAGACGTCCAGCGACGCCAGCTGCTGGGTCGACTTCAGCGACGCCATCAGCAGGTAGAAGAGCGGGAAGCCGAGGAAGACCATGTAGCCGGCGAGCGCCACGTACTGCGCGCCGCGGGTGGCCGGGCGGGTGCGGGTGAGGGCCATCAGTCGCGCTCCGCCCGGAGCTGCGTCCAGAGGTAGAACATCAGCAGCACCACCACGACCAGGACCATCACGTTGCCCATGGCGGCGGCGTACGCGATGTCGCGGTACTTGAACGCCTCGTTGTAGGCGAAGAGCATCGGCAGCATCGTCTGGCCGCCCGGCCCGCCCTCGGTCAGCACGTAGACCAGGCCGAACGAGTTGAAGTTCCAGATGAAGTTGAGCGAGGTGATGGAGGTGATCACCGGGCGGAGCGCCGGCAGCGTGACGTGGACGAAGGAGGACCAGGTGCTGGCGCCGTCCATCTCCGCGGCCTCGACCAGCTCGTCGGGGATCTGCTGCAGCCCGGCCAGCAGGGTGATCGAGGTCTGCGGCATGCCCACCCAGACGCCCACGACGATCGCGGCCGGCAGCGCCGTGCCGAAGCTGCCCAGCCAGTCGAGGGCGAAGCCCGGGTCGAAGAGCCGGATCACGCCGTTCACCGGCCCCGAGTTGGGGTTGTAGAGCATCTTCCACATGATCGCCACGACGACCGGCGGCATCGCCCACGGGATGAGCGCCAGCAGTCGGGTGACGCCCTGGAAGCGCAGGTTGGCGTTCAGCAGCAGGGCCAGTCCGAGCCCGGCGAGCAGCTGCAGCACGGTCACGCTGAACGCCCAGATCATCCCGATCTTGAACGACTCCAGGAACAGGGTGTCGCCGAACAGCTTGCGGAACTGGCCCAGCCCGGTGAACGCGTTGCTCGAGTTGCGCGACAGCGTCGCGTCGGTGAAGGCCAGGTAGACCCCGTTCAGCAGCGGCGCCGCGCTGAAGACCAGGATCGGGATCAGCGAGGGGATGACCAGCGCGGCCACCTCCTTGCGCCGGGCGACGACCATCCGCGAGGTGCGGCGCGGCGTCGGCGGCGTGGCCGGCGCGAGCGGCACCGGCGGCGGCGTCTGGGTCACGGTGGTCACGACGGGTCCCCTGCTTCGTGCGTCGGTGCTGATGCGGTGGACGGGAGAGCGGTGGACGGGAGAGCGGTGGACGAGCGGACGACGAGCGCGGGCTCGACGACCACGCTCTGCACCCCCCGGTCGGGCTCGCGGAGCCTGGCCAGCAGCAGCTCCGCGGCGTGCCGGCCGCGGACCGCGGCACCCAGGTCGACGCTGGTGAGGGTGGGCAGCAGCTGGGCGGCGAGCGCCGAGTCGTCCATGCCCACCACCGCCAGGTCGCGCGGGATCTGCAGGCCGCGTTCCGCGGCTGCGTGGTAGACGCCCGCGGCGATCAGGTCGTTGGCGCCCACGACCGCGTCGAGCGGCTCGTCCGCCGCGATGCAGCGGTCGAGCAGCTCCCGGGCCGCGTCGAGGCCGGCGCCGAAGGTGAAGTCGGCCGCGACCACCCGGCGCTCGACGAGCCCGGCCCGGGCGCAGGCCGCGGTGTAGGCACCGCCGCGGACCCGTCCCGGCGTCGTGTCCTCCGGGCCGTTGACGAGGCCGATCCGACGCCGGCCGGTGTCGAGCAGGTGCTCGACGGCCAGCTCGACGCCTGCCGCCGAGTTGGCCCGGACGTTGTCGAAGCCCCCGACCTGCGGGAGCAGCCCCACCACCACGACGGGGACGCGCAGCTGGGCGAGCTCGGCGAGCAGCTCGTCGTCCACCCGCAGCGGGCTGATGATCAGGCCGTCGACGTAGCCGCTGGCCAGGCTGCGCAGCAGGGCCACCTCGGTGTCGACCGTCGACCCGACCGAGGAGATCAGCACCCGGTAGCTGTCGGCGCCCACCGCGTCCTCCACGGCGCGCATCATCTCGACGTACACGTGGTTGCCGACGTCCGCGACCCCGAAGGCCAGCTGACCCGTCGCCCCCCGCTTCAGTCCCCGGGCGCGGGCGTCGGGGACGTACGCGAGCTCGCGTGCCGCGGCCGTCACGAGCTCGACGGTCCGAGGGCTGGCCGACTCGCCGTTGAGGGCGCGGGAGGCGGACGCGATCGAGACCCCGGCGCGCCGAGCGACCTCCATCAGCGTCACCATCGCCCCAGCCCCTTCGCTGCCCGACCGGGTTGTAAACGTTTACAACGCCGTACGCACACTCAACCCCGGCTGAGGCGAAGTTGTCAAGGGCTCGAGCTCAGGACGCTCTGACGGCGGCCTCGAGGCCGGCGGCCAGGTCGCCCCGCGGCATCACCTCGACGTCCGACAGACCCTGCCAGGCGGCCATGGACCTCAGCTCGGCCGCGAGCTCGGCCGCGACCTCCCACGGGTCCGCTCCGTCCTCGAGCCAGGCGGAGACCACGCGGAGCACACCGCGGGCCCGGTCGGCCTTGAGGTCCACGCGGGCGACGAACCGGTCGCCGAGCAGGAACGGGTAGACGTAGTAGCCGTACGTCCGCCGTGGCTCCGGGACGTAGATCTCGATGCGGTAGCTGAAGCCGAACAGCGCCTCGAGGCGGGCCCGCTCGAAGACCAGGGAGTCGAAGGGGCTAAGCAGGGCGCGCGCGTGCACCCGTCGCGGCAGCCGGGCCTCGTGCCACAGGTACCAGGGACGGGTCGAGTCCCCGACCGTGACGGCCACGAGCTCACCGGCCTCGACGAGCTCGGCGACGGCCTGCTGGGTCGCCACGGGCCGCGTACGGAAGTAGTCGCGCAGCGCCGGTTCGGTGGCGACGCCGAGCGCCGCGGCCGCCCGGCGGACGAGACCGCGGACCGACTCCGCCGCGGTCGGGGTCGGCTGGGCGCGGACGGACGCGGGCAGAACGCGGTCGGGCAGGTCGTAGACCCGCTCGAACTGGGAGTTCCGCCGAGCCGAGCTCACCTCTCCGACGTAGAACAGCCACTCGAGGACCGTCTTGACCGCCGACCAGTTCCAGCCCCAGTGGTCGCGCTCGCGCACGTCCTGCCCGTGCTGGACCTCGAGCTCCCGGGCGCTGAGGGGGCCACGTTCCGCGACCTCGGCCCGGACGACGTCGACCAGCGCCGGGTTGGCCCGGGCGACCGCGTCCACCCCGCCCCAGGCGTGCGCCCCCTCGCGCATGCGGAAGCGCAGCAGCGGCTCGAGCTCCACGTCGAGCAGGCTGGCCGCGTGCCCCCAGTACTCGAAGAGCCGGCGCGGCGCGGAGAACGCGGCACGCTCGAGCAGCGCGGGGTCGTACGGGCCCAGCCGCGAGAACGTGGGGACGAAGTGGGCTCGGGTGACGACGTTGATCGAGTCGATCTGGAACTGGCCGAGCCGGTGGGTCAGGGCGACCACGTCCCGCATCCCGACGGGTCGGGTCGGCGCCGGCCGCCCCAGACCCTGGGCGGCCAGCGCGACCCGTCGGGCCAGGGCCGGGCTCAGTCGTTCGGGAGGCACCCGCCGCAGGCTAGCGGGCGTCTCCGACAGTCCTGCTCGGTCAGCCGACCGCGGCCAGCGCGGCGTCGGACGTCTCCAGGCGGATGACGCCGTAGTCGTAGCCGTGCCGGCGGTAGACGACGCTCGGCAACGAGTGGTCGGCGTCGACGAAGAGGAAGAAGTCGTGCCCGACGAGCTCCATCTCGTGGAGGGCCTGGTCGAGCGTCATGGGGCCGGCGGTGTGCGTCTTCTCGCGCACCACCAGCGGTCCGTCGCCCTGCACCTGCATGCCGGCGACGACGCGGGTCTCGGTCTGGTCGTCGGCCTCGTCGACCGGCGCGGCCCCCAGGTCGGGAGGGGTGGCGACGCGGAGCGACTGGGGGGCGTGCTGCCCGCGGTGGACCTTCTTGCGGTCGGCCGCCTTGCGGAGCTGGGCCATGATCCGGTCCAGGGCCATGTCGAGGGCGGCGACCTTGTCGGTGCTGGCCGCCTCGGCCCGCACCACGGGACCCTTGCTGCGGAGGGTGATCTCGACGCAGTGCGCCTGGTCGTGCTGGCGCTTGTTGGGTTCCTCGGTCACCTCGACCTCGACGCGGATCACGCGGTCGTCGAGCTTTTCCAGCCGGGCCAGCTTTTCCTCGACCAGCGCACGGAACTCGTCGGCCACCGAGCAGTGCCGGCTCTTCACGACAACATCCATCACATCTCGCCTTTCCTCGGGGTCATGGACTGGCGACGGCTGGGCGGCGGACCCGCACGGGGTGCGGGCCGGACACGGGGCCGGACGCCACGAAGCCCCCACCTACCCGACCGGACGGACCACGAGGTCCGTTCGGTTCCAGGGTGAGCAGGGGCGCCATGAACTGACGTTAGACCCCTCGTCGACCCTTGGACAGAGCGGGGCGCCCCTCGTCGACCACCGGGCCCGGGAGGTCGTGGCGCAGAGCTCGTGGTGAGGTACGTCTCACCGTCGCCGCGACCGTCGCCGCACCCAGCACCGGGACCCCGCCCGCGCGGAGGGCTCGGACGGCCTCGGTCAGGCTGGCTCCGCTCGTCACCACGTCGTCCACCACGACGACCGTCGTCCCGGGTCGCAGGGCCGTCGACCGTGGACCGGTCGACCGGCGGGCCGCGGCCCGCAACCGGAACGCACCGGCCAGGTTCGCCTGCCGCTCCTCGGCACCGAGCCCGCTCTGGTCGGCGACCCGGCGTGTCGAGGTCAGCAGCGGTCCCGCGCGCGCGGCCGGCAGGCGGGTCGCGGCCGCGCGGGCCAGCGCCAGCCCCGCGTCGAAGCCGCGGGCCCGGACCGCGCGGCGGGCCGACGGCACGGGCACCAGCAGCAACGTCGCGCCCGGACCCCCGGGCAGGGGCTCGTCGGCGGTCACGGCGAGCAGCGCGAGCACGGCGAGGGCGAGCCGCTCCCCCAGCACCCGGGTGAGACCCAGCGCGGAACGTTCCTTGTGCGCGCTGACCAGGCCACGCGCGAGGGCGTCGTACGCGCCGGCCGTCCACGTCCGCGGGAAGCCCGGCGGGCTGGGCTCGGGTCGCGCGGGACGCGCCGGGCTCGCGGCCAGGTCGGCACGGCAGGTGTCGCACAGCGTCCACGCCGGCGCACCGCAGCCGTGGCAGCTCGACCCGAGCAGCAGGTCACCCGCGGCGGCGCGC
The DNA here is from genome assembly GCA_964251895.1 of uncultured Friedmanniella sp. Lineage (GTDB taxonomy): Bacteria > Actinomycetota > Actinomycetes > Propionibacteriales > Propionibacteriaceae > Microlunatus. Next base: position 39,434 of record CAXULL010000009.1, read on the forward strand.
CAACGTCGGGTCAGCGGTGCGATGGTCACACGGGGAGTCTGGCGACGGCCGCGCCCGGTCGGCCGCCGGCGACCGGGACGGTGGACGACGCGGGGGTGCTCGACCTGTCCCTGTGGACGACCGGCACGCTCCACCCGCGTGCCGCCGATCGCCGAGCCCGGGTCAGCCCGGGTAGGCGAGGGCCTGGACGCGGTCGACGAACGGCGCCCACGTGGTCCCCTGGTCGCGCCAGGTCCGGTGGTTGCTGCTCAGCACGATCGCGGACTGGGTCCGCATCGACACGGCGACCTCGACCGGGTCCCAGGCCAGCGCCTCGCCCTGGTCGGTGACCGTGGACGCGTCCTCGCTGATCGCGTACGGGCCGGCGGTCTCCTTGGCGTTCACCGCGCCGAGCACGAGCACGTGGGTCGCGTCGAGCCAGGTCACGTCCTCGAGCTGGGTCAACCTGGGCGTGCCCGTCCGGCTCGTGCTCAGCTCGCGCAGCGCCTCGATGTCGACCCGGTCGCCGCGGTTGACCCGGCCCAGGAGGATCCGCGAGCCCCCCGCGGTCCGTTCCAGCAACGCGATCCGGACGCCGTCGGGCGAGAACCGGAACGCCGTGATGTCGCGCCCCTCGAGCTCGGGGGCCTGCACGATCGCCTTCTGGCCGTCGACGATGCGCCACAGGTGCTGGCGGCCGTCCTGGCGACCCAGCGCCCACAGCTCGCCGAAGCGGGTGAACTGGGGCCGCGCGAGCCCCTCGACCCCGGACAGGACCGTCCGGGCCTTGGCGCCGGCCCCCGCGGTCGTGGTCGAGAGGAGCCTGGTGCCGCCGCTCGACACGGCAGCCAGGTCGGTGTCGGTCACGGAGACGGCCAACGACGAGACCGGGTCCTGCCCGAGGTCGCCGGCGAAGCGGCGCAGCTCCCCGCTGTTCGCGTCGACGAGGTTCACCTTGCCGCCGTGGACGACGTAGAGCTGGTTGCCCGCGTTCGGGCTGACGGGGTCGAGCTGGGTCGAGATCGCCGAGACCGGCACCACCAGTGTGGTCGGGTCGCTCTCCGGCACCCGGAAGCCCTGCTGGTCGACCGTGATGGCCACGCCGCGGACCGCCACGGCCTGCTTGAGCGTGTAGACGATCTGCGCCGTCAGCAGCGAGCGCTGAGCGTCGGGCAGTGCCAGGACGGTGTCGCTCAGCGGGACGGAGGCGATGCCGTCGGTGATCGTCACCGAGTCCACGCTGAGCGTCGTGCCCGGCGGGATCGCGGTCGTCACCGACGGCTTCAGCCACGACGTCGCCCCGTTCAGCAACGCCTTGACCAGCGCCGAGGCCACCTGGTCCGGGCTGCGGAACTTCGGCAGGTAGATCGGGTCGGGCACCAGCACCGGGCTCTGCACCGCGCCCGGCTGGTCGCTGGGGCGGCCGTTCGCCAGGAAGAACAGGTCGTAGGAGGAGTAGAACTGGTCGAACGCGTAGTCCGCGACGAGCAACCCGGTCGGGGGCTTGTCGATCCGCCACTCGCCGTCCTGCTTCACCAGCGTGAAGGGCTGCTGGAGGGCGGTGTCGCGCGCGGCGTACGAGCGGTCGGCGTCGAGCGCGCTCACGACCCGCCCGGTCAGCTCGACCTGGTCGCCGTCGACCCGGGTCGCCCCGTCGTAGACGGTGACCCCGTCCTCGGGCTTCCAGGCCTGGGCCGACTCGCGCGTCAGGTACTCGCGCGCCACCTTGTACGAGGGCTGGTAGTTGGCGTTGGCCCGCAGGAAGCCGTCCACGACCTGCTGGGGCTCGTCGCCCGGCGACGGCGGGGCCACCTCGACGGCGACGCAGTTCTGACAGCTCTGCTGCTGCCCGTCGACGCGCTCGACGCGACCGGTGACCGGCACGCTCACGCACCCGGCCAGCAGCGTCGCGAGCACGACGACCAGGCCCGCCCCGGTGCGGCGTGCGCGGCTCACGACAGGCCCCGACCGGGCTGCCAGCCACCGGCGGCCAGCACGGTGCCGTTCGGGAGGCCGTCGTCCGCGTGCTCGCCGAGCATCTCCGGGTCGGGCGTCCGGACGGCGAGCAGGGGCAGGTCCCGGGGGGCCATCGGCAGCGGGGAGGTCTCGAGCACGTCGCCGGCCCGCCGGGGCACGGTGAGGCGGAACTGGGCCCCCAGACCGGGCCGGCCCCACGCGGTCAACCAGCCGCCGTGCAGGTTGGCGTCCTCCATCGAGATCGCCAGGCCGAGCCCGGTGCCGCCGACCGTGCGGGCCCGGGCGGGGTCGGCCCGCCAGAAGCGCAGGAAGACCTGCTTGGCCTGGCTCGCCTCGAACCCGATCCCGTGGTCGCGGACCGCGACCGCCACTGCGTCGTCGCCACCGGCGAGCAGCACGTCGACCGGACGGCCCTCGCTGTGCTCGATGGCGTTGGTCATGAGGTTGCGCAGGATGCGCTCGATCCGGCGCGGGTCGACCTCGGCCGTCGTGTCGCCGGTCGTGTGCACGGTCACCGTCACCCCGTACGCGCGGATCAACGCCGCCTGCGCGTCCAGGACGCGGTCGACGACGCTGCGCAGGTCCACGGTCGCGGCGCTCAGCTCGACGGCACCGGCGTCGAAGCGCGAGATCTCGAGCAGGTCGTTGAGCAGCGACTCGAACCGGTCCAGCTCGTTCTGCAGCAGCTCGGCCGAACGGGCGGACACCGGGTCGAAGTCGTCGCGCGCGTCGTGCAGCACCTCGGCGGCCATCCGGACGGTGGTCAGGGGCGTCCGCAGCTCGTGCGACACGTCGGAGACGAACCGCTGCTGCACCTGCGACAGCTCCGACAGCGTCGTGATCTGCTTCTCCATCTCCGCGGCCATGTCGTTCATCGAGGTCGCCAGCCGCGCCAGGTCGTCCTGCCCGCGGACGCGCATCCGGTCGTGCAGGTTGCCCGAGGCGAGGTTCTCGGCGGCACGCCGGGCGTCCCGGACCGGCACCACGACCTGGCGGGCGACCAGGGCGGCGATGAACGTGAGCATCAGGACCAGGACCGCGCCGGTGCTGACGACCGCGTACCGCAGCACCTCGAGGGTGTTGACCTCCTGGTTGAGCGGGAAGACGAGGAAGATCGCGTAGCGCCCGGTGCCCGGCAGGGTGAGGGCGGAGCCGGCCGCGAGGCCGGCGACGGAGGGCTGGTCGTCGTCGTACACGATCCGGGTGGGCGTCATCAGCAGGTCCGGGCTGGAGTCGACCTGCGTGCGCAGCGCGGCCGGGATGCTCTCGGCCGTCGCGTCGCCCGACGTGATCGTCTGGCCGCGCGCGGAGATGATCACCTGGTACTGCTCGCTGCCGCCCGAGCGGTTGGCGAAGCCCTTCGCGAGGTCGAGCAGCAGCTTGTCGACGTTGACCTCGCCGGACAGGTCGGTCGCGTTCAGCTGGGCCTGGGCGGCGTCGACCGCCTGGCGGGCCTCGTTCCCCGCGCTCTCCCGCTTGCCGGACAGCACGCCGAGCGTGGCCTGCTGCATGAGCAGGAACCCGCCCAGCACGAGCACGACGACCGAGGCCACGAAGACCGTCGAGGTGACGCGCAGCGGCAGCGAGCGCGACCACCAGCCCAGCAGCCGGCGCCACCAGCGCGCCGAGGCGATCGGGCGGAGCCGGGCGAGCACCCGGGTCAGGGTCGTCGGCGCGGCGCCCGGGTCCGTGACGACGGAGCGGGCCGCCGCGTCAGGCGCGGACGGCGTCGCCGGCCTTGTAACCGATGCCACGGACCGTCACCACGATCTCGGGGTGCTCGGGGTCGCGCTCGATCTTGGAGCGCAGCCGCTGCACGTGGACGTTGACCAGCCGGGTGTCGGCCGCGTGCCGGTAGCCCCACACCTGCTCCAGGAGCACCTCGCGGCTGAACACCTGCCAGGGCCGGCGGGCGAGGGCGAGCAGCAGGTCGAACTCGAGCGGCGTGAGCGCGATGGACGCCCCGTCGCGCTTGACGGAGTGCCCGTCGACGCTGATCGTCAGGTCGCCGATCGCGAGCGTGTCGGCCTCGCCGTCCTCGACGACCGCGGGCAGGCGCCGCAGCCGGGTGCGGATCCGGGCCACCAGCTCCTTGGCCTTGAACGGCTTCGACACGTAGTCGTCAGCTCCGGCCTCGAGCCCCTCGACCACGTCGACGGTGTCGGTCCGGGCCGTCAGCATGACGATCGGGACGCCGGACTCGGTGCGGATGTCGCGGCACACGTCGACGCCGTCACGACCGGGCAGCATCACGTCGAGCAGGACCAGGTCGGGGTGGTTCTCCCGGAACGACGCCAGCGCCTTGTCCCCGTACGCGCACCAGAACGGCTCGAAGCCCTCGTTGCGCAGGACGATGGACAGCATCTCGGCCAGGGCCGCGTCGTCGTCGACGACGAGGATGCGGGGCCGTGCGGCGCTGGCCTCGCTCGGCGCGGCCGAGCCCCCTGCCACGCCCTCGAACACGCACAGCCCTTTCGTCGCCCGGACCGGCAGAGCGCTCCCTCGCGTCCCGCCAGCGTGGCTCACATCGTATGCGAGCCGACCTCACCCGGCCGTGACCGTCGACGACGCGGCCCGGCGTCGACCGCAGGAGTCCCCGCCCGGTCGCCGCTCGGCTGGTGGTGCGGTCGTCGCTCGGCTGGTGGTGAGGTGGTCGGTCAGTTGGTGGTCGGGTCGTCGACCCACGTCGAGAAGACCGCGACCGGGGTGTGCTGGCGGCGCAGCACCGCGCGCCACAGGTCGAGCGGCGCCTCGCCGAAGACGTCGCTGGGCTCGGCGGTCACCACGTGCCACATGCCCTCCGCGATCTCGGCGTCGAGCTGCCCCGAGGCCCAGCCGGCGTACCCGGCGAAGATGCGCAGGTCGTCGTACGCGCCCTTGACGATCTCGACCGGCGTGTCGAGGTGCAGCAGACCCACGTCGCCGAAGAGCCGGCGCCAGCCCGGCGGCTCCTCCCCCGGCACCCGCACCCGGGCCAGGCAGATGGCGCCGTTCGGCGAGACCGGGCCGCCGTGGAAGAGCAGCCGCGGCTCCGACACCACGGGGACCCAGTCGGGCAGGACCGAGTCCAGCGAGGTGGGGGCGAGCTCGTTGAGGACGACACCGAGCGCGCCGTCGCCGTCGGCGTCGAGCACCAGCACCACCGAGGCGTTGAAGACGCCGTCGGCCAGCGCGACGCTGGCCACCAGGAGGTCGCCGGGCCGCGGTTCACGCTCGTCCATGCGCCCCCCGCCGTCGGAGCAGGAGATAGGCACCCAGGCCCAGCGTCGTCCCGACGACGTCGGCCAGGGCGTCGTACGGGTCTCCCGAGCGGGTCGTGTAGAGCTCGCCCTGAATGACCTCGCTGACGCCCGCGTGGAGCACGAAGAGCCCGACGACCACGGCGACCGCGCGGGTGCCGAGCAACCGTCCCGCCGCGGCGGCGCGCACGTGCAGGGCGAGCAGGACGAGGAAGCAGGGCAGCCCGAAGCCGACGAGGTGCTCGAGCTTGTCCGCGTCCGGGAACCACCGGAACGCCGGCGGGCCGTGGTCGCGGTAGAGGCCCCAGAGGTGGACGCCCAGACCCACGACGGCGGCACCGGTGGTCAGCCGCCGGGCCCGACGTCGGGGTGCCGGCCGGACGGCCGGGCTGGAGAGGGCCGCCGGGCTCACACCGCGACTTCGGTGTCGGCGGTGTCAGCCGGGAGCTCGGCGGGTCCGCCGGCCGCCCGGCGCACCGCGGCGGCCACCGCCGTGTGCACGTCGGCGTTGAACACGCTCGGGGTGATGTAGGAGGCGTTGAGCTCGGCGTCGGAGACCACGCTGGCGAGGGCCCGGGCCGCGGCGAGCAGCATCGTCGAGGTGATCTCCTTGCTCCGCGCGTCGAGCAGCCCGCGGAACACGCCCGGGAAGGCCAGCACGTTGTTGATCTGGTTGGGGAAGTCCGAGCGCCCGGTGGCGACGACCGCGGCGTAGCGGCTGGCGTCGGCGGGGTCGACCTCGGGCTCGGGGTTGGCCAGGGCGAAGACGATCGCCTTGTCGGCCATGGTCGCCACGTCCTCCCCGGACAGCACGTTCGGCGCGGACACCCCGATGAAGACGTCGGCGCCGGCCACCGCGGCCCGCAGCGACCCGGTGAAGCCCACCGAGTTCGTGTGCTCGGCGAGCCAGAGCAGCTCCCCGACCAGCCCGTCGCGGTTGCGGTGGACCACGCCCTCGATGTCGGCGACGACGATGTCGCCGGCGCCGGCCTCGAGCAGCAGCTTGATGATCGCCGTGCCCGCCGCGCCAGCACCGGACATGACGATGCGGACGTCGGCGATGTTCTTGCCGACGACGCGCAGCGCGTTGTAGAGCGCGGCGAGCACGACGATCGCCGTGCCGTGCTGGTCGTCGTGGAAGACCGGGATGTCGAGCAGCTCGCGCAGGCGACGTTCCACCTCGAAGCAGCGCGGGGCCGAGATGTCCTCGAGGTTGATGCCCGCGAAGCCGGGCGCGACCGCCTTGACCACCGCGATGATCTCCTCGGTGTCCTGGGTGTCCAGGCACAGCGGCCAGGCGTCGATCCCGGCGAACCGCTTGAACAGCGCGGCCTTGCCCTCCATCACCGGCAGCGCGGCCTGCGGGCCGATGTTGCCCAGGCCCAGCACGGCCGACCCGTCGGTGATGACGGCGATCGAGTTCCGCTTGATGGTCAGCCGGCGCGCGTCCTCGGGGTTCTTGGCGATGGCCAGGCACACCCGGGCGACGCCGGGGGTGTAGATCATCGACAGGTCGTCGCGGTTGCGGATCGGGTGCTTGCTCTGCATCTCGATCTTGCCGCCGAGGTGCATCAGGAACGTGCGGTCGCTGACCTTGCCGATCGTCACGCCGGGCACGGCCGTCATGATCTCGACGAGCTGGTCGGCGTGGTCGGTGTCACGGGCCGCGACGGTGACGTCCATCCGGAGCCGCTCGTGGCCCGAGGCCGTGACGTCCAGCGCGGTCACCGCCCCGCCGGCCTGCTCGACCGCGGTCGTCAGCTGGCTGACCGACGCACCGCCGGCCGGGACCTCGAGCCGTACGGTGATGGAGTACGAGACAGAGGGGACAGCGCTCACGCCCTGCATGTTCTCACGCACGTCGGCGAGCCGGGTCCTGACGGCGGCCCGTGGCGCCGGCCGCGACCAGGCGGCGGGTCACCGGGTGGGCACGTCCGGACGTTCAGGGGACCGTGACGGTCCAGCGCCCGGGGCAGGACACCATCATGATGATCAGGTCGCTGCCCTTCGGCGCGTCCACCGGCCACGTCCCCGGGTCGTCCTCCTGGCGCAGCTCCACCACCCGGTACTCGTCCGCGGTCGCCGCGCGCGCCAGGGTGCGGACGAAGACGGCGCCGCCGCAGCGGACCTGCAGGTCGGTCCGGGCCCGGACGGCGACGACGTCGTCGCCCAGCGCGTCGAACGTCTGCTCGTGGACCGGCACCGCGTCGAACGGGGTCAGCGTCACCGTCCACCGGGCGCCTGCCGGCGCCTGGACCAGCAGGTCGGTCGTGTCGGCCAGGTCGACGGTGTCGACCGCCCACGTGACGTCCGCGGGCTCGGCCAGCGGGCCGCCGCCGACCGGGTTGCCCCGGGGCTGCTCCACGAGCCAGGTGTCGGCGTCGCAGCCCGTGCAGATGAAGTGCAGCCGCGTGCCGTTGTCCGGCGCGCGGGCGTAGCGCAGGTCGGCGTTCCCTCGACCGTTCACGAGCACGCTCCGGTCGTCGTCGAGCGCGCCGACCTTGCGGACGGGGAACGCCGCACCCCTCTGGGGCGTGCCCGACGGCGGGGTCTGCCGCCCGACCGTGGGGAACGGCGGCGGCGGCTCCGGCACCGGGCGCGGCGCGGAGGTGCTGCCGGAGAACGACACGACCGCGTACGCGACCGCGAGCAGCAGCGCCAGCAGCAGCCCGACGAGCAGGGTGGTGCGGGTCGGGTGGCCGGGCTCGCTCACCGGCGCGCCGCCTGCTGCTGAGCCGCCCAGGCGGCGACGTCGCCGCGGCGCAGGGCGACGGCGAGCAGGTCCGGGAACGCGTCCGGCGTGCAGGTGAACGCCGGCACGCCGAGCGCCTCCAGGGCGGCGACGTGCTCGTGGTCGTACGCGGGCGCCCCCGCGTCGCTGAGGGCGAGGAGGACGACCAGGGTGACGCCGGAGCGCACCAGGGAGGCCACCCGGCGCAGCAGCTGCTCGGCGTCGCCGCCCTCGAAGAGGTCGGTGATCAGCACCATGAGCGTGTTCTCCGGCTGCCGGACCAGGCCGGCCGCGTACGCGAGGCCGCGGTTGATGTCGGTCCCGCCGCCGAGCTGGCAGCCGAAGAGCACGTCGACCGGGTCGTCGAGGTGCGGGGTGAGGTCGACGACCTCGGTGTCGAAGACGACCAGCGACGTGCGGAGCGACCGGATCGACGCCAGCACGGCGCCGAAGACCGCACCGAACACCACCGACTCCGCCATCGAGCCCGACTGGTCGATCGCCACCACCACGTCGCGCGCCACGGCGGGCGAGGCGCGGGCGTAGCCGACCAGCCGCTCGGGCACCACCGTGCGGTGCTCGGGCAGGTAGTGCTTGAGGTTGGCCGCGATGGTCGCGTTCCAGTCGATGTCGCGGGCCCGCGGCCGGGACGTCCGGGCGGCCCGGTTGACCGCGCCGTGCACCGCGGACCGGGTCGGCTGGGCGATCCGCCGCTCGATCTCGGCGACCACCTTGCCCACCACGACGCGGGCCGTGCGGCGGGTGGTCTCGGGCATCACCTTGTTGAGGCTGACCAGTGTGGCGGCGAGGTGGACGTCCGGCTGGACCGAGTCGAGCAGCTCGGGCTCCAGCAGCAGCGACGCCAGGTCCAGCCGCTCGATCGCGTCGCGCTGCAGCACCTGGACCACCGACGTCGGAAAGTACGTGCGGATGTCGCCCAGCCACCGCGCCACCGACGGGGCCGACGCCCCGAGGCCGCCGCGGCGACGTGTACGCCCGTCCTCGCCCGGCTCGTCGGCGTCGTAGAGGGCGGCGAGCGCACGGTCCATCTGCTGCTCGTCGGCGGTGAGGCCCGGTTCGAGGGCGGCCTCGGCGGGCTCGCCCAGGAGCAGCCGCCAGCGCCGGTCGCGGGTCGGCTCGGCGCCCGGGCCGGGCAGCTCGGGCTCAGCCACGGCGACCGGCGGCGAGGATGGTCTCGACGGTGGCGAGCGCCGGCCCGGCGAGGTCGGCGAGGCGGTCGACGCCGGCGACCGCGGAGGTCGGGTCGCCGTGGGCCAGACGTTGGGCCAGCGAGCGGCGCTGCGCGGACGAGAACGTGCCGAACGTCCGGCGCACCAGCGGCAGCACGTCGGTGAACTCGGCGTCGCCCAGGCTCGAGACCCAGCCGTCGAGCAGGGAGCGCAGGGCCGGGTCGTGCACGAGCAGCACGGCACCGTCGGTGAAGAAGCCCTCCACCCACGCCGCCTTGGTCGGGGCCGGGCTGCCGTAGGAGAGCGCGCGGTGCAGCCGTCCGGGGGCGTCGTCGACGAGCTCGGCGTCGACCAGCAGCCGCGTGAGCCGACCCTGCAGGAGCGGAGCCAGGTCCCGGCGGTCGGCCAGGCCGTGCAGCGTGCCCAGCCACTCGGCGCGGACGTCGCCGTCGCCCTCGGCCGCCAGCAGGCCGACGGCGGCGTGCACCGCGTCGACCAGGTCGCGCACCCGGACGGCACTCTCGTCGTCGAGGCCGGTCGTCGCACGGCCGAGCCCGGCGCACGTCCGCCGCACCAGCACCTCCGCGGTGCGGCGCAGGGCCGAGGTGTCGGTGCCGCGGACGTCGCCGTAGCGCGCGGCGCGGGCCAGCGCGGGCACCGCCTCCATCAGGTGCTCGACGTCGGCGTCGCGGGCCGCCTGGTCCGCGCACGCGGCCAGCAGCTGCTCGAGGGCGTCGGGCAGGTCGGCGAGCAGGCAGCGTTCCACGGTGCGGGCCAGCTCGACGAGGCTCTGGCCGGCGACCACCGACTCGACCCGGGCGGTCGCCGCCGACTCCACCGTCGTGCCCCAGACCGCCGCCTCCACGACCGCCACCGCCAGCTCCGGCTGCCACGCCATCCGCCAGGTCTCGCGGAACGTCCCCGTCGCCTGCACGTCGCTCGTGCCCGGCCGCGCCCAGCCGAGGTCGAGCAGGCGGAGCCGGTGGAACAGCTGCGAACGTTCCCGGTCGATGCCCCGGCGCAGGTCGAGGTCGAGCGCCCGGGCGCCCGGCTCGCGCTTGAGCCGCAGCCGCCGGGTGGTGGCCACCAGGTCGGCCTCGAGCGGGACGGTCGGCACGGAGTCGGGCACGTCGCCGAGCCGCTCCCCCACGACCAGCCGGTCGGTGACGAAGCGCAGCGCCAGCTCGTCGCCGTCGCAGAGCACCGCCCGCGTCGCGTCGGTGACCTCGCTCAGGCCCGCGAGCGGCCGCCCCCGCAGGGTGGCGAGGGTCTCGGCCAACCGGACCGCCTCGATCACGGAGGCGCTCGACACCGGCAGGTCGCGCCCGCGCAGCTCGCCCGCGACGGCCGTGAGCCACCGGGTGACCGGGACGTCGGGCGCCTCGAACAGGTGCGCGTACCAGCCGGGCGACGTGATCCCCGCGCCGTAGCCGCTGGCGGCGGCGAGCCGGCGGTGCGTCCACGGCACCCAGGTGCAGACCACCTTGCGCCTCGGGAGTCCGCGGAGCAGCCGGGCGTCGGGCGCGGCGGGTCCGAGCGGCGCGGTGAGGACCGGCGCGTGCCAGGCGCCGCAGACCACGGCCACCCGCGTCCGCCCCCGCTTGAGCGCGGCACGGATCGTCTGGCGCATGTACGCCTCGCGACGCGCCTCGTTCTCGCCGTAGCGCCCGCGCCGCTGCCCGACGAGGCGCCGGAGCTCGCCCATCGCCTCGAGGACCAGCGGGAACGGGGACGAGGAGTCCAGCCGCCCCTCCACGACGTCCTCCCACCAGCGTTCGGCGTCGTCGTAGCCGCCGGCCTGCGCCAGCGCCGCCAGCGGGTCGCGGCTCGCCAGGCGTCGGCGCGCCTCCGCGTCCGGGCCGGCCGGGGCGGCCGGGGCGGCACCGCCCAGCAGCAGGTCGACGGCCGAGGGCTCCCCGGTGTCCCCGGGGTCGGCCGGGTCCGCCTCGGCTCCGTCCTCGGCGCCGTCCTCGTCCGCGGCCTCGTCGAGCAGCGTCCGCTCCCGCGGCGCGAGCGTGGCCGAGGCGGGCAGGTCGCAGAACCCGACCTCGACGTCGTGCCGACGGGCCCAGCGGATCGCCTGCCACTCGGGCGAGAAGCCGGCGAACGGCCAGAACGCCGAGACCCGCGGCTCCTCCGGCGCGTACGCCAGCAGCGCCACGGGCGGGACCAGGTCGTCCCCGTCGTCGGCAGAGCCCACGAACCGCAGCAGCGCGTCGGCGTCGGGCGGCCCCTCCACGAGCACGCAGTCCGGCTCGTACGCGTCCAGGGCCGCGACGAGCGAGCGCGCCGAGCCCGGGCCGTGGTGCCGGATCCCGAAGACCTCCACGGGGCCGCGGGGCTCGACCTCCGGGTCCGGACCGGGCTCGAGACCGTGCTCGGCCAGGAGGCTCACGTCCCGTCCCGGCACGCCTCGTAGAAGGCGCCCCACCCCGGACGTTCCCGGACGACGACGTCGAGGTACTCGGCCCACGCCTGGGCGTCGGCCACCGGGTCCTTGACCACGGCACCGACGATGCCCGAGGCGACGTCGGCCGGGCGCAGCACGCCGTCACCGAAGTGCGCGGCCAGGGCGATCCCGTTCGTCATGACCGAGATCGCCTCGGCCGCGGACAGCGTCGCCGTGGGCGAGCGGACCGCCGTACGCCCGTCCTCGGTGACCCCGGAGCGCAGCTCGCGGAACACGGTGACCACGCGCTCGATCTCCTCGCGCGCCGTGCTCACGGGTGGCAGCTGGAGCGCGGCGGTGAGGTCCGCGACGCGGGTGGTGACGATGCGGACCTCGTCCTCGGCGTCCGCGGGCAGCGGCAGCACGACCGTGTTGAAGCGTCGGCGCAGCGCCGACGACAGCTCGTTCACGCCCTTGTCGCGGTCGTTCGCGGTGGCGATGACGTTGAAGCCGGGCCGGGCGGCGACCTCGCGCCCGAGCTCGGGCACCGGCAGCACCTTCTCCGACAGCACCGTGATGAGCGCGTCCTGCACGTCGGAGGGGATCCGGGTGAGCTCCTCGACCCGGGCCAGGGAGCCACGTTCCATGGCGACCATGACCGGCGAGGCGACGAGCGCCTGCGGGGTCGGGCCCTCGGCGAGCAGCCGGGCGTAGTTCCAGCCGTAGCGGATCGACTCCTCCGCGGTGCCCGAGGTCCCCTGGACGAGCAGCGTCGAGTCGCCCGACACCGCGGCCGCCAGGTGCTCGGAGACCCACGACTTGGCCGTGCCCGGCAGCCCCAGCAGCAGCAGGGCGCGGTCCGTCGCGAGCGTCGCCACGGCCACCTCCATGAGCCGGCGCGACCCGATGTACTTGGGCGTGACGACCGTGCCGTCGGCCAGCGTGCCGCCGATCAGGTAGGTCACGACCGCCCAGGGCGACAGGCGCCACCGAGGCGGGCGCGGCCGCCCCTCGTCGGCGTCGAACGCCTCCAGCGCGGCGAGCTCCGCGGCGAACGCGACCTCGGCGTGCGGGCGCAGGACGGCGGGCACCACGTCGGACACCGTCTCGGTGACCAGCGGGCCGTGCTCGGTCATGGCCTCGGTCACAGACGCTCCTGCAGGGTGGGGACGGACGGGAGGGGACGGCGCTCGGGCGGCACCCGGGACGGGTCGAACGCCTGAGCCAGGGCCCAGCGTGCCCACAGGACCTCCTCGGCCGCGGCGAGCCCGGCCCGGGCCGACGCGAGGGTGGCCGGGTCCAGCCGGCTGGGCGTGGCCTGCGTGAGCGCCACGTACGCGCCGAGCGGCACACGGGCCCCGACCCGCTGCCCGAAGGTCCGGGCCCCGCGGACCCCCACGATCCCGGCCGCGAGCACCCCGACCGCCACCCGGGCGACCCCGACGGACCAGGGGTCGGGCCAGGTCAGGAGACGGTCGGGGTCCTCGGCCAGGCGCCTGAGGTCGTCCGCTCCGAGGTCCGCACCGGCACCCGGCTGGACGTCGTCGGCCGGTGCCTGCCCTGACGCCTCGGCCGCCCGGACGACGGCCGACCAGGCCGGGTTGAGCCGGGCGAACCACAGCCCGCGCGGTCCCAGCGCAGCCCCCAGCCGACGTCGTTCCAGGTCGGTGGCGCGGCGGGCCCGCTCGAGGACGGGTGTCCAGTGCTCGGGAGCGAGGCCGAACCCGGCGGCGACAGCCTCGCGCAGCCACAGGTCGAGGACCGACGTCGAGGCCTGGCCGACCAGCTCGTCGAGGATCTCGCGCGCCGCGGCCGGGGGGTCGAGGCGCGGGTCGGTCGGCCCCGGTTCCGGGAGCCGGACGACCGTGGAGGCGCCGGCGACCAAGGCGGTCGCACGCCGACGGCCGGCGGCCTCGAGCAGCCAGCCCGCCGGGTCGGAGTCAGCCGGGGCCGGGACGTCGCGACGGTCCGTGCCGAGCAGAGCCGCGTTGACGAGGTCGACCTCGGGCGCGGTCGTCGTCATGCGACCGCCAGCAGCCGCGGGGCGCGCGCACCCGGGTCGGCGTCGAGGTCGAGGTCGACGTCCGGACCGACGTCGAGCAGCCGGACGGGGGCGAACCCGGTCGGCCCCCACTCCCCGAACACCGCGACCGGCCACCCGCCGGAGGCCGCCAGCAGCGGCCAGGGCTCGGTCGGCGTGGGCACGAGCCGGACCGCGGACCCGTCGACGTCGGCCAGGTGCCAGGGCTCCCCCGACCGCGTCGGCGGGACCGGGACCGCCCGCAGCACGGCGGGCATCCGCGAGGCCCACGGGTCGGCGGCCACCTGCGCCGCCCAGCGCCGCTCGACCGCGGCGACCGGCTCGGACGCACCGGCGGCGACCGCGGTCCGGTCGCCGACCGGCCACTGCTCACCGAGCAGCACGCGGTGCTCGGCCGCCCCCGGGTAGCGGTGGACGGCCGCGTGCAGCACCTGCCCGACCGCGACGCTCTCGTCCAGCCCGGCGCCCGGGACGGCGAAGCTCAGCAGCATCGCCCAGCTCCTCGTCGTCGCGCCCCGCAGCCAGACGCGACGCGTCTCGAGCCGGCCGTCGAGGCTGTCCACCGCGCCGACGGCCCACCAGTGGTCGACCACCGGGGGCTGCGCCAGGACGCCTGCCTTGGCCACGGGGTAGCCCACCCGCGAACGCACGGTCGCGGCGAGGTCCTCCGGCAGCCGTTCGAGACCGCGGTGGGCGACGACGAGCAGGTGCAGACCCGCGAGCGCCTCCAGGAGCCGCTCGGGCCAGGCGTCCCGGGCCAGCAGGCCCGGCAGCCCGCGCAGCATCCCGGCAACACCGGGGGCCTGGGCGTCGACCATCCGGGCCGCGACGCCCTCGACGTGGGTCCAGGCCTGGCGCTCCCAGGCCGCGAGCCCCGTGCGCACCTGGTCGTGGAGCCAGCGGTCCAGCTCGTCGAGGCCGGCGTCGACCTTGGCCCGGCGCTCGGCGGCGCGGGCCGCCGCAGCCTGCGCGTCCGGCTCGCGCTCCTCGTCGGCACCACCCTTCCGCTCGGTGGCGACGCTCGGCGAGACCCACGTCGGGACGTCCCCGGGCGGGACGAGGCCGTCGGCCCAGCGCAGCAGCAGGGCGAGCGCGTGCTTGCAGGGTGACTTCCGGCTCGGGCAGGTGCACCCGTAGGCCCGCCCCGGGTCGACCGAGACGGCGTACGTCGCGGACCCGCGGCACCGCCCCCACAGCAGTCCCTCCGGGCCGCGGCCGGACTCCGACCAGAGACGGCTCGCCGTCAGCGGCAGCGCGGCCCGCCGTGAGGCGTCGTCCGGCGCCACGGCCAGCACCTGCGCTCGGCTCCAGACCTCCACGACCGCCACAGTAGTGATCGCCCCTGACAGTCCGGGGCCCCTCGCGCGGGCTCGGCCGTGCCCGTCGTCACTCGACGTTGTGCCGGAGGTCGGTGGGTTCGCGCAGGCCGAGCACCGCCTCGAGCATCCGGGCCGCGGCGACCGACGCCGCCACGTCGTGCATGCGCAGGACCCGGGCCCCGCCGAGCACGCACGCCGAGGCCGCGGCGATCGAGGGCACCAGGCGCGCGGACCTGCCCAGCCCGGTCGACTCGCCCACGAAGTCCTTGTTGGACACGGCCGCGAGCAGCGGGAACCCGAGGTCGGCGATCTCCGGCAGGCGTCGCGTCAGCTCGAGGCTGTGCAGGGTGTTCTTGTTGAGGTCGTGGCCCGGGTCCAGCACGATCCGGTCCTCGCCGACGCCGCGGTCGCGGGCGGCCTGGACCCGGTCGGCCAGGAACGCCTTGACCTCGTCCACGACGTCGTCGTAGCGGGGTCGGCGCAGGTGGGTGCGCGGCGGGGCCAGGCTGTGCGTGATGACGAGAGCGGCGTCCGCCGCGGCGACGACGTCGGCGAGCTCGGGGTCGCGCAGGCCGCTCGTGTCGTTGACGACGAGCGCGCCGGCCCGCAACGCCTGCCGGGCGACCTCCGGGCGGGACGTGTCGACCGAGAGGACGACGTCGGTCCACGCCCGGGCCCCCTCGACGACGGGAACCACGCGGTCGACCTCCTCGGCCGCGCTCACGTCGAGGGCGTCGGGCGAGAACGGGACCCCGCCGACGTCGACCCAGTCCGCCCCGGCCTCCGCGCCCGCCAGCACCGCCCCGACCGCACGCTCGAGCCCGAACGTCGCCCCGGCGTCGTAGAACGAGTCGGGCGTGCGGTTGACGACGGCCATGGTGAGGACGCGGGCGGAGAAGTCGACGCTCCACCCGCCCCAGCGCACCTGCGGGTGCCGCAGCGGCGGGAGGTAGACCACGCCCTCAGTGTCGCTCTCGGGCCCGAGCCACCGGGCCCGTGGTCGCTGGTCCGTGGTCGCTGGTCCGTGGCGGTCGGCCATGGTGCTCGGACATTGTGCTCGGCCCGGCCGGGTGGAGCCGCACAGGCTACGGCCAGCCGCACAGGCCGCCGCTCGTGCGGCTGGCTGGGCCGTGTGCGGCTGTCACCGAACCTGTGCGGCTGTCACCGCAGCTGTGCGGCCGCGGGCGGGAGGACGCGGGCTCGGTCGGTGGTGGCCGGTCAGTGGTGGTGGTACGCGTGCACGACGGCGTGGCCCTTGCCGCGCGCGATCAGCGCCCGGTTGACCGGGACCGTGACGGCGAACGCGACCACCAGGGAGACCGCGAGGCTGCCCCAGAAGAGCACGTCGGTCAGCCCCGCTCGCAGGGCGCCAGGAACGGCCAGGACGACCGCGTTGTCCACGACCTCCATGGTCAGGATCGAGACGGTGTCCGCGGCCAGCGCGACCCCGACCGCGGCGCGCAGGCCCAGACCGGACCGCAGGACGGGCCAGATCGTCAGGCTGTAGCCGAAGAGGAAGGCCAGGACGACGGCCAGGGCGATGCTCGTCCCGTTCGCCAGTCCCCACCAGGTCGCCAGGACCATGCCGAGCACCTCACCGATCGCACAGCCGGTCAGGCAGTGCAGCGTCGCCGAGACCGCGAGCCGGGTCAGGGTCGGTCCGTGCTGGTGGTCCGTCGTCGTGTGGTCCGTCATCGTGTGGTCCGTCACCGTCGCTCCTCGTGTCCAGCCGGGGAGCGTCGGGGGCCCGACGGCTATTCCCGGCCTGTGGGGCCGGACGAACCGGGCCTACGCCTAAGGTCGCCGGGTGCTCCGTCGCGTCACCGTCGCCGGTCTGCTCCCGCTGGTCCTGCTGGTCCCCGCCTGCGGCACGACCGACCGGCCGGCTCCGGCGCCTGCAGCGACGCTGACGTCGCCGACACCCGTGTCGACGGCGACTCCCGCCCAGAGCCCGACGTCCGCTCCGACGCCCCCTCCGACGTCTGGGGCCGTAGCCAGCACGACGCGGGAGCCCACGACCGGGCCGGCACCGGCCAAGGTCCCGACGTGCGCGGCGGTCGTGGACGGCCTGAGCCTCTCCGAGCAGGTCGGCCAGACGATCATGGTCGCGCAGAGCTCGACCCGGCCGAGCGCGTCGGGCCGGCGCACCATCGACCGCCTGCACCTCGGCTCCGTCGTCCTGCTCGGGAACAGCACGGCCGGCCGCACCGCGACCGAGCGGCTGACCGACGACCTCCGCCACGACGTCGGCAAGGTCGACGGGGTCGGGCTGCTCGTCGCCGCGGACCAGGAGGGCGGGCTCGTCCAGCGGCTCCAGGGCCCGGGCTTCTCCCCGATCGCGAGCGCCCGCGTCCAGGCCGGGTGGTCCGACGCCCGACTGCGACGCCGGGCCACGACCTGGTCGGCCCAGCTCGACCGGGCCGGCATCGACCTCGACCTGGCCCCCGTCGCCGACGTCGTCCCCGCCAAGATCGGCACCGGCAACGCCCCGATCGGCGCGCTGCGCCGCGGCTACGGCCCGGACCCGGCGGTGGTGGCCCGCAAGACCGTGGCCGTCGTCGAGGGCTTGCACGCAGGCGGGACGGCGACCACGGCGAAGCACTTCCCGGGCCTGGGACGGGTCCGGGGCAACACCGACACGACCGCTCGGGTGGTCGACCCGACCACCACACGTCACGACGCGCTGCTCGCCGGCTTCCGGGCCGACGTCGAGCACGGCACCGAGGTCGTCATGATCTCGTCGGCGACCTACCTCGCGATCGACGGGCGGCAGCCGGCCACATACTCCGCGACCGTCATCCACGACATGCTGCGCCGCGACCTCGGCTTCACGGGCGTCGTCGTCTCCGACGACCTTCTCGGCCGTGCCCTCGCCTCGACGTCGGTGCGGTCGCGCGGGGTCCGGTTCCTGCGCGCCGGCGGGGACCTCGCCCTGGTCGGCAGCACCAGCGCGGCCGCGCAGGTGCAGGACGGGCTGCTCGACCGCGCCCGCACCGACGCGGCCTTCCGCCGTCGGCTGCAGCAGAGCGCCACGCGGGTGCTGGAGCTGAAGAGCAGCCAGGGCCTGGTGTCCTGCCGTGTCACTCGTTGACCTCGCCGCACCGATCTGGAGAGGTTTCTGAGGAACCCTGGCCAGACCCTCAGGACAGGTAATACGTTCGGCGCCCCGTCAGGGGGGTGAAGCAGATCACATCTGGGGGGAAAGCATGTTCGTACGCCATCGCGTCGCGCTGGTCACGGCGACGGCACTGACCTGTGCCGGACTGCTGGGAGGGGCACCGGCGACCGCTGACACGCCGAAGGCGGCGGCGGAGACGCCGGCCACGGTGACGGTGCTGGCGAAGGGCCTCGACGGCCCGCGTCAGCTGAGCCAGACCGAGAAGTACCTCTACGTGGCCGAGTCCGACAGCGGCCAGGTGTCGCGGGTGACGAAGAAGACCGGCGCGGTCAAGCTGCAGGTGTCCGGCGCCTCCTTGGCCCAGGGTGTGGTGCGGACCGGAGGCAAGTTCTACATCGCCTCGGGCGAGGCCGCGCCGGACGCCCCCGCGTCGGCGCGGGAGGTGAACGGGGGCTCGGAGCTCCTCGTCGCCAAGACCGGCCGCAAGCCGCGCACCTTCGCCGACCTGCTGGCGTACGAGCTCAAGCACAACCCGGACAACCAGACCCAGCTCGGGCCGGACGGCCAGCCGCTCGACGCGCTCTCGAACCCCTACTTCGTGATCAGGAGCAAGGCCGAGGGCGGCTTCCTGCTCGCGGCCGACGCGGGTGGCAACGACGTCCTCGCCATCAGCAAGAAGGGAAAGGTCTCGACCTACTTCGTGCCGCCGTCGGTGACCACCGGGGTCTGCGGGGAGGCGGAGAACAACAGCGACGCCGGTCCGAGCTGCGACGCGGTACCCACCGGCCTCGCGTACGGCCCCGGCGGGAACCTCTACATCTCCGCGCTGACCTCGGAGGCTCCGGGCGAGGGCCGCGTGTACGTGGTGGACAAGAACGGCAAGCTGCTCAAGACGCTGTCCGGCTTCAGCGCCCCGACCGGCGTCGCCGTCGGGTCGGACGGCTCGGTCTACGTCTCCGAGCTCCTGCAGGGCGCACCGCAGGAGGAGGCCGCCGAGCAGAACGCGACCGGCGGGCAGCTCACGAGGAAGGCGCTCGCGAGGGCGGCGGCCGCAGCGCCCTTCGACCCCGCGACGATCGGCCAGATCGTCAAGGTCGCGCCGGACGCCAAGCGGACGTACGCACAGGTGACGATGCCGAGCGGCCTGCTGTGGGCCGACGGCAAGCTGTACGCGTCGGCGTGGTCGATCGCCGGCCTGCTCGGGGCTCCGGGCGCCGGCCAGGTCGTCTCGGTCGACCCGCGCTCGTTCCTGGCGCCCTAACCCTCGCCGAAGACGTGCTGGGGCCCGGACCCGCGGACGTTCCCGGGCCTCAGCACCTCCGGCGGGTCACCGCTTCGGCGCCTTGCCGCGCCACGCCAGCGAACGTGCGTCGAGCGTCCGCAGCAGCGGGTCCCCCTCGGCGAGCAGCCGCTCACCGAGGCGGACGGCGCCGGCCAGCTGGTCGTCGTCGAGCTGTCGGTACGCCGCGCCGGCCCTTCGGTCGAGGTGGTCGTACCAGCACCCGCCCACGGCGTCGTCGAGCAGGACGCGCCCGAAGCAGTGGTTGAGCCGCAGGGACCACGCCCCGTCCCGGGCCGCGGCGGGCAACGCCTCGTCGACGAGCTCGCGGTACCGCGCCAGCAGCGCGTCGCGTCCGGCCGGGGACGGGCTCACGCCGACGGCAGGTCCCAGTCGAACCACAGCCGGTGCGTCCGGTCGTCGTCGACGGCGAGCCCGCCGGTTCCCGAGATGCCGGTGAGCTGACCCGTGCCGCTGCCCTCGGCGATCGCGAAGAGCTCGCCGTAGCGGTCGTCCCCGTGGGTCGACGCGGCATGGACGAAGACGAACGTCCCCGCCAGCGTGTCGAGCGTCCCCGCGAACGCCTCCAGCGCGACGTAGGTGCCGGCGCCGCCCGGTCCCTGCCCACCGGTGAACCACGTCGCCGACGTGCCGTCGACCTCGCCGGTGAACCGCTTCTCCATCGTCGCCACGCCCACCGGCATCGCCGTGGCCACCTCCACCGCCGGCTCGACGTCGGCCGGGGTGAACCCCAGCACCTCGAACGTGCCCTCGGACCGTCTGGTCATCTGCTCCTCCTCGTCGGGCCACAGCCTGGCAGCGCCCTCTGACAGCCTCGTCCGAGGGCGCGTCCCCCTCCCCGAGGGCCGTCCTCACCCGCGTCGGCCCGCCACCTCGTCGCGGTCCTCCTCGGCCGGCGCGACCTCGGCCCGGGCGAGCTTGCGCCAGACCCAGCTCGACGGGATCCGACGGTCGAAGAGCACGTACGCGGCGCTCGCGTCGACGACGAGCGTGCTCTCCAGCGCCCGTCGCTCGGAGGAGTGCCCGGCGAACAGCAGCTGGTCGCCGACCCCCAGCACGAGGTCGTCGCGCGGGGTCAGGACGGGCTCGTCGTCGTGCAGCAGGAGCAGCGGCACCACGTCCAGCCGCCGGTCCCGGTCCTCGGGGCTGCGGAGCAGGTCGCCCAGACGCACCCGGCCTGACCGCAGCAGACCCTCGAGCGCCGGGGCCTGGTCCGCGTCCAGGCGGACCTTCCACAGGGCCGGGAGCCGGAAGCCGCAGCTGGACCGCAGCCGGCGGGTCACCTCCTCGGCCCAGGCGTCGCCCTCGGCCGGCATCCGCTGGATGAAGCGCCACAGCAGCGGGGTGCTGAGCTGCGCGTACACCTCGTGCGCGACCACCTCGGTCGGCACCAGCAGCGCGTCGGGGTGCATCGCCTCGAACAGGGCCGCGCTGGTCGGCAGGTTCTGCCGGGCCGCGAGGAACAGCTCCGGGTTGGTCCGGCGGGCCGTCGCGAGCATCGAGAGGTTGGTCGTGTCGTTGTCCGTCCCGGCGACCAGGCCGACGGCCCGCTCCAGGCCGGCCTCGACCAGGACGCGGTGGTCGGAGGCGTCACCCACGATCACGTCCGCGTCGTGGTCGTCCCGCTCGACCGACTCCACCACGGCGACCTCGAGACCCGCCGCACGCAGGTCGGCGGTCACCTCGCGGCCGAACCGCCCGTAGCCGCAGACGATCCAGAGCCCGTCGCGCCGGGGCTCGCCGCGGTTCGGCAGCCCGGCACCGGGACCGGCCTCGAGCCAGGTCAGCAGCTGGTAGGACGAGGGCGCGTTCAGCGCGAGGCGCAGGTGCTCGCCGAACCGGTCGAACGGGTTGACCACGGTGGGCGTGCCGAAGGCGTGCATCCGCTCCGCGACCGCGGCCGACACCGTACGGGCGACGACCGGGACGTCCGGACGCAGCAGCGCGGCCGCCATGGTGACCGCGAGGTTCGTCTCGTCGTCGTCGCTGAGCGCCAGCACGGCGGCACAGCTCGGGTGGCTGAGGCCGGCGGCACCGAGGTTGCGCGGGTTGGCGGCGTCGGCGACCAGGCCGGGGATGTCCGCGTGGTAGGAGCCGAGCTCGAGGGCGTCGATGCGGTCCGACGACGAGTCGACGACCACCAGCTGCTGACCGAGGGCGTCGAAGTCCTTGGCGAGCAGCTCTCCCGCACGCCCGAAGCCGACGACCAGGAAGAACGGCTCACGCATGCGCCCGACCTTGCGGGTGAACCCCTGCAGCGCGACGGCCTGCTGGAAGGCGCGGTCCTGCAGCAGCGTGAGCAGCGACCCGATCGCGTACGCCCAGCCGATCACGGACGCGTAGATCGTCACCGTGACCCAGAGCCGCTGGCCCGGGGTGAACGGCCACGGCAGCTCGCCGAAGCCGATCGTCGTCGCGGTGTAGCTGACGAAGTAGAACGAGTCGAACAGCCCGATGTACGCCGGCCGTCCCTGGTCGTCGAGGCCCGGGATGAGCGTGAGCCCGATGACGCTGATGGTGAAGATCACGATGAGCGTGATCAGGGGAGCGCGCATCCGGCGCATGACGACGAAGATCGCCGACGACGCGCGCTCGGGCTCCAGGTCGGCGAGCGCCGGGATCCGCCGGACCGGCTCGCGCCGGCCGAGGAGCTCGAGGAAGACCATCAGCGGGTTGCTCATGCGGTCGTCACCTCATCTCGGGCCGGGGCGTCAGCCGCGGTGGAACGTGACGGTCTCGGTGACGAGCAGCACCACCGAGACCAGGTTGGCCAGCAGCGCACCGCAGGAGAGCGACACCACGCTGGCCGTCGACCCGGCCGTGATGCCGGCCTTCGAGATCTCGTCGGCCCAGACCCAGACGACGCCCGCGGCGATCAGCTGGAGGTCGGCGACCAGGCTCGTGGCCAGGTGCACCGCCCCGATCTGGGTGCGGTCGCCGAACTTCAGCACCGTCGCGATCAGGCTCACCGCGAGCGCGGCGAACAGCTCGTAGATGTTGTGCAGGTCGGGGTTGGCGATGTCGCCGACGAAGAAGCCCATGTTGAGCGTCGCCGCGAGCAGCACGAAGAAGCCGAAGACGACCTTCTCGAGGTTCATGCGTCCCTTCTCCCGGCCCGTGCTCCTGCCCGTGCCGAGCAGAAGGATGACACCTAGGCTGGGCGGGACGTTCGTCGCCCTGGCCCAGGAGGGACACCCATGTCCGTAACGGATCGCACCACGCTCGGCGGACCGACGCTGCCGCAGGAGCGCCGCCTCGTCACGAGCATCCCCGGCCCGCGGTCGCTGGAGCTCGCCGACCGGCGCAAGGCGGCCGTCGCGAGCGGCGTCAGCTCGTCGATGCCGGTGTACGCCGCGGCGGCCGGCGGTGGCGTGCTGGTCGACGTCGACGGCAACTCGCTGATCGACCTGGGCTCGGGCATCGCGGTGACCACGGTGGGCAACGCGGACCCGGCGGTGGCCGCGGCCGTCGCCGCCCAGGCCGTGCAGCTCACCCACACCTGCTTCACGATCACCCCGTACGAGGGCTACGTCGAGGTCGCCGAACGCCTCAACCGGCTCACCCCGGGCGACCACGCCAAGCGGACCGCGCTGTTCAGCTCCGGCGCCGAGGCGGTGGAGAACGCGATCAAGATCGCTCGCCACCACACGGGACGTTCCGCGGTGGTGGCGTTCGACCACGCCTACCACGGGCGGACCAACCTGACCATGGCGCTGACGGCCAAGGCCATGCCCTACAAGGCCGGGTTCGGGCCGTTCGCGGGCGAGGTCTACCGCGCGCCGATGTCGTACCCCTACCGCGACGGGCTGTCCGGCCCCGAGGCGGCCGCCCGCGCGATCAGCGTGATCGAGAAGCAGGTCGGCGCTGCTGATCTTGCTGCCGTGATCATCGAGCCGGTGCAGGGCGAGGGTGGGTTCGTCGTGCCGGCCGAGGGCTTCCTGCCCGCGCTGCAGGCCTGGTGCACGGCGAACGGCGTCGTCTTCGTCGTCGACGAGATCCAGTCCGGGTTCGCGCGGACGGGCGACCTGTTCGCCAGCGAGCACGAGGGCCTGGTGCCGGACCTGATCACCACGGCCAAGGGCATCGCCGGCGGTCTGCCGCTCTCCGCGGTCACCGGGCGCGCCGAGATCATGGACGCCCCGCACGCCGGCGGGCTGGGCGGGACGTACGCCGGCAACCCCGTGGCCTGCGCCGCTGCCCTCGCCTCGCTCGACCACTTCGAGCACGGCGGTCTCGTCGAGCGGGCGCGCGAGATCGGGTCCCTGCTGCTGGACCGGCTGCGGTCCGCCCAGGCGGCCGACCCGCGCATCGGCGACGTCCGTGGCCGCGGTGCGATGGTCGCGATCGAGCTGGTCGACCCCACCACCGGTGAGCCCGACGCCGCCCTGACCGCAGCGGTCGCCAAGCGCACCGCGGGCGAGGGTGTCATCGTGCTGACCTGCGGGACGTACAGCAACGTCATCCGGCTGCTGCCGCCGCTGGCCATCGACGACGCGCTGCTGGCCGAGGGCCTCGACGTCCTGCTGGGCGCCCTCTCCGCCAGCTGAGCCAGCAAGGCCCTTCCTCGGCAAGAAACCGCTGACTCCCGCCAGCTCTTCGGCACCAGGGTCTGTCGGGAGTCAGCGGTTTCTCGAGGTGGGCTGGGTACCCGGGCCCTAGATCAGCGCCCAGGCCCGGGTCAGGACGTCGCGCAGGACCGACTCCATCTCGTCGAACTGCTGCTGCCCGCTGATCAGCGGCGGCGCGAGCTGGATGACGGGGTCGCCGCGGTCGTCGGCGCGGCAGTAGAGACCGGCCTCGAACAGCGCGCCGGACAGGAACCCGCGCAGCATCCGCTCGGACTCGTCGGCGTCGAAGGTCTCCTTGGTCACCTTGTCCTTGACCAGCTCGATGCCGTAGAAGAAGCCCTCGCCGCGGACGTCGCCGACGATCGGGAGGTCCAGCAGCTTCTCCAGCGTCCGCCGGAACGCCGGCCCCTCGGTGTGCACGTGCTCGTTGAGGTGCTCGCGCTCGAAGAGGTCGAGGTTGGCCATCGCCACCGCGGCCGAGACCGGGTGCCCGCCGAAGGTGTAGCCGTGGGAGAAGGTCGTCGTGCCGTGCGCGAACGGCTCGAACAGCCGCTCGCTGGCGATCATGGCCCCGATGGGCGAGTAGCCCGAGGTCATGCCCTTCGCGCAGGTGATGATGTCGGGGACGTAGCCGAAGTCGTCGCAGGCGAACATCGACCCGATCCGCCCGAACGCGCAGATCACCTCGTCGGACACCAGCAGCACGTCGTGCTCGTCGCAGATCTCCCGGACGCGCTCGAAGTAGCCGGGAGGCGGCGGGAAGCAGCCGCCCGCGTTCTGCACCGGCTCGAGGAACACGGCCGCCACGGTGTCCGCGCCCTCGAAGAGGATCGCCTCCTCGATCCGGTCCGCCGCCCAGCGGCCGAACGCCTTGCCGTCGCCCGCGTAGACGTCCGGGGCGCGGTAGGCGTTGGTGTTCGGCACCCGGAACGTGCCCGGCACGAGCGGCTCGTACACCTCCTTCAGCGCGGGGATGCCGGTGATCGCGAGCGCTCCCTGCGTAGTGCCGTGGTACGCGACCGAGCGCGAGATGACCTTGGTCTTGAGCGGCTTGCCGACCAGCTTGAAGTACTGCTTGGCCAGCTTCCAGGCGCTCTCGACGGCCTCGGCTCCCCCGGTGGTGAAGAAGACGCGGTTGAGGTCGCCCGGCGCGAGGTGCGCGAGGCGCTCGGCGAGGTCGATCGCGGCCGGGTGGGCGTACGACCAGAGGGGGAAGAACGCGAGCTCGCGGGCCTGCTTGGCGGCCGCCTCGGCGAGCTCGTGGCGGCCGTGACCCGCCTGCACGACGAACAGCCCCGCCAGCCCGTCGAGGTAGCGCCGGCCGCGGTCGTCCCAGATGTACGCGCCCTCGCCGCGCACGATGATCGGCACCTCGTGGCCCTCGCCGTACGCGGACTCGCGCGTGAAGTGCTTCCACAGGTGGTTGCGCGCGGCGAGGCCGCGGTCGGTGCCACGCGGCGTCGTGGTGGCGCCGGAGGGCTGGGCCACCTCCTGGGGGGTGCTGGTCATGTCGTGCTCCTTGCGATCTTCGTGGGACGTCGGTCGTGGGGGCCGGGGCCGATGATCATCGGGTCCCCCAGTCGTAGCGCTGCCGGTGCAGCTTGAGGTAGAGGAAGGTCTCGGTGCTGCTGACGCCCGGCAGCCGTCGGAGGCGGGCGAGCAGGTCGAGCAGGTGGTCGTCGTCCTCGCAGACGACCTCCACGAGCAGGTCGAACGTACCGGCGGTGCTCACGAGGTACTCCACCTCGGGCACCGCCTCGAGCTCGGCGAGCGGGGCGCTCGGGTCGCCGTCGACGCGGATGCCGATCATGGCCTGCCGGGCGAACCCGACGTGCGTCGGATCGGTCACGGCGACGACCTGGATCACGCCCGCGTCGACCAGCCGCTGCACCCGCTGGCGCACTGTGCTCTCCGAGACCCCCGCGGCGGCGGCCAGCGACGCGTACGACTGCCGGCCGTCGCGCTGCAGCATCTCGATCAACGCCCGGGACACGTCGTCCAGCACGGATGGGCGACGGGGGGTCCGGGTGGCGGGCTCGGGGAGGTTCACCGCTCCGGAGGGTCCTGGTCCTGCGGGCGCACCGCGGTCGCCCCGGGCGGGAGGTTGGAGCGGTCGGGGGCGATGACCGTGGCCATCTCGCCGGAGTCGGGCAGCGCCACGCGGGGCTGCTGGGTGCCCCCGTGCGCGAGCACGAGCTCGTCGGCGGCCCGCTTGGGCAGGGTCTGGCCCTGGAAGTACGCCGGGTGGCGCGCCTGCCAGACGAACATCAGCACGAGCCCGAGCAGGAGCGACCCGATGCCGAGCACGAACACCCCGCCGATCCCGAGGATGGAGGTGTAGCCGTAGTCGGGCTGCGCGTACTGGTAGGCGGCGATCACGAAGGCGCCCAGCAGGATGACGCCCCCGAGGAACGGGAAGAGCCCGCGCATCACGAAGTGCCGCAGGCTGGTGGTCAGCGTGCGGCGGTAGAACCAGACGCACGCGAAGCCGGTCAGCCCGTAGTAGAAAGCGATCAGCAGCCCGACGGCGGCGATCGAGTCGGCCAGGATGTTCTCGCTGAGCAGGGTCATGCCGACGTAGAAGACGATCGAGATGGCACCCATCCAGATCGTCGACGTGCTCGGCGACAGGTGCGTGGGGTGGATCCGCGCGAACCGGGCGGGGATGGCGCGATAGGCGGCCATCGACAGCGACGTCCGCGCCGTCGGCAGGATGGTGGTCTGGGTGGACGCCGACGCCGACGTCAGCACGGTGATCACGAGGAGCACCTCCATCACGTGGCCGAGGGCGCTGTCGCCGAAGACCTGCGTGCCGAGCGCGGCGAAGATGTCGTCAGCGTTGTCGGCGTTGCCGAGGCCCACTCCCGTGTCGCCGACGCCCGCGAAGGCGACCATCGCGATCGAGACGATGGCGTACGTCGCGAGCAGCAGCAGCGTGGACAGGATCGCGGCGCGGCCCGGCGTGGTCGCCGGGTCCTTGGTCTCCTCGTTCACGGCCACGGCGCTGTCCCAGCCCCAGTAGATGAAGACGGCGATCAACGTGGCGCTGACCAGCGCGGACACGCTCAGGCCCGAGGGCCACAGCCAGCCCAGGGTCGGCGTGATCGCGCCCTCCGGCGGGTTGGAGCCGAGGACCTTGGCGAGGGCGTACACGGCGAAGATCACGAGCACCAGCAGCTCGACGCCGAGCAGGCAGTACTGGATCCGGGCCGACAGCTCGAGGCCGCGCCAGCAGATGTAGGTCATGATCGCGATCCACAGCACGCCGGCGACCGTGCTCCACAGCCTGGAGTCGGCCAGGTCGGTGAGCCCGAACAGCGAGAACGTGTACGAGCCGGCGATCTGGGCCAGGTTCGCCATGACGATGATGTCGGCGACGATGATCCCCCAGCCGCCCATCCAGCCGGCCTTGGGCCCGAACGCCCGCGCGGCCCAGGTGAACGTGGTCCCGCAGTCCGGCTCCGCCTTGTTCAGCTCGGCGTACGCGACCGCGATGAAGTACATCGGCAGGAAGGCCAGCAGCATGATCGACGGCGCCTTGATGCCGACCAGGCCGTCGCCGTTGGCGACCAGCACGACGTAGCCGAGGCTCGCCGCGAGGCTGTAGGCCGGCGCGGTGGAGGCCACGCCGACCACGATGCTCGAGACGAGGCCGATGGCGCCGCCCTTCAGCCCCTTCTCGCCCGCCGCCGCGCTCACGCTGGTCGTGTCCTGGACCGTCGTCGCCATGAGGCCTCCCGAGTGCCGACATCTTTTCGCAGCCATCGAATATGGTGCGGAATCCGCGATTTCTGGGAGTCTAAGGCTCTGATTCCCGTTTGTGGAGAGGCAAGTCGATGCGGATTCTGCTGATAGGTGCTGGCGGCGTCGGAGATGCGTTCGTGCGCATCGCCGCCCGTCGCGCGTTCTTCGAGGCCCTGGTCGTGACCGACTACGACCTCGCGAAGGCCGAGCGGACGGTCGCCGCGGTGCAGGAGCGCCACCCGGGCGAGACGCGCCTGAGCGCGGCCCGGGTCGACGCCTCCGACGCCACGGCCGTGGCCGACGCGGTCCGCGCCCACCGCGCGACGCACGTCATGAACGCCGTCGACCCGCGTTTCGTCATGCCGATCTTCGAGGGCGCGCGCGCCGGCGGTGCGGACTACCTCGACATGGCCATGTCGCTGTCGCGCCCGCACGCCGAGCGCCCGTACTCCCGGACCGGCGTCAAGCTCGGTGACGAGCAGCTCGCGCAGGACGACGCGTGGCGGGCCGACGGCCGGCTCGCGCTGGTGGGCATCGGCGTCGAGCCCGGTCTCTCGGACGTGTTCGCGCGGTACGCGGTCGACCACCTGTTCTCCCACGTCACCGAGCTCGGCGTCCGCGACGGCGCGAACCTCACGGTGGCCGGCTACGACTTCGCCCCGGGCTTCTCGATCTGGACCACGATCGAGGAGTGCCTCAACCCCCCGGTCGTCTACGAGCGCGACCGCGGCTGGTACACGATCCCGCCGTTCAGCGAGCCGGAGGTCTTCGACTTCCCCGGCGGCATCGGCCCGGTCGAGTGCGTGCACGTCGAGCACGAGGAGGTCCTCCTCATGCCGCGCTGGCTGGACGCGGACAAGGTGACCTTCAAGTACGGCCTCGGCAACGAGTTCATCGAGGTGCTGAAGGCGTTGCACAAGGTGGGCCTGGACCGGACGGACCCCGTCTCGGTCAAGGGTGTGCAGGTCTCGCCGCGCGACGTGGTCGCCGCGTGCCTGCCCGACCCCGCGACGCTGGGCGAGGCGATGTCGGGCAAGACCTGCGCCGGTCTCCTGGTCACGGGCACCGGGACAGACGGGCAGCCGCGCAAGGTCTACCTGTCCCACGTCGTCGACAACGCCGACTCGATGCGCACCGACGGCGCGCAGTGCGTGGTCTGGCAGACGGCGCTCAACCCGGTCGTCGCCCTCGAGCTGCTGGCCACCGGCGTCTGGTCCGGCGTCGGGGTCCTCGGGCCGGAGGCGTTCGACGCCGTCCCGTTCCTCGAGCTGCTCGCGTCCCCCGACGGCTACGACTCCCCCTGGGAGCTGAACGAGCTGGTTCCCTGAGCCTCGCCGCTGGTCAACCGTCCCTCACGACGCGATGATGGCGTCCGCAGGGCCGTCTCGCTCGATGAGGTGCGGCAAACCAGCGCCCCCGAGGCTCTCTCAGCCCTCGAACCCGTGGTGCTGCATGACGTGCTTGACGCGCGTGTAGTCCTCGAGGCTGTACATCGACAGGTCCTTGCCGTAGCCCGAGTGCTTGAAGCCGCCGTGCGGCATCTCGGCCACCAGCGGGATGTGGGTGTTCACCCAGACGCAGCCGAAGTCGAGCCGGACCGGCACCCGCGCCGCGGTCCCGGCGTCGGTGGTCCAGACCGAGGAGGCCAGCCCGTACGCGGTGTCGTTGGCCAGGCGGACGGCCTCGTCCTCGTCGTGGAAGCGCTGGACGGTGATCACCGGGCCGAAGATCTCGGTGACCACGGCCTCGTCGCCCTGCCGGACGTCGGCGATGACGGTCGGCGCGTAGAAGTAGCCGCGGTCCCCCACCGCGCGGCCGCCGGTGACGACCTGCGCGTGCTCCGCGACGCGGTCGACCAGGCCCGTGATCGTCGCGAGCTGGCGGGCGTTGTTGATCGGGCCGTAGAACAGGTCCACGTCGCTCGGGTCGAAGCCCGTCCGCGTGCCCTGCGCCGCCTCCGCCAGCGCGGCGACGAAGCGGTCGTAGATGCCGTCCTGGCAGATCACCCGGGTCGCGGCCGTGCAGTCCTGGCCGGCGTTGAAGAACCCGCCCGTCCGGATGCCCTCGACCGCGGCCTCGAGCTCGGCGTCGTCGAAGACGATCACCGGCGCCTTGCCGCCGAGCTCGAGGTGGGCGATCTTGAGGTCGGGCGCGGCTGCGGTGGCCACCGCGATCCCGGCCCGCGTGGAACCGGTGATCGAGATCATCCGCGGGACCGGGTGCGCGGCCAGCCGCGCGCCGGTGTCCCGGTCGCCGCAGACCAGGTTGACCACGCCGGGCGGGAAGACCTCCTGCGCCTTGCGCACCAGCCAGGCCGACGAGGCCGGCGTCGTGTCCGACGGCTTCAGCACGGCCGTGTTGCCCGCGGCCAGGGCCGGGGCGAGCTTCCAGATCGCCATCATCGCGGGGTAGTTCCAGGGCGTGACCTGGGCGACCGGGCCGCGCGGCTCGCGGCGTACCGACGAGGTGTAGCCGCGCAGGTACTCCCCCGACGCACGCCCCTCGAGGACACGCGCCGCACCGGCGAAGAAGCGGATCTGGTCCACGAGGACCAGCACCTCCTCCGAGAGCGTGAGCCCCAGCGGCTTGCCCGTGTTCTCCGACTCGATCCCGGCCAGCTCGTCCGCGGAGCCCTCGACGACGTCGGCGAAGCGCAGCAGCATCCGCTGCCGCTCCGACGGGGTGGTCCAGCGCTGCGTCTCGAACGCCTTCGCCGCGGCGGTGAACGCGGCGTCCACGTCCTCGTCGCCGGAGTTGGGCGACGTCGCGTACACCTCGCCGGTGGCCGGGTTCACGATGTCGAGCACGTCGCCCGACACGCTCGGCCGCTCCTCGCCGTCGATGACGTTGACGAAGGTCTTCTTCTGCGTCGCCTGCTCCACCATGTCCAGCCCCTGTCCTGACGATCGGTCGCTGTCGAGCACGGTAGGCCAGGCGCGCCCAGCCGGAAGCAGGGCCCGTGCATGACCTCGCGGCAGGCGGGTTAAGTTCCGTCCGGTTCCTCAGTCGACGTAGACAACCCCAGGAGTGGCAATGACGCCCACCTCAGCTCGTCCACCACGCAGCCCTGCTGCCCCCTCCCGACCGCTGCGACGCCGCGTCGTGGCGCTGGTCGGTGCGCTCGCCCTGGCCAGCCTGTCCACGGCCGGGCTCGTGGGTCCCGCCAGCGCGGCGCCGGCTCGCCCGAGCACGCCGACCCGGCCCAGCGCACCCGCTGCCGCGGTCAGCACCCCCGACCTCGGACCGAACGTCACCCTCTTCACCCCGGCCACGCCGCAGGCGGAGATCCAGGCCAAGCTCGACGCGATCGCGGCCCGGCAGGTCGGAAACCAGTTCGGCGAGGAGCGCGACGCCGTGCTGTTCGCGCCCGGGACCTACGGCTCCACCGCGACGCCGTTGATCTTCCAGGTCGGCTATTACACCGAGGTGGCCGGGCTCGGCCGCAACCCCGGCGACGTCGTCATCAACGGCTCGGTGAACGTCTACAACCAGTGCACGGGCGAAGGTGCCGCCCAGAGCTGCATCGCGCTGAACAACTTCTGGCGGTCGATGTCGAACCTCACGATCAACCCGACCGGTGGCAAGGACTGCCGCGCGAACACCGAGTTCTGGGCCGTGTCGCAGGCGGCGCCGCTGCGCCGGGTCGACATCACGGGCCTGACCTCGCTGATGGACTACTGCACCGCCGGGCCCCAGTACGCGAGCGGCGGCTACCTCGCCGACTCCCGGACCAAGGCCGTGACGAACGGCTCGCAGCAGCAGTGGCTCACGCGCAACAGCCAGCTCGGCAGCTGGTCGAACGGCGTGTGGAACCAGACGTTCGCCGGCGTCGAGGGCGCCCCGGCGCAGGGCTTCCCCGACCCGCCGTACACGACGCTGGGTGAGACGCCGGCGAGCAAGGAGAAGCCGTACCTCTACCTCGACGGACGCGGGGCGTGGCGGGTGTTCGTGCCGAAGGCGCAGACCGGGTCCGTCGGTCCGACGTGGACGGACGGGCCGACGCCCGGGAAGTCCCTCCCGCTGTCCAGCTTCTTCGTCGCCCGGCCGTCGGACTCGGCCAAGAAGATCGAGCGACAGCTCGCCAAGGGCAAGAACCTGCTGTTCACGCCGGGCGTCTACGGGATCGACCGCACGCTGCACGTGCGCAAGGCCGGCGCCGTCGTCCTCGGCCTCGGGATCGCGACCCTGACGGCCGAGAAGGGCGTGGTGCCGCTCCGGGTCGCCGAGGTGCCGGGCGTCGACATCGCGGGGCTCACCATCGACGCGGGGAAGAAGAACTCCTCGGCCCTGCTCGTGATCGGCACGGAGAAGGGCCACAAGCACGGGTCCACGGCCAAGAACCCGACCGCCGTCCAGGACGTGTTCTTCCGCATCGGTGGCCCGCACGTCGGCAAGGCCACGACCAGCCTCGTCGTCAAGAGCGACCACGTCATCCTCGACGACATCTGGGCCTGGCGCGCCGACCACGGCGAGGGCGTCGGATGGAAGGTCAACACCGCCGAGACCGGGGTCAAGATCACCGGGGACGACGTCACGGCGACCGGCCTGTTCGTCGAGCACTACCAGCGCTACAACGTGATCTGGACCGGCGAGCGCGGGCGGACGGTGTTCTTCCAGAACGAGCTGCCGTACGACGCGCCTGACCAGGCCGCGTGGAAGCACGGCAAGACGCTCGGCTGGGCCGCGTACAAGGTGGGCGACAAGGTGCGTCACCACGAGCTGTGGGCGGGCGGGTCGTACATCTACACCAACGTCAACCCGACCCTGCACCTGTCGCACTCCTTCGAGGTGCCCGACCGCAAGGGCGTCCGGCTGCACGACCTCGTGACGGTCAGCCTGAACAACGCGGGCACGATCGACCACGTGGTCAACGACACCGGCCCGGCGGCCACGCCGAAGGCGGACGGCAGCAACGTCGTCGACCTGGTGGCCTACCCGGTCGGCTGACCCGGAGCCAGCCCGATCCGGCGCTCACGAGGCACACCTGGCTCGTCGAGGCACACCCTGCACGGTGTGCCTCGGCGGCGACGGTGTGCCTCGGTCGCGTTCCGGGGCAGAAGGACGCCCGGCAGCCGGGACCGGGGCGGCTCGGAGACACGAACGGCCCGACGACGGTGGGGTCGGGCGGCCATGGGTCGGACCGGCCGCCGGTACCCACCACGGAGGTCAGCGCGCCACCGCCTCGCCGACGGGAAGGGTGAGATAGTCGCGCACCACCCGGTCGCTGACCAGGGGCCGGAGACCAGGGTTGAGCACGGGCGTGGTGGGCAACGTCTCCCACACCGACAACGGGTACCACATGGGCCGGGCGTCGAGCAGCACCTGCTCGGCCTCGCCCGCTCGCCCGGCCTGCAGCAGCGAGGCGGCCAGCGCGTACATCACCAGAGTGCCGTCCACCCGCTCTGACAGGCCGCCGTCGTACAGCGACACGAGGACGTCGGGCCGGCTCCGCGCCGTCGCGGCGTTCCACAGCCGCCGGACCTGCTGCTCGTCCAGAGCGGTCGGGCCGCGGCGGACCATCGTCTGGAGCAGCTTCGCGTCGTTCTTCCACAGCTCTTCGGGTTCGGTGAGGCACAAGGGCATGGCGGCGGCGGGTCCGTGCTCGGCCATGAACCCGGCCAGCCACACCAGCTTGGCGTGCAACCCGTGCGAGCTGGGCAGCTGGGAAGCCATCCTCAGCAACCGGGGGATGCCGTCTTCCTCGTCGTAGAGGCAGCCGGCCGCCACGGCTCGGTCGAAGTCGACGTGGGCCGACAGCTCGTACTCCTCGGCCACCGACCCGAAACGCTCGACGATCCGCTCGACCATCACCGAGGCCTCGCCGGCGGCGTCCTCCCAGCACATGCCCGGTAGTGCCGCCGCGGCCGCCAGCCAGGCGAGGTGGGGGTCCTCGCTACCGGTCAGGGTGAGCAGCTCGCCCAAGGCCTCGTGCTGGCGACCGGACGCGGCCCGCAGCACGATCTCGCGGATGGCGCTGACCGCTCGGTCCCCATCATCCGTCATCGGAACAGTATGGCGAGATGCGGGAGGGCCAGGTTGCGGGATGGTCGCCGACCGGTCGCGACACGCGTGGCGGGTGGCGGGCTCCTGGACCGGAGGGCCTTGCATGCAGAAACGGCCCCCACCGTGGCGGTGGGGGCCGCTTCCATCAACAGGGTCGAGAGCCGACCTCAGCGCTCAAGCCGAGAATCGTCAGCCTCTGGGGGTGGAGGTGGCGGGAATCGAACCCGCGTCCTTGGACAGCGAACCAGGTCTTCTCCGGGCGCAGCTGGCTAGACGTCTTCTCGGTCCCTGCGCTCGCGCCAGCACGTCGCAGACAGACCCAGTCTCAGAAAAGTCCCGGACGCACCCTGAGACACAGAGCGGCCAGCAAGTCTCCTAGATGAGGCCAGGTTCCGGGGCGGAGACGTCCTCGGTCTGACCCTTCGGTCACTGTTTAGACAGCGAGAGCGAAGTCAGTGCGCTTAGAGTTGGCACTTATTGGTTTCCAAGGGACATTAACGAGTTGACCTTGGATTCTCGGCCCGCTTCTCCTGGGACTACCGACCCAAGTCGAAACCGATCACCCCCTGTTGAGTTGTCCGCCCCGTCGGCCGCGAACGGCTTCCGGGACGAGGCCCCACCCTACTCGCGCAGCGCGGGACCTGCCATCCGTAACGCGAGCCGGCCGGGAACATTCCCGACCGGCCCACGTCCCACGGACCCGGTGCTCATCCGCTACTTCTCGGACAGCACCTGCAGCTTCAGCGCGCGCGTCGCCGGGTTGCGCCAGCTCTCGCCCTGCAGCGCCTTCGCCCCGCCCACGATGGTCAGCACGAACCAGGCGACCCCCATGAGGCCCAGGATCGAGCTGCCGTCCCCCGGCAGGACGTTCGTGATGATCGCGCCGGACACCAGCAGCAGGAACGACAGCAGCTGGAAGTTGAAGGCCTTGGCCGCCTCGCGCCGCGCGTACGAGCCGGGGGCCGAGAGGCCGAAGACGAGCAGCGGGCCGAGCAGCCAGAGGAAGAAGACCGAGAGGTGCGCGAACCCGGCCGCGCCGCGCCCGGCCTGCTGGCGCACCTCGGGCCGCACGAGCGGCTGGTAGGCCGGGTGCAGGCCGACCGCCTGCGACGCGACCGGCACCGAGACGAGCCCCAGGAACGCCTGGTTGAGGTCGCGCCGGTTCGTCGCCTCGAGGACCTGGCCGAGGCGCCAGTCGAGCTCGCTCTCCCCGATCCGGTCCTCGGCGTACGCCTGCTGCAGCCACGACACCGCGCGCTCACGCTGCTCGGGGGTCACGCTCATCGCCAAGGTGGGGTGCGGGTACGACGGCTGGGTGGCGCTCATGGGTCAAGGATCGCCCCGCACCGGTCCGCCCCACCATCAGGCGGGACCCCGGTCCGACCCGGACGCTCCCTGGGTCTGTCAGCGGCGCCCGTTAGGTTGGGTGCATGCCTGAGAAGCCTGAAGTCGACGCCCCCGAGGGCCCGCCCCCCACCGAGCTCGAGATCACCGACCTGACCGTCGGCGACGGTGCCGAGGCCGGGCCCGGCCAGCAGGTGAGCGTGCACTACGTCGGGGTCGCCCACAGCACCGGCGAGGAGTTCGACTCCTCGTACAACCGTGGCGCGCCGCTGGACTTCCCCCTCGGCCGCGGCCGGGTCATCAAGGGCTGGGACGACGGCGTGGCCGGGATGAAGGTCGGCGGACGTCGGCGCCTGGTCATCCCGCCGCACCTCGCGTACGGCGACCGCGGCGCGGGCGGCGTCATCGGCCCGGGCGAGACGCTGATCTTCGTCGTCGACCTCGTCGGCGTGCGCTGACCCAGCACGACCCGACCGACCGGTCGCGGGCGCCCTCCGCGGGCTTCATCGAGGTCCGGGGCGCCCGCGAGCACAACCTGCGCGACGTCGACGTGTCGCTCCCCCGCGACGCGGTGGTGGCGTTCACCGGCATCTCCGGGTCGGGCAAGTCCTCGCTGGCCTTCGGCACGATCTTCGCCGAGTCGCAGCGGCGCTACCTGGAGTCGGTCGCCCCGTACGCGCGTCGGCTGATCCAGCAGGCGGGCGTCCCGCGGGTCACCGCCGTCACCGGGCTGCCGCCGGCGGTCGCCCTGCAGCAGCAGCGGGGCGGCGGTTCTTCGCGCTCGTCGGTCGGCACGGTCACGACTCTGTCCAACTCGTTGCGGATGCTGTTCTCCCGGATGGGGAGCTACCCGACGGCGCCGAGCGCCTAGACTCCGACGCGTTCTCGGCCAACACCCCCGCGGGTGCGTGCCCGCAGTGCCACGGGGTCGGCGTGACCTTCGCGGTCAGCGAGTCCTCGGTCGTGCCCGACCCCTCGCTCAGCATCCGCGAGGGCGCGGTCGCCGCCTGGCCGGGCGCCTGGCTGGGCAAGAACTTCCGCGACATCCTGCGGACCCTGGGCTACGACGTCGACCGGCCGTGGCGTGACCTCGACCGGGCCGACCGCGACTGGATCCTCTTCACCGACGAGCACCCGGTCGTCACGGTCAACTTCGAGCGCGAGGCCGGCCGGATCCAGCGGCCCTACCAGGGCCGGTGGACGGGGGTCCGGGAGTACGTGCTGGAGACCTTCGCCACGACGAGGTCGGCCCCGATCCGCCGCCGCCTGCGCGGCTACCTCGACGCGTCGCCCTGCCCGGTCTGCGGCGGGCGCCGGCTGCGGCCGGAGGCGCTGGCCGTCACGTTCGCCGGTCACGACATCGCCGACCTGGCCGCGCTCCCCCTCGAGCGGCTGGTCGCGCTGCTGCGCGACGCCGCCGCCGACCACGAGCCGGACACCGCCGCCGCGACGCTGCTCGGCGACCTGCTCGGGCGCAGCGAGCTCGTCGTCGACCTCGGTCTGGGCTACCTCGCCCTGGACCGCGCAGTGCCGACGCTGTCGGCCGGCGAGCTGCAGCGGCTGCGGCTGGCCACCCAGCTGCGGTCGGGCCTCTTCGGCGTCGTCTACGTCTTGGACGAGCCGTCGGCCGGGCTGCACCCGGCCGACACCCAGGCGCTGCAGGAGGTGCTGGTCGGGCTGCGCGACGCGGGCAACAGCGTCCTGCTCGTCGAGCACGACCTCGAGCTCGTCCGTTCCGCGGACTGGCTGGTCGACGTGGGGCCCGGCGCCGGGAGCGGTGGTGGCCGCGTGCTGCACAGCGGCCCGGTCGACGGGCTGCAGGACGTCGCCGACTCGGCCACCCGTCCCTACCTCGCGCCGGACCACCGTCCGGCCGTCCGCGCCGACCCCCGTGCGCCCACCGGCTGGCTGCGCCTGCACGACGTCACGGCGAACAACCTGGTGGAGCTCGACGTGGCGGTGCCGCTCGGCACGTTCACCGTTGTCACCGGGGTGTCCGGCTCGGGCAAGACGACGCTGCTCGAGGTGCTGACCGACGTCACCCGCCGCCACCTGGGGCTGCCCGACGTTCCCGACGTCGCGGCGGAGGAGGACGAGCCGGACTCGTCGGACCTCGCGGCCGCAGACGGGGTGAGCGAGCCGGAGGGCGTGCCCGACGAGCACGCCACCGGTCGTCGGAGCGGGCGCGCCGAGGGGCTCGAGGCCGTACGCCGCCTCGTCGTGGTCGACCAGCGACCGATCGGGCGTACGCCGCGGTCCAACCTCGCCACCTACACCGGGCTCTTCGACGCGGTCCGTTCGACGTTCGCGAAGACCCCGGAGGCGCGCCGGCGCCGCTGGAGCGCCAGCCGGTTCTCCTTCAACGTCGCCGCCGGGCGCTGCCCGACCTGCAAGGGTGAGGGGTTCCTGGCCGTCCGCATGCTGTTCCTGCCCGGCTCGTACTCGGTGTGCCCGACCTGCCACGGCTCGCGGTACGCCGCCGAGACCCTCGAGGTGACCCACCGGGGCCGGACCATCGCCGACGTGCTGGACCTCGACGTCGACGCCGCGGTGGCCGCGCTCGACGACATCCCGGCGGCCGTCCGCGGCCTGGCCGCGCTGCGCGACGTCGGCCTGGGCTACCTGCGGCTGGGCCAGCCGGCCACCGAGCTGTCGGGCGGCGAGGCCCAGCGCATCAAGCTCGCGACCGAGCTGCAGCGCACCCGGCTGTCCGGCACGCTCTACCTGCTCGACGAGCCCACGACCGGCCTGCACCCCGCCGACGTCGAGCGCCTGCTGCTGCTGCTCCAGGGCCTGGTCGACGCGGGCAGCACGGTCGTGGTCGTCGAGCACGACGCCGCCGTCGCCCTGGCGGCGGACTGGCTGGTCGACCTGGGGCCCGGGGGTGGGGACGCCGGCGGGCGCCTGGTGGACGCGGGCCCGCCGGTCGAGGTCGCGCAGCGCCGAACGGGTCCGACCGCGGCCCACCTGGCGCAGCAGCTCGCCCGCTGAGCCTGCGTCACCAGCTGCTGCTGCCGCCCCCGCCGCCACCGCCGCCCGAGAACCCGCCGCCACCGAACGAGCTGCCCCCGCCGAAGCCGGTGCCGCTGCTGCCCGAGCTGGTCGGGACCGGGGTCGCCGACGACAGCAGCGTGCCGGTGAGGAAGCCCGTGTTGAACGAGCCGATGTTCATGCTGCCGTAGTACCAGGACGGGCTCGTGTCGGGCAGCCGACCCATGGCGACCAGGTCGCCGCACACCTTCGACCAGCGCTCGGCCAGGCCGAAGACGATCGCCCAGGGCAGGTAGCGGGAGAAGATGTCCTCCCCCTCCTCGAAGCGGAGCTGGTCCGCCTCGGCCGTGGCGATGTAGTTCTTGAAGCCCTCGACCTGGTCGGTCCAGGCCCGACCCTCGGGCGTGCGCTGACCGCGCTTCATCTTGTGGCTCACCACCGCGACGGTGATGATCACCGGTAGGAGGGCTGCGGCGAGGAGCAGCGCCCAGAGACCGGCGTGGATGACCCCGAAGAACGCGAGGGCCACGACGCCCAGGCCCAGGCCCTTGGTCGAGCGACCGGTCGGCACCTTGGTGAACCAGCCGCGAGCCGCGACCTGCTGGCGTACGGCGGCGTCCATGTCCTCGTGCGGCTGCAGCAGGCTCCCCTGGGAGCCGAGGTCGACCACGGTGCCGGGCGGGTCGCCCTGGAAGATCCCGTTCAGCAGGACCATCTCGTGCGGCGCGGTGGCGACAGCCGGGTTCACGAGGCTGACGCGCATGTCGCTCTTGTTCTCGCTGATGATCGTGAGCCCGCCGCGCACGGCGAGGTCGACCAGCGTGGCCGCGGTCTCCTTGGTGTCCAGGACGCCCTCGTCGAGCAGGCCGGCCTCGGCGACCGGGATCTTCGGCGGCACGAACATCACCGGGATCGCGATGTCGGCGTCGTGGGGCACGGTCTCCACCTGCTGCCCACCCGCGGGGAACGTGCCCGGCGGCAGGCCGGCGTAGCGCTGGTCGCGGCCGCGCTTGCGGTAGTAGGCGACGCCCAGCAGCGGGGACGCGAGGACCGCTCCCCCGACCGCCACGCCGGCGCCGACGACGGCGGCCTTCTCGGCCGGCGTGCGGGCGTCGGCGCGCGGCTGCAGGTCGGGCGCGACGACGGCGACCGCGCCGGGCTTGATCTTGACGCCGATCGACATGTTGTCGCCGGCCGCCAGGTCGTCGGTCTCGAAGACGCCGACGTCGGCCGTGACCTTGGGCGCCTGCGTGCAGGGGTTCTTGGAGCCGATGGGCCCGGCGAAGCAGCTCAACGCGCCCTCGTACGGACCTCCGGGCACGTCGGCCGTGACGCTCACCTTGCTGAAGGCCGGGTTGCCCGAGCCGGTGGCGTCCCAGAAGAGCTCGTCGTACGGCGGCGTCGCCCCCGGGTAGGTGCGTAGCGCACCGGCCACGTCGTAGGAGATGACGTACGTCGCGGTCGGGGAGGAGACCGTCTCGCTGCCGCTCCCGATGGTCAGCGTCGTCTCGACCTCGCGGCCCTTCTCGGAGGAGCTGTCCGCCCGGCTCACGTCGGTGTTGACGCCGTCGGGGCTCGTCACCTTGACGTTGCTCAGGGTGTAGACCGCGTCCTGGTCGGTGTCCTTGCCCTGCTCGTCCGCCCACGGCTCACGGACCACGAGATACCGCTTGATCCCGTGCCGGCCCGAGTCGCTGCCGAACTGCCAGACCCAGGTCTCCTTGACCTGCAGGGTCCCGGTCGGCGTCACCGTGTAGTCGATGTCGAGCGAGCGCACGAGGTCGGGAGTCGCGGCGTACGCCGCGCGGGTGCCCATCAGGGCGGAGGTGAGGACGACCCCGCAGGCCAGGAAGAGGGCCAGCAGGAGGCGTACGGCCCGGCCGACCGGGGCCGGACGGCGCGCGGCCGTCCCCCACACGTCAGCCCTGGTCACCGGTTCCTCCGGTTGCGGGCGGCGAGTGCGCGCTCGGCCTCGCGCCGGCCTTCGCGCTCGGCGAGGGTGTGCCGCTTGTCGTACTCGCGCTTGCCGGTGCCGAGGGCCAGCTCGACCTTGGCGTAGCCGTCGTTGAAGTACAGGGACAGCGGGATCAGCGTCATGCTCCCGGTGGTACCCAGCTCACGGCTGATCTTGTCGATCTCGCGGCGGTTGAGCAGCAGCTTGCGGGTGCGGCGCGCCGTGTGGTTGGTCCAGGTGCCGTGGCTGTACTCGGGGATGTTCGCGCCGCGCAGCCACACCTCGCCGTCGTCGAGCGTGGCGTACGCGTCGGTCAGGTTGGCGTGGCCGGCGCGCAGCGACTTGACCTCGGTCCCGCTCAGGACGAGGCCCGCCTCCCACGTGTCGTGGATCGTGTAGTCGTGCCTCGCCTTGCGGTTGGAGGCGACGAGACTGCGACCTTTCTCCTTCGGCATGTGCCCCATTGTCCCCGCTCGACGGGTCGTTCCGGGATGTCCCTCGCTGGGAGGGATCGGAACCCCCGAGACGCCGGGGCAGAACCCGCTTCCCCAGCGGTCCTGCCCCGGCGCGTCGCACCGGGGGGTGTCGTGCGGCCGGGTCTGCACCCGGCCCGTCCGAGCCCGGTCCTGGTCAGTACCAGGTCATCGGGTTCACCATGCCGCCGTTCAGCCACACCATGAGGTGCAGGTGGCAGCCGGTCGAGTAGCCGGTGGTGCCGACGTAGCCGATCGTCTGGCCCTGCCGCACGTGGTCACCGACCCCGACCACGTAGCGGATCGCGTGGTTGTAGCCCGTCGTCACGTACCTGCCGTCGACCTTGCCGTGGTCGATCATCAGGCGGTTGCCGTAGCCGGCGTTGTAGTACTTCTCGGCCACGACCCCGCTGTACGCGGCGTGGATCGCCGTCCCGCACCCGGCGCCGAAGTCGGTCCCGTCGTGCAGCTTCCAGATGTGGGTGATCGGGTGGAGCCGCATCCCGTAGGGCGACGTGATGGGCGCGGACACCGGGTAGATGAAGCCGTGGTGCGCGCCCGAGGAGGAGAAGGACGAGGAGGACGACGAGGACGACCGGGCGTGGCTCGAGGCCTTGGGCGCCGCGACACGGGCAGAGCTCGAGCGCGAGCTGCGCTTCGGCTGCGAGGCCTTGGCCCGGGCCGCGGCCCGCGCCTCGGCCTTGGCCGCAGCGTCACGACGCGCGGCCGCCTTCGCCGCCTTGGCCGCCTTGGCCTTCTGGGCCGCGGCCGCAGCCTTGGCCGCCGCCTTCTCCTTCGCGACGCGTACCGCGATCCGGTGCTCCACCGTCGCGCGCTCGGCCGTCAGCTTGGCGTACTGCGACCTGTCCTGGGCCACGTCCTGAGCGGCGGCCCGCTCGACCGCCTGCTGCTGCGCGAGCTGGCCGGAGACGGCCACCGCGGCGGACGCGGCCTGCGCCTCCAGCCGCCTGGTCTGCGCGAGCGAGTCGGCTGCCTCGGCCCGGTCCTTGGCGACCTTCTCCTCGGCCTCGGCGAGCTTGGCGCGGCGTGCCTTGAGCTGCGCCTCGAGGGCGAGCAGGTCGTCGATCTTGGCCTGCGTGGTGTCGAACATCGTGGTCGCCCACTGGACGCGCGTGGCCAGGTCGCCGGTGCTCGGGCTGGTGAGCACCGCGATCGGCATCAGGTTGGACTGCTGCTGGTACTGGTTGCGCACGATCACGCCGACCATCTGCTTCTTGGCGTCCAGCTGCTCCTGGCAGTCGAGCACGGCGGCCTTGGCCTTGGCCAGATCGGTCTGGGCCCGCTTGAGCTTGGCCGCCAGCCGGGCGTCCTCCGCCTTCGCGTCGACGAGAGCGCTCTGGGCCCGGGACAGCTCGGCCCGGGCTGCGGCGAGGCGGCTCGCCGCGATGTCGACCTGGACGCCCGCGTTGCTCAGGGCCGCGCTCGACTCGTTGAGGTCCGACCTGGTCGCGCTGATCTGCTGCTTGAGCGCGGCCCTCCGGTCGGTCAGGTCGTCGGCCTGCGCGCTGGAGACGAGCAGGCCGCCGGCGAGGCCGACGACCAGCGCCCCGGAGAGCAGGACGGTGGAGAGGACGTGCAGGCGTCCGCCGAGGCGGGACGGGCGCTGACCGTGGTGCTTGCCCGAGGGCAGGTCGTCGGCGACCGGAGCGTCGGTGAGGACGCGGGGAAGGTCCGGCACAGCGTTCTTCCAATCGAGGTCCGCCAAGAGCCCCTGCCTCGGCCGTTCGCGGCGGCCTCAGCGGTGACTCTCAACTAGAGATCGAGATTCTGGGGTGAATCCCGGTGTGTCGGTCGGGGTGACTGACAGGCCGGATGGTAGGCAGACGCCTCCTGCAGCTGGCAACCCCTTGCACTCGAGTCACAGGCGGCTCAGGCGTAACTCAGGGTGAAGGCTTGATCGAGAGTTCATCGAGGGGTCTGAATCAGCACAGATGACCCGTACGCGTCAAGGGTTGATGTCTCGTCCTGCCCCGAGGACGTCCCTCGAAGCCGCTGCACAAGACAGGACGAGCCGCACAAGTCGGGGACCTGTGCGGCTGGCTCTGAAGCTTGAGGCTGCGCCCGACGGGGCGCGGGCGCGGTCTGCGATCAGACGCGCAGGTACTTCCGGGTCGTGACGAGCGTGGGGACGACCGCGAGCACGAGGCCGATGATGGCGACACCAAGCATCGCCAGGCCGGTCTGGCTCCACCCGATCCACGGGATCGAGCGGATGGCCGGCTCCGCCTTCTGCATGACCACGAAGTACACGCCCGCCCCCAGCGTGGCGCAGGCCAGCGCGGCCCCGACCAGCGCGGAGAACACGGCCTCGAAGAGGAACGGCAGCGTGATGTAGAGGTTGCTCGCGCCCACCAGCCGCATGATGCCGATCTCGCGGCGTCGGGCGAACGCGGCCAGCCTGATCGTGTTGCCGATCTGCAGGGCTGCCGCGATCAGGAGCAGCGCGGAGGCGACGATGGTCCCCCACTGGACGAAGTTCAGGGCGTTGAAGAACGGGTCGAGGTACTGGCGTAGGTCCTGCACCTTCTGCACCCCGCGCAGGCCCTGGACCGAGCTGACGACGCCCTCGTACTCCTCCGGGTTCTTGAGCTTGACCCGGAACGACTCTTGCATCTGGTCGACGGTCAGCGAGTCGCGGATCGGGCTGCCGGCGTACGCGCGCTGGAACTCGTCGTACGCCATCTGCTTGGTCTCGAAGTAGACGCCGTTGCCGGCGACCTCGGGGTTGCTCAGCAGCGTCTGCTGGATGACCTGCTTCTGGGCGTCGGTCGCGTTCTGCCCCGGGTCGCAGTTGTCGCCCTGGACGTCCGGCGTGCACAGGAAGATCGAGATCTCGATCTTGTCGTACCAGCGGCCCTTCATCAGGTCGACCTGCTGGTTGGCCAGGAGCCCCGCGCCGAACAGCGAGAGCGAGACCCACATGGTCATGATGACCGCGAGGGTCATCGTCAGGTTCTGCCGCAGACCGGCGCCGGTCTCGGAGAAGATGTGGCGGAAACGCATCAGACCCTCACTGGTACCCGTAGACGCCGCGGCTCTGGTCGCGCACGACCTCGCCGTCGTCGAGCTCGATCACGCGCTTGCGCATCTGGTCCACGATCGTCGAGTCGTGGGTGGCCATCAGCACCGTGGTGTCGGCGCGGTTGATGCGGTCGAGCAGCTTCATGATGCCGATGCTCGTCGCCGGGTCGAGGTTTCCCGTCGGCTCGTCGGCGATGAGGATCATCGGTCGGTTGACGAACGCGCGAGCGATCGCGACGCGCTGCTGCTCCCCGCCGGAGAGCTCCTCCGGCAGCCGGCCGCCCTTGCCGTCCAGCCCCACGAGCTCGAGCACCTCCGGGACCACGCGCTTGATGGTGGACGGCGGCTTGCCGATGACCTGCAGCGCGAACGCGACGTTGTCGGTGACGGTCTTGTTGGGCAGCAGCCGGAAGTCCTGGAACACGGTGCCGATCTGGCGGCGCATGGCCGGGATCTTCCAGCTGTGCAGCTTGGTGAGGTCGCGGCCGGCGACGAACACCTTGCCTCGGGTGGCCCGCTGCTCGCGCAGGATCAGCCGGAGGAAGGTCGACTTGCCCGACCCCGACGCCCCGACGAGGAA
The DNA here is from genome assembly GCA_964251895.1 of uncultured Friedmanniella sp. Lineage (GTDB taxonomy): Bacteria > Actinomycetota > Actinomycetes > Propionibacteriales > Propionibacteriaceae > Microlunatus. The sequence continues at coordinate 83,416 of CAXULL010000009.1, forward strand.
GACGAACTCGCCCTTGTCGATGTCGACGTTGACGCGGTCGAGCGCCGCGCGGCGCTGCCCGTCATAGGTCTTGGAGACACTCTCGAATCGGATCACAGCTGGGTCCCGGCCGGGTAGGAAGATCGGTCCGCGGCGGCTCGCCGGGCCGGACGGCCGCGTCCACTGTAGGTGAGCGTCGAGCTCACCCGGCTCACCTCAGGCGGGCGTGCCGCCCGTCCGCGCCCACCTCCGGGCGGGCCGTCGGCACGCCGGACCGGTCAGGCCTCGATGTGCTCGCGCATCCGCCAGCGGATGCCGGAGTCGATGAAGCCGTCGATGTCGCCGTCGAAGACCGCGTCGGGCGAGGACACCTCGAACTCGGTCCGCAGGTCCTTGACCATCTGGTACGGGTGCAGCACGTAGGAGCGCATCTGCGAGCCCCAGCTGTTGCCGCCGTCGCCCTTGAGCGCGTTCATCTCCGCCTCGCGGTCGCGCCGTGCCTTCTCCAGCAGGCGGGACTGCAGCACGCGGAGCGCGGCGGCCTTGTTCTGCAGCTGCGACTTCTCGTTCTGGCAGGACACGACGATCCCGGTGGGGAGGTGGGTGAGGCGGACGGCGGAGTCGGTCGTGTTGACGCTCTGCCCACCGGGGCCGGAGGAGCGGAAGACGTCGACGCGGATGTCGGCCTCGGGGATCTCGATGTGGTCGGTCGACTCGGTCACCGGCAGCACCTCGACCCCGGCGAACGAGGTCTGGCGACGCCCCTGGTTGTCGAACGGGGAGATCCGGACGAGGCGGTGGGTGCCCTGCTCGACCGACAGGGTCCCGTACGCGTACGGCGCCCGCACCTGGAACGTCGTCGACTTGATCCCCGCCTCCTCGGCGTAGGAGGTGTCGAAGACCTCGGTCGTGTACCGGTGGCGCTCGGCCCAACGCAGGTACATCCGCTGCAGCATCTCGGCGAAGTCCGCCGCGTCGATCCCGCCGGCCTCGGAGCGGATCGTGACGAGGGCGTCGCGCTGGTCGTACTCCCCCGACATCAGCGTGCGGACCTCGAGGGCGTCGATGGTCTTGCGCAGCGCGGCCAGCTCGTTCTCCGCCTCGACCATGCTGGCGTCGTCGCTCTCCTCCTGGCCGAGCTCGACGAGCACCGCGAGGTCGTCCAGACGTGACCGCAGGCTGCTCAGCCGGTCGACGTCGGACTGCAGCAGCGACAGCCGTGAGGTGACCTGCTGGGCGTGGTCGACGTCGTCCCACAGGTCGGGTGCGGAGACCTGCTGCTCGAGGTCGGCGATCTCCACCCGCTTGCCGGCAGGGTCGAGCACCGCCTCGATCGAGGCCAGCGCCCGCTCGAGGTCGGGGATCTCCACGGAGAAGTCGGTACCAGCCACGACATGCGAGTCTAGTGTCGCGGCGGCGGGAGTGGTTCCTGCTCGCTCCGGCGGCCTACGAGAGGACCCGATGCCCGAGGTCGTCCTGGCCGTCGACGTCGGCGGCACGAAGATCGCCCTGGCGCTCGTGGACGACGAGGGGACGGTGCTCGCGGACGACGTCCGGCCCACCCCGGCCTCGTCGGACCCGCTCCGGGTCGTCGCCCCGCTGCTCGAGGGCATCACCGAGATCGTCACCCGGCTGCCGTCCGCCCCGGGCCCGCTCCGGGTGGGCGTCTCCTCCGCCGGCCCGCTCGACGGACCGGCCGGCACGGTCTCGCCGGTGAACATCGGCGCCTGGCGTGACTTCCCGCTCGTCGAGCACGTCCGACGGGCCGCGGGCGTCGCCACCGGGCGTCGCACGGTCGTCGGGCTCGCGAACGACGGGCACTGCTTCGCCCTGGGCGAGCACTGGCTCGGCGCCGCACGCGACGTCGCCTCGATGGTCGGCCTGGTGCTCTCGACCGGGGTCGGGGCGGGTGCCGTGCTCGAGGACCGGCTCTTCGGCGGCGCCACCGGCAACGCCGTGCACCTGGGCCACATCAGCGTCAACGCCTGGGGTGCGCGCTGCGTCTGCGGCGGGCACGGGTGCGTCGAGATGTACGCCCGCGGGCCCGCCATGGTCGCCGCCGCGCAGCAGCGTGGCTGGACCGGTGGCGAGGACGCCCGCGCGCTCACGGCCGACGCGAGGGGCGGGGACCCCGTCGCGCTCGGCGTGATCGACGAGGGGATGCGCGCGCTGGCGGCCGGGATCGCCACCACCGCGACCGAGCTCGACGTGACGACGTTCGTGCTGGGCGGCGGGGTGTCCCGGGCGGGGGACGTGATCTTCGACCCGCTGCGCCGCCACGTCGCCGACTTCGCCGCTCTCCCGTACGTCCGCGACCTCGAGGTGCGTCCGGCCGTCCTGGAGAACGCCGGCCTCCTCGGCGCCGCCGCGCTCGCGCTCCGTCTCGACGTCGACGCCTGAGCCTGCCGCAGGGCGTCGCTAGCCGGAGGCGCTGCCCGGTCCGCTGCTGCCCTCGTCGCCCGGCTCCTCGCCGGAGCTCTCGGCCTCGACCGGGTCGTCGGAGTCGTCGGGCTCCGGGACGCGCAGCTCCTCGACCCGGACGTAGCGCTCGGCGACCGAGCTCCGACGCAACGGCCGGTCACCGAGCCAGAGGAGGACGAACGCCGCGAAGGACGCAGCCAGGGCCAGCACCGGTCCGAAGACGAGCACCCAGACGAGGACGAGCCCGAGCACGTCGAGCCCCAGCGCGACCAGCGCCGTCCGCGCGGTCAGCCGGCTGCGCCGGGCCCGCCAGGTGACGTAGGCGACCCAGGGCACCATCGCGACCAGCGTCACGACGAGCGCGAAGCCCGACATGCCACCCGTGAACGCGCCGGCGACCAGCCTCAGCATCGCGACCAGCGTGATGGCGCCGGTGAGGACGCCCAGCGCGGTCCGGGCCGCCACGGTGGTCATGGCCGGTCAGCGTACGGGCCGCGGGCTGCGGGCGCGCTCCTGGTCGTCAGGCGTAGCCGAGAGCCGCCTGCAGCGCGCGGACGCGCGCGAGGTCGTCGGCGAAACCGTCGGGCGAGGTCAGGTCGGGCTCGTCGTCGTCGCTGTTGACGACGTACTCCACTGTCTCCATCACCGCCCGCTGCTGGTGGGCGGTCAGGTCGTCCCAGTGCGTGAGGATCCGGGCCAGCCCGGCGTGCGCGGCGAAGGCGCGGTCGATGTCCAGCTGGCCGTTGCTGTTGAGCGCGCCCATCAGCATCGACCGGTGGGCCGACAGCGTGTCCCGCAGCACCACGACCTCGTCCATCACCGTTCCAGGTTAGGTCGTCCTCACCTGCGGCCGAGCCGCTCCGGGCGTCGGGCGGTCCCACCCGGTGCGAGAATGGCGCCGCCCGGGCCCGTGGACGCACGTCGGCCGCCGGGCGCGGGAGCATAGCTCAGCTGGTCAGAGCACCTGCCTTACAAGCAGGGGGTCGGGGGTTCGAGCCCCTCTGCTCCCACCCGCGAGCGCGTCACCGACGCGACCCTCCCGCACGGCTGCCCCCATGAACCGCCGGCCGGCGGCCGCCGGCCCTCCACCTCGACCTGTAACGCTCGGCCGGCTCCGACGATGTGACACCCGTAATAATTCCCACGGGGGATCCGCCGTGCCAGCCCTCGGGGCTGACCGAATCGTTCAGGAGCCCATCCGTGCGCCGACCACTCACGATTCTCGTCTTCCTCGTCCTCGCAGGCCTGCTCGGCGCCAACGTCGCCGCCGGCGCCGCGACCACGAACGACACGGCCTGTCGCAAACCCATCTCGACCCCGTGGAACAGCGAGAAGGTCGTCGCGTACGACGCCTGCCGCTTCGACAAGCTCGACGCCGCGGTCGCCGCGCTCAAGCCGACCAGCACCCCGACGACCCAGCCCTCCTCCTCGCCGACGGCGACGGTGAAGCCGACCGCCTCGAGCAGCCCGACGCCGACCTCGCCCTCGAGCACGGCGACCAGCCCCGCTGCCGCGGCGTGCGCGTCCGGCAAGGAGGTCGTGAAGTTCGACGGCGCAGGGTCCGCCGGCCTCGGTCAGTACGGCCAGGGCAACTACGACGCCTCCGCCGAGCTGTGGGGCGTGAACGGCTACAACTACACCCAGACCATGGGCGTCTGCACCAACGACGCCTGGTACGTCAACGTGAAGACCGACAACACCAAGGGCGACGGCGCGGTCAAGGCCTACCCGTCGATGCGCCGGATCTACCACGACTGGTCGACCACGGACTTCTCGAAGGACCCGCTGGTCACGTCCTTCCCGCGGCTCGACGTGACGTTCGGCTCGAAGGACCCGTCGAGCTGCTCCGGCTGCATCTACGACACGGCGTTCGACATCTGGCTCAACGGGATCGGCAACGGCGCGGCCAACGAGGTCATGATCTGGACCCACAACGTCGGCCAGACCCCGTACGGCACCAAGGTCGGCTCGGGCATCAGCCTGGCCGGTCACACGTGGGACCTGTACTCCGGCAACTCGAACCACTACCTGGCCTTCGTGCCCACCGACACGTCCAACATCCCGACGGCCACCTTCGACGTGCAGGACTTCACCGGCTACCTCGCCGACCACGGCCGCATCATCGCGGCGAGCCGGCTGGGGCAGATCAGCTACGGGGTGGAGACCGTGTCCACCAACGCGGTGTCGCAGCACTGGGACTTCACCAAGTTCACGATCGCGGACAGCTGACCTGACGCGAGGGTCGTCCTCCGGGACGTGATCGACGACGACGGAACCTGCTGCCGGGTGAGCTCACCGGCAGCAGGTTCTTCTCGTCGTGCGCGGTCGCCGTCCGCCGCTGTCCACTCCCTGGGCGGCGAGGGGTCAGCTGCGCCGCTCGGCCAGCAGCACCGGGATCAGGCGGTCGGTCTTCGTCTGGTACTCCGCGTACGGCGGGTAGGCCGCGACCGCCCGGTCCCACCACTCCTGGCGCTCGTCGCCCGAGATCTCGCGGGCGGTGGCGTCCCAGCGGTCCGCCCCGTCCTGCACCATCAGCGCCTCGGGGTCGGCCTTGAGGTTGTGGTACCAGACCGGGTGCTCGGGCGCGCCGCCCTTGGACGCCACGAGCGCGTACGCGCCGTCGTGCTCGACCTTCATCAGCGCCATCTTGCGGATCTTGCCCGACCTGCGGCCGCGGGTCGTGAAGATCACCACGGGCAGCCCGGTGTCGCCGAGCGTGTTCGCCTCGCGCCCGTCGGTCGCTTCGTAGTTCGCGACCTGGTCGCGCACCCACTGGTCGGGGCTGGGCTCGTACTCACCGTCGAGGGGCATGGTCGAAGCCTAGGCACCGCCGGCGTCTAGCCTGCAGAGGGTGGACGTCCGTTCCCTCGGTCTGCGGACCGAGCTCGCCCTCCGGGTCCTCGCCGGCAGCCTCGTCGAGGACCGCGACGACCACCTGGTCGTGCGGACCCCGGACAACCCGACGTTCTGGTGGGGCAACTGCCTCGTGCTGCGCGAGCCGCCGCCGGACGTCGCAGCGGCCCGTCGCTGGCTCTCGACGTTCGAGGCGGCGTTGCCGGGCGCCGCGCACCGGACCTTCTGGGTCGACGGCACGGGTCGGGCGTCGACGGACCTCGAGCCCTTCCTCGCGCTCGGCCTCCGTGCCGAGGAGTCGGCGGTGCTGACCGCCACGGCCGTGCACGAGCCGCCCCGGCCGAACCGGCTCGCGACCTGCCGGCCGCTGACCGGCGACGACGACTGGGCCCAGCAGGTCGAGCTCTCCATGATCGGTGAGGAGGTCGGCCACGACCTGGACTTCTCCACCCGCAGGGCGGCGTCCGACCGCCGGCTGGTCGAGGGCGGGCACGGTCGCTGGTACGGCGCGTTCCTCGGCGGACGCCTGGTGTGCTCGATGGGTCTGTTCACCGCGAGCCCGGGGCTGGCCCGGTTCCAGTCCGTGAAGACGCACCCCGACCACCGCGGCCGGGGGCTGGCCGGGACGCTCACCCACGTCGTCGCCCGCTTCGGCCTCGACGAGCTCGGCGTCTCGACGCTGGTCATGGTGGCCGACCCGGCGTACCTCGCCATCCGCGTCTACCGCTCGGTCGGCTTCACCGACACCGAGACCCTGCTGGCCGCCGAGCGCCGACCGCCGGACTGATCAGCGGGCGAGCGCGGTCTGCAGGTGCTCGACGATGTCGCGGGGCTCGCCGATGCCGTTCAGGACCTGCCAGGTGACCGTGCCGGAACGGTCGAGCAGGAACGACCCGCGCAGCGCGCACCCGGCCTGGTCGTCGAACACGCCGTACTCCCGTGCGATCGCGCCGTGCGGCCAGTGGTCGCTCACGAGGCCGAACGGCAGGTCCTCGGCCTCGGCGAAGGCGCGCAGCGTGAACATCGCGTCGCAGGAGACGGCCAGGACGCGGACGCCGGCCGCGGCCAGGTCGGCGTGACCCTCGCGCAGCGCGGCGAGCTCACCGGTGCAGATCCCGGAGAAGGCCCACGGGTAGAAGACGAGGAGCACGGGGCCGTCCGACTGCGCGACCAGGTCGTGCAGCGTCACCGTCTCGCCGTGGTGGTTGCGGGCCCGGAAGTCGGGCGCCCGCTCCCCCGTCGAAGGAGCCTGCCCTGAGCTCGTCGAAGGGCTCACCGGCGCGCGCCGCGCGGGCGGACGAGCTTGGTCGCGGACCAGTCCGAGGACACCGTGGCGCTGACGGTCTGGGCGAGTCCCGCCGTGATGGCCGCCTCGGAGAGGTCGCTGGCGTCGACGTAGCCGTCGCGTCCCACCTTCGGGGTGAGGAGCCAGATGTAGCCGGTCTCGGTCAGGTCGGTCAGGGAGTCGACCAGTCCGTCGACCAGGTCGCCGTCCTCCTCGCGCCACCACAGCAGGACGACGTCGACCGCCTCGACGACCTCCTCGACGAGCTCGCCGTCGATCGCGTCCTCCACGGCGAGCCGGAGGTCGTTGTCCACGTCGTCGTCCCAGCCGAGCTCCTGGACGATCTGGCCGCTGGTGAGTCCCAGCTTGCTGGCCGCCGGGCTCTCACCCGTGGCACCTGCCGCCGCACTCACGGCCCGCTCCTCTCGTACGTCCGCCCCGTGACGGGACGGCACGTCCTGGGTGCACGCGTCACCGCGTCCACCTTGATGGCCGACAGCCTCCCACAGCCGGGCCCCACCAGGAAGAGGGAACGCGCCGTCAGGGGCCTCGCTGGACCGGCACGGTGCGTCCGCTGGAGCCCGGTGACAGGATGGGGCCACGTAGACGAGGGGTCCGCGCGGCACCACCCCAGCCGTCGGCCCGAGGTAGAGGAGCATCCAGATGGCGAGCCAGAGCGGGCAGCCCAGCACGACCGGCGCGTCGAGCGGCGGCCCCCGCCCGACCCTGACGGCGGAGGGCCTGGTCCACCAGGTCCCCGACATCGACCCCCAGGAGACCCAGGACTGGCTCGAGTCCCTGGACGACCTCCTCGACGAGAAGGGCAAGGCACGCGCCCGGTTCGTCATGCTGCAGCTGCTGGCGCGGGCCCGCGAGCGCCAGGTCGGGCTGCCGGCGCTGCGCAGCAGCGACTACGTCAACACGATCCCGCCCGAGGCGGAGCCGTGGTTCCCCGGCGACGAGCACGTCGAGCGTCGGCTGCGGGCGTACATCCGCTGGAACGCCGCGATCATGGTCAGCAAGGCCAACCGCAAGGGCCTCGAGGTCGGCGGCCACATCGCCACCTACCAGAGCGCGGCGAGCCTCTACGAGGTCGGCTTCAACCACTTCTTCCGCGGCAAGGACGCCCCCGGTGGTGGCGACCAGGTCTTCATCCAGGGTCACGCCTCCCCCGGCATCTACGCCCGCGCCTACCTCGAGGGGCGCCTGAGCGCCGACCAGCTCGACGGCTTCCGCCAGGAGGTCTCGCGCGGGGCGGGCCGCGGGCTCTCGTCCTACCCCCACCCGCGGCTGATGCCGGAGTTCTGGGAGTTCCCGACGGTCTCGATGGGCCTGACGGGCATCAACTCGATCTACCAGGCGCGCTTCAACCGCTACCTCGACAACCGCGGCGTCAAGGACACCTCCGACCAGCGGGTCTGGGCGTTCCTCGGCGACGGCGAGATGGGCGAGCCGGAGTCGCTGGGCGCCATCCGCGTCGCGTCGCGCGAGGGCCTGGACAACCTCACCTGGGTGGTCAACTGCAACCTGCAGCAGCTCGACGGCCCGGTCGTCGGCAACGGCAAGGTCGTGCAGGAGCTGGAGTCGTACTTCCTCGGCGCCGGCTGGCACGTGATCAAGGTCCTGTGGGGCCGTGACTGGGACCCGCTGCTCGCCGCCGACGCCTCCGGCGCGCTGGTCAACAAGATGAACACGACGCCGGACGGGCAGTTCCAGACCTACCTGGTCGAGGACGGCGCGTACATCCGCCAGAACTTCTTCGGCGGGGACCCGCGGCTGACCAAGATGGTCGCGAACTACTCCGACGAGCAGCTCAAGGTGCTGTCGCGCGGCGGGCACGACTACCGCAAGGTCTACGCCGCGTTCAAGGCCGCCTCCGAGCACGTCGGGCAGCCGACCGTGATCCTGGCCCAGACCGTCAAGGGCTGGACGATCGACGCGCTCGAGGGCAAGAACGCGACCCACCAGATGAAGAAGCTCACGAGCAAGGACCTCAAGGCCTTCCGTGACCGGCTCTACCTGGAGATCCCCGACAGCCAGCTCGAGGACCCGTACAACCCGCCGTACTTCCACCCGGGCAACGACTCCGACGAGATCGCCTACCTGCAGGAGCGGCGGCGCACGCTCGGTGGCTACGTGCCCGAGCGGCGCGTCAAGCCGACCATCGTCAAGCTCCCGGGCGACGAGATGTACGCCCCGCTGATGGAGCACGCGGGTGGCGCGAAGGTCGCGACGACGCAGGCGTTCGTCCGGCTGCTGCGCGACCTCATGCGGGACAAGGAGATCGGCCAGCGGATCGTGCCGATCGCGCCGGACGAGTTCCGGACGTTCGGCATGGACTCGATGTTCCCGACGGCGAAGATCTACAACCCGCACGGGCAGACGTACGAGTCGGTCGACCGCAAGCTGCTGCTGTCGTGGAAGGAGGCCAAGAACGGCCAGCTCCTGCACGAGGGCATCTCCGAGGCCGGGGCCATGGGTTCCACGATCGCCGCGGGCTCGGCCTACTCCATCCACGGCGAGCCGATGATCCCCGTCTACATCTTCTACTCGATGTTCGGGTTCCAGCGGACCGGCGACTCGATCTGGGCCATGGCCGACCAGATGGCCCGCGGCTTCCTGATCGGGGCGACGGCGGGCCGCACCACGCTCACCGGCGAGGGCCTGCAGCACGCGGACGGCCACTCGCCGCTGCTCGCCAGCACCAACCCGGCGGTCGTGCACTACGACCCGGCGTTCGCGTACGAGATCGGGCACATCGTCAAGGACGGCCTGCGCCGGATGTACGGCCACGACGACACCGACCACCCCGACGGCGAGAACGTCATCTACTACATGACGGTCTACAACGAGCCGGTCGACCAGCCGGGCACGCCCGAGGGGCTCGACGTCGAGGCGCTGCTGCGCGGCCTCTACCGCTTCAACACCGCACCGATCGACCCGGCCGGCAAGCCGCGCGCCCAGCTGCTCGCCTCGGGCGTCGCCATGAGCGCCGCGCTCAAGGCCCAGAAGATGCTGGCCGACGAGTGGGGCGTGGCCGCCGACGTGTGGTCGGTGACCTCGTGGAACGAGCTGCGGCGCGACGCCGTGGAGACGGCCACGTGGAACCTCAACCACCCGGGCGACGACAAGCGCTACCCGCACGTCACGCAGATGCTCCACGGGGCGGAGGGTTCGGTCGTCGCGGTCAGCGACTACATGCGGGCCGTCCAGGACCAGATCGCGCCGTACGTCTACCAGCCCTGGACCTCGCTGGGCACCGACGGCTTCGGGCTCGCGGACACGCGCGCCGCGGCTCGACGGTTCTTCGAGGTCGACGCCGAGTCGATCGTCGTCGCCACGCTGGAGAGCCTGGGCCGCGAGGGCCAGTACGACGCGGGTGCGGCCAAGCGGGCGTACGACCAGTACCGGGTCGGCGACCCGACCGCGGTGGCCGGCGTGGCGCAGGAGGGCGCGGGAGCCTGAGGGCTCTCCCTCGAGCCACGTCGTGCACCGTCATCGGTGCACGACGTGGCTCGTCGTCGTCTCAGGAGGCGTTCACACGTCCCGCGCGGAGGACGTCGAGCAGGGAGTCGAGGGCGGCCTCGAGGGGCCAGCTGCTGCGTTCGGGCTGGCTGAGCATCAGCCCGCCCTGCACGGCGGCGAGGATCGCGGCGGCCAGGCGGTCGGGGTCGACGCCGGGGTCCACGGTGCCCGCGTCCCGCATCCGGCGGATGCCGTCGGCGAGCTTGCCACGCCACCGGCTCATCGACTGACCGACGAACGCGGCCAGCTCAGGGTCGGACGCCGCCGCCTCCCAGGCCAGCGACCCGATCGGGCAGGCCCAGCGGCCCAGACCCAGGTAGTACTCGACCAACGCGTCGCGCCACGCGTGCCACGACTCCCAGGTGGACAGGTCGTCCAGCCACGGCAGCTGCGCGGCGAGCAGCTGCTCGCCCTCCCACGCGGCGACCTCGCGCACCAGCTCGTTCTTGCCGCCCGGGAAGTAGTGGAAGAGCTGGCTCTTGCTCGTCAGCGTCGCGGCGCGGACCCCGTCCAACGTCGTCCCGCCGATGCCGCCCGCGAGGATCTGCTGCCCGGTCGCCTCGATGATCCGCTGGCGGGTCAGGCGCCCGCGCTTCGTCAAGGTTCCGTCCACGAGGTCGAGGTTACGCTTTGGACCCTAGGGTCCAGAGTGTGTGCTAGAAATGGACCATGCAGTCCAACAGCGACCTCCTGTCCACCCTCCCCACCGACGACCGCCTCGCCGGTCGCACGGCCATCGTCACCGGCTCCAGCGCCGGCATCGGCGAGGCCGTCGCCCGCGTGCTCGCCAGCTCCGGCGCCACGGTGGTCGTCACCGCCCGCGACCTCGTCCGGGCCCGCCCGGTCGTCGACGCCATCACCGACGCGGGCGGCAAGGCCCACGCCCTCGCGCTCGACCTGGCCGGCTCGTACGCCGACCTCCGCCGGTTCGCCGCGGAGGCGACCGACGTCCTCGGCGGCCGCGTGGACGTCCTCGTGAACAACGCCGGCATCTACCCCGTCGGGCCGACGGAGACCCTGCCGGACGACGACCTCGACGCGTTGCTGGCGGTCAACGTCCGCGCTCCGCACGTCCTGGTCGGCGCCCTCGCCCCGGCCATGGCCGAGCGCGGTGACGGCGTCATCGTCAACATCGGGTCCTGGATGGCCCGCGTCGGCACCCCCGCCATGGCGCTGTACCCAGCGACCAAGGCTGCGCTCGAGCAGCTGACGCGCGGCTGGTCCGCGGAGTACGGGACGCGCGGCGTCCGGGTCGTCGGCGTCGCGCCGGGCGCCACGAGCACCCGCGGCAACGCCGACTACCCCGAGGCGATGGACCACCTGGCCAGGCAGACGCCGGCCGGCGTCCCCGTCCGGCCGGTCGACGTCGCGTACGCGGTCCGCTTCGTCGTGTCGGACGAGGGCCGCTTCGTGCAGGGCAGCTCGATCGACGTCGACGGCGGGATCGTCGGCGCGCGCGTGGGCTGACGCCCGGGGAGTCGCGCGGCCGAACCTGAAGATCCGCCCGCCTTGAGGTGTTCTTCAGGCTGACCTCGCACCCTGGACCCATGACGCACCTCGGGCTGGTCGACCTCGTCACCCTGGTCCTCGTGGCCTCCTCCGTCGTCGGGGCGCTCGTGGGCCGGCGTGGCCTGCTGGGCGCCCTGCTCTCCGGCGCGGGGACGGCGGTCGGCTGCTGGCTGGTCTGCCTCGGCCTGGTCGCGTGGGCGCCGGACGTCGTGGCGCGGGCGGCGTCGTCGAGCGCGCTGCTCCAGCTCGTCCCGGTCCCGGAGCCTGCGCTCGCGCAGGCCCGGGCCCTCGGCGCCTGGGTGCTCGGCCAGCTCGGGTCTCGCGCCTAGCCCTGCCCGCCCGGGCGTACGGGGCTAGGCGGCGCGGCGGGCGACGACCGCGTACAGCGGGTCGCCCCGGTAGCGGCGCGCCGGGGTCCGCAGCGACACCTCGGGCTCGCCGAACCCGCCGGCCAGACGGACGTACGTCGCGGCGATCGCGCAGCGCTGGTCCTCGTCGGCGTACAGCCAGCCCGCGACCGCCTTGCTCGGGAACAGCCGGTTGGAGAAGGTCAGCACGACGGGCGCCCCGGGCCGCAGCACGCGGGCGGCCTCGCGGAGCACCTCGACCGGGTGCACGAGGTAGTCGACCGAGACGCAGCAGAGCACCGCGTCGAACGAGGCGTCCTCGAAGGGAAGCGTGGGGTCGGCGTTGAGGTCGCGGACGACACGTCCGGTCGCCTGCGGGTTGGCCCGGAGCTCGGAGGAGTTCATCCCGAGGACGACGAGCTCGCTGGGCGCCGTCCGCAGGTGCGAGACCCAGGACGACATCAGGTCGAGCACGCGGCGCGGCTCGCCGGACGAACCGTCGACCCCGAGCTCGGCGTACAGGTCCGACACCGCCGCGATGGCACCATCGTCGATGTGCGTCACCAGCCGCGGCGGTCCGTAGAACGTGGCGTCGGGCCGCTCGTCCTCGCGGGCGAAGAAACCGGGCGGGAAGCCGGAGACCGGCGCAGGCTCGGTCACGACGCGGCTGCGGCGGCGTCGAGCAGCGCCGAGCGCGCCTCGGCGACGGACTGCGCGTTGCCGGCGAGGAGCCAGCGCTGGTCGGCGATCAGGACCTCCTCGGCGACGCCGCCCGCACCGATCACCAGCGCGGCCCCGGGATACCAGTCCCAGGGGTGCAGGTTCGCCTGCAGGAACACCCCGATCCGGCCCGTCGCCACCCCGGCGAGGTCGACCGACGCCGAGCCGAACATCCGCGTCGTGGCCGCGGTCGAGGTCACCGCGTTCCAGGAGGCGGCCTTGACGTGGTCGCGCAGGTGCGAGGCGTTGGAGTAGGTGGCGACCGAGACCTCGGCGAGCGGACGGTCGGCCAGCGCCGGCAGCGCGCGGTCGTTGAGGGTCGTGGGCCGGTCCCGGCCGCCGACCCAGAGCTCGTCGCGCGCGGGGTAGTAGACGGCGCCGAGCAACGGACCGTCGCTGTCGGTCAGCCCGACGGCCGAGCACCAGTACGGGATGCCGGACAGGAAGTTGTAGGTGCCGTCGACCGGGTCGATGTACCAGGTGCGGCCGCCCGCCCCGTCGGCCGCGGTGCTGCGCGCACCCTCCTCGCCGACCTGGCCGTCGTCCGGGCGCTCGGCCGCGAGCCGGCCGGAGACCAGGGCCTCGGCCTCGTGGTCGGCGGCCGACACCACGTCGGAGATCGAGGTCTTGTACTCGGTGTCGAGACCCGCGGCCAGCATCTGCGACGCCAGCCCGCCGGCTTCGCGCACGAGGTCGGCCGCCAGCTCGTCGTCGTTCACCACTCGACCCTATGCGTTCGCGGAGGCACCCATCCCCACCCGTGCACCGGACCCCGAGCCGCTGTACTCGACGCGGCGCTGCCGGACGACGGCGTCAGCGCGGGGTCCAGCTCGGCGAACCGACCGTGCCGTCGCTGGAGAGGTCACGCTCCTGCTCGCCCTCGCGCGACATGACGACGAGGCGGCGGTGCTCGTCGTCCGAGCCGCGGCGGAACACCAGCGAGCGACCGTCCGGCGACCAGGAGGGGTCGTCGTCGATCTTGTCCTCGGACGTCAGGACCTCGACGTCGTCGTCCGAGCCGTCGACGGGCATGGTCAGGATATGTGCGGTGTCGTCGTGGTCGTCGTCGTAGCGCGAGAACGCCACCGTCGTCCCGGTCGGGGCCCAGGCGGGGCTGGTGTTGCGTCCGCCGACCACCTTGGTCGGGTCCGTCGAGCCGTCCACGTCGGTGAGGTAGAGCGGTCCACCGCGGTCGTAGGAGCCGGAGGAGGCCTTCGGGTAGAGGATCTGGCGGCCGTCGGGGCTGAAGGTCGGGCTCCCGATCAGCCCGACGTCGAGCGTGCGGACGACGGTCCCGTCCAGCCGGGCCGTCGCGAGCACGTACGACGTCCCCTTGCCCTCGAGCTTGCAGACGAGACCCAGCGTCCCGTCCGGGCTCCAGATGGCCTGGCGCAGGATCGGACAGCTCTGCGACCCGTCCCGGAACAGCAGCCGCTGCACCCGGCCGTCGGCGGACACGGCGTGCAGGGAGGTCCGCTTCCCCGGTCGTTCCCGACGGAGGTAGAGCACCGTCCGGCGGTCGTGGGACACGACCGGCCCCACGTCCTGCTCCCCCGACGCCAGCACCACCGCGCTCCGCGAGCCGGCGGAGCTGACCGTCGACATGGCCCAGTCGCTGCCGACGTTGTAGCGCCAGACGATCTGGTCGTCCGCGAGCGGGTCGGACCGGGGCAGGTCGTCCTCGGCAGGGTCGACCGGACCGGCTGTCGGCGCGGGTGCGGGAACAGGTGCGGCAGGGGCCGTGGCCGGCGGCGCGGTGGCGGCGCCGGGAGCCGTCACGACGTTCCACCAGACGACGCCCGAGGCTGCGGTCAGCGCGACGAGGAGGGCGACGAGCACCACGGTCGTACGGCTGGTGCCGGGACGCGGCGTCGCCGCGTCGGGGCCGGTCACGGGAGTGATCCTCGCACGACGACCGACCCCGCGGCGCGGTCGTGCCAGCCGCGGTGGCGGCCCGACCGCGACGAGACCACCGAGACGAGGCCGAGGCAGCACGGCAGGCCCATGAGGAGCAGGACGACGCAGCGGACCAGGGCCCGCTCGTAGCCGATCGGCGCGCCCGTCGCCAGGTCCACGACGACGATGCCCACGAGCCGCTTGCCCAGGGTCTGGCCCTCGCCGCCGCCGACGACCGCGTAGAGCAGCGTGGCGACGATCCAGCAGATCAGCCCGAGGGTCGAGACCAGGTCCCACGCGCTACCCGGGGTCCGCGACGCTCGCAGCCCGAGCAGGACGACCGCGACCAGCGGGACGGCGAGCGCCACCTGGTCGAGCACCGCGGCCACCAGCCGGGCCCACACCGGTGCCGGTCCGCGGTCGGGCCCCGTCGGAGCGGCCGGGGGCGCAGGCTGCGTGGGTCGCCAGGACGGACGGGTCGCGATCCACCGTTCCGGCTCGGGAGCGGGTCCGTGCGCCGGGTGTTCCACCACCTGCGTCACCCCGGAGCTTGCACGGGGCACCGGTCTCCCGGTGCCCCGCGCACCACGGCCGTCGTCACCCGCCCCCGAGGTGGCGTGGCCGCAGACCGGGCAGCTCACGGACGCAGTCGACCCGACGGCCGACGGTCGCCGCCCCCACGTCGCGGCCACCTGCGTCCGGTCGGACGGACCGTCCCCCACGGTCCGCACGACGACGAGAGCATGTCCACTCCTTCTCGGCGTCCTGCACCAGCGCTGCCGGTACGAGAGACGTTAGGGGCGCGAGGACGGACGCGGAATGGGGAGCACTCCCCATCCCCCGACCGGTCGGCGCGGGTCAGGACCTGCGGGGCCGGCCCGGCGCATCCGGGAGGAGGACGAGGTCCGCCGCGGTGACGAGCTGCGTGGCCAGGGCGTACTCGACGAGGCGGGCCTTGCGGCTCGTCGCGAGCCGGGAGGCGTCGCCGTGCAGACCGCGGACCCCGAGCTTCGCCAGCTTGTCGCAGACGTTGTCGAGCTTGCGGTTGAACTTGGTCGACGTCCACCCCAGGCGCTCGGCGACGACGTTGGAGGTCGGGGACGCCGCACCTCCGCGGTTCTGCCGGAGCAGCACGGGCTCGCAGAGACCGACGAGCAGGAGGTGCTGGTCGGGGGTCAACGAGACCCGACCGACCGTCACCGAACCGGCGAGCTCCGAGCGCTGCCGGACCGGCTCGAAGAACGACCCCGCCAGCGTGATGTCGAGCTCGTAGGTGGTGGGGCCCGCCGTGAACCAGACCACCGTGCGCGGGAACACGACGGGCAGCCGGCCGCCCGGGGCGAGCCACGCCTGCAGCCCGCCGAACTCGTCGGCGACGGTCGCGCTCAGCAACGTCCCGACGTTGGACAACCACCACAGGTCGCCCCGGGCCGCCACCTCGAGGAAGTGCCGGTGCAGGAACGGGTTGTCGTCGACGGAGACGTCGGCGTCGCGCCCGATGAGCAGGGCCGAACCGGGCGTGGCCGGGTAGATCTCCCCGCAGTAGTCCACGGTCAGGGCGGGCAGCGCCGACGCCGGCGACGTCATCCGCCGCCTCCCGACCGCAGGAACAGCATCAGCAGGCCGAGCAGCAGGACGGCGAGCATCACCGCGACCAGCACCAGCAGCACCACCGGCGTACGCGGAGGGTCCGGGCGTACGCCCGCGCCAACCTCCGGCACCTCCGGCACCTCCGTCGGCGCTGGATCGAGGACCGGGTCGGCGGTCGCCACGTCGGCGGGAGGGACCCCGACCTGGTCGTCGGCAGCCTCCGCGGTGCTGGCCAGGTCGGCGCTGGCCAGGTCGGTGCTGTCGCGCTCCGGGCGACGCCGCGTCGCCCCCGAGCGGTCGGTCGTGCCCTCGGCCCGCTCGGTCCGGACGGGTCGGTGGCGGCGCGCGGACACGAGGACCACGTCGGTCGGCTCGAGCTGCAGCTGCCGCTGCACGTCCTGGAGGGCGTAGACGAGGCTCGTCATCGAGGAGAACCTGTCCTGCGGGTCCTTCGCCATCGACTGGCGCAGCAGCCGGTCGAGCGTCGCCGGCACGTCCGGGCGGACCAGCGGCTCGAGCGGCTCGCGGTGGATCCGCCGGACGAGAGCCGCCTCGGTGTCGCCCGGGCGGTGGAACGGGGCCCGTGCGGTGAGCAGGTGCCACAGGGTCGCGGCGAGGGAGTAGACGTCGGACGCGACGCTGGGCGCAGCGGTGTCCAGGAGCACCTCGGGCGGCGACCACGGGATCGAGACCGCGATGGTCCGGGTGCCCGCGTCGGCGATGGTCCCGGCGATCCCGAAGTCGCTGAGCGCCGGCCCGAACTGGTTGCGCAGGACGTTGTGCGGCTTGATGTCGCGGTGCAGGATCCCCGCCCCGTGCGCGAAGGCGACCGCGCTGCCGATCTGCACCCCGGTCTTCAGCACCTCGGCCACGCCGAGCGGGGTCGTGGCCCGGTCGAAGAGCGTGCCCTCCGGGTAGAACGGCATGGTCAGGTAGGGCTGCCCGTGCGCCGCCCGCCCGACGCTGAACACGGGGACGATGTGGGGATGGGCCAGCCGGGCCATCGCGTGCGCCTCCGAGACGAAGCCGGACGCCTCGTCCTCGGAGAGGCCGGTCTCGCGGACCACCTTGACCGCGACGTCCCGGTCCAGGCTCGTCTCGTGGTAGAGGAAGACGTCGGCGTAGCCACCGGTCCCGATGCGGCGTCGGAACTCGAGACCGGCGATGGGCGGACCGACCCGCCCCTCGTCCGTGGCCGAGGCGCTCACGGCTGGACCTCGAACCGCAGCGTGATGACGTCGGCGAGCACGACGGCACCACCGGGACCGAGGGCCACGGGCTCGTACGGGCGCAGCCGCGTCACCTGCCCGGCCTGGTCGACCAGCCTGGTCCCGTTCGTCGAGCCGAGGTCGCAGACCAGGACGTTCCACAGGTCGAGCGCGACCGAGACGTGCTGGGCGGAGACGTCGTGGTCCGGGTCCGGCAGCGCGACGAGGTGGGGCTGCGCCCCCGCCCAGTCCGCCGGGACGTACGGCGTCCGACCGAGCACCGCACCCCGGTCCAGCAGCAGCGAGTCGCCCTCCGGCAGCACCAGCCGTCCGAGGACGGGCCGGGCCGTCTCGAAGGCCTCCTGCGCCGCCACCACGCGCCGGCAGACACGGCAGACCCCGGAGTAGGCGGGGGTGAGGTGGCCGGCGGGGCACACGGCGGCCAGCACCCGCGGGGTCTCGATGCCGTCGCCACGCATGAGCTGCTGCCGGCTGACGAACATGTCGCGCCCGGGCCGCGGCTCTGCCGCCGCAGCGGCGAGCCCGCTGGTGAACGTCGTCGGCAGCGTGTCCTCCGCCGAGGGGGCCGACCCCTTGGGCGTGCCCGTCTCGACGGGGTTCGCCACCGCCGGGCGTGCCCGGCGGACGACGCGGGTCTCGAGGAGGTGGTCGACGTCCGAGGCTTCCGTGGTCTCCGGGACGGGGGCGGGCTCGTCGAGGACGAGGTGGAAGCCCGCCGCCGCCGCCACGCCGTCGCGCAGGGGCAGGCCCGGCCCTCCCGGGGCACCGCTCCCGAGCGCGACCTCGACCGTCGAGACGCCGGACAGCGGCAGGTCGACCCAGGCTCCGGCGTGCCGCTCCGCGAGGACGTCGGTGCCGTCGAGGACCAGGGTGACGCCACCGCGGGCGACGACCCGCCGCGCACCCGTCTCGCGCACCAGCACGAACGCGGGCACCGTGCGCAGACCCTGCGCCACCACGGTCTCGAGCACGTCGTCCAGCTCCGTCGTCGCACCGAGCTCGTCCCAGCACAGGTCGACCAGCGGGTGCCCGGGCGCGACGTCGAGCAGCACCGCCCAGCCGCCGGTCCGCAGGAACGTGCCGGCGACGCCCGCGTACGTCGCCGCCGGAGGGAGGCGGCTCACCGCTCGCGCCCGGCCAGGGCGTCGCGCGGCACGGTCCGGTCGAGCCCGTGGGTGGACGGCTCCGTCGCGGCGTCGAGGACCACCACCGTCACGTTGTCGGTCCCACCGGCGGCCAGCGCCTCGGCCACCAGGACGGTGCAGGCCTCGCCCGGCTCGGCGTGACGAGCCAGCAGCTCGGCGATGCGACCGTCGTCGAGCACGGAGGTCAGGCCGTCGCTGCACACGAGGAACCGCTCGGTCCGGAGCACGGGCAGGAGCCACAGGTCGAGCTGGGGTGCGGGCTCGGTCCCCAGCGACCGGGTCACGACCCCGGTGTCCTCCGGAGCGCGTACGTCCCCGCTCCCGCTCAGCAGCAACGCCTCGGCCGCCGAGTGGTCGACGGTGGCGCGGGAGAGCTCGTCGGCCCAGCAGCGGTACACGCGGGAGTCGCCGACGTTGAACACGGCCCAGTGCGCCACTCCCGCCACCGTGACCGCAGCGACGCCGGCGACGGTGGTCCCGAGACCCGCCGCCTCGGGGTGCTCGGCCGCGTGCCGCAGCAGGTCGTCGTTCGCGGCGAGCACGGTCTGCGCGATGCTCTCCGCGCTGACCACCCCGGTGTCCAGCCGCGCGAACCGCGCCACCGCGAGGGCGCTCGCCACGTCACCGGCGTGGTGACCGCCCAGCCCGTCGGCGACCACGACGAGCCGGTCGCCCACGAACGCGGCGTCCTCGTTGCGTGCCCGCCGACCCACGTCGGTCGCCGCGGACGCCCGGAACACGGTCACGCAGCCGCCACCTGCCACGCCAGCACGGAGCTGGGCGGGGGGCAGGGACGCACGGCGAAAAATCTACAGCGCAGGGCTCAGCCCTTGTCCGCCCAGGCGAGCAGCCGGTCGACCGGCCAGGTGTTGACGACCCGGTCCGGGTCGAGCCCGAGCGCCTCCGCGCGCTCGCACCCGTACGCGAGGAACTCCAGCTGCCCGGGCGCGTGCGCGTCGGTGTCGATGCTGAACAGGCAGCCGGCGTCGATCGCCTGCTGCAGCAGCCGCGTCGGGGGGTCGCGGCGCTCGGGCCGGGAGTTGATCTCGACGGCGACGTCGAAGGTCCGGCACGCCTCGAAGACCACCTCGGCGTCGAACACCGACTCCGGCCGCGTCCCGCGGGCGCCCTCGATCAGCCGGCCGGTGCAGTGGCCGAGCACGTTGGTGCGGCGGTTGGCGATCGCACCGACCATCCGGTGGGTCATGGTCTCGGAGTCCGAGCGCAGCTTGGAGTGCACGCTCGCCACCACGACGTCGAGCCGGGCGAGCAGCGCGTCGGTCTGGTCGAGCCCGCCGTCCTCGAGGATGTCGACCTCGATGCCCTGCAGCACGCGGAACGGTGCCAGCTCCTCGCCCAGGCGCTCGGTCAGCGCCATCTGCTCCTGCAGCCGCTCGGGGCTCAGCCCGCGGGCGACCGTGAGGCGCGGCGAGTGGTCGGTGATCACGCAGTACTCGTGCCCGAGCGCCCGGGCCGTCGCCATCATCTCCTCGACGGGGCTGCCGCCGTCGGACCAGATCGAGTGGGTGTGCAGGTCGCCGCGGAGCCGCGCGCGCAGGGCGGCGCCACCCTCGACCAGGGGCTCGCGCGCGTCGCGCAGCTGCTGGAGGTAGTCGGGGACCCGGCCGGCGAGCGCCTGCGTGATCACGGTCGCGGTCTTGGGCCCGACCCCGTTCGCCTTGGCCCATGAACCCTCGGCCTGGCGCTTCTCGCGCTCCGGCGCCGGCATCGTCTCGAGCGCGTCGGCCGCCCCGCGGTAGGCCTTGACCCGGTAGGTGTCGGCCCGTGAACGTTCCAGGAGGAACCCGATCTCCCGCAGCGCGGCGACCGGGTCGACCGTGCCTGCGTCCTCGTCGACCACCGTCGTGCTCCCCCTCCTCGCGTCGGGCCGGTCCCGACCCCAGCACTACCCTCGACCCTATGGCGGCGAGCACGAGAGGGATCACCAAGTCCCTGCTCCCCGCACCCAAGACGCGGGCGGCGATGGCGAAGCGCCTCGCCGGGACCACGGACGCGATGACCACGGCCACCATCAGCGAGATGGAGGAGCGCCACCCCTGGTTCCGGGCGCTCGACGCCGACTACCGCTCGTGGGTCGGCGTCGTGGCCCGGGCGGGCATCGACGGGTTCGTCACCTGGTTCGCCGACCCCGACCCCGCGGCCCCGACGACGAGCGACATCTTCGGCGCGGCCCCGCGGGCGCTGACGCGCAAGATCTCGCTGTCGCAGACCGTCGAGCTGGTCCGCACCACGATCGACGTGGTGGAGGCGCAGATCGACGAGGTCGCGCCGCGCAGCGACCGTCCGGTGCTGCACGCCGCGATCGTCGGCTACAGCCGGGAGGTCGCGTTCGCCGCCGCGGAGATCTACGCCCGGGCCGCCGAGCTGCGCGGCGCCTGGGACGCCCGCCTCGAGGCCCTCGTCGTCGACGCCGTGCTCCGCGGGGAGACCGACGAGACCGTCCTCTCGCGCGCCTCGACCCTGGGCTGGCGCTCCTCCGGCGGGGTCGTCGTCGTGGTCGGCCCGGCTCCGGAGCACGAGGCCACCTCGGCCGTGGAGTCCGTGCGCCGCACCGCCGGGGTCGCGGGGCTCGACGTGCTCGGCGCCGTGCAGGGAGACCGGATGGTCGTGGTGCTCGGCGGTGCCGCGCTGAACGACCCCGACTTCGCCCGCCAGGTCGTCTCGAAGTTCGTCAGCTGCTTCGGCGAGGGGCCGGTGGTCATCGGCCCGCCGGTCGAGCACCTGATGGACGCGGCCGCGTCCACCCGCGAGGCGTTCTCCGGCTATCGCGCCGCCGCGGCCTGGCCCGAGGCCCCGCGTCCGGTCGAGGCCTCCGACCTGCTCCCCGAACGCGCGCTGTCCGGCGACGGCCACGCCCGCCGTGCCCTCGCGCGCGACCTGTACGACCCGCTCGTCGCCGCGGGCGGCGGGCTGCTGGACACGCTGGTCACGTTCCTCGACCAGGGCCTGCAGGTCGAGGCGGCGGCACGGGCGCTGTTCGTGCACGCGAACACCGTCCGCTACCGCCTGCGTCGCATCCACGAGGTCACCGGCTACTCCCCCACCGACCCGCGCGACGGCTACGCCCTGCGCCTGGCCCTCACCCTCGGCCGTCTCCGCCGTTAACGCGTCCGAGCCAGCCCCCACGCGCGGTACGCGCCTCCGCTCGCCTTCTCTGCGTTCGCTCGCCTTTCGTGCGTTCGCTCGTGCTGCAGCACGAGCGAAGAGAGCAGAGGCGAGCGAAACCGGGAAGGTCCTGACGTCCGGTCGGGGTTCCGCCGCCTTCACCGCTGACCACTCGTCGGTGGGCTGCAGGACGGGCCGGCTGCCTCCGAGCGGAGCGAGGACAGAAGACACGCGAGACGAAACGAGACGAGCGACACACCTTTGTGGGAACCCAACAATCGGATGTCCGAAGATTCGTGGTGTCCCTGCGCGACTTCGGGGGCCAGGTCACGAAAGAGTAAAGGGGTGCTGGCGATCGTCGCGCCCGGTCAGGGCGCACAAACCCCCGGGTTCCTGGGCCCGTGGGTCAAAGAGTCCTCCTTCTCCGACCGGTTGACCTGGTTCAGCGCCGTGAGCGGCCTGGACCTGGAGCACTACGGGGTCCACGCGGACGCGGAGACGATCCGCGACACCGCCGTCGCGCAGCCGCTGCTGGTCGCGGCCGGTCTGCTCGCCGCGCTGGAGCTGTTCCCGCACCCGGCGGACGCGTACCCCCTGATCGGCGTCGCCGCCGGCCACTCGGTCGGCGAGATCACGGCCGCCGCGGGCGTGGGCGTGCTGTCCGCGGAGTCGGCGATGGTCCTCGTCGCGGAACGCGGACGCGCCATGGCGGCCGCGAGCGCCGTACGCCCGACCTCGATGACCGCGGTCGTCGGCGGCCAGCCGGACGAGGTCGCCGCCGCGCTCGAGGCGCAGGGGCTCACCGCCGCGAACAACAACGGCTCCGGCCAGGTCGTCGCCGCCGGGACCGTCGAGCAGCTCGCCGCGCTCGCCGAGCACCCGCCGGCCCGCGCCCGGCTCGTGCCCCTGAGCGTCGCCGGCGCCTTCCACACCGTCCACATGCAGCCCGCCGTCGACCGCCTCGCGCGCCTGTCCCGGGCGATCTCGACCCGCGACCCGCGCACCCGGCTGCTGTCGAACCTCGACGGGCAGGTCGTCCACGACGGCCACGACGTGCTGCGCCGCCTCGTCGGCCAGGTCGCCTCGCCGGTCCGCTGGGACCTGTGCATGGCGGCGATGGCCGACCTCGGCGTGACGGGCCTGCTGGAGCTCCCGCCGGCCGGGACGCTGACCGGCATCGCCAAGCGCAACCTCAAGGGCGTCGAGCTGTTCGCGCTGAACACGCCCGACCAGACCGAGGACGCGATGGACTTCATCGCACGGCACGGCGGCCAGCCCGCCTCCTCCACCCCGATCACGGCCAACCCGACCTGGCGCCTGGTGGTCTCGCCCGGCAAGGGCCAGTTCAGCCGTACGGAGGACATCGAGGTGGACATGCTCCTGCCGGTCCACAGCACCATCGGCCTGGTGCGCAACAGCCGCGACGAGATCGCGATCAGCGCCCCGTACGGCGGCATCGTCGTCGAGTGGCTCGTCGAGGACGGCGACCCGGTGTCGCCCGGCCAGCCGCTGCTGCGCCTGCACCCGACCGTGGAGTCCGACGAGGCGACCGAGGTGACCCGATGACCGGAGTCAAGAGCAGCATCAAGGCCAGCCAGGGAGCCGCGTTCTCGCGGATCATGGGGATCGGCGGCTACCGGCCGCGCCGGGTCGTCGACAACGCCGAGATCGTCACCTACATCGACTCCTCGGACGAGTGGATCCGGACGCGTTCCGGCATCACCGAGCGCCGCTGGGCCTCCCCCGACGAGACCGTCCAGATGATGTCGGTCGCGGCCGCGCACAAGGCGATCGAGCGGGCCGGCATCGAGCCGGGCCAGGTCGACACGGTGATCGTCGCGACGGTCACCCACCTGCTGCAGACCCCGGCCATCGCGACCACGATCGCCACCGAGCTCGGGGCCAGGAACGCGGCGGCCTTCGACGTCAACGCGGCGTGCGCGGGCTTCTGCTACATGGTCGCCATGGCCGACGCGCTCATCCGGTCGGGGGCGTCCAAGTACGTCGCGATCATCGGCGTCGAACGGCTCACGGACCTGACCGACATCCACGACCGGTCGACGGCCTTCATCTTCGCCGACGGCGCCGGGGCGGCGGTCATGGGTCCGAGCGACGTGGCCTCCATCGGTCCGGTCGTCTGGGGCTCCGACGGCGAGCAGGCCGACCTCATCACGCAGACCGAGCCCTGGGACAAGGCGATCCCCCGTCACGAGCGGGTGCGGCCGGAGGACGGCACGGAGGCGGCCGCCACCTGGCCGGTGCTGCGGATGAACGGCAACCCGGTCTTCAAGTGGGCCTCGTACGCCATGGCCAAGACCGCCGCCGAGGCGATGGACGCCGCCGGGATCCAGCCCGAGGACCTCGACGTCTTCGTCCCGCACCAGGCCAACAACCGGATCACCGACGCGATGTTCAAGGCACTCAAGCTCCCTGACGACGTCGTGATCGCGCGCGACATCATCCACCACGGCAACACCTCCGCCGCCTCGATCCCCCTGGCCATCGAGACGCTGCTCGAGAGCGGTCAGGCGCAGTCCGGCCAGACCGCGCTGATCATCGGCTTCGGCGCGGGCCTGGTCTTCGCCGGCCAGGTGATCACGCTCCCCTGATCATCACTGCTCAGAAGATCGACAACCCCTGATTCGCAAGATCACCAGCACCACCCACACGAAGGAGAGCACCACCAGATGCCCACCACCGAAGAGGTCCGTTCGGACCTGGCCGAGATCGTCAACGAGGTCTCGGGCGTCCCGGTCGACGACGTCCAGCTCGACAAGTCGTTCACCGACGACCTCGACGTGGACTCGCTCTCGATGGTCGAGATCATCTACGCCTGCGAGGAGAAGTTCGGCGTGTCGATCCCCGACGAGGAGTCCAAGAACCTGAAGACCGTGGGCGATGCCGTCGCCTACATCGAGCGCGCGGCATCTTGAGGGGGGCGACCCCCCACACCCCCCGCCTACGTTCCACTCGCTGGCGCTCGCGAAACGTGAAGCGTGGCCCGGGATCGCAGACGCGGTCCCGGGTCTCCGGGCACCTCACCACCCCGCACGACCTCAGCTGAACCAGGAGTTCATCGATGTCCCGCACCCGCGTCGTCGTCACCGGCCTCGGGGCCACCACCCCGCTCGGCGGGGACGCGCCCACGACCTGGGCCGCTCTGCTCGAGGGACGTTCCGGCGTCCGGCACCTCGCGGCCGACTTCCCCGAGGACATCCCCACCAAGATCGCAGCACCCGTCGCCGTCGACCCGTCCGAGGTGCTGGAGCGCGTCGAGGCCCGCCGGCTCGACCGCTCGGCCCAGCTGGGCGTGGTCGCGGCGATGGAGGCCTGGGCCGACGCCGGCTACGGGCTCAAGGACGACAACCCCGTCGCCCGCGACCGGCTCGCCGTCGCGATCGGCACCGGGATCGGCGGGCTGCACACCCTCCTCGGGCAGTGGGACATCCAGAAGGAGAAGGGCGCCCGGCGGGTCAGCCCGCTGGCGATCCCCATGCTGATGGCCAACGCGACCGCGGCGAACATCAGCCTGCGGATCGGCGCCCAGGCGCCGGTCAGCACCGCGGTGTCGGCCTGCGCGTCCAGCAACGAGGCCATCGCCCAGGGCCTCGACCTGATCCGGCTCGGACGCGCCGACGTCGTCCTGGTGGGCGGCACGGAGGCCTGCATCCACCCGATGCCGATGGCCTCGTTCTCCCAGATGCAGGCGATGAGCCGGCGCAACGACGAGCCCGAGCGCGCCTCGCGTCCCTGGGACGTCGACCGCGACGGCTTCGTGCTCGGCGAGGGGGCCGCGATGCTCGTCCTCGAGACCCTCGAGCACGCGCAGGCCCGCGGCGCCCGGATCTACGGCGAGCTCGCCGGTGCCGGCATCACGGCCGACTCGCACGACATGGTCCAGCCCAACCCGGCCGGCGACACGCAGGCCCGTGCGATCACGTACGGGCTGCGCGAGGCCGAGCTGAGCCCGTCCGACGTCGTGCACGTCAACGCGCACGCCACGTCCACGCCGACGGGCGACATGACCGAGATCAGCTCGCTCCACCAGGCCCTCGGCGCGCACACCGAGGCGATCGTCACGGGCACGAAGTCCATGACCGGGCACCTGCTCGGCGGCGCCGGCGCGCTGGAGTCGATGGCCACGCTGCTCGCGCTCTACCACCGCCAGGTCCCGCCGACGATCAACCTCGACAACCCCGAGCCCGACCTCGACGTCGACGTCGCCACCAAGGTCCGCGACCTGCCGTCGGGCGACCTGGCCGCGGTCAACAACTCGTTCGGCTTCGGCGGCCACAACGTGGCGGTCGTCCTGACCAACGCGTACGCCACCCACCCGGCCACCCACCCCGCGCGCTAGTTCCCTCACCGCCCGACCCTCAGGAGGGCCCGCATGACCGCCACCGTCGCACCCGACGCTTCGACCGCTGCCCCGGCCGCCACTGCTCCCTCCGCCCCGGCGAAGAAGGAGAAGCTGCCCCGCGAGCTCGACCCGCGCAACCCCAACCACCGCCTCGCGGCGCTGCTCGACGAGGGTTCGGTCGAGCTGATCACCCCCGACGACGACTCCGGCATGCTCGCCGCCGTCGGGACGATCAACGGCTCGCGGGTCGTGGCCTTCTGCTCCGACGCCACCGTGATGGGCGGCGCCATGGGCGTGCAGGGCTGCGACGTCGTCGTGCAGGCGTACGAGCGGGCCATGCGCGACCGCGTGCCGGTGCTCGGCATCTGGCACTCCGGCGGCGCACGGCTGGCGGAGGGCGTGCTGTCGCTGCACGCGGTGGGCCGGATCTTCCACGCGATGACGCAGGCGTCGGGCAAGATCCCGCAGATCTCGATCGTGCTCGGCTTCGCGGCCGGTGGGGCGGCGTACGGGCCGGCACTGACCGACCTCGTGATCCTCGCGCCCGAGGGCCGGATCTTCGTGACCGGGCCGGACGTCGTCCGCTCGGTGACCGGCGAGGACGTCGACATGCTCCGCCTCGGCGGGCCCGACACGCACGGGCGACGTTCCGGGGTGGTCCACGTGGTCGCCGACGACGAGGCCGACGCGCTGGCCCGCGGCCGCGCGCTCACCACGCTGCTGGCCGACCAGGGCTCGATGACGCCCGAGGTGGCCGACGTCGACCTGGCCGCGCTGCTGCCCGAGTCGCCGCGCCGCGCGTACGACGTGCACCCGTTGATCAACGGGGTGCTCGACGAGGGTTCGACGGTCGAGCTGCACGCCCGCTGGGCGCCCAACGTCACCATCGCCCTCGGTCGCCTCGGCGGCCGGACGGTCGGCGTCATCGCCAACAACCCGCTCCGCCTCGGCGGCTGCCTCGACTCCCTCAGCGCGGAGAAGGCCGCCCGCTTCGTGCGGATGTGCGACACGTTCGGCGTGCCGCTGGTCGTGCTCGTCGACGTCCCCGGCTACCTGCCCGGCGTCGGTCAGGAGTGGGACGGCGTCGTGCGCCGCGGCGCCAAGCTGCTGCACGCGTTCGCCGAGGCCGTCGTCCCGCGGGTCACGCTCGTGACGCGCAAGGCGTACGGCGGCGCGTACATCGCCATGAACGCCCGCTCGCTGGGCGCGACCAAGGTGTTCGCCTGGCCGGGCGCCGAGGTCGCCGTGATGGGTCCGGTCGCCGCCATCCGCATCCTGCACCGGCGCAAGCTCGCCGCCGTGGCCGAGGACGTCCGCCCGCAGCTCGAGGCCGAGCTGGCCGCCGAGCACGAACGCATCGCCGGAGGCGTGGAGAAGGCCGTCGAGATCGGCGTGGTCGACGAGATCGTCAGCCCGCAGACCAGCCGTTCCGCCCTGGCGACCGCCATCCGTGACGCCGATGTCGGCGCTCGTGGGGAGCACACCAACATCCCGCTGTGACGCCGGCTGCCGGTTTTCCGGCCCTCGTCGCGATGAATGCGCCCGTGGGGCTGCATCTCACGCAACGAGGGTCAGAAAACCAGCAACTCTTGCCGACGTGACGGGCTCAGGAGTCCTCTCCCGTCGACGCTTTCGCGTTCGTCGGCCGTCAGGCCTCCCGCTCCCGCTGGACGTGCGTGCCGGCGGCGGCATCGTCCACCGGCGTGCACGCGGGGAGCTCGGCCCCCGGCCAGGACGGGTCCTGCGCCGCGCCCAGGGTGCGGAGGAGGTCGAAGCGCGAGGCGTCCTCGCTGCCGGGGACCGCGGTGTAGGTGACGATCCGGAGGTCCGTGCCGGCGACGGTGAAGACGTCGCAGTCGACGGTCAGGTGGCCGACGAGCGGGTGGTCGAACGTCTTGGGCTCCGAGCGGTGCTCGACGATCGTGGCCTCGTCCCACAGGGCGGCGAACGTCGTGCTCACCTCGCGGAGCTGCTGCACCAGCGCCGCCACCGCCGGGTCGTCCGGGTAGCGGAGCAGGGCTCGGCGGAGGTCCGACACGAGCGCGCACTGGAAGCGTCCCTCGCTCTCGGCGGTGCGCAGCACCGCGACCCCGGACCGCGTGAACTGCTGCAGCACGAGGTTGCGGCCGGGATCGACGGGTCCGAGGAGCGCGGCCCAGGCGTCGTTCGCGGTGAGCAGCGTCCAGCACGCGTCGTACACGCCGATCGCGACGTCGGGCAGGCGGGCGAGCAGGCGCTGGACGCTGGCCGGGATGTGCGTCGGCACCAGCCCGGACGTCGGCGCGGCGAGCCCGGCCGCGCCGTACAGCTCGTCCCGCTCGAGGTCGGACAGCTGCAGCACCCGGGCCAGCGAGGCGACGACCTGGGCCGACGGACGCGCCGCGCGGCCCTGCTCCAGCCGGACGAGGTAGTCGACCGAGAGCCCCGCCAGCAGCGCGACCTCCTCGCGCCGGAGGCCCCGCGTACGGCGCTGGCCCGCCGGGAAGCCGACCGCGGCCGGTGGCAGGCGGTCGCGCCACGCCCGGAGCAGCGACGCCAGGTCGCCCTTGTCAGCACGCTCGGTCACGACACCAGTGTGCGCACCGGAGCGGGGTGCCGGGTGGTACTGGCGGTCCCAGGGTCGAAGGCTCCTACCCGCCTGCGCGCAGACCCGCGCACGCTGGGTGCATGACCACGCAGAGCACCACCGAACCAGGCACGCCCGCGCAGGGCACCACTACCACACTGATCACCGGCGCCAACAAGGGACTGGGCTACGAGGCGGCCCGCCGTCTGAAGGAGCAGGGCCACCGGGTGGTCCTCGGCGCCCGGGACGCCGACAAGGGCCGGCAGGCGGCGGAGGACCTCGGCGTCGACTGGGTGCAGCTCGACGTGACATCCGACGCGTCGGTGGCCGCCGCGGCGCGCGAGGTCGAGGAACGTCTCGGCGGGCTCGACGTCCTGATCAACAACGCCGGGATCACGGGGGCCGCGGTCGGGATCGACGAGGTCGACGGGCCCGTGCTGACCGAGGTCCTCGACACCAACACCGTCGCGGTCGCCCGCACGACCCACGCGTTCCTGCCCCTGCTGCGCCGCTCCGCCAACCCGGTGATCGTGAACGTGTCCAGCGGGCTCGGGTCCTTCGAGGTCCGGGCCGACGCGTCGCGCATCGAGCACTCGGTCCCCTCGCTCGCCTACTCCGCCAGCAAGGCCGCGATGAACATGCTCACCTCGGTCTACGCGCAGTTCCTGCCGGAGATCCGGGTCAACGTGGTCGACCCCGGCTACACCGCGACGGACCTCAACGGCCACTCCGGTCCGCAGACGGTGACCGAGGGCACCGACGCGGTGGTGGCGATGGCGACCATCGGCGCGGACGGCCCCACCGGCACCTTCACGGACCGGGACGGTTCCGTCGGCTGGTGAGCCGCCGGCGGCCGTCCGGGCCCCGCGTCAGGCGGGCGGCTGCATCCGGTAAACCGCCCCGGCGGCGTCGTCGCTGACGTAGACGGCACCGTCCGGGCCCTGGACCGCGGACACCGGCCGGCCCCAGCGGTCGCCGTCGGCGCTCTGGAACCCGGTCAGCAGGGTCTGCTGGTCGCCCATCGACCCGCGCGCGTACGAGAAGAACGACACCTCGGGCGCGCGGGGCGGGGTGCGGTTCCAGGAGCCGTGGATGCCGACCAGGGCACCGGCGCCGTACGGGGCGGGCAGGCCGGCCCCGGTCGTGAAGCTCAGCCCGAGGGGTGCGGAGTGCGCGCCCATCCCCTGCTCGACCGGCGGGAGGGTCGAGCAGTCCAGCTTCGAGCCGTCCGCGTTGGTCTGCACGTCGCGCACGAACGTCCGGTCGGAGTAGTCGAGGGCCGTGCCCGGCACGCCGGGGTCGACGTCGGGGTCGGGGTTGCAGTAGGGCCAGCCGAGGTCGCGGCCCCGGGTCAGCTTCGCGAGCGGCTCCAGCGGGTGGTCGCCGACGTACGCCGGCAGGACCTCGCCCTGGTCGGACCTGCCGTCGCCGTCGAAGTCCCGGTCGTACGGGTACTCGATGTTGTCGCGGTTGTTCACCGCGGTCCAGACCGCCTGGTCGGGGGCGATCGCGAGGCCGGTGCCGTTGCGGACGCCGCGCGCGAACACCTCCGCCTTGCCGCCGCCCGGCGGCACCCGCAGGATCGTCGCGCGCTGCGGGTCGGCGTCGCGGTCCTCGGCGGAGACGTTCCCGGTGGAGCCGACGGAGACGTACACGGCCCCGTCCTCCGCGACGGCGACGCTCTTGAGCGCGTGCGCGTACGCCCCGCGCAGGTCCGGGCTCTTGGCGTCGGGCAGCCCGACGACGACGGGCTGCGGGTCGGTGGCCCGCCCGTCGGCGTACGCGTAGGCGTCGACCCGGTCGCTCTGCGCGACGTAGAGCCGGCCGCCGTGGAACGCCAGCCCGTGCGGCTGGTTCAGCCCGCTGAGCAGCGTGGTCGTGGTCGGCCCGGCCGTCCGGCCGGGCCCGGGCGGGGCGACGACGTCGACCTCGCCCGCCTTCGGCCGCGAGACGAGCAGCCGGCCGTCCGGCGCCCAGGCCAGCAGCCGGGCCCCGTCCACCCGGGCGAACACGCTGACCGACCAGCCGGCCGGCGCCTGGACCGTACGCGGCTCGTCGAGCGGCGCGTCCCCCAGACCCGCGGGCACGGCGAGGTCGACGGTCTGCAGCGGCGCTGAGGCCGGCGCAGCCGTGGCCGGGGCTCTCGACGGCGTGGCCGCCGGGCCGGCGTCGCTGCAGCCGCCGGAGACCGCCACGAGCAGCCCGGCCACCGCGAGGGCCGAGAGGTGTCGCACGGCGCGCGAGATGCTCATGCCCCCAGCGTGCCCAGCCCGGTCAAGCCGGGCCCGCGCCGGCCCTCAGGAGGGCGGCGCCATCCGGTACACGGCGTTGGCGAGGTCGTCGCTGACGTAGACGGCGCCGTCGGCGCCCTGGATCGCGGCCACCGGCCGGCCCCAGCGGGTGCCGCTGCTGTTCTGGAACCCGGACATGATCGTGCGTTGACCCCCGAGCGCGCCCGCGGAGTAGGAGAAGAACGCGACCTCCGGCTGGCGCGGCGGCACCCGGTTCCACGAGCCGTGCACCCCGACGAGAGCGCCGGCACCGAGGCCGGGCAGGTTCTTGCGGGTGAAGCTCAGGCCCAGCGGCGCGGAGTGCGCGGGCAGGCCCTGCTCGAGCGGCTTCAGCGTCGAGCAGTTCAGCTTGGAGCCGTTCGCGTTGAGCTGGGCGTCGCGGACGAACGGACGGTTCGAGTAGTCGAAGGCCGTGTCCCGGACACCTGTCTGCACGTCCGGGTTGGGGTTGCAGTACGGCCAGCCCAGGTCGCGGCCCTTGGTCAGCCGGGCGAGCGGCTCGATCGGGTGGTCGTTGACGTAGAAGGGCATGACCTTGCCGTAGTCGTCGCTGCCGTTGTTGTCGTAGTCGCGGTGGTAGGGGTAGGCGACGTTGTCGCGGTTGTTCACCGCGGTCCAGACCGCGCCGTCGGGCGCGACGGCGAGCCCGGTCCCGTTCCGTACGCCGCGGGCGAAGACGGTCGCGGTGTGCTTGCCCTTGGCCACCCGCAGGATCGTGGCGCGCTGGGGCTTGAGGCCCCGGTCGTCGGCCGAGACGTTGCCGGTCGAGCCGACCGAGACGTACAGCGCGTGGTCGGGGCCGACGGCGATGCTCTTGAGCGCATGGGCGTACGCGCCCTTGAGGTCCTTGCTCTTGGCGTCGGGCAGCCCCGACAGGACCGTCTTGCGCTTGCCGACCTTGCCCTTGGCGTAGTGGTAGCTGTCGATCCGGTGGCTCTCGGCCACGTAGAGGGTCGAGCCGTCGAAGGCCATGCCGTGGGGCTGACGGAGATTCTTGACCAAGGTCGACGAGGTCGGCCGGCCGCGCTTGTTGGGGGTCAGGCGGGTGATGAGGCCGTACCCGGGTCGCGAGACCAGCAGCCGTCCGTCCGGGGTGGCGACCTCCAGCCGGGCCTTCTTGGGCCGGGCGACCACGCTGACGGTCCAGCCGGCCGGCACGGTCACCGAACGGGCCTTGTCGAAGGGCGCGGCGTCCAGCGCCGAGGGCACCGAGATCCGGACCGTGGAGAGCGGGGCGCCGGCGGGGCGGGCCGGAGCGGCAGGGTGCGCTGGCGCGGCCACGGCCGTCGTGCTCGCACCGGGCAGGGCGACCGCGGCCAGCAGCGCGACGGACGCCAGCGGCACGGCCGGTCGTCGGAGGAAAGAGGACAGGGGCACGGGGACGCTCCTCGCCGGGGGCCCGGCCTGCTGCCATGCGGCCCGATCCTGCATGGTGACACGTCGACGCTCCCCGTGTGGAGAGGTCGCGCAGACCCGTCGTCGGGCGAGGCGCAGACGACGCTCAGACGACCTCGTGCAGCCAGCGCACCGGCGCGCCCTCGCCCGCGTGCCGGAACGGTTCCAGCTCGGCGTCCCA
Source organism: uncultured Friedmanniella sp. (assembly GCA_964251895.1). Classification (GTDB taxonomy): domain Bacteria; phylum Actinomycetota; class Actinomycetes; order Propionibacteriales; family Propionibacteriaceae; genus Microlunatus. The sequence goes on from CAXULL010000009.1 coordinate 115,834, forward strand.
GGCACGGCCGAGGAGCTCGTCGAGGGAGTCGGCCAGCGGGCGACCGCCGGTCGACGCGGTCAGCATGGCGGCGCGGATGCGGTCCTCGGGGATCATCAGGTCGCCGTGCAGGCCCGTGATGGCGTGGAAGACACCGAGCGCGGGCGTGTAGGAGTAGCGCTCCGCCTCCGAGCCCGACCGAGCCTCCTCGGTCACCTCGAAGCGCAGGCGCTGCCACCCGCGCAGGGCGCTCGCCAGGCGTGCGGCCGTGCCGACGGGACCGAGCCACGAGTACTCGGTGCGGTACGCGGCGCGCTCGGCCGGCTGGGGGATCCACTCCAGCCGTACGGGCGTGCCGAACTCACCGCCGACCGCCCACTCCACGTGCGGGCACAGCGCCGACGGCGACGAGTGGACGTACAGAACTCCACGGGTCGTGCTCATCCGATCCTCCACGGGCTGGGACCTCGGCAGCGTGAGGGCTGCCTTCCCCGACATCCTTCGCACCGGGTCCCGCGTGGCGGTCGTACTTACCTCTCATTCTGCCTCAGATGTCCCAGCCGCACCAGGCGTTCGGGGGTCTGACCAGGGTCGTCACAGCTGGCCGCGCCGGCGTGTTCGTAGGGTGGGCGGCATGGTCACCACCGCTTCGTACGGCTCCTGGCGCTCCCCGATCGGCGTGGAGGACCTCACCGCCGGCTCGACCGGTCTCGACGCCGTCCGCGTGGACGGTGAGGACCTCTTCTGGCTGGAGTCGCGGCCCGACCAGGGCGGCCGGGTCAGCCTGTGGAGCCGCCCCTTCGCCGGTGGCGACGCCCGTGAGCTCACGCCCGCCCCCACGAACGTCCGCACCCGCGTGAACGAGTACGGCGGGGGCGAGTACGGCGTGCGCGACGGCGTCGTCGTCTACTCCGACCTGGCCGACGGTCGCCTCCGCCGTCTCGACCGGGACGGGACCGTCACCGTGCTGACCGCCGAGGGGCCGGTCTGGTACGGCGACCCGGACGTCCACGCGGGCCGCAACGTGGTGGTCGCCGTCCGCGAGGACCACCGCGACCCGGCCGTGGCCGAGCACGGCGAGGCCGTCACGACGCTCGTGGCGATCCCGCTCGACGGGTCCGCCGCCCACGACCTCGACGCGGTCACCGTCCTGGCCGCCGGCGCGGACTTCTGCTCGACCCCGCAGCTCTCGTCCGACGGACGGCTGGCCTGGACCGAGTGGAACCACCCGAACATGCCCTGGGACTCGACCGCCCTCCACGTGGCCCCGCTCGGGCCCGACGGGCTCGGCCCGGTCGAGACCGTGGCGGGCGGGCCCGACGAGTCGGCGGTGCAGCCGCGCTGGCTGGGCAGCGACCTGGTCTTCGCCTCGGACCGCACCGGCTGGTGGAACCTCCACCTCTTCGACGGGCAGTCGGTCCGCACCCTGCACGAGGCCGAGGCGGAGTTCGCCGAGCCGCAGTGGGTGCTGGGCATGACCCCGTACGCGGTGCTCGACGCCGACGGGCCGAGCCGGATCGTCTGCCACGTCGTCACCGACGGCGCGCCGAGCCTCGTGGTCCTCGACGTCGACAGCGGCGGGCTGACCCCCGTCGCCGAGGCGGGGGTCGGAGCCGACGCCCTCGCCGCCGGCACCGCCGGGGTGGCCGCCGTCCTCACCCACCCGGACCGGCCCTCCGAGCTGGCGACGCTCGGGGCCGACGGCACCTGGACGACGGTGCGGACGAGCACCCGGCAGGCTCCGGACCCCGCTGCCGTCTCGGTCGCGCGGGACGTGACCTGGCCGGGCGAGGGCGGGACCGTGCACGGCTGGTACCACCCGCCGGTCAACCCGGACTTCGTCGCGCCCGAGGGCGAGGCGCCGCCGCTGATCACCCTGTCGCACGGCGGGCCGACCTCGCAGGCGCGCGCGGTCTTCTCGCTGGCCACGCAGTTCTGGACCAGCCGCGGCTACGCCGTCCTCGACGTGAACTACGGCGGCAGCACCGGCTACGGCCGTCCCTACCGCGAGCGGCTCAAGGCCCGCTGGGGCATCGTCGACGTGGCCGACTGCGCGAACGGGGCGCTGGCCATGGTCGACCAGGGCCTCGCGGACCGCGCCCACCTCGTGGTCAAGGGCGGCAGCGCGGGCGGCTACACCACGCTGCGCGCCCTGACGGCGACCGACGTCTTCACCGCTGGCGTCAGCTCGTACGGGGTCGGCGACCTGGAGATCCTGGCCCGGGACACCCACAAGTTCGAGTCGCGCTACCTCGACGGCCTGGTCGGGCCCTACCCGGCGGACCGCGCGGTCTACGTCGACCGCTCCCCCATCCACCACGTCGACGAGCTGTCCGCCCCGATCCTGCTGCTGCAGGGTCTCGAGGACAAGGTCGTGCCGCCCAACCAGGCCGAGGAGATGGCCGAGGCCGCCCGCGCCAAGGGGCTGCCGGTCGCGCTGCTGATGTTCGAGGGCGAGGGCCACGGGTTCCGCCGTGCGGAGACGATCGTCGCCTCGTACGAGGCCCAGGTCAGCTTCCTCGCCCAGGTCTTCGGCTTCACCCCGGCCGACGACGTCCCGGTGCTGGCCGTCGAGAACCTGTCCTGAGCGGAGCGGGTGGGTTCCTCCACCATGGTGGTGCACGAACCCACCCGGCCCGCCGTTCAGCGGGTCTCGCGCGCCCCGAAGATCGCCTGACCGATGCGGACGGTCGTCGCGCCGTGGGCGATGGCGAGCGCGAAGTCGCCCGACATGCCCATCGACAGCTCGCGGCCGAGCAGCTCGGGCGCCAGGGCGTCCCGCAGGGCGGCCGTGCGCACGAAGCAGGCCGCCACGGCGTCCTCGTCGTCGCTGTTGAGGGCCAGCGTCATCAGGCCGCGGACGCACAGCGTCGGCAGGTCGACCAGCGCGGTGAGCAGCTCCTCCACGTCGTCCGGCGCGAGGCCGGACTTCTGCGGCTCGTCCGAGGAGTTGACCTGGACGAAGACGTCGAGCGTGCGGCCGAGCTCGGCGAGCGCGCGGTCGAGGCCGCGCGCGACCTTGAGCGAGTCGAGCGCGTGCAGCTCGTGGGCGAACCCGGCCACCTGACGGACCTTGTTGCTCTGCAGGTGCCCGATCATCGCCCAGCGCACGTCCGGCCGGTCGGGCCCGGACAGAGCCTCGGCCTTCTCGGCCGCCTCCTGGACCTTGTTCTCCCCGAACGTCCGGGCGCCCGCCGCGTACGCCGCCTCGAGCACGGCCGGCGGGTGCGTCTTGCTGACCGGGAGGAGTGTCACCTCGGACGGGTCGCGGCCCGCGGCGACGCACGCGGCGTCGACCTCCGCGCGCACCCGCGCCAGGTTGCCCGCGACGTCGACCCCGACTCCTGGACCGACCGCCGTGTCGCTCATGGCGCCCAGGCTAGGCGTCGGTCAGCCGACCGGTCCGGGGATGAGTCCCTCCGCGCGGTAGCGGTCGAACAGGTCCGTGAACGAACGCTCGGTGCGCCGGTAGCCCAGGAACCCGGCCTCGCGGCTCTTGCTCATGTCGGTCACGACCTCCATCGGCCGGCCGAGGTCGGCGTCGGTGTGCCACCAGGACGCGAGCCGGGTGATGTCGCCCTCGGCGAGCCCGAGCCGCTCGGCGACCGCGGGCCAGTGCTGCTCGTACGCGGCCAGCTGCTGCTCGAGCGGTTGCGGGTCACCCTCGGGCCCGGCGACCCGCTCGGGGTCGACGCCCAGGTACGCGGCCAGGCGCGGCCACAGCCAGCGCCACCGGAAGACGTCGCCGTTGACGATGTTGAACGCCTCGTCCGCCCCTGCCGGGTCTGTCGACGCCCACACCATCTGCTCGGCCAGGAGCCCGGCGTCGGTCATGTCGGTGAGGCTGTTCCACTGCGCCTCGCTGCCGGGGAACACGAACGGCAGGTCGAGCTCGTTGGCCAGCGTCGCCGCGACGGCCAGGGTCAGGCCCATGTTCATGGCGTTGCCCACCGCGTACCCGATCACGGTGTGGGAGCGGTGCACCGACCAGGTGAAGCCCTGACGCGCGGCGGCGGCGAAGAGCTCGTCCTCCTGGGCGTAGTAGAAGTTCGGCGTCTCGAGGCGCGGCTCCTCCTCGTGGAACGGCGTCTCGGGGACCTTGCCCTGCGCGTACGCCTCGAACGGGCCGAGGTAGTGCTTGAGGCCCGTCACCAGCGCCACGTGCTGCAGCGGCGCATGGGCCAGCGCGGCGAGCAGGTCGCGCACCATCCCGGCGTTGACGGCGATGTTCTCGGCCTCGGTCTCCTGGCGCTGCCAGGCGGTGAAGAACACGTGCGTCGGGCGGACGCCGGCCAGCGCCGCCCGCAGGCTCTCCGCGTCGCGCAGGTCCGCGGCGATGCTGCCCACGCCCGCACGCGTGGAGCCGCCGCGCGACAGCGCCAGCACCTCCCAGCCCTGCTCGAGCAGCAGGTCGACCAGGGCGGACCCGGTGATGCCGCTGGCCCCCACGACGAGGGCGGTGCGGGTGGTCGGGTCGGCTGGGCTGGCCTCGCGTACGGTCACCCCAGGCCCAACCGGAGGACCTTCGTGGGCATTCCTCGACGAGGTCCAGGGCTCGGGAGGACGGGCGGGTGGCGATGGTGGCAGGGCGCACCGTGACCGTGACCGTGCGCCGGGTCGTCCGTGCGGTCGGCCTGCTCGCGCTGGTCGCCGTCGTGGTGCTGGTGCTCGTCGCCGTGGCACCCTTCGCGCTCCGGGAGCGTCGCACGAGCGGCCCGGTCGCCGACACCGCGGCCGTCCTGCCCGGCCAGGCCGGGGCCGCCACCGACGCGCTCCGGCGCCTCGGCTACTCCTGCTCGGACGCGGTCACGACGGCCTCGTCGGCGTCGACGGTGCAGCGCTCGTGCAGCCGGGTGCGCTCCCTGCTGACCTCGCGGGTGCAGCTGGTGGTCTCGCGGGACACGGGGGTCGTCCGGCTCGTGCAGACCGGCATCGACGAGGCGACGACCAGCGCGCAGACCCACCGCCGGGTGCTGGACGCGCTCGGCCCGGCGCTCGGCCTGCCGCCGGCGGACCAGGCACGCCTCGACGCCGCCACGACCGCTCTCCCGACCACCCTCACCCTCGGCTGGGGCACGGCCACGTTCACCGACGACGACCACACCGGCTCCACCCTGCGTGCGGCCGGCGGTCCCGGCCCCGGGCTGCGGCCGTCGCGGACGACGCTCCGGGTCCCGGTCGACGCGTTCGCGCGGGCCGCGGAGGCGCGCGGCTACACCTGCACGACGCCGCAGGTGGAGAGCATCCGTGGCTGCGACCGGCCCGCCGGCGCGGACCAGGACTACGGCGAGGAGCTGTCGTTCCAGGGCACCGACACCGGCACCGTCGAGATCTACCTCAGCGTCCGGTCGCTCTACCACCGCCAGACGCGCAGCGCGTGGATCAGCCGGATGACCGACGTCCTCGGCTGGGTCGACACCGACCAGAACCGGGAGCTGCTCGCCTGGCTGGCCGCCAGCGCCGACGCCCCGGGCGGCGAGGGCTACGTCGACGGGCTGCCGATCTTCTTCCTCGTCCGCGACGACACGTGGGAGAAGGAGACGTTCGGCGGCATCCGGGCCGAGTGCGCCACCAGCGCGGACGACATCTCCGCCTGCGAGCCCTGATCGGACCGCGGGCTCACTCCGGGTCGTTGCGGAGGACCTGGACGAGCTGGCGTCGCGAGGTGATGCCGAGCTTGGGGAAGATCCGGTAGAGGTGCGAGCCGACGGTCCGGTGGGACAGGTAGAGCCGGCTGCCGATCTCGCGGTTCGTCAGCCCGTCGGAGGCCAGCCTGGCGATCTGCAGCTCCTGCGGCGACAGGTCTCGCCACGCCTGCTCGGGCGGCCGTTCGACGGGCGCTCCGGTCGCCGCGAGCTCCGACCGCGTCCGGCTGGCCCAGGCCACGGCACCGAGGTCGTCGAACACGACCTGCGCCCTGCGCAGCGCGTGACGGGCGTCCCCGATCCGGCGACGCCGTCGCAGCGACATCCCGTGGGCGAGGTCGACCCGTGCGTCGAACCAGCGCGAGGTCCGTCCCGTGCCGGTGTGCGCCCCGACCACCCGGACGTCGATCTCGTCGTCGTCGGCGAGGTGGACCCGGGCCAGCCGCAGGGCCTGGTGGTAGCCGGGCGAGGGGACGTCGCGGATCGTCTCCTCGATCTCGTCCAGCAGCGGTCGGACGCGGTGGGCGGCATCGGTCCGGGCCACCGCCTCGCTGAGATGGTCCAGCAGCCACAGCCGCTCGACCGGGTGATGGGCGCGGTCGGAGGGGTCGAAGCTGCGGCGCAGGTGCTCGTACGCCTCGGCCGGACGACCGCGGCCGAGCTCGATCGTGCCGCGGACGAACTCCACCCCGCTGAGGGTGGTCGCCCGTCCGGTCGACACGGCGAGTCGTTCGGCGTCGGCGACCAGCTCGAGCGCGTGGCGGGTGTGGCCGACCCGGCCCTGGTGGTCGGCCTGGGCCAGCCGGGCGTGAGCTGCCCAGACCGGCTGCCGGGTCTCGACGGCGAGCCGGAAGGCCTCGTCGGAAGCGGTGTAGGCCAGCTCCCAGCGGCCGAGGAAGAGGGCCGCCCACGCGGTGAGGACCTGCATCTGGGCCAGGCCGGACACCTGACCGAGCTCACGGAGCCCGTCCACCGCGAAGCCGGCGAAGTGGAGCGCGTGCCCGAAGTCGGCGAGGTTGAAGGCGGCGGTCGTCAGCATCGCCGCCTGGTCGGGTCCGGGCGCCGGACGTGCTGCCCAGTCCGACAGTGCCGCGAGGATCTCCCCGCTCCGTTCGAGCGTCGCGGCGTGGGCGTGCACGACCAGCAGCCGAGGATCGCGCGCGTCGACGACCCCGTCGGCGGCCGAGGCGATCTCCGGGGCCGCCCGACCGCTCCACCAGGAGCGGCGGGCGGCGGCGTCGAGCAGCTGCAGCGCGAGATCGGGCTCTCGGCGCTCGCGTGCTCGCCGTGCCCCGGCCAGCAGACCGGGCAGCCGGTCGAGCGCGGCGTGCGCGTCGTCGTCGAACGCGCCCTCCAGCCACAGCAGCCGGTCGTGCTGCACCTCCGTCAGCGCCACGGCGCGCAGCGAGGCCAAGGTCGTCTGCGCTTCCTCGTAGTGCCCGAGCCGGTAGGCCAGCTCGCCGAGCCGGAGCAGCCGGGCTGACCGCGGCGGGCCGTCCGACATCTCGACGGACCGCCGCAGCCATCGTGCGGCGGTCTCGAGCGCCCCCCGGTCGCGGGCGTGGTCGGCCGCGACCTCCAGCGCTGCGGCGACGGCCGGATCAGGACCTTCGACGGCCTCGGAGCGATGCCAGGCCGCCCGGTCCGGGTCGGTCGTCGCCAGCTGGTCGGCCCAGCCCAGGTGAACCCGCCGGCGGGCTTCGGGCGCCGCGGTCCGGATCAGCGCCGAGCGCATCAGGGGGTGCGAGAAGCCCGGCCGGGGCCGGAGCGTGACCAGTCCCGCCGTGAGCGCCGGACCCAGGGCGTCGCCGTCGAAGGTCGGACCGACGACGCGGACCGCGACCGCGAGCGTGTCCACGTGGTCACCGCCGTCGGCGACGGCCATGACCAGCAGCAGGGTGCGGGTCGAGAGCGGCAGGGCGGCCGACCCCGCACCGAAGACCCGTTCCAGCCGCTCGGTGAGCGGCGTCTCCGGGCCGGCGCCGACCTGCTCACCCCGCGCCGCCAGCCGGGCGAGCTCACGCAGGGCGAGCGGGTTGCCGCCGGCCGCGTCCAGGACGTGCTCGATCTGCGTCTCGGTCAGGGTGGGCGCCTCGTCCCGGGCCACCACCCGGGCGACGTCCGGAGGCAGCGAGCCGAGCCGGAGGCTGGGTAGGTCCTGCAGCACGTCCGGCACGGCCTGCGCCCGGGAGGCCAGCACCAGGGCGACCGGTTCGGCGTCCAGGCGGCGCCCGAGAAAGCCCAGCAGCTCGGTGGTAGGTGGGTCGAGCCACTGGGCGTCGTCCACCAGGAGCACGACCGGCGTCGCCCGGGCCGCCGCGCCGAGCAGCTCGAGCAGCGCGAGGCCGAGGGCGAACGCCGTCGGCGCCGGACCCTCGTACGACGGGTCCCCGGTCGCACGCAGGAGCGCCCTGCGCTGCGGCTCCGCGAGCCCGGACAGGTACGGGGCGAGCGGCTGCAGGATCCGCTGCAGCCCGGCGAACGGGAGGTGCCGTTCGACCGCGACGCCGGCGACGGCCACCACGACGGCGCCCCGCTCCAGGGCTCCGCGACGCGCCACGTCCAGCAGGGTGGTCTTGCCGATGCCCGGGTCGCCGGTGACGACGAGCGCGCCGCCGTGGTCCGGCAGCCCGTCCACCAGGGTGCTCACCCGGTCGACCTCGCGCCGGCGCCCCGGACCGGCGATCGTCGGGACCGTTCCCGGCCCCGGTGCGACCGTGGTGCTGGACATGGACAAGACCCCCCGGACTCCGTCTCGGGCCAGCATCGACCCGCGGGGGGAGGAGCGCAAGGACGGGGTCGGCGTCGAACCGTACGGGCCGGGTGCCCTCACAGCTCCTGGGCGTCGAGCCAGGCCAGGCAGGAGCTCGCGACCTCCCGCCAGCCGTGGTCGATCGTCAGGGAGTGGCCCCGGTCGGCGAGCTCCACCAGGTCGGTGACCGCGGCCGAGTGCCGGTACTGGTGCAGCGTCGCCTTCGTGATGGCCTCGGGGACGGTGTGGTCCTGCCCACCCATCATGAGCAGCAGCGGACCGCGGTTCTCGTTGTCGGTCGCGACCTGGGTGGGGGCGTGCAGTGAGAAGTTCGCGGCGGCCGCCTCGAAGAGCGGGCGTCCCGGCGCCGGGACGTTCCAGGCGTCGTAGAGCGCGTCGGACTCCTCCGCGTCCACCGCGTTGCCGAACGCGTACCGGAACTCGTCCGCGGTCAGGGACACGGAACGGTGCCGGTTGGCCGGGTTGCGGAACACGGGCAGCGTGGCGTGCAACGACGAGAGCGGCAGCGGCAGGACGCCCTTGATCTGGGCCGCGTCGATCGCCACGGCTCCCGACCCGAGACCCAGGCCCAGCAGCTTTTCCGCGATCAGCCCGCCGAAGGAGTGCCCGACCAGGACGGGCGGGGTGGGCAGGTCGAGGACGATCTTGGCGAAGTGGTCGGTGACCTCCTCGACGCCACGGTCGGCCACCGCGTCGGGATCCGCCCGGGTGGCGGCGACCGTGTCGGCCTCGCCCGGCCAGGTCGGCGCGACGGGCGCGTAGCCGTGCTCGCGGAACAGCTCCACCCACGGCTGCCAGGACGTGGCGTGCAGCCACAGCCCGTGGATGAAGACGACGGGGATCGGGTCGGTCATGGGACTCCTCCACTGAAGGGCACCTGGGCCGGTGCCGTTGCACCCGACCCTGCGGGACGGGCCTCTGACGTGTCTTCAGTCGGACGACTGCGGCGTGACCGGCACCGGTCCGCGGACCACGAGGACGGTCTTGCCGGGTCGGCGTCCGGGCTCGAGCGCGCTCTCGAAGGCCCGGCGTCCCGCCGACAACGGGTACTGCGCGGCGATCAGCACCTCGAGCCGCCCGGCGTCGGCGAGCGCCGCGAGCAGGGTCAGCTCGTCGTGGTCGGGGCTCACGATGAAGAACACGGCGGTGACCCCGGCCTCGCGGGCCCGGTCCTGCGACGGCGGCGCCTGCAGGGTGACCAGGCGCCCGCCGGGGCGCAGGACCGCGTACGACCGGTCCAGGGTCTCGCCGCCGACGGCGTCGAGGACCACGTCGTACGCCCTGCCGGCGGCGTCGAACGCCTCACGCTCGTGGTCGACGACGTGCTCCGCCCCGAGCCGGGTGGCCAGTGCGGCGTCCCTGGCCCGCACGGTGGTCGTGACATGGGCTCCGGCCGCGCGGGCGAGCTGCACGGCGAAGGCCCCGACGCCGCCGGTGCCGCCGTGCACCAGCACGTCCTCGCCCGCACGGACCCGGGCGTGGTCGTGCAGCGCCTGCCAGGCGGTGAGCGCAGCCAGGGGCAGCGCCGCGGTCTGCACGTGCGTGAGCCGGCGGGGCCGACGGGCGAGGTCGGCCGCGGGGACGGCCACGTACCCGGCCGCGGCGCCGTCCCGGTCGAACCGGACGAGCCCGTAGACCTCGTCGCCGACATCGAGCCCCAGCCCTGGTCCGCCGCTCGCCGCCACGACCCCGGAGACCTCGTGCCCGGGGACGACCGGTGTCCGGTCGACCCCGTCGCGGAGCCACGTCTCCTCCCAGGTCAGCTCGGCGAACGTGATCGCCGCCGCGTGCACCTCGACGAGGACCTCGTCCGGCCCGGGCACCGGGACGGGCGCGGGCTCGTGGACGAGCACCTCGGGCCCGCCCCGGGTGTGGGCGCGGAGCGCCATCATCGTCGTGGGCACACCTGGGGGCATCGCGGGACCTCCTTGGGGACGCGGGCTCTGCCGAGAACGATCGGGCGACCACCACCGCCGCGTCTTCAGTCACCCGACTGCACCAGAGGTCGGGTCCGGGCCGGACGCCCCTGGGCCGACGAGGAGCGGCACGGCGACGAGGGGGAGCACGAGCACGCTGACCAGGCCGGCCGCGACCAGGGCGGCGTACGTCGTGGCGGTCATCAGCCCGAGCGAGACCCCGATCCCCCCGCCCACGACGGGGAGGCTGAGCGAGGTGGCCTGCAGGAGCCCGACGGCGACGAGCTGGGAGCGGTGCTCCGTCTGCCGCACGAAGAGCAGGGCCGGGACCGCGTGCACGACGAGCAGCGCGAGCAGGAAGACGGGCACCCGCAGCAGCGCCTCGGGGCTGCGGACCAGCGTGCGCACGTCGAGGGCCATGCCGGTCGCCACGAAGAAGAAGGGGACGAAGATCCCGTGGCCCACGGCCTTGATCTTCACGGGCAGCAGCGAGTGGGTCATCCGCTCGTCGCGGTCGGCGAGCCGGAGGGCCGCGCCGGCCAGGAACGCGCCCAGGATCGCCTCCAGCCCGCTGCTCACCGCGACGGTGGTGAGCACCAGCAGCAGGGCGAACGTGCCGCGGACCCTGATCTCGGCGGTCGTGTCCTGCAGGGCGTGGAGCGCGTCGGACAGCAGGTGCAGCCGCCCGACGCCGGCGACGGCCGCGACGAGCGCGGCGACGAGGACGAGGAACAGGGCCAGCAGGAGCAGCTTGGGGACCAGGGCCCTGGTCTGGCCGGCGAACAGGACCGACAGCAGGACGACGGGGACCACCTCCGCCACCGAGGCGCCGGCGACGACGACGCGGCCGGCCCTCGTCCCCAGCTGGCCGGCGTCCTCGAGGACGGGCAGGATCAGCCCGAGGCTCGTGGCCGGCAGGATGACGGCGACCAGCGACGCCGAGCGGACCAGGCCGGCCGACGCCAGGAGCAGACCGACCCCGAGGGCGAGGACGAAGGACAGCACGAACGCGGCCACCGCCAGCCCCAGCACCGACCGGGACAGGGACCCGACGTCGATCTCCAGCCCGGCGAGCAGCAGGAGAAAGCTGAGCCCGATCACGGACAGGACGCGGACGGGCTCGTCCACCTGCGCCCAGCGCAGCAGCTGCGGACCCACCACGACCCCGAGCACGATCTCGGCCGCGGCCTCCGGCAGCCGCAGGTGGACGGCCCTCAGCGCGAGCGGGACGAGAAAGGCCAGGACCGCGACGACGGCCGCCGACGCCGACGACGGCACGGTCGCGCTCGACCGCGCCGCTCAGTGCCGCCAGTAGTCGTTGGCCGCCGCGATCGTCGCGAACTCCACCGCGACGACGTGGCTCGCGGCGATCAGGCTGTCGGGGTCCGTGGAGTAGTTCGGGCGGTCGCCCTTGAGGACGTCCAGGTCGGGCTGGATGTTGTGGATGCTGTGGCGGGCGAGGGTGAAGGCCAGGGCGCGGCCCTCCTCGGGCGTCGCCGTGATGAGCGTGCCTCCCGGCACCATCACCAGCTCGCTGTCGGGCAGACGGTTCATGTGGGTCCTCTCCACGTCGTCGGATGTGCTCCGACGCTAGGGACCGACGACGCCTCGCCGCTTGGGTCGGACGACTGCGATGTGCCGGCTGGACCGGCTGGTCGGGTCGTCAGGGGGTCGGGGCACTATCGGGGGGTACGTCCGCGCACCCACCGAGGAGAACGTCATGAAGGCAGTCGTCGACGGCACCGTCATCGCCGAGGCACCGCAGGAGGACCTGATCAAGATCGAGGGGAACTGGTACTTCCCCCCGTCGAGCGTGGTGAGCGAGCTGCTCGAGCCGAGCCCCACCCCGTACACCTGCCCCTGGAAGGGCCCGTGCCAGTACTTCACGGTCGCCGTGGACGGCCAGCGGCTGCAGGACCGCGCGTGGACCTACCCCAACCTGTACGACGGCGCGGTCGAGCGGGTCGGCAAGGACTTCGCGAACTACGTCGCGTTCTGGAAAGAGGTCAAGGTCGTGGAGTCCTGAGCGCGGCTTCCCGGCCCGGCGAGCCGCCGCTCGTCGTCGACCCCCGCCGGTGGGGAGCCCTCGTCGGGATCGTCGGCGGACTCGTGTTCGTCCTCAGCTACTCTCCGCCGCTGGGCTCCGCCGTGCGCGTCACCGCCCTGGTGATCGGCGTCTGCCTGGCCCTGGTCGCCCTGTGGTACCTCTACGTCCGGGCCAGGGCGCTGGGCCCGTTCCGAGAACCGCGCCGCACGGCGCTGCTGGTCTACGTGGCCTGCGTGCTCGGGGAGCTGGCCCTCATCGCGGTGGGCTCCAGGCTGCTGATGGGCCTGGGGCGGGCCGACCTGCGTCCCGCCCTGATCGCCGCCGTCGTCGGGCTGCACTTCCTGCCCTTCGCCTGGGCCTTCGGTGAACGCATGTTCTACCGGCTCGGGATCGCCCTGCTCGTGCTCGGGACCGCGGGCCTGGTGGCGGGTGCCGTAGGCGTGCCGCACGCCGGCGAGGCGGCGGCCGTGCTGTCGGGCGTGGTGATGCTCGCCCTGCTGGTCCGCTACGCCCGGGGTCGCTACGCCGCGCCGGTCACCTGACGCGACCGACGGGCGCCGCGGGTCGTCAGGGCCAGCGCGCGCCGAGCGAGATCATGCCGAGCGCGGCCAGCATCGCGAACGCGAGGCCGAAGCCGGCGTAGCGGGAGGTGACCTCCTGGGCGACCTTCTCCGTGCCGACCGAGCTGCCGATGTCGCGGTAGACGTCCTTCAGCTGGCCCGCCGAGGTCGCGGTGTACGCGGTGCCGCCGCTGATCCGCGACACCCGGGCCAGCTCGGCCCGGTCCACCGGGACGGGCTCGCGCCGGCCGCCGATGTCGATGTAGCCGTCCGGGGTGCCGTACGCGATCGTGTAGACGGGCACGCTCTGGGCCTTCGCGGCCTGGGCCGCCTCGTCCGACGGACGCCCGATCTGGGTCTTGCCGTCGCTGAGCAGCACGATGCGCGCGGGCGCCACGGCGTTCGGGTCCCCGGGGTCCGGCGCCACCTGGGCCAACGCGGCCAGCGAGGTGTAGATGCCCTCCCCGATCGCCGTCGACGCCTTCGGCTGCAGGCTCTGGATCGCCGCGGTCGCCGCACCCCGGTCCTGGGTGGGCGGGACCAGCGTGGTGGCCGTCCCCGCGAAGGACACGATCGAGACGTTGAACTTGGGCGGCAGCGACGTGACGAACCCCTCGGCCGCCGACTTGGCCGCGTCCAGCCGGTTCGGCAGCACGTCGGTGGCCTCCATCGACAGCGAGACGTCGATCGTGACGACGATGGTCGCCCGCTCGCGCGGCACCGAGACCTCGCCCTTCGGCTTCGCGTACGCGACCGTCAGCGTGAGCAGGCTCAGGATCGACAGGCCCACGGCCACGTGGCGCAGCCAGGTCCGGTCGCGCGGGATGACGAGGTCGAACATCGACCGCGCGATCCGGTCGTTGCGCTTGCGCTTGCGGTTGACCAGGTAGAGGTAGAACCCGACGAGCGCCGGGATGAGGACGAGCCACCAGAGCCGGGTGGGCTCCATGAAGCTGAGCAGCGGCGTCATGGGGTCACGCTCCCCGGGCCTGCGGGCAGGCTCACGATCACGGCCACTTCGCCCCCAGGGAGATCGCGCCGAGCGCGGCGAGGACGGCGAAGGCGAGGCCGAAGCCGGCGAACTGCGACGTCACCTCGCGGTCGGCCTTCTCGTAGCCGACCTCGGAGGAGATGTTCTCGTAGACGGTCTTGAGCTGTTCCGGCGTCGCGGCGGCGAAGTACTGGCCGCCGCTGATCTGCGCGATCTGGAGCATCTGCTCCTTGTCGACGGGCACCGGGTTGCGCTTGCCGTCGAGGTCGACGTACCCGTTCTCCGTGCCGTACGCGATCGTGTAGACCGGCACGCCGGCCACCTTGGCCTCGGCCGCCGCCTGCTGCGGCGCCCGTCCGGTCGTGTTGGAGCCGTCGCTCAGCAGCACGATGGCGCCGGGGGCGGGCTCGTCCGGGTGGGCGGGGTCCTTCGGGGCCTGCTGCAGCGCCGCCATCGCGGTGTCGATGCCGGCCCCGATCGCCGTCGAGTCCTGGAGCTTGATGCTGTTGATCGCGTTGGCGACCGTGCCGTGCTGCAGCGTCGGCGGCACCAGGATCGACGTCGCACCCGCCATCGAGACGACCGCGACGTTGTACTTCTCGGGCAGCGCGTCGACGAAGGCGATCGCGGCGGTCTTCGCCGCGTCCAGCCGGTTCGGCGCGACGTCGGTCGCCTGCATCGACAGCGAGGCGTCGATGACCAGCACGATCGTCGCGCGCTCGCGCGGCACGTTCACCTGGGTCGTGGGCTTCGCGAACGCGGTGGTCAGCGTGACCAGGCTCAGCAGCGACAGCGCGACGGCGAGGTGGCGACGCCACTGCGACTGCCGCGGGATCACCACGTCGAGCATCGAGGTGTTGGTGAAGCGCATGCCGCGCCGGTTCTTGCGCCGGCTCGCCAGCACGTACGCGGCCACGAGCAGCGGGATCGCGACCAGCAGCAGCATGCGGGCGGGCGACGCGAACGTGAGCTGGCTGAAGAACGACCAGAGGTCGCCGAAGACGCTCAGCGGAGCGAGGGTCACGGTGCCGCCCGGGCTCGCCGCAGCGACGGCGCTCATCGCGTCACCCCCTGCGGCGGGGCGTGCAGCATGCTCGCCACCCGGCGGTAGGCCAGCACGAAGCGCGCGATGTCGCCGACCCAGTCCCGGTCGGTGCGCAGCTGGATGTGACCCACACCGGCACGACGCAGCGAGATCCGGATCCGTTCCCGCTGGGCCGAGCTCGCCGCGTCCATCCGGGCCCGGGCGTCGGGGTCGCCGGTGTTGACGTAGCGCTCGAAGTCGGTCTCGGGGTCGCGGATCAGCATGTCGCCCACGTTGGGGAACTCGATCTCGCGCCGGTCGACGACCTCGATCGCCAGCACCTGGTTGCGCACGGCGAGGCGGCGCATCGACCGCTCCCACTCCGGCGGGACGTTCGGGTCGAGCTCGTGGTCGCCCGGGGTCAGGAAGTCCGACACCACCACGCGCAGGCCGCGGCGCCGCTGGGCGCGCGACATCTGCTCCACGCCGTTCGCGAGCGTCATCGGACCGGTCGCGTGGTCGGGCACGAACGGCTCGGTCAGCATGGTGCGCAGCAGCCCGTAGAGCGCGGAACGGCCGGAGCGCGCCTGCAGACGGCGCAGCTTGTCCGGCTTCATGATGTAGCCGCCGAAGCGGTCGCCCATCTTCTGGCTGAGGAAGCCGATCGTGGCGATGGCGGCGATGCCGAGGTCGCGCTTGGTCACGCCCTCGGTCCCCCAGTTCATCGACGGGGTGACGTCGAGCAGCCCCCACACCTCGAGCTCGCGGTCGGAGACCGTGTCGCGCACGTACGGGACGGTCGTCCGGGCCGTGACGGCCCAGTCGATCTTGCGGACGTCGTCCTCGCCGGCGACGTAGAGGCGGGCGTCGTTCGCCTCCGAGCCGGGGCCAGGGAGCAGGCCGAGGTGGTCGCCGTGCAGGTAGCCCTCGAGCCGGCGCACGATGGTCAGCTCGAGCCGGCGCAGCGCGGCCTCGGGAGCGAGCTTGTTGAGCGGGATCGTCGCCCGTGTGGGGGCGCTGAGCACCGAGGCGACCGCGCCCGCGTCACGCGGCGGTGCCGCGAACTGCACGGGCGGGCCGCTCGGGGGCCCGTACCCCGGGGGGCCGAAGGAAGACGCCGCCATGGACCGACCTAGAAGTCCCGCGACGGCGGGTACGGGGCGACCGGACGACCGGTCGGCGGCGGGAAGCCGCCCGGGCCCTGACCGTTCGGACCCTGACCGTTGGGACCCTGGCCGTTGCGGACCTGCGGCGGACCCTGCTGACCGTTCGGCGCGACCTGCCCCTGCTGCGGCTGGCCCTGCTGGACCGGCTGCGGAGCCCCGTTGCCGCCCTGCCAGACCGGCGTGGGCGGCGGCACCATCGCGATGATCCGCTCCACGACCTGGGCCGGGGAGATGTTGTCGGCGATGGCGTCGAAGCCGAGCGTCAGGCGGTGCGCCATGACGTCCTTGGCCACGGCCTGCACGTCGGTCGGCAGCACGTAGTCCCGGCCGTGGATGAGCGCGAGCGCCCGCGAGGCCGCGACCAGACCGAGCGTGGCCCGGGGGCTGCAGCCGATCTGGATGACCGACGTCAGGTCGGGCAGGTTGAAGTCGGCCGGCGTCCGCGTGGCCAGCACGAGCCGCACGATGTACTCGGCCACCAGGTTGTGGACGAACACCTCGCCCGCCTGCTGCTGCAGCGCGCGGACGATCTCCGGGTCGAAGACGGGCTTCGACTCCGGCGGGTCCACGCTCATCCGGCGCAGGATCTCGAACTCCTCGTTCCCGCGCGGGTAGGGGACGTCGACCTTGAGCAGGAACCGGTCGCGCTGCGCCTCGGGGAGCGGGTAGACGCCCTCGGACTCCACCGGGTTCTGCGTCGCGATGACGATGAACGGCCGCGGCGTCTGGTAGGTCGTGCCGGCGATCGAGACCTGCTTCTCCGCCATCAGCTCGAGCATCGCGGCCTGCACCTTGGCCGGCGCACGGTTGATCTCGTCGGCGAGCACGAAGTTGACGAAGATCGGGCCGAGCTCGACGTCGAACGTCTCCTGGCTCGCCTTGTAGATGCGCGTGCCGACGATGTCGGAGGGCACCAGGTCGGGCGTGAACTGGATGCGCGAGAACGTGCCGCCCACGACCGTGGCGAAGCTGCGCACGGCCAGCGTCTTGGCGACGCCGGGCACACCCTCGAGCAGGATGTGGCCCTTCGCCAGCAGCCCGACCATCAGCTGCTCGACCATGTGCTCCTGGCCGACGATGACGCGCTGGACCTGGCTGATCGCCTCGCCGAGCAGGCGGGAGGCCTCGGCGGGGTCCATCGCCGGGCGGGGCGCGGTGGCCACCGACGTCGAGGGCGTGGACGACGTCGCGGACGGACCGGAGCTGCTCGGCGCACCGTAGCTGGGGCTGCTCACTCACTCACTCCTGTTGCACGGGGGTCGGGCACCTGGCTGCTGCTGGGTCTGGTCACGTTCTTCACGCTGCTTCACGCTCGTCCACGCTTCTGCACGCGTCGCTGCGCTTGATGCTGCGTGCTGGTACGGCCCGGGGGCCCCGCGATCGCGCCCGTCCCGAAGGCCCGCACAGTCTCGCAGACCAGTTCCTCCAGCGTAGGCGGCGAGAGTGGCAGGACGAGGAGTTCACAGCGTCCCCATAGGGACAGCCTCCGGACCCGGTCCGACCGCTCCCCCACGGCCTGCGCACTCTCGCGTCTCCAGACCGGTGCGGGTGGGAGTCGCGCCTACGCCCTGATGACGCTCACGTCTTCGGACCGGAGTCCGCACGCGCCGTCCGTACGCCCGCCTCGCGCCCACCACCGCGAGAAAACGCTGACTCCCGGCCACCAAGACCGACGCGATCGGTGCCGGGAGTCAGCGTTTCCTGGCCAGGAGGCGGCGGGTTCGAGAACGCAGCGTCACCCCGGCGCTGCCGCCGCCCAGCCAGACAGGCAGCCGCAGCGCACGGCACGGGTCCGCACGGCCGGGACGAACGCGGCACAGCGTCCGCACAGCGCAGCGCTCCAGGCTCGGACGCAGGGCGGCGCCCCGTACGACGAATAGACTCGCCGCCGTCCGTCCCCGACCCCTGGCCAGGAGGTGTTCCGTGTCGTCGCCGTACTACGGCCCCTGGACCACGGGTGACCCCTCGGCCGCGGGACCGCCGCCCGCCGGCGCACCGGTCAACGTCGAGGCCATGCGCGCGTTCGACGCGGTCGAGGAGGCCAGCCTCGACGACTTCGTCCCGGTCAGTCCGCTGCTGGGAGAGGACCCGCCCAAGGTGGGGGGCTACTGGCTCGACGCACGGCTGCACGCGAGCGCGGCCGGGGCTGCGTTCACCGCGCACGCGGCCGACTCCCCCGACGGCGTGCCCGCGATGGTCCTGCTGCTGTCCGAGGGTGCGGCGGCCGACGCCGCGGCGCGGGACCGGCTGGCCGGCGAGGTCAACGAGATGCACATCGACACGGTGCTGGCCCGGGGCGGTCAGGGGCAGGACACCGGCCGGCTCGGCCGCAGGTTCGTCGCGCCGGACGCCCCCGTAGCCCCCGACGCCCGGCCCGACGCACCCTGGGTGGCACTCGCCTACGACGGGTCGCCCGCCGCCGCCGCCGAGGCTCAGCGCGTGCTCGACGCCGTCGAGCTGGCCGCGCTCGAACCGCTCGGCCGGCCCACCGGCCCGGACTACGCGCTGCCGTGGATCGACCGCGTCCGCCCCGGCGTCGCTCGCCTGTGGCCGCTGCCGTGGCCCGGGCGCTACGACCGCGCGGGCTGGCGCACGATCCTCGTCTCCTGGCTGCTGATGCTGCTGCTCGCCGCGCTGGCCGTCCTCATCGCCATCCTGATCTTCCAGAACCAGCCGCCGCAGAGCCCTCCGCCGCCCGCCGACGGGACCGGCAGCCCGCCGCCCGCGTCGTCCTCGCCCAGCCCGCAGTCGGGTTCGCCCTCGCCGCAGTCCGGATCGCCGTCGGGCTCGCCCTCCGGGTCCGGGTCGCCCTCGCCCTCGCAGTCGGGCTCGCAGTCCGGCTCGCCCTCCCCCGGCGGACCGTCGCCCGCCGACAGCGGCTCGCCGGACAGCCCGACACCGCCCTCGCGGCTCTAGGCCCGGACCTCATGACGACGACCCCCGACGCCCTGGCCCCCGAGGCCCGCCTCCCCGACCCCGCCATCGCGAAGAACATCCCCGGAAGCGGGAGCGACATCCCCGCGCTGGTCGCGTGCGACCTCGACGGGACGTTCCTGTCCTCCGACGGGACGGTGAGCGAGCTCAACGCCCACGCCGTGCTCATGGCCCAGCAGGCCGGGATCCCCGTCGTCTTCGCGACAGGTCGACCGGTCCGCTGGCTCGACGTGATCGCGGACCTGCCCGGCGCGCACCCGACCGTCATCGCCAGCAACGGCGCCGTGCTCTACGACCTCGGCAGCCGGCAGGCCCTCGACCGGCTGTGCCTGGACCCCGCGGTGGCGCTCGGCGCGATCGCCTGCATCCGCGAGCACGTGCCGGACGCGGCCTTCGCGTTCGAGTCCGGCACCAGCTTCGGCTACGAGCCGGCGTACCGGACCTGGGTGCCCGACACCGGGCAGGACCCGACCCTGCGGTGCGCCCCGGTGGAGGCGCTGGCCGAGGACATCTCCGCGGTGAAGATGCTCGTGCAGAGCCGCTCGCTCGGCGACGACGCGCTGCTGGCCCGCGTCGAGGGCTGCGTCGGCGCCACGCTGACCGCGACCACGTCCACCGGGCGGGGCCACGGGCTGGTCGAGCTCAGCGCCTCCGGGGTCGACAAGGCGAGCATGCTGGCCCGCACCTGCGCCCGCCTCGGCGTACCGGCCAGTCGCGTTGCCGCCTTCGGCGACATGCCGAATGATGTGAGCATGCTCAGCTGGGTCGGGATGCCGCGCGTCGTCGCGAACGCGCACCCCGCGCTCCTGGCCCTCGGCTTCCCCGTCGTGCCGGCCAACCACGAGTCCGGCGTCGGGACGACGATCCTCGACTGGCTCGCCTCCCGTGCCCCGACCCCGTCGACGGGCCACGTCGGGGCCGCGACGCGCGCATGACCCGTACGGTCCGGGGCCTGCTGATCTGCGTGCTGCCGGTCCTCACGGGCCTGTGGGTCGGTGCGACCGAGTTCGGCGGCACCCGGGTCCCCTGGCGACCCAACATGGTCGACCTCGAGGTGTACCGGCAGGCCGCACGGGTCCTGCTCGCCGGCGGCGACTTCTACGCGCTCGCGGGTCGGCTGCAGTTCCTCTACCCACCGCTGGCCGCCGTGCTCGCGGTCCCGCTGGCGCTGCTGCCGACGGTGCTGGTGGAGGTCGCCTGGACCGTCGCCGGGGTGCTGGCCCTGCTCGCCGTGCTGCACCGCCTCGGCCTGCACGGCTGGGTGCTCAGCCTCGTCGGCACCGCGGCGCTCTTCGTCGAACCCGTCCGCCAGACGCTCGGCTTCGGCCAGCTCGGGATCTTCCTCGTGGCGCTCGTGGTGCTCGACCTCGTGCCCGGACCCCGGGTGCTCCAACGGCGCCTGCTGCCCGAAGGCTTCTGGACGGCCCTGGCCGCCTGCATCAAGCTGACGCCGGCCCTGTTCGTCGTCTACCTGCTGGTCGTCCGCCGCACCCGCGCGTTCGTGGTGGCCGTCGTCTCCGCGGTCGCCCTCACCCTCGCCGCCGCCGTGTTCGCGCCCCGCCAGTCGTACGACTTCTGGACCCGGCTGGCGCACGGCAACACCGGCCTGGGCGGCAGCATCGTCTACTTCACCAACCAGTCGGTCCTGGCCGACGTCGTCCGGGCGTTCGGGCTCGGGTCCGCACCCGCCCTGCTCGGGCTCGTGCTCAGCGCCGCGATCGCCGCGCTCGGGACGTGGGCGGCCGTGCTGTGGCACCGACGCGGCGACGTCGTGCTCGCGGTCATGCTCGGCGGGGTCGCCACCCTGCTGGCCTCTCCCGTCTCCTGGCTCCACCACTTCGTGTGGGTCGTCCCGCTCGCCGTCGTCCTGGTCCTGGACCTGCTGCCGATCGGTGACCCGCCGCGCCTGCCGCAGTGGTTCGGCGTGCTTGGCCTGCTGTTCGCCGGCTGGGTCGCGGTCGAGCCCTTCAAGAACCTGCCCAACAGCGCCGACCTCGAGCTCAGCTGGACCCCCGACCAGAACCTGCTCGCGTCGGGCACCCTGCTCCTCGGTGTCGCGTTCCTGGTGGCCGCCGTCGTCGTCGCCCTGCAGCGGGCACCCGACGTCTCGACCGCGTCGGCCCCTCCGGTAGAACAGCGTCACCCCGACCTCGCCGCCGCACGCCCCGTACGAGAGGCACGTCCGTGACCGCTGTCCCCACCACCTCCGAGCCGGGTCGCAGCCGGCTCCACCGCCTCACCTGGGTCGCCGTGCTCGTGCTCGGCGTCGCCGCGTACCTGCTGGTCCTGCGCACCGCCGTCGCGACCCAGAACGTCAACTTCATCCCGTCGCTGCTGCTGCTCGGCTCTGCGGTCGTGCCCGGGACCGTGCTGACCTTCGCCGCCACGGGCGGGCGCCGGATCGTCGTCTCCTCCGGCCTGCTCGCCCTCGTCGCCGTGCTCGGCGGCATCATCGGCACGGTCGCGGCCGGCACCCTCGAGTACGACGCCCTCCGCAGGCTCGGTGCGCTGCCGATGCTCTTCGTCGGGCTCATCGAGGAGTCGGCCAAGCTCGTCGTCCCGCTCGTCGTGCTCCTGGTCAGCCGCTACCGCGGCGCCGCCGCCGGCGTGGTCGTCGGGGTCGCGAGCGGCATGGGCTTCGCGACGCTGGAGACGATGGGCTACGGCTTCACGGCGCTGCTCAAGAGCGGGACGCTCTCCGCGCTCGACTCGACCCTGCTGCTGCGCGCCCTGCTCTCCCCCGCCGGCCACGTCGCCTGGACCGGCATGACCGCGGCGGCGCTGTTCGCGATCGGGACGTCGACCCACAAGGGCCGGGAGGTGCTGCGGTTCGTGCTGACCTTCGTCGGCGCGGTCCTGCTGCACGCCGCCTGGGACGGGTCGAACAACCTGGTCGTGCACGTCCTCGTCGCCGTGGTCAGCGTCGCCGGCCTGCTCGTGGTGATCCACCGGACGCGACGCTCGCCCGGGACCAAGGCGCCGTACCCGGTGGACGAGCGCGTCTCGGTAGCATCGACCGCCCAGGGGCGGTAGCTCAGCCGGTCAGAGCAAGGGACTCATAATCCTTCGGTCGTGGGTTCAAGCCCCACTCGCCCCACAGCTGTTCGGCCTAGCAAGCACGTATGTCCGCTGCAGGACTGTCTGCGCTCGCAGCAGCATCGACGAGTACGACCCTCGCAAGGTCGGAGCAACCTTCTTGTCTCGTGGGGAGCGTCCATCAAGCTGTGGCGGGTGCGCTGCGCGGTGTCGGGCCGAAACGACCGAGGTCAGGTCTACCGCCAGCAGGAGGTCAACGGTCACAGAACTAGGCCTGGATTACGGTCGAGGGTCGGCTTCCAACGACCCTCCACATGGTCGGTGATCGGCTCGACGAGTCGCTCGCCACGTTGCCGCACATCACTCGGCAAGCTGGACAGCGCTCTCGCGAACGCCGCCGGCAAGTCTCGTCCGAGCTCGTCCACCCATGCGACTCCGACGTCCCCGGGAAGGCGGAGCCGACGCGATACAGATACCCAGTCAATCGCAGTGACGTCGAGCATCGTCCACGTGCTCCCGACCTTCATCGCGGACACAAGCCGTTGGTGGGTGGGGTACGGGGCGGCCGATGCGACGTCGTACAGCGGCGTCAGCTGCGCCCGATCTCTCCGCAACCCCAGCGCACAGTTCTTCGCGTGAGCGTCAGTGCCGCCGATCAGGACGTTCAGGGCGAGAGCGCGGGTAGAAGGTTTCGTAGCTCCTGATCCGCGACTCGACAGGCAGTGCCGCGAAGAGGTCAGCGATCTCACCCACCCCTGGACCGCCGTCGGACTGATACTTCCGCGCGGGCGAGACCGAGAGTGCCTGACAGAGACCTTCCTGGTGGAGGCGAACAACACGTCCTTCGACGAACCGGCGATCAAATCGTGTGGACACCACAGCCCGGGTACCGGCGATGTCGAGCGGATCTGTGTGCGCATGTCCGGCACGCTCGTCAGCGTCCGTCGACGCATTGCCCGGCGGCAAGACCTGGACTGCCCCTGCGGCGTCCCGACCGACGTGCACCAGCAGGGAGAGGGGATTGGTGGCCGAGGCACCGTACTGGCTAGCCCACTTCTGTCGTACGGCTTCGTCGTCGGGCAGCAGCCCATCGAAGAACGCACGCGTCTGCCCAGGGGCGTGTGACTTGCGAGTCAACGAGGCTCGCGGATCACGGTTTCATCACCGCCTTTGCGTCAACGCGTTTGACGCTTCTACGGTCACGTCAATCGATCGACGTCGGACGTCGATCGTGCGAAGGAGCACCGATGCTGACCATGCGGGACATCGCCAAGCACGTCGGCGTGTCCGTGTCGACGGTGTCGCTCGTGCTGAACGACCGTGACAGCGGACGGGTGAAGAGCGACATCGCCGACCGCGTGCGCGAGACGGCCACCGTCATGGGCTACGTGCCGAACCAGCTCGCCCGCAGCCTCAAGACCCGTCAGACCCACACCATCGGGATGGTCGCCGACCGCGTGGCGACGGTGCCCTTCGCCGGCCACATGCTCGGCGGCGCCCAGCAGGCGGCCTGGCTCGAGGGCTACCTGCTGCTGGTCATCGACACGGACGGCAACGACGAGTCGCAGGCCCCGGCGGTCCAGTCGCTGCTGCAGCGCAACATCGACGCGCTCATGATCGCGACCGCCTTCCACCGCGAGGTCGAGGTGCCGCTCGTCCCGTCCTCGATCCCCGTCGTCGTCCTCGACGGCCGCCCCACCGAGGCAGCGGCGGTCGCGGACTGGGTCGTCCCGGACGAGGTGCAGGGCGCACGCACGGCGGTCGAGCACCTGCTCGCCGCGGGTCATCGCCGGATCGGCTTCTGCACCGTCGGCTCCTACCCGGTCGCCGCCGCGCTCCGCCGGCAGGGCTACGAGGAGGCGTTGCGGGGCGCCGGTGTCGAGCTCGACCCGACCCTGGTCGTCGTCGCGGACGACGCCGCGACCCGCGACGGTGTCGGTCCGGCGCTCGAGCTGCTCTCCCGTCCTGATCGCCCGACCGCCGTGTTCTGCTTCGGCGACCAGATCGCGATGGCGGTCTACCAGGTCGCGGCGAAGCTCGGTCTGCGCGTGCCGCGGGACCTCTCGGTCGTCGGCTTCGACAACCAGCAGTTCGTGGCCGAGGCGCTGTCCCCCGGCCTCACCACCGTCCAGCTGCCCCATGCCGCCATGGGGACCTGGGCCGCCGGACGTGCGCTGCGACGGGTGCGCGGCGAGCTGCCCGGAGCACCGGCCGAGGGCGTGCTGATGCCCTGCCCGCTCGTCGAGCGGGGATCCGTGGCGCCGCCCGCCCAGGGCGCGCCATGAGCCGGCACCGCCGCAGGCGGCAGCCCGGCTAGGGCCCCTCTCCACCTCCACCTCAACCCGCGCGACCAGGTCGACGCGCGGGCGCGGATCCGCACGCCCTCGACCAGGCACCACCCCGACCTCCGGCCGTCGGAGACCGGTTCGAAGCAAAGGAGCTCAGACGTGAACACACTCACCAGGAGAGGTTTCCTCGGCGTCGCCGCGGCGGGCGCCGTCGCGACCGGGCTGGCGGGCTGCGGCTCGCCCGGCGGCGGGTCGACCTCGAAGGCGTTCAAGATCGTGCAGTACGAGGACAAGACCTCCGCGCAGAGCCAGGGCTGGCAGCTCGCGCTGGACCTCTTCAAGCAGAAGCACCCGGAGCTCGACGTCACCTTCGAGACCACGAGCTTCGACGCCTTCCGCAAGAACGCCAAGCTGGTGCTGGGCGGCAGCTCGGTGCCCGACGTCGTCGAGTTCAACAAGGGGAACGCCGACGGCGGCCAGCTCGCCAGCCAGGGGCTGCTGGACCCGCTCGACGACGCGGTCGCGAAGTACGGCTGGGGCGACAAGGTCACCGGGTCGATGCAGGCGTTCGCGAAGTACAGCGAGACCGGCGAGGCCGGGTCGGGCAGCTGGTACGGCGTCCCGAACATCGGCGAGTACGTGATGTTCTACTACAACAAGGCGCTGTTCAAGAAGGCCGGCATCACGGCCGAGCCGACGACCATGGACGAGTTCGTCCAGGCCATGGACAAGCTCAAGGCGGCCGGGACCACCCCCGTCTCGAGCTCCGCGGCGACGAGCCAGGGCTTCAACCAGATGTGGGTCTGGTACTCGCTGGTGTCCGCGAACGCCGACCGCACCTCGATCGACGACTTCATGTTCCTGCGCAACCCGGTCGACTTCTCCGCCGACCCCTGGAAGCGCGGGACGGAGACGTTCCAGGACTGGATCGCGAAGGACTACCTCGGCACCAAGCTCGGCGGCCTGAGCTACGAGCAGGCGATCGTGAACTTCCTCTCCCAGAAGACCGGCATGCTCATCTGGAACAACGGGTCCTTCGCCCGCACGCGGGCGGACGCCACGTTCGACTGGGGCTACTTCACCCTGCCCGGCGCGAAGATGACCATGGGGTCGTCCGGCCACCTCTGGGGTGTGCCGGCGAAGTCGGCGAACAAGGACCTCGCCTACGAGTGGATCGACACCACGCTGTCGCCGGAGGTGCAGAACAAGATCGGCGAGCTCGGCGGGCTGCCGCTCGCCGGCGACACGACCAAGATCACGAACCCTGTCACGCAGCAGTTCACGACCCGCTTCGACGAGCTCGTGAAGGCCGACACGCTCACCTTCTACCCCGACTACCCGGTGCCCGGGTTCCTCGACTTCATCCAGTCGAACATGGGCGCGATGTCCAACCGGACCGAGACCGCGGAGCAGTACCTCGCCAAGCTCCAGTCGTTCTACGACGACGGGCGCAGGACCGTCAAGCAGGGCTGACAGCGCGCTCACCCGGCGGGGCGGACGACCTCCGCCCCGCTCCCGCTCGACCGAAGGAACCCGCATGACCGTCTCCCTGCCGGGCGTCGCACCCCGGTCACGCCACGTCCGGCAGCACGCCTACTGGTGGTACCTGCTGCCGATGGCCGCAGGCCTGCTCCTGGTCGTCCTGCTGCCGTTCGCGATGAACGTCTACTACAGCCTGTTCCAGTGGAAGGGCGGCCTCGCCCCGATGCGCTGGTACGGCCTCGGGAACTACACCGACCTGCTCGCGGACCACCAGTTCTGGTCGGCGTTCAAGAACTCCGTCTTCATGATCATCGCACTCGTGGTGATCCCGACGCTGATCGGGCTCGTGCTCGCCGCGGTCCTGTTCGACTACCTCGGCCGCGAGTTCGGCTCACGCGTCGCCGCTGTCCTGCGGGCGACGTACTACCTGCCGCAGATCCTCCCCGTCGCGGTCGCCGGCTTCATCTGGAGCTGGGTGCTCGCGGCCGACGGCGGCCTCCTGAACGCCGTCCTCGGCGCGGCCGGCGTGCAGAACCCACCGGACTGGCTCGGGGACCCGGGGATCGCCGTCTACGCGGTGATGCTCGTGCTGGTGTGGCTGCAGATCGGCTATCCCGTGGTGATCTTCATGGCGGCGCTGCAGCGCGTGGACCCCGAGCTCTACGAGGCGGCGGCGCTCGACGGGGCGGGCTGGTGGCGCCGGTTCGGGGCGATCACGATCCCGCAGATCCGTCCCGAGGTGTTCGTGGTCGTGATCACGGCCACGGTCGGGGCGCTGAAGGTGTTCGCTCCCATCCTGATCTTGACCGGGGGCGGTCCCGAGGGCTCCACGATCGTGCCGTCCTACTACTCGTACCGCAACTTCTTCGAGCTCTCGAAGGTCGGCTACGGCAGCGCGATCGCCACCGTGATGTCCGCGGTGATCTTCGTCATCGCCATCGCCATGCTGGTCGTGCAGCGTCGCGCCGACCGTGCCGAGGTCGGCCGGTGAGCGCCGCGACCCTGTCCGCCGCGGAGCCCGTCTCGCCGGTGCCACCGCCGTCCCCACGGGGCTCGACGGGGCCGGACCGACGGCGCCGACGCTCAGGCCTGCGCTGGGTCGTGCTGGCCGCCGCGGCGCTCTTCGCCCTGCTGATCCTCGCGCCGGTCCTGCTGCTCGTGGTGAACGCCTTCAAGACGGGCGGGGACTACTCCGCGCACGGGCCGCTCGCGCTGCCGACCACCTTCAGCCTCGACTCCTTCACGCAGTACCTGCAGATCGTGGACTACCCCCGCGCGCTCTGGAACTCGGTCGTGATCTCGACGCTGGTGGCCGTGCTGGGCGCGACGCTCTCGCTGGTGAGCGCTTACGCGATCGGGATCGGACGGGTGCGGGGTAGCGGGGTGCTGCTCGCCCTCTTCCTGCTCGCGACCATGCTGCCGCAGGAGTCGCTGATCTACCCGCTCTTCTACGGGGCGCAGGCGACCGGCACCTTCAACACGGTGTGGAGCGTCGTGATCGTCTTCACCGTGCTGCAGGGCGCGTTCGGCACCTACCTGCTGGCGAGCGTGACGTCGACCGTTCCGAAGGAGCTCCTCGAGGCCGCCGCGCTCGACGGGGCGGGCCGGTGGCGCATCCTCACGTCCGTCGTCTTCCCGATCCTGCGGCCGACCCTGTCGGTGCTCGTCGTCTTCTTCTTCATCTGGACCTGGAACGAGTTCTACATCCCGCTGGTGCTCCTGTCCGACCAGTCCGCGCAGACCGTCCCGATCGCCCTGGCCACCCTGCAAGGGCAGAACAGCATCAACGTCACCGTGCTGAACGCCGGTTCGCTGCTCTCCCTGCTCCCGACGCTGGTGTTCTTCCTGATCTTCCAGAGGACGCTCTCGCGCGGGGTGACCGCCGG